>NZ_LT599032.1:1300239-2600478 GCF_900079725.1 uncultured Dysgonomonas sp.
GATCACCACCCAGTAAATGTATCGTTATATCCCTATCGCAATGATTATTCAATACAGCAGCCACAGCAGCTGCACATGCTCCGGTTCCGCAAGCTAAAGTCTCCCCGGCTCCACGCTCCCACACACGCATATTTAATGTATTGCGATCTACCACTTCGATAAATTCCGTATTTGTCTTGCGCGGGAAGATAGGATTCTTCTCGAATTTAGGGCCTAATACAGGTAAGTCCAAATCTTTAATTCCTTTCATAAATATCACTGCGTGTGGATTCCCCATCGACACACACGATATTTTCCATATCTTACCGTCTATATCCAGAGGGTATTCCAACACAGGTTCTTCTGCTACCTGTACAGGAATTAAAGTAGGAGCAAGTATAGGTTCACCCATATCCACTGTCACTTTACGTGCAATAGCATCCCCATCTTTTAATGTAATATATTTCACACCGGCTTTGGTCTCCAGCGTTATTTCTTTTTTATCGGTCAGTCCATTGTCATACACATATTTACCTACACAGCGCGAAGCATTACCGCACATTTCAGCTTCCGAACCATCGGAATTGAACATCTGCATTCTAAAGTCGCATGTATCTGAGGGCAATATCAGCACTAATCCATCGGAACCAATACCAAAGTGACGGTTACTCAAGCGGACTGCCAACTCAGAAGGATTCTCTATTTGCTGAGTAAATCCATTCATATAAATATAGTCATTGCCGGCACCCTGCATTTTGGTAAATTTCAATTTCTTCATCCTCTATTCCGTCCTCTTTTTGAGTGTTATATTATTTCTATTTTCAAGACGCAAATTTCGTACAAATTATTCGATTTCGCAAGAATTTTGTATCATTTTTTCATTTTTAATAAAATAAAAAATCTTTTTGACTTGTTAATTTTCAAAATAACAATCATAAAGACAGAACGCAAGACCAAATGATTTACAAATGTCACACCTTTCTTCAATTAGACACCTTTAATCCATATTTTCACTATTTATTTGAGCAAAATATTTCTTTTAAACACCTTATAATATCCAACATCGAAAACCCCTTACACAAACTCCATGTTTCAGGGCGAAATATCAAGAAAAGATTTCCTATTCCATATAAAATACCCATCTTTGTGTTTTCAAAGTCCAGATTGTAGATTTTGAAAAAATAATAACCTAAAACAACGTGTAGCCTGCACCTTTTACAGAACGCTCAGACTACCACATTAATTATCGGATAATAGCGGATAGACTCATGAGCTCTATTGTTAAATTTTTCAGAAAGCCTGTGTTTTCTGACAAGAGATTTCTCCTATTCATATGGATACTCTTACCTGTTATCGGCGCACTAAAAGCAAGCCGAATCCACAATAACTATCGGATATTCAAGGGGGTATTCTACCACACCATAGAGCAAACCAACCTCTACACATCATACCCTGCCGAGCATCATGATGTAAATCATTACGGCCCTCTTTTCAGCATGGTCATAGCTCCTTTTGCCCTCCTACCGGATAGACTCGGTATATTATTCTGGGATATAGCGATGAGCCTTTGCCTATTCGTAGCAATCTACTATCTGAATATACCCTGGAAAAAGAAATATTTATTCTATTACATCATTGCAATCCAACTATATGTTTGCGTAATGAACAGCCAGACCAACGGACTGATAGCCGCACTCATCATCGGGAGTCTTATATGCATACGCAAAGAAAAAGACATATGGGCGGCATGCTTTATCGTATTCGGAACATTTATAAAACTTTACGGGATCGTAGGGCTCAGTTTCTTCTTTTTTTCGAAACACAAAGGAAAACTTATAGGATACATGATTATGTGGGCCGCTATATTCTTCGTTCTGCCAATGACTATTTCATCTCCTGAATTTATTGTACAAAGCTATCAGGACTGGTACCTCTGCCTTGTAGATAAAAACATTGAGAATATCACCAATTTTTCTCAAGATATTTCAGCAATCGGGCTGATAAGACGGGTTTTCAATATCCTTGATGCATCCGCATTATACATCATAGCTCCGGGACTCATGCTATTTGCCATACAATACATCAAGCCGGAACGCTACAGACAATCAACATACCAGTTAGGGATATTAGCATCTACATTATTTTTGTCCTGCTTTTCAGTACCGGCTCCGAGTCGGAAACATACATCATAGCCATGACCGCGCTTGCCATCTGGTACAGTATACAGAAGTACCCGAACAGCAAATGGGTCATCGGATTATTATTATTCACCATATTCTGGACATGGATAACCTCGTCTCATATATTCCCTAAAAGCATACACACCGGAGTTTTCAAACGATACTCCCTAAAAGTTATACCAAATTTAGCCGTATGGCTTATACTCGTATATCAATTAGTCACATCACGGGGCATAATAAAACAATTCGATCCGAACGATTACACCAAAGAAGAAAGAATAAAAGAAAGTATATAAAAGAAAAGCAGAGAAATGTATGTTTCTCTGCTTTTATATTTTTATGTACCGCAATATTTACTCATAAGCCTCGGAATGCACAGCTTTTACTGCGCGACCAGACGGGTCTACCCTATTCTTAAACGAAGCATCCCACTCCAAAGCCGTAGCCGTGCTACATGCTACAGATGGCACCGACGGTACTGTATGAGCTGCAGACGCCGAAGGAAAATGCTCTTCGAACATTGTACGATACCAATACTCCTCTTTCGACATTGGCGGATTGATAGGAAAACGCTCTGCAGCATGTTCCATTTGACGATCACTTACTTTTTTGTCCGCAACCTCGCGCAATGTATCTATCCAGTTATACCCTACACCATCGGAAAATTGCTCTTTTTGCCGCCATGCAACACTGGCTGGCAAATAATCTTCAAAAGCCTTCCGGAGTATATGCTTTTCTATTTTTCCATTACCACACATTTTATCCTGAGGGTTCAGGCGCATAGCCACATCCATAAATTCCTTATCCAAAAAAGGCACACGCCCTTCTACCCCCCATGCCGCCAATGATTTGTTTGCACGCAAACAATCGTATAAATGAAGCCTGTCCAGCTTACGAACCGTCTCTTCATGCAATGCCTTTGCATCCGGCGCCTTATGAAAATAAAGGTAACCACCGAAAAGCTCATCCGAACCTTCGCCTGATAACACCATTTTCACTCCCATAGACTTTATAAAACGAGCCAATAAATACATCGGAGTAGATGCCCGTACCGTTGTCACATCATATGTCTCGATATGATAAATCACATCACTCAGCGCATCTATAGCCTCCTCTACCGTAAAATTAATTTCATGATGAACTGTACCTATATACTCCGCCACCTTACGGGCAGCAATCAAATCCGGAGCATCCTTAAGCCCTACAGCAAAAGAATGAAGCTGTGGCCACCATGCCTCCGTTTTATTATCATCCTCTATACGTCGTGCCGCATAACGCTTTGCCACTGCCGATATAATAGACGAATCCAGTCCACCGGAAAGCAAGACCCCATAAGGAACATCGGACATCAACTGGCGATGCACAGCCGCCTCCAAAGATATTCTCAATTCTTCAACATCCGATTTATTATCTTTCACGTTATCATACTCCATCCAGTCGCGCTTATACCACTGCTTAAGAGCGGTACCATCTCCACTAAAGATATAATGCCCGGGCAAAAATTCCTGAATATTAGGACAAACGCCCTCCAGCGCTTTCAACTCACTGGCTACATAAAATTGCCCGTAATCATCATACCCCATATATAAAGGGATAATACCCATATGATCGCGACCGATCAATATAAGATCTTTTTCGACATCATAGAGGGCAAATGCAAATATACCGTTCAGATCCTCGAACAAATCCGCTCCTTTATCTTTATACAGAGCAAGGATTACTTCACAATCGGAATGAGTAAGAAACTCATAATCAGAATACCGGTTTCTTATCTCTTTATGATTATATATTTCGCCATTAACAGCTAATACCAGTTTTTTATCTTTACTATACAGGGGTTGCTTCCCCGAATCAACACCCACAATGGAAAGCCTTTCATGAGCGAGGATAGATTTACTACCACAATACACCCCCGACCAATCGGGACCACGATGACGAATCTTCTTTGCCATGCGAAGCACCTGGCCACGAAGCACATCTATATTTTGGGTTAAATCAAATACACCTACAAATCCACACATATATTTATAATTATTTTTTTAGTTAGTTTTATATTTTGCCACAGTTCGGCAAATTTATATCATTTTATTCTCAATTCAAAATATAAAACATAATTATAACACATTTTGTTTATATTTTATTTCAAATTGTCAATACGCAATAAAAATATAACAAATTCGTTACAATCACTCATACACACCATTTAACTATGATAAATTCATTCAAGAAAAAATTATATATATCTTTGCAGAAACATTTTACAAAACAAACCTTTGACAGATGAACAAAAATAACATCTACCTCACACTGCTCATCATTATCACCAGCATCTGCTTTTATTCATGCGGTGATGATTACGAACCCAAACCTTCTGCATCGTTAGACGGCGAATGGCTCAATGAGAAACGCGTACTAAAATCCAACGACCCTACTGTGGATGAACGCGTTAACAGTATGTTTGTAAGAGATGCAGAACTACTGGAGATAAGAAGAGTTTTCGATGTAGATGAAAATAATCCGAACATGGGGGCTATATCCACATTAGCCATAAACCCACAAAACGGCACCTATGCAAGAAATAGGAAAAGCTCATACACAGCAAAAGGCGACAGTATATTTATCGTAGACGGGATATTAGGTTACATGTCGGGTACGAATATGATAACAGGCCGAAAACTTACCACCATATCCAAAGTAGACAAACAGGCAATCAAAGCCATTATAACCGAAATAGGCGGTGATATAAACATACCGATGCTGGACGACATAGAAGGCACCCTCACGATTATAGATAATAAGGAATAATATCGCATAAAAAAATTTGAATATTTCACAATATTTCATTACTTTTGTCACCCGATTGCTAATAGGCTAACAAGAAACCTGTGTAAACCGGTTCGCCTCAGGCATATAACCTGTAAATATAAAAACAGATGTACGTTATCGTAGATATTCAGGGACAACAAATGAAGGTTGAAGTAGACCAAAAGTTGTTCGTTCACAGAATCAACGCAGAAAATGGCTCTAAAGTAGAGTTCGAAAAAGTATTATTAGTTGACAAAGATGGTGCTGTAACTGTAGGTGCTCCTACTGTAGAAGGCGCTAAAGTGGTAGTAGAAGTAATATCTCAGGCAAAAGGAGACAAAGTGCTTATATTCCACAAGAAAAGAAGAAAAGGATACCGTAAATTGAACGGTCACCGTCAACAATTTTCAGAAGTTGTAGTTAAAGAAATTATTGCTTAATCAGTAAAAACAGAAGAAAATGGCACACAAGAAAGGTGTAGGTAGTTCGAAAAACGGCCGTGAATCGGAAAGTAAACGATTAGGCGTTAAAGCATTCGGCGGAGAAATAGTAAAAGCCGGAAACATTATAGTTCGTCAGAGAGGTACAACTCATCACCCTGGTGAAAATGTAGGTATCGGAAAAGATCATACTTTGTTTGCATTAACAGACGGAGTAGTATCATTCCGTAAAAAGAAAAACGATAGATCTTATGTTTCTGTACTTCCTAAGGCAGAAGCTTAAAATATAGTTTAAACGGTATAAAGAGAGCAGATTGATTATTCAGTCTGCTTTTTTTATTTAGAGTATCGTGCATAAATGCAAAGAATTACCATCTTCTACTCATAAGTAAGTAGTTTTGCCTATAAATTTCATTATTTTTCGGTATTGCCCCACTCCGATATATCCTGTTTCTTTGCATTACTAAATTATAATTCATTTACAATATGTCTAAGATTGGAATATATTACGGCTCTACAACCGGAAACACACAAGATGTTGCAGAAGAAATTGCAAAAAAACTAAATGTAGATAAAGCTGATTTACACGACGTATCTAAAGCGGATACGAACTATGCGGCTTATGACGTTCTTTTGTTCGGATCACCTACATTAGGTCTTGGAGATTTGCAAGACGACTGGGAATACTATATCGACAAGGTGAAAGCCACTGACCTGAGTGGTAAGAAAGTTGCTCTTTTTGGTTGCGGTGATTCTTCATCATATAGCGATACATTCGGAGATGCAGTAGGTAAAATATATGAAGCGATAAAAGACAAAGGCTGCGAATTTATCGGGCAGGTAAGCACAGAAGGTTACACTTACGACAGTTCGGAAGCTGTAGTAAACGGCCAGTTTGTAGGCCTATTAATAGACAATGATAACGAATCGAGCCTGACAGACCAACGTATTGCGCTCTGGACTGAAGATTTGAAAAAGGTAATTTAATAAACCAACCGATTTATGCGTGTTTTCTACCATCTCATTTACGAATACAAGAAAGGTGTCCGCGACCTGATGCTATGCACCCTGACCGCAGATACAGAAGAAAAAGTAATCTGGAAATTGGAGAAAAACGGAATCAGTTACAAAATACAACGATTAAAAAATGGCAATATAAATGTGTTCTTCGGAAAAGACGAATGTTTGAATGTGGCAAACAGGATTTGTGGCGATAAGCCGTTGAACCTGCTGACTCCCGAAGAAGATTTTATACTTGGCATATTACTCGGATACAGTATCAGCGAACAATGTAACCGATACTGTAAAAAGCAAAAAGAAAAGGAAAAGAACATACTTTGTTTAGCATAACTTTTCTATTGATAGTTTTTTTAGTTGATCTTAGGTTCCCGCAGACGAGATGTCAGCGGGAATTTTTTTTATCTTATTTCTAATATTTTATCTATAGGCAGGAGCTACTAACCTTTAGCTTATAGCTATTAGTTCTTTGAATTATTGATGGCCCCCTCCATTGACTACACTTCGTTCTGTCGAACGTTGTTTCTCCCCAAAGGGAGACTACAGAGAGGGTAAAAAGTAATAGGTAGAAAAGTGTTACCTTTGTTACCTTTTTAATTGGAAAGCTAACAATGAAAAACATTGCAAAAGTGTCAACGTTGTCAGGTTTTTGAAAAAGTAACAAAAACACAGTTCTTAATTATTCATTCTTAATTTTTAATTGTCTCCGTTACTTTTTAACCATACATAGTTAATGGATACAAAATACGCAAGATAAAAATAATGGAAAAGCTGTCAGATGTGTCAGGTTTTAACTAAATTTAGTCAATAAATGTAAACATGGCAATGGATTAGACTTTGTGTCTTCGCATCTTTACGAGAGAATTATTGTTGACTGTTTCCTGTAAAAAGTGTCACCTTTGTCAACTTTTAAGTATTTTTGATGATCAATAAATACCGATAGAATGACTGATTTATTCAATATACGCAGAGACTTTACCCTAAAAACACTGGAAGAAAAGGAAGTTACACTCGACCCGATTAGCATGTTCGAACGCTGGTTTAATGAGGCCGTAGCTGCCGAAGCATTAGAACCTAACGCCATGAATCTTGCTACAGCAACAAATGACGGCAAGCCATCTTCCCGTATTGTTTTGCTAAAGCAAATAAAACCGGAAGGCTTTGTATTTTTTACCAATTACGATAGTAAGAAGGCAATACAAATAGCTGAGAATAACCATTGCGCCCTTAACTTTGTATGGCATGAACTGGAAAGACAAGTGAGGATTGAAGGTATTGTAGAAAAAATACCGGAAGCTGATTCCGACTCATATTTCGAAGTGCGCCCTGCCAAAAGTAAATTGGGGGCATGGGCATCGCCTCAAAGCCGGGTAATACCTGACAGACAACATCTGGAGCAACTTATGGTTGACTTCGAAGCCCGTTTTGCAGGGAAAGAGATAAGCCGTCCCGAAAACTGGGGAGGATACATCGTTAAGCCAAATCTCATTGAATTCTGGCAGGGACGCAAAAGCCGCCTGCACGACCGGATACAATATACAAGGGTAGACGGGGATTGGAAGATCGAGCGTTTAGCTCCATAAAGCATAAAGGAGACAAATACAGAAATTATTTATCTCCTTCATACTATAATTATTTCTGCTTATTCCTTTTCCTTATCTTCAGAAAGATAAATACACCAATAGCAGAAACAATGATGAGTGGCCAGACATATACCAGCATAAGAAATATAGCGCTGATAATAGACCAACCGCCAGCCAATGCATCTAACAATTTGGATCCAAAACCCTGGGTGTACTCCTTAACTGCGGTTTTGCGAAGTATCTTCTCAGAATACTCTATTCTGTCCTGATACATGCTTATACTTATAGTGCTGTATGCAATCTGCTCATTAGTCATATATTCGGAGATCACTTTCCTGTCAGCATCTTCGAGGCTTGCATCCAAAGCATCTTCGGCAACCATTACATCATCGAGTTTACGTCCGGTTGTACTGATCGCATTAGATATACGCTTTTGCCTCTTAGCCAGGCGAATCTGCGCTAATTGATCGGACATCAGCTTAACAGTAACGTCCTGTGCATCTACCGTGCGGTAATCTACTAAAACGGCCAAAGGAGCTATCTGACGCAATACTGAATCGAGCAATAATGCAGGAACTTTCAATTCGATGGTCGCAATAAGATTACACGAATAGTTGACTATTGAGGAATCCTTTGAAATATTGACAGTCTCCGAATACAAGTTATCGTTATTAATGGCAGATTTAATAATAAAGCCTCTGTTTTTTAGTGCTATATCCTCTATCTTCTGCGTAGCAGAAACAACTTCTCTCACTTTGAATTTTGTAGAGGCAGTACGAACAAACTTATGTATACCATCATCGTAGGTAGCAACGGCAGCCGAAGAGGTAATAAAGTTAGGAATAATCTGTGGCGGAGTGAATTTGAGTGTAGTAGCAGGAGCTTTCTCTTTCTTTACCACTTCATATGCTTCGTCGAGAGCTTGATCTGCACTGCTTTTTTCATCTTCTACAGCAGTCATTGACATCTCATAAGATTGTTCAGACAGATTACTCTTATTACTGTTGCCACAGGACAACATGCCAGAAAATCCTATGATAGCTATTATAAAAAGATTAGTTATGTTTTTCATGATATAAATGTTTAAATTCGTGTTTTAGTTAATAGATGACTATAAATGGTTAATTCCATAAACATCTTGATAAATTATTTGTTTTAAACAGCGAAAAAAGTAAGATATGCCAGCTATGAAAATAGAGAAAACAAACGCGGTTAGATTACTGGACAAAGAAAAAATAGAGTATAAACTTATTCCTTACGAAGTCGACGAATCGGATCTGAGCGCCATACATGTAGCCGAACAATTGAACGAACCGGTAGAACAATTATTCAAAACTCTGGTATTGAAAGGAGACAAATCGGGTTATTTTGTCTGCATTATTCCGGGAAACGGAGAACTGGACCTGAAAATAGCAGCAAAGGTATCCGGTAACAAGAGTTGTGATATGATACCGATGAAAGATCTGCTGAATGTTACAGGATATATAAGAGGCGCATGCTCCCCGATAGGAATGAAAAAGAAATTTCCTACATATATAGATATTTCATGCAAAGAGCATAACTTTATCTATATAAGTGCAGGAAAAAGAGGTCTGCAGATCCAGATAAGACCGGACGATTTAATCCAAGTAGTTGACATAAAGACAGAAAAAATAGCCGAATGCAATATTGCATAGACAACCAACTGAAATTCAAGCACTCATATTCTCCTAAAAAATAATAATATGTTTAGTGACATGATTTTTTTTAACATCTTTATCATCCAAAAAGGGGAATATAAAAATAAATACGCATACCTTTGCGTTAGGATCTTATGAAAATTCCCTAGCGGAAAAGTAATGCTAAAATAATTATTATAAGGAAATGGCCAAAATCAAAGGAACAGTCGTAGTTAATGAAGAACGCTGCAAAGGCTGTAATCTATGTGTAGTTTCATGCCCTTGCGATGTTTTGGAACTTCAGCCCCGAAACGTAAATCAGAAAGGATACCACTACGTTTTCATGAAAAATCCCGAAGCTTGTATCGGTTGTGCCAATTGTGGTTATGTATGTCCTGATGGATGTCTCACTATTTACAAGAAAAAATTTGAGTAGTATAACGAATTACCTGTCTGTCCTGTAAGGGCAGCCATTTGTAAGTAACAGATAATATATAATGATACATTTTCAAAACGTAACTTACTATTGCCTTTTTACTTACCAAAATAACAAATAGGTCTGTGACCTTAATTCGTTTTTTTAATCAATCAAAAGCTTATGTCAGAAGAAATATTTTTAATGAAAGGTAACGAAGCCATAGCTCATGCTGCAATCAGATACGGTGCTGATGGCTACTTCGGATACCCAATAACTCCTCAATCGGAAATAATGGAAACATTAATGGCCGAGGCTCCCTGGAAAACGACAGGAATGGTTGTACTTCAGGCTGAAAGTGAAACAGCATCTATCAATATGGTATACGGTGGTGCAGGCTGTGGAAAAGCAGTTATGACCTCGTCTTCCAGTCCCGGAATGAGCCTTATGCTCGAAGGGGTGTCATATATCGCCGCAGGCGAACTGCCTTGCTTGCTGGTAAACGTAATGCGCGGAGGACCGGGATTAGGTACCATACAGCCGTCGCAGGCCGATTACTTTCAGGCTGTAAAAGGAGGAGGACACGGAGATTATAAATTAATCACACTCGCTCCCAGTTCGGTACAAGAAATGGCAGATTTTGTCACCTTGGGATTCGATCTCGCTTTTAAATATCAAACTCCGGCAATGATACTTACCGATGGAGTTATCGGTCAAATGATGGAAAAAGTCAAACTTCCTGCATACACGCGCAGGAGAACAGATGCCGAAATCAGAGAACAATGTCCATGGGCAACATTGGGCAGGCTACCGGGAAAGAAACCTACGATAATAACCACTCTCGAACTGGATTCGAATAAGATGGAGGTAAACAATCTCCGCCTTCAGGCAAAGTATCGGAAAATTGAAAAAGAACTATCTCTGCACCAGGAAATCAATTGTGAAGATGCCGACTACATATTGGTAGCATTCGGTTCTGCAGCACGTATATGCCAAAAAGCAATGGATCTGGCACGTGCACAGGGTATAAAAGTAGGACTTATCCGCCCTATCACGCTTTGGCCGTTCCCTTCAAAAGAAATAGACAAATACGCATCCAAAATAAAAGGAATACTTACAGTAGAGATGAATGCCGGCCAAATGGTAGAAGACGTTCGTCTGGCTGTAAGCGGAAAAGTAAAAGTAGAACATTATGGTCGTCTGGGAGGTATTGTACCTACTCCAAGCGAAGTGGTAGATGCTCTGCAACGTAAGTTTGACTGCTAAAAACAGTGATTTTGTATAATTAAAGTTTTAAGATTATGAGTACAAATATTATAGATCCGGCTAATCTCGTATATGCAAAACCTGCATTAATGAACGATGTCGAGATGCATTATTGCCCCGGCTGTTCACACGGGGTTGTACATAAATTGATTGCCGAAGTGGTGGAAGAAATGGGAATTATGGATAAGACCATCGCTATTGCACCTGTAGGCTGTGCCGTCTTTGCATACAACTATTTGGATGTAGACTGGCAGGAAGCTGCTCATGGACGTGCTCCGGCAGTTGCTACCGCAGTCAAACGCCTTAATCCTGAAAAAATGGTATTCACATATCAGGGAGACGGTGACCTTGCGGCCATTGGTACAGCTGAAACGATACATGCTGCGAACAGGGGCGAGAATATTGCCATCATCTTCATTAACAATGGCATATACGGCATGACAGGAGGACAGATGGCTCCAACTACCCTTCTGGATATGAAAACTGCCACGACTCCTAACGGACGTGATGTGTATGAAAATGGTTACCCTCTCAAGATAACCGATTTGTTGGCACAATTGCCGGGCGTATGCCTTGCAACCCGCCAGAGCGTACATACAGCAGCAACCGTAAAAAAGGCAAAGCGCATGATTCGCAAAGCGTTTGAGAATTCTATGGAGAATAAAGGGACATCTATTGTCGAAATAGTATCAACTTGTAGTTCTGGATGGAAAATGACACCCCAGGCTTCAAATGACTGGATGGTAGAAAATATGTTCCCGGTTTACCCAATGGGAGACTTAAAAAATATCTAAAAGAGAAAGCATGACACAAGAAGTAATAATAGCAGGTTTCGGAGGACAGGGAGTACTGTCGATGGGTAAAATATTGGCTTATTCGGGTCTGATGGAAGACAAGGAAGTTTCATGGTTTCCATCATATGGGCCGGAACAACGTGGTGGTACTGCTAACGTAACAGTTATACTAAGCGATAATGCCATCAGTTCGCCTATTGTAAATGAATATGATATAGCAATTATACTCAACCAGCCTTCACTCGATAAGTTCGAGCCTAATGTAAAACCAGGAGGAATATTGATATATGACCCTAGCGGATTTCAACATCCGCCAACAAGGAAAGATATATATATTTACAAAATAGAGGCAATAGATACAGCTACATTGATGCAGAATACAAAGGCATTTAATATGATAGTGCTGGGTGGCCTTCTTAAAGTATCTCCGATGGTGCAACTCGATAATGTGATGCTGGGATTGAAAAAATCACTGCCTGAACGTCATCATAAGCTATTACCGATGAATGAACAAGCTATTTTGAAAGGAATGGAAATAATACAAGAAGTGCAGAAACCTAGTTGATAGGGTGCGAAAATAAAGAATACATAATCAATCCCCTGAGCTAATTCTCAGGGGATTTTCACTTTTATATAAAAAGAAGAAGCCTTATAGATATTTCTACAAGGCTTCTTATATAATACTAATTCCTCTTATCGTCTTCTTTCCGCAGCATAAAATTTAGACTGGATATAATCCAATTCATTCTCTATACGCTTACGCTCATTTATCAGGTCCTTCATTTCAGGAAAGTGAGCAGACAATTGTCTCATTCCCACCTGATATATACAACCTCTATACCATCTGTTACGGATAATATCAAACATAGAAGCATTCGTCAGAACAGGAGTTACATTAGCTACTCCTACCGGTGATACCGCTCTTGCCAAATATACACTCACATCATCGAAGCGAACCCAGAATAATGGGAAATATTTGCCTTTTTCGAACAGTACCGGACAAATATGTGTCACTCGCACATCGCCTTTGGATGTCTTGGCATCGAAATACCATCTCTCTTTTACCAGATAGTGAGTTATCTTATCCGACGGAATATCTTCCCTTTTCACATTTAAAGTCTTATCACTAGCCTCAGTGAATGGAACAGCAGCTTCCTCCAGAGTTTCTTTTCCAGTGAGCATCGCACCCAATTCCGGTTGAGCTTCGTATTTATATCCGTTTATTGTATTTGTACTCAAAAGGTTTACTAACAATGAGAACAGGTTGGTTCTCTGCTCTGTAGATGTCTGAGGATAAAAGAATGTTTCATTGCCTTCCACATCACTAATCTGACGGTAAATCTCACGCGACCAGATTGAGGAAGAATAATCATTCATTGAATTTTCCATAACTGCTAATTCTCTTGTAGAGATATCAGTAGCCATATCCTCTGATGTAGAAGTTACAACTGATACTTCATCTAAGATCCTAGGTCTGTTATTTGCGCAGTTTTGTGCGAAAAGCGAACCTGTTATCAGTAATCCGCCAAACATTAATGAAATGATAGATTTCATAATATGCTATTTTTGTGTTAATTAATTGATCGTTACTTGCATTGGGTTTGTTTCCTGTTCAACCCCATCAGGACCTTTTACCTTGATGTCGCCGATGAAGAAACGTGTCCCTCTATTCATTTTTCTTATTTGTTCTATCTGACGTTGAGAGAAATTAGCACCATTCGATAATTCCGGTGTAGTATTTCCCATTGCATCAAACGAATATGTTCTGAAACTTAATACTGTAAATTGAATATCAAGAATACCATCATCTATTGAAGCCTTAATCCCCGGGGAATTTAGTATCAAGGCTCTGGACAGAGCACCTTTTCTAAACTTCCTCTGGTTACCATTAGCATCTTTATAATCAATATATGCCAACGCCGGTGGTAATGGACGTATCCTGAATTCTTTTCTTGCTACAGTTTGAGTCGCTCCATTCACTCTCGCTGATACGGTAATTACAAATTTTTGCCCTATTTTAGATGGAGAAGGCGAAGCTACCCAAATTCCATTGCCTAATGCACTCAAAGTTCCGCCATCTACAGCTGTCGCCGAAACTTCACTTATAGGGACACCGGGAACAGATATACTAATCTGATTAGGAATACCTGAATAAAGTACATCCATCAGCAAAGGTGCAACTGTAGCCATCGGCTCCATAACAGTATATTCCTGAGTAAATTCCCGTTTCAATGGGAATCCGCTCCGGTCCAGCATTTCTATGAATCCATTGAAAGTCTGCTTTCCTGTACCTGTAGCGGCAAATTCATATAAACCGTTTTTATCTTCCGGCAACTCTTTGCCATTGACAACGATACGCGGACGCTGGGTTGTATCGACCGCGGCCATGATAATCTGTGCCGAATATGTTGTCCCGCGCATTACCATGCTAGATTGAGGAACGACAAAAGCACTCAATTGATTGACCCGCATGTCTTTTATATCAATATCCTGAATCAAATTATTCAGAACTTCTCCTTCCGCCTGCTTCACATTCACCTGCAACTCTGATAAAAAAGTTATAGCGGCAATACTTGGCATTCTATCGAAAGAAGCCTGTAACCAGCTTTTCCCGTCTTTCTTAGCCCTTTCATTTGGCTGAGTAGAAAGGGTCTTACTGACCACATCTTTTTTTGTATTATCAGATATCAGGGTTAATATGCTTTCTCTGTATTCATCCAACGCTTTCTTCAGTTTATTTCCCTGTCCGCCGACGGGAGAAATCATTACTTCGGATGAGGCATCAAGATTGTCTTTCGATTTCAGGTTATTAATATCGGCATTTGCCCCGTCACTCTTCTTTGCTATTTCCTGTTTTAGATATTGGATATAATTGAAAAGTGAATCGGTTTTGCGCCTTACATCTCGTGATATATCAAATCCTACCTGCGTTTTTTCCCTATTATTAGCATATGCCTGATCTATATCTGCATAAATTTGTTTATTCCGTGCAGCTGTAACCTCTATATTTTCCTGAAGATTATCATTTACCAATACGAATCCATCGAGTACTTCTGTCGATACATTTAAAGCGAGCATAGCAATAAAAACCAGATACATCAGATTTATCATCTTCTGCCGCGTCATTTGCCCTCTACTTAATGCCATCAGTTATCTTCTTTTTAATTTTCAAATTTAAGCCTAACGACCTTTACTTAAAAATTAGTTGGGTTCATATTGTTATTATTTGTTGTCATAGCCTGTAATAAACGAGCATATACGTTATTCAACGCTTCTATATGCTTAGTCATTTTTGCAGATTCTTCCCTGAACATATAACTATCGCCAATAGCTCCGTCATATAAACCTTTCATACGGATCAAGCTATCGTTTATATATCTGATGGCCGACATTTGCTCTGTTATAGTCTGTAGCTGTGTATTGAATACATCATTCAGTCCACTTACATTTTGATTTAATGTCGCTAAGTTATCTACAAAACCTTGAGTTTCGGTAACGTGCTTATAAGCTCCCAACAGTTTCTGAGATGCTTCATTCAACGATTGTATAGTAGTAGAAAATTCTTCCAGATTTTGAGCAGTATCATTCAAACTCTGAGCATATTCAGGTGTTATATTTTTTGCTGAAGCATTCGTACCACCTGACGCACCCGAAGAATATGTTCCCGTTGACGCTGTCTGATTTACTCCGGCATTAGCACCACCTCCGGTACTACCGGCAGATATCGCCCCTGAGCCTGAAAAACTTCCTCCGGAGATACTTCCACCTCCACCACCTGCAACAACAACTACCGAACCAGAACCTTCGACTTTACCTTTACCTGATTCTGTCCTTACAGCAGCTGCTGCCTGAGGAGTTACAACTGTACCGCTCGTAACACTACTGCCAATAATCACTCCTGCATTAGATACAGTTTCTGTTGCCGGAGTGGGGGAGATATAATCGAATGCTGAGATAAAGAAAACTACGGCCTCGGTAATCATCCCCGCCATTAATATATAATCGGCAAAAGGAAGATGAATTATCTTAAACATAGCTCCAATAATAACTACTGCAGCACCCCAGCTATATAAATAGTTGAATATTATCTGACCTTTTCGGCTGGATATAAAATGTTTAACGCTTTCCTTCTTCGTCATTTTGCTTAACTATATGTAATGTTATATAAGTATAAACTTATATTTAACGGATTTATTATCTAAATCTTCCCTTTTCATCAACACCCCACGATCTCACACACCTGAAACCGATGAATGAACGACCCTTATCCTGGAACTCAACGGATCTGTCTCCCGAACGTACTGTTGCATCTTTCCACGAGCCACCTTTTACGATTTTACGTTTAAGGATAGCAGGATCAGCCAATACTGCTCTATAGCTGAAATCAGGATTAGCCTCATCAGCCATACGGTCTACAGACTCAGTAAATGTTGTAGTGGTCCACTCTGCTACATTTCCGGCCATATCATACAAACCGAAACGGTTAGGCAAGAACGTTGCCACAGGAGACACCAAATCTTTTAAGTCTTTAGATGCCCTGAAATTAGCATGAGCCAAACCATCTGTTGTATGGGTTTGGTCCGAATACCATGGATATTCCAGTTCGGAACGTCCGTTTCTGGCAGCAAACTCCCACTCTGCTTCTGTAGGCAATCTATAACCTTCAAAACCTGTCTGACTACACTTACCGTCTGCAATATAACGATCGGTGCGCCATGCGCAGTATGCATCGGCAGCTTCCCAGGATACACCAACCACAGGGAAATTATCATAGGCCTTAGTTGTAAAATAGCTTTCTACATAACGCTCGCTTTTTGCATTTGCGAAGTCCGTCATCCAGCTCATTACATCAGGGTATATATTTACGATATAAGTATTCGTAAAATCGATCCGGTCACCGTGAGACATCCTTGACAATGTTTCGCGAACAATATCCCCTCTCGAATTCACATATGCAGTATCTTTAGTAATAGCGATAGCAGTAGCTTCACCTGCACGCATTTTACCGAGGAAAGCATAATAACTCTTTGAGTCGAACCAATCATATTTATAATTCATTGCCGAAACAAGCAATCCACCTTTATCTGCACCAAAAGGATTCCCTCCTACTACACTGTTAATAGCAGCAGCTTCCCTGCTTGTCGGGTTTTTCCACGGAATTGGTTTAGTCCAGTTCAAACGTTGTCCTACGGAAGTGAAAGAATTATCACTTGGTCGCACCAATACTTTATATGTAGGATCTCCTGCATAAGCCGGATCAGCCAAACGCTCTCTGATAATGGAATCACGTACCCAGTAAACAAATTCACGATATTGTTTGTTCGTCACTTCTGTTTCATCCATCCAGAAAGGACTTACAGCAACCAATTTGCGTGGAACCGAGTCGCCCCAAAGCGGGTCTACACCGGTACCCATCTCTATGTTACCACCGGGTACAAGTACCATCTTATCACAACCCCGTGCTATATTATATGGCATAACTAAACGCGTTTCAATGGCCGGATCAATATATTTCGGCTCTCCGAATTTATATGTTACCCCCATTGTAGCCTGAGCAATACCATTATTACTCATATCACCTTGTTGTCCATCAAATTTATCACTAATAATAACTCCTCTACCTTCAGCAAAGATTTGAAACTTTCTGGTTAAGTTAAAACCTAAATTCAGACCTAAGCTACCGCCAAAGAATGTATTATTGAGTGTACCCATATGCGCAAAACGTTGATACCAACCCACACCGGCAAATGGTGACACTTCAAATCTACGATTTGGCTGATATCCTTTTAATAGATTCAACAAATTCAACGAGATATCTCCCGTTGCACTAAAATAACGCATATGCTGCATATAGTAATTTTGGTTTTCGGCACCAAATTTACCTCCTCTTGCCGGATGATATACAGGCACTCCTGTACCATCTACAGCACTATATTCATAATCAACGCCTTCTACCCAACCCATATAATCCCATTGCGGGTCTTTAGATAGGCGCATAAAATCCTCCCCATTAGCTCCATCTTTCCACCAGCGGGTGTAAGTCCCGTTCCAACCGTCATTGAAACCATGAAGACTACCGCCCGAAAGCTGCAAGCGTAGGGTTATTATATTACTCATTCGTCGCCCGATTGTCAATGTAGGCGCGAAAGTTACTCTCTTATCCAGGCCTATACGATTGCCCGGTACTCCATTATCATCTTCTCCGAAATAAACCTGCCCTCCGGCTCCTATGGAAATAAACCAAACAGGGTCTTTCTGTAAATATTCATTCCGCGTCGGGACGGAATATTGCTCAGATTGGTTTGTCTGTGCGAAGGAAACTATTGATACACAAATCAATAGTAGTGAAGTTAGTAAAGTCTTTTTGTTCATATGTTTTGTATCAGTTATAATAACTATATATCAGGTTTGGCAAAGATAATACATATTTTTTAATTTAGAATTCTTTTATATATTAAATTGATATTCTTTATTTTTAATAAACATGTATATATAAGGCTTTTAACGAAAAAAGAGGGCCAGTCATAATGACTGGCCCTCCAAATGTTATTATATATTAATGGCTAATAAGCATTAATTTTGAAGCTCAGATGTTTCATCGAATTTTTCAAATGTTGCAGCAGCAAGACGTTGATAACCTTTGTAACGCCACATCGCATTATCCTGAGCAGCTTTATAAAGATCTGATGCTTCTGTCGGATTTGATTTCTGAAGAGAAGTATAACGAACCTCACTACCCAGATATTCCTGGAACTTAGACCAATCCGGCTCTTTACTATCCATAGTAAACGGATTTTTTCCTTCTTCTTCCAACAGTGGATTGTAACGCCACAAGTGCCAGTATCCGCAAGCAACCGCTGCTTTTTCTTCATCTTGTGCATGTCCCATCCCTTTACGCAATCCGTGGCTGATACAAGGTGAATATGCGATAACCAATGATGGACCTTTGTATTCTTCAGCTTCTTTAATTGCTTTCAGACATTGTCCCTGATTAGCACCCATTGCTACCTGAGCAACATATACATATCCATAGGTAGTTGCAATCATACCAAGGTCTTTCTTACGGATTTTCTTGCCTGCAGCAGCAAATTTAGCAACAGCAGCTACCGGAGTAGATTTTGAAGACTGACCTCCTGTATTAGAGTAAACCTCTGTATCGAGCACAAGAATATTTACATCTTCACCCGAAGCAATCACATGGTCAAGGCCACCGAAACCTATATCATAAGCCCAACCGTCACCTCCAAAGATCCAGATAGAGCGTTTGATTATGTATTGTTTCAATGAATAGATTTCTTTACAAATATCACAACCGGCAGCCATGCCTGCTTCAACGACTTTCAATATTTGTGGTTGAAGTTCTTTGGTCTTCTCTGCCTCCAGCTTATTATCGATCCAAGACTGGAACAGGTCTTTTGTTTCCTGTTTTGTGTCTGCTTTGTCGATAGCCTGTTGCATCAACTTTT
Source organism: uncultured Dysgonomonas sp. (assembly GCF_900079725.1). NCBI lineage: Bacteria > Pseudomonadati > Bacteroidota > Bacteroidia > Bacteroidales > Dysgonomonadaceae > Dysgonomonas > uncultured Dysgonomonas sp. The sequence goes on from NZ_LT599032.1 coordinate 1,319,843, forward strand.
CTATTCTATCGCGCATGGTAATATTAGCCAAAGCATAACCCAATCCAAACTCTGCATTATCTTCGAACAATGAATTAGCCCATGCCGGACCTTTACCCTCTTCATTCTTACGATAAGGAGTTGAAGGAGCCGAACCACCATAGATAGAAGTACAACCTGTGGCATTGGCAATCAACATACGGTCTCCAAACAATTGAGTAACAAGTTTGATATATGGAGTTTCACCACAACCGGAACATGCTCCGGAGAACTCGAATAATGGAGTTGCAAACTGAGAGTTTTTCACATTCAGTTTAGTATCCACAAGGTGAGCCTTGCTGGTTACATTCTTTATCATGAAATCCCAGTTATTTTGTTCAGGGAATTGTGTACCTATTTCAACCATCTTAAGGGCTGAGTTACCTTTTTTGCCCGGACAGATATCTGCACAGTTTCCACAACCCAGACAGTCTAACACGTCTACCTGAATACGGAATCCCATTCCATCAAATTGTTTACCTTGTGCCTTAAGTAATTCTACTCCTTCCGGAACTCTAGACTGCTCTGTTGCATCTAGTACAAATGGACGGATAGTAGCATGAGGACACACATAAGCACACTGGTTACACTGTATACAGTTCTCAGCTTCCCAAACAGGAACGAAAGCTGCCACTCCGCGTTTTTCGTATTCGGTTGTACCATGATCCCATGTACCATCTTCACGGCCTACGAATACAGATACAGGAAGATCATAACCACGCTGAGCATTCACAGGACGTACCACTTTTTTGATAAATTCAGGTGCATCATCCTCTACAGGTTTACCAACTACTATATTAGCCCATTCAGCAGGCACTTCTACTTTTTCTACTTCAATACCACGGTCTACCGCAGCATAGTTCTTCTTAATTACATCTTCTCCTTTACGTCCGTATGACTTAACGATGAATTTCTTCATCTGCTCTACAGCTAAATCGTAAGGAATCACATTCGAAATTTTGAAGAATGCAGATTGAAGGATTGTATTTGTACGACCACCAAGACCAATTTCTGTCGCAATCTTAGTTGCATTAATAATATAGAAATTGATATTATTTACAGCCAGATATTTCTTCACATTATCAGGAAGATAGTTTCCTACATCTTCTTTATCCCATACTGAGTTAAGAAGGAATGTACCGTTTTTCTTCAAACCTTTGGTTACATCATAAAGATGAAGGTAAGCAGGAACGTGACATGCTACAAAGTTTGGTGTATTAACCAAATATGTGGAACGGATAGGATTGTCACCGAAACGAAGGTGAGAAGCTGTAAAACCTCCCGACTTCTTAGAGTCATATGCAAAATATGCCTGACAATATTTATCTGTATTATCACCAATAATTTTTACCGTATTCTTATTTGCACCCACTGTACCATCAGAACCTAGTCCGTAGAATTTAGCTTCGTATGCAGACTCATCTACCGAAACTTCTTCTTTCATCGGAAGAGATTTAAATGTCACGTCGTCCACAATACCGATTGTGAAATCGTTCTTCGGCATAGCCATTGCCAGATTTTCATAAACTGACATTATCTGAGCCGGAGTAGTATCTTTAGACGAAAGGCCATAGATACCGCCAACGATAGTCGGAGCATCTTCTTTTCCGTAGAAACAATCTTTTGTATCCATATACAATGGTTGACCCGGAGCTCCCGGTTCTTTTGTACGGTCAAGCACAGCAATCCTTGTAGCTGTTTTTGGTATAGCTGCCAAAAATGCTTCAGCCTTGAACGGACGATACAAGTGAACAGCAACAAGGCCTACTTTTTCACCTTTAGCATTCAGATAGTCTACAGTTTCTTTGATAGCTTCGGTTACTGATCCCATTGCTATAATTACGCGATCTGCATCTTCTGCTCCGTAATAATCAAACAAGCCATACTTGCGGCCTGTTATCTTTGTTATTTCAGCAAGATACTTTTCTACTATCGCAGGTACTGCATCATAAAATTTATTAGCAGCTTCACGGGATTGGAAATAAATATCATCGTTCTGAGCTGTACCACGGGTTACAGGGTTTTCAGGATTCAACGCTCTTTCACGGAATTCTTTCAATGCTTTCTGGTCAATCAGAGGAATCAGATCGTTCTGATCCATCTCTTCTACTTTCTGTATTTCGTGAGAAGTACGGAAACCATCGAAAATATTCATAAATGGGATACGTGCTTCAAGCGTTGCCAGATGAGGAACTGCTGAAAGGTCCATAACTTCCTGCACCGAACCTGAGAAGAACATCGCAAAGCCTGTCTGACGTGCAGCCATAACATCCTGATGGTCTCCAAAGATAGAAAGAGCCTGAGCTGCTAATGCACGTGCCGAAACGTGGAATACGCTCGGAAGAAGCTCTCCTGCAATCTTATACATATTAGGGATCATCAACAACAAACCTTGTGAGGCGGTATATGTAGTTGTCAATGCACCTGCTTGTAGTGAACCGTGCAATGCACCTGCTGCACCAGCCTCAGATTGCATTTCTTGTACTTTTAGTATTTCGCCGAAGATATTTTTGCGTCCGGCAGCCGCCCATTCATCAACATACTCTGCCATTGTTGACGATGGTGTGATAGGATAGATCGAAGCTACTTCGCTGAACATATATGAAATATGCGCTGCAGCCTGATTACCATCACAAGTCAGGAATTTTTTTTGTTTAGCCATACCTTTTGTAATAGTTGATTATCTTATTTAGTTTACTTTATAATTCGCCGATTTGATTTAAGGCCTCAGGCCTTTTTATTGCTCATATTTCTATAAAAACGATTGTTTGCCTTAATAGAACAGCGTCATATCAGACCCTCATCATTCCTTATAAAAACCTATATTCGATCAAACCGTTATCATTTTCAATATAAAAAGCCGAAGAGCCAAAGAGGAATGATATTCTTGTCACCGGCATCGAGATTGCCTATAGCATAGAATATATCGGACTTATTCTTACCTCTGCTTTTTTGTCCTTCTATCTTAAATTTATATACCTTCCCTTCACTTTCCACTACAAACATTCCGCTTTTTGCACCTTTCTTGAGTTTACTATCGCTGTGATGTATCTGATTATAGAAAAAGGTTTCCCGCAGGGCCTGATCCTGTATTTGGGACATCTTAAGAGGAAATATAAGGTTGGTATTGTGCATATATACCAAATCCGGTTTCTTTGGAAACTCTTCCCCTTCTCTGTACAGCATATTAATAAGACGCGCGCTACGCAAATACTCCATGTAGTTGGTAACTGTCGCTCTTGAAATTTCACAATCCAAACTCAACTGGCTTATATTCGGTTTATCGGGTGCCGACTGAGCTAATAAGTATAATAATTTCCTCAATTTAGGGAGATAACTCAATTCTATCTGCTTAATAGACATTACATCTACCTCGAGCATCATATTTACTGTTTTCAGCAAATTTTCTGAAAAGTTCCTTTTCTCAAGATAAAACGGATAATAGCCATGATGCATATAAGACCAGAAATTGTCGAGAGGTCTTATCCTTGTACAGATTTCCTCTGCTATCCTTTCATGATCTGTCAGAATCTCATCGAGAGTGTATGCTGAGAAATCTTTTTCGAACTGAATATTAAGGAATTCTCTATACGAAAATCCTCGCAGATTATATACATTTACAATAGGTGAAAGTCCTTCATCTTCGTGAAGTTTCATTACAGTAGAACCGGTGAACACAATCTTCAACTGGGGATAAAGTTCGTAGCATTCTTTGAGTTCCCTTGCCCAATCAGGATATTTATAAACCTGATCCAGTAATAAGGTTTTACCTCCACGTTCTACAAACTCACGTGCAAAACTGGTTATAGACCTAATAGTAAAATAAAACTGGTTGAGATTTATGTAGAGGCAATCTCTCCTGTTTATGTCGAAAAACTCTTTTGCATATTGAAGTAAGAATGTAGTTTTCCCGACCCCTCTGGTACCTTTTATCCCGATCAATCGCTGAGACCAGTCAATCTGCTTCATCAACAATCTGGGGATAACACTGTCAAGGTGTTCTACTAAATATCTATGTGTACGAAAGAATGATTCCACTCTGTAATCTTAATAATCTAAATTAAAATCTGACGAAGGTACTTTTTTTTTGCGTCATTGCAAAGTCTACATAGCAATTTTAATCATTTTTTATCAAAAAACAATGGAGGTCTGCTAAAAAACAGTCGTAACTAACAATAAGCGAGTACAAAGGTAATATTATAAAGATAATTTATCAAACATAGAAGACATGTATAGCAAATAGCAGACTTAGAATCCTATTTGTAATACTTTTGGTAGATATTACGGTACTCTTTAGAATCTTTGATTTGCTTTATCCATGTATTGAGTGAATCCAAGAGCACAGGGGATTTTTCACTTACAGCCCACGCTTCAATATGCGTAAAACCTATTAATGTGGAATAGTCTATCTCGGGCAAAGACTGGGCTACTTTTTCTGCACTTTTCTCATCACAAACTGCATAATCTATATCCTTAGATGCTACCAGCATAGCTAATTGTTCGGCCCCATAAACAGGGTCTTCCTCTATATAGATCGTATCTCCTATCTCGTGCGACAAATTTCTTATACGCAGTATGGCAGGCGAATTGAGAGGAACATACAGGGTCTTTTTAGCCAGAGCAAGGTGGCTCCGCAAAGGCTCCACACCTTCATTAAATTCTTGCTTCCGCTGTATCAGCACCTGTCTGTTTTGCGCAACAGGTTCAGTAAACACAAGAGTACCCCGCAACTCGGAGGTAACCGGAATATTGCGAGCCATAACATCATATTTTCCCTGTTTAAGTCCTTCAATACTTTTATCAAGGCTAGCTTCTAATAAGATCTCTATTTTCAAGGGAATACGCTCTTTCATCAGCTGAATCAAGTCATAATTAAACCCTGAAATAGTATCTCCGGAAACAAAGTATCCGACAGAGTTATAATCTGTAACAATATGCAATACTCCGCCCTTTTTTATCTGAGCAAAGTCCTTGGGCTGCCCACTCTTCCTGAATACAAAAAACGAAATGATTATTAGCACTATAAATAATACAACAGATACAAGGATTTTCTTCTTTGCCATGGTGTAATCAATTATTGAACCGCCACGAAATACCTAGTTTTAACATCCGGGGATTTACCGGATAACGATAGAGTGTAAATGATTCTCCATTCCCCATTCCATTGGTCAGATTATACATCATAATATAGAAACGGGTAAATTTCAAGTGTAAGTTTATATATGCCGTTGTTATCGGAAAATTACCAATCTTCTCCTCCCGTTGATTATAAAACTGCATGGTGAGCGGCTCATAACCGGGAGCATAATATTCTGTAAAGAAATGTCCATCAACACCCATTTGTAGGGTCAATACCTTTGCTATCTTAGTCATCAGGTAAATATTAGAATATATACTGAGCTGGGGCAGAGGGATCACATTCTCATTTCCGGACTTCTGGTATACAATCTGATTATCCCAATGAAAGATTCCGGCTTTCAGCTCCTGATCTAACCGTAAAGAAACAACCTGAACACTACCGGATTCTTGTGCCGTTATTTTTTTTTCATTATAGTATATGTAATTCTTTATATTTTCCACCCCCCCGCTAATACGTGTTTTGGAAAAAGATAATTCCGGAAAGTTAATTTCCCCTCCGACATATACCCTGTTGGTATTACTAAAGTTGGTATTTTCACTGTTCCAATTCCAATACTTGGAAGAAAAATTCTTTTGAAAAAAACTAGGACTTATACTTTTTATATACCCATTTGCTTTTGCCGAAACCTGCTTACCGAAAATATTCAGCATGGTGGTAATTTCCCCTTCGAGTTTATAATCCTTCCCATCCAGAATATTAAATTCTGCCGAGGCTTTATATCTCAGATATTTTCCTTTTTCTTTTGACAAAACACCGCCAATAGTCAATGCATTTTCGCTATACCTGTCATGCAAGCCTGGCAATCCTCCCGGCATTGAATATTTACGCATATCGTATTCGGCAAAGGCAGTCAGCCCGAACTTAGTCCATTTACGGAAACCTTCATTCATGGCCAACGCAAATGTATTCTTAAATGAATAATACGACATAAAGTCATTTACATTACTCATATATTTAGGCTCCAAATCAACACTTTCTCCGTCTATATTATTATAATAATGATATAAGGTATCCATCCCTGCATAATCGGACAGAAAACGACGTTTCTGATCTGTATAATGAGTTGTGAATATCACACTGGCCGGAGAAATATAATCTGCTTTCTTGCGCCAGGCTTTGGTCGTATCATTTACCATGTATTCCTCTTCGTCATTGCCCAGATCGTAGCGATTGGTCACATAGAGATGCTTACCCCGCATCTTATTCCATGTACTCTGCATTCTCACGGGAATGTCGAGAGAATTGCCTCTGAATTGTGTCTGTACTATTTCATCCGAATTAGGATTGGTAATATATAAAGGATTGGTGATACCGCCATTTTCTATATTGTTGAAATTATTATTTGACAGAAAGGCATGCATCTTATATTTATCGCCTATATAGCTAGCATAAAAATCATAATTCATCTGCTTATTAGACAGCGAAGTATAATTTCCCCGCGAATATATATAGTCGAAATCGAAGCCAACGTTCAGTTTCTTACCCAGATTCATGGAAATCTCCGTCTGCAAACGCTGTTCAGCGCTCTGCCCTCCGCCTCCTGTCTGATAGCGGACATTAGAATACGGTACTTTTGTATTGAGATAATATTTATCCTGCGGATCTTTACGCCAATAGTGCATGGCATCGAGAAATACAAAACGGGAGGATTCCGGGCGATCAAAAAATATCATCGATTGTGCCGGAGAACCGACATTCCCCAGATACCCCACATTAACATCGAGACCATCAACCAGCATACTCTGATGAAAATTAACGATAGCGGTATCCATCGGTAAGAAAATGCGCTCTCCCAGACGAGGAGAAATCTTCCATCCATATATAGGGGGTACTTCGACCTTGGCAGTATCTACCGTCGTACCCGTTACCGGAAAGTTATCCGGAACCGGTGCTACCGAATCCGTTTGTTGCTTTTGAACGGTGGGAGTAGTCCGATTGGGTCTACGCCTGCTATCCTGAGCATTCAGCACGGAAAATATGGCAAAAAATAGAAATGCTGTCAGTATATATTTTTTCATCGGTGCAAACTTACACAAAAAATGAAAAATTAGAAGTTAATGTTTCTATAAAAACAGAGATTAGCATTTATTTATTGTATCAAAATAACCAAAGAGTCAGATTACTCCTTTAGTAGATGGAAGTTCGTAGTTGAAAATATCTCGTTTCTTTGCCATCTTAACAGCACGGGCAAAAGCCTTAAATATACCTTCTATTTTGTGATGTTCGTTTGCTCCTTCCGCTTTTATATTCAGATTCATCCTCGCAGAGTCGCTCAACGATTTAAAGAAATGCAGGAACATCTCAGTAGGCATATCCCCCACCCTCTCGCGATGAAACTCGGTATCCCATACAAGCCACGGACGTCCTCCGAAATCAAGAGCTACAGAACACAGGCAATCGTCCATCGGCAAGTAATATCCATAGCGCTCTATTCCCCGTTTATCTCCAAAAGCTTTATAAATTGCTTCCCCCAGGGCTATCGCAGTGTCCTCTATCGTATGGTGTTCATCCACATTGAGGTCGCCTTTTACTTTTATGGTCAAATCCATACCCGAATGCTTGCCTATCTGATCGAGCATATGGTCAAAGAATCCAAGACCGGTAGTAATATTGCAAATACCTTTTCCATCGAGATTCAAGGCAATATAAATATCTGTTTCTTTAGTCGTACGTTTTATTTCGGCTTTTCGTTCTCCGGCAAAGAGGAATTCACTGATAATATCCCAGTCTGTAGTCTGCAATACACAAGCATCTTTCAATTCCTCGGGAACTTCCATATCGTCGCGAAGAAAAATTGCTTTTGCCCTGAGATTCTTTGCCAGTTCTACGTCGGTAAGACGGTCACCGATTACGAATGAATGTGCCAGATCATATTCTTCATTCATATACTTACCCAATAGTCCTGTACGGGGTTTCCGGGTAGGCGCATTATCTTCAGGGAAGCTGCGGTCGATAAGTATATCGTCGAAAGTAATCCCTTCACCCTGCAATGTTTTCAGCATCAGATTATGTGCCGGCCAGAATGTATCTTCGGGAAACGATGAAGTCCCCAGTCCATCCTGATTAGTTACCATCACAAATTCGAAATCCAGATTTTTACGGATAAAGTAAAGGTTACGGATAACTTTAGGATAGAACTCCAGTTTTTCAAGGCTATCCAGTTGATAATCTACCGGTGGCTCTATCACAATTGTTCCGTCACGATCTATAAATAATGCTCTTTTCTTCATTTCAAATATTTCTCAAAGTCTCTATCAATTTCTTATTTTCCTCATCTGTACCCACTGTAATACGCAGACAACCCGCACAGAGAGATACCGAATTACGATTGCGCACAATCACGCCTTTATCGGCCAGTTGCTTATATAAACTGTTGGCATCGCCAACATTTACCAGTATAAAATTGGAATCGGTAGGATATACTTTTTGTACAAAAGATAGTTTTAGCAATTCCTCATTCAGATAGTCGCGTCCTTTGAGTAAGGTTTGAATCCATTCTTTCCTTAACTCCAGTTTATCCAGTTCGCCGTTCACAAAGTTCTGTGTGAGGATATTTACATTGTACGGATATTTTACCTTATTGAATAGTTTGATAATTTCCGGTGATGCAAAAGCCATTCCTAAACGGACAGCGGCTAATCCCCATGCTTTGGAAAATGTTTGCAAAACTATCAGATTCGGGTATTTTTGCAAATCATTCAGCCATGTTTTTTCAGCTGCAAAATCTATGTAGGCTTCATCGACGATTACAATACCGGAAAAAGAATCCAACACTTTTTCTATTTCTTTTCTGTTCAGCAGATTTCCTGTCGGATTATTCGGAGAGCAAAGGAATATCAATTTTGTATTTTCATCTGTCTTTTCCAGCAATGTACCGGCTTCAAGATCAAAATTGCTGTCCAGTAATACTTTGCGATATTCCACATCGTTTACATCGGCACACACCTGATACATACCGTATGTAGGATCAATAGCCACAATATTATCGATACGGGGCTCGCAAAATATACGAATGACAAGGTCTATGGGTTCATCACTCCCATTGCCCAAGAAAATCTTCTCCGGCTGAATATCTTTTATTTTCGATATTTTTTCTTTCAGTGCCCATTGCAATGGGTCGGGATAACGGTTGTACTTATCGTTTAATGGATTTTCATTTGCATCCAGAAATACGGAAGCCTCCCCTTTAAACTCGTCACGGGCCGAAGAATAGGCCTTCATATTCCATACATTCTTGCGGACTAATTGTTGCAGATTCATTGTTTATTCAATTATCATTTAAAATCAATGCCCTTTGCACAAATCAAAAGCTTAGCACAAAGGACATTAAAACTATTTATCTTCGATCAGCCTGCAAAAGCTGACTATTTATAGCTCTACCCTTACTCCCAGCAATTTATAAAACTCCCTTAATATAGCAGGATGTCCCGGCCATGCAGGGGAAGTTGTCAGATTACCGTCTGTAATAGCTTCCGTTGCCGGAATATCTTTATAATTACCTCCGGCCAGTGTAACTTCCGGACCTACGGCGACATAACATGTCAATGTACGTCCTTTTACCACATTGGCGGCTGTCAGTATCTGAATGCCGTGACAAATAGCAGCTACAGGCAAATTCTTTTCGAAGAAATAGCGTGTGTATTCTATCACCTTAGGGTCGAGACGAATATATTCAGGTGCACGCCCACCTGTGATATAAAGCCCGGCATAATCTTCCAGTTTCACACTATCGAAACTCTTTGTCAGTGTAAAATTGTGACCTCTCAATTCCACATATGTCTGGAAACCTACAAAATCGTGTATTGCTGTTGCTACCTGATCCCCGGCTTTCTTTCCCGGACATACCACATCGACATGAAAGCCAATGCTGCAAAGAGCCTGATAAGGCACCATCAACTCGTAATCTTCGACAAAATCACCTGCCAGCATCAATATTCTTTTACCCATAATACAATAGATTTAGAAATTCGACAATTAATAAACTAGCCTAAATATAAGGATAATTGTTAAAATCGAACAGGTTCCTATAGTAAAAAATAATTAATCAGACCTTTTCGTATGTCGTTACCACAAATATGATCAACGGCTCATCACCGGTATTGATGATAGAATGGTAATTATCATCTCCCTGTATGGATGTCACATTTCCTTTTTTCAGGTTAAATTTCCTTGTTATTTTATCCTGCCCTTCACGTTCTATATATTCTCCTTCGCCATGTACAAGCACATACAGTTCCTGTTCTTTTTTGGTTCCATGCTCATGAAACCCCGCCTGATCACCCTTATTCAGAAGAACCATATATGTACCGATACGATTGTTTACCAACTCTCCTTTTTCAAAGACAGAGAGCATATATACCACACCATTCCCGCCGTACATAGGGTCACGCTTTTCTACATCGATCACACCACGCTGCGGCTTACCAAAAGGAGTAAGTGTAATGTCGATATATTTCGAAACTTCGTCAATTACCTGTTGTTTTTCTTTTTCCATTTTTATTTGCTTTTCCATTTCGAAGTGAGGAATACCCACCTCTGTAAATTCATCTCCTATTATTTTATAATCATATTTCCGATAAAAATCCACAGCGACCTTGCGGGCATGCAGCACGATTTTTTCAAATCCTTCCCTCTCGGCCACATATTCGGCAAAAGAGAGCATACTCGTACCGAGTCCGCTTTTTTGTACGTCTGTGTCTACGGCCATTTGCCGCATTTTAACTACTTTATCATCAATGCGGGTAAGGATACAGCAGGCGACCATCTTTTGAGTCTCGGACAGAACAAGCCCAAGAAGAATATCATCCCTGTCCTTTAAGATGTCGCCCTCTGTAAATATCAGACCTAAAGGCTCCCGCAATATTTTAGTGCGAAGAGTGAGCATTTCTCGGTAGTCTGCACTCTCGTATTTTATAATTTGTGGATATATCATCTCTTTTTTAATTTGTTAAGCCAAACATATACTTTCTAATGAATGATACTTTATTTAACTTTGGCAAAACATACAAAAATAATACTATAAAACTAAAAGAGAGCACATAATACTCTATATCATTATTTGCCAACGCCTTAGATAGCAACACAGGTAACATATGCCATAAATATATTGACATTGAGTTAATTCCCACCCATGTTAAAAATTTATTCTGATAATTATTTTGTAAATGACTGATTGCAAAATAAGCTAAAGAAATATTGAGTAATAGAAAGCAAAGGGGAATGAAAGAGCTTTTGGGATAAGAAAACAAGAACAAGTATCCTACAATAGACAGCAAGAGAATAGCCTTATTCAAAAAGCTATCTTTCAATTCTCTTTTTCTTAAAATAACTCCTAAAGTAAAAAATAAGATATAATATGGTCGAATACTCAAATTTAGAATATCATAATATGTATTTTCAAACAAATCAAATTTAGATATTAATTTAGTTATTATATATATACTAATAGATAGTACAATCATAAATTTAAACGACCCATTCAATTTAAAAAAGCTCCAATATACTAATATACAAAACAAATAAGATAAGATAAAATAAACCACAAATGATAATATATATAAGCTAAATATCCATCTTGTAAATAAAGTATTAGATTATAAACAATTAGAGCGATTATAAAAGGAATAATAATACGAAACAAATATTTATGAATCAAAGCACTAAAAGACAATTCTTTAATCTTAGAATAATTAAATAAATATCCAGAGACACAAAAAAACAAAGGCATATGAAAACTATATATCACATATCTAACAATGTTTTTATCAATTGTCCCTTGCAAAATATGTCCTAAAACAACCAATAATATCAAAAAGCCCTTTAAACTATCAATTTGTTGAATTCTAGTCATTCTTTCAACCGTAATGTTACAGCATTTTTATGCGCATATAACTCCTCATTCTCCGCCATTACTTCTATTGCCGGACCAAGATTACGGATACCGTCTTTTGTGATTTTCTGGAAAGTGATTTTCTTGACAAAGCTATCCAGGTTTACACCGCTGTAAGCTGTTGCATAACCGTTGGTAGGCAAAGTATGATTCGTTCCCGAAGCATAATCTCCCGCACTTTCGGGCGTATAATGTCCGAGAAAGACCGAACCTGCATTAATGACCTCATCCGCAATATCCATATAATCGGATGTTTCTATAATCAGATGCTCCGGCGCGTATTGATTCGTCATATCTATTATTTCATTGTTGTCTTTTAACAGAATAAGTTTACTATTCTGCAAAGCCTTTTCCGCTATTTCACGGCGGGGTAATTCAACCAATTGCAGTTCTATTTCCTGCAATACATCCGCAATAAACTGTTCGCTGGTAGTAGTCAGTATCACCTGACTGTCAGCCCCGTGTTCTGCCTGAGATAATAAATCCGCCGCCACAAATGCCGGGTTTGCCGTATCATCAGCTATTACCTGCACTTCCGATGGTCCGGCAGGCATATCTATTGCCACATCGCAAAGGCTTACAAGCTGCTTAGCCGCCATTACATACTGGTTGCCGGGCCCGAATATCTTATATACTTTGGGGACAGTCTCCGTACCATAGGCCATGGCTCCGATGGCCTGTATCCCCCCTATCTTGAATATCTTATCTACTCCGGCTTCCTGTGCGGCAAAAAGTATTGCCGGATGTATTTTACCTTCTTTATTCGGTGGAGAACAAAGTACGATTTCTTTACAACCTGCAATTTTTGCCGGAACGGCAAGCATAAGTACTGTGGAAAACAAGGGTGCTGTCCCTCCCGGAATATATAAGCCGACCTTTTCTATAGCTACAGCTTTCTGCCAGCATGTAACACCCTGAGTAGTCTCGATTATCTTACTTTCGAAAATCTGGCTACGGTGAAAAGCCTCTATATTTCTTTTTGCTAAACGAATAGCCGCTCTCAATTCTTCAGAAACCAAAGATTCGGAAGCCTCTATTTCTTCGCGGGTTACTGTTAACGAAGAAAGTTTCACTTTATCAAACCTTTCTTCATATTCAAGAATAGCCTTATCTCCTCTCCCCCTTATATCGGCAAGCACCGCACTCACTGTATTATTCAACGAAGATGTATCAAATTGAGGGCGAACCAATATAGAAGCCCACTCCAAACGTTCCGGATATCTTATTATCTGCATTTGTCTAACCTTTGTATTCTTTTTTCAATAAACTATATACTGCAATATCAGTAAATACATTATCAACGAGCAATTCACCATCTCGCTCAATCCCCTCAAGCTGAAAGCCGAGCTTTTCAGGTATCCGTCTGCTTTTGTGGTTGTTTACTGCTACTTTTATCTGTATGCGGTTTATATCCATTTCGGTAAAAGCACATTGAAGCAATTTTCTGACAGAATGTACCATAATACCTTTTCCCTGCGCATATTGTGACAGCCAGTAGCCTATCTCGATCTTTTTATTGGTTGAATCAGTATCTTTAAAGCCGACTAAACCTACAAATTGTTCCTGAAAATAAATGGTAAACTGCTTATCTGCTGTCTGCAAAACATGATTTACAAAGCTGGCGGTATCTTCCACTTCTTTCGTAGTATCCACAAAGGGCAGCCACTCGCGCATATATTCACGTTCGTCATTCAACGTATTGAAAATCTTAAAAATGTCATCTACTGACAACGGATATAAAACTATATCGTCCGAAACCTGTATCATAATATCATTTTTTCGATTGGTAACACTAATATTCCTTCTGCACCTAAGGATTTCAGTTTACTAATCACTTCCCAGAAACGCTTATCTTCCACTACTGATTGCACCGAGCACCAGCCTTTTGTTGCCAGTGGAGTTACAGTAGGACTACGCATCCCGGGGAGAATATCTATAATTTCCTCCAGTTTATCTTCAGGCGCATTCAAAAGTACATATTTTTTATCAGTCGCAGTTTGTACAGCTTCAATTCTGAATATCAATTCGTCAAGGATATCCTTCTTTTCTTGCGAAAGATTCTTTGTTGCTATTAACAAGGCTTCAGATTGCATAACGACTTCTACTTCTTTCAACCGGTTACTGACAAGCGTACCTCCAGAGCTGACAATGTCGAAAATTGCATCCGACAATCCGATACTCGGTGAAATCTCTACAGAACCTGTAATAATATGTATATCGGAATTAATACCCCGCTCTTTCATATATTTATTCAGGATAAAAGGATATGAAGTCGCTATTTTCTTTCCCTCGAACCATTTTACACCTTCATAATTTTCATCTTTAGGAATGGCCAAAGACAGGCGGCATTTACTAAAACCCAGCCGTTTAATAACTTCTGCGTCCTCATTTTTTTCCACGTATTCATTCTCTCCTACCACTCCTATGTCGGCAACTCCCGTTGCTACGGCCTGAGGAATATCATCATCGCGCAGGAAAAGTATTTCGACAGGAAACCCTTTTGCCGGGACAAGTAGCGTGCGCTTAATATTGTTCAGTTTTACACCTGCTTCCTGTAGAAGCTCCATCGTTTCTTCAAATAACCGGCCTTTCGATTGTACTGCAATTCTTAATACCATAATATATATTTCAAGATTTAATAATTTCAAGATTTAAAGATTGTAAGTAGACAACCAATATCTGTAAACTGAAAACAAAAAAAGAGCCTACCCTTATCAGGTAAGCTCTTACTATATCTTTGCTATCATCACATCAATATATGTTACTTACCAATGGCAGTAATATAAAATGATGATGATGTGCTTTATTGTACATAATTATAATCTTTACAAAAACAAAAGTATATATTTTTTACAATAAAACAAACTTTATGTCAAATTATTTTCGTTGTCCTTGTCGATGCGGGTTTGCTTTTCTGCGCTCTTCGATCTTTTTCAGCATATGCTCTTTGAATTTCATATCGACCGCCCGATATTTCTCAATCTTCTGAGCAGATAATACCTCTCCAAATTTTTTGTAATATTCTATCTGAAGCTCAGCCTCCCGTTTTTCCGATTCCAAATTCAATTTGGTTATACGTTGGTAATCTTCTTCTGTTTTGTTAGGCTTCTCATTCAACGCACGGGTTTCCCTGCGTGCATCCCTGTTTACTGCAAACTTTCTGGACATAAACTCCGACTCCAAGGGGATAAAAACCTTGGCTTCGGCATCTGTCAGCTCCAACTCTTTTATCAGGAAAGCTGCTTTTTCTTTCTTTATAGTTTCTATATCAAAACCGCCTCGCTTCAGACCCTGACCTTTTATTGAGAGTGTCGTAAACACTGCAAGAATCAATAAGACCAGAATACTTCTAAACTTCATATAAACATCGTTTTTTTTGGTTTAATTACTATACATCACATCCCTGTATTTAGCTCTTGCCACTTCATCCTCAAGAAACAAATAATAATCTTCTTCTTCTGAAGAGGAAGCCATAGCAGAAGCTACAACAGGCTCAGGTTCGGCTATCGTTTTTTGATTCAGTATTCCCGTTGAAAATATGACTCCACAAAATACGGCTGCCGCTGCTGTCCAAGGCAACACCTTTTTCCACAACGGGACAATCTTCCTTTTTTCTATTTCTTTTTCAGGAAGTTTACCCATTATTTCAGCATTAAAATTCTCGAAATAATTATCGGGAACCTTAAATGGACTCTTCTTTTTGTCAAAATTATCCAACATAACTACTATTCTTTAATAACTCCATCTATACTATAGACTGTAAATAGATAAAAAGGTTTAATCGTCAGTAGATAAAAAATCTTCAATTTTTTTCACTGCATGATGATATGATGCTTTCAGAGCACCAACCGAGGTTTCCAGTATATCCGACATATCTTCATACTTCATTTCATCGAAATACTTCATGTTAAAAACGATACGTTGTTTTTCAGGAAGTGTCAATATCGCTTTCTGCAATTTAAGTTGCGCTTCGTCTCCATCAAAATATTCATCACCTTCGAGGCGCGAGATAAGAAATGTATCTGCATCGTCCATCGATATATTGTTTTGCGCTCGTTGTTTATTCAAAAATGTAATTGCTTCGTTTATCGCTATACGATAGAGCCAGGTCGACAGTTTGGAATCTCCTCTGAAATTCTCGATGCTGGTCCACACTTTAATAAGAGTATTCTGAAGGACATCATTAGCATCGTCATGACTAAGCACTATTTTACGAATCTGCCAATAAAGCACCTCACTAAACTCTTTTACAAGTTCAGAAAAGGCAACCTGCTGGGTTTTGGGATCATGCAGCCTTTCTACTAAGTTATTCTCTGTATCCTGTAACATTTATTTCAAAATCCTTATTTATTGACCGCTATCTTCCAGATCGGAGTCATCTCCGAAATAGGCATCATCTTCCATTCCGCCCTGTCCGTTTTCGAACCACTCGATAAAGTTATCAACATTTGTCTTATTATTCTCCCACCATTTAAGTGATTCGGGAAAATATGCAACACTCACATAGCGACAATAGGTATCGAAATGTCCCGATCCCAAGATTTCCTCATAAGTAGGCACAAAGAAATACCATAAAAGACCATTCTGAGAATCGTTTTGCATCTGAGCCAATGTGAAAAATATCAATTTAGATGATTCTACAAAAAACGTATATTGGGAAATATCGTCTGTCGCTCCTGTTTTATGTTTTTGTATAGCATCATAAAGGTATCGTCTGTCTACTCCGTCTTCGGGCGATAATTTCTCCGAACCGGAATCTATTTTTGCTGAGACTATATCAAACATCTCTCCGAATGCATCTTTCGAGCGTTCTGTATTAGGTTCGAGTAACAAGAAGAAATGAAAGGCATAGAAACTTTGCACCCATCGCCCCAAATCATTCAGTGCATAGGCATAAAGCAAAAATGCGCTGGAATGAGTGGCATCTATTTCAATCGCTTTGCGCAAATGCTGAACAGCCATACGATTGTCCTTATTATTGAAGTAGCACAAACCCAGATTGAAATGCAGCAAATATTCATCGCCACATTTCTCTAATGCCTCATTAAGGGTCCTAAGAGCATCTCCCATTTTATCCTGATTGGCTAGTGCCGTACCTTTTACAATATATGCATCCATCAATAAAGGCTGAAAATTAGCCGTAATTACTTTTGTACTGTTGCGAATGGCTTTATCATAATCTTTGAGTTGCAAGTATGATAATGACATCTCGTAAACAGCAGACATTGATGTCGGATTCACTTTCAGCGCTTCTTCATAACAGGCTATTGCCTCTTTATAACGTCCTTTATCATGCAATGCCACACCCTGCCTTATTAATTTTTCGGAAGATGGTTGTGAATATATTGTTAAAGTTGTGAATAATAAGAATAATATAATTAAGCCGTTTCTCATGCAATAAATATTTACTTTTAAAAAATACAAAAGTAAGAAAATACTCTATAAATGCATTCTCTGTTCAGATTCTTTGACATTTTAAAGAGAAAATGGTTTAAACCGAGATAATAAAATGAGCTCTATAGATGATTTATTGTCTTGTTTTAATGTTGGATTCTTTTCGACATAATTACCGTCTTTGTTTATTTCTGGATACTTGGCTCAATTCTGCCGCGCCCTCCCGGGCTTGCCCTCACTTTTGGCATCGCCCAAAAGTAAGCAAAAGGCTAGCGCTAAGTTCCTCGGCGACCCACAATCGGCTTGCCGGCTGAAAGGGACGAACGGGCTATCGCCCCGTCCCTTTCCACCCCGCCTGCACCGTGTGGGTACCCCGCCTGCGGAACTAATGCGCGTCCGCTGGCGCCTTAGTGGAGCGAAGCCCTTTGAACTCAAATAAGACAACCTCTTGTCGTCGCATTGCGACCACGGCCTCGTCCCGCAGGCGGGTACCCAATCCGTAAAGCGGAGGTGTAGAGCAAAATAGGGCAGCTGCTATACCCGGTCGATAATCCGGCTAAAGATGACTCCGTATTATTTTGCTCCACCGAAGCTACGGCTTTGGGTCGCCGAGGGATGTAGCCTTGATTTTTTGGTTCGTTTTGCATCAAGGCAAAATGAACGTTCAGACGAAACGGAGTGAAGTCGAAAAGAATCCAACATTAAAATGTATCATTAAATCTATTGATTATATATAATTAAGCAGAATTTCTATCTTATTTTTCTATCAATGATAAATAGAATCTCTCACAATAGCCCTATATCACATTTCAATATGTCTTATTTATCAAAACAAACAATTACAAATTTCCACACATAAAGCCTTAAAACACAAAATTATCACAAAACAACACCCCACTAAAAACATAAAGACAAACATCAGATCTGTCGAATTTTAGAATTAGCCTAAATAGGAATGTCATATAAAAGACGCCATATCATAGAATATTTTTATTATTTTTGTTAGTTCAGGGAAATTAAAAAATTAACTAAAAACTTCAATTATAATGAAAAGTACCACTTTTGATATAGATATGATTCGCAAATTTTACGAATCTTACCCATCAAAGGTTGAAGAGGCTAAAAGCAAACTAAAACGCCCTTTGACACTGTCCGAAAAAATTCTTTATGCACATTTATCAACAGATGAACCTATTAAAGATTTTGTGCGCGCAACGGATTATGTCAACTTTTCGCCCGACAGGGTTGCCATGCAGGACGCTACTGCACAAATGGCCTTGTTGCAATTGATGAATTCGGGACGTACCAAGGTGGCTGTCCCATCGACAGTACACTGCGACCACCTGATACAGGCATACAAATCGGCAAAAGAAGACCTGAATACTGCCGAGGTTACAAACAAAGAGGTCTTTGACTTTCTGACCAACGTATCCAATAAATTCGGAATCGGTTTCTGGAAACCCGGTGCAGGCATCATCCATCAAGTAGTACTCGAAAACTATGCTTTCCCCGGCGGAATGATGATCGGGACAGACTCACATACGCCAAATGCCGGAGGACTAGGTATGGTAGCCATAGGCGTAGGTGGTGCCGATGCGGTAGATGTAATGGCGGGAATGCCCTGGGAACTGAAAATGCCGAAAATCATAGGGGTTAAGCTGACCGGAAAATTATCGGGTTGGGCTTCACCAAAAGATGTCATACTAAAACTAGCAGGTATACTTACTGTAAAAGGGGGAACAAATGCTATTATCGAATATTTTGGCGAAGGCACTGCGTCATTATCTGCTACAGGCAAGGGTACTATCTGTAACATGGGTGCGGAAGTAGGTGCAACAACATCCATTTTCCCGTATGACAAAAAATCGTCTGAATACCTGAAAGCTACCTTCCGTAGTGACGTGGCAGAACTGGCCGATAAGATAATGGAACATCTGCAACCTGATGCAGAGATAGCAAATAATCCGCAAAAATATTTTGACCAGATAATCGAAATAGATTTATCAACTCTCGAACCATATGTAAACGGACCTTTTACACCCGATGCGGCACACCCTATTTCTCAATTTGCCAATGCGGTAAAAGAAAACGGTTATCCCAGGCAGATGGAAGTGGGTCTAATCGGCTCATGTACAAACTCGTCATACGAAGACATGTCGCGTGCGGCATCGATCGTCGCTGATGCCAAAAAGAAAAATATAAAAGTAAAAGCCCAATTTATAATCAATCCCGGTTCGGAACAAGTACGCTATACTGCCGAAAGAGATGGCATATTACCTATCTTTGAAGAAGCTGGGGCGACTATTATGGCAAATGCCTGCGGGCCTTGCATCGGACAATGGAAAAGGGAGTCGGATAACCCGGAACGTCCCAATTCAATCGTAACATCGTTTAACCGCAACTTTGCCAAACGAAACGACGGCAATCCGAACACCCATGCCTTTGTTACATCACCGGAAATTGTGGCTGCACTAAGCATTGCCGGAGATTTATGTTTCAATCCGATGACAGACACATTAGTGAATGAAAAAGGGGAGCATGTAAAATTGCAAGAACCTCAGGGATATGAATTACCGCCGAACGGATATAAGAAAGATGATGAGGGATTTATAGCTCCGGCAGCAGATGGTTCAAAAATCGAAGTAAAAATAGCTCCTGACTCACAACGCCTGCAAGAACTGAAACCGTTTCCTGCGTGGAACGGGAAAGATATTATCGCTCAGCCGCTATTAATAAAAGCAAAAGGCAAATGTACCACCGACCACATTTCGATGGCCGGACCATGGCTTCGTTTCCGCGGACATCTGGATAATATATCCGATAATATGCTGATAGGGGCCGTCAATGCATTCAATGATAAAACAAACGCTGTTCTGGATGTGGAAACCGGCGAATATATCGCTGTTCCTAAACTTGCCCGGAAATTCAAAGCCGAAGGACTGGGCTCCGTCGTAGTAGCTGAAGAAAACTACGGAGAAGGCTCATCTCGCGAACATGCAGCAATGGAGCCCCGGTTCCTGAATGTAAAAGCCATACTCGTCAAGTCTTTTGCCCGCATACATGAAACCAACCTAAAAAAACAAGGTATGCTTGCCCTTACCTTTATCGATAAGAATGATTATGATAAGGTACGTGAAGATGATAAAATAAGCATACAAGGACTAACCGATTTCAGACCGGGAAAGAACCTTACCGTCGAACTCACCCATAAAAACGGTGAAAAAGAATCGTTCGGGGTAGCCCACACCTATAACGATACGCAGATAGAATGGTTTAAGGCTGGCAGTGCCCTGAATTATATGAAACAATAATAACCGGAGTCTGCATGATTTTCAATATACTTCTTTTTCCCGGTTTTGAAACACTCGATGTATTCGGGCCTGTGGAAATATTCGGTAAGGTTGAAGGTAGTACAATCAGATATTATTCTGAAACCGGAGGCCTTATATGCAATGCAGATAATATTAAGATCAAAACCAACCCGGTAGAATTATTAATACCGGAAGAAACGAATATACTGCTTATTCCCGGAGGAATGGGTACACGAAAGGAAATAGAAAATCCTGTCTTTATAGAGAAGATAAGGACATTAGCCATTGCTAGTCAATATACCCTTACTGTTTGCACGGGTAGTGCATTATTAGCTAAAACCGGTTTACTGGATGGCAGAAGTGCGACATCAAACAAACGTGCTTTCGAGTGGGTGGAAAGTGCTTCTTCTCAAGTAAACTGGATAAAACGGGCACGCTGGGTGAAAGACGGCAAGTATTATACCTCATCGGGTGTCAGCGCCGGAATGGATATGGCTTTAGGATTTATTCGTGATATGCTGGGGACAGAAGAAGCCCGGAAGATAGCTTTCAGAATAGAATATAATTGGCAGGAAGATGAAAGTGCCGACAACTTTTGCAATCAGTAAATTAAATGAATATAGATATACAGCCCATAAAGGAATCAGACTTTGAAGAGTTAATTACCCTCTTTCTGGAATTTGCCACCTTTGAAAAATTACCCGAAAAGATGACTAATTCCGTCGGACAGATGCTGAAAGAAAAGGATTATTTTCACGGCTTTGTTGCCAGGGATGTGGATGGCTCCATTATCGGGTATGCGACTTACTTCTTCGCTTATTATACATGGACAGGCAAATCCTTGTACATGGATGACTTATATGTCAGGCAAACATACAGAGGAAAGGGCATAGGTACACTCCTTATCAACAAAGTGATTACTTATGCAAAAGAAGAACGATGCAATGGCCTGCGCTGGCAGGTTTCGGAATGAAACCATCCGGCGATAAAGTTTTATAAGAGTCTGGGCGCAACAATTAATGAAGTGGAAAGAAATTGTGACCTATTATTTTAAGTCATAATTCGAATTCAAAATATAAATCATATAAAAAACATACTATGGAGAGATTACTGGATAAGGAAATAGTGGATAAAATATCGGCAACAGTGGGCGTAACGAGTAACTTCGACCCCGAACTGTTCCAAAAAATGAATGTAAAACGCGGCCTTCGCAACGAAGACCATACCGGTGTAGTTGTAGGACTTACCAAAGTAGGCGACGTTGTGGGATATGAACGCAGCGAAGACGGCAAGCTGACGCCTATCCCCGGCAAACTTATATACAGGGGAATCAGCCTCGAAGACATAGTCAGGGGTGCCCAGAAAGAAAACAGGCTGGGATTTGAAGAGGTAGTCTATCTTATCCTTTCGGGCAATATGCCGAACAAGGAAGAACTGAAAGAATTTTCGGAACTGATGAGTTGCATTATGGACCTGAAACCGAAAATTGTAATGCACATACTCGACCTCGTAGGAAATGATATTATGAATTATCTTTCCCGTTGTGTACTCGAATTATATACATTCGACGACAAGCCCGACGAAACCACCCCTGAGAACCTGATACGCCAATCTCTGAACCTTGTTGCCACTTTCCCGACCATCATCGCCTATGCACACAATGCATTAAGGCACAGCAATGGCAAGTCTCTCCACATCAGACATCCGCAAGCAAACCTGTCGCTTGCCGAAAACTTTCTGTATATGATGAAAGGGCACCACTATACACAATTGGATGTGAAAATTCTCGACCTTGCGCTCATGGTACATGCCGACCACGGGGGAGGTAATAATTCTACTTTTACGGTACGTGTGACCAGTTCGACAGGTACTGATACCTATTCGGCCATCGCTGCGGGTATAGGCTCTCTGAAAGGGCCTCTGCATGGAGGAGCAAACCTGAAAGTCATCGATATGATGAAAAATATTAAGACCAATGTGAAAGACTGGACAAGTGTTGAAGAAGTAGATTCCTATCTGCTGAAGATATTGAACAAAGAAGCTTATGACAAGACAGGCCTTATATATGGTATAGGGCATGCTATATATACAATATCCGACCCACGTACCATGCTGCTCAAAGAAATGGCCCGCGACCTTGCCATAGAGAAAGGACGGGAAGAAGAATATAACTTCTACAAGCTGCTGGAAGAAAGAGCTATCCTCAACTTTATGGAGAAAAAAGGTAAGAATGTCAACAAGCAGGTATGTGCCAATGTGGACTTCTATTCGGGTTTCGTATACGATATGATAGGTCTGCCTCAGGAAATATACACCCCATTGTTTGCAATGGCGCGTATAGTGGGCTGGTGTGCACACCGTATCGAAGAACTCAACTTCAAGCAAAAGCGTATTATCCGCCCTGCATACAAGAATGCCGCCGACATAAAAGAATATATACCTATTGCCGATAGAAAATGAAACAAACAGTATTAATTATTGCTGCTATATATGGAATGCTCTCGGTGATATTGGGAGCATTCGGTGCACATGCACTTAAAGACATACTCACACCTGAAAAGCTGATCAGCTTCGAAACCGGCGTGCGTTATCAGATGTACCACGCCATTGTATTGCTAGCCATAGGGCTGACACAGCCATTCGTATCACCATTAGAAAAATGGGCTGCTATCTGCATGATAGTAGGTGTGGTCTTGTTTTCATTCAGCATCTATTTTCTATCCTTTGCCGAACATTGGGGGATAAATCTGCGTTTCTTAGGGCCAATAACTCCTCTGGGAGGATTGTTTCTCATTACAGGATGGCTGTTATTGATCCTGTTTTTTATTAAAAATAAAATTTTCTGATTTTTTTCCATTTTGATGTAACCAAATTAAAAAAGGATGCGTCATACCTATAAATAATCATTTCAAAAAAGAATATTAAGATGAAAACACTATTGTACACAATCGGTATTACGCTATTAGTTTTAAGCGCCCAATCCTGTTCATTCAATTCAGTGAGAGGAAATGGAAACATAACAGAGAATGAAGTCAATATCTCAGATTATAAGGAGATAGAATTTAGTGGAGGCTCAAGCATTGTATATGAACAAAAACCTGATGCCGCGCCATATCTAAGGATAGAAACAGACGAAAACATTTTCCCTTTGTTAATTGTAGAATCCAATAACGGCATTCTTTCTATCAAAAATAAAGAAAATGTGAGTCCTACTAAATATAATATCTATACCAATTCGACAGCCTTGGCCCGGGTAAGTGCCAGCGGTTCTATTAAACTCCATATCAAAGGTAAACTGGAAACTACCGATCTAGTATTGTCTGTTTCGGGTAGTGCGAATATCCTCGGTGACAGCATTGTAGCACAAAGCGTAGTTACAAAAGTCTCCGGCTCAGGCGATATCACAATGACCGGTAAAACCACCAAGATGGAAAGCAGTATATCCGGAAGTGGAAAAACCAACACCATGAATATGATAGCCGACACTGTAACCTGTTCCGTATCAGGCAGTGGTAATTTCTCCGTATATGCCGAAAAGTTGCTGACCGTGAGAGTATCGGGTAGTGGTAACGTAGAGTACAGAGGAAATGCTCAGGTAGACCAGGCCATATCAGGCTCAGGAAAGGTTGTCAAAGTACAGTAATAATATCTCTCAAAATAAAAAGGCCGTGAAAAACAAATGATTTCACGGCCTTTTGTTTTTTTAGGAGGCTTCACATTCCTATCTGAGTCTTGATGTAATGATTCGCATCATCTTCTGTTAAAAAGTACAATAAGCCTTTAAACTCAAACGGGAACTTATCGACAGGCATCGGAAATGATCTTGACTCTCTCTTCTCCATCACGAAGTTTTCATGAGTAGTCGGTGCCTGCTGCTTCTCATCAGCATTACTTATCCGAAATACCTTTACTGACAATCTTTTGGGGTCTACTCTGTATAAAATATCCCCAACTCTTAAAGTTCCTTTTAATCTCATAGCTGCCTTCACTTTAAAAGATGAAACATAAGTGGTGTATTAATTACAAGGAATAAGGTATATAAATTGTTCACCCAAAGCGTCAATTTAACACTATATTTTAATGCAAACGTATTTATTTAAATATATTTTCACAGTTTCACCGTCCATTTAGAATAGAATATAACAGGCGTCATCGAATATTCCCAAGAGAACTTTATCTATGTATATAGCCGAAAGCTATTGGGTTCTTTGAAAGATTGATCGGCTCCCTAAATCCGCCAAGGGGACAGGGTTGTTAAGTTCTATTTTTTTATACTCTCTGTGTCATGTTGAACGGAGTGAAACATCTCGTTTCTCAGGGTCGAGATCCTTCGTTCCACTCAGGATGACAGCAGGAAATAACAGAACAAAGTAGAGAACTTAACAGCCCTGCCCAAGGGGGGGGACTTACAATGAGGGCAAAAAAGAATAAGTAGAAAAAGTGTAACCTTTGTTACCTTTTGAAAAAGGGTACAAGTAGACGAGGTACAAGATCTGAGTTGTTGACTGTAAAAGGTGTAACCTTTGTTACTTTTTACAAGTCGTAAGTTATATGAGATACGAGTAGACAAGATACAAGTTGTTAGCTGTTCACTGACGAGAAGCCTCGCTTTACCCTGCAAGACAAGCTAATTATTAATTTTTCATTATTAATTATTTTCAGTGTTATTTTTGTTACCTTTTGACAAGTAATAAGTATTGAGCAATAAGTATAAAGGAGTCCTAATCATTGACTGTTTACTGCTAACTGTTTACTGTCTACTATAAACGATGTTAGCTTTATTACCTTTTTGGGACAGAAAAAGTAACAATAAAAAATGCAGCAAAAGTGTCAACTTTGTCAGGTTTTTGAAAAAGTAACCAGAGAAAGCATTATTAATCATTCATCTTTAACTTTTAATTGTTTCCGTTACTTTTCTTACCTTTTTAAGAAAAGGAATCAGAACTAAAAAGAATAAATACAGCTGAAAAGCATGGATTTTTATCATTCAATAACAACAAACTTCCCGAAAAAAAATGATACTTTAATGTTAAAAAACAAACATTTAGAAAACGAAAAACACATATTGCACACTTTCTGTCATACTGTGCAAAAACAAAGTTTTTTTACAATTTTAATTTCGTTGTCTTATAATTTAATAGTACCTTTGCGCGGAACTAAATAATAACTTTTTATTCAGATAAAATCATGGATATTTCACACATTGAACATTTAGGTATTGCTGTAAAAAGCATCGAAGAACAACTACCTTATTACGAGGGTGTTTTAGGTCTAAAATGTTATAACATTGAAGTTGTAGAAGACCAAAAAGTAAAAACTGCATTCTTCAAAGTGGGACAAACGAAAATTGAGCTTCTGGAGCCAACTAGCCCTGATAGCACAATTGCTAAATTCATTGAGAAAAAAGGAGAAGGCATCCACCATATCGCATTCAGCGTAGCAGACGGAGTAGCTAACGCTCTTTCCGAAATGGAATCGAAAGGTGTACAGTTGATAGACAAAGCTCCTCGCGGTGGTGCAGAAGGCTTGAGTATAGCTTTCTTACACCCGAAATCAACAGGAAGTGTCCTCACCGAACTATGTGAACATCCAACCAAATAAAGTAAGAATGACTTTACTCACCAGATGATGATGTAAAGTCATTTTTATGTTGAACAGATTAATTTATTAGAATCTAAAATATTAAAACATGAGCCAACTTGAAAAGGTAAAAGAGCTAATGGAACTTCGTGCTAAAGCCCGTCTGGGTGGAGGTCAAAAAAGAATCGACTCTCAGCACGATAAAGGCAAATACACAGCACGCGAACGTATAGCTATCCTCCTTGACGAAGGTAGTTTCGAAGAATTCGACATGTTCGTAGAACACCGCAGTACAAACTTCGGAATGGACAAACAAAAATTCCTGGGAGACGGTGTTGTTACAGGTTGCGGTACTATCGACGGCCGTTTGGTTTATATTTTTGCACAGGACTTCACTGTAATCGGTGGTTCATTGTCAGAAACTATGGCTTTGAAAATCTGCAAAGTAATGGATATGGCGATGAAAGTAGGTGCCCCTGTAATCGGAATCAACGACTCGGGTGGCGCACGTATTCAAGAAGGTGTTAACGCTTTAGCGGGTTATGCTGAAATATTCCAACGTAACATCTTAGCATCCGGTGTTATCCCTCAGATTTCAGGTATCTTCGGACCTTGTGCCGGTGGTGCTGTATACTCTCCGGCTCTTACCGACTTTACGCTGATGACAGAAGGTACTTCTTATATGTTCCTTACCGGACCTAAAGTGGTAAAAACTGTTACAGGTGAAGACGTAACTCAGGAAGAACTTGGAGGTGCAAGCGTACATACAACAAAATCGGGTGTTGCTCATTTCTCTGTAGCAAACGAAGACGATGGTCTTGCACTTATCCGTCATCTATATAGCTTCCTTCCTCAAAACAATATGGAAGAAGCTCCTCGCAGAGAATGTACCGACCCGATTGCCAGAATGGAAGATTCATTGAATGAAATCATTCCTGACAACCCGAACAAGCCTTACGATATGTTCGAGGTTATCGGTGCGGTAGTAGACAATGGAGAATTCCTTGAAGTACATGGTAATTATGCTAAAAACATCATTATTGGTTTTGCCCGTATGAACGGACAATCGGTAGGTGTGGTAGCAAACCAACCTAAATATCTGGCTGGAGTGCTTGACATTAATGCATCACGCAAAGCTGCTCGTTTCGTGCGTTTCTGCGATGCTTTCAACATTCCGTTGGTAACATTGGTAGACGTTCCGGGATTCCTTCCGGGAACAGGACAGGAATACGGCGGCGTAATCACTCACGGAGCAAAACTGCTCTATGCTTACGGTGAAGCTACTGTACCTAAGGTAACTGTGACTCTTCGTAAATCTTATGGTGGCTCTCACATTGTGATGAGCTGTAAACAACTTCGCGGAGACATCAACTATGCATGGCCAACTGCCGAAATCGCAGTAATGGGTGCTGATGGTGCTGCTGAAGTATTGTATGCTAAAGATATCAAAGAGGCTGAAAACCCTGCTGAAGCACTTGCCGCGAAGAAAGCTGAATACAATAAACTATTCTGCAATCCTTTCAATGCTGCACGTTATGGATATATCGACGATGTTATCGAACCACGCAACACTCGTTTCCGTGTGATCCGTGCTTTGGAGCAGTTGAGAACCAAAAAGCAAGTTAATCCTGCTAAAAAGCATGATAACCTGCCTCTGTAATCCTTCAAAATAATATAACAATGAGCGATCAGAATATATCAAAAGAAGTATTGGCGGCGATAGCACTGGCTATATATGACACACAGCATCAGCATGATATAGAAAGCAATGTGCTTACTATAAAACATGTATCGAAAGATTATTTGCCTTGGGCCGACAAAAGGGAGGCTATGCTTCAAATGCCAATAAGAAAATAAAATTCGGAAAACATCATGAAACAATTCATATACAGAATCAACGGCCAGGAATATATCGTAGCCGTAAACAAAATGGAGGGTGACCTTGCAGAAGTAGCTGTAAACGGAACTAACTACAAGGTAGAGTTGGTAAACAGCGACGAGGATGTAAACTTTGTTGCCCGTCCTGCTGCGAAAGCGGTACCAGCGCCAGCAGCAGCGCCAAAAGCAACAGCAGCTGCCCCAAGTGCAAACAAGCCTGCCGGAGGCGGTGCAGGTACAGTGAAATCACCACTACCGGGTATCGTTATCGGAGTTCAGGTAAATGTGGGCGATGAAGTGAAAAAAGGCCAGACAGTAGCTATGCTTGAAGCCATGAAAATGGAAAATGCTATACAGGCACCAGTAGATGGTAAAGTAACTGAAATATATGTCAACGCAGGTGACTCTGTGCTTGAAGGCGTAGCCTTATTGGCAATAGGATAAAGAAAAATATCCCCAAATATGTAAAGAACACTGTATAATTTTATCTATACAGTGTTCTTGCTTTATGACCGGTCTCTATCCTGTAAAAGTAAGACTTGCTCTTTGACATCAATATTCATATGTTTGAGGAAAATATCCTGTAACAATGCAAGTTCTTTTTTATAAATTGTTTTTTTCCTCTGGGCAAAATACAGCGTATTTTCTATTGGAGTGAAACCTTCCCACACAAGTTGGATATTTCCTTCTTCCAACTGCTTACGGCATAAAAAATCCGGAATAACAGCAAAACCTTCCTTACCCGATATGCAACGTATAATCGAACTCATATTAGGTACAATATAGTTTGGCTTAAAATCGGGCCTTTTCTTGAAATTATGCAACCAAAAATTGCGGAGATGTTCCATATCGCCTGTTGTTCCAAACCAGGCCTGTTTATTCAGCCAGTCTTCAGCAGTTTTGGTATTACGGGTATTCACTGCCTCTGAGAATCCCGATACATCGCTCTTACTTCCGGCTATCAGTATCAGCCGCTCTTTGGAAAAAGGGGTGTACTGGATATTAAAGGTTTCATCTTTTTGCGGCGAAATCACAAAATCGAGCAGGCCTTTATCCAGATCATTCAGCATATCCTGATACACTCCAAACTTTGTAATAAGATTGAAAGGCAGTTTACTGATAAAAGGCTCGAGCACATACTGAAATGTTTCGAAACACATACCGATACTTACACTCGGCCTACCAGAATCTGCATTCCTGTAAAAATGCCCTTCGGCTTCCTCCAGTTTCTTCACGGCATCCACAATGGAATTATAGAGCATATTTCCGTATTCTGTCGGCAACATCTTACGTGTCCCCCTGTCGAATAGCTTATTTCCAATATGTGCTTCCAATGAATTCAGATGAAGACTGACTCCTGGCTGCGATATATAGAGCTTGTTGGCAGCCGAGGTTAATGAACCGGTTTCATATATTGCTTTAAATGTTCTGAACCATTCCAGATTTACCATAATATTTATTCATCATAATTATGATACAAATATATAATTTATATTATTTTATTTATCGATAAAAAGGTTATAATTTTGTAGCAGAAAATTAAAAATGAAAAATAATTATGAAAAAAATATTTGTAATAAATGGAGCGCCAAAGTTTGCTCATTCGGGTGGAGAATTTAACAAAACACTAACAGAGTGGACAGTAGATTACTTCAAAAATAATAAAGGTTATGAAGTAAAGACCACAGATATCAATGACAGTTATAAACCTGAAGAAGAGGTAGAAAAGTTTGTATGGGCAGATGTAATTATCTACCATACACCTATATGGTGGTTTCAGTTGCCTAACGATTTGAAAAAGTATATAGACGAGGTTTTTACCGCAGGTCACCAGAACGGTATCTATTTCAGTGACGGCAGGCGCTCTGCCAACCCTACGCGCAACTATGGCACAGGCGGGCTGTTACAGGGACGGAAATATATGCTGACAACAACATGGAATGCTCCGGTTGAAGCATTTACCCTGGAGGATGAGTTCTTTAAACAACATAGCGTAGATAAAGGGGTGATGTTCGGCTACCACAGGATGAATGCATTCGTAGGCTTAAATCCTCTTGATAGTTTTCATTTCTATGATGTAATGAAGAATCCAAATATCGAGCAGTCGGAAAAGAACTACCGTGCACATCTGGAAAAAGTATCCAAAGAGCTATAAAATAGATCATTAAGAAGAATAAAGGCTCAGAATAATTTATCATCTGAGCCTTTATTGTTTCTATATTTTCATTTTAGCGGGTAAATACTCTGTACTCCCATGCTTTTAGAGTATTAGGTAATTTATCCACTTTCTTTCCTGTGAAATAGTCTACATAATTGTCCCTGTTCAAAGCGTCGTTACTCTGATAAGTAACGTTCTTAGCAGACAGGTTCAGCATTACCATTATCTCTTTTCCTGCCGCTTCACGCGAATAAATCAAAATATCTTTGCTCGCCGAAGAGGTATAAAACCTGAGCTTACCACCTATCTCGCCTGCACGCAATGCCGGATGAGTATGTTTAAGTTCGTTCAGCTTTTTATAGAACGCAGTGGTTGCATTGGCTGTCCACGACGGCACCATATCTTTCTCGAAGAAAGAAAGGCGCTTCTTCAAACCGACTTCCTGCCCTGTATAAATCATTGGCATGCCATTCAGGGTATAAGTGAGCACGGCAAAAGTTTCCACTCCTTTTCCATAACGTTCAAACTCGGTACCATTCCATGAATTCTCGTCATGGTTAGTAAGAAAGTTCATTTTATAACCATC
This sequence comes from uncultured Dysgonomonas sp., assembly GCF_900079725.1. Classification (NCBI taxonomy): domain Bacteria; kingdom Pseudomonadati; phylum Bacteroidota; class Bacteroidia; order Bacteroidales; family Dysgonomonadaceae; genus Dysgonomonas; species uncultured Dysgonomonas sp. The sequence goes on from NZ_LT599032.1 coordinate 1,350,797, forward strand.
AGGACACATAAGAGTATCCAGTTTCTGAACGTATGCCTGAATATCTTCTGCGGTTTTGGTTCCTTTATTCACATCAGCCATCATATGCATCAGTTCCCATGAATAATTCGCATCGAAAGCATGTTCCAGTAAGTCATAGTTTTCAGATTCGGCCAGCATAAATACAGGTTTGATACTATCTAATGCAGGGCGAACATCGTTCCAGAAATCAGTAGGTACTTCATGCGCCATATCGCAACGATAACCGTCGATATTGAAATCTGTCACCCAATATTTCAACGCATCCGTCATAGCCGTACGCATATCCTTATTATCGTAATTCAACTCGTAAGTATCCGTCCAGTCATATGGACTTTTTGGATTTCCGGTCTCATCCTTTACATACCAGTCGGGATGGTCAGAGAGCCATACATTATCACAACCTGTATGGTTGGCCACCCAGTCCAGTATCACCTTAAATCCGGCTTCGTGCGCTTTATCGACAAGCCGCTTGAAGTCCTCTTTTGTTCCGTACTCAGGATTTATTCCTTTATAGTCCTTTACTGCATAGTAACTACCCAGAGTACCTTTACGGTTCTTCTCGGATATCGGATGTATGGGCATAAACCAAAGCACATCCACACCAAGTTCTTTTAGCCGTGGCAGATGTTGCTCGAATGCAGCAAATGTGCCTTCTTTGGTATATTGTCTTACATTCACTTCGTAAATAACGGCATTGCGCGTCCAATCGGGATGTTGTACAGTACACTTTTCCTGTGGTTCATAAATTGCTGTCTGTGGCTTTTGTTTACATGAATAACTCATAAGGGTTATTAAAGCGACCACAAATAATAGTTTATTTCTCATAAATTATATTTTAAATGAATATTACATTATATTCTCCGGTTGTACTTCTGCATTCTTATCCTGCACAAATGCGACAGAGATTGCAGCCAGTAGCATGGATATACCAGCTACTACCAGCATAGAGACAGAACTTCCTCCCACAACATATTTCAATATCAACCCACCTGTTATACCCGCTACAATTTGCGGAATAGTTATAGTTGCATTGAATATTCCCATATATACACCCATTTTACTGGCAGGAAGCGCAGCCGACAGGATGGCATAAGGCATTGCCAATATAGCCGCCCAGGCAATCCCCACACCAAGCATAGATACCAGCAGCATATATTTATCGTCGAAAATATACATCGAAGCCAGCCCTAACGCTCCCATAAGCAAAGCGAACGAATACACTTTCTTACGCCCCAGCTTATCGGCTATCCGAGCCATAAATATAGAAAATACTACTGCAAAGATACCGTATACCCCGCTCAGTACACCATTCCAGTTGCCGGCATCATTATAAGCCTGAGACAAAGGATCTGTCGTATGCCACACATTTTCGGCTATTCCTCCAATGGAATATACCCACATCAGGAACAGGGCAAACCAGGAGAAGAACTGCACAACAGCCAATTGAAGCATTGTCTTAGGTGTGCTTTTAAGAATCTCAATAAAAGACCGCTTCTGCTTTTCTTCCTCAGTGATATTATTGTATTCTTCGTATTCTTTCGGAGGATATTCCTTAACCCTGAAGCTTGTCCATAAAACTGTCAGCAATAGAGCCGTCCCCCCTATATAGAATGACCAGATTACCGATGGTGCTACTTTTTCTCCTATGGCAGGTATATTTTGTATACCAATCCATGTAAGGATAAAAGGCAGGAAAGAGCCTACAACCGCACCTACATTTGTCAGGAAACTCTGAGTAGAATAACCCAGATTCCGCTGTTTGTCATTTACCATATCACCTACCAGAGAACGGAAAGGCTGCATAGAAACATTAAAAGCACAATCCATGAACAATAACATAAATGCTCCGAAAAATACAGGAGGCATAATAGCTGCAACGAATTCCGAATTAGGCATAAAAAACATAGCTATTGCCGAAACTATTGCTCCTCCGAGGATAAACGGAATACGCCGTCCCAATTTCGTCCATGTGCGGTCACTCGACATCCCTATTATCGGTTGCACAATCAAGCCTGCTATCGGAGCCGCAAGCCAGAATAAGGGTAAGTGATGAGGATCGGCTCCCAAGGCTGACAATATACGGCTCGTCTGCGAACTCTGTAATGAATATCCTATTTGTATGCCTAAAAATCCGAAGCTGAGGTTCCAGATCTGCCAAAAGGTAAGTGTTGGTTTTTGTTTCATGGTATATTTTAGTATGTATTAATCAATCTCCTCCTTCGGCAGGCAATTCCCGTGTGGTTTGCCTTGCTATCAGAGAGGTCTTTATCAGTCTGTTTTTTCGCGATATATTTTCCGGGTTTTCTATTTTCTCCAGCATAAGCTGCATCGCTTCCTCCCCTACTTTTTTAGGATGTTGATCCATAGTAGTAAGCATAGGATCGGTATCCTGCGATATATTGGAATTGGAAAAGCCAAAGATAGAAACCTCTTCCGGCACTTTCAATCCGAGCTTTTTTGTAGCCAGCAATATACCCGAAGCCGTATAATCGTTCATCGCCATAAATGCATCCGGTCTATTCGGTTCCTGTAATATCGCCATTGCTCTCTCATAACCGAGCTGCTTGGTATCAGCTATACGCATCAGATTTTCATCTATCGGCAGATGGTATTTGCGCAATGCATCCAGATAGCCATTCTTCCTGTTCTTGGATATTTCGAGGTGCAACGGGGCCGAGAAAAAGGCTATACGCTTACAGCCTGTCTTTATCATATATTCCACTGCGGTAAATGTTCCCGAATAATCATCTACTACAACCTTATCCGAATCAATTCCCGTACAAATACGATCAAAAAAGATGACCGGGATATCATTATCTATCAATTCCTGAAAATGATCGTATTTCGTAGTCATTTTCGATTGTGAAATCAACACTCCACATACACGGGCCTTGATAAGAGTCTGTACATTCCGTATTTCTTTCAGATAATCTTCCGACGACTGACACACAATCACATGGTAATCCTTCTCCTCAGCAATAGTTTCCATACCGGATAATACCCCGGAAAAGAAATGGTTTGCCAGCTCAGGAACGATAACCCCGATAATATTGGTATGTTGTGTTCTCAGACTCAAAGCCAACGCATTTGGCTTGTATTTATACTTTTTAGCATAATCCTGCACCAATTTCCTGGTTTCGATACTTATATCAGGATTATCTTTCAAAGCCCTCGACACTGTCGAGGGCGATATATTCAAATCTTTAGCAATATCTTTAATTGTTAACGGCCCTTTTTTCATGGTCTCCAAATTTTGAATTTACTTTGTATAAAAGTAATCAAAATTCTAATACCAAGACACTTCGAGGCGGCAATGTTAAAGACCCGCTACTTAAGTTTACAATATTTTCACTTATAGCATCCTTTGCCTGACTCTTCGGCAACACTTCTTTATATGGTGAAAGGTCTATTGTTTTTTCACTATCCGATCCTGACAGGAATACAACAACGGACTTATCATTATACTTACGCTCATAAACATAAACACTATTATTTGTCACAAAATGCTTTAGAGTTCCTTTTGATATGGCTTCATTTCCTTTTCTCCATTGCAACAATTTGCGGAGGTAATTGAAAGCCTCATTCTGCTGTGAAGTTCTGTTAGCCGAAACGAACATATCTGTCTTGTCTCCTTGCCATCCCCCAGGAAAATCGCGACGCAAATAACCGTCTCCCTCTCCCTTATCGGCAGCCATCAATATTTCAGTACCGTAATATATTTGCGGGATACCACGAGTAGTCAACAGAAATGCAAGAGCCTGTTTGTAACGGTTCAGATTCGAAGTTTGTTCTTCCGTTTTGTAAAAACGCGATGTATCATGGTTATCAAGGAAAATGAGCAATTCCATAGGATCGGCATAAACTACATCCTGAGCCAGATATTCATGTATGCGCGACAGACCTTGCCCCCAGTCTGTGGTTTCCTGATCGAATGCACTATTCATTATATCTGTAAGGGGGAAATCCATCACCGAACGCAGGTACGAATTCTTCGGATAAGCCAGCTTGCTGTCTTTCTGCCAATAAGCTACTCCTACATTGGTATTGAGCCATGTTTCACCTACAATATTAAAATCGGGATATTCCTCTGTAACTTCCCGGCACCAGTCAGACATCATGTCATAATCGGCATACGGGTGCGTATCCTGGCGAATGCCATCGATACCGGCATATTCTATCCACCAGATACTATTCTGGATAAGGTATTTGGCCACATGCGGATTTCGTTGGTTCAAATCTGGCATAGACTCTACAAACCAACCATCTGCAGATCTCTTAAAATCGTATGCTGACACGTGCGGGTCGAACTGAGTAACTGTCTTATATGAGGTTTGCACATATCCGTCAGGGTAATTGAACCAGTCTTTAGATGGCCTGTCCTTAAAGAAGAAATGTTCACTACCACAGTGGTTGAATATCATATCCATCACCACCTTCATCCCTTTACTATGAACCTTATCTACTAAGTCTGCAAACTCTTGATTGGAACCGAAACGACGGTCTACTTTATAATAATCTGTAGTTGCATATCCGTGATATGAACCCTCCGGCATATCATTCTCCATCACCGGATTGAACCAGATGGCAGTTACACCGAGATCGTGTATATAATCCACACGGTCGCTTACTCCTTTAAAATCTCCACCATGACGGGCATATTGTCCGTTACGGTCTATTTTAGCTTCGCGCATCCCTGCAATCACATCATTCGATGTATCTCCGTTTGCAAAACGGTCGGGCATAATCAGATAAAGCACATCCGAAGCATTGAAGCCTTCGCGGTCAGCAGAACCTGCCTTCCGTTCTTTTACTTCATATGGAATTATTTTTTTTTCTTTACCCTGCTGTAACACAATATCGAACTTCTCCGGTTGAGATTCAGATAAGTCGAAATATAAGATAAGATAATTAGGACTCTCTAACTTTACAGTTTCTTTCAGTCTTACCGATTTTGAAGTAATACTTACGTCCGATTTAGCCACACCTTCCCCGTGTATCAATACCTGCAATTCAGGATTTTTCATCCCCGACCACCAAAAAGCAGGATCTACTGTTTTTATATCGATTGAAAAAACCGATAAACTCAGAAAAACAAGTAATAATACTAAATAGATTTTCTTCATGTACTATATAATTTATATTTGATTTACATCGATTTTGCGACTCTTTTATTTTTCGGTTAACAACTCGTAACTAAAAAAAGTAACAGCCTTTTTAGCCTTTGTACCCTCTGTGATTTCTTTCGTGTACTTAGAGGTTAAAGCTCTTTACCACAAGGAACACAAAGGTTTACACAAAGAACACTATACAAAAGGTAACAAAAGTAACACATATACCAGTTATCAGTGAACAGTCAACAACTTCTATCTCGTTTCTTGTCTACTCCTATCTCATATAACTTACGACTTGTAAAAAGTAACAAAGGTTACACCTTTTACAGTCACCAACTCGTATCTTGTGCCTCGTCTACTTGTACCCTTTTTCAAAAGGTAACAAAAGTTACACCTTTTACATATTTTCCACATTGTTACTTTTCTATCGACAACACGCTTGCTATCTGCACTCTATAGATAAAGTTATAAAAAAAAGTAACACCTATTCCCTCCCCGATGAACCTACCATCGACTTAACCCTCCGGTTAAAATCTGTAGCTTCAAGTAATTCTTCCAGAGTAAGATGCATCCTGTATCGCCAATAGTGTTGCGATACGGCCGGAATATTTATGCGTTCATCTTCTGCAACCGGACGTTTCAGATTGTCGTCTATCGACAGCCAGTCCTGAAGCGGCAGGATAGCCAACATAGCAGGAGAATATAAGTGATTCCCTACAATCTGCGCACATAAATCAGACGTACATTCTTCGGGAGCAGCACCCTGCTTCCACAATACCTGATTGTAATATTGCTGGGTCAACTGCCTGTCTTCTTTCCACCACAAACGGAGAGGTGACATATCGTGGGTCGATGTTGTGCAAACACTCAGGTATGGCAAATGATGCAGGTCGTTGAATAATACCTCCCGTTCTTTTGGCATCCGTTCTATCTCAAGGCTCAATATCTGAAGTTCGTTCATCACCGAAGGCACAGATTCGGGAACCATACCCAGATCTTCGCCGCATACCAGCATCGAGGTCGAAGAAATAAGAGTAGGTAGCTTCGTCATCGCCTGATCGCGCCAATACTGCGAATGGCGGCGATAGAAAAATTCATTATATAACCTGTTGAATGCATCTTTGGCTCCATCGTCCAGATCCCTGTACGAATAGTTGTACTGGGCGGTTATACGGGGATGAAACTTATAAGGCTCACGTTTATCCCTGACAAACAGCACTTCATTGCACAGGCTGTATAAACCATCCCGGATATAATTGGATTTCTCATCATCCCTCCCGGTAAAATGTTCCTTAATCTTGGCTTGCGTATCGAATTCTTCTTTCAGTTCGAAACGCTGCCATCCGGTAGGACGAAGGTATTTTTCAATAACCTCAGGCACATGACTACCAAATATATCAGCCAGGAAACTTTCGTGAATATAATGTTTCAGCATCCTGTCCTCATCGAACCAAAGACCGTAAGAACGGATTTCGTCGGCCGTAAGAGGAAGAGCCGGACTAAAATATCCCAACAATCCCTGAACGGATGACAAAGGTATTTCCCAGATGCGGAAAAATCCCAGAATATGATCGATACGGTAAGCATCGAAATAGTCTGCCATTTTGCGGAAGCGTTTCAGCCACCACCGGTAGCCATCCTTAGCCATTTCTTCCCAATTATATGTAGGAAATCCCCAGTTTTGTCCGAAAAACGAAAAATCATCAGGTGGCGCCCCCGTCTGTACATCCAGATTGAACAGATGCGGCTCTACCCATGCTTCCACACTGTCGCGGCTGATACCGATAGGGATATCACCTTTGAGAACGACCTCATTCTGGTGTGCATATTCTTTAACATCTACCAGTTGCTTGTGAAGCAAGTATTGTGTGAAACACGACAATTCGATACGATGTTTTGCATCTTTGTCTGTTTCGACCAGTTTAATAAGTTTCTTTTTATCAAAAGCACTGTTTGTCTTCCAGTTTCTGAAATTGGCGGTTTCATATTTATCCCGAAGATAAGAGAAGCAAGCGTACGGGAACAACCATTCTTCGTTCTGCTCATAAAAGGCCAGGTAGTCTTTGCTTTTTAATGTATTTGTGCCTGATTGGGTGAAAAGATCTTTTATATAACGCCATTTCAAAGCCAGAACTCTGTCATAATCGACATTCTCCAGAGCGTTGAGTTCGCCTGCTTCTCTTTCGTATTCTTTATATAGATTTTCATCTTTCAATGGATATGCTTTCAGTCCCAGATAGATGGGATGCAATGCATAAATGGAAATAGCATTGTAAGGGTACGAGTCTATCCAAGTGTATGTGATGGTAGTATCATTGATAGGCAGTACCTGTATTATTTTCTGTCCGGTCGCTACTGCCCAATCTATCATCTTTCTCAGGTCTGAGAACTCACCTATACCGAAACTGTCGTTCGAACGTAATGAAAATACAGGGATGGATACACCCGCCGCTTTCCAGTTCAACCAGCCATAACGATAGGCGATGGATTCCACCTTAACCAAATCTTCTTTTGCCGGGGAGGAAGGCAATGGTGATAAGACACGGTTGAAACCTTCTTCCCAATGTACAATTTTCTTTGTGCTATTATCATAGATCGCAAGTTTGTATTCTAATGTAGTTTTTATCTGTGGCGCATTAATCGCTACCTGCCAACTCCCAAATCTTACCTGTGTAAGCTCCAGAGCATCTTCGGGCTTCCAATTTCCTAATGTCTCCGAGGCTCCGCAAAGTATCAGTTTCTGATTTTTCTTTACATTCACACAGGTAACATTAATAAGGATGGTCTTCTTGTAATATTTGACTTTAGCATTGTCTCCATGAGCAAAAAAACTTTCTGAGAAACACGATGTGTAAAGGAATTTTTGTTGAGGTACACCCCGCCATACATCCTGCACCTCGAACCGTTTATCAGTATCGGTTCTTAACCAGTGGGGGCTACCCCATTCGTGTGCTATTATATCGTTTTGGTCTTTTACCAGATATTGGTATTCTATATCGGTGGCATCACCGGCTTCTATCTCCAGTTCCCATATGGATGGAGAGATATTCTTCATTTCCGCGGCTTTATCCTTCTCCCAATTACCTAAAGCAGGCACTGAACCGCAAACATATACGGTCTGTCCCCAATCGGTATGGTAATCTATTTGTAGTTTTAGTCTCATGAATGATGCATTTTATGGTTTTTAGACTTATGCGTTTTTATGCATGGCTTTGTCCTAAACAAATCTACATAATAATGAATAAGAATATATTCGGTATCTTATTATTTTAGGCGAAATTAACTTGCAAACGATTGCAAGGAGTATACAAATAAGTTACAGTCGGCGATATACAAGTTGTTAACTGTTACCAGTAAACTCTTAACTGAAAATTTCTATCTTTGCATCAGAATTGTATATAACAATGCCGGAATTTAGAAATATAAACGAAAAAGAAAAGATATCAGCACAGCGGTTTGCCGACCTTATACTCGACATAGGGACATTCCTGCTGGCATCAGGTGCACACTGCGGGCGTCTCAGTAGCAATATAGGAAGGCTGGCCTCGACCTGGGAATTCGATATAAACATGAGCCCTACCTTCAATGGGCTCACAGTCACAGTGAAAGACAAGAACGACCCGTCCAATTCCGTCACCTGCTATAAAAACTCACCTCCACATAGTGTACATCTGGCTATACTGACAGCCGTATCGCACATGTCGTGGAAAGTACAGGAAGAGAACCTGCCCATTTCATACGTGGAAAAAGAGTTTGCCAAAATAAAAACCAAGCCTAACTACAAAGATATTGTGGTGGCCGTAGCCGTCGGATTTTCGTGTGGCGGGCTTTGCCTGTTCTCGGCAGGAGATGAGAAAAACGCTTTAGTAGCTTTCGTTGCCGCATTTATTGGCTATCTGGTAAGGGTTTTCTTTGCCAAGAAGAAATTCAATCCGATGATATGTATATCTATCGCGGCTTTTATTACCACATTGATAGCAGGGCTCGGCAGATTATACGGATTCGGGGAGCATCCCGAAGCCGCGATGGCAACTGGAGTTTTATACCTGATACCGGGTGTACCTCTGATAAATTGTGTCATAGACCTGATAGAAGGTTATTTGCCTTCGGCTCTGAACAGGGCTTTGTTCGGAGGATTTATCCTGCTTTGTATTGCAGCAGGTATGACCCTATGTATCACACTGTTGGGAATAGGTAATTTTTAATCAGAAAATTAGCAAATGGAAGAACTGACAATCATAAATATATTCCGCGACTTTATCATCGCTTTCCTCGTAGGCTTTTGTTGGGCAATACTATTCGGCTCACCGAAACGTCTGTTGTGGGTTGCCGGACTGCTTGGCGGTATGGGGCATGCCCTCCGTTTCATTCTCATACAGCTCGATTTCGGGATGATAACGGCTACATTAGCCGGTTCGGTACTGATAGGGTTGATCGGCATTTTCGCAGCGCACAGGGTAGACAGTCCGCCCGTAGTATTTACCATGCCGGCATGTATCACAATGATTCCGGGCATGTTTGCCTATAAAACGATGTTGGCGGGAATAAAGGTCACCGACCTCCCTACTGTGGAACAAAACCCGCATATACTGATAGAGATGTCGCACAACCTGATGCTTACCATGTCACTACTGTTTACATTGGCGATAGGCATATGTATAGGGGCCCTGCTTTTCCGTAAGTCGAGCGTGAAGAATATATCGTTTAAAGATGTGATAGGAAAGGGTTAAGAAAATGCCTTTTCCCGCTTGCTTTTCTGAATGGCTTTCACTATCCAGCGAGAAGCGAGAAATACAACTATCTGCGTAAAGATAATAAACACCCCTGATGGAACATCCAATACCGCAGACAGAAACAAGCCTACAATACACCCAAAGAATCCGATCAGGATAGAAAGAATAATCATCTTCACAAAATTGGAAGTAAACAGGTTGGCTGTCATCTGAGGAACGGTAAGTATCGACATCAGCAGCACAATGCCTACCAAACGGATAGAAAGTACGATTGTAATGGCAATCCCCATCATCATGGCATACTTTATCAGATTGACGGGCAGATTGCGAGTCTTTGCAAAATCGGAATCGAAAGCCGCGAACAGTATATGGCGGCCAAAGAGCAAAAAGACAATAATCAGCACTATGGACAAGATGGCCAGATAAGTTATATCCGGCTTTGTGATAGTAAGTATATTACCAAAGAGATAATCCGAAAGATTAGGAGCGAAGCCGGGTTTGAGGTATATAAAAATAATCCCCACGGCCATTCCCAACGACCAGAAAGAGCCGATTGCCGAATCTTCCCTCACCCCCTGCCTCGATGATAACCATTCGATACCGAAAGCCGACAAAATGGAAAAGACCATAGCGGCAAATATCGGATTCCATCCGAAATAGAAACCCATGCCGATACCTCCGAGCGAAGCATGCGTTATTCCCCCGCTGATAAATACAAGGCGGCGTATAACCACATACGAGCCTACGATGCCGCAGGCGATACTGGCAAAGAGACTACCCAGTAAGGCATTCTGGAAAAAAGTATATGAAAGGAGGTCTATAAATTCCATAACTACAATAACTCAGTTTAGTAAAATATTTATTGTCTTATTTAAATGTTCCATTAACTTTGACTTCACTTCGTTTCGTCAGAATGTTCATTTTGGCATTGCCCAAAACGAACCAAAAAGCTAGCGCTTCATTCCTCAGCGACCCACAATCGGTTTGCCGGCTGAAAGTGACAAACGGGCTATCGCCCCGTCCCTTTCTACGCCAACTGCACCGTGTGGGTGCCCCGCCTGCGGAACTAATGCGCATCTGCTGACGCACCATAAGCTGACGCGGCTTTGGGCAAAAGGAACACAAGGAATTTTAATTCCGCGTAGAAAAATTTATATAAATTAATTAGAACAATTAAACACATCATTTATTTTTTTGATTACTTAATTGAATCTGATACTATCAAACGAACTGATTGTATATCGTAAAAACGTGAGTAACATTCATTCTCCCAATACTCAGGATCATCAGACAGATCGGATAGGTAATATTCCTCCGGCAAATCGAACCTCTTGGTGAAAACAATGTCATACTCGCCTTTATGCTTCTGCACAGCAATATATGCTTCACGCTCAGTCCAGAAGGAAGTTACATAGGTCAAATTATTACATACCGCTCTATACTGAAAGCCATATATCACGAACAATGCAACGAAGACAATAACAGCAGGAACCTTCAAATAGTTCGCCCTGAAATCTATATTGGCCAGCATAATCCCTACCGGTATAAGTAGCAGAACAATAATTCCGAATAATGCCCTTTCGGGAAAGATCGGAGAAACTACCATTGCTACAAGGGCAGCAGCCGCAGTCAGGATAAAGAGGATAGAACTGTATATTACTTTCTGCTTATCTTCTTTCTCTTTCGGATGCTTATTGTATATGAACAGTAGCATAAGATAGACAGCTAAAATTATTAGCAGATGATTCCAGATATGGGTCAGTATATAGTTAATACCCATCAGAAATATGTCTTTATACATTATCTCTGTCTGACCGAAAGAGGTCGTAACATCCTCAAGACGGACATAATTACCCGGAGCGGCCAGCATAATAATGCATCCGACAATTGTCCCTGCAAGCCCTGTTACAGCCCATGTGGGAATCTTTATCTTCTCATATTTATACAGGGTTAATGAAGCTATAATATAAAAGATAAGCGCTATTGACATATTCTCGTTCGTCCATCCGGCAATGATACCGAACAGGAAGAAAAGAACAGCTTTCAGCATATTATTAGTCACCCGCGAACGATAGTATGCATAATACGAATACAGAAACAGAAGTATAATCAGTGTCCCCCACAAATAATTTGCTGCCCCCGTCTTCCACAGGATAGTTGCAAAGAAAGCAGGCTGGGCAAACCAGATAAGCAGGCTGAACAAGAAGAACAACACAGGATTCGGTTTATTACCCCTGTTAGCTATCATGTACATCACATAGACGAAGGCAACGAAGGCCAGCGAATTCAGCATACACGTCCAGAAAAAACCGGTCATCAGCATCGTTTCTGCGATAAAATGGACTACGCTGCGCCCGCCCCAAGTCATATAATGATTGTACTGAGAGGTAAATATATCAGAGAACGATTTTATTCTGGTAGCTGCTTCGCCGTGAACGAAGCTGTAATTCCAATCATCGGCATACAGTGGATATAAGCTATTCAATATATAGATCAGGATAAACATAGCAAGCCCGGCCAGAAGCATAAGCGATAGCCTGACTTTATTATCCTTCAATATATCACTGGAAGATTCTTTCATTAAATCATATCAGATTTGCACTCAAAAACTTACGAATCTGTTCAGCATCCTCACCCCTTCTTTCTATATATGCCTGTAACTGGTCGTCGAGTATATTGCCTATATTGAAATATTTGGATTTAGGATGTGAAATGATAATACCGCTCACCGAAGCATTCGGAAGCATCACACCGTTTTCAGTCAGCTCTACACCTATTTCTTCGGATTGTAACAAGTCCTTATTCAGCAGGAAATTGATCGACTGGTCAGGTATGGACGGATAGCCCACTGCCGGACGGATTCCCTGATATTTAAGTGTAAACATATCATTTACACTTATATTTTCATCAGGTGCAAAACCCCAATACTTCTTTCTTATTTCGGCATGCAGCCATTCGGTAGTTGCTTCCGCCAGACGGTCTAAAACCGACTTGAGAAGCAATACTTTATATTCATCGCCCTGACGTTCATACTCGCTCATCAGTTCATTCGCGCCTACGCCTGCCGTTACGGTAAATCCTCCTACATAGTCTTTCTTTCCGGAAGACTTCGGCGCAACGAAATCGCATAGAGAGAGGTACTCCTTTTTGTCATTTTTCTTCTGTTGGCGTAGCATCGGAAAGCGTACACCGTCGATATACAGGGATTCATTATCGCTATATGATTCATAAACACCGAATACCGCATTGATATAACCGACCTTGGCATATACCAACTGGTCTAACAACGCCTTGGCATCTTTATACAATTGCATACCCTCTGATGCCTTTTCCCTCTCGTGTTCGGGGAAAGTGTTCAGCCACGTAGCCTTGCATGAAGGACAATCATCGATATTTTGCACAGTGGCGTAACGTGCCGACAGATTCCACGAATGGAAAAAGAATTTCCAGTCTATATAAGGTACAATAGTCTCAACGGGAATATGTTTCAGCGTCTGACGTCCTTTCACCTGTGGTTCGGGAGTTTTATAATCCCCCCAATTCAGTTTCATACCCTTATCCAGTACTTCGGATAATGGCAGTAAATCCGCTTTCTTATCACCCGCCGTATCCCTCAATGAAGCATATTCGGAACGTACATCTTTTATATAATCCTCCTTTGTCTTCGGATTTATCAGCTTGCCTACAGCCGCAGGCGCTTGAGAAGCATCCTTGACATATACCACCGAACCGTTATTGTATTTCGGATCTATCTTAATTGCTGTATGCAACTTCGATGTAGTAGCCCCGCCAATCATCAACGGAATGGTAAAGCCCGCCTTTTCCATTTCATGTGCCACTATACTCATTTCCTCCAGAGAAGGGGTTATAAGGCCGCTCAGACAGAGTATATCAGGTTGTTCTTCTTTTACTTTCTGAATAATCACTTCCGGCGGAGTCATCACCCCGAGGTCTATTACCTCATAGTTGTTACAGGCAAGGATAATAGATACGATATTCTTACCTATATCGTGTACATCGCCTTTCACGGTAGCAATAACCAGTTTTCCGGCTTTGTTGCTCCCTGCCGAAGATGCTTTCTGCGCTTCCAGAGTCGGTTGCAGAATGGCCACGGCACGTTTCATTGTACGGGCAGTCTTTACAACTTGAGGAAGGAACATTTTACCGGAACCGAAAAGATCACCGACTTTGTTCATACCATCCATCAGCGGTTTGTCGATAATATCTACGGCCTTCGGATACACCTGAAGCGCTTCCGTCAGGTCTTCTTCCAGATAGTCACTAATTCCCTTTATCAAAGAATATTGGATACGCTCATCCAGTGGATAAGAGCGCCATTCTTCTACCTTCTGCTCTGTTTGTCCTAAGCTTTCATTCTTAACTTTCTCTGCATATTCGATCAGTTCATCTGTAGATTCTGCCCTGCGGTTGAAGATAACATCTTCAACAAGATTTCTCAAATCGGTAGGAATATCATCATATACAACTGATTGTCCCGGATTTACAATACCCATATCCATGCCCCGCTGAATGGCGTAATACAGGAATACGGCATGCATAGCCTCACGCACATAATCATTTCCACGGAACGAGAACGAGAGATTACTTACCCCTCCGCTGATTTTGGCATGCGGCAGATTTTCTTTTATCCATGTTATCGTTTCCAAAAAGTCGACCGCATAGCCGCGATGTTCTTCTATACCGGTAGCAATTGCAAGTATGTTGGGGTCAAAAATAATATCCAAAGGATTGAATCCGTCATTGACCAATAGGTTATAAGCCCTCTCACAGATTTCAATCCGGCGGGCAAATGTATCGGCCTGACCTGTTTCGTCAAAAGCCATGACAATGACTGCCGCACCATAAGCCTTAACCAGACGTGCCTGACGAAGAAAATCTTCTTCCCCGCCCTTCAACGAAATAGAGTTAACAATCGGCTTACCTTGCACGCATTTCAGTCCGGCTTCGAGGACCTCCCACTTCGAAGAGTCTATCATTACAGGAATACGTGACACATCAGGGTCGGACGCCATCAGATTGAGGAAAGTAGTCATCTCCTTCACTCCGTCCAGCAAGCCTTCGTCCATATTCACATCCAATACCTGCGCACCGTCTTCTACCTGCTTGTGGGCAATAGTCAACGCTTCCTCGTATTTCTCCTCCTTTATCAGACGGAGGAATTTGCGGGAACCTGCAACATTGAGGCGTTCCCCTATATTTATAAAGTTGATTTCAGGCTTCGCTTCCAGCAACTCAAGCCCCGAAAGCCACATATATTTTGGCTTTTCCACAGGCTTGTGCGGAGTAGCGCCTTGTACAAGATCTACATATTTTGCAATGTGGTCGGGAGTTGTACCGCAACATCCACCCAGAATATTTACAAGACCTTCATCAATATATTCCTTTATCTGGCCTGCCATTATTTCGGGCGTCTCGTCATATTCTCCAAACTGATTCGGCAGTCCGGCATTCGGATAAGCCGATATGAAATTAGGAGCTATGCGTCCCAGTTCTTTCAGGAATGGTTTCATATCCGATGCCCCGAACGAACAGTTAAGTCCGACAGATAAGAAATCGATATGACTTACCGATGCTACAAATGCGCCGACTGTCTGACCAGACAATGTTCGCCCTCCTTTATCGGAGAGAGTAACCGAAATCATTATCGGCAGGTCTATATTACGTTCCTTTCTTACCTCATCGGCAGCAAACAAAGCGGCTTTAGCATTCAACGTGTCGAATATTGTTTCGATAAGTAATAAATCCACGCCTCCGTCTGCAAGTCCTTCTATCTGCTCTTTGTAAGCATGATACAGATCGTCGAAAGTCACTGCCCGGAATATCGGATTCTCAACTTTGGGACTCATCGAAGCTGTCTTGTTTGTCGGCCCTATAGAACCTGCAACAAAACGGGGTTTATCGGGGTTTTGCTTCGTATAATCGGCGGCAGCCTTCTTTGCCAGTCTGGCCGCTTCAATATTTATTTCCTTTACCAAATCGGACATATGATAGTCTTCCATGGATATGGAAGTAGCATTGAACGTATTCGTCTCAATGATATCAGCACCCGCTTCGAGATACTCACGATGGATGGCTTCTATCACATCGGGGCGGGTAAGGCAAAGCAAGTCATTATTGCCTTTCAGTAATGTAACCGAATCTTTAAACCTGTCTCCGCGGAAATCCTCCTCTGTCAGTTTATAACGCTGTATCATGGTGCCCATAGCACCATCGAGGATAAGTATCCTATCCTTCAGTATATCGTGTATATTACTCATTTTTATCTTCTATTTTCTTTATTCTTATGGTATTTACACCCATATATAACCCAAATTTCTCGATCCAGAAATGTCCTTCTCCCACATAAGCTTCTTTCAGCGTGAAAGTGGCTAAAGAGGATGCTTCCGATTTGAAATCGGTATATACTATTATATCTTGTATTCCTTCCTTTTTCTGTTGTTCTATTTCCTCAACCCATTCATTGTACCGCATATCAAACAACTTCATCTCTGAATATGTTTCTTTTGCGGAATAAATAAATATAACCAGCGCAACTATAACCAGAACATAGTTTACTATCCTCAGAGGCAGGAACGACATATCTATGTTAGCATATAATATCATAATAGCAACTATCAGGAAAATAAAAATACCACACCATGCCCGAGACGGAAAGTATGGCGCACCCGACATGACCACTGTTGCAATAAGTGCTACACCCAGAAACAGCAAGGATAAAATTAACTTTTTCTTCCGCTCTATCTTATCCTTTGGCCCTTTCCACAAGTATATCAGCAATACACCTGCATATATAGCCATTGGCAAAAACAGATACATATATGCCAGTTTCATAACTGTGACAAAACGGTAAAAATAGAACGATAGACTAACCTCTTCAAACCCGTGTACATTCAGCAGTTCAAACTTTCGCCTTATATTATTCCCCGGTGAGACTTGCAATATGATGCATCCTATAATAAATCCAACGATACCCAATATCATCCATTTGGGAACAGCAATCTTTTGATATCTCATTATCAAAACTAATGCAATCAGAAAGACAACAAAAGCCAACGACGTATTTTCGTTAGTCCATCCGGCAATAACACCGAACAACAATAAAAAAACACTTCTGAATGAAACACGATTTCTTTCCCGCGTATCTACATAATAAGATACAAACGGATAGATAAACATCAGAATAATCAACGATCCCCAAAGATAGTTGGCACTACCAGTTATCCAGAATAAATTCTGGGACAAGTCGGGCAGTAAAAACCATACCGACACAAGCAATACAATGAAGAATACGATATTTGTCTGGTTATTCTTGTTTGCTATAGCATAGATAAACAATAACAGGAGTATAAATGCAGCAGCATTGAGCATATCGGCCCATACAGGATTTATCCAGAGTAAAAACTGAGCTATGAAGTGGCCTACACAACGCCCACCCCATGTAAAATAATGACAATATTGACTTACAAAAATATCCCAAACAGAAGTAATCTCACTTTCGTCGCAAGCGCTGAATGCATACGCCCAATCGTCCATATACACAGGATACAGCTGATTGAGAAGAAAGCAGTATACTCCCAATATAAGTATAATTGAAGCAAAAACAACCTTTACTACTTTCGATGAAGTATCACTGTCTTTCTGCATCGATTTAAATAAGTCCATCTTTGATATATTATTGTTTCATCGCCCTGTCCATAGCCCGTTTATCATCTTTTTCACGTAGGCTCTGACGTTTATCATATTGCTTTTTACCTCTTGCAACAGCTATATTTATCTTTGCAAGCCCTCTGTCGTTAAGGAAGACACGGGTAGGAACAATGGTGTAGCCGGTCTCTTTCACAAGGCGCTGCATCTTCTTCAATTCTTTCTTGTTCAGAAGCAATTTGCGGTCGCGGCGTGCCGAGTGGTTATTATAAGAACCATAGAAATATTCGGCAATATACATATTGCGCACCCACAATTCGTTTTTCTCGAATATGCAGAAAGTATCCACCAGACTGGCCTTCCCTAAGCGTATCGACTTTATCTCTGTTCCGGTAAGCACAATCCCGGCAGTATATGTTTCGATAAACTCATAATCGAAACTTGCCCGTTTGTTCTTTATATTTATGTTCGGTTGATTCATACTTTTCGCTCTGATAACATAAGGTCACAGACCTGTTTATTAGTTTTATATCCGTAGCAGCAATAGTCGGTTACCGTAAAATAGTGCCACATCAGATACTTTCCTTTATTTATTTCTTATTAGAACCTACAAAAATAGTAAATATTAGGCTATTATATTCATTCGGGTATGCATTAAGTTCTCCGGAATAATTATTAGCCTATAAAACATATGAAAAAAGATTGTAAGCAAAAAAGAAAAGTTTCACATCTTAGCATTTACAGAACAATACAAAGACGAATAAGATCAATTTTCACAATAAACTCCGACACACCTCTTTCTTATTCACAATATAACGTATATTTCAGACCATATATACGATTTTTACCAAAACATCCTACTATTTGTGTACAAATCTTTGACAGGTATCAATTTCCTTTGTCAATATAAAAGATAAAAGTAGAAATAAAGATAAGAAGGACAAGAATAGAATTATAGTTCAACTATGCTATAAAGGGGGGAGACTTATGTGCGCTCTCCGGACAGACAAACAAAACAATCATGCTTCACATTCAAAATAATGCAACACACCAACACATTTTTTCTCCTGAACATTTGGGAGTTAGCATTATTTTACTAGAGAGAGAGAGAGAGAGAGAGAGAGAGAGAGAGAGAGAGAGAGAGAGAGAGAGAGAGAGAGAGAGAGAGAGAGAGAGAGAGAGAGAGAGAGAGAGAGAGAGAGAGAGAGAGAGAGAGAGAGAGAGAGAGAGAGAGAGAGAGAGAGAGAGAGAGAGAGAGAGAGAGAGAGAGAGAGAGAGAGAGAGAGAGAGAGAGAGAGAGAGAGAGAGAGAGAGAGAGAGAGAGAGAGAGAGAGAGAGAGAGAGAGAGAGAGAGAGAGAGAGAGAGAGAGAGAGAGAGAGAGAGAGAGAGAGAGAGAGAGAGAGAGAGAGCATAAACCAAAACTAACCAGACTCCGAAAGCGCACACATGCACTACACGCATCTACGCATCAGGTAAGAATAAAATCCGAAAAAAACAAAAATCCTGTAATTTTTATCCAAAAAAGATTACTGAGGGTATTGCTGTGCCTTTTTTCCTGCCATATATGTATTATTTGTCTTCACTATCTGACGGATTGTTTGAGAAAACGGGCTGCAGAATTTTTCATGGGCAGGGAGAAGGCATGGCTTTTCAAGTTTACCTCAAAACAAACATACAAAATTATAAAACCTATGAGAAAAATTTTAACTTATGGCCTCATGTGCTTATGCATGACAATTCCTTCCTTTGTTGCCGCACAGGTAACCATAGGCAGCGAAAATGACCCCAATCCGGGGGCACTGCTCGATCTGAAAGAGGAGGTATCAACAAATGATGTTACCGCTCTGAAAGGGTTACTTATGCCAAGAGTCAAACTTACCGACAGGGATAAACTATTTCCGATGTTCGATGCGGTTAGCGGAGCAAACTACACAAAAAACGGAGATGATTATGACAAGGATACACAGGATGCCATACATACGGGGCTATCGGTTTATCATATAGATAAATGCAGTTTTAACGGAGCCGGTATATATGTGTGGGATGGCCAACAATGGCAACCCTTATTAGAAGGTAATGCATCTGGAATAAATCTTCCGACAGACAAACTTTTTTTACCTAGTGGGCATGATTTACGTACACTCAATCCAGGCTATACTTTCGATATTAGCTGGACACCATCGGGAAGCGGAACAACCCCTCCCACATGGAGCTATGAACCGGGAGCAACGCTCATTCCTACCAGCCTCACTCCAGCCAGTGGTTCATTGTCTACCACCTCTCCACAAACAATGACTTTGATAGTACCCAAAATACCTGATGCTGTCATATCTGCTAACTTATTTGCCAGCCGTGAAGCAACAGTAAATTTCGAGTCCAGTGTATGTGCCGATTCTAAAACGTTTATCATAAATCAAACAAACAAAGCTCTACTCGTGAATGGCACTACAACACCAGGTATGAAATTATACGCTGCACCTGCTACTAATCAGAAGCTTAATATAACCAGTAATGCCAAATGGAAGCTTTCAGTTTCGCCTGCCAGTAATTCAGCTATCAGTAATACAAGTCCTGTAGAAGGCAGCATTCTAGGGAGCGAAGAAGAGAACAATGCTGCTGCACCGGATGTAATCCAAAGTTTCGACGTAAGCACTGGAGCCAATCTTCATCGTTATAGTTTTCTTACATTTTCGGACACACAGACACCTAAACGCTTCGGCGATGTATTGTATACGATTAGCCAATGTAGCGGAGAACACGACCTTACACTGAGAGAGTATGTAGATCTGTGGGAACAGATATACGGTCTGATAGACGGTGTAGATGAACCAGACAGTGACGGCAACACCACGCTAAACAAAAATAAGGTTCGCTGGCACTATACACGCCCCGACCTTGCCCCTGACGACCCTAAACAAAGTATTTTTTTCTCTACTATATTTGGTACAGAGCGCTGGATGAGTACCAATCTGTCGAACAAATATTATACGCCTCGTACAGGTGAAACCGGAGAGTGGACAGCTGCGCCTGCTTTAACTAACAGCTACAATGTGACCACACTTCCTCACAAAACTGCTTACTGGGGATATCCAAACATAGAGGGAAATACCGATCCGTCCGATGCATCTCTCTACAATACTCGTCAACGCCTGGGGCTTCTCTACAATTGGTCTGCCGCTACAGGCAACCAAAACAGCAGCAAAGGCGAACAAATAAATACTGTTCATGGCCCTCATCAGGGTATCTGCCCTTCGGGATGGCATCTGCCTACCAACTTAGAATGGAGTAATTTACTTACTGAACTGGAGGCTAATCCAAGAAAATACTCTACCAACAACGTCGGGATTAGTACCGGTTACACAGCTAAAGATGCATGTGAGGTCGTTGCTGGCACAGGTAAGTCGTTCGGTATACTCGAAGGTGGCTTTAATTATCTCTTTACAGGTTATGCAAACTGGCAAACCTATGACTATGGCAATTATGGCTACTACTGGACAGCGAGTAGCGGCTGGCCCAGCAGTAATGGAGAAGTTGCATATTATCGTATATTGGATATCATTTTCGACGAAAGCGTAGTGGCTGATGGCGGACAAAGCCGTAGTGGGCACTTCTCCGTCCGTTGCAAAAAAGATGAATAATAGTAAGAGTTCCAGAAAGTTCGAGAACAAATAATAAGAGAAACTTAGACATATACCTATAGGCAATTTGAGAGTTATAAGCTGATAAGGCAATTTTTTATTTATCTTTACATCCGAAAAGAAGTAAAGAAATGAAAAAGCTTTTATTTTTAATACTCCCCGTAATGATTGCTTTCGCTGCTTGTGGAAGTGATGATGGAATAAGTCCTATAAAAAGATGGACGGGAACAAACGACATTAGTGACTTTCAAGCGTATATCGGTGCAACAGGAGGCGCAAAGCCGATCGCATATGCGCTGGATACAATGGGCAGGATCGATAGTGCGAGAAACGCCTTTTATACAAGGAAGATGAACTCTGCGTACAATGCCAACCTGTTTAAAGAGATGAGTGTCTACTTTAACGAAGACAAAGTAACATATGTCGATTCGATGGGATATTATAAAATAGTATCAACTTATCATTTCAAAAACGATTCTCTTTTCGTTCTGAAAGATGGTAATAAAGATCTGTTTATAGCTTTGGGAAGTATGGATAGCTTATACAGGACAAAAGGTTATGCCCGCTATATAAGCCCTAAGACAGGGAATGATACGACCTCATATCATGATTTCCCTCTCACAGCGGACATAGTGGCCCGGCTGGCGGGATTCTCCGGAACAGCTGCTATGACCAATACAGAAGATACCATCGTGTGGCTCAACGCCAAATATATATTTAAATAACAGAATCTGAAGAATATTTTTTAACGGTTTGTATTTTACAAGCCGTTTTTTATTTATCTCAGATTCCGATAAAAATACGTACCTTTGCAGCAAAATTTAAAGAGTACAAGTATATTATGGGAAATTTAGTAGCTATAGTCGGTCGCCCCAATGTGGGTAAATCAACATTATTCAATCGTTTGACCGAAAGCCGGCAAGCTATTGTAGACGAAACTTCAGGAACAACCCGCGACCGCCAGTACGGAAAAACGGAATGGGGCGGCCAGGAATTCTCTCTGGTAGATACCGGAGGTTGGGTTGTGAACTCGGATGACGTATTCGAAAGCGAGATAAACAAACAAGTATCCATAGCGATAGAGGAAGCAGATGTCATCCTTTTCCTAGTGGATGTAATGAACGGGCTCACCGATCTGGATTCGAGCGTAGGCAATATGCTTCGCCGCTCCAAGAAGCCTATCATATTGGTATCCAACAAGGCTGATAATTTTAACCTGCATCACCAATCGGCAGAGTTCTATGCTTTGGGATTAGGTGATCCGGTAAACATTTCAGCTATCAACGGAGGTGGAACAGGCGATTTGCTGGATTTGATCATCACCAAGTTTACAAAGAAAAGTGAGGAAGAACACCTCGAAGACATTCCGCGCATAGCTATTGTCGGACGTCCGAATGCAGGAAAATCTTCTTTTGTAAATGCTCTGATGGACGAGGAACGGAATATTGTAACCAATATAGCGGGAACTACCCGCGACTCTATATATACCCGGTTCGACCGCTTCAATATGGATTTCTACCTTGTAGATACGGCAGGTATACGCAAAAAAGGAAAAGTGACGGAAGACCTCGAATACTATTCGGTTATTCGCTCTATTAAAGCGATAGAAAACTCCGATGTATGCGTGCTGATGCTCGATGCCACACAAGGTATAGAAAGTCAGGATTTGAATATATTCTCGCTGATTCAGAAAAACCGCAAGGGACTCGTTGTCTGCGTAAACAAATGGGACTTAGTAGAAAACAAGGAACAGATCGTTATCAAAACGTTCGAGCATGCCATACGCGAACGCCTGGCGCCTTTTACCGACTTCCCTATAATTTTTGCTTCAGCCGTAACTAAGCAAAGGGTGCTAAAAGTATTGGAAACAGCTAAAGAAGTATTTGTCCGCAGAAAGACAAAGATACCTACTCACAAACTGAATGAGGTATTACTTCCTATCATAGAGCACACTCCACCGCCATCGAACAAAGGAAAATATATTAAAATAAAATATATCACACAGTTGCCTAACACACAGGTCCCTACGTTTGTATTCTTCTGTAATCTGCCACAATGGATCAAAGACCCTTACAAACGATTTCTGGAGAACCGTATACGAGACAACTGGGACTTGTCTGGTACACCTATCAATGTTATTATCAGGGAGAAATAGAAAATCAGATATCTTTAAGCACAAAAAAAGGACAACCCATCAGGTTGTCCTTTTTTAATATTATGATTTTCTATCAATATGCCCATTTCAGATATAAAGCACCCCATGTGAATCCGGCACCGAATGCTGCAAGGATGATATTATCTCCTTTTTTCAGTTTCGATTCCCATTCATACAGGCACACAGGGATAGTCCCCGAACTAGTGTTGCCATATTTCTGTATATTCACCATCACCTTATCAGCCGACAAACCCATACGGTTACCTACAGCTTCGATGATACGGATATTTGCCTGATGCGGAACAAGCCACGCCACGTCTTCTTTCGACAAATTATTGCGCTCCATTATTTCTACAGAAGCATCTGCCATCCGTGATACTGCATGCTTGAATACAACCTGACCTTCCTGATATACATAGTGCATATCATTATCCACAGTTTCGTGTGAAGCGGGATAAACCGAACCTCCTCCACGCATATGCAGATGTGGTATACCCACACCGTCGATATGTAACGAGGAATCGATTATACCGACTTCTTCAGTAGTAGGCTCCAACATTACAGCTCCTGCGGCATCACCAAACAGAGGACAGGTAGTGCGGTCTTTGTAGTTAGTTATTGCGGTCATTTTATCTCCGGCAACTACCACTACTTTTTTGTATTGTCCTGAGCGTATGAAATTAGATCCGATTTCCAGTGCATAGATAAAACCTGAACATGCAGCTTGTATATCAAAGCCTAAAGCATTTTTTATACCACAAGCTTCGGCTGTCATTGCTGCCGTAGACGGAAATATAAAGTCGGGAGTAGTGGTGGCAAAAATTACAACCTCAACTTCCTCCGGCTTCGTATTTGTTTTTTGCAACAACTCCTTCACTGCTTCGGCTCCCATTACAGAAGTGCCGAGACCTTTGTCTAATACATGACGTTCTTTGATGCCTACACGCGACATGATCCATTCGTCGGTAGTATCAACTATTTTCGCTAATTCTTCATTGGTCAGAATATCCTTGGGGATATATGCGCCAATACCGGTAATTGCGGCTCGAATCATTATTATTTTCTGGTTTTGTGAGTACTTAATAAAAAAAATGCCCTATGCAGGGCTTGGAGTTTTAGTAAAATATAAATTAAACTGCAGCTCCTTTTTCTATAGCTAATTTGCCTCTGTAGTATCCGCACTCAGGACAAACTGTGTGGAATACATGCCAAGAACCACAATTAGAACATACAGCCAATGTAGGGGCTACTGCTTTGTCGTGAGTTCTTCTTTTAGCCGTTCTTGATTTCGACTGTTTTCGCTTCGGATGTGCCATTTTCTTGTTTTATTTAGTTATTTTTATTTATCTGAATTAGAAAAATCAATTTTCTATTATAGTATTCAATCTTCGTCTACAGGGACGTCTTTAAGACCATCCCAACGGGAATCGGTAAATGATGAATCATCTTCGTCCAGTGATATATCATCATCGGAATCGTCGTCCGAATCATCATCCGTACTCTTGGCCCTATGTTTATTTAACTTAGAAGACATCGCTTTATTGCATGTACCCGGAGGATGTACTTTTTTTGCAGGCAGGCTCAATATAATAAACTCATATAAAAACCATGCAATATTAATTTCGCCGTCTTCTTCGGGTATAATGACTATCTCGTCGCTCTCTTCTGAGTACTCTTTTCCGAATTTGACGATCAGTTTGTTCTTTGTATCGACATCCATCGATATATCATCCAGACATCTGTCGCATGGAACATGGACTGTTCCGGTTATATCAAAATTCAATTCGAAAGTAACGGATGTCTTCTTCAAAGATACCACAACTTTCAAATCTCCTTTTTTAACGTCGGCTGTACCGTCGTCAATCAGAGCGAAAAAGCTTTTATCCAAGTCGTACTTGAACTCATGCTTTCCTTCCGACAAACCTCTGAGAGGTATATTATATAAGCTAAACTTTCCCACGTCTGTATATATAACTCAAAAAAGAACGGCGCAAAGGTACAAAGTTTTTTTTGAATTAAAGAATAAATAATTCAAGTTTTCAGAAATTGGCTTTATCAGGCTTTTCTTCCTTTGATTTTGTATTTCGAAATGAGTGTGACCAGAATAAATTGTAAATATGAAATTCATTTATCTATACAGAAAAAGCTGTAGCTTATACCTGAGCGCTCTTTGAAAGATTGATGGCCCCTTCAATCCCCCAAGGGAAACTTACAATGAGGGTAAAAAGTAATAAGTAGAAAAAGTGTAACCTTTGTTACTTTTTAACAAGTAATGAGTTTTAAGTACTAAGTTGAAAGAACTGTATTTCTGTTTACCGTAAAGTTACTTATGCGATAACTTAAGCTAGCGACTAATAGCTATCAGCTAAAAGCTGAAATATGTGTAACCTTTGTTACCTTTTACGCTTTAGCTATGTGTGAAATACTGTTGACTGTTAACTGATATATCTGTTACTTTTGTTACTTTTTTTGAATTACCAAGCACAGACTACTAATATTAGTAACAGCATTAGGAGTCAGACTCCAAACTTTATCTAACTTTAAGATGTTGATTTATATGAATCTCAAATTTAAGAATCATGACAAACGATCCTGAAAATATTCTTAGCACATCGGACATCGAGAAAATAATAGAGGGTGAAGATATCGTAGATATATACAACCATAATCTGTCGGGAATAAGAAAAAATTGCGTTTACGCAATGTTACTCTGTATCCCTATATTGATTATAGCTATATTCTTTAATAAAATAAATTATGCCAATTATATCATGTGGGCACTGGCTACTCCGGTAGTCGTCCTCTTTGGAAAACAATTCTTCATTAAAGCATGGATACAAATCCGTCACTTCACAACTAATGTAGATACATTGGTGGCGCTGAGTACTGGCACAGCCTATATTGTAAGTGTGTTCAATACTTTTTATCCTTCTTTCTGGGCAGCTAAAGGACTACAGGCACATGTATATTTCGAAGTATCAGCGGTGATCGTTGCATTTGTACTACTGGGTAGGTATCTGGAGTATAAGGCAAAAAGGAATACTACCATCGCTATCAAACAACTGATAGGATTACAACCAAGTACAGCTACAATAGTCAAAGACGGCCAACTGGTAAAGACCGCGATAAAAGACATCTGTATAGGAGACAAAATATTTGTAAAACCGGGTGAAAGAATTGCCGTAGACGGGAAAATCACCCAGGGCAGCTCTTTTATTAACGAAAGTATGATAAGCGGGGAAGCAATGCCCGTGGAGAAATGTGAAGGAAAAAAGGTGTATGCAGGAACAATCAATGAGGCCAACAGCTTTTACTTCGAAGCATATAAGGTAGGCAAAAATACCCTGATCGGCCAAATCGTAAAAATGGTACAAGAGGGAGAGAACAGCCGTCTCCCGGTTACAAAAGCGGTGGATAGGGTTTCATCTATATTCATTCCCATTGTAGGGATTGTTGCCATCCTTACATTTTTGACATGGTTGCTACTGTCTCCCGAGGGTGGCTTTACACAGGGACTTTCGTCGATGATTGCCGTGTTGATAATGGCCTGCCCATGTGCATTGGGGCTTGCAACTCCGACCGCGATTATGGCAGGAATAGATAATGGCGCGGCTAACGGCATCCTGATAAAAGGAGATGAAGCCCTCGAAAACGCCAAGGAACTAACGGCAGTTGTTCTGGACAAAACAGGAACAATAACCGAAGGCATATTCCGAGTTACAGATATGAAATGGCTGACAGAAGCTACGCCTGAACTGAAGGGGATATTATATGGTATTGAATCATATTCGGAACACCCGCTTGCCGATGCTGTAAAAAACTATATAAGAGACGACATGCGGACAAAACCCGAGATGACAGTATCTTCTTTATCGGGACGCGGACTGATGGGAGAAACCGCGGCCAATAAATATTATGTGGGGACATCTAAACTCATGGGAGAATACAATATAAAGATTTCGGATAAAGAGAAAGATTGGATAGAACAGGAAACCGAAAAATCGAATACAATTGTCCTCTTTGCAAATGAGAGTTCCTTATTAGCTATTATAGCTATAACCGACGCGGTAAAAGAAACGTCCATGAATGCTATTGAAAAAATGAGGCTGGCACGATTGAAGCTGTATATGCTCACGGGAGACAGCAAACGCTCAGCCGATATGACTGCCAAAAAAGTGGGGATAGATACGGATAACGTTATGGCCGGAGCTTTACCGGCAGGCAAAGCAGCCTTTGTAAGAGACCTGAAGATACAAGGTGAAACGGTGGCCATGACCGGAGATGGCATCAACGATGTAGGTGCTTTGGCAATGGCTGACGTAAGTGTAGCTATGGGCAAAGGCAGCGACATAGCGATGGAAGTGGCACAGGTTACAGTCACCTCATCCAATCTGAATAAACTGATACAGACGATAAATCTGTCTAAAGTAACAACGAAAACGATACACCAGAATCTGTTTTGGGCCTTTATCTTCAATGCTATCGGGATACCGGTTGCGGCAGGAATACTATTTCCTGTAAACGGTTTTCTATTAGACCCCCTGTTTGCAGGGATTGTTATGGTATTAAGCTCGGTGAGTGTTATCTGCAATAGCCTCCTATTGAGAAGAAAACCAATATAAAAGGTCCGATACACTTATAAACAGAACAGCGGAAAAGAGTTCTTTGACATATTGACCCATAAAAAACAAGACCGCCCTTTCGAGCGGTCCTGAAATAGTAGTTGCAAAGTGTGAAACCTTACTTATTTTGCAGATGTGCAATAGTTAGATTTTTTAGATGCCCACCAGAGAGGTGTCGTTACTTTATCCGGTCCTCCCAATTTACTTACACCATCATCATATTTAGGCTTATTATTTATACTCTGAGTTTGAGGGTATATACTACGTTGATAATAATTTATAGGGTTGTATATATCTCCATCTTTCGGCCAGTTACCATACCCATCATCCCGGACCTGAGCTATATCCATTGCCGGAAGATTCAGTCGGCGTTTGTCATTCCACATCTGATTGGAAAGGTCCGTGAAAAGCCCCAGATAACGTTGTGTTACAATTTTCTCAAGATTGGTATTGCCGGCAGCAGAGGTATTATCTCCATATTTGGCAGAGGTACCCCATGTATTTCGCATTGTAGAGGTAAGATAATCTGCTGCTTTATTTTCAATTCCCCAACGTTTGAATGATGCTGTTACCCCTTTTGTATACCAGGATTCTGCTGTACCTCCGGCTTCAGCTGAAGATACAAAGCTTCTTTCCACGGCCTCGGCAAGCATAAAGCATGTTTGAATATAAGTCAATTGATCTAAAGGCCTTCTGTTGTCATCCTTAATTCTCTGACTTATTCTTGCACAAGCCGCATTATTATTTACTGTTGCTGATACATTTGTACCCTGAAAGTTAGAAGAAATTGCCGGATTCTTATCGTCTACAGGACTCGGGTCAAACCACATTACAGCTCGAGGATCTACATATTCAGGATGCTTATTTGTAGCCGTTCCATCGTACTTCATACCACCTATGCCTGTTACTATTTTCTCCATCGTAGTAGTCATCACAAAATTATTCCAACCTATCATGCCATATGCAGGTCCATTTCCCCATGAGTCATACCAACGGCCCAGCACATCGTCAGCGTCACTCTGTAGCAAACCTCCATCTGCAACAAGGGCGGCTTTCATCTGAGTCTTTGCTAACTCAGGATCTATCTCTGTAACTTTCAGAGCTAGATTGAATCTTAGAGAATTGGCAAACTTCTTCCATTTAAGCATATCACCACCAAAGATAAAATCATCTTCACTAATCATGTTCTTTGCAGGATCGAATAACTCTACAGCTTCTTCCAGATCAGCAAAAAACTGTTTATACAATCCGTCAACAGCCATATAGTCCGGGCTTACAGCAGCGGGGTCAGATGAGAATGGTACAGGTCCAAAAAAATCTGTAAAAGTAGACAGCATATAAGCCCGCCAAATAAGCGCTACAGCTTTTGAATTTTCCCGGCCTACATTTTTATCGGCATCTCTGATAACGCCATTAAGTAAAGCCATCCATGTTCCATAATTGGCAGTCCAATAAGGTTCGATCAGGTTATTTCCGGGATTCCCTCCCCAGACAACAAAATACTGACTCCAGGTTTCCCACAAATTATTCTTAACACGGTCGAAAAGGTCCCCTCCTCCGGCTTTATCTCCACTTGTGAGAATATAGTCTAAATTGCTACCATACCGGAGTGCAGCACCGAGGTCTGCCATCGAAAAATCGTAGTCTGAGTCTTTCACCCTGTTCGGGTCTTCATTCAGGTTATCAAGATCTGTACATGCAAAGCCTATAGACATAGCACCCAGCAATGATAGTATTATATGTTTTGCTTTCATATTTTTATTTAAATTAGTTGGTTAGAATGTAAGATTTACATTAAATCCTAAAGAGCGTAAAGTAGGCATAGAACCAGTTTCGATACCCTGAGCATTTCCGGTAGAGAATCCGGCTTCAGGATCGAATCCATCTGTCTTACTGTAAATCATCCATAGATTACGGCCAACAAAGCTTATCTTTGCTCCTTTGATAGGCGTCTTAGCTAATACTTTTCTTGGGATGCTATATCCGATACTTAATTCACGCAATCTGATATTTGTAGCATCATATATCCAAGGTTCAGTACCTGTTGCTAATCGTCCCCAATAACGTTGAGCGTTGGTCTTTCCAACTACAGCATTGCCGTCTTGGTTTACTCCATGTACCTCTAAGCTACCATCTGCACGATTAGCTTCAGTAAAGTCTAACGTTCCTGCAGAAGCACCACTTCTGTACGATCCCATATACACATCACCTCCATAGCGCATATCTATTTGGAATGACAATGTAAAGTCTTTATACCTAAGTGTATTTGTGAGTCCACCCATCCAATCAGGATTATAATTTCCTACTTTTTCAAAATTGCTATTAAAGGTTGGAAGCCCATCCTCATCGAGTATAAGATTTCCATTATCATCTCTCATATATTTTCTGCCCTTCATGTCACCGAAAGAACCACCTTCTTCTGCAACAACAATAATCTGACCTTGATAAGAAGCATCACTCAAGATTTGTGTTGTAATTCCTTCTCCAAGTTCCAATATTTTATTGCTATTCTTAGACCAGTTTAATGCAACATCCCAGGTAAAATCTTTGGTTGCTACCGGAGTTCCTGTAAGTAATACTTCAACCCCTCTATTTCTCACATTACCAGCATTAACAAATTTATAACTATAGCCTGCAATTTCAGGAGGAGTATTCATTCTCAATATCTGATCTTTAGTTTCCTTATTATAGAAAGCAAAATCTAAACCTAATCTATTGTCAAATGCTCTCATTTCGAGACCAACTTCCCAAGAGTTAACTGTTTCATTCTTCAGATTGTAAAAAGCTTCTACCTGATCTTTATTTCCTAACAATGTACCATCTTCAGCAACCTGAATGTTTCTATAGTTATACAGTCTGTAAGGAGATGTATCATTACCTACCTGAGCCCAAGACAGTCTGATTTTTCCATAATTGATAGGGCCTGTATTGATATTTGCTTTATGCAACGTTTCTGTCACCAACCAACTGGCTCCTATAGACGGATAAAAATAAGAACGGTTATCAGAGTTTAATGATGAAGACCAGTCGTTACGAGCGCTCATATCCAGATATAGCATATTATCCCATGCAAATGAAGCTGTACCATAAACAGAGTTTATCTGTTTGCGATAAAGAGTATTGGAAGCAAGTGGTCTCAAACCGTTTGAAAGGCTGTAGAAATGTTCAATTTTCAGACCATTAGCAGAAGACCAAATACCGTCGCTTCTATTATACATTATATTACCTCCGGCAGTAGCTACAAGCCCTAACTTATCAGTTAATTGCTTATTGAAAGTAAGCAGTACGTCTGCATTCATTTCATAACTGTCATTTTTGCTTGTCGATATATTACCACCTTTTTCTAAATACCATGTTGGAGCGCCTGTTGCCTGAATATCTTTCAGTTGAGAATTGGTATAATCGATACCATAGCGTCCTTGTATATTCAACCATTCGGCAAATTCATATTTAAGGGAAGCCAAACCTATAAACCGTGTTTTTCTGTCGTTTGTCGTATTCATATAAGTCGACCAGTACGGATTAGCCACATTACCTGCAGTTGGATCTGCATAACTTACAGTTCTACCTGTCATATCTATACCTGTAGCCGTTTTAGTACCATAAGGAAATGCATATCCTATGACTCTGTTTTATAACTAGACACATAGCCTTTATCTCCCAGATCGAAATCACTAAGTTGCACAGAACGAGGCATCAGCAAGAATTGATAGAAAATATTATCCGGACTAGCTCCCAACTTCACCATATTATCAGTATTCTGTTTAATAAAGCTACCTTTCACATCCACTGACAATTTATTTGTAAGTTGTGCCGTAGCTCTTAACGTAGCAGAGGTTCTACTGAAATCATTATTAGGGACAATGCCTTTATTTCTCAAGTCAGTAACTGCAAATCTGATACTATTTTTATCCGAAGAGCTGGATACCTCCACACTATTAGTCCAAGAAGTACCTGTACGTAGAAAATCTTTCATATCAGCTCCGGGAGCATACTTAACCTTCCGACCCACATAATCAACAACCTCTTTACCATCCATTTCATAACCCCAGCTATTAGCTGCATTGCTTGTTGCATATTCTCCATTTACCCCCTGCCCGTATTTGTTCTGGAAGTTAGGATACATCATTGGAGACTCAAATGTAAGGTTTGTACTATAAGAAGCGCTAAAGCCTTTCGACTCTTTTCCTGTCTTGGTCGTAATCATAATTACCCCATTACCGGCCCTAGACCCATATAACGCTGCCGCTGCAGGACCTTTCAATATAGAAATACTAGCAATATCATCAGGAGAGATATCTGACATACCTGAACCTCGGTCATATACTCCTTCACCCCAGATATTATCATTATCTGCACCTGTTCCAGCATCGATTGGCACACCATCCACAACTACCAATGGTTGATTATTACCATCAATAGAACTGTTTCCACGAAGAACAATACGGCTCGAACCACCTGCACCTGAAGCTGCCGACTTCACTTGCAACCCGGCAACCTTACCAGTCAATGAGTTTGCAATATTAGCATCTCTCGTTTCTGTCAGTTGATCTCCTTTTACCTCAGACAATGCATAGCCCAGAGATTTCCGGTCACGTTTAATACCTAAAGCTGTCACTACGACCTCATCAAGTACCTTGGAATCTTCAGTAAGCGAGATATTGATTGTTGTTTGTCCATTAACAGCAACCTCTTTCGAATTAAATCCGACATAAGTTGCAGTTAATATCCCATCAGAAGCAACCGATAAAGAAAAGTCACCATCAATACCAGTCATTGTTCCATTTGTCGTACCTTTCTCTGACACTGTTGCTCCAGCCAACGGTTCTCCGGTGGCGTCAGTAACTACACCTTTTACTGCAATCTTACTTCCTGTTTGCGAGTAAGCAGCACCACTCAGCATCATGAAAAATGTAAGAAGATAAATGAAAGCATGGACATTACGTCCAAAAGGATTAATCCTTTTTCTTTTAATTTTACACATCATAGTTTTTTTTATTTAAGGGTTCAGCACATTTGTTTTGTATATGCAAATGTATAAGAGAAAATAATAGAAACACAGCACAAATTGTTAATTAACACTTTAGTAACCCAAAAACTTAACACAGTAAGATAAACAATATAAATAATTGATTTAAAGATATATAAACATAAAATAGTCAATTTTAAACAGAGTTAATTTGTGAAAATGTGTTATTAAACATATTTAAACAAAAGACAAATAGAGGCGAAAATTAGAAAAAAAATCTCCTCAAATCTTAATTAACATTTGATAAATATATTTATAAACCAATAAACACAATATATAATACAAAAAAGAAAAATCAACAACACCAAAAGACATCTTTCAACTCAAACAAGACACGCAGTATATAATATTTATCTATAACATCCATATGTATATAATTAAATTCTATAAAACACACTATCCAAAACACCTTTAAAGGCAATTTGCAATCTACACTGAACAAAATGCTATATTTTTGTCTCAGTGCGCATTTAAATAACAATATCAATAAAATATATGAGTCATTTTATTCTTTTTTGACAAATAAAAAAAGTATATTTGTGTCCTGTAAAACAAAGTATGTTAAAAAGGAAATTATGAGTTCAAATCTATATGATTTTTTACCCATATTGATGCAGATAGCTTTTTCTGTCGTATTTGTCTTTGCCACAGTACTTGCATCAAATATGTTAGGTCCGAAACGCAAAAATGCGCGAAAGCAGGCAAATTTCGAATGCGGTCTCGATCCCATAGGCAATGCACGTTCGCCTTTCCCTATTAAGTATTTTCTGGTTGCGATACTCTTCGTTCTGTTCGATATAGAAATCGTATTCATGTACCCTTGGGCGGTAAACTTCAAGGCTATCGGATGGGATGGATTATTGAAAATGGGCGGATTTATTGCATTATTACTTGTAGGTTACCTATACATCGTGAAGCGTAAAGCTTTAGAGTGGGAAAAATAACTAAAAGAAGATATATAAAGTTATAATCCAGAACCATTACCCGCTATCATTGTTATCACAAAAGAGAGGGTTAATAAGGTTTTAAGATTTTAATATAAAAGAAATATGAGCAAGTCTTCTAATATAAATGTAGTACCAGCTCCTGATGGATACACAGGGCATGGATTTTTTGCTACAAAATTCGATTATGTCATAGGACTGGCACGCGCCAATTCACTATGGCCTTTACCATTTGCCACATCATGCTGCGGCATCGAATTCATGGCTACAATGGCTTCAACCTATGATATGGGACGTTTCGGCGCAGAACGAAACAGTTTTTCTCCCCGTCAGGCCGACATGTTACTCGTTATGGGAACCATATCAAAAAAAATGGCTCCTATTCTCCGTCACGTATACGAACAAATGGCCGAACCTAAATGGGTCATCGCCGTAGGGGCATGCGCTTCATCAGGTGGCATATTTGATACCTACTCCGTATTGCAGGGTATAGATAAGGTTATTCCGGTAGATGTATATGTGCCCGGATGCCCTCCCCGCCCGGAACAGATACTCGATGGAGTGATGCAATTGCAGGAACTCGTAAAACACGAATCTATCCATCGCAGAGGTTCGGACAGATACGAAGAATTACTTGAATCATATAAATTTGAATAAATAGGCATAATGGCACTTGAAACTACAGTTATTGAAAGTAAGATAAGTGAAAAGTTCGGGTCAGAAGTTCTTAACTTCAGAATGGAACACGATATTTTTGTATTCGAGGCTACACCTGCTGTCATTAAAGACGTGATCCGTTTTATGAAAGAGGATGAAACGCTACGTTTTAACTTCATGACTGACCTTTGCGGTGTACATTATCCCGACAATGATAAAAGTGCGCAATTTGCTGTAGTATATTTACTACACAATTGGATAGATAATGTTAGGGTAAGAATAAAGACGTACCTGAACGGAGACAAACCGGAAATAGATACTCTGGTGGAAGTTTTTGCAACTGCCAACTGGATGGAACGCGAAACCTATGACTTTTACGGCATTATCTTCAAAGGACACCCTAACCTGAAGCGTATATTGAACGATGAAGGCATGGTCTCTTTCCCTATGCGCAAAGAGTTTCCTCTCGAAGATTCGGGCCGTACAGACAAAGACGACCGTTTCTTCGGAAGAACGCCTAACAACTATGAACCAAATAAATAAAGCAAAGTAAGGAAATGTCAGACCAACTAATAAATCCCGAACATCGCTTTGCGAAAATAGTAAGAGAACAGAAGTTCGATGACGGAAGAGAGTTGAATATATTAAACTTCGGCCCTACTCACCCATCTACCCATGGTGTATTCCAGAATATACTGCTGATGGATGGTGAACGTATTCTGGATGCAGATACTACGATCGGATACATTCATCGTGCTTTTGAAAAAATTGCCGAACGCAGAACGTTCTATCAGATCACAACACTTACCGACCGTCTTAATTATTGTTCCTCCCCCATCAACAACATGGCATGGTGGATGACTGTAGAAAAAGCGTTGGGCGTAGAAGTTCCAAAGCGTGCGCAATATATGCGTGTAATCGTAATGGAGTTAGCACGTATCACAGACCACCTTATCTGTAATTCTATATTAGGTGTCGATCTGGGTGCATATACCCCCTTCCTATACGTAATGAAATATCGTGAGCTCGCATATGAAATCTATGAAGAAATCTGTGGAGCCCGCCTAACCACTAATATGGGGCGTATCGGAGGTTTTGAGCGTGACTGGAGTGAGGCTGCATGGCGCAAACTGGATGAATTCCTCGAAGGATTCCCTAAAGCATGGGGACAACTCGAAGCTCTTTTTGTTCGCAACCGTATATTTATGGACCGTATCGTCGGAGTTGGTGCAATCTCAGCAGAGAAAGCAATGAATTACGGCTTTACAGGCCCTAATCTCCGTGCTACCGGTATCGACTATGATGTACGTGTGGCAAAACCTTACAGTTCATACGAGGATTTCGACTTTACCGTTCCTGTCGGAGAATCGGGCGACACTTACGACCGCTGGTGTGTACGTGCTGCCGAAATAAAAGAAAGTCTGAAAATCATTCGTCAGGCACGTGACAATATGCCTGAAGGATCATACCATGCAGATGTTCCTGATTATTACCTTCCACCGAAAGAAGAAGTATATACAGAGATGGAAGCACTGATACAGCACTTTAAGATTGTAATGGGTGAAGTTCCCGTTCCGGTAACCGAAGTATACCACTCGGTAGAAGGTGCAAACGGAGAATTGGGTGTATATATGGTTACAGACGGTTCGCGTGTACCATATAGGGTTCATTTCCGCAGGCCGTGCTTTATTTATTATCAGGCATTCCCTGAAATGATAAAAGGAGGGCTGTTTTCGGATGCCGTGGCAACCCTTTCAAGTATAAACGTTATTGCCGGAGAATTAGATGCATAATCTAATATACCAATATGAAAATGTGCCAATTGAATATAATAATATAAAAAAGCTAATAGCTAAAGGCTAACAGCTAACAGCTAAAAACAATGGAACAAGTAAGAGATTACAAACAAATAATAAACATGTCGGAAGAATTGATGGCACGCATAAATGAATTGTTGAGCCATTATCCTGCCGACAAGAAAAAATCGGCGTTACTACCTGTTCTTCACGCAGTTCAAGATGCTCACGACAATTGGCTGAGCCTCGAACTCATGGATAAGGTAGCCGAAATATTAGAAATAACTCCTATCGAGGTGTACGAAGTTGTGACATTCTATTCAATGTTTAACCAGAAGCCTATAGCAAAATATATGTTTGAATTCTGCCGTACCGCTTGCTGCGGATTACGCGGTGGCGAAGACCTGGCAGAATACACATGTCAAAAACTCGGTGTTAAGCAGGGTGAAATCACTCCCGACGGTATGTTTAGTGTTGTGGGCGTAGAGTGTCTCGGTGCGTGTGGCTATGGCCCCATGCTTCAATTGGGAGACAACTATCACGAAAACCTCACTAAGGAAAAGATAGATAAGCTCATAGAAGATTGTAAAGAAGGAAAAGTAAACCTATATTAATTGCGATGGCTAAAAAGATATTATTTGAAAAATTAGATATTCCCGGAATACAGGAATACGAGGTTTATCGCAAGAACGGCGGTTATGCATCTGTAGAAAAAGCGCTGAAAACAATGACTCCCGACGAAGTCGTTGAACAAGTGAAAACTTCAGGCATGCGTGGTCGTGGAGGAGCCGGTTTCCCTATGGGTATGAAGTGGAGCTTCATCGACAAGAAGTCGGGAAAGCCACGCCATCTGGTAGTAAACGCCGACGAATCGGAACCGGGTACATTCAAAGACCGTTTCCTGATGCACCACATTCCTCATTTACTTATCGAAGGTGCTATCGTTTCCAGCTATGCTCTGGAAGCAAATCTCTCTTATATCTATATCCGCGGAGAATACATGTGGATATTCAAGATATTGGAAAAAGCAATAAAAGAAGCCTATGCCAACGGTTGGCTGGGTAAAAATATATTAGGTACAGGATATGACCTCGACCTTTATGTACACTGTGGTGCAGGAGCTTATATCTGCGGAGAAGAAACCGCACTGATAGAATCCCTCGAAGGTAAACGGGGAAATCCACGCATCAAACCGCCATTCCCTGCTGTAAGCGGACTTTGGAATGAACCTACTGTAGTAAATAACGTAGAATCCATCTCTACCGTTTCATGGATAATAAATAATGGCGGTGAAGAATATGCAAAAATCGGAGTCGGCAGATCGACAGGTACTAAACTAATGTCAGCTTCGGGACATATCAAAAATCCGGGAGTATACGAAATAGAATTGGGCATGTCCGTTGATGAATTTTTTAATTCGGATGAATATTGCGGGGGTATGCTGGACGAACGTCCTCTCAAAGCTGTTATACCGGGCGGATGTTCCGTACCGATCCTGCCTCCTCAATATATATTCAAAACAGCAAACGGAGAAGACCGTCTCTTATCTTATGAGTCTCTTTCCGACGGTGGATTTGTAACAGGGTCATCATTAGGTTCAGGAGGATTTATTGTATATAACGATACAGCCTGTATTGTTCGCAATACCTGGAATTTCTCCCGTTTTTTCCATCACGAAAGCTGCGGACAGTGTTCTCCTTGCCGCGAAGGAACAGGATGGATGGATAAAATACTTCACCGCATCGAAACCGGTTTCGGCCGCGAAGAAGATATAGACCTTCTGTGGAGTATACAAAGCAAGATAGAAGGAAACACAATATGCCCGCTGGGTGATGCCGCCTCGTGGCCTGTGGCTGCTGCCATACGTCACTTCCGTGAAGAATTCGAATATCATGTCCGTTTCCCTGAAAAGATTAAGGACAGGAACCACTTTGTAAATGAACCGATGGAAAAAGTCAGACATTTATTGAAGCCGTTAGCCAGTAGCCTTTAGCTATTAGCAAAACGGATTATCATTATATATTTATATTATTCTAAAAATGCTAATAGCTATAAGCTAAAGGCTAACAGCTAAGAAAATGAAAGTTACAATAGATGGACATACTATAGAGGTCGAAGCAGGAACTACCGTTCTGCAAGCTGCACGCATGATTGGCGGAGCCAGCGTTCCTCCTACTATGTGTTATTACTCCAAACTCAAAGATTGCGGTGGTAAATGTCGCTGTTGCTTGGTAGAAATAAGCAAGGGTAGTGAGAGAGACCCCCGCCCTATGCCAAAACTTCAGCCATCGTGCGTCACAGCCGTACAGGATGGAATGGAAGTATTAAGTGCCGACTCGCCGCGTGCATTGGAAGCCCGCCAGGCTGTTACCGAGTTTCTGTTAATCAACCATCCGCTCGACTGCCCTGTTTGCGACCAGGCCGGAGAATGTGATTTGCAAAACCTTGCATATGGCAACGGGAACTTTAAATCGCGCTACATAGAGGAAAAACGCACTTTCGAACCCGAGAATATCGGTCCTTATATACAATTGCACATGAATCGCTGTATCCTGTGCTACCGCTGCGTAAAACTGGCCGACCAGCTGACACCTGAACGTGTTCATGGTGTAGTCGGACGTGGCGACCATGCAGAGATATCCACTTACATCGAGCGGGCAATAGACAATGACTTTTCGGGAAATGTAATCGACGTATGTCCTGTAGGGGCACTGACTGATAAAACATTCCGCTTCAAATCGCGTGTATGGTTCAACAAACCGTTCAACGCGCATCGTCATTGCACCAAATGTTCGGGTAAAGTCACATTATGGATGTTCGGGGATACGGTTCAACGTGTTACTGCACGCAAGGATGAATGGCATGAGGTAGAAGATTTCATCTGCAACGAATGCCGTTTCGAACATAAGAATGTAGAAGACTGGATTGTGGAAGGCCCTCGTAAGTTTGAGAAGCCATCTGTAATCAATGTCAATAACTATACCACTCATCTGAAAAAGGTAAAAATTGAAACCGAAGAGCTTGTACTCGAAGGCAGGGATGAAGACCGGAAGAAAATAAGTATGGCCGGTTCACCTTACGATGAAAAGGAAAAAGAAGCTATAGAGAAAACAAAAGAAGAATGATATAAATGATGAGTTATAAGTTATGAATGATGAATTCACATCATGATAGCTGTTAACTGATGACTGATAACTGAATTTATGGAAGTTGCATTTATTTTAGAAAAATTGATTTTTATTGTTCTGGTATTTGCCGTTACAATGCTGGTTGCCTTGTACTCCACATATGCCGAACGTAAAGTCGCCGGATTCCTGCAAGACCGTTACGGGCCTAACCGTGCGGGTCCATTTGGGCTATTGCAACCTATTTGCGACGGCGCTAAACTTTTCTCGAAAGAAGAGTTTATGCCCAACACGCCCAATAAGATACTTTTTGTTGTAGCTCCGGCTATTGCTATGTCTGTATCCCTGCTGGGTGTTGCCGTAATCCCCTGGGCTGAAAAGTTTGACATACCGGGCTATGGCGAAGTGATGGGTTACATCGGTGATGTGAATGTAGCTGTACTTTACATCGTTGCTGTATTATCCACCAGTGTTTATGGAGTAGTAATCGGCGGCTGGGCATCAAACAACAAATACTCACTGATGGGTAGTATCCGTGCAGGTGCGCAAATGATTTCCTATGAGATAGCAATGGGACTTTCCATTATTGCACTGGTGATGATGACAGGTTCGCTCAGCCTTGTAGAGATTACAGCACAACAAGGCGGTTGGAACGGAATGCAATGGAACGTTATTTTTCAACCTCTTACTTTCATCATTTTCCTCGTATGTTCTTTTGCAGAATGCAACCGGACACCGTTCGACCTAGCCGAGTGTGAATCGGAGCTGGTAAACGGTCACCATACCGAATATTCATCTTTGGGGATGGGATTTTTCATGTTCTCGGAATATGCAAGTATGTTCTTTTCTTCGGCTTTCATATCCGTTCTTTTCTTCGGAGGATATAATTATCCGGGAATCGACTGGGTAAGGGAAAACTGGGGTATAAATTGGGCAAGCGGATTTGGAGTGTTAGCCCTAATGGCTAAAACGCTATTCTTCATCTTCTTCTATATGTGGGTACGCTGGACAATACCGAGATTCCGTTACGACCAACTGATGAAACTGGGATGGAAAATGTTGTTCCCGCTAGCTATCGTGAATATCTTCCTTGTAGGAATAGCTATTCTGATTTTTAAATAAAAAATAAGGATTTGAGATGTCATCAATAAAAGATATATCGTTATCAGGCAAGAAAGTAGAAGTTACCGATAAAAAAATGACTTTTATCGAGAGCATTTATTTGCCTGCTATTGTGCAAGGGATGTGGATTACGATAAAGCATTTCTTCAAAAAGAAAAATACAATCCAGTATCCCGAGCAGCAACGTGAGTTCAGTCCTGTATATCGCGGCCAGCATGTACTGATGCGCGACGATCAGGGACGCGAACGTTGTACTGCCTGTGGTCTATGTGCCCTGGCTTGTCCGGCAGAAGCTATTACAATGGTAGCAGCCGAACGAAAGAGGGGCGAAGAACATCTTTATAGGGAGGAAAAATATGCCGCCACATACGAAATTAATATGCTGCGATGTATATTCTGCGGACTGTGCGAAGACGCTTGTCCTAAAGAAGCGATTTTCCTGACCAAATCAAAACTTTTGGTAAAACCGAAACTGGAAAGAGAAGCATTTATCTATGGCAAGGATAAACTGGTGATTTCGGTAGAAGATGGTAAAGCCCGGAAATACGATTAGCCCCCTAATCCCCCAAGGGGGACTTAGAATGAAATAATGAAATGACGAGAAAATATAATAATATAACGCTCTCCATCGTGGTTTTACCACTCCTCCCTCTGGGGAGGTCGGGAGGGGCTTTAACTAATAATATATGATATCTGTAATTTTTTACATTCTGGCAGCCATTACACTCGGCACAGGTATTTTGACTGTAATATCAAAAAACCCTATCCACAGTGCTGTGTATATGATTATCTGTTTCTTTTCCATCTCAGGACATTTTCTGTTGCTGAATGCTTTGTTTCTGGCAGTAATAAACATTGTAGTTTATGCCGGGGCGATTATGGTATTGCTACTCTTCACACTCATGTTGATGAACCTCAGTGAACAGCACGAGCCTAAAAAGAAAGTGATCAGCCGTATAGCAGCCACTGTATCATCCTGCCTGATGGGTATTGTATTACTGGCAGCATTGATAAAATCCGCGCCTGTGGTAGAGACATATAAGGCTGAAGGGCTGGATTACCAGTCGGTAAATATTATCGGACAGGTACTACTCGACGAATACCTTGTTCCGTTCGAGTTTGCTTCTATACTGTTGATAACAGCCATGATCGGAGCCGTATTAATTTCTAAAAAAGAGAAAAAAGCTTAAGCTATGCTGAATAATATATTAGAACAAGTAGGAATCGACAATTACATCTACCTCTGCATACTTTTGTTTACAGTGGGTGCGATAGGGTTGTTGTATCGTCGGAGTACGATAGTGATGCTGATGTCGGTAGAACTGATGCTTGCAGCCGCCAATATGTTGCTTGCAGTATTTTCGGTTTACCATCAGGATACCAGCGGACAGGTGTTTGTAATTTTCTCGCTGGCAGTAGCCGCCGCCGAGGTTGCCGTAGGACTGGCTATTCTGGTAGCCATTTACAGGAATATAGGCACTATCGATATTGATGAATTAAAAAACTTAAAAGGATAAACACGGATGGACACACTATTAGTATTAATACTTCTGCTTAGCCCCTTTGTTGGTTTTTTAATCAATCTGCTCGTTGGCAAAAAATTTCTGGGACGGACAATGCCCGGAATTATCGCCACGTCGGCTGTACTTGTCAGTTTTGTTATCTCACTCGTATTTTTTCTCCGTGTACTTTCTTCGGGTGAAGTTGTACATGTAGACTTGTTTCAATGGATTGCTCTCGGTGAGTTCACAACAAACTTGGCCTTCACGCTCGATCAACTGTCTTTGTTATGGTTGTTGTTTGTGACTGGTATCGGCGCGCTGATCCATATCTATTCGATGGGATATATGCACGATGACAGGAATATAGACCGGTTCTTCGCTTATCTCAATCTCTTTATCTTCTTTATGTCGGTACTGGTAGCAGGAAGCAACCTGCTGGTTATGTTCATCGGCTGGGAAGGCGTCGGCCTGTGTTCTTATCTCTTGATCGGGTTCTGGTCGAGAAATCAAAAATACAACGATGCTGCAAAGAAAGCCTTTATAATGAACCGTATCGGGGACTTAGGCTTCCTTATAGGTATCTTTACACTGGCTTATCTGTTCAAGACAGTGGATTACGACACATTGAAAACGGCCGTATCCACAACATCCAATCCTGAAGTTTCCACATTACTCGGCGTTGCTACTTTAGCTCTATTTGTTGGAGCAACAGGTAAAAGTGCGCAGATACCTCTATATACATGGTTGCCTGATGCAATGGCGGGACCTACTCCGGTTTCCGCACTGATACATGCCGCTACAATGGTAACAGCAGGTATCTTTATGGTGACACGCCTTAACTTCTTGTTTGATTTAACAGAAGGTATTCGATTATTAATAGCCGTTGTGGGAGCAGTAACAGCATTATTCGCCGCATCCATAGCTATTGCACAGACCGATATAAAGAAAGTGCTGGCATATTCCACCGTATCGCAATTGGGACTTATGTTCCTCGCTTTGGGACTGGGAGCATATCATGTGGCCGTGTTCCATGTTATCACACATGCTTTCTTCAAGGCCTGTCTCTTCCTTGGTTCAGGTTCGGTTATCCATGCGATGGGTGGCGAACAAGACATGCGCAAGATGGGCGGACTAAGGAAAGCCATGCCTAAAACATACTATACATTCTTAGTATCTACACTATCCATATCGGGAATACCTCTTTTTGCAGGTTTCTTCTCGAAAGACGAAATAATGCTGACAGCTTTCGAGCATAACAAGATACTATGGATACTCGGCGCTTTGGCATCACTGCTGACAGCCTTCTATATGTTCAGGGTACTGTACCTGACATTCTTCGGAAAATTCAGAGGTACGGAAGAACAGAAGCATCATTTGCATGAGTCACCGAATACAATGACAATGCCATTAATCATATTAGGATTCTTAGCTGTATTCGGCGGAGTTATCAGCCTTCCTTCTTTCCTTGGTGTTCATAGCTGGTTAAACGGATTTCTTGCTCCGATACTGCCAAGCGCAACAGCAGAACATCCGCCTCTGGACATGCAGCTGACCACAGTGATAATCTCTTCTCTGATCGCATTTATTGGTCTGGGACTGGCTTACTTCAAATATATTAAGAAATCGGAAGTACCTGCCGAGGATAGTAAAATCACAGGATTTGGAAAAGTGCTTTACAATAAATATTATATCGACGAAATATACAATGCATTATTCGTAAAACCAATCTATGCTCTGGCTAATTTCTTCGATAAGTATATGGAACAATGGCTCAAAGGCTTCTTCAAAGGAGGAGGCGAACTTGTAGAAACTGTATCACCGTACTTCAAGAAGTTGCAGAACGGAAGCCTCGGATTTTATCTGTTCTTCTTTGTGTTAGGTTTCAGTGCGCTAATAATCTGTTTATTCCTTGTATAAAATTTTTAAAGAAACATGAATATCGCTATTATATTAATCATATTATTAGTAGGTGCAATTCTTACTTATTTTTCAGGGAACAGATTTGCCTCCAAGGTTGCTATCCTGTTCAGTGTCGCAGCAGCTATATTCTCTGTTGCCCTATGTCTAAAATTCGGTGCCGCAGGTACAAACTACAGTGCAGAGTGGATAAGCAATCCGAATATATCATTCTCGCTCAAAGCCGACGGATTGGCCATCGCCATGATCTTGTTAACAACGATTCTATTACCCATCATTATACTGGCCGCGCATAACCGCGAGTTTAAGAACGAAAAGCTCTTATACAGCCTTATCATGTTTATGGCTTTTGCCATGACAGGGGCTTTCCTGAGCAGTGACGCGCTACTATATTATGTATTCTGGGAAATGTCGCTTATCCCGATTTACTTCATCATCATACTATGGGGTAACGGAGAGATGGCTAAACGCCGCAAGGCAGCCATGACATTCTTCCTGTTCACATTCGCGGGTTCATTGTTTATGATGGCTGCAATTATATACATGTATACGAAGACAGGCAGTTTCCAGCTAGAAGCATTTTATAATGCCAATTTGAGCAATACGGAACAGATATGGATATTCCTTGCCTTCTTCCTTGCTTATGCTATTAAAATACCTATTTTCCCATTCCATACATGGCAGGCTAATGTTTATCAGAAAGCTCCGGCTGTAGGTACAATGCTGTTAGCGGGTCTGATGTCGAAAATGGGTGCATACAGTGTTATACGCTGGCAAATACCGACAACACCTTATGCAGCACAAGAACTAAGAACAATTGTTCTTATACTCTGTATTATCGGAGTGGT
Source organism: uncultured Dysgonomonas sp. (assembly GCF_900079725.1). Classification (NCBI taxonomy): domain Bacteria; kingdom Pseudomonadati; phylum Bacteroidota; class Bacteroidia; order Bacteroidales; family Dysgonomonadaceae; genus Dysgonomonas; species uncultured Dysgonomonas sp. The sequence goes on from NZ_LT599032.1 coordinate 1,395,683, forward strand.
ATATGGAGCAATAATGGCTCTGAGGCAAGACGACCTGAAACGCTTTATGGCTTATGCCTCACTTTCGCATGTAGGCTTTGTGGCTGCAGGTTCATATGCGCTTACGTATGACGGATTGCAAGGAGCGGTGGTGCTTATACTTGCGCACGGTTTCGGTATTGTAGGGCTGTTCTACTCAGTAGACATAATACAAAACCGTACAAATACATTATCTATAAGCAAACTTGGAGGAATCGCATCGCATACACCTAAATTTACAGTTGCATTCTTCCTTGCCATATTGTCTTCTATCGGGGTTCCGTTGACATTCAACTTTATCGGGGAGTTTACCATTATGTACGGTCTCTATGAAGTAAATCTATGGTATGCCCTGACAATAGGAACATCATTATTTCTGGGAGCATTATTTATGCTGCGGATGTTCCAGCACGTTATGCTTGGAGAGCCTTCCGAAACTAAGTTCAGGGATCTGTCCAAAACCGAAATTTTCGTATTCAGCCTGATCGTCGCAGTACTATTATTCTTCGGGGTATATGTAAAACCGGTGACAGACCTTGTATCTTCGAGTTTAGAAGAGATTGTAATGTATATTAACAGATAAAAATTTAGTCAGATATATAATGAGTACATTGATAGCCATCGCGGGATTAGGAATTATTTGCCTGTTATTAGAGATTCTCAATTTAAGAAAGATCCTCATACCTGTCACCCTTATCGGTTTGATAGCAGCATTGGGATTGACTGTTACCGAATTTTATCTGGGAGAGTCATTCCTTGGCACGGATAAATACAACATGGTGGTAACAAGCGGATTTTCGCAAGGATTTTCCATCTTATTCATTGTGCTTGCCATTCTCATCCTAACGATGAGCCCCAAATTCTATCAGGACAAGATGGTAAAAATCGCCGACTATGTAGCCCTGAAAGTATTTATGCTTGCAGGAGCTGTAGCAATGGTTTCGTTCGGTAATTTTGCCATGTTCTTTATCGGGCTCGAAGTACTTTCCATTGCAGCCTATGTATTGGCGGCAAGCGAACCCAAGAACTTGAAAAGCAATGAAGCGGGTATGAAATATTTCATCATGGGTGCATTTGCTTCCAGCTTCATTCTCTTCGGCATTGCGCTGGTATACGGGGCAACAGGCTCATTTGATATAAACGAAATATCTGTAGACTCGATGACATCGGGAATGCCTGTATGGTTCAATATCGGCTTCATTATGATATCTGTCGGTATGCTCTTTAAGGCATCTATCGTTCCGTTTCATTTCTGGGCACCCGATGTATATGAAGGCTCACCTACCCTTGTCACTGCTATAATGAGTACGCTGGTAAAGGTAGCGGCAATAGGCGCTTTATACAAAATAGTAAGTGTTCTTGCTGCTGGTATAACCCCGGCTTATCAGATAGCCCTGATCGTACTTTCGATACTGACGATGACCGTAGGTAACATCACTGCTATGAAACAGTCCAACATCAAGCGCATGATGGCTTACTCGGGTATCTCGCATGCGGGATTTATGATGATGACATTACTGGCTATAGGAAGTTCGGCCAATACAGTTTTATATTACGCTGCGGCGTACAGTCTTGCCGGCGTAGCAGCATTTGCTGTTATACTGGGTGTATGCAGAGGTAAGGACAACGAAGATATTTCCAATTTCTTCGGACTCATCAAACGGCAACCAACGATGACAGGAGTAATGATATGTGCATTTCTTTCACTGAGTGGTATCCCAATCTTTGCCGGATTCTTCGCCAAGTTCTTTGTATTCGGGCAAATGTTGCAAACAAACCATCTGATACTGGTTATATTCGGTATCATCAACTCCGTAATAGCCGTATCATATTATCTGGGTGTTGCCAATGTAATGATTACAAAAGAGCCTGAAACAACCGAACGGTTGAGAGTACCTTTCGAATATAAGGCGGTTGCTATCACAGCTATTGCACTGAACTTATTACTGGGTATCTTCCCCAATCTGATTATGGGGTTGACTTTGTAAAGAAGAAATAAAAAATGATATATGGAAAGAGCAGGCTTGGTAGTCTGCTCTTTTTTATAAATATTCCTCAATGCTTTAATTTTATCTCGAAAATTTATCTATATAAAAGAAGTTACAGGCTTGATTATCTTTGATGTATTTTGATAAAAGGTCAAAATATGATAATAGAAGAAACTGTATCAAAAGTGTTACTTTTGTTACCTTTTATACTTTAGTGAAACAAGTAGAAAATATTCAATTATTCTTAACAAATATGTGTTGCTATTTAATTGACATACCTGTTACTTTTGTTACTTTTTATTTTTATCAGTAAAGAGAATCTTATAATAAATATCTATAATATAGGATATATTAAGAATATATTGACGCTTATAGTCTGTAATTAGCTAAATAATAATTTGTAACTTTGAGAATCTTAATTAAACGAAAAATCTAAAAAAACAAATGAAAAAAGTAAGTGTGAGCTTATTGCTCTTCTTTGTATTTTCGATAACTGTTTTTGCCCAGCAACAGTATCGAAGACCTGTAAAACCGACAAAGAATGTCATAGTAATGATACCGGATGGAACATCTATCGGAGTTGTTTCTGCTGCACGCTGGTATCAGATTTATAATAAGCTGGGCGGTGAAAATCTTGCTATCGATCCTTATCTGTGCGGAACAGTGAAAACATTTTCGTCCAATGCTCCGATAGGAGACTCTGCCCCGACTACCTCGTGCTATATGACAGGGATGCCGCAACGTACAGGCAATGTTTCTATTTATCCGGTTGCCGATCCGGCGAATGATCTTATACCTGTAGATCCGACTATGGCCTACCAGCCTTTGCCTACGCTATTAGAAGCAGCTAAATACCAACAGAATAAAGCAACTGGACTAGTGGTGACAGTAGAATTTCCGCATGCTACCCCTGCTGATTGCTCGGCACATTATTATGCACGTGGCAAATATGAATATATAGCGTCCCAAATGGCATACCAGAATCTGGATGTAATGTTTGGAGGAGGAAATTCGATATTGACAAATGATATTAAACAGCATTTCAAAAATACTGGCACCACGCTGATTCAGGATGATGTCAAAGCTTTCAGATCTTTTAATGGAAAAGAAAAAGTATGGGCATTATTCAATGAAAGAGAATTACCATACGATCTGGACAGGGATCCTGAAATAATTCCATCGCTACAGGAGATGACCCAAAAAGCATTAGACAGGCTGTCTCAGAACGAAAACGGATTTTTCCTGATGGTAGAGGGTAGCAAAGTAGACTGGTCGGCACATGGTAATGATGCCGTGGGATGTATTACAGAATACCTGGCCTTTGATAAAGCAGTAGCTACAGTAATGGACTTTGCGAAGAAAAATGGTGAAACAACAGTTATAGTACTTCCCGATCATGGAAACAGTGGATTCACTATCGGTCGCAGAGACTTGAAAAGCTATGATAAAGCAACCCTTGATGACTTGTTTAAGAATGTATCGAAATTCAAGAAGACTGGCGAAGGATTAGAAAGGATCTTGCTGAAGTCTAAACCGGAAGATTTTAAAGCGATATTCAAAGAATACACAGATATTGATCTGAACGAGGAAGAGTTAAATCTGTTGTTGAGTTCAAAGAACTATAAAGAAGCAGATTATATGAAGGTCAGCAACAGCGTAAATATGGGTTCCAGCATTATTAACATTATGGATTCACATACTTACTTTGGCTTTACTACCGGAGGACACACCGGAGAAGAAGTATTCCTAGCTGCCTATCATCCCAGTGGTGATATACCTGTAGGTATGAATACAAATGTAGAGATCAATCAGTATCTATGTGCTGCACTGGGATTGAAAACTTCTTTACCTGAAATGAGAGAAGAGATATTTGCAAAACATACAGATGTGTTTAAAGGCATGGACTATACAATAGATAAATCTGCTGATTTTCCTGTATTGAAAGTAAAGAAAGGGAATGTGACTCTATCTGTTCCCGCCTTCAAATCGGTAGTGTACTTAAATAATCAGCCTATTGCACTGCCTTCCGTAGTAGTCTATATAGATAAGAATGATACATTTTATCTGCCGAAGAGTCTAGCCGCAAAGTTATAATTGATATGATGGATAAAATAAAAGGACTGAAAAAATTCAGTCCTTTTATTTTATCTTCCTAAACTTGCCATGTTTATTGAATCTAAGACGGTTGCCATCTTCCCTTTATGGAGATAGTACCAAACAGGATTTTTACTTACAGGTTTTACTGTAGCATCCGGCTTATAGAAAGTTCTTTCTATATCGTTATCGCAGGTAAAATATTCAGCCAGATCGACAGGTTCATTACCTTTGGACGTTACGATAAACATTCTTCCCCCGATTACAAAATAGCCATACGGGTTTTCGTCGGCACGGAACATATTGCACCACGAGTTGTCTATTGCTGTGACGTCGAAGTAGAGTTGACCGTCTTTTTTGGAGAATGCTATTTTTGTAGCCGGCCATAAGAATCCTTTATTCTTCCGGAGAATCATACTATGTATATCGGAAGCTGCAAATTCAATGGCTTCGTCTTTCACTTCAATATAGGTTAGAGTAACCTTGTCTTTCTCTATTTTTGTACGGGGAGGTATAGCAAATGTTTGTAATGAACAAAATGTGATGAGAATAAATAGAAGTCTTGCTTTAATCATAAGTAAAATAAGTATATATAATTAGTTCCAGTGCAAAAGTATAAAACTTTATTAGTTTTATCTATATTAAAATCAAAATGCTATAAATAGTTAATGTTTTTTTTCAAGTCGAACTATTATTTTACATTTGTGATCAGGAAATTAATGGATCATAACAGGTTAAGAATATGCGGAATATAATACAGAACATAAAGAAAATAACATTGTTTCTTTTCGGTGTTATTCTCATTGTCTCAGGCTACAGAGTAAATGCAGCGAATAATACGGCTAAGGCTGAAGAAGAGAAAGATAAGGCCACTAAGGAAGTAGAAGTTCTACCTATAGCTGCAACAGAAAAAGAAGATGACAACCCCCAAACAGAACAGCCGGCAGAACCGCAAGCAAAAGAGGTGAAGAAGGAAACTCCTGTGAATACTCCGGCGAAACCGAAAGCTGCATCTACTGTACCCGCTGTAAAAAAAGAAGTGGAGAAGAAAATAGAAGAAGAGCCGAAGAAAGTAGAAGAACCAAAACAAACAATAATAGAAAAAGCGATTCCGGAAGAAGCTTCAGGAACCGAGTAATAAATAATGGAGTTATTATACAAGGCACAGACGCGTTTCCTGTTTCATGCTCATATAAAAATTAAAGTATCAGCATTTTATGAAGATGATATTTTTGATGAATTGTATGCTGTTTTGGAGAATGTAAACAAAAAGTATAATTCCTATCAGCCGGATTCGTATATTGACCGGATAAATAAACATGCAGGACACTTTGTTGAGGTTGACGATGAAACGGTTAAGATATTAGAGCGGATTATCAGCTTTTCCGCCTATTTCGATGGTACATACGATATTACTATCATGCCGCTGCTTCGTCTATGGGGTTTCTACAAGGATAGACAACGAGGAATACCCTCTTCTGAGGAACTCATAGCGGCAAAGAAACTAATTGATTACCGCAGAATTGAAATAGAAGGAAACCGTGTCAGGATAGCAGAAGGTCAGGAGATTATCACAGGTTCGTTTATCAAGGCTTTTGCAGTTGACAAACTTGTGGAAAAGATGGCCAATATTGGTATTACGGATGCTATTATCAATGCAGGAGGAAGTACTATACGGGCAATCAATAACGAATCGCATCCGGCTTGGCAGGTAATAGCAAGAAACCCTGATGATGAGCAACTGCTTTTTAACTTGGATATCAGTAACCAATGCTTCTCAACTTCATCCCAAGACAAGACTTTTGTGAATATAGAAGGGATAAAGTACGGACATATATTGAATCCTAAAACTGGATTTCCATCCACCACTAAACAAATTGGTATAATAAGCGATAGTTGCATGGTTGGAGACATACTCTCCACCGCATTGTTTAATGAAACGGCGGAAGGATTTCTGCAAAAAGCAGATATCCTGGCTCCCTATTTCACGTTTGAAGGCTTCATTATAGATGAGAATAACAGGATGACCTGTACTAAAGGATTTGATGCTTTAACTCATCATTTATAATTCATAACTTATAATTAACATCCGGCTTATGATGCATATTTTTTCGATGAAGAGTAAGACTAAGAAGCTGAAGATTCAGCCTCTCGAAGATGCCCCCCTTCTTTACATTCCTTTGCTCAGATCCTATGGCAGTATGCCCGAACCGGTTGTGAATGTAGGCGACAAGGTAAAGAAATACCAATTGATAGCACGGAGTATAAACCATATGCCGGCTAATATGCATTCTCCCGTTTCGGGTATAGTGACCGATATAAAGGAAGCTTTGCAGGCTGACGGTTTTATGGCGACTACAGTTGTGATAAGTAACGATTTTGAGGAGGCAGAGGTAGAACTGTCCAAAGATGATACTGATCCATATACCCCTGAGCAACTAATAGAACTGATAGAAGCAGCCGGAATAGTCGGCGAGGGTGGAGCTCAATTTCCTACGTCACTAAAATATAGGCTTGAAGGCCATAAAATAAATACGTTTATTATTAACGGAACAGAATGCGAACCGTACCTGACGGCCGATTATGCTTTGATGGCAGAACGTACAGAAGAACTATTCAAAGGGATTGGCATAGCAAACAGAATACTTCAGGCAGATGATACTGTCATCACTATCGAAGAACAGAATAAGGAACTTCTGAAGATATTCAGTCCACTTCTTCAAAAGGCCGAATATAAGAACTTCCGTGTTGTAGTGCTCCCTAATGAATATCCTCAAGGTGGTGAGCTCCAGCTTATCCGGTCAGTAACAGGCATTGAGATGCCCCGTTCTCAGCGTCCCCGCGATATAGGAGTTATTGTTAGTAATGTAGGGACTATTTGTGCCATATATGATGCAGTGGTAAACCGCCATCCGGTAATCAGCCGGACAATAACCATATCGGGAGAGGAATCACTCAACGAGGGTAATTTTGAAGTTAAGATCGGTACACCTGTCGGTCATTTTATAAGCCTGCTTGGCCTGTCGGTCACCAATAAAACAGTTGTATTGGGGGGCCCTATGATGGGACGGGGTATTACCGACTGGAATGTACCTGTATCGAAAGGCTCATCCGGAGTACTGTTTTTCCGTAAAGAGAAAATTAAACGAAGCAATTGTATATCTTGTGGCTATTGCGTCGATGTATGCCCTATGCATTTGATGCCGATGAAGTTTGAAGAGAATTTTCGTAGGGGAAAATACTTCAATCTCGAAAAATATAGTATCAGCAGCTGTATAGAATGCGCTGCTTGCGAATACATTTGTCCGAGTAATGTGCCCTTGATTGAAAGTATAAAGGAGGGAAAAATCAAATTAAAACAACTGGCAGATGCAATACGATAAAATGATATACGCTCCTTTTGTAAGGAAAGATGTAAGTACCAGTAAAATAATGACCGATGTCATTATCTCTTTACTTCCCTGTATAGCCATATCATATCTGGCTTTCGGCTTTGTTCCGTTGATGGTGATACTCGTAGCGGTGGGCAGTGCATTGGTAACCGAATTTATCTTTTCCGCTATCTTTTTCAAACAGACTGATTCTGTCGCCGATGGCTCAGCCATTATAACGGGCATTCTGTTATCGTTTACCATAGCACCTTTTACGCCTCTGTATGTTGTTGCGTTCGGCGGAGCCATGGCTGTACTATTCGGGAAACTTCTTTGGGGCGGAATGGGACGCAATGTATTTAATCCGGCATTGGTTGGTCGCGAATTTATGGCAATATTCTTTCCTGCAGTAATGACTTCCCGTAGCATATGGTATGATAAAACAGCTGTGAATATACCCGAACTCAATCTTATCGGAGATAAGTTTTTCGACCAGTTGATATATAAAGCATCCGGGGCAATAGGAGAATACTCTGTTTTGCTGTTAGTCGCAGGAGGAATATTTCTTTTGGTACGCCGCAGGATTTCGTGGCATATACCTACTGCTTTACTAGTTGCATTCACCATTTTATTATTAACATTCTCCACCTTTACTTCATATAGTATACAGTTTTCGCTGGGAGGTCTTTTATTGGGCGCCATCTTTATGGCTACCGATATGCCATCAAGCGCCTCTACAAAGTATGGGAAACTTTACTATGGTGCAATGATAGGTATTGTAGCCATTATTTGTATTCTCAATGATGTGAAATACGAATATATGTCTTACTCGATTCTTCTGCTCAATGCTTTTGTAAATCCTGTCAATTGGGTATTCCGCCCAAAAGTGTGGGGTGAGAAGCTGGATGTATATACTCGTCTGTGGCAGGCATTATCCGTTACAGCTGCCATCCTGATTGCGACATTTGCTGTAATATACCTACACCATTTAGGGGCTATTATGTATCTGATATTTGTCTTTATCCTATATTGCGTGGTTAGATTCATTGCTAAGGATATGAGGCAGGATACTGTTAATAGCTAACCGGCGCAGCAAAACAAATGAAGTTAGATGCTATATACAAAATACTTAAAATATATATCAACCATCAGCACTAAGGGCACACAAAGGATATGCACTGTAAAAGATTTAAAAATTATTGACGTATCTTTGCTTATTAACAAAACAATGATAAATATAAACGCAAAATAATGGAGAATAAGAAGCCTCTGATACTGATAACAAATGATGACGGGTATCAGGCTAAAGGTATAAATGAATTGATAGAGAGCGTAAAAGGATTAGGTGAAATAATAGTAGTAGCTCCGGACGGCCCCCGTTCGGGAATGTCGAGCGCAATAACATCATTGCAACCATTGCGCGCACATTTAATCAAAGACGAAGCAGATCTGAAGATATACAGTTGTACCGGAACTCCTGTCGATTGTGTGAAATTGGGTATAACCGAACTGACCGAACGTCAACCCGACATTGTACTTTCAGGAATCAATCATGGTTCGAATGCAGCTGTTGCCGTACTATACTCAGGAACGATGGGTGCTGCAATGGAAGGTGCTGTATTTAAAATACCATCTATCGGCTTTTCGCTCTTGGACCATGACCATCATGCAGACTTCTCTGCCTGCCATAAGTATACACGCATGCTTACATCTCAGGTACTAAAGGACGGATTACCGACGGGAACATGCCTTAATGTAAATATACCGAAAGGACATGGCATAAAAGGCCTGAAAATATGCCGTCAGACATCAGGAAAATGGACGAATGAATTTGTTCTGTCGAAAGATGGCGCTAACAAGCAAATATATTGGCTCGCCGGGGAATTTACCAATGATGAGCCATATGATGAAAATACAGATGAATGGGCATTAGTCCACAATTATGTTGCGGTTGTTCCCGTAAAAGTGGATATGACAAACCATGATTACCTGGAACCAATAAAGGCATGGGAGAATTTAATTTAGTTATAAATTATAAGTTATGAGTTATGAGTTGAAGTCATCCATACGATGCATGACTGTTAACTGTTGACTGATAACTGTTAACTGATATTTATGAAATATTTTCTTGTAGCGGGAGAAGCCTCCGGCGACCTGCACGGGTCGAATCTGATGGCTGCATTGAAAGAGCAGGATGCAAATGCAGAGTTCTGTTTTCTGGGTGGTGACCTCATGCAGGCACAGGGAGGCAGACTGGTAAAGCATTATAGAGAAATGGCCTTTATGGGCTTTATACCTGTATTGCTTAATCTCAGGACGATTCTGCGCAACATGAAAATGTGCAATGAGGAAATTATCAGGTTTCAGCCGGATGTACTTATACTTATAGATTATCCGGGCTTTAACCTTAAAGTCGCCAAATATATAAAGACACATACACAGATACCTGTCTATTATTACATCTCGCCTAAAGTCTGGGCATGGAAAGAATACAGGGTAAAATCATTCAAAAAGTATGTGGATGAAATGTTGTCGATCCTTCCATTCGAAGTGGATTTTTACAAAAAGCATAACTATCACATCGACTATGTAGGCAATCCTGTAGTAGATGCAGTAGCAAATTTCAGAGAAGAAAACAAAGATGACACGCGGGAAAAATTTATCTCAGAAAACAAACTGGATAATAAACCTATTATTGCACTGTTAGCAGGAAGCCGCCAACAAGAGATAAAAGACAACCTGCCGGCTATGCTGGAATCGATAGAAAGATTCACGGATTACCAACCCATCATAGCCGGAGCTCCTGCAATAGAAGCAGATTACTATAAGAAATACATTGGAGATAAGCCCTGTAAGATCGTTTTCGGGCAAACATACCGTTTACTCGAATACGCAGAAGCAGCTCTAGTCACCTCAGGTACAGCGACACTGGAGACGGCCTTGTTCCGGGTTCCGCAGGTTGTATGTTACGAAACCCCGATACCTCATGTCGTATACTGGGTATTTAAGAACGTACTTCACACAAAATATATTTCGCTTGTGAATCTGATTGCCGACAAAACAGTAGTACAGGAATTGTTCGCCAAATTCTTTTCGGTCGAGGCTATAAGAAATGAAACTGACAGGCTATTGAATGACATTCCTTATCGGGACAAGATGTTATCGGAATATGATGAAGTAATAAATATACTGGGTAAGCCGGGCGCATCCGGACACGCAGCGACGATTATTATAGATAAATTGAAAAAGGGGAACTAAATCCCCTTCTCTCCTACTCTCTATCTGTTTAATATTTAAGGCAATGGTGTTAATGTCACGTTCCTAAACTCAACATCTTTGCCTTCGCTCTGTAAACCGATGTAACCTTCCTTGATTTTATTTGTACCCTTATTCTGGAAGGCACCGTTTATATATATCGTAATTACTCCGTTGCGGCAGTATACATCAGCACAATTCCATTCTCCGGGAACTTTTTCCGTCGAAGCCTTAGCCTTCGCTATTACCGGAAATTTAGGACGTCCGCTTTCAGGATTCTTGTATTCAGCCAGATCGGAACCGTTGAGTAATACAAAATCACCTGCGTTTCCGGCTTTCAACTGACATTCTATACCGTTTGGAAAAGGATTCTCCGGTTTTTCTATCAATAAGAAAATACCGCTATTCGATGCTACACCTTCAGGCCAACGCCATTCTGCATGTAAATGATAGTCGCCGTATTTCTGCTTAGTATACATATATCCAAGTGGCTCACCTGTAATGTGAATCAAACCATCCTTTACATAAAATACCTTTTCTGCCGGTATACTATTCTTATCCAGCACAAAATTCCAATTAGATAAGTCTGTTCCATTAAACAGCTTTTCCACTTCCTGAGCTTTCGCCTGCCCGGAGAACGATGTTACAAACAAAAGAGTCAGCGCTACTACATTAAAAATCTTATTCATCAGAATTTATTTTAAGAAATCACTTATTTTATCGAAAGTTAAACGGAACTGCTTATCCACCTCATCGGCAATCCTCGGAAGTGCCGGGAATGGGTCTTCATGGATATATTTATATGGATAATCCAACGTCTCTATCCTGATAGGAATATCCCTGTCCGAACCCTGCAATGTATTAATAACCTCATATGCAGGCACAACTTCATCTTTAGCTAATGTAATAGCATAGAATTGATGGCTCATTTCTCGGAAGCGGTTTTCTCTGGCTATCGTTTGTGACCGGTAGTTGAGCATGCTTCTGAAATTATTTCCCTCGGGATGGGTATGCATATAATGGCGAAGTACTTCGTCGCGTTTCATATGACTTTCAAGATGCTCCACCACATAAGAGTATAGGCTTACATTGGCTTCGCTATCGAGAATAAACTTCGATACGGGCGATAACCTATTAAATACAGCCCCCCCACAGAAGGTCGCGTATTTTGATTTCGCAAAGTGTCCATCCTTATTGCTCATCATTAGTATCTCGCCGAGGAATGTACCAATAGAGTAAGAGAAAAAATCAATTGAAGCATCCTTTTCTATTGCCGGGTGCAGTCCCTCTTTAAAAGCTTCGACAAAATCAATTACATCATAATATGTTTGCAGCCCCGACCACAGAAACCGCTGTGGCTTGTTATGCAAACGGGTACTGATAGCGACATTAGACAGGCTGGAACAGATAACATCAGGGTGACGTTGCTTACGTTGTTCGCTCACATGATACATCTCCCGTGAGTTACTCCATGTGGCAGGCGCACGGTTCATATGAAAAGCTATAGGGAACATCACTATGGATTTACCTGTTTTCTCCGCTATATATTTTGCCCAGGGCAAATATTTATTCCAGTATTTTTCATTAAAACCATGAAACATAAAGATAATACCTTTGGCCTTCTGCTCATTCTTTGGCATTATCATATGATAGCGGAACTTTATATTTTCCATAATCTCCGCATCCTTCTTATTCAGCATTTGCTGAATAACGTCAGGCTCATAATCTTCTGGTATACTTGGAATATACTCATAGTCGTCATTATTGCCAAGTCCCCCGGGAAGGATAAAACGATAATTCGATTCGAAAGTAAAATTACGCATAACAAGATGACTATCAATTTCAATCTCGCTATCGGTATAATTCTCTATTTTTTTAAGATGATTAAAAAGGTCTATATATTTCATTTTAGTCATAGGTTAATTGATTTGGTAACTGTTAACTGGTTAATAGTTGATGTCCCACCCTACAAAATAAACATTTCCTGGGCTCGCAATACTCGTGCTTGAGTTGAATCATAGCCTGCGAATCGGCAGCATTATTCAATGGCATTTTCAGTCTTTCGAAATGTTTCGTTATCGAATTTCTCTCCGGCTTCAATATCTCAAGAAAACGAAGTGCCCGCTCGCAATGTATTTCACTATCGATAGTCCTCCCATAAAAAAATAGAATCGGAGCTACCGTATTTATAAGTATAATGTCGAGAGAGGCATCTCCAAGGTATTTTACCTTTCGTTCGGATGAAACTCCGAATGCATAATGCGTCTGCCAATATTCAGAAGCGTTTACATGAAACATCAACCTGATGCGTCCCATATCATCGCAGGCTGTAATTTTAGAAAATAATCCATGTGAATTATGTAATAAAGCCGCTAACTGGGCTATCCGAATCTGAGGAAAAGCAGTTGGCCGCGTTCTTAAACTTTTGAATACATAAGATTCTAACGGGTTCAGTTCATATTTATTTTTCAGGAAAGCATATTCTTTTTGTAATAAAGAATAATAATCGTCATTTACTTTAAGATTGTCCAGCATGCCTGACTGCCCAAACAACAAAGCTTCTATCTGAATAAGGTTATCACCCTGCTTCCGGATATATTTCAATGGCAGGCTCAGTGCTAATCTCTCGAAAGAATCGGAATTTAATCCAAACCCGAAATTACGCGAAAGAATTACATAAAATACATCTTCCCACGAGTTATTATATCGCTCGAGTAATTCCTGTATATGTTTTGATTTTCGTTCCAAACGTTCTATCAACAACGTATTCATCCACGAATTGAGATGAAAAGATGACATGGAGCCAATATAATTGCAGCAAGGAATATCAGTATTGGAATGAATGAGGAAATCATAATTCTCCAATATATGTTTCGGATAAGTTATTTCGCATTGCATAACCGGTTGCCCCGATTCGTTATACACCTCACAATTAGCTTTTTCTACAATATGAAGTATAACAGAATTATAGTTCTTATTTACATCATGCTTATGCTTCACCCATTGATCCGACGATTTATGGATCTCTACATTACCGGCCCAAATCTTATCTCCTATCTTAATCTTAGCATTAAAGAAATCGGGACCTTCATTTGTGTTAGGCAGACCAACATCAATCACTTCTACTGGCTGACCTGTAGTAGTTTTCAGTCCTTTCTGAAAAAGCCTGAATTTCCATATGTAATGTAGTATATCTTCCATAATGTATTAGTTAAGCCCCCTAAATCCCCCTCAGGGGACTTTAGCAAAGCCATAAATTAATATCAATAACTCCCCACCCTTTCGGGGACGATGGGAGGGGCATCAAAGCCCTGTTATTCCCATTTTTTTCATCAGGAAACTTGCGTTCATATTCTGAGCCACCCCTTCCCTTATCTTGTATGTAAAAGACAATTGCTCATCCTTTATATCAGCCTCAAATCTGTAATTCTTTATTGCATCGGGGAATTCTTCTTCCAGATTACCCAATACGAGATCATGTGTGGCAATTATACCATTACCATCGAGCGAAACCAACTGTTTCATAAGAGCGATAGAACCTTTCTGCTTATCTTCCGAGTTGGTTCCTTTCAGTATTTCATCCAATATAATAAACAATTGCTCACCCGATTGTAAGCGATCTATAATCATTTTCAACCGTTTAAGCTCTGCAAAGAAATAAGACTCGTTATCTGTCAGTGAGTCTGAGGTACGCAAGTTTGTAACCAATTTATAAGGATAAAACTTTAGGGATACCGCACATACAGGTGCGCCTGCGCAGGCCAGAATTAAGTTTATACCGATTGTACGCAGATATGTACTTTTGCCAGCCATATTTGCCCCCGTAACAACCAAGAAATAAGGATGGCGGCTTATGGTTACATCATTGCGTACACAAACACATCTATTAAGCATCGGATGACCTAAATCTTTACCCTCCAGCATAAAAGTATCCGCAACTTCCGGATATGTGTAACCAGGGTTATTATAGGCAAATATCCCGAGAGAAACAAGGCTGTCGAATTTGGCTAATACCTTAAACCAACTGATAATATTATCTTTATGTAAAGTTATCCATCTTTCTATCTTTATAGAATAGATAACATTCCAGAAAAAGAAAGGGTTAAGGAAAAGAAGTCCCAGAATATTCGATGACTGGTCAAGGTTATTACTATACGACCTCAGTTGATGTATAGCTAGAGAAGCCGATTCTCCGCTGTTTATCTTGTTCTGTATGTTAATCAGCAATGTAGATTCAAATTTTTCCTTCTCTATTATTTTAAATAGCTTGGAGTATGTCCTGAGTGTCTCTATCTTTTTTTCAAACAAACTTTTCTTTAGATTAATATCCTTTAATGGAGCAAGACTCAGCAGGAAAAAAATTGTCCAGACAAGACCTAATACTGCATATGGAAGCAGACCTGCAATACATAGAATAAGAACCGTAATGGATACAACAGGAGCGATATATATAAAATATCTCCAGAAGCTTTTGGATAAAAGCTTTGTCTGCATAAACTGCTGTGAAAAGAAATGGATATTCAAATCTTCCGCATCAGTCATTTGCCCTATCGCCCTGAAATGGTCGAGTAATTCGGTCTTCCCCCTTAACTCTTTCAATGCTTCCTGCTGAGCTACAATATCCTCTTTCCTCTCGAAAGGGTAAAGCAGTGTATCTGCCAGCCTGTCTTTTCCAAAAGATGTCACAGTCCTGTTTATTGATTGGAAGAATGAATGATTGCCAAACAAGTCCAAATCTACACTGTAACTATGGTTTGCATCTGCTTTTTCGGGTGCGCCATCGAATGCAGAAAAGTCATAATCAATCCCTTTCAGTTCGTTCTCCGCATTTAGAATAAGTAATTCGCAATATTTTTTTTGAAGAAATAACCGGTTATGATATTTCATAAAAAAGAGATAAATCGCTACGGATATACCTATTGCAGTCAACACTACAGGTGTATCACTCCAGAAGATGTAACTTATGGCAATACAGGTCAATACGACAACCAACCGTATTGTCCCTACCTGAAATATAACCCTCTTTAGTCGGGATAACGTTGCTTTCTCTTTATCGATACGACTTTTATACGAATTCTTTACTTCCTCCAATGTCATAGATGTTAGTTATATATTACAAGTTACGAATATATGAAATTCCACTTAGAAACCCTATTAAAACAATTCATGCAATACATCCAACGATTTCAAGCCGGGAAAATCGTAAAGATGTAAGCGATAGTACTCCAGCACCTTATTTATTATATTTATCCTATCTTGACGTGAAAAGACAAAATGATGCATATTTTCATATGAGATACGAGCTAATAACGAAAGAGATTTACTGTCTGTCCTGTTCAGAAAGTGTTTATGCAAAGGCTGATAGAGCACAAATTCTCCATTCATCATATCAAACAGGCTATTCTCCCTGTATTCCTCCAAATTAGGGTAAAAGCCTAAAAAATGACTGAGTTTAAGCATGAATACCAAATGGAAATTAGAAATGCTCTTATCTGTCATTTCCAAAATCTGTACCGATTGTTCCAGAAAGCTAAATAGCAGGCGGCTATCGTTTGCATCCTTCAAGACCCTGGTAAGAAATTCGGAAAGGAAAAAAGCCATGGATGTCTTGCCCAAATCACCTGATATATCATACAAATACATATCTGCACGGGCTTCGCGTATTCGTTGTATATCACGGGAAGCCTGGTGCTCTACTTCCATATCGAGGATGGCAAGCGGCGAGAATAAAGATTTAGGCACTTTCGAACTCTTTCCTCTGACTTTCGACACCATATAAGTTACCCGCCCGAATGATTCAGTAAAAACCTGGGCAAGAACGTATTTATCGTTATAATTAATGGTGTTGAGGACGACCCCTCTTGTTTTATGAAGCACTTTACTAATGTTTTAATATTAACAAAAATACAAATACAAATTTGAAAATAACGGCTCTTAAAGAATAAATAACTAACTTCGTGCTATTATAGCACAAAATGTAATTTTTTAATTTTATGAGCAAAAAGATTAAGAACATTCTGTTCGACTTTGGCGGTGTGATAGTAAGCCTGCACAAACAAACTGCATTAGATCGTTTTACAGCACTGGGATTTCCTAATATCAACGAATATCTGGGAGAATTTCGTCAAAAAGGGATTTTCCTCGAATATGAAGAGGGTAAGATAAACCGCGAAGATTTTGTTACCGAATTTCGCAAATTATCAAATAATCCGAATGTAACAGCAGAACAGATAGACAATGCATGGTTAGGTTTCCTGGCCGATATCCCTGATTATAAATACGAGTTGCTGAAAGAACTCCGTAAAAAATATAAAGTTTATCTACTCAGCAATACCAATCCTTCAGTAATGGGATGGGCCATGACACATGAGTTTTCTCCGGAAGGGTTACCTATTAATGCTTTTTTTGACAAGTGCTATTTATCTTATGAGATAGGGCATGCCAAACCGGATCGGGAAATTTTCGATTTCATTATAGCCGATTCGAACATGGATCCGGCCGAAACCCTGTTCTTCGATGACGGAAAAGCAAATGTAGAGATTGGTGAGAAGCTGGGATTCCAGACTTACCTGACCGATCAGAATGAAGACCTGCGAAAAGTATTTACAGATAGGGGATTACTATAAAAAGTAGCCATATATGTTGCTTATAGACAGAGAACATAAACTTCAACATGCGCCACTAGTAGCTACAATAGGCTTTTTCGATGGCGTACACACCGGCCACCGCTTCCTGATAGACCAGGTGAAAGAAGAGGCCGCTAAGCGTGAACTACCATCTGCCGTCATTACATTTCCGGTACATCCGCGAAAAGTCTTGCAAAAAGATTACCAACCTGCTTTGCTTTGCGGATTTGATGAAAAAACAGAACGCCTGGCTTCTACCGGAGTTGATTATTGCATATGCCTCGATTTTACAACGGAGATTTCCCAACTATCAGCCAGAGAGTTTATGAAAGATATACTAAAAGATAAACTTTCGGTAAACACGTTAGTTATCGGATACGATCATCGCTTCGGACATAACAGGGAAGATGGTTTTGCAGACTATAAACGCTACGGTAGCGAAATTGGGATCGACGTTATTGAAGCCCGGGAACTTCCAGGAGAAGAACATGTCAGTTCGTCCCGTATCCGTAAATTACTAGTTGAAGGATATATCCGCAAGGCCGCTAAATTGCTCTCATACAACTATACTATCTCGGGAAAGATAGTGGAAGGTTTCAAAGTGGGACGGACAATCGGCTTTCCTACGGCAAACATACAGGTATGGGAAACATATAAAGTAATCCCGGCTTTTGGGGTATATGCAGTGTATGTGCATGTAGAGGGACAAAGGTATGATGGCATGCTATATATAGGCAAGCGCCCTACTCTCCACAACGGAGATAATATAAGCATAGAGGTGAATCTGTTCAACTTCGACGGAGACCTGTACAATAAGGAATTAACAGCCGAATTTATCGATTTTGTACGTCCTGACGAAAAGTTCATCGACATAGATACGTTAAAGAAACAAATAGGAAATGATAAGGATACAGTAATCAGTGTTATTGAAAATTACAAGAGGTTCAATTCCTGACATTTTCAGTCATAATCATACAATAAAATATAAAAAAGCAAAGCGTAACAAAAAAATAATTGGTTAAAATGCTAAATAACTGATTTTTATTTTTACATTTGCTATCGCATAAGAGTTCTTAAGTGTAGTTTAAATTTTTCTTTTCAAGTCATTTCCCTTCTTTGGTAACCTTTCTTGTCTAGTTTCTTTTAGCTTTCCTATTTATTTACATCTTCTGCATAGAGTATTTATTATTTAATTTTATTTTTTTACAATGAACATTTTTATCGCAGGGTTGAGCTACAGCATCAACGACAATGATTTGAAGGATCTATTCAGTGAATACGGAGAAATCACTTCAGCAAAAGTTATTATGGACAAAGCTACTGGCCGTTCTAAAGGTTACGGTTTTGTTGAATTAGCTGACAATGCAGCTGGCCAAAAAGCTATTGAAGAACTGAATGGTGCTGAATATGACGGAAGAACTATTTCCGTTTCTGAAGCTCGTCCTCGCACAGAAGGTGACCGTCCTCGCAGAAGTTATGACAATAACAGAGGTGGTGGCAACAATGGTGGATACAGAAGACGTGAATATTAATTGTCACTGACAAAATACATGAGGAGCCATACTGTAATAGTATGGCTCTTTTGTTTTCTTAATATCAACTACTACCCTCCTCTTCCGCAACATAAGTATAATTCCTATCCATATGCGCCCAATAAATCAGCCGGCAGAAGTAGACCGGAAAATATTTTCTCCTTCCTTTTTTAGGGCAAATGACGTTTATTTTTTTTTGAAAAGTTTATCTATATATTAGGAAGCTTTTGGCTTTTAGCTCTTTGAAAAAAATGATTAGCAGATTTGTATATTAGCATATCAGCAAATGAGTGACAAGTGTAACCTTTTAACTCCCCCCAACCTTCCCTCGGGCCAGAGCTGTTAAGCTCTCTACTTTGTTGTTATTTTCTGCTGTCATCCTGAGTGGAACGAAGGATCTCGACCCTGAGAAACGAGATGTTTCACTCCGTTCAACATGACACAGAGGGTATAAAAAATTAGAACTTAACAGCTCTGACCTAAAGGGAGGGTGCAGAGAGAGTAAAAAGCTAATTAGCTCCGCTGACCGTTGGTTCTTAATTTTTCATTCTTAATTATTAATTGTTCTTTGTGTTACCTTTTTTAAGAATCACAAGTTACTTCGCCTTGCAGGCAGTTAAGAGTTACGAGTAGGGAGACTGTTTACTGATATATCTGTTAGCTTTGTTACCTTTTTAACCACATATGGTTAATTGACGTAAAAACAATAAAATAAAAATGGTAAAATGTGTCAGAAGTGTCAGGTTTTAACATTGTACCATTAATTAAATTAATAAAAACAACGTGTGATTATCCTTGCCAATTTTCAGGCTTGCCGATATGACATCAGCAATCTGATTTTCATATAAAATTTTTCAGTATAAGATATGAAAATATGCTTTCATATTTATCTATATATACAAAAAGCCAGCAGCTCGTAACTAACGATTTTGCAGCTATAGTCTATAATAAAAAACATCAATGAGAAATCCGAGTAAAAGTGTCACTTTTGTAATATTTTTTTTATAAAAACGATAAATAGTTTTATATAATAAAAACCAATTGGAAAAAATTCTATTATTCCGGCTTAAAAAGCGCATAAAATGTCAGAAATATGCTTTACGACATACTTTCAGTAAATTAATATTCATAAACATTTTTATACATTTACTCTAATTTAATTAACCTAATATTATGAAAAAGAT
The DNA here is from genome assembly GCF_900079725.1 of uncultured Dysgonomonas sp. Lineage (NCBI taxonomy): Bacteria > Pseudomonadati > Bacteroidota > Bacteroidia > Bacteroidales > Dysgonomonadaceae > Dysgonomonas > uncultured Dysgonomonas sp. Next base: position 1,415,751 of record NZ_LT599032.1, read on the forward strand.
TGCCCTCTTCATTCTATTTATTTTTGCATTTCTGAATAGTTACAATTGCTATTCGCAATCAAAGTATGGTAATGCCACAGTTGAAGAATTGTCTATGACTTCATATCCTCAGGATACAACTGCCGCCGCTGTTATGTTACTAAAAAAAGGTGATACCCGCTTTGTGTATAGTAATCTATATGGTTTTCAGTTTGAATACACACTTCAGGTGAAAATAAAAATACTTAAAACCGAAGGCCTTGAGTGGTGCGACCAGGAAATATCATATTATCAGGCCAGTACTTCATCAAAAGAAGATATCAAAGGGCTATCCGGCACAACTTACAATATGGAAGGCGGTAAAGTAGTGAAGACAAAATTATCAAAGGACTTTATTTTTGAAGAAGATACCGATAATAAATGGAAAGTACGAAAATTTACGATGCCTGCGGCAAAAGTAGGATCTGTTATAGAATATAAATACACAATTGTATCCGATTTCTTCTACGATCTCCGCGATTTTAATTTCCAATCATCTATACCGATTCTCTACACCTCATTCGATGTCACACTACCTGAATACTTCCGGTACCACTTGAATTCCCAGGGATATATTGCACTAGCACCAAAAAAAGAGCCTGTAAACGAGACATTTCACATCCAATACAAAGATGAAAACGGGCGTACGCAAGGGACTCAAGTACGATGTTCTGCCGATCGTTATACTTTTATAGCAACTGATGTTCCGGCCATTAAGAACGAATCTTATTTATGGACAATAAACGATTATATATCGAAAGTTTCTTTCGAACTCCAAAGCATACAAATGCCATATTCCACAGTAAAAAATTATTCTTCGTCGTGGAGTAATATCGATAAAGAAATTATAGAATCCAGTATGTTTGGCGGTAATCTGAAGAAAGCAGATCTATTCAAAAACGAAATTACCAAAGGGGATGTAAGCTTCGACAGAGCAAAAGAAATACAGGATATGATCAAATATAAAGTGAAATGGAATGACCAGAACGCTTTCTATCCCAAGAACCTGAAAGATGCCTTAAAAAACGGGATTGGCACAAGTTCGGAAGTAAACTTCCTGTTAATAAATGCACTCCAGGCGGGAGGATTCGATGCATTCCCGGTAATATTGAGTACCAGAAGTAATGGCCGCATGCCAATTTCACATCCTAGTATATCAGCATTCAATTATGTAATCACAGGTGTCAAAATAGATACTACGATGTACTATACCGATGCTGCAGCCAAATACGGAGACTGGAATTTGCTTCCCGAAAAATGCATGGTACCGCAGGCACGTATCCTGAGGGCAGATCATTCGAACTGGGTAAACCTTACTGAAATTTCGAACGGTTCAATATTAAAAACAATAAATTTAACGATTAATGACTCTAAACTTATAGGTAAATCGACCGATACACGTAAGGGTAATGCGGCATACAATACCAAGGTCAGCTACTATAACCATAAAGATCAAAATGACTACATAGAATCGGTAAGTAAAAGAATTTCATGTGAAATAGACAGTTTTTCGATATCAAATCTGGATAATACAAGCGAAGCCTTAAAGATGAATTATATACAATCCTCGGATATCGATATGGCTGATGAATTTATATATATCACTCCACTTACTGATAAACCATATTCCGAAAATCCATTTAAGAAAGAAACCCGTGAATATCCCATCGAATTTGACTACCTCACTAATTTTGTACAAATAATAGATTTTATAGTACCAGAAGGATATACAGTAGAAGAGTTGCCCAAAGGAGAGAGAATGGTACTCAACGATAATGATATGACCCTTACATACCGGGTTGTTCTATCAGGCAGTCAGATCCGGCTTCATTATCAGTATCAATTGAAGAAGTTGCAATTCTTACCTGCAGAATATGAAAATCTGCGCGATTTCTTCTCAAAATTAATAGCTAAGAGCTCAGAGCAAATTGTACTCAAAAAGACGCCAAGTGCAGAATAAATTAGAACCGGAACTATTATGTACAGACACTTCATTTTAACTCTATGTATATTATCATCTGCAATAGTATCTGCAAATGGTAATTCGATAAACCAAGCCTCCGACAGCCTTCGTGAAAATGCAGTTGCGATTGTTCAGAACTCCGATATAGTCATAATCCAGTCGGATATGAATAATGCGACATGTAAGGTAACGAAAACAATGACAATCCTCAATAAACAAGGAGAAGGTTTTGCCCATTTTTATGCTTTTAATGATAAGTTCAGGGAAATGAAAGATTTCTCTGCTGTCGTAAAAAATGCATCAGGTAGTGTTATTCGGAAAATAGGAAAGAAAGACTTGACGATATCGTCCATGTCGGACCAGATGGCAACAGACGCCTACTCTATTGTCTACGAATACAAGATTCCCACATATCCATACACGATAGAATATACATATGAAGAAAAATGGAAGAACGGCATAATCTCATACCCTGCTTTCACTCCTATTCAGAGTTATATGCAATCGCTGGTCAATGCCAGTTACAGGATAGAACTGCCCGCGGATATGAATCTGAGATATGATGCAAATTTCGATTGCAATGTTAAAGATGAAGTTGTAGGTAATAAACACATATATTCATTTACGGCACACAATCTTAAAGCAATTAACAGTGAACCTTTGGCTCCGGCCCTAAGGGATATATATCCGAGAGTATTGATTGCTCCGGCTGATTTTTGCTATGATTCATTCTGTGGTAAAATGTCCAGTTGGCAAGATTTTGGAGTCTGGACATCTAAACTTTTAAAGGATAGAGATAATGTATCCGAAGCTTTCTCTAATAAGCTGATAGAATTGACAAAAGATGCCCGAGACAATAGAGAAAAGGTAGAAATACTATACAAATATTTACAGGATAACTGGCGTTATGTGAGCATTCAACTTGGTATTGGCGGCTTACAACCAATAGATGCAGCATCTGTAGCCAAGACTAATTTCGGAGACTGTAAAGGCTTATCAAACCTAATGAAAGCTATGCTCAAAGTTGTTGGCATACCATCCAATTATTGTAAGATATACATGGGGAGCAAGAAATATTTTCCTGAAAAATTCTCAAATGCCAATGAGACAAATCATGTAATCCTACTTGTCCCCCTCAAGAATGATAGTATATGGTTGGAATGCACGTCACAAACAATACCTTTTGGATTCGTTCACGATGATATTGCAGGGCATGACGCACTAGTTGTCACCGAAGATGGAGGCAAGCTATGCCGGCTTCCAATTTACACAGATAAACAGAATAAACAGCAATCATTCGTTGAAATCAATATTACTGAAGATGGTAGCTCGAAAGGAAATATGCGTTTTATAGAACATCTGAACGGATATTTATACAATGTGTCTGCAATGACATCTAAGGACAGGGAAAAAGTAATCGGATACATCAACCGCAATATTAAATTTCCTAAAGTGCAAATCGATAACATAAACACAAAAGAAGATAAGTCATCATTACCGTCCTGCTCTTTATCTGCAGACTTTGTAGCTACTGATTTTGTAAATAAAACAGGTACGCGTTTATTCATCCCGGCATGTCCTCTTGAAAAAGGGAGCTATAATATGCTTTCATCCAATACGCGCATTCAGGACATTGTGATTAATAATGGATTTTCAGAATCCGACTCTATTATCATCAACATTCCTGAATCATATACAACCGAATCTTTACCCAAGAATATATCCCTGACAACTCCCTTTGGTAAATTCGCAACAGAAGTAAAACAAGATGGGAATAAGATTACATATATTCAAAATATTGATATCTTTACAGGACGGTATAATAAATCGCAATATAAAGAGATCAAGGCTTTTTTCTCTGAGATTACTGCTGCCACTAAAAGGAAGTTAGTATTAAGGAAATCATGATCAATAATTATAGTAAACACTAAGCATCTTAACTGAGCATCAAGACTAAGCTAAAAAGCTGAGAACTAACGCTCTCAGCTTTTTATTTTTTTCTCTATCTCGGCTATCTCGTCCCGGAATACTTTGTCTACCTCCATTTGCTCTTTTACAGTCCTACATGCATGCAGCACAGTAGCATGGTTCTTCTTACCAATGAGGGATCCTATCTGAGCCAGCGACATTTCAGTATAGCTCTTCGACAGATACATAGTCACCTGTCTAGCCTGAACTATCTGCCGCTTACGGGAAGCGGTATGAATCAACTCACTCTTTATATTATAGAAGTCACAAACAACAGATTCTATCGCGCTGATTGTTATCTTCTTTGCTTCAATCTTCTTTATCGCTTGTCCGATAACACGTCGTGCAAGGGACAAATCAATCTCTTTATTGTATACCAATGAATGTGCCATTATAGATACAATGATTCCTTCCAAATCGCGGGCATTATCAGTTACATTCTCTGCTATATAATCGACCACATCCTCTGGTATGGACAATCCATCGTGAAGAATCTTATTTTGAAGGATCTTTAACCTCAAACCCTTATCGGGATGATCTATTTTCGTGGTCAACCCCCACCTGAAACGTGTAAGCAATCGCTCTTCCACTCCCTGAAGTTCAGACGGAGCTTTATCAGACGTAAGAATAAGCTGCTTATTATTCTGATGCAGGTGATTAAATATATGGAATAGTGTATTCTGAGTCCGTTCTATTCCGGCCAATTCATGTATATCATCTATGATAAGTACGTCGATACCCTGATAAAAGTTGATAAAGTCATTGGTCGTATTATAACGTCCGGCATCAGCATACTGAATTTTAAATAAGTGAGCCGATACATATAATACCCGTTTTTCGGGATACAGTTCTTTGATACGCGTACCTATGGCATGACAGAGATGGGTTTTACCCACACCAGATGTACCATGAAGAAATAATGGATTAAAGGCCGTTTTACCGGGATTCTTTGTTATAGTTTCACCAGCTGTCCGGGCCAACTTATTACTTTCGCCTTCAAAAAAGTTATCAAATGTATACTTTAGATTCAGTTGCGAATCAAAATCATCCGCTACAACCTTCTGGAAAGGATTGGGCACCTTATTAGTACTTTTGACAAAACCTTTTTCTGCTGGTAGTGTTTTTGCATCACCTCTATAATCTACAACTGTATTAGTTGTATTCTCCATCAATATGCGATACTGTAATATTGTATCTCTACCAATTTCGCGATGCAGAGTAGTTTTCAGTAAGTCGACAAACTTATCTTCCAAATACTCATAAAAGAATTGGCTTGGTACCTGTATCGTAAATACCTTATTTTCATAAGATAAGGGAACAATAGGTAAGAACCATGTTTTGAAAGCCGCCTCAGGTATATTATCCTGAATGACCGTTAAACAATTAGCCCATAATTTTTGAGTTGAAGAAGAATCCATTTATTAGTTTAGTTATTTTGTCTATATTACTCTCTCGATTTCGTAATGTAAATTTCATCATTTATTTCATAAAAAAAAAGTGCCTCCAAATTTGGTTTTCTAGTTTTAGAAACATCTATTTTAATTTCAATGACTTATGACGTTATTACAAAATCACCCCTTTTGGTACAAATAACCAACTAATTATCAGTCGATTGTGTTTTTAATAGCATTTTAATTACGTTTTAACAATTTCGTAATACTGCCCGAAAAGTATAAGGGTGACACTATTAAGCAAAAAAATTATTTTTACTTATTTAGACCAATTCTAAATAGAACAATTTAGAAGACTTTTACATTAATATAACGGGATGGATTTTGCCTTACATCCTTAAGTAACAACGAAGCATTACTAATTGTTCCGTTAATACTATCATATAATTGACGATCATTCAATAATAATCCCAAAGAATTATCTTTAGATGTGATTTTCGTAGAAAGATATTCTATATTTTTCATAGTAGAATCTACAGACTTGAATGTAGAAGCCAAATCCATCTGATTGATCTTACCCGATACACTACTTAGGTCGTTAGACATTTTCCCCAGATTACCGGTTATGGTAGGAAGATCCTTATTTAATGTAGTCATCATCGAATTTAGCTGCTTGGTCGATTTAGCCAAATCGCCCGTAATCTGATTGATATCTGTCAACGACTGGTTCAACGCCGGATTGTTTACCAATGTTTGGAGACCGATAAGTATTGAATCAATCTTGGGTATGAGCTGTTCTACCTGAGGTAACATAGTACCTGCAGCATCTAGCATACCTTTTACCCGGATACCTTTTATAGTATCGGTCGAGGACAGATTTTCTTTTGTATAAGGATTAGTCTCAAGCATGATTGTAGCCGACCCCAAAACAGAGACATCCAATGACATCTTGCTACCCTTGGGTATCTGCATACCTTTGTCCATGTTCAGATATACAATCACACGTTCTTGATTTTTCGGGTCTAGTTCCATGGAAGATACCAGACCTACCTGAAACCCATTCAGCGTAACAGGTGTCGACTGGGTTAGACCTGACACATCGTCAAAGACGACAATATATGAATTTGATGGTTTAAAAAGATTTACACCTTTCAGAAAACTGATACCGTAATACAAAAGGAAAATTGCGATTACAAAGGCTATACCTATCTTTACTTCTTTCGATATTTTACTCATAACTATTAAATTATGTAATTGTAAGGTCACAGACCTATTTATTATTTTGTTAAGTTTAAATACTACAAATAGCTTTATTGAAATAATATACTATCAAATACCATCTTCTATCCACATAGTGGTTTGTCATTATCTATTTAATACGTTCCCCGTTTCTAAATTTAACGACAAACGCATCTTTAAACTTAGCCCTTACTTGACGTTGTATTTTAATTATCTCATTATAATCAGTGGTTGAACCACATGTATATTTATAGCTATTACCATCTTTATAGAACATTATAGGCGAAAGACCTTTAAATTCTTTCGAAGTATCCGGGAGTTTCTTTGGTGATACCAAGAACTGCACCCGGTACTCCACCTTGTTACTAACATTTTTCGTAACCGTACTATTTTCCTTCGTCGAGGTTTCAGCTATATTTCTAGTGGTTTCACCGATTTTTTTAGGAGTTTGTTCTCTTTTCTTTGGGGCCGCTACCATGTTTTTCACTCTGGCTGATTCTTTCACAACCGGAGTATCGGTGTCCTCAACAATATAAGTATCTTCAACAGCTACTTTCTCTTTTACTATAGCTTCGTCGATTGCAATATCATCAAGCAACTCACTTTTATCCGGCGCAGCAACATAACGGCCTTGCTTTTTATCAAATTCTCGTTTATATTTTTTGAACCCGGAGTATATCGCAGTCGCCATTGCCCTTTGTCCCAACCTGGAGGATAAATATTTAGCCTCAGCCTGATTGTTTATAAAACCCAACTCGATAAGCACACTAGGCATACTTGTCTTTCTCAACACGAGAAATCCCGCCTGACGCACACCTCTGTCTGTACGCTTTGCTATACTTTTAAAATCTTTCTGTATGTAATCCGCAAACTGCAGGCTTTGTTCCATATACTTATTCGACATAAACTCGAATATGATATACGACTCCGTCGAATTAGGATCGAAACCCTCATATTTTGATGTATAGTTATCTTCCAATAGAATTACAGAGTTCTCTCTTTTTGCCACTTCCAGGTTTTCAGCACTACGGGCTAGCCCCAATATATAGGTATCAGCTCCGGAGGCGTTTGTAGTCTTTGCAGCAGTTGAGTTGGTATGAATGGATATAAACAGATTGGCTTTTGCCCGATTAGCAATTTGTGTCCGCTTGTCCAAATCTACAAAAACGTCAGTCTTACGGGTATAAACTACTTTGACATCATTAAAGTTTGCTTCTATCAGTTCTCCTAAAGTTTTAGCCACTCCCAGGTTTATATCTTTCTCCTTATATATACCTCTCACAGCTCCGCCATCCTTACCTCCATGCCCTGCATCGATAACAACAACGAACTTAGAATCAGCCGCAACGATGATCCCAAGAAATGCGAATATATAAACAAAAAGAATAAAGAACCGTTTCATACTTATAATTCTAACTGTATGAAATTTACACTAAGCTTTATTATATACAACCTCGTTTTTCAACTCTTTACCGTTGAAGAAATCAAGGATATTATTCATTGTTGTGTGCGCAATATTCGACATTGCCTCCTGAGTAAAAAAGGCCTGATGAGATGTCACGATCACATTATTGAAAGACAGCAACCGGGCAAGTACATCATCAGTCATCACACTATCAGAATGGTCTTCATAAAAATAAGCCCCTTCTTCTTCATACACATCTAAACCTGCATAACCGACCTTACCGCTAAGCAACCCTTCTATCAGGTGCCTGGTATGGATCAACTTTCCACGGCCAGTATTGATTATCATCACACCTTCTTTCATTTTGGCTATGGATTCATCACAGATAAGATATTCAGTTTCTTTTGTCAGCGGGCAATGTAATGTAATAATATTGGCATTAGCATATAATTCATCCAGCGACACATATTTAACACCTGTAGCATCAGCCCATTTTGTATCCGGATATAAGTCGTAAGCCAGAACATTCATACCTAATCCCTGAAAAAGACCTGTAGCGACCTTCCCTATCTTACCGGTACCTATCACTCCGATAGTCTTGCCATACATATCGAATCCCTGAAATCCTATCAAAGAAAAGTTACCGTCGCGTGTACGCAAAAATGCCCGATGAACCTTTCTGTTAAGACAAAGCATCAGGGCCAAAGTATGCTCAGCGATAGCATGGGGGGAATAATCAGGAACACGTACCACCTTTATGCCTTTTCTGGCGGCAGCAGCTATATCTACATTATTAAAACCGGCACAACGTAATGCTATCAGCTTTACACCATAAGAATGGAGCTTAGTCACAACCGCCTCATCTACCTTTGCATTTACAAAAATACAAACAGCATCTGTACCACTTGCCAAAAGCACATTATTCTTATCGAGATGTTCCTTATGATAGACCAGTTCGAAACCATATGCTTCGTTCGCCTTATTGAAAGTAGCCATATCATAAGGCTTTGCGTCAAAAACCGCTATTTTATATGCCATTGCTTTACCTACTATATATATTATTAATCCTTTATACCTGATTGCAAAAGTAATTAAAATAACCTTTATCCTCAAAAACTACATTGATTAGTTCTTTTTAAGCCTGCTTTTTTCATTTTATTTACATACTGTTTACCTAAAAAGATGACAAAGGTAACACAGAAAACAATTAATAATTAATAATTAAGAACCAACGGCCAGCGGAGCTAATTCGCTTTTTACTCTCTCTACACCCTCCCTTTGGGTCAGAGCTGTTAAGCTCTAATTTTTCAGACCCTCTGTGTCATGTTGAACAGAGTGAAACATCTCGTCTCTCAGGGTCGGGATCCTTCGTTCCACTCTGGATGACAGCAGAAAATAGCAACAAAGTAAAGAACTTAACAGCCCTGCCCCGAGGGGAGGCTGGAGGGGGTTAAAGGGTGACACTTATCATTCATTTGCTAATATGCTAATTTACAAATCTGCTAATCCATTTTTTCAAAGAGCTAATAGCTATCAGCTAAAGGCTAACAGCTATCTACATAGATAAACTTACCTCCAGTTCTTACATTTTTCTCCCCGACCTCAAAAAACACATTCAGATTGTGACCTTTTAGGGATAATAGCGACTTATATAAGACACCTCTGAAAGATCAGAGTTACACACTTCTTTTCTTAAAACAAAAAAACGGAGACAAAGTTTGTCTCCGTTTTTTTATTGTATAAAATCTGTTTCTCTTACTTAGCGTAACTCACAGCACGAGTCTCACGTATAACTGTAATCTTAACCTGTCCCGGATAAGTCATCTCGTCCTGTATCTTCTTTGCAATATCGGCCGATAGTTTTTCTGTTTCTACATCATCTATCTTATCCGCACCTACTATTACACGCAGTTCGCGTCCTGCCTGTATGGCATATGTCTTCAACACACCGGGATATGAAAGAGCTAGTTGCTCAAGGTCATTCAACCGTTTGATATATGCTTCTACAATTTCACGGCGTGCACCCGGACGTGCACCTGATATAGCATCACAAACCTGTACAATTGGAGCCAGAAGACTTGTCATCTCCACCTCATCGTGGTGAGCACCGATAGCATTGCAAATATCCGGTTTTTCCTTATATTTTTCTGCAAGCTTCATACCAAGTAATGCGTGAGGCAATTCCGGCTCATCATCAGGCACCTTACCTATATCATGCAACAATCCTGCTCTTTTTGCTTTCTTTACATTCAACCCAAGCTCTGACGCCATAATAGCACACAGGTTTGCTGTTTCGCGGGCGTGCTGCAATAAGTTTTGTCCGTATGATGAACGATATTTCATCTTACCTACAAGACGTATCAACTCTGGATGCAAACCGTGGATACCTAAATCGATAGTAGTACGCTTACCGGTTTCGATAATTTCTTCTTCAATCTGTTTCTTCACTTTTGCTACCACTTCCTCGATACGTGCAGGATGGATACGACCATCTGCAACAAGCTGATGAAGTGCCAAACGTGCTATTTCGCGTCTTACAGGGTCAAAACCTGAAAGTACAATTGCCTCAGGGGTATCGTCTACTACAATTTCTATACCTGTGGCTGCTTCCAATGCACGTATATTGCGTCCTTCACGGCCGATAATACGACCTTTTATTTCGTCTGACTCTATATGGAAAACTGTGATAGCGTTTTCTATAGCCGTCTCTGTAGCTACACGCTGTATAGATTGTATCACAATCTTCTTAGCCTCCTTGTTAGCTGTCATCTTAGCCTCTTCCATTATCTCATTGATATATGATTGGGCATGAGATTGCGCCTCGTCTTTCAAGGCCTCTACAAGCTTTTCCTTCACTTCCTCGGCCGACAATCCGGATAGGGCCTCGAGCCTTTCCACCTCTTGTTTGTGAAGCTTGTCCAAGTCCAGCTTCTTCTTTTCCACTATCTCAAGTTGACTTTCCAGATTGGCTTTAACCGTATCAGCTTCACTTTTCTTACGTTGGAGTTCCTCCTGTTTTTGATTCAGGCTCAACTCGCGTTGCTTGATTTTGCTCTCTGCTGCCTGTATTTTAGAGTTCCGTGCATTAGCCTGTTTCTCAAATTCAGATTTCATCTGCAAAGCCTGCTCTTTTACTTCCAGCAATTTATTTTTCTTGATTACTTCAGCTTCCAGTTCCGCCTCTTTCACCTGACGTTTGAACTTCGAATTCGCCATAGAATTCAAAGCTACCCACGCCACGGCTGCTCCGGCAAGGAAAGCTATTACATAAAATAATATATCCATAATTTATTTTTCATTATTTAAAAACTCAATTTATATAAACTAAAAAGCACTAATTTAAGTATGAACAATACCCTCATACTTAAAATTAGTGCTCTAGATTTTCCTCAGTACTATAATTTTATTTTACATGACCTCTCAGATAATTTTCCAATTCCTGCGTCAATTCTTTCATCCTGAACTCAAATTCATTCGCCCGTAACTGATGCTCAACCTTCTCTGCTACAGCTTGTATTGCTGTCATTGCCATATAATCGCTATTCTGCAATGAATGGGATGAATCTCCTGTAAAATAATTTTTATATTGAACTATTTTATAATCTATTTCCTCCGCAGCTTTTCTGAATACTTCTTCCTCCTGCCTTTTTATCCGGAGAGGATACCTCATATCAGCTACGCGTAGATTAATTATTAAATGCTCGTCCATATCTTTGCCTTTATTCGTTAATTTTTCAGCATGGCGATACACTTATCTACATCTCGCACTAATTTCGACAATCGCTTCTTTGCTTGCAATGTATCATCCTCATTCTCCGAAGAAAAAGATTTTACAAACTTCAGATTGTCATATTTTCTTTTCAGCCCTTCTACTTCCGATGTTAAATTCTCAATTGTCACGCTTCTTTGTGTCAATTGCTGCTTCAACAAGGCGTTTTCTTCCTTCAACGTATCACAGAGGTACATTAATTGCCGCATCCTTATTTCAAATTCGGCCAGAAGTTTTTCATCATTTTCAGTCATAAAGTAGCCAAAATGCTAGACAAAAATAAATAATACCAACGAATTAACAAAATTATTACTCTTCTAAATTTATTAAAAAGAAGCCGAACCTAAACAAATAAAAAAAAGAGCCGCTTATGCGAAAGATAAGCGCCTCTTTTATCTGAAAATGTTGTTTCTGCTTTTTACAACAAAACGACCTGCAAGTCGTCTTTTAATTCATTGAAAGCTATTTTGCCTTCTCTTGCTAACCAGCCTAAAGCAGCATACATATCTTTTTCTGTCAATTTGCATGCTTTTTTGATGTCTTTAAGAGGCTTGCTTCCTTCTGCATCTAGGTAAGTCCAAATAATACCTGCGTTTGATCCAATTTTTTCTTTCATAATGGGTGCTTGTTAAAAAATTAAACTCGTTATTATTTCGATGACAAAAGTACATAAAATGAACCATCTATACAATTTTACACTGTAAATTTTAACATAAATGTAAGATTATGACATTTCCGTTAAGCTTTCAAACTGTTTGATTATTAATTAAAATCTTGTAGATTTGTGTAAAAATGAATCCCCTTGCAATTCTTTAGCTTACATAAGAAAAAAGAATCGGATAGTGACGAGACACTCTTGTCAAAATTTAAAGAAACGCGTAAAGCTGAATATTTCCAACAGCTTTACGAACGCTATATTCCCCTTATTTATGGTCTTTGCCTTAAATACCTGCAAAGTCCGGAACAATCGCAAGATGCAGTAATAGATATTTACGAGAACCTGTCTCAAAAAATTCTGGATTACGAAATCAAGGTATTCAAAAACTGGCTTTATAGTGTAGTAAAGAATCACTGCTTTCATATCCTGAAAGAAAATAAGAAGGAGATTATTGTTAATTTCGATTCCCAGCTTATGGAATCCGACAGCTCTTTTACTCTATTTGATGAGAGCAGAGATGAAGAAAAGGAAAACGCACTGAATGAGTGCCTGGAGAAATTACCGGAACCCCAACGGATAGCGGTGGAAAAGTTTTTTTACGAGGACAAATCGTATGCGGACATCGTGGATGAAACAGGCTTTCATCTCAAAAGCGTAAAGAGTTATATACAAAACGGAAAACGGAATTTGAAAATTTGTATCGAAAAAAATCTGAAAGAATGAAATTCTTAGATTACATAAAAGGACAAAAAAAAGGTAAAGATGCCCATCGGATAGAAAAAGATTCGATGAAGGATCCGTTTTTGTACGAGGCTATAGACGGTTTCGATAGCATCGACGACAACCACATCGAACGTATCAACAATATACAAAACCGGCTAAAAGCCAGATCGAAGACAAAAAACAAAACAAACGGCAGACAGATGTGGCAAACGGCAGCTGCTGCTATTATCATTATAATAGGCATCGGAGGGTATTTTCTGACCGACTATCACAAATCGGGACTATATGCTCAGCAAGCTAACGAAAATTCCATCATCGAGATCTATGTGCCTGAAGAATATTATACTGAAAACATAGTAGTGATCGCACAAAAGAATGCTGAACTGGCAAAGGCTTATAAGCCGGATATTTCCCGCTTCAGAATAGAGAGCGAAGAAAGTGCTTCGATGAGTAAAGCCGAACAGGAAATCTTGTCGGAAGACACCAAGCGTATGAATGAAGTACCGATAGAAATATATGTACCCGACGATTTCGAGAGCAGGACATCTACTCAGGAAGAAACAAATAGCAGTAAACCTGAACCCATAGGCGGCTACGAAAAATACAATGAATATCTGAAAAAATCGCTCCGTCGACCAACAGACGATATCTGCAAAGACCGTAAGGGCAAAGTAGCTGTGGAGTTCTCGGTCAATTCATTGGGTCGTCCATTCCTTTTCGAGGTAAAATATAGCCTATGTGGCACATCCGATAATGAAGCCATACGTCTGATTCAGTCGGGTCCGCGCTGGACTACCGGGAGCAAAGAACGGGTGACAGTAAAGGTCGAATTCTAAGCATCTACTATTAAAGATTTATTCTTCACTTTTTAACAAGTCGGGACGTAGCCTTTCGGTGCGCTCCATTGCTTGTTGTAGCTTCCACTCATCTATCTTAGCCTGATGACCCGACAATAGTATATCAGGCACCCGCCATCCTTTATATTCTGCCGGGCGAGTATAAACGGGCGGCGCAAGTAAATTGTCCTGAAAAGAGTCAGACAAAGCCGACTGCTCATCTCCTATTGCACCCGGAATAAGCCGCACAATGGCATCTGCCATCACTGCAGCGGCAAGTTCCCCTCCTGTAAGAACATAATCCCCTATCGAAATTTCACGTGTAATCAGATGTTCCCTAACACGATAATCGATTCCTTTATAGTGCCCGCATAATATAATGATATTTTCATACGCTGACATCTGATTGGCAATCTTCTGATTGAAAACTTCGCCATCGGGCGAAGTATATATTACTTCATCATATGTCCGTTGTTGTTTTAAAGATGTAATAGCATTATCAATCGGCTCTATCTGCATCACCATTCCGGCTTCTCCGCCGAAAGGGTAATCATCCACATTACGATGCTTATTGGTAGAATAATCTCTCAGGTTATGAAGTACAATTTCCGCAAGCCCTTTATCTTGCGCCCTTTTAAGAATGGAGCAATCTATCAGACCACTAAACATCTGAGGCAGAACACTTATGATATCTATACGCATATTCAAATTATTATAACGCACAAAGGTAAAAAAAAGAGTGTGCCCGACAAAGGCACACTCTCTTATCCTGATTTATTTTATATTACTTCTTCTCTTCTTTATGGAACATATTGCCATTGGCTTGTGCTGTCGGCATCACCAACATATCCTGTATATCTACATGTGGTGGCTGGGACACTGCATAAAAAACAGCATCGGCAATATTTTCAGCTGTCAGTGCATCGTATCCGTCATATACCAAATCGGCTCTATCCTGATTCCCTTTGAAACGGACAAGAGAGAATTCGGTATTCACTGCACCCGGACACACCTGTGTAACACGTATCCCATATGGCAACATATCCATACGCATACCCTGGCTCAATGCATCCACTGCATGCTTGGTAGCACAATATACTGCTCCGTTAGGATAAACTCCTTTTCCTGCAATAGAGCCAAGATTGACGATATGTCCCGATTTTCGTGCGACCATTCCCGGAGACACCGCACGGGTCACATATAACAAACCTTTGATATTAGTATCAATCATGCGCTCCCAATCATCAACAACCCCCTGCTGTATAGGATCCAACCCCACGGCAAGCCCCGCATTATTGACAAGGATATCGATTGCCTTCCATTCTTCGGGCAGATTAGCTATGGCTTCCTCTACTTCACTGTACACACGTACATCAAAGCAAAGCGAATATACCTTCGATTCGTATTTTATTTCAATCTCCCGTTCCAGTTCTTCCAGTCTATCCTTGCGGCGTCCGGTTATGATTACATCATATCCTTCCTTTGCCAATCGCAAAGCTATCGCTTTACCTAAGCCGGAGGTAGCCCCGGTAATTAAAGCTATTTTTCTCATGAGCTTCTATTATTCTGTGATTATTTTATCCAAACGTTCAATATTTCACCCAAATATGTTTTATCCGATGCAGCCTTTGGATCGGAAGACGGCATTACCCCTGCTTTTTTGCATTCGATAACCATCCATGCTTCTGAAAAGACAGGCGTACCTGAAGGTGCAATAACCGGCGTAAGCCCGGAAGCCTTTATTTTGTCATTAATATTTCCTTTCGTATTTTCAAATTCTTTCAATGCATCACCATACACCTCGGTATAAAAAGATATCGTATAGGTTCCGGCTCCATCCGGCACTCCTGCATATTGTGCAGTATTGACATTACTTAATGCTACCGGTTTTTCCATTAATGAAGTGACACCTCCCCACGATGCTGGAACAATAGAAGGACTACTCAACGATCCAGAAACAATCAAGGCCTTACTTCCTTGCAAACTGGCGGGTATTTTGCCAGTATCAACTTTTTTGAACCCTGTAAAGGAAGCTTCAGCAAGAGCATCTTTTCCTGCCAACACCGGAGCAATAACCTCATGCGTATCGGCAATACCCACTGACACAGCCGCGGGAACTGCCGAGGATACAACACCTGTTGTAACTGTGCTATTCAGATATTTATCGATAGAATTAAATATACTGTTGATACTGTCAACTGTCTGTCTGCGGAATTTATCATAATACCGATTCAGTTTATCTCCTTTTTTACTCAATGCAAATTCATCTGTTATCATTTGTTCGGCAGGCAAAGGTGTTTTACTGTCCGAATATTCATACTTAATATAACGTACAGTAGCATTACATTTACCTCCTTCTATATCCAGAATTAGCTGATAAACCATTTTAGCCTGATCTAACACGAAAGCACTCTTCTTAAACACGAGATATTTTTCGCCCAGACATGCTATATCTTTTTCTTCGGGATTAGACAACAAAACCCTGTTATCCAAATCTTCTTGAATATTAGTCCCATAATTGTCATTTGCCCATTTATCCATAATATTAAATAGATCGGCATCAGATATAGAGTTCTTCACTGGTATCGATTTGGAAAAAATGACTTTACCGTCAACCTCAGGCACAGCACCTGCTAAATACTTTGCATCCTCCTGGGCATATGCCAGAACCGAGATAATTGCACATAATGAGATTAAAAGGAATTTATTCATATTCGCCGGATTAAATTTGTTTATTGTATAAAATTAGCATAAAATCAGAAACCGACAAACAAAGTCCCGGCCTTTTATCATTTATTAAAGCTGGATTCTATTCAAAAAAAATGGCATCAGCAAAATGCTGATACCACTTATATTGAGAATTATTTAATAAATTAAAAGTTATAAGCAATCCCTACTCCTATCATTTCTTTAAACTGAACTTTCGGACCGCCGGTAGTACCGTCTTCATTCACGATTTTCACATCGTCATCATATTTCAATGTAGTATTTACACTAGCTGACAGAAACTTATTAACTTTCATACTAATCAGTAAGTCCCAGTTCACATCCACATTACCAAAAGACTTGTCATATGCTGTAAAGAAATCGAGCGTCGATATAGCTTTTACGTTTTCCATCAATGTTTTTTCGGCACGGGCCTTGAAGTAAGCTCCCAATTCGGCTTTGAACTTATCTCCGGGATCTACTCCGAATGCACCGATACTGGAAAGATAATCATCTTCTACAAACGTCAATTTTCCGGCAAGTGGTGATAAGTAAAGGGAATAGCTTGTATTGGGTCTGTACTCGAAACCTATTGAGATGTTGGAATAAGCCGGCGCGAAAAATTTCGATATATAATTCGTCTTATCCGGATAATTATATCCTTTGTAGAACTGTGATTTAAAATCACCCATTATAGTATAGTACCATTTATTATTGGTAGAGTACCCTAGTTGAGTGGTAAAATCTATTTTATCGCTTGTTTTTTGTGTGCCCAACGATTTGGTATTTGTCAACCCATACTCTAAAGCAAGTGCATTTGAAAAAAGCCAGTTTCCACTTTTACGAACGAGAGACCCATTCAGATACGCTGTTCCAGCCATTGCATTTTCACCCCCGGCCGACCAGTTACTTACCGCTGTTTGCGAAGCATTGAGTCCTGTAACCCCTTTCAAATACCATTTTCCATCTTCGAGTTTATCCTTATCATCCTGCGCATAAACACTCATTGCCAATATAAAAAAGGCGACTGTAAAAAATAATTGTTTCATTTTTAATAAAAATTCAAGTTTTGTGTTTTAATTTTCATCTTAACTTTAAAACATCTCCTTCTTCAGGAACATATTCAAAGTCCTTTTTGTTCATTTTGTAAAGATTCTTGACTTTTATACCATATAATTGCGAGATACTATGCATCGATTCCCCAACCTGCACCACATGGTCGTAATAAGGTTTATCTGCTTTCGATTTCTTCTTCTCAAAGTAGACTAGATCCCCTTGCTTAAGCGGGAAGCCTTGCGGCACTTCGTTGTATTTATATAGATCTTTGGGTTTAAATCCAAATTCGGCAGCTATGGCTTCGTATGTATCTCCATCTTCTGCTCTCACATAGATCAGATTATGCGTTTTGTAAGGAGTATGCTTGTATTCTCTTATTACTATTTGCTCTTCCTTGTCTTTATCCTTGTCCTTTCCTCCGCCTTTTTTGTCATGTTGATAAAGTTCATAGTCTTCAATAATCTTTATCAGCTTGTTTGCATATGCTTTGTCTGTAGCATATCCGCATTGCTGCAAACCTTTAGCCCATCCCCGGTAATCAGTTATTTTTAGAGAAAAAAGGGATTTATAGCGTGGCTTCTCTGCCAAAAAACGGGAATGGTCTTCATAGGATTCTTCCGCTTTTTTATACTTCCTGAAACAGTCATTCGGGGTATCGTCTGCTTTGTATACCCGCCCGCCTTTCCAGTCATTATGGCATTTAATACCAAAGTGATTATTAGAACTCTGCGTCAAAGAGCTTTTGCCGGCACCCGACTCCAACAAACCCTGAGCGAGCGTAATACTTGCAGGAATTTTATATTTCTTCATATGATCTATCGCAATACCCTTGTAGGTATCGATATAATCGTCATAAATTTTATATCGCTTGGCCTGAGAAAAGGCAGATAGAGAAGGGAATAAGATAAGCAGAGATAATATAATAAATTGGGATAAAGTCTTCAGACAATAAGCTTTTTTCATATATCTATAATGTTTAATTAAGGTCTCGAACCTTTTTATTACATTTGTAAGTAAAACAACGATAGAAGGTTACATCCTGCAAACGAATCGTCAAATGTTTACTTCTACTAATTAACAACATTCACTATGGAAAGTTTAAGTTTAACTACAAAGATACTTGTTTATACCTTTGATGAAGGCACTGAAAATATAAAAAAGCTTATAAACGAAGCTAAATTAGCTACAAAAAATGCATATGCGCCCTATTCCGGCTTTCATGTCGGCGCAGCTGTGCTTCTATCGGGTGGTGAAATTATAACAGGGAATAATCAGGAAAACGCCGCATATCCATCCGGATTATGTGCTGAACGGGTAGCAATATTCGCCTCCAATTCTCAAAAACCGGATACTTCTATAGAAGCGATTGCCATCGCCGGATTTCACGATGGGGATTTTACGGATTTACCCTGCTGTCCTTGCGGAAGTTGCAGACAGGTCATGATAGAAGTGGAAAATAGGTTTGAAAAACCTGTAAGAGTAATTATGTACGGAAAAAGTAAAATTTATGAAGTAGAGTCGGCAAAAGACCTACTGCCTCTTAGCTTTGGAAAAGAATCGTTGTCTGAGTAGTTTATTATTTGATTAACAATGGCGAAGGTAACTAAAAATAGGTTATTGATATTTTCGTTCACTTGTTTACTCACAACTAAATTCTATTTACCAACCAGTATGGAAAGATTTCAGTTCTTTCGTCAGTTCTTTGGCTTTTCCATCGGAGACTTTATCCAACAATAGCCAGAAACCCTCTCCGTGATTCATTTCTTTGGTATGGCAAAGTTCATGGAGTATAACAAAATCAACGAGGTGTTCGGGCAATAACATACAATGATAAGACAGGTTTATCCCCTTCTTCGAAGAACAGCTGCCCCAACGGGTACGACTCTGATTGATTTTTACACTCGAAAAAGTAAAACCATGACGATGCGCCAATACTTCTACCTTCTGAGGAAAAAGACGTTTAGCCTCATAGCGTAATGCTTTCTCTATTAAACCCCTTATTGTGGTTTGCACAGCAGAGCTGTCATAATCCGTATCCGGCGGGCAAGATATAGATAAAATCCCGTCTTTCAGTTTCAGGTAATAGTTACTCGTCGAAGCACTTTCGAATATCTTCAGAGTAAAGCTAAATGTTTTGAATTCTGTCTCCGGAGTGAATAAAGATTCTGTCTTCTTCTTTTCCAAAAGTTTAAACAAACGGGGCTTCATTTCCTCTATTGTTTTTTCTATATAGGACATACTTACCCCCGGAGGGTATGTCAATTGCAGATAATCATCTTTGCGACGGACAATAATCCTCCGGGCCTGTGCATTCTTCACAAGCCTTATATCACCCAGGTCTTTATCTTTAATCACCATACTTTATACAAAAAAAGCTTAACTGTCCGGTTAAGCTTTTCTTTTCATATATCTTAATAACTTATTTTGCCTTATGATTCTCTTTTATGAAGCTTTCCAGAGCAGCAGTCATTGATGGCACACCCGGAAGCGGTGCTTCACAGTCGAGCCTCAAACCTGCATCGCGAACAGCCTTTGCTGTAGATGCTCCAAAACAGCCAATCGCTCTTTCGTCCTGTTTGAAGTGGGGAGCATTCTTAAACAGGGATACAATCCCTAAAGGGCTGAAAAATACCAGCATATCGTATGACAGGATTTCCTCTTCGGTAATATTGTTACTTACTGTCCTGTACATGATGGCTTTTGTATAGTTTATCTTCTTTTCATCAAGCACAGCGGTCAAATCTTCTGTATGTACATCAGACACAGGAACGATAAATTTCTCCTTATTATGCTTAGTCAAAGCAGTTGATAAACCATCCATTTTACCTGTAGTACTGAAAAATATTTTACGTTTTCTGTAAACAATATATTTTTGCAAATATAAAGCAACTGCTTCCGAAATGCAAAAATACTTCATTGTCTCAGGCATTGCAATTCTAAACTCTTCGCACAAAGCAAAGAAATGGTCAATTGCGGTTTTTGCAGTGAATACAACAGCCGTGTAATCCTGTATATTTATACGTTGTTGTCTAAATTCTTTAGCGTCTAATCCCTCTACTCTTATAAACGGTCGGAAGTCCAGTTGCATATGATATTTTTCGGCAATATCATAATATGGAGATTTCTCCGTTGTGGGCGCAGGCTGCGAGATCAAAACCTTTTTTACTTTTAAAGCCATAGTGTGTTAAATACGTCAATTCTATATAAATAAACCAAGCCTATCATTAAAAATATATATGGTAATATTTCAAAGGTGCAAAGGTACGCAATCAGATACAAAAAGTTAAATTTTTCCCTAATAAAAAAGATTATTATTTGGTAAAAAAGTATTAATTGAACTATTAGAAATAAAATAAACATGAAAACAATAATCTGCAAATGGTAGTAATTGGAATAGATAAGCAGTAGCGTAGGTATAAAATAAAGCATACCCAGAATTTCTATACCAATAATATACGTCCGCCTCCATACCCCCATCCGTTTCTGTTCATCGAAAATATATCCCAGCATAAGATACAGGACATCTTTTATTCCCAGAAACAAACCAATCAGCACTATATAAGATAAAATGGAAATGAATGGCCGCTGAACAGCTTCCGACCGCGCATCAAACTCAATAAAAATATTATATATACAGATAGAGATTAGAACTATTGTCTGAAAAATAAGAAAATAACTATACAAATATTCCCTTACAGTTGTCTGGCGATGTATTTTTTGGCCTTTCTCCGAAGAGAATAGCAGAGATACGTTTTCTTTGAGGAAAGCAATTCCTCCGTTGTATATATGCGCAAAGAATAGAAAGCACACTAGTAGCAATCCGAATACACCATCAGCCTGCTCGATATGAAATGGAATATGAATACCATCATGCCCGGCTTTCTCCTTTGTGGTACTTTTCTCTGTATACAGATTATAATTGGTATTTTCATCAGCCACATCAAATACTTCCCCCTGAACCGACCGGAGTCCGAAGTAGTCCTGACGGGTAGAATCGATTAAAGCGACACTATCCCTTGCAAGAGTGATATGAGGTATGGAATCTTTTACCAAAATAGTCCGTTATTACATATTACTACAAAGGCGCAGACTCTGTATGTACGGAATCTGCACCTTCTGATTATTCTTATTATAAACCAAATTCTTTTTTCACGATATCTACATAATCCAGTTTTTCCCAAGTAAACAGTTCTACTTCACGAGATACTCCTTCCGGATTGTAGCGCGACTTAAACAATTTAGTGACCACTTGCGGCTCACGTCCCATATGACCATAAGCAGCAGTTTCGGCATATATAGGATTACGCAATTTCAATCTCTGCTCGATAGCTTTAGGACGCATATCAAAGAGCTTTTCCACCGTCTTGGCTATCTCTCCATCTGTAAGATTCAAATTGCTCTTACCGTATGTATTTACGTAAATATTCATCGGTTTGGCTACACCTATGGCATATGATACCTGAACCAATATTTCGGAAGATACACCTGCTGCCACCAGATTCTTCGCAATATGGCGGGATGCATAAGCTGCCGAACGGTCTACTTTAGACGGGTCTTTTCCCGAAAAAGCTCCTCCACCGTGGGCACCTTTTCCTCCATATGTATCAACTATAATTTTACGACCGGTAAGGCCGGTATCCCCATGAGGTCCCCCGATAACAAAACGTCCGGTAGGATTTACGTGATAGATAATATTATCATTGAATAATTTCGAAATATCCTCTCTGAACTTATATTTTTCTTTTACACGAGGTATCAGAATATTGATAACATCGCTCTTTATTCGAGACTGCATGGCTGCGTCGTCCCCAAATTCATCGTGCTGTGTAGAGATTACAATGGTATCTATGCGTAACGGTGTTCCGTTATCATCATATTCTATCGTCACCTGAGATTTCGCATCAGGACGAAGGTAAGGCATTAATTGAAGTTCATTCTTACGGATTGCTGCCAGTTCCAATAAAAGAGCATGAGACAGATCTAGTGCCAAAGGCATATAATTATCCGTTTCAGAAGTTGCATAACCGAACATCATCCCCTGATCTCCGGCCCCCTGATCCATCGGATCGGATTTACCATCGACACCTCTGTTTATATCGTCTGATTGCTCATGTATGGCAGATAAAACCCCACAAGATTGTGCCTCAAACTGATATTCACTTTTCGTATAACCGATACGCTCAATCACCCTACGGGCAGTCTCGGGTATATCAATATATGCTTTTGATTTAACTTCTCCGGCTAATACGACCTGTCCGGTAGTAACCAGTGTTTCACAAGCTACTTTGGAATTTGCATCATATGCAAGAAACTCATCTAACAGAGAGTCTGAAATCTGGTCTGCAATTTTATCCGGATGTCCTTCCGAAACAGATTCAGATGTAAATAAATAACTCATTTGTATATAAGAATTTTACTGTTAAAAAAACAGGAAGGATATGTATAATGCAGTGCAGAAAATGGTTTAGCATTTTTTCATGTGGTTGCAATCAATACAAATCTATCCACTTAATTAGCTGCAAAGATACAGTTTTTTCTCTATTTAATCATTTTTTTTACAAAAAATAACCCGGACTTAATCAAGCCCGGGTTATCTCAAGTATATTCGTATGAATTATTTACCGCTTGCAAATTCGAATAAAGCTTTACCATTTGCATTTTCAGGATCTAATTCCAGAACCTTTTCTGCATATAATTTCACATTAGCTTTATCTTCTGCTTTTTTAGTTTTATCAAACTGTAAATAATAGAAGTAGCTTAGGTAGCTGTATGCTTCTATCAATATTCTGGTGTTCTCACCATCGTTTTTAGCAAGAATAACTTCAATAGTCTTCTCATAATGAGGTCTTGCTAAACCAAGTTCACTATCCGGGTCCAATTCAAAGTTTGTACGTGCTCTCTGATAAAAGCCAAGATAGCTATCAGGCATTCTTTCACTAACAGTAGCAAAGGCTCCGTCTGCTAATTTATAGAATTCTACAGATTTTGCTTTAGCTTGCTCTGCACTCACATTGATAGTATCAGCTTTTGCTGCTCTACCTGCATTAGTATAATATAAACCTAACTGATAGTAATCCTGAGCGTCGATCTTTTCGCCGCCAAGTTCTGTATATTTTTTGTAGAACTCTGCTGCTTCCGGATACATTTTCTCATTTGCACAAATAGTTGCAATCTCTTTGTATATGTCTACATTAGAAGGATCCAGTTCTATCAGTTTCTTATATTGCTCAATTGCTTTCGCTTTATCTCCGGTTTCACTCAAAGAGTTTGCATAAGCCAGATAATCTTGTTTCAGATATTTGATTGTATCATTCGCTTTCGGAAGGCTAAAGAATTTGTCTCCGGCTGACACTGCTGCAGCATAATCCTTCAGATCTGCGCTGGTATACATCGACAGACGATTTAATACAAAGTTATTTGGTTCTTTGCTTAAGCCTTCGCTAATTAGTGTTTTTGCTTCATTATACTGTTGAGTAAAATATTCCGCTGCTGCATAACGGGTAATATCTTCGATTGTATAATCACCACCTTTGAAATATTCCTTATAGGCGGCAATAGCATCCGGATAGAAACCATCACGATACGATACGTCAGCCAAAGCTTTGTAAGCAATACTATAGTTCGGATTTATTTCAATTACTTTCTTCAACATATCTGTAGCTGTTTTACGATTGATAAACTCGTAAACTCTGGCTCCTTTCATATAGGCAAGGACACAGTTAGCATCGAAGTTGATAGCCTGGTCGTATTGCATAGCAGCATCACCCGGTTTATTTTCCTTAGCTAACATATCACCTTCAAATATATATATATATGGAGATTTTTTATCCGCTTTGCGGGCATCCTGCAATTTCTCCAAAGCTTTTTCTTTCATGCCATTATCAAGATATGCCTGAGCAATAGCAAGAAGTACCGTCACATCTTTCTTATTTTTCTTCTGAATTTCCTTCAGTTGATCTTCTGCACCTTTCGGATCCGATTTTAATTGTAATTTAGCTAAACCAATAGCACCTAATGCAGACTCTGGATTACCTGCTATAGCTTGTTCGTAATAAGACTTAGCTTCAGCAGTTTTACCTTCCTGGAATGCAATTTCACCAAGATAGTAATTAGCTTCTGCCGGAGACTGTCTTAATACTTTTTGAAAATATTCTTTCGCTAACTTCAATTCTCCGAGACTCAAGTAATCCGCCCCTGGGCTATTTTGCGCTAAGGCCGAAATGCTGATCATAAGGCTCAGAAAAGAGCCTAAAAAATACTTCATTTTCATCTTTCTAAGTAATATTTTTGTGATTAATGATTTCTATTTTATATTAGTTGCCATATTATATCTACAGAGAAGGCCTTACACTCACTACTCTGGTTAAACCATATGCGGGGTAAAGACCAGCCTTATATACAATACGTTGTCCCCTTTCGCCAGCTGCAAAGTTAACAAAACCTGATGGTAATCCACCTCTCACATCGGAAATTATTATATACAGACTCCGGCTTAAAGGGTATTTTTCTAGTCCTATATAAGCCGCAAAAGGCTGATAACTATTTCTATCAGTAGCCTCTTCGGCCCTACTGACAGCCATCACATTGATTTTATTAATAAAACTTAAATTGGTTGTATCGGATGGATTACTAATCCAGTTCACTCCGATAATACCTAAAGCATTGGGTGTGGATGCAACATAATCTATCACCTGTTGGTTAGGTGTACGCTCCGACAAATCAATCGTTCTGGTACTATCTGAAGCTCTTGCTTTCAGATTATTCCCCAGTTTACCTCCACAGATAGAATCTCTGAGGAATCTGACTGTACTTGAATTGGGGCTATCGAATGTCACGGCGATTTCACCTAACGATGATTTGGGATTAAGCTCTTTCCATGTACGAACCTCCCCGGTCATTATTCGTTTTATATCTGCTACTGTTATTAATGTATCAGTATTCGCTTTATTCACAATCAAAGCAATTGCATCTGTACCATACTTCTGTGAACGAACAACCCGGTTTCTTTCCTTTATTATCAGTCCTTCATTCGGTGTCAGTTCGCGAGCTGCTATAATAACACGCACACTGTCTTTCATGAATAAGTCGAAAGCTTGATTTTCACCGGTATAAATAGGGATAATAGTAGCATCTCTGTTCAATGCTTCGAACACATCGACTTGTTCCTGGACGATAGGTGCGAAACATTCATCAGCAACTATTGCTGCCAAGCCACTGGTCGGTGTATCGGTACGTGTAACCTTAGGGCCACTGCACGAATACAGAACCAATGATAAGATGATGAATAAAATAAAGCTCAACCTTTTCATAAACCTTTTTTTAATTGTCAAATTTATTCTTTCCAAGCTCTGTAAGCTCTGAACAAACCATATACAATAAGTAAAACTCCTCCGATGGTACGAGGTACTCCAACCGGAATAATATTTTCTAATACTGCTGTAAACGACAATGCACAACCTATTCCAAAATAGAATAGAGACATAAAAAATCCATATATTTTTTTTACGGGAGTCTTGTTTTCTTCTTTCATATCTTCTATTATTATTGGAAAAGAAGAGAAGATGACTTTTAATTTCAAACTTCTCTTCTTTACTTAGTTTTATGTTTGTTATTTAAACAAATACTTAAAAAACATGCATTATTGTTTCAAGCGGAACACAATCGGAAGGGTAAAGTAAACCGGTACATTCAAACCGTTTTGCTTACCTGGAATCCATTTAGGCATCGCTTTCACAACCCTTACTGCTTCTTTATCACAAGATGGGTCGATACCACGAATTACCGTTACATCAGAGATTGTACCTGTTTTGGTAACAACGAAACGAATAGTAACACGGCCTTGTATTCCTGACTCCTGAGCTACAACCGGATATTTCAGATTATCATTGATAAATCTGTGCATCTCAGTTTCACCTCCGGGGAAGCTAGGCATCTGCTCTACTGTAACGAATGGTTTTTCTTCTACAGGTTTTTCTTCCACAATTTGCTTGTGCTCTCTCAACTCTGCGATATCTATACCATGTTTGTCGTCAGTACCTTTTACGTCAGCTACCGAAATCTGGATTTTAGTTTCCTGTATCTCGTCCTGACCTACCATCTTTTCTTCAGCTACTTCTTCGTCCTTAGCAATTGTTGGCGGAACGAATTTCACTGTTGTTTTCAACGGTGGTGGCGGTGGAGCTGTTTCTTGTTTAATAATGTTCTCTTCCGGAATTTCTTGTTCTACCGGAATATTAGACATCTCATATGCTTCATCCATTGGTCCGGCCTGGTTCTGCGTAAGCTTTTTGATTTCACTTACCAATCCTGGTAAAGCAGATACAAAACCCGCAAATACACAAACGACAAGGAATGCTACGATATGTCTCTTCGAAGATGATTGACGTAGTCTGTAGGCACCATACTGTTTATTTTTCCCTTCAAAAACTACATCACACCATTCTGCGGAATTTAATCTGATATCTTTTGACATAATTTACTCCTTTTTATAATGTGATTACTTTTTTGGTGGTGCTGCCTGTGCCCCATAAGCTCCCTTAGTCTTGAGATTTTCCAGAAGGAATTGATCTCCTTCAGTCATATCCACGATAGCATACTTGTCAATACTGCAAATCTGCATTTCATCCAGAGCATCTACAAGATTCGCGTAATTGGCGTCGGCTGTAGGTTTTATTACAACAACCTGTCCATCCTTATCGCCTTTTATTTCTTTAGATCTTGCTTGAAACTCTTCATCAGACATTTTCTTATTGGTCACAAATTTTTCATGTTTAAGTTCCTTCATTTTTGCCACAATGGTTTTGTTTCTGTCCAAAAGTAGCGAACGAAGTCCTTCCGGTGAAAAATCCGTTTCTTTCAAAGTTGTATAGTCTTCATAATTTGGTATACCTGTATAGTAATATACCTTATTATTTTCTCCTAATATAAGGGTGATTGCTTTTGATTCTTTCACCTTTACTTCTTCATCTTCGTTCAGTTTCTCATTGGTAGGCATCGCGATATCCATCACCTGCGGTTTACTCAATGTGGTACAGAACATAAAGAATGTGATCAAAAGCATGTTCATGTCTACCATGGGGGTAAAGTCTACCCTTAGGGTTTCTTTTTTTGGTTTTCCTTTTTTTACTTCTCCTCCACCGGTATCTATTGAAGCCATAATCTTTTCTTTTTAAAATTTTTAAATTTGATTATTACAAGCCTTCCGGCATTTTCTTGAGAGTTGTAACGAGGCTATACCTGTTTTCCTTCATCGCCACCAGAATTTTCATCACTTTATCCACTTCGGGATATGGTGTTGTCTGATCTGATTTAATTGCAATCTGGAGATTTTCTCCACCTATTTCACGTGCATGTTTCACCCAACGTGTCAACTGATTGTTAGTACTGTCGGTTGGAACACCCATTTTTTTGATTTCATCATCCTGCGCACTCAATGACTTGTCTAAGAAAGCAGACATTCTACTCATAGGCACACCAATGTGTGATTGTTCTACGAAAGATCTTACCTGTTTGTCATTAAACGTAATGCCATAGTCTTGCCCCATCAACTGTAATACCGATTTTTTGGTATTAGCATCGTCCAAATTCAAAAATACCCTTCCTTCTGTGTCTATCAATATAGTTAATACATTATATTCAGAGACTTTACGTTCGGATACTGATGCCGGTGTCAAAACCTGTACCGGCTCTTTTGGCAAGAATGTTGCTGTAAGCATGAAGAATGTGAGCAAGAGTACAGTAACATCACTCATCGCGGTCATGTCGATGAATGTGCTCTGTTTTTTTACCTTAATCTTTCCCATCTTCTTGTTTTTACTTATTAGAGTAGAATTTCACAGAAATTCCACAAATTATTCCGAAAAATTTTAATTATTTAGCTAAGCCACCGTGTAAATTAGTGTAAGTCTGGCCAATAGCAAAACCCACTTCGTCTACAGCGTTAGTCATATCTTCAACTTTTCCGGAGAAGTAAGAATAAGAAATGATAGCACAAGCACCAGTACCGATACCCATTGCAGTATTCATAAGTGCCTCAGAGATACCGAGTGCCAATACTGTAGAGTCCGGAGCTCCTTCTTGCGCCATCGCACCAAACGACTTGATCATACCAAGTACCGTTCCGAATAGTCCCATCAACGTACCTAATGTAGAGATAGTAGCGATAACTGACAAGTTTTGTTGTAAATATGGAAGTTCCAATGTTGTAGCTTCTTCAATTTCTTTCTGAATGATTGCAGCTTTTTCGTCATTGTGCAGGTCTGTCAATTTCTCAACATCTGCATATCTGATCAAACCAGCTTTAAGAATATTAGCAACCGAACCTTTTTGCTCGTCGCAAAGTTTAGATGCACCAGCGATATCACCAGCTTCTAATTTAGCTTTTGCGTTCATCACAAATTTAGCTGTACTTCCTTTACCGCTTGCTCTGTTCAATGCGAAAAATCTTTCAACAGAAAGAGTAAATACTGTAAGCAACAATGTGATTACGATTGGAATTACCCATCCACCTTGATAAAGTGTTCCCAGTATGTTTCCTCCTATCGGATGACCTTTTTCGTCGAAGTTACTGTCTGCACCTGCTACCAGATAGAAGAATAGGTGAGCTACGATAGCACATCCAATAACTACTACAAAAGCTGAAACACCTTTTGATCTAGGCTTTTTGTTCGATTGTTGTTTTTTAGTTTCCATAATGATAATAAATAATTTAAGTTTAGTGAATCAATTTTTTGTTTTATAATTGTTATACATTCAATATTTCAAACTCAAAAAAAGCCATTCAGGGCGTCAATTTAGGTTACAAATATACTATTCCGTTTTATCTTTCAATGTATTTTGTTCCAAAATTGCACTCCGACTAACGCTTTCAGTTAAATATAACGTAAAAAATAGGTTTTTATTTTTCGAAAAAAACAACTCTATAAAAATTATTACTAATAAATTCAAAGGTCTATATATCTGTATACGTGGAGTTTCTACATCTAGATGTGTCCACTAGGTATTAAATCTGCAAAATATTCCATTATTCCAGCTAACAAAAATAGAATTAAAAATGATTCTACACAATTAAAAAATATAAAAAAAGTCTTATTAAATCTATTTATCTATGCATAATTCATCATTGAGCGCTATTACAGCGTCATTGTAAAATTCTCTTTTTATTACAAACTGCATATTTACCTGGCGTAACGACTGCCCGAAACTTTCTACATTAATACCCCTGTCAAACAATGCTTTTGCCGCTCTGTACAAAAATCCCGGCAATGCGATATTAGTACCCATAGCGCAAACCAAAGCAACCCGCTCTACAACTACCTGATAGAAATTCTGTTCTAGTTCGGCAATCAGTTCGCGCGATTTATAATTATCCCAGACAATGTTAGTTATGGAGTTAGCGTTAGTCGACTTCAGTATATAACTCACTCCATATTTGGCAAATATCTGCATTATTTTAAGGTCGAATCCTACTTCCCCTACCATCATAGGGTCATGCACTTCGATAGCCAATACCTTATTTGTACCGGAAACGATCTCTATTTTAGGTACTTCCGAAACATAATCCCTCGTTATCAAAGTACCGGGATGTTCCGGCTCAAATGTATTCTTTATACGGATATCTATATTAGCCAATTCCAATGGTTTAGCTGCCTTAGGATGAATTGCCTCCATACCAATATCGGCCAACTGGTCAGCTATAATATAATTCGTTCTTCCTACAGGAACTGTTTTTTCAACCCCCACAATATTAGGATCAGCACTCGAAAGGTGGTATTCTTTATGTATAATAGCCTCATTTGCATGGACCTCCACTGCTACTTTACTAAAAGTAACTTCGGTGTAACCCCGGTCGAAAGCACGCATAATTCCCTCTGTACCTTTAGTATATCCGGTAGTTATACATAAGTCTTTACTAAAGTCAATCCCTTTAAATGCTCTGTGAATCCGTTCATCAATAGTCAGTGGCAATGAGTCGTTAAACCCGCACAGATCTATAAACCGTGCCGATATACCATTATTATTGAGAATATTAACTGAATTCCACGCAGAATGCGCTTCTCCGAGTGATGCCAGGATTTCACGGGCTGCCAGACAAATATCATCTGCATTTACATAGCCGGACGCCATTACCTTGCTCAAGCTGTGCAACATGGTCTTGGCCTGCTTGATACGATAAGTGATGAACTCGCGAGCTTCGAGCTGATCGAGTCCTATTTCTTCAAAACCTTTGTTAATCAACAATAAGCGTTGGCACAGACTATCGAGCCCTATGCTATAATCACTGTTTTCGAGAAACTGTACATACACCCCAGGCTCACCCGTTTTTTTGTGTTCCAACAGCCAGTTGGTCACATTATTATACGCTGACACCACAAATATACGGTTATATAATTCGTCCGGTGTTCTTTTTCCTACAATCACGTTTTCCAGTACATCTTTAAACTGGGACATGGAGGTTCCGCCAATTTTCTCTACTGTAAGCATTTTATTATTTAAGACTTCAACTTTTTTTAAACTGCGCAAAAATAATAAAATTATCCTATTTTCTACTCATTTATAGAATATTGTCATCTTTTTATAACAAAAATTTAACCTTAAGTGAAAATGAGATGTTCAGATAATAATAATTCTGATATATTTGTAATCATTTTTAGTGATGTTAATTAACGAATATCCCGATGAAACATCTTCACGCCCTCATTCTCTTAACCTTATCTTTGGCATACATACCTGTATCTGCACAAAATTTCAAAGGTAAGATCACTGACAAGTCGGGAGAACCACTGTATGGAAGTTCCATATATATCAAGGAAGTAAATCAAGGACTGGTATGTAACGACAATGGATTTTATCAGACAAATCTCACGACCGGCAGTTACAATGTAGAATATAAATGCTTGGGTTTTAGAAGGGTGGAACGAAAAATACAAATAAGAGAAAATGAGACTCTCACTCTCGATATTATACTGGAAGAAAATCCATATACTCTGAAAGAAGTCACTGTCTCCAACAATGAAGACCCCGCCTACCCTATTATCAGAAAAGCGATAGAAAAGGCTCCTTTATATGCAGGAGCAATAAAAGAATACACAGCTGATGTATATATAAAAGGAAACGGGGAGATACTGAAAGTCGGCTCCCTGGTAGACAGATTGTCGAAAAATGCGGAAGGGATTAAATTATCGGAACTGCAAAACCAGATATTTGTACAGGAATCTTTTAATGAAGTACAATTCACCTCTCCGGATAAGTATAATCAAACTGTAAAAGCATTTTCGAGCAGTATACCCGACAATCTCGATGCAAAAGATGCGATGGGAGTCATACAATCATCCCTATATATGCCTAAGGCCGGTATGTTTATATCCCCGCTAAATCCTAAAGCCTTTACTTACTACAGATTCAGGTATGAAGGTTTCTTCGAAGACGGCGATGCAACCGTAAATAAAATAAAAATAGAGCCGAAAATGAAGGACCCCATACTATATAGCGGGTATATCTATATTGCAGACAATACATGGCACATTTATTCTGCCGAACTGACCAGTAATGTATATGGCGTAAAAGAAGAGCACACCATCACTTACCAGGAGCTGAAAGAGAATGCTTTTCTGCCTGTTTCTTATCTGATAAATTCAAACATAGACATTCTGGGGAATAAATTCACATTCAGTTATTATGCTTCACTGAAATACAAGGATATAGAGATTAATAAAGAAATATCAAAAGAACTTGCTGAAAAGAAAAAAACGAAGAAAAGAGATTTTGAGATAAAAAGAGATTCCCTTTATAAAACGGAATCAGACAGCCTTGCTACCAAGCGTGATTCTGTATATTGGGCAAACATACGCGTGATCCCATTGGAAGAGAGGGAAATAGTAAGCTATGTAAAAAAAGACTCTATACAGCAGCATCTCGATTCGGTACGTAAGGAATACCACAATTCGAAATTCTCTTTCATGGATATTTTCAGCGGAGGAAAAATAGGAGGAGATTCCACCCGCTTCACATTCAAGTTTGATGGCCTA
This sequence comes from uncultured Dysgonomonas sp., assembly GCF_900079725.1. Taxonomy (NCBI): domain Bacteria; kingdom Pseudomonadati; phylum Bacteroidota; class Bacteroidia; order Bacteroidales; family Dysgonomonadaceae; genus Dysgonomonas; species uncultured Dysgonomonas sp. Next base: position 1,448,509 of record NZ_LT599032.1, read on the forward strand.
CTGCTCGGTGTACCTGAATATAACTTCGTTGACGGGTTATGGTTGGGACAGAAATTCGATTTAACAACCAAAATCGGAAAGAACAATAAACTAAGTATATCTCCTTACATATATTACACAACTTCGCGAAAAAGAATAGTTGGAGGTAGCGATATAAATCTGCTCTACTCGCGTATGAAGATGGGCGAACTGATAATTTCGGGAGGCTCTATGAGTGAAGATTTCAATCCTACAGGCATACACCGGTTTAATAATGCTACCAGTTCCCTGATCAGAGGAAAGAACTACAACCACTTTTATCAGAATGACTATATATCCGTATCCAACACTATAGAGCTGAGCCATGGGCTGACACTTATTACTGGCCTTGAAATAGCAAAACGCTCCGGCTTGTCAAATCATACTGATTATACCTGGGGCAAGAAAAGCTGGATAACTCCGAACATGTTTTCGGGTGACCGTTTCGACAAAACAGCCTATAATATAGGAATAAATTATATACCATATGTATATTATACAGTAAACGATGGGGTGAAAAGGTATCAAAAAATCACCTCTCCTGTGTTCTTCTTCAGATATAGCGAGGCTTTTGCTTCGTGGCAGACAAATAATTCGAAATATAGGAAATTAAGAGTCGGAATATATCAGCAACTCAGGTTAAGCGAATTCTCCCGTTTCAACTACCATATAGAAGGCGGTGGATTCTTAGGAAATAAAGATAAAATGCATTTTGCCGACTTCCAGCAGTTCAATACTTCCGATGTCACAGTCAATCTGAGGTCACCGTTTACTTCGTTTATGTTACTCGAAAACTATACTGCATCAACCAACAAACACTGGATAAAAGGGGAATTCAACTATGACAGTCACTATCTACTCTTAAAACGCCTACCTTTTCTGCAAGGCAAAATGTTCACAGAAAGCATTCATCTGAAAAATTTATATACCCCGGATATGAGGTTATATTCGGAAATAGGCTATTCCATTAATATTACCAGTCTTTTAAATTTCGGAGCATTTGCTTCTTTCAAAAAAGCTAAATATCAGGATTTCGGACTCCGTATCCTTTTCGATCTGGAAAGATCAAAGAAATTATTTAAGTAAGAAACAGTTTAAATTTTAGTCAATGAAGCATTTTGAATTTAAACAGATTCTAAAGATTGAAAGATATAGGGAAATTAAAAATTCATATTTGAAGCCTCCTCTATTTTATTTCTTGTAAATTTGTACCTCGTAAATTAGATTCTTAAATAATGGCTTCATTCAAATCGTGGATATCAGCACTCCGCCCCCGTACTCTGTTTCTGGCTGTGGCAACTGCACTATGTGGCAGTGGTATTGCATACAGTACCGGAAACTTCAGCTTTTCGGTATGTATACTCACTATGCTGATAGCAACCATCCTTCAGTTATTATCAAATATGGCAAACGATTTAGGTGATTACCAACATGGCACTGATATTACAGGTGAACGTGTAGGCCCGCAGCGCACAGTACAAAGCGGAGCTATCACCCCCGGACAAATGAAAAAAGCCATTATGATGGCAATTGGTGCAGCAGCAATTATTGGTATACTCCTTATATATATAGCACTCCAATTCATGAACTGGAAATTTATCATTCTATTTTTGATTCTGGGGGCTGCCAGCATTGTAGCAGCGATAAAATATACAGCAGGAAAGAATCCGTATGGATATAAAGGATTGGGCGACATATTCTCTTTTACTTTTTTCGGATTGGTATCGGTAGTCGGCACTTACTTTTTGCATACACATGTAGTTGATTTTATGCCGTGGCTTCCTGCAATTGGGCTGGGGCTGTTAACGATAGCAGTACTTAACCTGAACAATATGCGTGATATGGAGAATGATAAGAATTCAGGTAAAATAACGATCCCCGTGCGTATTGGCTTCAGAAATGCGAAGTACTACCATGCTTTCCTTACATTAGGTGCGCTTGCCTGTTTTACAGTATATTCTATTTTATATACAAGCCATTGGTATCAGTATCTCTATCTGCTGTGCTTCCTTATCTTTATCAAACTGCTGATAAACATATTTCATATCACTGAAAATCGTCTGCTCGACCCCTACCTCAAATATACATCTATGGGCACATTTGTTTTGTCCGTTTGTTTCATCATCTGTATCAATCTGCAATGAAAAAGATCGGTCTCTTATCCGACACCCATGGCTGGTGGGACGACAAATACGAAAAATATTTTGCCGAGTGTGACGAGATATGGCATGCAGGCGATATCGGCTCCATGGACCTTGCCCTGCGATTCGAAGCCTTTAAACCATTCCGGGCTGTATATGGAAATATCGATGACAGTAAAATACGGGCGGCATATCCCGAATTCTTGCGCTTCACGCTTGAAGGTGTCGATGTATTGATGACACACATAGGCGGTTATCCGGGAAAGTACGATCCACGGGCCCGCTCCATTCTATCCGCTAATCCGCCCAAGTTGTTTATCTGCGGGCATTCGCATATACTCAAGGTGATGTTCGACAAAAAGCTGAATTGCCTGCATATAAATCCCGGAGCAGCAGGCAAGTATGGTTTTCACAAAGTAAGGACATTGATACGCTTCGTGTTGAATGAAGGTAATATTTCAGATTTGGAAGTAATAGAGTTGAAGGATTGATTGATTTGTTCGAGAAATCTTAAAAATCAATATTCAAATGATTCGTATCATTTTACTCAATAGCTGAACCATGTAAATTTGTATATTTATGCTCTTTATTGAACCTTAAATATTAACCTCATGTTTCAACGATTTTATTTACTCTTGGCTATACTGGCCTTTGGATGCACAGTTTATGCACAAGAAATCAATCCCGAATTATTAAAACGCCACTGGACGGCAAGCTGGATCACTTGCCCTGATGCTCCCCAAAAAGATTATGGAGTGTTTCATTTCCGTAAACAAATCAATCTGGAGCAGGTTCCCAATAAATTTATCATACACATCTCGGCTGATAACCGTTACAGGCTGTTTGTCAACGGACAATCAGTATGCTTCGGCCCTGCCCGCGGCGATTTGGTAAACTGGTATTTCGAAACTGTCGATATAGCACCTTTTTTACAAAAGGGGAATAACACAATAGCATCTACTGTATGGAATATGGGAACATTGGCCCCTGTTGCACAAATATCTAATCAGACAGGATTCGTTATTCAGGGCGACAGTGACAAAGAACAGGCCATAAATACCAACAGTACATGGAAAGTGATACAAAATAAATCTTATTCACCATGCTCAACTGACAATGGAGAACGACTTCAGGCATATATGGTCATCGGGCCGGGCGACCACATAGATGCTTCAAAATACCCGTGGGGATGGGAACAGGCAGGATTTAATGACAGTAATTGGATTAATGCGGTTGGAGTGACGTCTCCATCGCCCTATGGCATAGGCACCGACAACCTGTGGCAACTCACCCCCCGCAACATTCCACTCATGGAAGAAAGCATGCAGCGCATGCAGAAAATAAGAAAGACAGACGGGGTAACTGTAACTGATAAATTCCTGCAAGGTACCAATCCGCTTAAAGTGCCTGCAAACACAAAAGTATCTATCCTCATCGATCAGGAAGTGAATACTACGGCATTTCCTATACTCTCGGTTACAGGCGGTAAAGGCTCATCTATACAATTAACTTATACGGAAGCATTATTGGACAAAAACTTACAAAAAGGAGACCGCAATAAGATAGAAGGATTATCTGTAATTGGCAACTACGACATCTTCCTGCCCGATGGAGGAACCAACAGACAGTTCGGTACATTATGGCTGCGCACCTACCGTTATATACAAATAGACATCTCCACAGCAGACGAAGCTTTGACTATCAATGACCTGTACGCTTACTTTACAGGTTACCCATTCGAACAAAAAGCCCAATTCTCTTCCAATGACAAATCGCTACAAGACATATGGAATGTAGGTTGGAGAACTGCACGTCTCTGCGCCGGAGAAACTTATTACGATTGTCCGTACTACGAGCAGTTACAATATCCGGGAGACACCCGTATTCAGGCTTTGATTTCACTTTATGTTACAGGTGACGACCGCCTGATGCGTAAAGCGATACTCGATTTTTACAATTCCAGAGTTCCTGATGGACTTACACAGGGACGTTATCCAAGCAGCCGACTACAAGTAATACCACCATACTCACTCTATTGGGTATCTATGATTTACGATTACTGGATGTACAGGCAGGACGATGCTTTTGTGGCACAGTTCCTTCCGGCAATAGATGCAATATTTGGCTGGTATGAAAACAATATGGATAAAGAAAGAGGAATGCTAGGGCCAATGACATGGTGGAACTTTACCGACTACACCGACAGATTCCCTAACGGGGTACCTCCGGGTGCAGATGACGGCAACTCTTCCGTCATTACCTTACATCTGGCTTATACCCTCAATCAGGCAGCTCAACTTTACAAACATTTTGGTAAAGAATGCGAAGCTGACCAATATACTAATCTGGCTACAGAATTAACAAAGGCAACATACAACCTCTGCTTCGATAAAACCCGGAACGAGATGGCTGACACCCCTGAGAAAAAGTCATTCAGCCAGCATGCGGGAATAATGGCCGTACTGAGTAATACTATTGCTGATAGTGAGAAACAATCGGTTATGAGAAACGTTGTGGATGACACCAGTCTGATACCTGTTACTTTTTATTACAGGTTCTATCTGACTCAGGCATTGAAAGCATCAGGGCTTGGCGATCTGTATTATCCGTCTCTTGACTATTGGCGCGACATGATAAAGATAGGATTAACCACCTTTGCCGAGAAGCCCGAGCCTGCACGCTCCGACTGTCATGCATGGAGTGCCAGCCCGCTTTATGACTATTTCGCTATCATCTGCGGTATCTCATCCGCGTCTCCTAACTATAAAACGGTGAAGATAGAACCTTCTCTTGGCGAACTCAAAGAAGTTTCAGCCTCTACACCTCATCCACAGGGAGAAATAAAAGTAGACCTGAAAAGACAAGGGCTAAAAGGTATCATGGGAACAGTGGAAATCCCATCCGGTATTACCGGTATATTTGTTTGGAATGGACAAACCATCCAACTAAATGGTGGGACACAAAAGATTGATTTAAAATAGACTCTTTTCTATAGTAAATATTATTCAGCTTAATGCCTTTGGTCAGGATTTTCCAATCTGGCTAAAGGCATTTTTATATATAAATTTATCTATGTATATAGCTATTGGCTATTAGCTTATAGTTCTTTGAAAAAAAATAATTAACAGATTTGTAAATTAGCATATTAGCAAATGAGTGATAAGTGTAACCTTTGTTACCTTTTAACATGTCGTAAGTCCTAAAAAATAAGTACTAGTTGAAGAACTGTATTTCTGTTTATTGTTTACTGTAAATAGTGTTACCTTTGTTACTTTTTTTATTTAACCCGAAAATATAAAGGAATCGTATGGAGTTTTTATAACCTCGCGGCATCAGTACATTAATTCTTGCAACTTTGGCAAGCCTTTTGCTGTAAATAAAATATATAATTAGACAACGGCAGATCACGCGATAAAGATTTGCCACATATCTTTTTATAATAAACTGTAAATAAAATAGATACTAAAATATGAAAGAGGAATTTACCGAAAAGGAGTTTGATAACGGACAGCCTGTAAAGGCTGATAATATGACAAATAATCAGCCTGAAGCAGCAGCAGAGACAGAGATAGGTGACAATCTGACTGACTGGGAGGCCAAATATAATGATTTGAATGATTCATATCTGCGTCTGAATGCAGAATTCGATAACTACCGTAAACGTACTTTGAAGGAAAAGTCTGAATTATTGAAATCAGGCAGTGAACGTGTCTTAATCGACATAATATCCGTTGTGGATGATTTTGAACGTGCTTTGGAAAATATATCCAAGACTGAAGATATAGAAGCTGTGAAAGAAGGAGTAGATCTGATTTATAGTAAATTCACCACCTTCCTAACAAGACACGGTGTAAAAGAAATAGAAACAATCGGGCATACTTTCGATACCGACAAACATGAAGCTATCACCACCGTTCCTGCACAGTCGGAAGAAGATAAAGACAAAATTGTAGACAGTGTTCAGAGAGGATATACGCTGGATGATAAAGTTATCCGTTATCCAAAAGTAATCGTTGCAAAATAAAAAAGAAGGCACCCCAATGGCAACCACAACAAAAAGAGATTATTACGAAGTACTGGAAGTTACCAAGACCGCAACTTTCGAAGAGATAAAAAAGGCTTACCGCAAAAAAGCAATTCAGTTCCATCCCGATAAAAATCCGGGCAACAGCGAGGCTGAAGAAAAATTTAAGGAAGCGGCAGAAGCATATGAAATACTAAGCGACGAGCAAAAACGTGCCAAATATGATAGATTCGGACACGAGGCTCCGGGCGGATTCGGCGGACATTCGGGCGGATTCTCCATGGACGACATCTTCTCTCAGTTCGGTGACATCTTCGGTGGTCATTTTGGTGGAGGCTTTGGAGGTTTTGGAGGGCAACGAGGCCCAAGGCAAAATCGCGGTTCGGATTTACGCGTGAAAGTTAAACTTACATTGAAAGACATAGCCCAGGGGGTTGAGAAAAAGATAAAAGTAAATAAATTTGTTGCCTGCTCACATTGTAGAGGTACAGGCGCGGATGGTGGTACTGCATACGAAACTTGCTCTACTTGTAAGGGTTCGGGAGTAGTAACCCGTGTAATGAATACTATCCTCGGGCAAATGCAAACACAAACGACTTGCCCTACCTGTAATGGAGAAGGTAAAAGCATCACCAAAAAATGTAACCATTGTGCAGGAGAGGGCATTGTTCGCGAAGAAGAAGTAATCTCCATCAATATACCTGCCGGGGTTGCCGAAGGAATGCAGCTATCGATGAGCGGCAAAGGAAACGCAGCACGTCACGGAGGTGTAAACGGTGACTTACTTATCCTTGTAGAAGAAGAGCAACATCCGGAACTGTTCAGAGACGACAACGATGTTGTTTATAACCTATTACTATCGGTGTCTACTGCGGCACTGGGGGGCAATGTGGTAGTACCGACAATAGACGGAAAGGTAAAAGTAACGATAGAGCCGGGAACACAGCCGGGCAAAGTACTTCGCCTGAAAAACAAAGGATTACCGAGCATCAACAGATATGGCACGGGAGACCTGCTTATAAATATAAGCGTATATATACCTGAAAATCTTACTGATAGCGAGAAATCAACATTAGGAGGACTCGAAAATTCACCAAATTTTCAGCCTAGCAAATCGGTGAAAGAAAAGATATTCAGTCATTTTAGAAAGATGTTTGATTGATAAAAAATCTGAAAGCAGTCTCTTATCGACTGCTTTCATTCGATAGAATCGGGTAATATTTAATGGTAGTTTTGAACCGTAATCAGTTTTTGCTGTTATCCTAATTGAAAAAATAAAGAGGTTTGTGACCTTAATATCCTGTAAAACTATAACTTTGAGGATCTAAATACGGGAGATCATGAAAATAAAGGAAATCTTACATACCATAGAACAACTCGCCCCGATACCATTGCAAGAAAGCTTTGATAACAGCGGTATCCAAATAGGAGATGTAAATCAGGAAGCTAAAGGCGCCGTAGTATGCATCGATGTAACCGAGGCAGTGATGGATGAAGCCATTGCTTTAGGATGCAATCTGATTATTTCACACCATCCACTCGCCTTCCGCAGCTTCAAATCTCTGACTGGGAAAAACTATGTAGAACGCTGTATGATTAAAGCCTGCAAGCACGATATTGTAGTTTATGCGGCACATACCAATCTGGACAACGCAGCGCAGGGAATCAACCATTATCTGGCAGAAATGCTCAACCTGCAACATGTGCGCATTCTCGATCCACAGAAGGGTAAATTGCTCAAGTTGGTCACTTTCGTTCCTCACTCGCATGCCGAACTTGTACGCAACACCTTATTCAACGTAGGGGCGGGGAATATAGGAAATTACGATTCATGTAGTTATAATGTATCAGGAGAAGGGACTTTCAAGGCAGGAGAGAACACCAACCCCTTCACCGGAGAGATAGGAGAACTGCATACCGAGCCGGAAGTACGGATTGAGATAATCCTTCCCATATATAAGCAATCGGAAGTAAAACGCGCACTGATAGCAGTGCACCCGTATGAAGAACCTGCATATGATTTCTATTTATTAGAGAATACATGGTCGCAGGCAGGAAGCGGAATAGTAGGCACATTACCCGAAGAGACAGAGGAAGAAGATTTCCTTTACCTACTGAAAGATACATTCCACCTGAAGACAATACAGCATTCTGCTTTAAGGGGTAAGCCTGTAAGAGATATAGCCATCTGTAGCGGAAGTGGATCGTTCCTGATACCGAAAGCAATATCATATAGTGCCGATGTATTTATTACAGGTGAGGCTAAGTATAACGATTATTATGATGTGGAAGATAAGATTCTGCTGGCAACAGTAGGACATTACGAGTCCGAAATTTTCACAAAGAATATATTTTTCGATATTATTTCAAAAAAATATCCTACCTTTGCGGTATATATGTCAGGATTTGATGTAAATCCTGTGAACTATTTGTAAATAAGCGGTGACATACTCCTGCTATTTACGGATGATGTAGTAAGAGAATAGCGGGATGCTGTTTGATTACTGCATTTTTTTATGATAATTATCTTCAATTATAACTTATATATTATATAAACTTATGGCTAAAAAGCAAGAAAAAGAGATCACTGTAGAGGAAAAGCTAAGAACGCTTTATGCCCTACAACAGAAATTATCTGAAATAGATAATATAAAGATTCTTCGCGGAGAACTTCCTCTGGAAGTAGCAGACCTCGAAGATGAAATCATCGGTCTGGAGACCCGTATCAAGAAATACGAAACTGAGCTGAAAGAAGCAGATACTGCAGTTTCTTTCCAAAAGCAGAAAGCAAAAGACAGCACACTGAAAATTGAAAAATACAAAGAACAATTGGATAATGTGCGTAATAACCGTGAATTTGACCACTTGAGCAAAGAAATCGAATTCGAAACACTGGAAATCGAATTATCAGAAAAACGCATTCGTGAATTTACTCAAGATTCCAAAAATTTGACAGAGCAAGTAGAAAAGAGTAAAACTTTCTTACAGGAGCGTTCTGCCGATCTGGGACAAAAGAAAGAAGAACTTGACAATATAGTATCCGAGACTAAACAACAGGAAGAACAACTCCGCGAAGAGGTTAAGGATATAGAGACAGAGGTTGAACCTCGTTTGCTGCAGGCATTCAAGCGTATTCGCAAAAGTGCCCGTAACGGTCTGGCCGTAGTATGTATCGAGCGCGGAGCTTGCGGAGGCTGTTTCAACAAAATACCACCTCAGAAACAAATGGATATTAAGATAGGCAAGAAAATCATTGTATGTGAATATTGCGGGCGTATCATGATTGACCCTGAACTAATTGGAGCTGCAGAATAATACAGGCTATTAAAAATAACTTATATAAGCAAAAAATCGGAAAGGTTAAATATAACTTTTCCGATTTTTTTTATCTATACATAGTGAACTTTGCTTTTTGTATCGTGTTATATATCTTATAGTTCAAATTTTAAAATGGAAAACTTTTTCTAAAAATAAAAAAATTAAACAGCTAGTAAACAGTATATTAAATTTTATTTTGGAAAACTTTTATTTTTGTTCAAAAAATATTGTTACAAAATTTGTTTCATCTTTCTGAATTGAGTAATATTGTACTGTGAAAAATATCGCAGACTTTTCGTCATAAAACAAAGACTGAAATAATCTAAAAAATATAAGACAAATGGCACAAAAGGTTTATACTTTTGATGAGGCATATAACGCCGCATTAACTTATTTTAACGGCGATGAACTCGCTGCAAAAGTATGGGTAAATAAGTATGCATTGAAAGATGCTGCAGGTAATATCTATGAGCGATCACCTGAAGATATGCACTGGCGTTTGGCTAATGAGATTGGACGCGTAGAGGCTAAATATGAAAAGGGATTGACAAATAAAGAATTGTATGATCTCTTCGATCATTTCAAATACATCGTGCCTCAAGGGAGCCCTATGACCGGTATCGGGAATGACTTTCAGATAGCTTCTTTATCAAATTGCTTTGTAATAGGTCTGAACGGGCCTTCAGATTCCTACGGAGCAATCATCCGCATCGATGAAGAACAGGTACAACTAATGAAGCGTCGTGGTGGTGTAGGCCATGACTTATCACATATACGCCCAAAAGGTTCTCCTGTCAAAAACTCGGCTTTGACATCTACCGGACTGGTGCCATTTATGGAAAGATATTCAAACTCGACCCGTGAAGTTGCTCAGGATGGACGCCGTGGTGCCCTTATGCTGAGTGTATCCATTAAGCATCCTGACTCTGAATCGTTCATCGACGCTAAAATGACCGAAGGAAAAGTTACAGGAGCGAACGTTTCGGTAAGGATAGACGATGCTTTCATGCAGGCTGTTGTAGACGGATCCAAATATACACAACAATATCCTATCGACTCTTCGAATCCCACTACAGTAAAAGATATTCAGGCTACGGAAGTTTGGAGAAAAATAGTTCATAATGCATGGAAATCAGCCGAGCCGGGAGTTCTTTTCTGGGATACTATTATCAAGGAATCTGTCCCTGATTGTTATGCAGACCTCGGGTTCAAGACTATTTCAACCAATCCTTGCGGCGAAATACCTCTTTGCCCCTACGACAGCTGCCGCCTGCTAGCGATCAATCTATATTCATATGTGGTAAACCCGTTCAAAGACGATGCCCATTTCGACTTCGAACTATTTTCGAAGCACGTTGGACTTGCACAACGTATTATGGATGATATCATTGATCTCGAAACCGAAAAGATTGACAAAATATTACAGAAAATAGATGACGATCCGGAAACAGACGAAGTAAGATGGCCTGAAAGACATCTTTGGGAGAAAATCCGCACAAAAACCCTTCAGGGGCGTCGTACCGGAGTGGGGATTACAGCTGAAGGAGATATGATTGCAGCTATGGGACTCCGCTATGGAACGGAAGAAGCTACTGCTTTTGCTGAAGAAGTACACCGTGTTCTGGCTATTGCAGCCTATCGTTCATCTGTAGAACTGGCTAAAGAGCGTGGCGCATTTGAGATATTTGACTTCAAACGTGAAAAGGAAAATCCGTTCATTAACCGTTTGGCTGAAGTTGATCCACAGCTAATCAAAGACATGGAGAAATACGGACGCCGTAATATAGCCTGTCTTACAGTTGCACCAACAGGAACCACCAGCTTGATGACACAGTCTACATCAGGTATCGAACCGGTATTTATGCCAGTATATAAACGACGTCGTAAAGTAAATCCGAATGATAAGGAAGTTCGTGTTGACTTCGTTGACGAAAATGGCGACTCATGGGAAGAATACATCGTATTCCACCATAAATTTGTAACATGGATGGAAAGCAAGGGTTATCCTACATCTAAAAAATACACGAATGAAGAGGTGGAGGCTATGGTAGCCGAATCACCATATTATAAAGCTACTTCAAACGATGTTGACTGGCTGCAAAAGGTAAAAATGCAAGGCCGTATCCAGAAATGGGTCGATCACTCCATCAGTGTAACGATCAATCTGCCATCTGATGTATCTGAAGATCTTGTCAATGATTTGTATATTGAAGCTTGGAAAAGCGGCTGTAAGGGTTGTACAGTTTACCGTGACGGTTCGCGTGCCGGAGTATTGGTTGCTGCCGACAATAAAAAAGAAGCTGAAGAAAATTGTGATGACTGCTACGAACGTCCTGAAATTCTACAGGAGCGCCCTCGTGAACTTGCTGCTGATGTTATTAAATTCCAGAACAATAAAGAAAAATGGATTGCGTTCATCGGATTACATAATGGACGCCCATACGAGATATTCACCGGATTGTCGGATGACGATGAAGGTCTGATGTTACCTAAGAATATCAATCACGGAACTATTATCAAGACATTAAATGATGAAGGAAGCCGTTCCTATGACTTCCAGTTCAAAAATAAGAGAGGGTACAAAACCACAATCGAGGGATTGAACGGCAAATTCAACCCTGAATTTTGGAACTATGCCAAACTTATCTCCGGTGTACTTCGCTATGGTATGCCTATCGATCAGGTTGTGAAACTGGTACAAGGCCTGGAGCTGAACAGCGAGACAATCAACACATGGAAAAATGGTGTGGAACGCGCCCTCAAAAAATACCTTCCGAGCGAAACTGAAGCTAAAGGCCAGAAATGCCCAGTGTGCGGACTGGAAACTTTAGTATATCAGGAAGGATGTATGAAATGTACAAACTGTGGAGCATCCAAATGTGGATAAATAACCCATAAGATAAACAGGATGCCCCGTTTTCTGAGAAAGCGGGGCATTTTTATTGACGACTCTCTAATACCTTTGAAGGATTTACTATTCGAATCTTAGTGATTTAGCCGGATAAATCTTAGCTATCAGATAAGAAGGCCCTATCATGGCTATAATGGAAAGGATCAATGTCCCGATATTAATCAATAAGATATATAAGATATTGATATCTACCGGCATTTCCGACACGTAATATGTCTCAGGATCGAGCTTTATCAAGCCGAAATTCTTCTGAATCACTAATATCGCAATAGCGATAACATTCCCCCAGAACATGCCCTTCAGAATGAGGAATGAGGAGACATACAGAAAGGTCTTACGAATACTGAAATTACGCGCGCCGAGGGTTTTCAGCATACCTATCATATTAGTCCGCTCAAGGATTATGATCAGTAATCCGGATATCATGGTAAAAACAGATATGACAAACATTAGTACAATGATAACCACGACATTCATATCCAATAGTTCGAGCCAGTTAAATATCATTGGATTGAGTTCCTTAATGGAACGGGCAAGGAAAGTATTGTCTTTATGGTCACGATAGGTCATCATATCCACAAATACACGCTGATGTACTTCGTCCAACCTATCATAATCATTTACAAGCAATTCGATACCACTAACTTCATCATCATCCCAATCATTCAGCCTTTTGATAAGACTGACATCCGTTACTACAAACAGTTTATCGTAGTCTTCGAAGTTTGTACTATATATACCTGTTATGTAAAACTTGCGGAAACGGATATTCTCCCCCACAAAGTAGCAAAGGAAACTGTCTCCGGTCTTCAGATTTAACTTACTTGCGATATTCTTAGACAGAATTGCCTGATTGGCATGAGTCGTATCATCCGGACTGATTACCGTACCGGCAACCATATTTTGTTTAAAGAAATCCCAATCATAATCTGCGTCGACTCCTTTCAAAACCACACCCTGGAAAGCACTATCAGTCTTTATTATACCAGGCTTTGTAGCAAAGACCTCCACATGCTTAACCCCTTCTGTACTTTCAAGCTGGCTTATCAACTGTGGGCTAACACATACTGGCTGTGTTTCGTAAGTACTGTTGTTTGCCAGATTGGTGATTTGTATATGGGAACCAAAACCCACAACTTTGTTGCGCACTTCTTTTTTAAAACCCACAACGATAGATAGAGCCAGTATCATAGCCGCCAAGCCTATTGCCACTCCGGCAACAGCTATTTTAATGGCAGGAGATGAAGCTCGCTTCTCCCCTTTCTCTCCATTAAAATGGATACGTTTTGCTATAAATAGTTCTAAGCTCAAGATCAGTTATCAGTAAACAGTTATCAGTAAAAACCACTTATAACTCATAGTTCATAATTAAAATAAGAATCCCTGTTCGCTTTCCCGTTTCCGCCCCAAATGCTTGTAGGCTAGCTCGGTGACTTCACGCCCCCGGGGTGTGCGTTTCATAAATCCTTCTTTGATAAGGAACGGCTCATAAACCTCTTCTATTGTACCTCCGTCTTCGCCTAAAGCCGTTGCAATAGTAGAGATACCGACAGGCCCCCCCTTAAATTTATCGATAAGGATCAGGAGAATCTTGTTATCTATCTCGTCCAATCCGTATTTGTCAATATTAAGCGCTTCCAGCGAATAGGCCGCAATAGCTTTATCTATCTTACCTGAACCTTTTACCTGAGCAAAATCACGTACCCGGCGTAGCAATGCATTTGCAATACGGGGAGTACCCCTGCTGCGCGAAGCTATCTCTACCGCGGCTTCTTTAGAGGTAGGGACATCAAGTATATTAGCCGAACGCAGGATAATATTCGTAAGTGTCTCTATATCGTAATACTCCAGATGCATATTGATACCGAAACGGGCACGCAACGGACTTGTAAGCAAACCGCTCCGCGTAGTGGCGCCAATAAGTGTGAACGGATTCAGATCTATTTGTATAGAGCGGGCACTAGGGCCTTTATCTATCATAATATCGATACGGTAGTCTTCCATCGCACTATAGAGGTATTCTTCCACAACAGGCGATAAACGGTGTATCTCGTCTATAAAAAGCACATCGTTTGGCTCAAGAGAAGTCAGAAGCCCGGCCAGATCTCCAGGTTTATCCAATACTGGGCCCGAAGTTATCTTAAACCCCACACCCAATTCATTTGCTATGATATTCGACAGTGTGGTTTTACCAAGTCCCGGCGGGCCATGTAAGAGTGTATGATCCAGTGATTCCCCCCGCATTTTAGCTGCCGTGACAAAAACCTGTAAGTTTTCCACCACCTTGCTTTGTCCACTGAAACTATTAAAAGTAAGTGGGCGCAAGGCATTTTCAAACTCCTTTTCGCTGTCGTTTATATTTCCTCGATGTATGTCGAATGTTTCTTCCATATGTTCGGATGCAAATTTACATCAATATATTTAATTTACACACACTTTTCAGTTAACAGTTAACAATCCATAGCTTGTAAAAACTTCGCGCCTTTGCGTCTTTGCGTGAAATAAAACAGAGTATCTTGTAACCCCTAACTGTTAAAAGGTAACAAAGGTAACAGATATATCAGTTAACAGTTAGCAGTCAACAATATTTCACGCAGAGACGCTAAGGCGCAAAAGGTAACAAAGGTTACAAAGGTTACACTTTTTTACTTATTACTTTTTACCCTCTCTGTAAGTCCCCATTGGGGGATTGAGGGGGCCATTTCAATATTTCAAAGAGCTAAAAGCTAACAACTAAAAGCTATCAGCCATATACATAGATAAACTTTTACAAAAAAAATAAAAGAGACAAATATTATTATGGGATATAACCATAATATATTTCCTTTGCATTTCCAATTCATTATAAATGAACAATTATGTTAGACAAATTACGGTATTGGGACGAAGAACTTTTTCTATTCCTCAATGGAAAACACGTTGACTGGCTCGACCCTATCATGCTCTTTCTCAGTTCCTATACAAACTGGGCATTAGCCTGTTTGATCATGTCTGCCCTTATCTACTTCAAAGCAGACGTATGGAAGAAAACAGGTGTATTCTTTTTTCTCCTATCCACCGGAGCCAGCGCGCTGCTTACAAACATAATAAAACTGATTATAGAACGGCCCCGCCCTATACATAACGAATTATGGGAAGGCACGATTCATGCAATTGAAAAATATAGCAACAGCTTTAGTTTTTTTTCATCGCATTCGGCTACTACTTTCACGATGGCTGTATTTTTCCTACTCTTCTTTCGAAAGAAGAAATTCTATGGTTATTTTGCCGTTTTATGGGCTGCGGTGGTTGCCTATAGCCGGATTTATGTGGCCAAACATTACCCCTTCGATGTAATGATAGGGATCATATTCGGAATAATGATAGGAATAACGGGCTATATACTCTTCCAAAGATTCAAAAAGAAAAAAGAACTATTAAAGCCCTAACCACTTCCTTACTTTCTTCCTCTCCAAAAGCGAGTATATTTTCAGGCAAAAAGGAAATGCCCTGCCAATAGGGTACGATAAACGAAATAAGCTAGACGGATAAACATTCTTCTTCCCTTTCTCAATACCTTTTATATACTTCCTTGCAACTATCTTCGAATCTTGCACAGGAAAAGGAAGAGGTGTATCTTCTTCACCTGTAGCCTTATCAAAAAAGTCTGTGCGGGTAGCTACGGGATAAACTGCAGTCAATTGGAGATTATTCGCTTTCTCGTACCTGTAAGTCTGTATAAAATGATGTAGTGCCGCCTTTGTGGAGCAATAAAGAGAATAGGCAGGTAAGGAAACTAATCCCGCACCTGAAATAGTACAGGCGAAAGCCACCGGTCTACCATTATTGATCGCGACGAGTTTTTCCAATGAATAAATAGGAGAGAATACATTCAGACTATATATCTCCTCTATATGCTGCCAATCGGAAGTTTGCAGTCTTTCCAGATAGGCAAATCCTGCATTGGCTATAAAGATATCGATATTACCAAATATCTGTTGAGCGTATTCAAAAACTCTATCTACACCCTTCGAAGAGCTGACATCGGCAGAAAATGGATACACTACACCCTCTACCCCCATTATATTATCTGTGTGACGGGCTACTGCAAGAATCTTCACTCCGTTGTATGAAGCAAGTATATCTAGCATCTCTCGGCCTATGCCGGAAGAAGCTCCGGTGAGTATGATATGTTTGCCTCTGAAGTTCATAAGGTCAGGTCCTTATCTTATCAAAACCTTCACCGTAAACGCCCCGGACCGTACTTTGAGATATAAACGCTTTCTCATCTATACTCTTTATCAGACGGAACATTTCTACAGCCTCAGTCCTTTTAGCCAGTACAATGATCACTTTAGTCGGTTTCTTAGAATACCAGCCTGTACCATCCAGAACAGTGCACCCCCTATTCAATTCCTGATTTATAGCGGTAGCTATTATTTCATATTTTTCAGAAAAGATAAGTACCTGTACTGACTGTCGGAAACCATTAATAACCATGTCAATGCAATACGTCATCACACCCATCACAATCAGGGCATATACAATTTTCTGATAATCGTAAAAAAGGAAGTATGAAGAGGAGATAATAATAAAGTCGCAAAGAAGCATACCTCTACCGAAAGCGATATTCTTATATTTATTAATCAATGCCACTACAATGTCTGTCCCTCCAGTGCTACCGTTGGCACTGAAAACAAGCCCTATACCCGTGCCGCACATCATCCCCCCAATAACGCCCGACAGAAGCGGTTCGTTTTTGACGATAGGTTCGACTATGTAGGTCTGGCAAATTGTCAGGAAAAATGTAAGTAAGACTACACCATATATGGTTTTAATCATAAATTTGAATCCCAGCAACTTCAAAGCAACCAGCAACAATGCACAGTTTGTAAAAAAATATGTATACTGAAGCGGAATGCCCGATGCATATTCTACAAGGAGTGCTATACCGGTAAGGCCTCCTGTTACAATCCCTACCGGCTTAATAAAGCCTATAAGCCCTACGGCATAAAGCGCCAATCCAAAGGATATGATAATGTAATCTTTCCAGTAAAATTCTTTCAAATATCTTTTTGGCATAGCTTCTATTTTCCTGAAAGCATTCATATGTCTTTACAAAACAACATTTATCATTTTCTTGGGTACAAAGATGATCTTTTTAGGCGTTTTCCCCTCAAGCCACTTTTGAGCAAGTTCGTGCTTCAATACAGTTTCTTCTACATCAGCCTGAACTGCGTCGGCCGGGAATTCTATATCGAAACGTACTTTTCCATTGAACGCCACTCCATAACGGAACGAATCTTCCGCCAGATATTCTTCTTTAAATACCGGCCATTCGGCATCGAATATAGTAGTTGTATTATCCAAGGCACGCCAAAGCTCCTCCGCAACAAACGGTGCAAATGGCGCAAGAACGACAAGAAACTCTTGTAAAACTACTCTCTTGCTACATTTAGCGGCAGTCAGTTCATTTACACAGATCATAAAGGCTGAAACGGATGTATTGAATGAGAATGCTTCAATATCGCCCGAAACTTTCTTTATCAGCTTATGCAATGATTTTAATTCTTCCTTTGTCGGCAGTTCATCTGTTACTGCAAAATCATCTCCTTTGTAAAACAGATTCCATGTTTTACGCAAAAAGCGATGCACCCCGTCGATACCGTTCGTATCCCAAGGTTTGGACTGTTCTAACGGCCCCAAGAACATCTCATACATGCGCAATGTATCGGCTCCGTACTTTTCTGCAATATCATCCGGATTAACGACATTATGATACGACTTGGACATTTTTTCTACAGCCCAGCCGCAAATATATTTATCATCTTCAAGAATGAATTCCGCTGTTTCATATTCCGGCCTCCATTTTTTGAATGCTTCCAAATCCAGGATATCATTACTAACAATGTTGACATCGACATGAAGTTCCTGTACCTCATACTGATCTTTCAGATTGTAGGACACAAATGTATTTGTCCCGTTTATACGGTAAACGTAATTGCTACGTCCCTGTATCATCCCTTGATTGATCAGTTTCTTGAATGGTTCATCTTCACACGAAACTTCTATATCATATAAGAACTTATCCCAGAAACGGCTGTATATAAGGTGACCTGTAGCATGCTCGGTTCCCCCGATATACAAGTCAACGTTGCGCCAGTATTCATCTTTTTCTTTCGATACCAATTCCTTCGCATTATATGGATCCATATATTGCAGGTAGTAAGCAGACGAACCGGCAAATCCCGGCATGGTATTCAACTCAAGCGGGAATATAGTCTTATTATCTATTTTCGATGTTTCTACCACCACATTGTTTACTGTATCCCAAGCCCATTTAATAGCGCGTCCCAACGGTGGTTCACCCGTTTCGGTCGGCAGATATTTATCCACTTCCGGTAATTCCAAAGGCAATTTATCTATTGGAAGCATATATGGCAAGCCGTTTTTATAATAAACAGGGAATGGTTCGCCCCAATAACGCTGACGCGAGAAAATAGCATCGCGTAAACGATAATTTACTTTTATACGTCCTAGCTTATGTTCTTTGATATATTCACGGGCTTTGTCGATAGCATCTTTTACAGTCAGGCCATCCAAGAAACCAGAATTCATCATGATACCCTCTTTGGCATCGAAACTTTCTTCCGACACATCACAACCTTCTATCAACGGAATAATAGGCAAATTGAAATGCTTCGCAAAAGCATGGTCACGGCTATCGTGTCCGGGTACTGCCATGATTGCGCCTGTTCCGTATCCGGCAAGCACATAATCCGATATCCAGATAGGAATTTCTTTACCGTTCAACGGATTTATAGCATATGATCCCGTAAATACGCCGGATATCTTTTTATCCATCAGGCGATCACGTTCTGTACGGCGTTTAGTCGCTTGTATATAAGCCTCAATTTCCGCTTTTTGTTCCGGTTTGGTTACCTGAGATACATAATCGCACTCAGGAGCAAGCACCATAAAGGTAACCCCGAAGATAGTATCGGCACGGGTGGTGAAGATATCGAATTTCACATCAGAGTCTTTCACGCTGAATTGCATCTCTGCCCCTTCGCTTCGCCCGATCCAGTTGCGCTGAGTTTCTTTGATGGATTCACTCCAGTCTATCTTCTCCAAACCGTCAAGCAAACGCTGGGCATAAGCCGATACACGCAAGCTCCACTGGCGCATCAAACGCTGTTCGACAGGATATCCGCCACGCTCCGACAAGCCATTGATGACCTCATCGTTAGCCAATACCGTACCTAGAGCCTGACACCAATTTACTTTGGTCTCGCTGCGATATGCGATACGGTAGTTAAGCAATATTTCCTGTTTTTTCTCTTCAGAATATGCTTTCCATTCATCCGCGGTAAATTGCAACTCTTCGCTGCAAGCTATATTCATGCCGGTCGTACCTACTTGTTCAAAGGCCTCGACCAACTCAGTTATGGGACGAGCCTGATCTTCATCATAGCAATAATAGCTGTTGAACATCTGTATAAATGCCCATTGTGTCCATTTATAATATCTGGGATCGCATGTCTGAATTTCACGGCTCCAGTCGAAGCAGAAGCCTATCTTATCCAGTTGTTCACGGTAACGGTTTATATTCTGCGCTGTGGTAACAGCCGGATGCTGACCTGTCTGTATGGCATATTGCTCAGCAGGAAGCCCATAAGCATCATAGCCCATCGGATGAAGGACATTGAAGCCTTTCAAACGTTTGTATCGAGAGAAAATATCAGAGGCGATATACCCCAGTGGATGACCGACATGTAAGCCTGCTCCTGAAGGATAAGGAAACATATCGAGTACATAATATTTTGGTTTGTTCTTATCTTCCGTTACTTTGTAGGTTTTGTTGTCGATCCAATACTGATGCCAACGTTTTTCAATCTCTTTAAAATTGTATTCCATAACCGGGTTTTTATTGCGATTTTTATTGGCGCAAAGATAGTTATTTCTTTACATTAATACGAATTAAGATGTGCGCTTTCTTATACATACCAATTCCTATACTATGCGTAATTCATGGATACATCTTATAAAATACAGACAGTTATTATTTTCGGAATTCTTTATCTATATATCAAAGGTTCTTTGACATCTAATTCCTGAATTATAAATATTGGGGTAAAGATAACAGATAAAAAAGGGGTAAAAGTGTAAAGTTTGTCAACTTTTCGACTAAAATCAAGATATATATAGATTTAGGCACTTCTATAAAATAAGAAAAGGTTGTCATCCCGACAACCAATCTTCATTGTTAACCTTAAATCTAATACCATGAAAAACACAGTACAAAGATAATGGATTTTTATGTTATAAAACATATTTCGATGTTTTTCTTTCGAAAATTAGCAATATTTAACTACACATTACCGTCCGGAAGTTCTTTTTGTGCTTTAACTCCCAATTCTTTAAGCATTTCTGCCTGACGCATCAGATTCCCATTACCTTCTTTTAACTGGGAGAAAGCTTTATCATACGACTTTTGAGAACGCTCTATATTCTTCCCTACATCCTGGAGGGTATCCACAAAGCCTGCAAATTTATCGTAGAGTGCAGCGCCACGCTTGGCAATCTCAATGGCATTACGGCTCTGATACTCCCGTTTCCACAAGTCGGAAACAACCTTCAATGATGCAATCAGATTAGTCGGGCTAATCAGTAAGATACGCTTGCGGTAGGCATAATCCCACAGAGTAGAATCAAGCTGCATTGCTAGTATATATGCAGGTTCGTTAGGGATAAACATCATTACAAAATCGAGAGACTCTACATAGTCCTGATACGATTTCTGGCTCAGTTCATCTATATGCTGCTTGATGGATATTACATGTTCTTTCTCCGCTATCAGCTTAACATCGTCAGAGTCCGCCTCCACATACTTGACATAAGCGCTCAGGGACACTTTAGAATCTATAATTATTTTCCGTCCTCCCGGATATACCACGACAACATCGGGTTGCATATATTTATCCTGCGTATTCCGGATGCGGCTGCCATTCTCGTCCACAATGAATTCCTGAGTGAAATACTCTTCCCCTTTTTTTAGCCCGGACTTTTCAAGAATAGATTCGAGTATCATCTCACCCCAGTTTCCCTGTATTTTATTATTGCCTTTTAAGGCCTTAGTCAGATTATTGGCATCTTCGCTTATCTGATTGTTAAGGGCGACAAGTTCTCGTATACGCTCTTCCAGAGAAAAACGCTGCTTGGATTCTTTATCATAGGTTTCCTCTACTTTCACTTTAAATTCTACGAGTTTTTCATTCAAAGGCTTCAGTATGGCTTCCATATTCGACCTGTTCATATCCGTGAAGCGAAGCGTTTTCTCTTCCAGTATCTGATTGGCCAATATCTGGAAGTCCTTATTGAGTTGGGCTCGGGTATTGAGAAGTTCTTCCTGTTGAAGGCGCAGCTGCTCATCTTTCGATTGCAACAAAGCCCTTGTTTCGGCTATTTCGCGAATTTTATCCATTTGCTCTTTTTGTATAGCATCTTTATCTGCCGACAAACGGTTGATTTCATTCTTCAACTCCTGCTCACGCTGCTTATTTCCTTTTTGCATAAAGAGGACAAGCACAATTGCCAATACTAGTATAATAGAGGCATAAACTAATTCCATACTGATTTGTTTTAAAGAGAGCGAAAGTTATTCAAAATATAGCCTTTAACAAAATTTGCCTCAAAAAACTTGTGAACATTTGCTTTCGAAGATATTTTTGTTGGACAAAACCAAGATGAAAATAATATATAGTAAACATTTTCCACCAAAAGACTTCGGCGCAATTAATCTGCTCGGGCTAATTATTGTACGTAAGGACTATGGTGCATTGAGTGAGGCCGAAAAGAATCATGAACGGATTCACACCCGGCAAATGCTGGAGATGCTGATCATTTTATTTTATCTATGTTACATACTGGAATGGCTCATACGGCTGATACAATATAAAAACAGATTAAAAGCATATGAGAACATCTCATTCGAACGGGAAGCTTATTCCCAGATGTATGATCTATCGTATCTGAAAAGAAGAAAGTTATTCGCATTTTATAACTATTACAGAAAGAAATAATAAACATGAAACGGTTGATATACTTATTCTGCATAGCTCTGATGGGAATATCATGTATCCGGAGCCAAAACAAAATAAATAATGAACATATGAATTACAATAAACTAACACCCGAGGAAGAACATGTAATTCTCCACAAAGGGACTGAAGCACCATATACAGGTGAATATATAAATAATAAACGAAAAGGCGTATATGTCTGCAAAAGATGTAATGCTCCGTTATATAATTCATCAGACAAGTTCGATTCGCATTGCGGATGGCCTTCCTTCGATGACGAAATAAAAGGAGCGGTAAAGCGTGTACCCGATGCTGATGGAATGCGTACCGAGATTGTCTGCAACAATTGCGGGGCACATCTCGGGCATGTGTTCCTCAATGAGGGGTTCACAGCCAAAGAAACAAGACATTGTGTTAATTCTATTTCTCTAAAATTTATCCCGGAAGAAAATAAAATGATTAAGAAAGCTTATTTTGCCTCAGGTTGCTTTTGGGGCACAGAGTATTATTTTATGAAGGCCAAAGGTGTAGCGCATACATCTGTTGGCTTTATGGGCGGGCATGTAGACCACCCGAGTTATGAGCAGGTTTGCCAGAAGAACACAGGGCATCTAGAGACAACCGAGGTGGAATACGACACGTCTAAGACCACTTACGAAGATTTGGTGAAGTTATTCTTCGAAACGCATGACTTTACCCAAACAAATGGCCAAGGGCCCGACATAGGCCCGCAATACCTTTCCTGTATATTCTATACCGATCAAAGCGAAAAAGAAGTAGCAGAAAAGTATATAAAAATACTGGAGGGTAAAGGATATAAGGTTGCTACTATGCTAAAACCGTTATCTACATTTTGGAAAGCAGAGGATTATCACCAGCAATATTATGAGCATAAGGGCACAAAACCTTATTGCCATGTATATAAAAAGATATTCTGAAAGCAAATACTCTGTATTTTAATATCTTAACAAATACTTTGATATTTTTCTATATAGTAAATATGGTTATTAGTAGCTTTAGCATTATTTTTGTCGCTTGACTGAAAGAATAAAACAATAATAATACTAAAACTAAACTAAATTGTTATGTTAAAAACAATCTTATCCGTTTCCGGTAAACCGGGGTTGTACAAACTTATTTCGAGTGCTAAGAATATGGTTATCGTAGAGTCATTGGTCGATGGCAAGAAAATGCCCATCCATGCACGAGACAAAGTTGTATCCCTTGGAGATATATCTATCTATACCGAAACAGATGACGCCCCTTTGAAAGGCATTCTGACATCCATCAAACAAAAAGAAAACGGAGAGAAAGCTTCTATCAGTACCAGTGCAAAACCTGATGAAATGAAGAAATATTTCCTAGAGATACTTCCTGACTTCGACAGGGACCGTGTATATCCGACCGACATTAAGAAGATAATCGGATGGTATAACATTCTTATTAATGCAAATATCGACTTCGAGAAGGAAGAAGAGACTGTTGAAGAGAAAGCAGCTATTAAAACCGAAAATGCAGAATAAGAAGACGTTATACATTTAGTTATAAAAAAAGAGACCCGGCTAACATCTAGTCCGGGTCTTATTTTTTGCAGATATAGAGGAACATGACTGTCTACATATTAGCGACTAAACTTAGCAGACTCTGTTTCTAAAAGGACATTGCTTCCTTTAATTACTTTATACTGAAAAAGACATAAAAAAAGAGAGTAGGAATCCTACTCTCTTTTTCTATATTTCTGACTCAGATTATTGAGCTACGAAAATTGCAACACGGTTCCATGCATTTTCAGCATATGGTTGTACTGTGTCACCTTTCCATTCTACAGTTACACGGTTGCTATCGATGTTGTATTTCTTGATCAACTCGTTTGCTACATTCTTAGCACGTTTTTCAGAAAGTTTTTCATTGATAGAAGGAGTACCTGTTTTCTTGTCTGCATAACCTACAACTTTAACTTTAGCGCTAGGATTATCTTGAAGATATTTAGCTGTGTTAAAGATGCTAACTTCTTGGTTCTTGTCAATATTAGCACTACCTAGACGGAAGAACACTACGTTAGACACGAATGAACCTTTAGTTTCAGGACATTTAGGACAGTCTTTAACAACTTCCTTGATAACTTCTTTTGCCGGTTGGTTACGAAGTCTGTCGTTTTCCTGACGAAGTTTGTTGATCTGACCATTCAAGTCATCGATAAGACCTTGATCCATCAATAAAGCTTCAGAGAAATCAGTTTTCTTACCTACTTTGAATACTAAGCTGGCAGAAGCAGCCACCAAACCATCATAAGAGTTTTCTCCTCCGTGGTTGAAAGCTTCTTTAAGCAACATCGCAGACAAATCGATATCCAAAGCTACTCTTTCAGAAAATTTGAATTTGTTGATGATACCACCGTTGATAGTGAAGTTTCTTTGTTTTCCTCCCGGATGTGTTTTGTCATCCAATTTGTAGTCCCAACCGATAGCACCACCGATACCTACATAAGGGATAAGGCTATAAACACGTTTTTCGTTGTACTTTCCTAAATAGTTAGTAACATCCCACATAACATCAGCTTCTACAGCGAAATATTTGTTATGAATCATGTCTGTAGCATTGTTTTGGAAATTGTGCAAAGAACCTCCTTGGAATTTCAAACGGCCTCCAATATAAGGGTTGTACCATTTACCAACCTGAATAGTTGGAGCAACTGTAAGACGATTCAGGAAATCTGCATCTTTGTTGCTATCGCCTTGTACAAAATTAGCTCCAGCACCAAATCCAATAAACCAATTGTCCCAAAAACCATTACGCGCAAAAGTTGCTTTACGGCCAGCTTTTGTGCTAAATCCACTCTCCTGAGCAGAAATAGTAATAGCCGCAAAAACTAAAACTAAAAGTAAACTTACTTTTTTCATAATCAATCTTTTAAATTATAATTAAACACTATTTATTAATCTACTATATATTTATTGTACCACGAATACATCCGGTTTAATCCATCTTCTATTTCAACCTTATGTTTCCATCCCAATGAATTCAACTTAGAGACATCTGACAATTTTCTCATAGTTCCATCAGGTTTTTCTGTATTAAACCACAGATCTCCTGAAAAATCCACTACTTTTTTTATAATATTCGCGACATCTTTTATCGATATTTCAACACCTGTCCCCACATTAATATGTGTATTTCGGATTTCTTTACCTTCTATAACACTAATTAAGTCTAAAAAGTTTACAGACTCCATTACAAAAACAGTTGCATCAGCCATTTCGTCACTCCAGAGAAATTCCCGCATAGGTTTTCCTGAACCCCATAACTCAACCTGAACTTTATCTCCAACTTTCTTAACACCATATTTACACATAATATTAAGAATCTCTTCTTCTGAAGACTGTCCTGTTATACCTTCTATCGGGCGTAAGTCAAAATCCTTCCTTATTATATCCCACGCACTTACTTCGAGACACTTCCCTAAGTGAATCTTGCGAATCATAGCAGGCAGGACATGAGAGGTTTCCAAATTAAAGTTATCATTCGGTCCGTACAGATTTGTGGGCATTACAGCTATAAAATTTGTATTATACTGAATGTTATAACTCTCACACATTTTCAATCCTGCGATTTTCGCTATAGCATACGGTTCGTTTGTATATTCCAAAGGTCCTGTCAGCAGAACATTTTCAGACATCGGCTGAAATGCTTCTTTCGGATAAATACAAGAACTGCCCAAAAATACTAATTTTTTCACATTATTTACATATGATTGATGAATAACATTATTCTGAATCATCAAATTTTCATATATAAACTGACCGCGATATGTATTATTAGCCACTATACCCCCAACTTTAGCCGCTGCTAAAAAGACGTATTCTGGTTTTTCTTTTGCAAAAAAATCGGCTACTTCCGTTTGACTAGTCAGATCTAGTTCTGCATAGGTTTTTAATATAAAATTAGTATATCCTTTATTCTTCAGATTTCTGAGAATTGCAGAGCCAACTAACCCTCTGTGTCCGGCTATATATATTTTAGCGTCTTTTTCTATCATTTATTATCTACCGTTCCTGCTTACTCAAAGTAATTCAAAATCCGATATCCACCATTTTTCAAGAACTCCTCTTTCTTCATCAGTTCAATATCATGTACTACCATATCCTGACAAAGAGCCTTAAGGTCATAGGTTGGTTCCCATCCTAACTTAGTTCTGGCTTTAGTATTATCTCCAATTAATATTTCAACTTCTGTGGGACGAAAATAGGCCGGATCAACACCGACAACAACTTCTCCTACTCTTTTCTTAAAGGAAGATAAATATTCTTCACCAACGACTTTAGAGAAAATATCGTCATTTATACTAATAATATAACCTTCTTCTTTTTCATTCTCTCCCTTAAACTCTACTTCAACACCCAACTCCATAAATGACATTTTTATAAAGTCGCGGATCGTTGTAGTTACTCCTGTAGAAATTACATAATCGTCGGGAGTATCTTGCTGAAGAATAAGATACATGGCTTTTATATAGTCTTTAGCATGTCCCCAGTCTCTTTTGCTAGATAAATTCCCCATATATACTTTCTTCTGAAGCCCGAGAGCTATACGTGAAACAGCACGGGTAACTTTTCTTGTTACAAAAGTTTCGCCTCTCAATGGAGATTCATGATTGAACAGAATTCCATTACTGGCATGCATACCATATGCCTCTCTATAGTTTACTGTAATCCAATATGCATACAATTTTGCAACTGCATAGGGACTTCTAGGGTAAAATGGCGTTGTTTCTTTCTGCGGTATCTCCTGCACCAATCCATACAATTCGGATGTTGATGCCTGATATATCCTGGTTTTTTCTGTCAGATCTAATAAACGAACTGCTTCTAAAACCCTGAGAGGACCTATTCCATCGGCATTAGCTGTATATTCAGGAGTATCGAAACTAACCTTCACATGACTCATCGCTGCAAGATTATAAATCTCATCAGGCTGAACATCACCAATAATACGAGTAAGATTCATACTATCCGTCATGTCTCCATAATGAAGTATCATATTTCGGTTCTCATCATGCGGATCTTGATACAAATGATCTATACGGTCTGTATTAAACAAAGATGACCTTCTTTTAATACCATGGACTGTATAGCCCTTTTTTATCAAATATTCAGATAGATATGCTCCATCTTGTCCTGTAACGCCTGTGATGAGTGCAACTTTTTTGCTCATATAAACTACTTAATAAATAACTTATTAAGATTTACTATTTCAATAATTATTCTTTAACTCTATAAATCTAAGTCCAGTTATCCAAACAGAACATACAAGCCACAAAGATATAGTTTTTTTAACTAATACAAATAAAAATATCTTTATTTTGGTGAAAAAACTTCATTTTTCTCCTTTCAGGCTGGTATTGAAATCAATGTCTGTAACTAAAGCATAGCGTTTTATTACCACCCCATCCTTATCCAACAAAAAGAATGTAGGAGTACTCATTATCCCATATCTGACAAAGTTAATACCGGCAAAGCCTCTATAATCACAGAGCTTGTCCGAATCAGGCCATGGGAAATGCTTTACATCTTCAGCAAACATATCCTTATTAGTATCCGAAGATATGGAAACTATGCGTACATTTTGCTCCTTTAGTTTTGGATAATCACTTATTAATCGTTCTATTTGGGTATGGCAATTTTCACAATCGGGTTGATAAAAAACTAATAATGTACGGCTATATCCTGCCTCTATTAATGATGGCGACAGACCCTCCAAAACCGGGGCGAGTGTCCCTTTACGAACTTTAGCTAATGCAAACGCATCAAATATTCGACCTTGCGGGACAGCTATTCTCCCCGACTCTTCTATATAGGGTACTATAATATCGAATGCATCATCCCATCCGTATTGTTCGGTTATGAGAATTAAGTTATTAGCAAGATGTTCAAAAGCCTCTTGCGATTTTATACGCTTCATCAGACGCACCATATCTTCGGCCATCAACTGCTGATCGGCTGTCAACCGGGTCAATCCGTCTATAATATTATACCATATACCGCTGGTGTAGAGTTTATCCACATCAAGTTGATTTAACGCATACAAACGGGCATTAGCTTTATCCATAAGGCTTCCGCCCTGAGTAGCCAACCTGTTCAATTGTTGCATATAACGAACCAATTCGATAAAAGATGAAGCATAAAGAGTTGTGTCCTGAGCCGGTCGGGCGCCTTCTTGTATAACAGAATATAAATATTCATTTTCCGGCGAATTTTTGAATATATATTTCTGGTTTGGATCTTGCCTTACGCTAAGATCTTCATGATTAACGATTATATTCAATGGTCTGGAATCTTTTACCTGGAGTGATCCCATCCCTGCATATTTTTTTTCTTTTTCCGGTATGTTAATTGTCACATCACCGGCAAAAGAAAGCGTCCCTCTTTGAATCGTATCCTGCTTTATACCTTTACTTAGGATAAATACATACTCCTTATTCGACTGTTCGGGGAGAAATATGCTTATTTTCTGAGCATTTACGGCAAAAGTAATCAGATAGCTTAAACACAATATAAATAGTTTCTTCTTCATTCTATTTTTATAAGACTTGAATTATAACAACGGGGAAAATAGCCGCATAACCGATTCTTTAAATTTCTCGAATCTCGACCTTTTATCCCATTCTTCGGCCGATAAAAGAGAGGATTGCTCCATATCTCTGAAGAATATATCCTTTGCCGCATCACAAGTATTTTCATTATATATAAATGCGTCTATTTCAAAATTATGCTCAAAACTCCGCACATCCATATTTGCCGAACCGGTTATCGTCAGAGAATTATCAATAACCATCAACTTTGAATGCAGGAATCCGGCTTCATAGAAAAACACACTTACTTTTGCATCCAGTACATCCTTCAGGTATGACATAGATGCGATATGCACAAATGTAGTATCTGAATGCCGCGGAAGCATCAGCCTTACATCTACTCCGCGCATCGATGCCATCTGAAGAGCAAGCAATAATGCGTCGGTGGGTACAAAATAAGGAGTTTGAATATAAATGCATTCCTTTGCATTGGATATCGCCTGCAAAATGCCGAGATGAATATCTTTAAACGGGCCTACGGGTCCACTGGTAACAAGTTGCATCAGATTATCGCCCTTACTTTCCAAGACAGGGTAATATGTATCGGAAGCCAGAAATTCTTTACGGGAAGAGTACCAGTCTATCAGAAAAGATGTCTGTAATCCAGCTACAGCCTTACCTTCTATCTTAATATGACTGTCGCGCCAAGTCCCGAAGCTCACCCCGTTAATATATCTGTCGGCAATATTCATTCCTCCTACAAATCCTACTTTACCGTCTATAACTACAATTTTTCTGTGATTACGATAGTTAACCCGGCTCGTTAAAAACTTAAATGCCACTTTAAGGAATGGCTGAACTTCAATGCCCTGCGCCTGCATTTCCTTAAAGAAACGACGTTTAGCTTTCCATGATCCTACATCGTCATATATAAGACGCACTTCTACTCCTTCTGCTGCTTTACGCACAAGAATATCGCGAGTTTTTTGCCCGATCTCATCATCAAGGAAAATATAATACTGTATGTGGATGTGCTTCCGGGCTATTTCAAGTTCCTCGAAAAGAGCATCAAATTTTGCTATACCACTCGAATAAAAAGTAACATCACTCCCACCATATAAGGGCGCGCCCTTTAATCTGTTCAGAAGATTTACCAATCCTTTATGTTCGGCGGGCGGATTCAGCGTCTCTAATAATTCTTTGCGGCCTATAGAACGGCGGTTAAGTTTCTTGTACATCTTATGAGAGATAAGGCGCTGTTTGCGACTATCCTCTCCAAAAAAATAATAGATAATGAGTCCGACCAAAGGTAATAGCAATAAGATAAGTACCCATGAAATAGTTTTCAAGGGGTTCCTGTTTTCCGAGATGACAACTATCATCGTACCTAATGCTGTAACTACATACAGAATTTGGAAAATAAGAATTAGATTATCTGTAGCTTCCATCGATTCCATTGGCTCACAAATAGCTTATTGCACCAAAGTTATAATAAAATATGAGTTCTAGGCATTCACACCTTTTAAATTTAATCGTTATTGTCGAGGCGATGAAGAATATCTTCACGTAGGACTACCCTATCCCAAGAGTAGGTCACATCTGTATTCTGCAGATATTCGATAACAGCGAGAGCTCTATGCAAATCTGTTTTACTCTTCTCTTCCGACAAGTCATAGCGCATCATTAAGAGTTTCGGATACTGTTCGAGCAAATCCCGGTCATTTATCTTTTCAATCAATATATCCGAGTCGTCAGCAATTGATGTATGAAAATTGGTGGAAAAGAAAGTAAAGCATTCATTCAATATATCTTTCTGCTCCGAATTGCTCAGTTTTTCTCTGTTGTCTGTAAGTTGCTGCAACTTTTTCATGAATTCTTCCAAAAGCCGCATTAAAAAATCTTTCCTCCGTTGTTGTAGCATAACCTGATCATTTTTCTCTGTCTATCAAATAGCAAATGACTCCTCCAATCGTATAACAGAGTATATCCATCCAACTGAATGAGGAACCGATAACTACACGCATTATTTTATTATCCTGCATACCCAGTATTTCCACTAAATGTAAATATTGCCCTGCTTCTACAAGGTAAGCAAATAAAACGACACCTGTAATGATATAAACAATTTTCGTTTCAACAAAGGTCTTCACAAAATAATACATAAGAATAACAACCAGAATATCTCC
The DNA here is from genome assembly GCF_900079725.1 of uncultured Dysgonomonas sp. Taxonomy (NCBI): domain Bacteria; kingdom Pseudomonadati; phylum Bacteroidota; class Bacteroidia; order Bacteroidales; family Dysgonomonadaceae; genus Dysgonomonas; species uncultured Dysgonomonas sp. The sequence continues at coordinate 1,479,736 of NZ_LT599032.1, forward strand.
TCCATACGGACGGATAAAGCTGTCATCGACAAATTTTGCGATAAGTACCTCTATTACAAATATAATAAGAAAAATGATAAAAGACTTTAAGTCGAATCTCCATTTCATATGTGTCAGGTTATTTTGATGGAATACAAAGATTATAAGGTCGCGGACCTTTTTATTGCTTTGATAAGTACAACTGCTAAAGGTAGTTATAATTCGAAATATATCATTAAATACTTCCTGTTACTTAAATTTTTAAAGCCCCATTATTTAATGCGTCAGGCTATTTCCTGTACTTCTCGTCAGTTTCCTCTTCCATCATATTGAGGTACGACTTGTAGCGGCTCTCGCTTATATAATGCTTTTCTACAGCAGCCCTCACCGCACAATCCGGCTCATTAATATGAATACAATTGTGAAAACGGCAGTCTTTCGAAAACTTGAAAATATCGGGAAAGAAATGAAAGATCTCGTCCTTCTCCATATCCACCGTACCAAAGCCTTTGATACCGGGAGTATCTATTATAAAACCGCCCTGAGATAGCTCTATCATTTCGGAAAAAGTGGTTGTATGCATCCCTTTGCCATGATATCCGGATATCGCTCCGGTCTTCAGGCCTGTATCGGGGATAAGGGTATTAATCAGAGTAGACTTCCCTACGCCTGAATGTCCGGAAAACAAAGTTATCTTCCCTTCTATCTTTTCTCGCAGAGCTTCTATCCCTTCTTTTTCTAAAGCTGATATTTTGAGACCCGGATAACCTATATGATTGTATAAACCAATCAGGGCATCCATATACTCGGTTTCATCTTCCGTATAGATATCCGTTTTATTAAATATAAGATTCACGGGAACCCGGTAGGCTTCTGCCGCGGCAAGAAACCGGTCGATAAAGACGGTGGATGTCACCGGATGATTGATTGTAACGATAAGAAAGCACAGGTCTATGTTCGCTGCCAGGATATGGGATTGCTTTGATAAATTGGAAGAACGGCGGATAATATAATTCTTCCGATCTTCTATTTCGGTTATCAGAGCGGTACCCTCATTGTTTTCAACAATGCTGACCCTGTCCCCTACTGCGATAGGATTGGTACTGCGTATACCCTTCAGGCGAAAATTTCCTTTCACCTTACATTCGATATTTTTCCCGTCATCGGTACGAACCAGATACCAACTACCCGTATTTTTTATTACAAGACCATTCATATATCAATTAGCAAATAAGCAGATTCGGAGATTAGCAAATTAGTAAATTTTAAACTCGATTTGCCCATTTCCGAATCTGCTAATCTCCGAATTTGCTTATTATTTTATACTGTCAATATTTCTTTTTCTTTCAGAGCAAATACATCGTCGATTTTCTTAATGTATTTATCGTGAAGTTTCTGCATATCATTTTCCGCATCCTTAGCCATATCTTCTGCAACCCCGTCTTTTACCGACTTTTTGATTGAATCGATAGCATCGCGGCGCGCATTGCGGATACTTACTTTTGCGTCCTCCGCTTCTTGCTTGGCTTGTTTTACCAATTGCTTACGTCGCTCTTCAGTCAAAGGAGGAATAGATAGGCGGATAATCTCCCCATTATTATCAGGAGTAATGCCCACGTCGGAGTTAAGAATAGCTTTCTCCACCTCTTTCAACATTTGTTTTTCCCATGGTTGAATGACAATAGTCCGTGCATCCGGTGTATTAATAGCTGCTACGCCGCTAAGTGGGGTAAGTGAGCCGTAATATTCAAGTTTTATCCCATCCAGGATATGGGGATTTGCTTTTCCCGCACGTATACGGGATAGAGTTTCGTCAAGAAACTCTACAGAAGCCTGCATTTTCTCTTCTGCTTTTTGTCCGATTTGTTTTAGGTCTGCTGCCATAATTTATATTTGGCTTACGCCGATTTTTAATTCAAGATTTAATAATTTCAAGATTTGCAAAATAAGATAAAAGGTCATTGCCATCTCTTTAGGAAGACTAGAAATACTTAGTATCTACGCATGCACATAAGTACCTATATTCTCGCCTTTCATCAGCCGTTCCAGATTACCTGGAGTATCCATATCGAAGACAACGATGGGTAGGTTATTTTCTTTACACATCACGGTTGCTGTCATGTCCATCACTTTCAGCCCGCGAGTGTAAACCTCGTCATACGATATACGCTCAAATTTAGTCGCAGTCGGGTCTTTCTCCGGGTCTGCAGTATATACGCCGTCGACACGTGTTCCTTTGAGCATAACGTCAGCCTCTATTTCTATCCCACGCAGAGACGAGCCGGTATCTGTAGTAAAGAATGGATTACCTGTACCGCATGAAAGAATAACAACTTCGCCATTTTCCATGGCTTCAATAGCTTTCCATTTACTGTAAATTTCGCCGATAGGTTCCATGCGTATAGCTGTCAGCACTCTGGCTTTTTGACCAATGGCAACTAATGCCGAACTTAAAGCCAGGCTATTAATAACTGTCGCTAACATACCCATCTGGTCGCCTTTCACCCTGTCGTAACCTTTCGAGGCTCCACTCAATCCTCGGAAAATATTTCCTCCTCCTATAACAATGCTAATCTGAACGCCCATATCTGCAACAGATTTTATCTGTTCGGCATAAGAGTTCAGCCGGTTAACATCTATACCATATTGCTGTTGACCCATCAGGGATTCACCGCTTAACTTCAGGAGTATTCTTCCGTATTTTGCCATATTTCATTTTTTGTATATGCAAATCTAGTACAATTTACTAAATTATGAAAAACAAAAGATGCTATTCGGTTTTTATTCTTTCAAAACATCGGGGCAAACGCATGGGGTTTTATCTTTTGGGGAGAAGTTTATCTATGTATATAGCTTTTAGCCGTTAGCTGATAGCTATTAGCTCTTTGAAAGATTGATAGCCCCCTCAAACCCCGAAGGGGGGGCTTACAATGAAGGTAAAAGTAATAAGTAAAAAAGTGTAACCTTTGTTACCTTTTGCGCCTTAGCGTCTCTGCGTGAAATATTGTTGACTGCTAACTGTTGACTGTTTGCTAATATATCTGTTACCTTTGTTACCTTTTATATAGCACCTTTCGTATAACTATCTGTGTACCTTGCGGTAAAGAGTTTTAGCCACCAAATACACGAAGGAAATCACAAAGGATAAAAAACTGTTACATGTGTTACCTTTTGAAGAAAGGCACGAGTAAACAAGATACAAGTTGTTAACTGCTAACTGATGACTGTTAACTAATATATCTGTTACTTTTTGCACTTTAGCATTTTTGCATGAGAGTATTTTTGATTGATAACCAAGAAACCGTTTGCCTTGTTCAAAAGATACTCATATGATAATATTTAGCTATTTTTGTTTCTAAGAATATCCGGAATAGAAATAAAAAATTATGAATTATGGTTATAAAAGGTTTGATTCTTCTGGTAGTTACTCTTTTGTCTGGATTGTTTATGATAGTGGCGATATTCTGGGCTATTGTAAAATGGAGTAATAAAAAGAGCCGCGACACGGGTTGCCTGCTGGCAATTCTTTTCTTTATACTCGCCATCTTTTGTGGGATCTATCTGGTATATAAAGGAGTAAATACCGTTATTGAAAAAGTACCAGAAATAAAAGAACAGGCTGTAGAATCCATCGCCGATGCATATACTATGTATTATGGCGATTCACCTTATATGAACAGCCTGAAAGCAATGCAGCCGACCGACTCCATCATTCCGGAAACATATTTTACGTATGCCGGATTCAGGGACAGCTACCGCATTCCGCTGATATATCCTTATTCTATAAATGCCATAGACGATATGGAATATGGTTCTCTGGATGATGAAAGTGGCATAAAAAATATAGTCAAGGAGAAAAACAAGGCTAAAAATATACTCTCCAACCTCACATTTTTTGCTTTCGATAAAAATATGCTGCTGGCAAAAACTGTATCGCATTCCAAGACCGAAATAAAATATGTTATATTCCATTTTGCGACAAAACAGGCGGAAGTATTCGATAATGAAGTGGACATGAGGAAGAAAGCGGAAGAGACAGGCTTTGATATGACAAAATCGATGGAAAGGATGAGTACATATTATTATGACTTATTTTAAGAATGAGTACATTTGTACCTGATTTAAAGAAACCGATATGAAAAAACTTTGGTTTATACCTATAATCCTATTAACAATAACTATGTGCAGTAACAAACCCAAAGAACCTGTCGTGCTATTACAGACCAGCTATGGCAATATAAAAATCAAATTGTATAACGAAACGCCCATCCATAGAGACAATTTTCTCAGATTGGCCAAAGAGGGTTTCTATAAAGATCTGACATTTCACAGGGTAATAAAGGATTTTATGATCCAAGGTGGTGACCCCAAAACCCGCAATATAGCTGACGGAGACTCTATTCCCGAAGATAAAACGATGGGAGATACCATCCCTTCCGAAATAAAATTCCCACTTCATTATCATAAACGGGGAGCACTGGGCGCAGCCCGCTGGGGTGACGCTGAAAATCCGACAAAGGCTTCTGATGCTTCGCAGTTTTATATCGTTACTGGCGAGTTGACTTTCGATAATAAATTGAATGAGCTGGAAAAAACACGTTTCGAACGCTTGAAACAAAGCATCTACAACCGATTGCAATCAGCGAATATGGACACAATCAAAGCTTTGTATAAAACCGGTGATCGCTCAGCCATAACCGAATTGAAAAATAAGATGCTGTCGGAAGCCGAAGAGCAGGCAAATACACAGAAGCCGGAAATAACATATAGTGAGGAACAACGTGAATATTATAAGACCAGAGGAGGTGCGCCGCATCTGGACAATGAATATACGGTATTTGGAGAAGTGATGGAAGGCATGGATGTTGTAGACAAAATACAGAACGTGAAAACAAATGAGAAGGATAAGCCACTGAAAGGTATCCTTATGAATGTTATAGTATTAGAAAAATAATATTGGAATTGCTTAAAGTATGAAAGAAAGTAAAGAATTCATTCTACAAAAAGATATAATAACCGAAACTGTCGGAGAGGGTGTTACCAGGCAGATACTGGGATATAATGATGAACTGATGCTAGTAAAGGTATCTTTCGAAAAAGGAAGTATCGGCAATATGCACAGTCATCCACATGTGCAATCGTCGTATATAGAGAGCGGCAGATTTGAGGTTACTATAGATGGGAAAAAGCAGGAACTTGTGCAAGGTGACGGCTTTTACGTGCCTTCCGGAGCCATTCACGGACTTATCTGTATGGAAAAAGGCGCAGTATTAGATGCATTTTCGCCCATGCGAAAAGATTTTATATGAGACAAACTATAAACAAACTACAATAATGAACAACAAAATTGACGATAAAGCCTGGAAAGTATTAAAAAGCGAATATCTCTTTCAGGAACCTTGGCTTACTGTTCGGCGTGAGCATATACAATTGCCTAATGGGAATGAAATCCCCGATTATTATCTGCTCGATTATCCTGACTGGGTAAATGTTCTAGCTATCACAAAAAACAAAGAGTTTATTCTTGTTAGCCAGTACAGGCACGGGCTCGGGTACACATCTATGGAATTATGCGCAGGAGTAGCAGAAAAGTATGATCCGTCATTTGAGGTTTCTGCACAACGGGAATTACTTGAAGAAACAGGATATGGGAACGGCAATTGGACAAAATACATGGAAATATCTGTCAATCCGGGAACACATACCAATATGACCCATTGTTTTCTGGCTACGGATGTAGAAAAGATATCGGAACAGAATCTGGAAGCTACCGAAGATATATCTGTACATTTATTATCAGCAGACGAACTTGTGACGTTATTGAAGAAGGATAGTATCAAGCAGGCTGTTCAGGCTGCTCCATTATGGAAATATATAGCTGAGAATCATTTGATTTGAGAAAACCTATTCTAAATTAGGCCTACAAAAGGCACTTCTATAAAATAAGAAAAGGTTGTCATCCCGAAGTCCAATCGTGAATTGTAACTTGCTATAATTCAGTATCATTAAAACCTTATAAGTCCAAAATGCCAATATCCGACAAAAAAACGCAACGTAGACTCGGTTAATACTATAATTTTTACGCCTGACAAATATATACAATATTTCTCACATTAAACAGCTTAAAATGAAGTATCAGCGTTAGAGTAATCATTAACACTTCTACATTAGAAAAATGCCAACAAAAATAGTTTTCCCCTTTATTCATCGTCTTTTCTATAAATTCCGGGAGAAGCCTTAAAGGATATTTTTATCTTGGCTTTTTCTAATGATACTTGCCCATTTTTAGGATTTCTAACAAACCTTTCATCTTGTTTTTTAGCTTTAAAAGTACCAAAGTTTGAAAACGTTAGTGAATTACCGTTTGTTAATTCTGTAGACATCGCATTTAACAAGATTTCTAAATAAGCATGTAAAGTTTGTTGAGGTACTCCACTGGTCTCCGATGCTATTTTGATTAGCTGCTTCTTATTCATAAATATACTATTTATACTTTGTGTAGTATCACAAAGGTTGGTCAATCTTTCTTAATTGGACAAACTACAAAGTTAATCAAAAATAAGCGGCAGATGAACGTTTATAATTCACCTGCCATTGCTATTTTGCTTTTTAAAATCTTAAAGTATCTGTTATGAATCTATTAAGGAAATTGAATATGTTTTTTATTTATATCTTTTTTGTACAGGAATAATATGAACTTCTATTCTGTCATCTTCCATAATACTTTTTATACCCTGATATATAGTCATTGCTTCAATTCCTGCAATCTTCAGTGCTTTTAGCGTTATATGATCTTCTATTAAAGTCATATAATCCCGCTCAGTTAGAGTAACACATTTTTCTTTGTCCTTTTTCAGTATTGCCATTGTCGTATAATAATAGAAAGCCCCTTAGTCTTCGCAGATATAGAGGCTATGTTACTTATTTCCAAAATCCGAAGGTATTTCACCCCATTCTTTTTTATTCCAGTGCAATATAGTAATACGGTCTACTTGTTCGGCAAATGCTTTTAAAAAAACTTCTGCTTTCAGTAAATCGTTATTTACTTTTTTAGATGCTGTCTTCTTTGCTTTAACCCAGGACAGGGCGGTTTGACTGTCGGTATAGATGATTTTATGGATGTAATTATTCTCTATAATGTACTTTATAGCATGAACAACACCTAAAAACTCACCGATATTAACGGTTTGAAATCCTAAGTCAATCAAGAATAATTGTTCTCCTGAAACTAAGTCAATTGCCCTGTACTGCGTTTTCTTGTTGTGAATGGAATGAGCAGCATCTGTTGCAATTCCTTTTTGCGGCTGCACTATGCTACTTACTTTTTGACGTTTTGATATAATACCCATCCTTTTTCATGGACTTAATAACAACGGTAGCCTCTTTACTAAACTCCTCGATTACCTGAGATAGATTTTCAATGTCAGTTCGTGAGTTCAGAAGTTCAATCACTCCTTCAACCGTGCTACTAGAGGGAGATTTTCCATCTTTGGGATCGAAATAGATTATTTTGTTTCCGAATGAAACTGTAACCTGATAAACTGCGTTACGAACAATGTTTTTTTCAATTTTTGCTTTAAATTCGATTGGTATTGCGGACACAACTACATATCCTTTACTGTTGTGCATCGACTTTAGCTCTACCTCATACAAAACATTGGGCAATACTACATCCTTTAAGTCTGAAGACAGTACACAGATTTGTTTTCCGTACACCGAGCCCTCCCTAACTCCTTTAAGTTTTTTAGTTTTAGAATGCCGGGATACAAAGCCGATAAGCTCACCCGACTGTTCTGATTTCGCAAATTTGATTTGCGACTTTTCAAGTGCCATAAATTAAATCCTGTTCTCATAAAACCTATAACTTTCAATTAACAAACTGATATTTCATTCATTTTATTAGATGCAAATTTAGACTAATTAATGTCGAAATACAAATAAAACATCATACATATACAGTTGTATAAATAAATGAAATATACATAGTTACTGATTTTCTAACGCACTCTATTTTCTTCTGAAAAATGGCTAAAACGTTCATCGGTTTCTGAGATATCGAACAACCCATAGCACTTCCAGTACCTGTAAATCCTTTCATTACCATTACTATAGTAAATATCGGAGTGTTTAAGATATTGGCAGCCTTGTTTTGTGTTAGGGTCGTACCAAGCAGCACTATTTTTAATTTGAGGATTATTGCCTATATGGATATTCCTATCAAACTAGTCCCCTAGTTCTTAATCAAATTGACCCCTTGTAGTTCTTATCAGAAGTATTGATATTAAGTATTGATTTTTCATGTAGATAATGATTCATTATGGGGTATATTTCACTTAATATTATTTCACAAAAATAAACATTTATTTATATTCATCATTAACTTTTTGTTTTCTTAACGACTCACCATATAGTTCAACTCTTAAAGATTGATGTACTAACCTGTCAAGTACGGCATCAGCAACTGTTTTTTCTCCAATAACATCATACCACTCTTTTACCGGTATCTGTGAGGTAATAATTGTTGATTTTTTTCCATACCTGTCTTCTATGACATCCAACAGGTTCATCCTGGCTGTAGCATCGAAGGGTTGTAAGCCAAAGTCATCCAAGATTAACAGGTCCATTCTTTCAATCTTTCTCAGTTCGGTCAGTATAGTAGCTTTTGCTTTGGCGGACTTAAGTAGTCCCATCAGGCGGGCTGTATTAGAGTACATGACCTTAAAGCCTCTCTGACAGGCTTCGTATCCTAAAGCCGTTGCCAGATAGGTCTTACCTGTTCCTGTGCTTCCTGTTATAAAAACATCCTTTTGGGTTGTAATAAAACTAAGATCGGCCAAGCGTTGAACCTGATTCTTATCGAGTCCTCTTTCTACCGAGAAGTTTAATTCCTCAATAGAAGCCTTGTGACGGAAGTTAGCTTGACGTATGGCTCTTTCTATAGCTCTGTTACGCCTATCATCCCATTCGCTGACAACCAGCCAGGAGATAAACTGGTCGATAGTCATACTCTCTTTTTGGGTGGTCTCAAGACTGGTCTTAAAGGCATTGAACATTCCTCTTAGGCGTAGTAATGTCATCTTCTCCAGGGTTTCTTTATTCATTTCCATATTTTATTCTATAAATGATTTTATCTGTTTTAATTAATTGTAATAATCTTTGCCTCTTATATTTTTATGATTAGGAACTTGGCTGTCATTTTCCGTTTCATCCTCTAATGGAACCTGATCCTGACCGCTGGAAAGGATATTTTCGATACTCGGATAGCTGTACAGACCGTAACTGTCAGCCCATCTGCAAGCATTGATAAGGCGTCTTTCTCCAACTCTGCGGGCAAAGCTGAGGATACCACGGGCAGACTTATAAGCTTGTTCGGGATGAGCTTTGGACTCCATGACTTTACGGATATAGATTCCCACATCACTATGGATCGCATTAGCTTCTGTTATAAACTTTTCTTCGTTCCAATCCGTATACTCCCTATGATGGGAAGCCAGATGATCTTTATCGGTAGTGTATTTAAAGCGGGCATAAGAACGTGGATGTTCCGCTAGCTTTTCATAGCGATAGTAAATCTCAACCACAGAAGATGTGTAAAGTATCTTCACTTTCTTGCCGATATATTTACAAGGGACACTGTAATAATGAGCATCTTCACTCATACGTACATGACCATTCTTCATTACGGTTACTATAGCCTGTTCCTTTAGCTCATAGCGGATAGGATTAAGCCTTCTTAAAGTCATTCGCTCAATCTCTTCAAACTGATCTCTGCGAGAGTAGCTGCGACCTGAGAAGGGTGCATTGTTATGAACTTCTAAAGCAACTCTGATAGCTGCATTTAAACTCTTGAGGTCATGGAAGACCCTGTCTTCGAGTCTCAGATATATACTGCGATAGATTAATTTGACCGCTCCCTCAACCAGTGCCTTATCTCGAGGTTTGTAGGCTCGGGCCGGGATAACACTGCAAGCATAATGGTCTGCAAAGCTGGCGAAGTCTTCGTTTATGACAGCTTCGTATTTACTGCTCTTGGTTACCGCTGAACGCAAATTATCGGGAACAATGACCTGAGGAACGCCCTCCAGGTATTGAAGCGTATGTTCGCAGGCTGAGATAAGGTCGTGTTTACGTTGACTGGCTACTGCCTCTACATAGGTTAGTTGGCTGCAGGGAAGGATCGCGACAAAAACTTCAACGGGGATAATTTCTCCGGTATCAATACTAACAATGGAAAGTTTTTGACCCGCAAAGTCAATGTAGAGTTTATCCCCTGCCTTGTGCTCCAGATGCATCACACTAGCATGTGTCTTCTCGTAGATCTGGATATGACGGCAAAAGCCGGAACGGGAGTAACCATCGGGGTACTTAGCCTTATATTCCTGGTGGAGCATCTCTTTCGTGACTCCTTTGCGTTTTAGGCGTTTACAATAGATGGGCAGTAAACGATCTAAAATCTCTTGTTTGCTACTTACCGGAACCTCCGGCTTATCCTGTAATAGTGATTGCAGCTCCAAATCACTCAGAGCCAAGGCTGTCTCAAAGTCTAATTTTGACTCCGCTAAACGGGAGAGATATTTTTTTACCGTATTACGGGCAATGCCAACCAAACTGCTGATAGCTTTAAGACCTTTGCCCTGACTGCGAAGCCGGAGTACTTGACGTGTTTTTTGCATACTGATTGTTTTATTTGCCATAAGTAAACATCCTTTAAATCTTAATTTTTGTTTAAAGAATGATATTATCTTACAATCTACAATCAATACTTTATCCCTTTTTTCAAGGGGTCAACTTCAATAGGAATAAGGGGTCAGTTTCCGTAGGAATAACTGATCAATTTGGATTGGACTAAAGGGGGCATTTTTAGTAGGATTTTCCACCTATGTAGTAAATACCTATAAGCTGGCTGGAATGACGTATTTGATAAAAATAGATGCAAACGAATTCGAACCCAATAAAAAAACGAATAAATGAAAGAATATATAGCGGAGTCCGGCGGACGGTATACTTATTCAGATGATATATCAAACTTACAGGAGCTGGCATTGAGTATGACATCCATATTCGATGCATGTTCGAATTTTATAATTTCAGGTTGTGAGGTAAACGGAGCTAACATTTCTCCGGGTTATGTGTGGTTAAATGGGAAGATCAGAAGGTATGACGGCTGCAATGATGCCGTTTTCCCTTACTATATCTATGAGATAAACTCAAATGACCCGGTTACTTATGCGAATGAAATAAATAAAAGAGGACGGTGTAATTATTTATGCACCGGAGGAAAGTCCGTTCCGGCTAAGCCGGATACTATTACAAATCTTGTTCCCCGGTTTATTGAGGTTAAAGCGGATTACGCGCCCCGTTTTATCGATAAGTTTATAGGGAAGTACGCGCTTCTGCTTGATTCCCCTTTCTCGAAACAGACTGTAAAGAAAGATTTGGTTGTTGCCGGCAATATTACCGGAGAAAAGAATATCGAGTCAAAGACCGCGATCTCTGTTATAAATGAAAGTACAGGATATTCATTGAAGAATATCGTTAAAGCAACCGGAGGCGGCTCACTAGGTATCTATCAAAACGGATTATTGGTAAATGAACTTGTTATCAATACTAACGGATCGTTCTCATTTTTTAAGCAAGGGGTAGAAATTGCCCGAATCGACAGTAACGGTTTATCGTTCGCAAATTCATCGTCACAGACTGCACATATCGGGGCCCTGGGTATCTATGGCAGTAACATTATTAATACAGCCGATGATGTGAATACCGGTTCTGTAAATGTCAACTATAGCGGATATAAGGAAGGAACGACGCGCTTCAGGAATTTTAATGTGTATAACGGCAAACAAGCCGGAGTCCCGATTTTGCAGGTTGAGGGTGCAACAGACTCAGTGTTTATCCATGGTTTATTATCAGTAAACGGAACCGGTCTTGAGATAAAAAATAAAACATACGATAAAGGAAATAAGTTATTACAGGGCTACATTGACTGGAAAGACAAAGCAAATGATATAATAGGTTTTGCCGGATATAAAGATACTTCAACTTTTGACTTTTGGATACGAAATGCAATCGGAAATATTGTACTATCTACTATCGGATATGTAGATATAATTGGTGAACTGAAAATTAATGGTGTAAACATAAAGGACACCTATGTAAACAAAACTGATTTTACATCAGCCCTTGCAAAAAAAGTAGCTGTGGTTGAAGGTAAACAGTTATCGACAGAAGATTTTACAACGGCCTTTAAGACAAAGCTTAATTCAATAAACAAAGGCAGTATAGCTACTCCTGATGACGGTTTTGCAACCACAGCGGAATTGTCAGGGGAGCTAAATAAAAAGCTATCCGGGAGTGCCAATCTCAGCGATCTGGCTGATAAGGGAACTGCCCGTGTTAATCTGAATGTATATTCAAAGGAAGACGCTAATAGTATGTTCCTGAAAATTACCGGTAATCTGTTAGAGCTGGTGACATTATCTGCAGAAGAGATTAACGGGCTGACAACTGAGCAGGCGCAGGAACTAAAAGCGAAAAAGCAGGCAACTGTAAGAGAGAATATAGATGCTGAGAAAAAAGGAGTGGTTGATCTCAGGCTTGCCAAAACAGCAAACCTGTCTGACGTTCCTGATAAGGTCCAGGCGAGAAAGAACATCAGTGTATATTCCATCAGTGAGGTAGATAAGAAACTGGAAGGTTATCTACAAACGGATGCAGAATATAAAGGGGTTCTTTTTACTGCAGAACACCGGACAAAATTAGAAGGCATCAGGTCGGGTGCTTTTGCTTCTGTAGACGAGTATGAGAATTCCGTAGCCATGAAAGATGGTTATGCAATGGTCGCCGATATCATAAAACAGCTTGAGAAAAAAGCAAACCTGTTACTGGATAATTACACGGATGACCAACGGAAAACGATCTGTACGAACCTGAAAATATATTCAAAAACAGATGCGGATACTACTTTTGCATCAGTTGGCAATATGTTCCAGGATTACATAGCATATCTTGCCAAAGAGGGCAAAACAACAGCTCAGGCCCAAACAATTCTCAGGGACAAACTAAATGTTCCAAGCAAAGAAGATGTCAGTGGCAATTATCTGCGAAAAGACGCTAAACTAACAGATTTGTCCTTGCCGAATGACGATGCGAAAAAGCTGGCATGCCGGACAATCGGAGCTGCGTATGCAGAAGAGTACCAGACAAAACTGAAAGATACCGGTTGGTTACAAATGTCAAATTCCGGAGGAAATACTGATACGAGACAATTATTTGTAAGGCAGATCGGAAACATGGTGTGTATACAAGGAATAATCAATACTGCCAAACGTGATGGTTCGAATCAGGGCGGCACAGTTGCAATAATTCCGAATCAGATAGATCCTCCCAAATACGGTTTAAGCACATCTGCTCAAAGCTTTAATGATGACCATAAGCATAACCGGGGTACAACTTTCGTCCTTAGGGGGAATACAAGGAATATTGTATTATACGAGAGTGGCCATTACAATATAGATACGGAAATTAATTTTAGTTATATGACGTAATATGAAAAAGAAAGTAAACATTCAGCGAGATTTAATAAGCAGGAATGCGATTGAGAATAAGGCCATTCCTGAAATAAAAGCAGTGGCAGTTGTGGAAATTGATAAGCTTACTGAAGAAGTCATACAAGATGACAAAGGCGAAAATGATAAAGAACAGAAGGCAGACCAGGAACCCGAATCTAAAGAGCAAAAGAAAGGAAACGGGAAGGCCAAAAGGAACGCTTAAACGTTTCCGGTTTGAAGAGACCCGGCTGGGGTTCATGCTTAAATATGAGATGCCTGCTGTATATGAGGTAATCATGAGCATGACTCAGCCGTATATGTTATGCGAACCACCTTATTTGCTGATTAAACTTGTATGTGAAAAGTCAGATGACACTTCCCTAAAGAAAAGAAAGTTCATCAGATACCTTGAAGAATATAAGGAACAAGGTTTGTTTTGCAGAAGACCTAAATTATTGACATCGGAACGGAAAAAATATTATGAGGCTATACGAAAAAAAAAAATGAATACTTATATACTGAAGAACAGAGAATCAATTGAACGGTATGGAATCATGAAACAACAGAAAGTATAACCGATATTACATTTCATCTTATGGGTCATTCTTTCTCCAAAGATAACTAAGAATTGATTGAGTATCAGCCCCCAATTGTGAATGGGCATCGTCCACTTCTTCTCAATCTCAGCAATAGACAGATATACAGACTTTTTCAAGGCATCATCTGTCGGGAATGACGGCTTGTTTTTGGTGTATTTCCTAATCTTGCCATTCAGATTTTCAATCAGATTGGTTGTGTAGATTATCTTTCTGATTTCCAGAGGGAAGTCAAAGAATGAGGTCAACTCATCCCAATTGGTTCGCCATGAGCGGATAGCATAAGGGTCCTTTGATCCCCATTTTTGCTCAAACAGATCAAGCTCATGGCTTGCTGATTCTTTTGTCGGAGCCTCCTTAAGTCCATTCTTATTAAGTCTTACGCATAGGTAAACTGTCTTGTTGATAACCTTGCCATTATCTCGGACTTTGAATACAATGCCATCCAAACAATCAAATAAAGATTATCTAAAGGACGGTTCTGCCACTCAATAGCCTGATGGCTGACTTTGTTGGTAATATGGGAGATTGCCGATGCGGAGAGATTAACCTCATACATCTCTGATTCAATATCAGAAACACTCATTCCTTTAGCATAAAGGCTGATTACCAAACGTTCGATAGATAAACCTCGACTTTGATGCTTAGGTACGACAATCGGTTCAAACCCTCCCTCTCGATCACGGGGGACTTCTATAACGGACTGGCCATGCTTGCCCTGAATCTTCTTGGGGTAACTCCCATTGCGAGAATTACCGCTATTGATACCTGACTTTGAGCCTTTTTCATAGCCTAAATGAGAGTCCACCTCTGATTGAAGCATCTGTTCATAAACTTTCACATGAAACTCACTCATAAAAGCTTCTACATCTTCCTGTGTCTTGAACTGGCTTAGGAACTCTTTACTTAAGAAATCTTTTGGTATGTCCATAACATTGACTTTTGATAAAATTATACATAAATGAAAAAACTACAAGTTGAAAAACTTGTAGTTTTCATTTACACAATATCTTGGACACTCACTGTCCATCTTGTCGAACACCGGTTACAATTCAGTGATAAAAGAGTCTATGAAATAGTGGATAAATTTGGATAATATGATATTTTATTTGTTTTTTATATTAATGTAGCGTTTCTATTGGTATGTCACATATAATCTATCTAGATATCTCAACATTCTGATTATCTACAGCCCGACAAACAAATAATCCCGAATTCCTCTCAAAAGAACCATCTGCATTTACACCTATATTGTCGCCTTCTTCTATAATTACAGTTTCTAAACCGTCTAAATATGGACGTAATAAATAACCTTTATGTTTTACATCACCACATTGTTTAGGGGCTATATCTTGCATAGCTACTCCTAGAAACAGGGATGAATCGTCCTTATCAGTCATTAATTCAATGCCATAGCCACTGCGCTTTACAGCCTTGCCCCGTGCAATCATTTGCAAACTAATATTTTTGAAAGCATCTATCTCATTTACTATTCGCGGATACCATGAAAGATTATTATTTACTGTACCAATCTGGTCTCTAATAACCTTAGATCCTCCAAGCACATTAAATACCATCTTCAAGCCAGGAGTATTGCAATATATCTCGTGTGTAGATGGATTGTGGAAACACAGATAGCCATTAATTTTACAATTAGTAAGTATTATCTTATCCGGGCTTTTCGAAGGTAAACTCTGTATAACAACAGGTGCTGTAAAGCCGATATCAACACCATCTACGTCAATACCATGCGAAATCATTTCACAGTCTTCAAGGACAGTTAATGATGCACCAAGGGTTTCATTGAAATTAACATTATTATGTGTGCTAAATGCCCGCAGAGGGCTTTCAAAATAACAACCTTTAAAGTAGCGTTTATCACCACCTTTTGTCCCTCCTCCCCATGCACTCTGCACTTTCATTACATCTGTGGGGCCGTCCGGTGATGTTTTCTTGTTCATAAGCCGATAATTATATATACTTCGATTACCATAATGAATAAAACGGCAATTAACAATTTCTTGTTTTGTTCCTCCTCTTGAAAAGTCAGAATGAACGGGATAACGCATATTCTTCGCAGTCACAAAAAGGTTCTCAAGACTACCATTATTAAACATATCAATTGTCGAAATATTTTCTAATTCTCTTGTCGTTACTGTTTCCGGCAGTTCCCCTTTAATATGCACATAACCGATGCCTATAAGACTTACCCCATCTGGAACAAGAAGCCCATATTCTTCATATATGCCCTCAAATATTCTAACCTTATCGCCGTCAATAGCCACCTTTAAGGCGGCACCAATGGTATTAAAAGTTGTAATATTATCTACTGTCAAATGCTTTTTCACTTCCAATATTTTCTCAGAAGCGAATAGTGGCACTCCAACATATATCCACAATAATATAAGTATTATTTTTTTCATTTTCTTTTTCATTTGTAATATCTATTACCATGTAATCACTAACTCTCCGTCTACATTCTTATACTCATAATATATCCCTTCAAACTGTGAGCCCTTAACCGATTCTAAAATAATCTCTTTTGACGGGTAATGATTGTTATGAGGCATTGCCTTATACATGCTTCCGTCCATTGCCGGATAGACACGTACTGTGGCATTTTTCAACCCAGTAATGCCAATCTTACGACCTACTTTAAATTCAACCGGAGCCATTTCACGACAGGCTACTATACCTTCCTCTTGTTCTATAAATACGCGGCACTCTTTACTCCATGATTTTGGAAATCTATAAGTAGCATACCCGTTTTGCAGACGAGTTTCCATTCCTGTAAATATTGGTGCTCCCTGAGGTAATTTCAAAATCTGTTCTACCGTCTGATTAGGAACATAACCGGCAAAATAGTAACCATTATTGTTTTTCGATATGCAGTTTACCGGATTCCTCACGTCTCTGTTAGGTTTGTTATAAACTATCGAATAGCCGAAACTGTTAAGACTGTAACGCATCAGAGAACCTCCGATAAACCATTCTGAGGCATCATCAGGAGAGAGTAGCATACCTCCTGTATACGTCGAAGAGTTAGTTCCTCTAATATAGCCTACTGCGCCATTATTCCACTTGTCAGCCTTACGCACTACTACCAAATCGCGATTTCCCCCTTTTTGCAAAGCCTTTGCAAGAATTTTTGTGTCGGTTTGCTGTTTAGCTAAGATAGTTTCAAGTCCACCTCCCGACATCTTTTTATCATGACGGAGTTTATATGCTGGTTGCAAACAATCAAAATGAGATGTCAATTGTACGTTGAATATACCGTCAAGAGGGGTGTCTAGTTTAATATTCAAAAAATCCAGAAATTCTTGACTTGCATGTCCTGCGGGGCCATAAACAATAAGTTTCCCCCCATTTTTTACAAAATTCATAAATTGTTTTTCCACCTTAGATCCTTTATCTGGGACAGTCGATACTAATATAGATTCGTCAAAAACTTTATTACCTTGTTCCATAAGTGATGTAAAGTTTGTTGTTGACACTACGGTGTTCATCGGAAAGCCATCATTCAATGCTTGACGAATAAACCAGTCACCATAGAATATTTCTTCCAGTCTTTCGGGTTGAGAAAATGCATAATTGTGATACTCATCGAAAGGGTATACCCAGACTATTGGTCCGGCTTTATCGGGAGCTATTTTTCTGGCTTGAAGAATATGTGGTATAACTTCATTAGGCACCTGATCAGGCATATTGCCATACGAGTTGTCGATGGAAAGGAAGTTCAGGTTTGTAGGTAGTTTGACCTCTCCTTGCTTATTTATACGGGCAACCGACATCGGCAAATAAATATCATGAGCTTCACGTCCATACCGATCTAACCATGGGCTGTTTGACCACCATGGATCGTGTGTATAGAAACGGAACAAGTAACGATCATCAGGAATCTCGGATATACGTGACATGAAACCCGTAAGTTCTAGCCCAAAATCGCCGTCCAATGCAGCCCAGGGAGAATTGGGCGGAGGGAGCAAATTAAAGCCTCCCGAATAGATACTCCTCAAATCGACTCCGTCACGTGCAAGGTCAATCCCGGCAGACAAATTTGTTCCTCGTGTTTCGATTCTAAAATCGGGACATCCTTCACGAAAAGATGTCCAAAAATGTAAGATCTTACTTTGGATATCTTCCATTTTTTCTCCATGAAAGTTTTCACCATCAAATATAGCTCCGATTGTATTCCACGTTTCCATGCCGAAACCAAAACCGTTTGACAACCACAGATAATCAAATCCGATATCTCTCATAAGCTCGCGACTTTGTTTTCCAAGAAACAACCCGAGAGGAGTATCCTGTGGAATTCCATGAGGATAAGCTGCATATTCATGAGTGTCTGCGTCGAGTGTTGCATAGCAACACACAAATGATTTTGTTCCCATTGTATTAGCCATGCATATCTCTGTATGTCTCTCATATTTGAATGAAGATTTCGCAAATTCAGGTCCTGGATCGAAAGTTTCTCCTATGCGGATTATTTTCCCTGTCATATCATGCCCTGTCTTTTTCAAAGTTTGCACGATATATTTGAGATCTCCATATGTGAATGAGGGTGGATTTTCCATATAGAGATAAGCTCTGTCATGCAAAGTTAATTCGCGGGGACCAGAGTTTACTTCATGTGGCGCATTTGGATTGCCAATATATTTTGCCCATTCGAGTGGCTGTGCCATATCTCCCGAATAATCGAGTATTTCTGAGCCATCCGAAGTCCATAAAAGCACCGAAATAGTATCTGCATATTGCAATAGAGGTTTCCATTGGCGAAATATTGTTTCGCAAACAGATTTTATATAATCCTTATCATTTTGCTTAAAGGGCTTAAGCGAAACTTCAAGGGTTATATTCTCAAAATTCTTTATAGGAGGATTGCCGACATCGATCATTTCTGTTCTTACTGATTTTGAAGAACAGGAAACTAATATTGCCGCCAATAATAAGAGGTTAGCCAGTTTCAGTTTTACCATGCTTTCTTTATTTAATACTGTTATTTATTCTGTAGTTTCAAGATTGTCCCCCCATCACCTACAATTATTCCTATCTCACTATTATCTTTAGCTAATGCAATGCCTCTCAATGACTTATCGCTATCAGCATTCATCCTCGACCACTTGGATCCGCCGTCCTGAGTTTTAAATACTTGCCCCGATTGTCCAATTATATATCCTGTTATATTATTTGCAAAAGCCATATTTAATAATTGGATATTGGTATTGATGAAAATCGGATTCCAATTTTTTCCGGCATCTTCGGTCTTTAACAATAAACCGGGATAACTTGAAATAAAACCGGAATTTTTATCTGTAAATTTAATGGCGAAAAAATGATTTGTCAATGATGTATTTGGAATATGAATTGTTTCCCAACTATTGCCAGCATTTGTGGTTTTAAGAATCGATGCCCCGTGTCCGACGATAAAACCGTTTTGGTTATCGACAAAGGAAATGGAACGCAAATAACTTGCAGGAATTGGATAGATATCCTTTTTCCATGTTTTACCGCCATCGGAAGTTCTTACGATAATCCCTTTCAAACCTACAGCATATCCGTTCAGTTCATCTGAAAAATAAAGGTTGTAAAAAGATGTGGTTTCGGGAATATCTCCTAAGTTCGATGATATATTCTTCCACGTTCTTCCTCCATCTTCTGTTTTAAGAATTGTTGCATTTGCTCCACCTGCATATCCTACTTCTGTAGAAGGAAAATATATGGTAAACAAATCAGAATTCACGTTTGTCTTTATTAGTACCCACGAATTGCCAGCATTTATCGATTGTAACAGTATCCCGCCAGTACCAACGGAAAAAACCGTTTTTTCATCAGTAAAAGCTACTGACCAAAGATTTGAGTTAGTATTACTTTTAACACTTACCCATTTTTGCGAAAACAGATTATTTGCGACAAATATAAAACATAGTAGCAATACAAATTTAATATTATTCTCTTTCATGGCTTTGAGTTTAAAATTGAGTTTAATTTATTTACCTAATTATTTTCTTTTAATAGCTTAGTCCACCACTCCCACGAGTTATTCCACTGCTCGGGGTATGCGTAGTGTGCAGTTTCAGGGACAAGCATCAGTTGTTTTGGCGATGCAATTACATTATAAGCCGAAAACGTTGTTGTTGGAGGACATACCATGTCATTATATCCAAACGAATAAAAACCCGGTTGGGTAAGAATACGTGCGAAGTTTACAACATCGTAATATGCGCTGTTTTTCACTTTTTGCTCTCTTATGACAGTAGGTTCACTTTCATCTTTAAACAAATGAGGCCATCCTCCTGCCCTTCCGTGCGTATATCCGCTAAGATCGCATAAAGCAGGAAAAAGCGAAATGACGCCTGTGATACGTTTGTCTAGCGCACCTGTCACTATAGCTAATGCTCCGCCCTGACTACCGCCTTGTACAAGAATATCCTTGCCATTGAACTGAGACATACTGTATATGTAGTCAACTGCTTTTACACAAGCAAGGTATACACGTTTATAGTATACACTCTCCCGGTCTTCCCAGCCTTTCATCGGATAACCGTTCAATGCCCCACTGCCCAGATAGCCGTATATTTTGCTATCCATGGTTACCGGAATGCCATGTATCCCTATCTCAAGCGTGATATAGCCGTTGTCGGCTCCGGCAACGTGTCCTGCATAACCTCGGATTCCTGCTCCTGGTACTCTTAGCAATGCCGGATATTTACCGGGCGCCTTTGGCACACATAAAATCCCGAATAGTCTTGCTCCTTTTTTATCAATCTGAATATTTACCTCATACACATCCGATTTGGAAGAGCAGCGATCAGGCAATAACGTCAATATAGGATTCAGTGCAACATTTGCGTTTTCGGCTTTAGCCTTATCCCAAAACTGTATGAAATCTTCGGGCATCTCTGTTGTCGGCTTTATTGTTTCGGGTATATATCCTGCTGTTGCACGCCCCTCATATTCTTTTCCACCCGATATACAAATACTTGACATCGGAGAAAACCTGCTGTTTTCATCGTTCCGGCATCTATACTGATCGTACCGTCTTTTAACGTTGCTTTTTCAACCTTAAATGGTTTTAGCATATCGTATGACAATTCGTAACGGACATCGATATTTTCCATTTGTATACCATTTTGAGTTACTGTTACATCAAAAATAGCCTTACTATTCAGGTTATAATTCCAATTATTACTGTTGGGGACAACCGCCACTTTTATAATTCTCTCGGCAGGCTGAGAATATACAGTGATAACATTCAGAATTAATATAAGTGTAAATAATATTTTATTCATGATTTTATATATAAGTAAAAGACAATATTAATGTCGTATTTTTAAGTTATAACTAACAGTGATAGTTATACTTGGATGGCCAATAAATAGGTCTGTGACCTTAATCAATTTATTGAGCATCCTCCATTCTTTTTTTCTCAAGATCAATTGTAATTCCCTCTAACTTCTTATCATTTAAAGGATAGAAGAATATGAACATTGCTGACAAAAATGTAGCTATGGCAGGGAAAAGACTAATCATCATCTTTATTCCGAACTGAGTTTCTACCGTTTGGACAATACCGCTCGTATAGCTAAAATAGGCTAACAACCAACCTACAATCGCTACACCCAGCGCACCTCCCAGTTTTTGAGACATTGACGAGGCCGAGAATATAAGCCCTGTAGCCCGCCGTCCTGTTTTCCATTCCGAATAATCGGCTGTATCAGCGTACATTGACCATAATAAAGGTGTTACCATTCCTGCACAAATGCTAATAAAGAATTGCATAACAAGAATTAAGGCAATATTGCTATATCCTAAAAAGAAGAATGCAATGCTTAGAATTGTAGCTAAAGCCATAGCCCCCAAGTAAGTGTATTTCTTCCCTATTCTTGCCGAGACAGGAGTTGCTAACACGATTCCGGCGATATTTGCTGCTTGTCCCAACACAAGGTATATAGTAATAATTGCCAGATTAGTATCTATATTCTCGAAATAAAATACCGGAGCGTCAATAACACAATATTTGAAATAATAAACAGCCACACCATCTCTGATAGAGTTGAACATGAGTGTCATTATACCCGCTCCGAGTAATATCCACCATGGGCCGTTTTTTAATAAATCCACAATATCGCTTTTTATCGAATTCGATTTTTCTTTGATCGGTTGTACACGCTCTTTGGTCCAGGCAAAGCAGAGGAGAAAAAGAATAATTGCTATTATGGAAAATACGATTATTGCCATTTGCCAACCGAACTTTAAATCTATATCTCCACCCCTTCTACTGAAGAAATCGACTAAAGGCTCTACCAAAAGTAAAACAAGAATACTACCTATAAAAGCAAATATCATGCGGTATGAGGACAACTCCGTCCGCACTTTAGTATCAGACGTCATCACACCTAATAACGAGGCGTAAGGTACATTAATAAGAGAATATACAATCATCATAATTGAATAACTCAGGTACGCGTATATAAGCTTTCCCGAATCATTTAAATCAGGAGCTGTAAATGTAAGTACACCTGCTATTCCAAATGGAATTGCCATCCATAGCAAATATGGACGGAATTTACCCCATCTGGTCTTAGTTCTGTCTGCCATGATTCCGATAATAGGGTCAAGAAATGAGTCCCAAAGACGTGTTATAAAAATCATCGTACCTACCGCAAGCGCATTAAGACCAACAATATCTGTATAAAAAAATAGCAGATACATAGTGAAAAGTTTCCAGAATATAGAAGAAGCGGCATCTCCAAATCCGTAAGCTATTTTCTCTCTTAACTTTACAATTTCCATTGTTTTTGGGGTGTTTTGTTATTTATATTGAAGAAAACGTTTTGTTATTATCGACTAATGAAATGATGTTTTTTACCGAAAGAGCCGAACGAAATCCGTCTTCAGGTGTATTTGTACAATAATCGACAAGCTTGTCAATAGTAGACACAGCAACATGCATACGTGTGTCGGATGAAGCATAGTACAAAAAGATTTTTCCGTCATCATCTGCAATCCACCCATTGGCAAATAGAACATTAGACACATCACCAATCCGCTCTTCACCTTCGGGAGCCATAAAATAACCTGCCGGCTGAGCAATTACTTTAGTAGGATCGTCAAGTGAAGTCATATACAGATATAATACATACCGTAGACCTGCAGCACAATTACGGACACCATGGGCAAAATGCAGCCATCCTGTTTTAGTTCTTATAGGGTGCGGTCCTTCTCCTATTTTTGCCTCACGTATCGTGTGATAAACACGAGTCTGTATCATCGTCTCTTCCTTTATCTCAGCATTCGTTATATCATCTATCGGTGCCCAACCAATGCCTCCACCGTTTCCAGCTTCAATAAATCCATCCTGTGGACGTGTGTATAATACATACCTACCGTTTACAAATTCGGGATGTAGCACAACATTGCGTTGCTGATGGGGTGTTTTTAAATCAGGTAAACGTTCCCATTTTATTAAATCTTTTGTACGCACTATCCCTGCAGCTGCAACAGCTGACGACTGATCACTTTCGGGTGCATTGGGGTCTTTACGTTCCGAACAAAAGATGCCGTATATCCAACCATCCTCATGGGCTGTAAGACGCATATCATATACGTTAGTATCAGGATTATCTGTCTCAGGAATTGTTACCGGATATTCCCAAAAACGGAAATTATCTATTCCATTAGGACTTTCTGCAATGGCAAAAAAAGACTTTCTATCATATCCTTCAACCCTGACAATCAACAGGTATTTATTGTTCCACTTAATGGCACCCGAATTCATTACAGCATTTATCCCGATGCGTTCCATCAGGTATTTATTTGTTTTTGGATTTAGGTCATACCGCCAGGTCAAGGGTGTATGATCGGCTGTAAGTATAGGGTACCTAAATCTGTTATATACGCCATTCCCTTTTTCTTCCATTTCGTTTTTGCGTGAAAGTAGCGTTTCATGGTCGGTGAAAACTTGTTTCAATCTATCATTCATTGTTTTCTGTTATTTATATATCTGTATTTTATATTTTTTCGAGAATTAAAACCCAATCATTTCCTATTCCAGATGTTACCGGCTGAGCGATATAACTCCCTTTGGCATAAACTTCACCTACTTGGGTTATTTTGCCGGTGCGGGGATCAAACCATCGGAGTCTTAGACTTGCAGCATCTGGTATTCTTTCTAAGGAGATTTCTATTTTATTACCGTTCGGTAAATAGACGAAAGCATAGTCCTGGCCTCGTGTAGCAACTGCCATGTCCGAATTATCTGTCTGAACAGAAAGAATAATACTCTGATCAGGAACACGGCTTAAGAAATCGTATGCAGAAAGTAAATTACGGGCATGGATTATCTGAGAAGCTCCCGGCAAACCCAATGCCTCTTTCCATTCACGCCTTGCATTACACATCGGTTCTTTATCTTTACTGAAAAATTGCCAGACACTATTACTGCCATATGCATAACCAAAACTACCGCTAAACAGGCTCCAGTACATCGACTTACGCACATCCGATTCATCGAACCAGCCTTTTTCGGGTTTAAAGAATTTAGGGATATCTTCGTACCGGGGTTCGGCATCCATACACGGTTTTACTGGTTCTTTATTATAATCGGTAATTATGAGCCTCTTGTATATTTCGTATGTTGTCTGCGCATGGCCTGTCTGGCATATATTAAAGTCGAGCCAGTGGCTATTATGAAACCATTGCGATGATGAAGCTTCGCCCTGAGGATGATAAGTCATCAGATGGTTCTTATCTTCTTCTTTTATTGCTTTTCCCAACGTATCCCAAATAGCAAAATTATCGCCTCCGCCTTGGCGATCACCTCCATTAATCCATATAATATTGGGATAATCTTTATATCTTTTGCCTAAAAATCGACCATAAATAGCAGCCGTTTCCGTATCGAAAATGACAGGCCCTTTTCCCCATTTCATATCGACTTTATCTCCCCATGTAGGTAATAATGCCATGTATAGACCTTTCGATTGGGCTTTTCGGATAACCTCATCCACCCAATTGAAATACTTTTCGTTCGGCTCGGCTGGATTGTTGTTTATCAATGGGCAATCCCCGCTGCGATTAGCTGTATTAAGTCCATCGAGTTCAGCTAAGATAACAGCCTGAATTACGGTAAAACCTTTTCGTAGCCGGTCTTCAAGATAATAATCAACCTCTTCTGCTGACAGACGATGAAACAACTCCCATGCCGTATCGGCAAAATAATAAAACGGAGTACTGTCTTCATGCACAAGATACCTGCCATTGGAAGATACGATAAGCCTGCCATGAGTAAAGCCGCAAGATTTGCCATCCGATATTGATTCCTGAGCATAACCAATAATCGTACAGTAAATAATATATATAATCAGAATAGTTATCTTTTTCATAAAATTAGTTTAACTAATTATTATACAGTTACATTCATAGCTTTCGTCAAAGATTTATCAACCGTTTTTTTCTTTTTATATAGTAATGTATATTCTGAACTAAATTCAGGGTAGTTTACGACTTCAACTATTAACTTGAAGAAGATTGTATTCCATCGAGGTAACTTAAACCGGACTGTAGGACCTGGCAAATTTGTATTGCTATTTATGTCCGAAGATGTCCATTGCAGAATCTCAATTTCTTCTTCCTGCGATTGCAGCTTAACTATAACTTGATGCTTATCGAATGTATCGAACGTATCGTTTAACATCCATATCTCGGCAAAGAAGTCCTTATCTTCGAACCATATAAATTTACTGATACGTGCACTTACACAAAATGGACGGCACGAATCGCGAACGGCATATAGCGCCATCTTCGGAATGGCCGGGTAGCTTATTAAAGAATTGTTGGCAGCAGTCGGCCAAGGCTCGTTGTAGCACCAATTCATAGCCACCGAACAATAGGGCTTTTGCCTGCGGGCTTCTTCAAATATGGCTTTATATCCAACAGACTGTATTATCTGGCTGTACTCGACCAACTCCGCTAATGAAGTTATTTCTCCCATATATTCAATCAATAAATTATAACATAACCATGTATTTTTATCTGCATCCCATGCATTAAATGCGTGGTGAGTTTCCCATGCTGAACCTTCTGTTGGAGGGAATAACTCTTCTTCGGTAATAATACTTTTCAATACGTCCACAGAAGATGCTCCGGGTATGCCAAATTCAGTATATGCTGTATTCTTACTATTGTTTATTGTCTCAAAAATATCTTTTCCATTCCATCTGAATACATAGTTTCCATGAGCCATCCCGAACAATGGGGATGTCATTATGAAGGGAGTATTACGATCATATTGCCAGCACAAACTATCGAGAAGCCTTAACGGCAAAGACTGTTCGGTCATACCCGACCAACTGTTGAACAGCTCGTTTCCACCGCACCAGAGTACAAGGCTGGCATGTTTTCGCAAGCGTTTGATAATTGATGTTGCCTCTTGTTTCAACACCGCTAAGTAATGCTTGTCATCGGGATACTCGTTACATGCAAGAGGAAATTCTTGCCAGACCATAATGCCTTTTTCGTCGCACAAGTCGAAAAAAGGCTCTTTGTTTATTATACCACCTCCCCACGAGCGGACAATATTAAAATTCGTCTCAACTACTAGATCTAACAGATGGTTATATTTTTCTTTGGTAATTATACCCGGAAAAATCTCGGGGTTAACCCAATTTGTCCCTTTAGCAAATATCTCGCGTCCGTTTATCTTAATTTGTGAGGGAGATACACTTCGTGTTTTTGGAAATTCTTTCGGTTCGCTCCACGCCCCCTGATTCATTACAAGATCGACCTGCCTGAAACCTATTCGCTGGATTCTCTGATCTAAAAGGTTAGACTCATCGTCGAAAAGGCAGAACTCAGAAATATACAGATATGGAGTGCCATGATCGTGAGGCCACCATAATTCGGGATTACTGAGACTGCACCTTTCTGTAACCAACTCACTCATTGAACCACTAATCGATAGGGTAACTCTATTGTCAGCAGATAGCAGTTTCCACTCGAAACGACTGGTTTCGGCGACATTGGCGTCCACATTCAATGTAATCTCTGCCTGGTCGAATGAGTCTGATAACTCATAGTCGATTTGTACATCTTTGATATAAGAACTATTGCGAATCTCAAAGAATGTTTCGTCCCATATCCCCAAGGGGACAAGGCGCGGATGCCAGTCCCACCCATAACTGACAGCAGGTTTTACCACATGCGATGCCTGAGTGCGATCGTCCGGGCATCCGGTCAATTTAGGAGCTGGATATATCAGAATCTCAAGGGTATTATTTACTCGAAGATAATCGGTAAGATCAATCTCCACATAGGAAAACATACCTTCCTGTTCGTGAATGGTTTCACCATTGATCTGTATCTCAAACTGATAGTCAATCCCTTTAGAAATGAACCAAAAGCGCCGACCTGAATCAAGTATCGGACGTGGGAAGACAGTTTTATAGGTATAATAAACATCTTCCATCCATCGGAACTTTTTACAATTATCGGCATACTTGTAGTCGGGATATTTTTCAGCACGTGCTATATCTAATTGTACAGCACCGGGTACAATAGCCGAAAAAAAAGACACCGGATATTGTTCCTTACTGAAAGAATAACCTAAGATCCATTCTATGGGATTAGTACTCATTATTAAAAAAAAGATTATTTCGTTTTCAGATATTTCTCCACCACTTTCATTTGAGGTCTGTCTACCCATCGATAGGCTCAATAGCCATAAAATTCTTGCCCCACCCCAAAAGCATGATCCAATATATGCACGCTATTGATGCCTTTTCTTGAGTCTATGAGAATCAGATGATCTATTGAGCAATACTCGCATTCTCATATATCTTATCCATCGTATTGTAGAGACGTATAAACTCTCGGGATTGAATTCCTGACGGTCTCAATACCCCTGTATCCCAACCACCTTCATAACTTCCGCGTGGTAATATCATAGAACAGGTCTCATTTTTGTTTGATATCGACCAATTGACCCAACTAATTCTATTTCTTTCCATATATTCAACCCAGTTTTTCCATTCCTCTACATTAAGATATCCGTTGCCAGTATGCTCCATTCCGGCACATTCAGTTACAAAAACAGGCAGCCCCATTCCGAGAGCTTTTGTTAAACGTGCTCGATGTTCATCTTTATGAGAAGCAGCGTAGAAATGAAACGTGTACATGATATTATTATAACCTTTAATCGGGTCGGCGGCAGCTATATCGACATGTTGATCCCATGAAGGGGTACCCACTAAGATTAAGTTGTCCGGATCGTATTTGCGTATTTCAGCTATAACCTCTTCGGAATAAGCTTTTATTTCCGGCCAGAAATGTTCATGTGTAGGTTCATTGAATATTTCATATATAACATTAGGGTGCTTACCATATTTGCGAGCCATAGCCCCAAAGAAGTCTTTAGCCTCTTGTGGGTAGAAGTCGTGAGCGTGCCAATCAATAATGACATAAACTCCCTCCTCAATAGATGCCTGAACGACAGGTTCAATACATCCGAGTGCAAATTCCGGATTATTCAAATAATTATCCTCCAGATATACCCCCATTGCTGCTCGTAGAACTGAACACTTCCAATCGTTCTTAAGCCATTTTACAGTTTGGGCATTATAAAAACGAGGCCATAAATTGTGCCAGCCATAACTAACCCCTCTCAATGTTACAGTATCACCTTTTTCACTACATAAATATCGTCCTTTAACCTGCAATTGCCCCAAGCTTTGTACCGGATTCCAGTCACTATCAATTGTTTCTATTACTCGAGGTGTATTATTACATGACAATAATAGTATAACAGTAATAATTATAGATCCAATTTTTTTCATTTTCATTTGATTTTTATTAAAACAAATATGCTCATTGTCTGTTAAGATGTTTTACTATTGCATCTTATAAATAGATTTTACCCACAAACCGAACTCATAAGAGATATTATTCTGTCCATAAATATTTTTCTACAACTTTCATCTGAGGCCTTTCAACCCCTTTTATTGGTTGTATAGCCATAAAGCTTGTTCCCCACCACGGACCGGCAGCCCAATATGTGCCATTAATATTTTTTTCTTGAAGATATTTGAGAAAATTATCTAAACACACCTGCCAACGTTCGTCCTTGTCTGGAATGCCATATTCACCAATAAACCCTCTAGCATTATTTTCGCTCAGCCATTTAATAAAAGGCTGTATCCGCTCTATTCCTTTATACGGATTTGCATTTTCTTCATCATACGATTTTTTGTAAGTCCCTGAAGCATCATCGTCAAAATATACATGTGCCTCGAAAATAAGATTGTGAGATGGGTCATATAGATTTTTCAGATCATCGCTGTATTCATACCAACGTTCTGCAGAACTCCAACTGTCACCTCCTACAACGATTGTATTCTTAGTGTCTATCTTACGGATCGCAGAAATACAAGCTTGTGCTATTTTGGCCCACGGTGTTGAATCAAGCATATTGTTAGGTTCATTCATCAATCCATACCCCCAGATATTATTGTAATCTTTAAATAAATCAGCTATTTTGCTCCAAAGATCCGCCAGATGTTCTATCTCTAGGCCCCCTTCACCTATCCGAAAACGTTCTTCTCCCAGATATCTGCGACCATAATTGTGAAGGTCGAATAATACAAGGATATCCCTCTTTGCGGCTTCGTCCACGACTCCTTTTAATCGCGCAAGTTCTTCTTTGTTCAATTCGCCAAATAAATTATGCTGTATACGATCCCATTTGAAAGGAAGACGCATCAACTTAAATCCTTTAGACACCATATAATCAAGATTGGCAGGTGTAGGATAGGTATAATCTTTATTGAATACACCTGGGAAATTTTTCCCGAAATCAGCTCCAGCCATGTTCAAGCCGAAAGGTTGCGGTTCATCTTTCTCCGGAACAATATTTTTCTTCTGCGCCAATATAGGCACAACCAAAACACTTGATATAAGCAGGAATGTCAATAGTTTTTTGCTCATCATACTTTTGTTCTTTATTCTTGTTTTTGTATATAAATACTTTCTGATTTATTCTCATTGAAAGGTTTTCTCCATTTCCGCCAGATTTCTATATAAGTAAATACTCTGATCGGGTTTTAAAGTGGATAGACCTTTTATGAATGAGATTAATAATTATTTGGAATCTGTTTTTGTATATTTTCTCAAAACTGCTATTTGTGGCTTGTCTTTCGTGTAATTCTCTGTCGGCTGTACTGATAGGGTATGGGGTGCACTCTCATTCCACCGTGGACCGGCTGACCAATATGTTCCTGGAACCCCGTTTTCGCTGAGATATTTGAGCATATTCTCTAATGCCGGAAGATATCTTGGTTCATTCGAAGGAACGCCATATTCACCTACAAGTCCCTTTTTATTATACTTCTTCAGCCATTCTACGAAAGGTTTAACTCTATCTACGCCGGTCTGATCAGTTGCTCCTTCGTCCTCAAATGAATTTTTATAAGTTCCGGATGAATCTTTATCAAAATATATATGTGCCTGAAAAATTAGTTTGTTTGACGGATCGATCAATGTTCGCAGATTATCACTGAACTGTACCCAATGTTCGGATGAGCTATACCTATCACCACTAATAATAATCGGAGTTTCGGTATCTACTGACCGAATTTTATATATTACAACTTGGGCAATATCTCTCCATTGAGTTGTCGAGGCCATAGAGTAAGGTTCGTTCATAATATCGTAACCCCAAATATTGGTGTATGATTTAAATTCTTTAGCAAGCTTTAGCCAGACATATCCCAAATGATCGGCAGTAAGCCCGTTGTCACCAATACGAACAAAGGTTGATCCTCCATCAAAAGACCGGCGGGCAAAGTTATGTAAATCGAGTATAATTGGCATATCTCTGTCTTCAGCTGCTTTGACAAAATTTTTCATCTTATTAATCTCGGTTTGGACTAAATCCCCATTCAAATCATGCTGAATACGTTCCCAACGAAAAGGAAACCGAATAAGTTTCAGTCCTTTCGAATTAAAGTAGTCAAGGCACTTAGTCGTAGGATAACCGTAGTGTGTGCCATCAACACCAGGATATACATAACTGAATTCAGCACCCGAAAGATTGACGCCGAAATTTTCTATTGCGATTTCAGGTTCGGGGGCTGGAATTGGCTCCGGTTTTTTATTTTCTTTTATGTCATCACTATCGCCGCAAGAGGCAAAAGCGACAGAAAAAGGGCAGAAAAAAAATAGCAGGTATATGATACTTCTCATAAATAAAATATTTTTGTGGTATGTAAATAATATTTTATTTCCACAAGCCTTCTGGCATTTGAAACTCGGCTTGTGGAAATTCTTTTATTAGCAAAGCTTTACTGTTGTTGCCTTCTGATATTTATCTTTTTTGCAAAACGGATATTTGTAACTGATACATCTGTGGGAACACCTAAACCTCCATTTATATATTGGAAAATAAATACATTTGCTGTTTCTTTAATTGTATTTACTCCGGAACTATTAACTAAGTAGTATTTCCCATCAGAAGTTCTTGTTGCCCATTTGTCATATGTTGTATATGGAATACCGGAGGCAGCAGGAACCCATTCGAATTCGACAGCAGGTCTCATTCCATTAAACGCCATTCGTACACGAGCTCCGGAATTTGTTATAGGAACTTCCTCTTTTACATAAATTTCATATTTGAGCTCATAGTCCAATGGGTTGGCTCTCAGATCATCATACCGTGAGTCTGTTAATGGAGCGTTAAACCCATAACTCGCAACCATTTGATGTGTACTATTGTTTGCAACAGTTCCGCTTACACGCGACAGATTCATTCCTGCGATTAATGGAATAGGATCTCCGTTTTTTGTCCCGTCGGTAGCCAATCCTTTTGTCGCATTATGGGTCAGATATGACGCTCCGTAGTCTATGAATTGGATTCCTGTATCGCGAAATGGAAGTTCAATTGGCTCAGTTCCCAATACGCTCGTAATTCTGGTACTTGATAATGTTAATACCGAGTTGTTATTTATACCTTCTGGCACGAGAAAACTCATTTTAGTATCCGTACATTCCACTATTGTAACCGGATTGCCGTTTATCAATGCCGTCCCATTTTCGGGAGTTAAATCGTATAAGCGCAGGTTTTCTCCCAATACATCTACGACATCGCCCGAATTGCCAAACTCTAGGGAAAAGCCTGTGATAATCAAATCGGGGAAAGCTATTTTTATCGGATAGGTTACTGTTCCTTTTTCTGTTGTCACTGTTACCGAATTTGTAATTTCGTTAGGAACGGTATTTGGTACCGGTACAACTATTTGTTTGGAAAGTGCATATATTTCTTTTATATCAACCTCCTGGTCATTAAATTTGATAGATGTAACTTTACTTAGATTATCACCATATATTTTTAACATTTGGCCAAAACTTACAACGGAGAGATTATCTTCACTATCATCTATCGATGCTATGCGATTAATGCTGGGGGGGCCGTACGATGTTGATTCATCATCGTAGTTGTCATTATATGTAACAATGTCATTGCATGAGATAAAAAACATTGTTAAACAAAATATAAGAGAACAATAGTTCAATGTTTTATTTTTCATATTCAGATTTCATTTTAATATTAATTCCAACCGGGATTATTCTCGGTAATAGCTGTATTTGTCAACAGTTCATCCTGAGGGATCGGGTATAAAAGGTGCTTAGACTCTCTCTTTTTGTTTGTATTTATTTCGTCTACCGAACCGATTGCATTCATAACATCTAAATAGATTCCCCAACGGATCAAATCCCAGCGTCTGTCAGATTCATATGCCAGTTCCATGGCTCTTTCTTCGATTACAGCCGAACGAAAATCTTCTTTTGTTTCCAGATCCCCTACATTATTTCCTATACTGAATTCGGTAGCACTACTTCTGCGCCGGATAGAGTTTAATGCTTCTAAAGCATCGGAATTAAGCCCATCTATTTCATTCGATGCTTCAGCATAGATAAGAACTACATCAGCATAACGTAACAATGGCAACATAGCGTCGGTGCGAGTTATCGCCCGATTGGAAACATCTGTATATTTTGTGACATAAGCTAGATTTGATTCTCCTGTACCCGAACTGTATGATTTCCCGTCATTAAATGGAGCGATGGGGTCTCCCACTACATTATTATTAGCATCTTTTCCAGTGGCCCTTATTTTCCATTTTTCGTTGTTCGGATAAAATGAACCTGTCCCATAAGGAGCCTGATTCTCTCGGACATACCGATGCATAACACCATCAATCGCACGCATATCACTCTCGTCATCAAAAAGTTTATACCAATGATCTCGCAAACCATGTGACAGTCCTCCACCGCTAGGTACATATCCGTCCACGATCTGCCCGCAATATGCTCTCCAAAATAATGCTCCGAAATAACTATCTCCGGAAATAGTTCCCAACCTGAAGAAATGCTCTTTACTATTTTGACCGGATTTCTTCCACAATGAAGAATAGGGTATAAGTTCGTGATCTCCGTAAAGTTTTTCTATTACAATTTCTTTTGCCAAATCACGAGCTAAGGTATAATATTCTTGCGAATCGAATGATTCGTATCCGGCCACCTGTTGTTTGTGAACAGTGACAATCTGAGGGTTAGTAAATACTTTAGTCGTTCCACTCAGGGTAAACGGGATACCACCTTTAACTTTAATTATTCCGGAAGGCATGGATGCAGAACCTATAGTTGCATATACCTTAGCCAACATTGCTGCTGCTGCCCCCGCATTTACCCGTCCTTCGACAAAGTTTGGATCTGTGTTCTTATAGAGATTATCTTTGGCATGAATCAACAGTTCTATTATATGTGCATATACCTCTGTAATAGGACGACGAGGTTGGTTCGGGTCGTTGCCTTGATTGATAGATGATGTATAAATCGGACAAGCTCCGTAGGCTCTTACAATAAGGAAGTATCCATAAGCCTTTAGAAAATTGATTTCAGCCAATACATTCTCTTTATGACGAGGTGTTGTATTCACCATTTTTTCGACGTGGTAAGATGCTTCATTGCCCCGATTGATTAATTCATATCCGAGTTTCCATACCGGATCCGGTTGATTTGTAGATCCCTGGAAATTTCCTGATCCCATTTCTCCGAATGCCCAGTTAGGTCCTGTAACATAGTCATTATCTAGTTCGATGCATCGAGGAAATTCGTCGTAGGTATACATGCGTGACAGACCGGCATATGTACCCATAGCCCACATATCGGCTCCTTCATTCGAGTCTTCTATCTGTCCATCATTGATTTTGGCATAAGGCTTCTCCTCCAAAAAATCGTTACAGGAAGAAAGTGAAGTTATAATCAGTAAAACACCGATAATTGATCCTATATATTTAAATTGTTTTTTCATAATAATTTTGGTTTGATATTTAAAATTGCACTTTTAATCCGAACGAGAATGTTCGGCTGGCAGGATATGAGTATATATCAACACCCCTGCGGGCAGGATCGGATCCAAAAGCATTTACATCAGGGTCATACCAGCTGTAGTCAGTGATGGTCAATAAATTGCTGGCACTGGCATAAACATTGATAGAGTTTATGTCTTTACAAAATTTAGGTTTTTGAAATGTATATCCGATATTGATGTTTTTCAGGCGGATATACGATCCGTCTTCGATATATCTGTCCGATATCAACCATGTTCTTTTCGGTTGATTAGTGGCTTTAGGCCAAGTAGCCGTTTCACGCGTATCGGAAGTCCAACGACCGTCATATACTGCAGTCGGGATATTGGTTGTATTATACAGTGTTACATTCATTAAATTGCCATTGAAGATGTCATTTCCCTGAACGCCCTGAATAAAGAAGCTAAAAGTAAAATCTTTCCACGAAAAATTATTTGTTATTCCGAATGTATAATCAGGATTTGTATCACCGATAATATCCATGTTTTCGCGATATTTTATCTCACCTATCATTGATTTTACTGTGGCTGCATCCGCATTTGCATAAGTAGGATTTGCCCTTACTTCCGCCTCATTGTCATAGAATCCGTCCTCGACATAACCATAGATTGCACCAATAGGCATTCCATTTCGCTGGATAAATACATTATCGGCCTTATACCAGAGCCTGTTGGAAAACTGATCTGCATTCAGATCGCTGATACGATTTTTATTGAAAGATAGGTTGCCGTTTACAGACCATTTGAACGGATTACCTGTCAAGATATCGTATGCGACTGTGAATTCAAGCCCTTCATTGGTTACCGTTCCGAAATTCACAAGACGATAACCATAGCCTGATGATGGCGGGATTTTAACATTCTGAAGTAAGTCCTTTGTTTTTTTATGATAATAATCTACTGTCATACTCAGGCGATTGTTGAGAAATCCGAAATCAATGCCAGCATTATATTGATCGGTTGTTTCCCATTTCAGATTCTCATTATATACATGATCCCCAGCGAAACCACTTGTTTGACCTCCACCAATAGGGTAATTTGACACTTTGAGGGTATACATGGTTTGGTAATCCTGGATACCCTGATTTCCTGTTTGTCCAAAACTTAATCTGAGTTTTAGATTATCAAAAATATTCAGATTCTTAATAAATTCTTCCTCAGAGGCTCGCCATGCGAAAGCTCCCGATGCAAAATTTGCATATTTGAACTTTGCGGAATGAAATTTAGAGGATCCGTCACGGCGGAAACTGGCTGTAAATATATATTTATTATTGAGTACATAATTAGTTCTTCCCAAAACAGAGAACAGCCTGCTTCTTGTCCTGTTCGATTTTAGGGCATCGGGCAGTAGTGCAGCTCCCATATCATAATTCTCGGTAAAATCGGTTGGGAATTGAGACGCACTCATTGCTTTTTCGGTAAGCATTGTCTGTTCGAAAGTTACAGCACCGACAACATTAAGGCTGTGTATTTTGTTGAACACTTTATTGAAAGTCAACATCGATTCGGTTGTCGTATGCGAACGCCTGTTATCACTCCAACCTCCCCTGCCGTTTGTCGTACCTAATCGACCTTCCCCCGTGTCACGATTATAATAGGTACTTCGTTCATTGAAAAAGTTGTTTAATCCGAGATTTTGACGAAATGTTAACCCTTTCATCAAATTTACACTCAAGTATGAGGATGCAAATATGTTTGAACTGGCCAATTCGTTTTTGGCTGATTCAACATATGTCCGTGGATTGGCCGACAACCACAATAAATCTTCACTTTGCGAATAATCGCCATAGTATATTGTTGAAGGGTAAAGTAGAGCTGAACGAAGTATGCTATAATCAAGGGAGTTTCCTTTAGCAAAGTCGGTAACCGAGTTCGTATAGTTGAGATTAAGCCCTACAGTAATATTTCTTGTTATTTTTTGCCCTATGTTTGCTCTAAGGGTATAACGGTCGAAACCTGTATTTTCAATAATTCCATCTTGTGTTGTATAGTTACCTGAGAAAGAGTAATTACCACGATCGTTGGCTCCCGATATTTGTAAGTTATACTCTTGGGATATACCTGTCTGGAAAATCTGATCCTGCCAGTCGGTTCCTTCTACCCATTGGTTCCATACACCTCCTGCCGGGTCTGTTCCGCTATACCATCCCGGACTCAAAAAATCTTCAGGTGAAGGAGTATATTCTCCGTTTACTACAGTTCCATTGTTGGTGGTGTACTTCCAGATACCCGGTGTGGGATAAGTATATTGTGTGAATGAACCTCCGTCATAAAAGGCTCCATTATCCTGTTGCTCGTTGCGATATCGTGCATAATGGTAAGCATCCAACACTTCGACTTTCTTCCTCAGCGACGAAATACTGATATTTGTGGTAAATTCTATTTTTGGTTTTCCTTTTTCTCCCTGTTTAGTCGTAATTATAACAACTCCGTTTGCCCCACGTGACCCGTAGATGGCTGTAGCTGAGGCGTCTTTCAGGACTTCAATGGATGCTATGTCGTGAGGATTGATAAACGATAGGGCATTTCCTGTCGGTTCGACACTGTTGTCTCTGTTTTCGGCACTCTGAGGTGAAGTCGGCGGAACAAAAGGTATTCCATCCACAATGTATAATGGTTGAGAATCTGTTGAGAATGAGTTGATGCCACGTACCTGCAAATTAATCCCCCCTCCCGGAGCTCCATCGTCTTGTGTTACGGATACGCCGGCTAAGCGTCCTTGGAGAGCTTGATTGATACTCGATGACGGATTTCCGGCTAATAATTCGTCTGCTTTTACTTGGACTACTGCTCCTGATAAATCACTCTTCTTCATTGTTCCGTATCCGACAACGACTACTTCATCCAGCATTTTCGTATTTTCGTCAAGAGTTACATTAATTGTATTCTTGTTGCCAACTTTTATCTCCTGATTAAGATACCCCAAATAAGAAAATACGAGAATTGCATCCGTATTCTTTACATTAATTTTATACGAACCATCTAGTTCTGTAATAGTTCCCGTTTTTTCATTTTTTACAGTGACACTCACTCCGATTAGAGGTTCTCCGGTTTTATCCACTACTTTTCCTGTAATAGTTATCGGACTCTGAGCAATTCCTTCTGAACCTGTCACTTTTATCGTATTCTCAGCTGAGTTTATCGTATTATTGCCTAACACAAATAGGAAAAGCATTAAACTTAATACCAAGGTCGTTTTGCCAGACAGATATGTCAGGCAGAACCTCTTCCGATCCTTTCTCGATAAATAGTCTTTTGTCATAAATTTGTTTTTATTAATTATGAATATTAGATTTGGTTGTGAACTTCATTTTCATTTTTTTAGAAAAAAATGTGTTGAAATTTATTCACATGATGAGAGGTTAGTCATTACAAGATATTAGTTACGGTTATCCTAATATAATTCTAATACGTATCTTTCATTGTACAAATATACTTGGTAATAGCATCTACAATCAAGTAGTTTTTATCCTATTATTGGTATTTTATTGCGGCTACAGAGAAGGGCGTATATGTATATAATCCATTGTAAATCACCAGCATATTGGAAAAACAATCTTTCCTTTAGAAAATCGTCAAACAATGTTTTTATTTTCAATCAGTTATAGCACAGTCGAGGATTTCATAGGATTACAACAAGATCCGTGTACCTTGATAATTTTCGCGAAATTCGCTAGGGGTACAATTTTTCTTCTTCCTGAATACTCTATTAAAGTTTGACAGATTATTAAAGCCGCAAGCAAAACATATTTCAGCAACATTGTTTGTAGTGTCAATAAGCATACGGCATGCATATCCTAAACGTATATCATTAAGTAAATCGACATAATTGCGTCCTCCTGTAGATCTTTTTACAAAACGGCTAAAAGCTGTTTCTGACATATTCAAAAGACCAGCAACATTTTTGTGCCGTAACGGTTTATTATAANTGTGTATTTTGTTGAACACTTTATTGAAAGTCAACATCGATTCGGTTGTCGTATGCGAACGCCTGTTATCACTCCAACCTCCCCTGCCGTTTGTCGTACCTAATCGACCTTCCCCCGTGTCACGATTATAATAGGTACTTCGTTCATTGAAAAAGTTGTTTAATCCGAGATTTTGACGAAATGTTAACCCTTTCATCAAATTTACACTCAAGTATGAGGATGCAAATATGTTTGAACTGGCCAATTCGTTTTTGGCTGATTCAACATATGTCCGTGGATTGGCCGACAACCACAATAAATCTTCACTTTGCGAATAATCGCCATAGTATATTGTTGAAGGGTAAAGTAGAGCTGAACGAAGTATGCTATAATCAAGGGAGTTTCCTTTAGCAAAGTCGGTAACCGAGTTCGTATAGTTGAGATTAAGCCCTACAGTAATATTTCTTGTTATTTTTTGCCCTATGTTTGCTCTAAGGGTATAACGGTCGAAACCTGTATTTTCAATAATTCCATCTTGTGTTGTATAGTTACCTGAGAAAGAGTAATTACCACGATCGTTGGCTCCCGATATTTGTAAGTTATACTCTTGGGATATACCTGTCTGGAAAATCTGATCCTGCCAGTCGGTTCCTTCTACCCATTGGTTCCATACACCTCCTGCCGGGTCTGTTCCGCTATACCATCCCGGACTCAAAAAATCTTCAGGTGAAGGAGTATATTCTCCGTTTACTACAGTTCCATTGTTGGTGGTGTACTTCCAGATACCCGGTGTGGGATAAGTATATTGTGTGAATGAACCTCCGTCATAAAAGGCTCCATTATCCTGTTGCTCGTTGCGATATCGTGCATAATGGTAAGCATCCAACACTTCGACTTTCTTCCTCAGCGACGAAATACTGATATTTGTGGTAAATTCTATTTTTGGTTTTCCTTTTTCTCCCTGTTTAGTCGTAATTATAACAACTCCGTTTGCCCCACGTGACCCGTAGATGGCTGTAGCTGAGGCGTCTTTCAGGACTTCAATGGATGCTATGTCGTGAGGATTGATAAACGATAGGGCATTTCCTGTCGGTTCGACACTGTTGTCTCTGTTTTCGGCACTCTGAGGTGAAGTCGGCGGAACAAAAGGTATTCCATCCACAATGTATAATGGTTGAGAATCTGTTGAGAATGAGTTGATGCCACGTACCTGCAAATTAATCCCCCCTCCCGGAGCTCCATCGTCTTGTGTTACGGATACGCCGGCTAAGCGTCCTTGGAGAGCTTGATTGATACTCGATGACGGATTTCCGGCTAATAATTCGTCTGCTTTTACTTGGACTACTGCTCCTGATAAATCACTCTTCTTCATTGTTCCGTATCCGACAACGACTACTTCATCCAGCATTTTCGTATTTTCGTCAAGAGTTACATTAATTGTATTCTTGTTGCCAACTTTTATCTCCTGATTAAGATACCCCAAATAAGAAAATACGAGAATTGCATCCGTATTCTTTACATTAATTTTATACGAACCATCTAGTTCTGTAATAGTTCCCGTTTTTTCATTTTTTACAGTGACACTCACTCCGATTAGAGGTTCTCCGGTTTTATCCACTACTTTTCCTGTAATAGTTATCGGACTCTGAGCAATTCCTTCTGAACCTGTCACTTTTATCGTATTCTCAGCTGAGTTTATCGTATTATTGCCTAACACAAATAGGAAAAGCATTAAACTTAATACCAAGGTCGTTTTGCCAGACAGATATGTCAGGCAGAACCTCTTCCGATCCTTTCTCGATAAATAGTCTTTTGTCATAAATTTGTTTTTATTAATTATGAATATTAGATTTGGTTGTGAACTTCATTTTCATTTTTTTAGAAAAAAATGTGTTGAAATTTATTCACATGATGAGAGGTTAGTCATTACAAGATATTAGTTACGGTTATCCTAATATAATTCTAATACGTATCTTTCATTGTACAAATATACTTGGTAATAGCATCTACAATCAAGTAGTTTTTATCCTATTATTGGTATTTTATTGCGGCTACAGAGAAGGGCGTATATGTATATAATCCATTGTAAATCACCAGCATATTGGAAAAACAATCTTTCCTTTAGAAAATCGTCAAACAATGTTTTTATTTTCAATCAGTTATAGCACAGTCGAGGATTTCATAGGATTACAACAAGATCCGTGTACCTTGATAATTTTCGCGAAATTCGCTAGGGGTACAATTTTTCTTCTTCCTGAATACTCTATTAAAGTTTGACAGATTATTAAAGCCGCAAGCAAAACATATTTCAGCAACATTGTTTGTAGTGTCAATAAGCATACGGCATGCATATCCTAAACGTATATCATTAAGTAAATCGACATAATTGCGTCCTCCTGTAGATCTTTTTACAAAACGGCTAAAAGCTGTTTCTGACATATTCAAAAGACCAGCAACATTT
This sequence comes from uncultured Dysgonomonas sp., assembly GCF_900079725.1. Taxonomy (NCBI): domain Bacteria; kingdom Pseudomonadati; phylum Bacteroidota; class Bacteroidia; order Bacteroidales; family Dysgonomonadaceae; genus Dysgonomonas; species uncultured Dysgonomonas sp. Next base: position 1,520,649 of record NZ_LT599032.1, read on the forward strand.
TTGTGCCGTAACGGTTTATTATAATTATCCTGTAAATATTTGTATACTTTATCGATATTTATCGAGTCGGAAGAAAAATCATAGTCAGCAAAAGAAGAACTTGATAAAATAATAATGTTGGTGGATAAGGATAAATCATACAGAATAGAGAATAAATTCAAAACAGAATGCCCTCCATCACGTCTACTTGCTAGGTCTAACAATCTGCTTCTTACTTTTAGAATAGTATCTTTCGAGAATGTAACACCTTTTTTTGCATTCTCAAACAATACCTTCATTGATTTGAACTGATTTCTTTGCAATAGATCTTTATCTATCAAATCGGGATGAAATTGAATTGTTATTTCTTTTATTTCCTTCGTTCTACATTTACCATTTAGCCATGCATGGCTTAAGTTCGAGCCAGTAATAAGAGTTAATTCCATGTCATCTATACTCTCTATACTGTCTCCAACAACTCGTCTAGCCCCTTTTGCATTCTCAATATAATTGAGCTCATATTCGATATGCGTATGAATAGGATATGTAAATTCTTTTTTTATCCGTGAAAAGATAGTAAAACAGTCTTCCTTAGATAAGGGCGTTAGCTCTCTTAATATGGCATTTTTCATATTCAGCTAATTTTAAATTTAGAACCAATTGAGAATAACAAATTGCTATTTTCACACTAAAAAGAGCAACGGTCCTTTAATCCTTATGAACTATTGCATATTCAATATTCAAGATATTGGCTATTTTAGCAATTGTCGATGCATGGTGTCCAATACCTAAGGCAAAGTGATGTGTAGGGCCCTCGTTTACCCATTTCTTGAGAAAACTCCTTATATCTGATCCAAAGAAACCACGTGTATTTGTATTTCCGGTTGGTGGTATCGGGCCACTGACAGATTCTCCTTCTGCTATAACAAATTTAAACTTCCCGTTGTAAGTTGAATTTATAGATAGTATGGTTATAGGACCTTCCTTTATTTTAAATTCCACTCCGGCTCCATACCCTGGTTTTCCATGATATTTCTTCAGGCTTCGCAATACCGGCTTCCCATCTGCAATAGATATATTATGTGGTCCGTCATGACCGACAAGAACGAAACCCTCCTTGAAATCGACCGGATGAAATTCAGCAAAACTGCCACCGATATCTAATCTGTCCATTATCATAAGAGCAATTAATGTCTTCAGATCCGATTCTCCACACATAGGGATATGTCGGGCTGTAAGAAGAGAGTTTCCAACGATCAAATTAGACATTACCCGACGCAACTCACTGTTGGCCGCTCCATCGTAATAATAGGCTAATCCATCCAGTCTGTGTTTCGCAATGAAATTTTCAAGTGCAACGCTTACCTTTGCAGCGATAAACAAATCTTCTTTCTTTAATTTAATCGCAATTGGGTCTGATTCTGGATCAGGGGTATCGAAGAAATTTAATATTTGCTCTTCTTTTTCGGAAATATCTTTTTCTTTTACATCCTCATAGCATGCCATTAGTTGATTCGGTTCGCATGCTACGATATGACATCCAAAAAAAGACGTTAACATTGTGGGGTCAGTATGCATATCGAGCATTGAATTAAGAGGATGTCCGATGTGTCCTAACTGTGCATTCTTTAAATCATGCAATACTTTTGCAATCTTACAGTACTCGTTTATTTCATTATCTACAAGGCTATCATCATACAGTGTTCCAATAATCGTATATGGTGCCTTTTTTCCAAGACGTAATGCTACTCCTGTAAATTCAGGGAGTGCACATATGTCATCATTCATTAATTGCATATAGGTTGATGCTTTGGTGTAATCCATTGCTTCAAGAGGTTGTAGTGCCACAAGGACTATCGGCACATTTATATTTCTCGCAATCGTAGCAAAAGTGCCCGATGTACCGTAAGTCAGCATATCGCAGAATAAGAGGTCGACATTGCTTGCCTTCATATTTTTCACTACTTCATATGCTTTTTCCGGAGAATCTATCATTCCAAAGTTTTGGACACATATGTCATCTGGTATCTTTTTTATAAAGACTTCCAGTTTTTCCATCATTTCGTCTAACAATCCCTCAAATTGACTCCAATAAACATCATATCCAATACCAAAGACTCCTATATTGGCAGTTTGTGGATGATGTAATTTCATTTGAGAATTCAATGTCTGTTCTAAGACTTTCTCTTCTTTTACAACTTCATTCATGCTCTCTGTTTTTAAGTTAACGCACTAAGTTTTTTTTGAAAAAAAATTATATTTTCAATTTTATTTTTGGTATAAACAAGACAAATATTATAAATGCTATCGGATACATTAATCCGGCATATATCCATAATACAGTGTAAGAATAAGTAATAATATAGCCTGTAAGAGGATTGATTATAAGCGATGATATTGCTCCTGCAGAGCCTGACAGACCGACAATAGTCGATGTAGATTTTTTACCAAATGTGTCACCTATGCATGTTATGTAATTCGTAATCCATAAACCATGTGCAAAAAATGCAAGAGACATGACTACAATAACAATTGTTGTAGATTCAATCCAACTAATAAAAAATACCGGCACAGTCAACACCGCGGCAATTCCCATAACCAATCTCCTTGAGTAACTGAGTTTTTTAGTCTTATTGTAAATAACATCTGAAAATACTCCTCCAAGAACATTGGCTATCCCTAGAGCCAAAAATGGTATCCAGGTAATGTATCCGATAACATCCAGACTTAATCCCCGATCGTCGCTTAGGTATTTCGGTATCCAGAACATATAAAAGTAAAAGATAGGATCAAGCAGGAAACGCATGATTATATATACTTTGGCCTCTTTTGATTTCATCGAACTTTTCAACTCTTTCCAGCTAAAAGAATTACCTCCTTTTTCTTGAACTTTTCCCTGACTATATTTGTAATAAAGTTTGTCGCGAGTTAGCAAATACCACGCTAAAACCCAAATCAATCCAAAGAGACCACAACCAAAAAATATGTACCGCCAATCAGCATAATTGAGGAGATATGCACATAATGGCAATGCGATGACTGAACCAATGGCAGACCCACCGATAGCAATACCAACGCCAATGGCTTGTTTATTCTCGGGAGCACATTCTTGCACAGCTTTAACTGCACCAGGGAAACAACCTCCTTCACCGACTCCTAATAAGAATCGAAAGAACCCAAAATGAAAAGCTTTTGTCGCAAATCCATGGAGTAACGTTGCAAAAGACCAAAATCCAACAGAATATGACAGCCCTTTGCGACTACCAAATCTATCCATAAATATTCCTGAAAGAGAAAACATTAACGCATAGCTAACTAAAAAACCCGAATTGATAAAACCATATTCAACATCTGTTATACCTAAATCCTCTTTGATTCTTATTATTGATATAGACAACACTTGCCTATCCATATAACTTAAAGCTGTTGCTAATAAAAGCATTACGATGATTATCCAAAAATATGTTGTTTTCAGTTTCATGATATAAATGGTTAACGCACTAAGAATAGACTGTAAAAATATAAATAAAATTTTGATATAAAAATATTCTTTGTTTTTTTCTACTACTTTTGTTATATTTACTGTTTATAGACAAATAGATAATCAAAAAAATCATGAAAAAAAAAATAGCGAAATATCTTGAGATTAGTAAAGATATAATATCTGAAATAGAATCCGGATATCTACAACCGGGAGACAAGATTCTGTCTGAAAATGAATTAATTAAAAAATATAAAATAAGCAATACTACTGCACGAAAAATACTATTGGAAATCGAATTAAAAGGTTACGTATTACGGCTCAAAGGCAAAGGAACCTTTGTTGTCAATCGGTCTGAAGATATGCACTTAACGCGTATACTTGGATCGTTTGACACAATGAAAGATAGTTTCAGTAATAATTTGATAAAAGAAGGCCTAACTCCCCGGAATTTAATGATGGAGAAAGTTATTCTTGAAAATGGTATTTCTACAAACGTCAATGGTCGTAACTATTCAATAGAAGGGCCAGTTCTTAAATTACATCGGCTAAGATATGCTAATGATATATTAATGAAAGATGAGACAAAATATGTTTCAATGACCATATGTAAAAAAATACATTTACAAGATCTTGATAAATCCTCTTTATTTCAACTTTATGAAGACAAATACAATCTGCAGATAGAAAATGTTCAACGGACGATAGGGACAACAGTCCAATATCCAGATACCCTGAATAACTTTTTCGAAAATGAAATACCGTTAGCTATGTTTATCTTAAATGGAATATGTACTGTTGGAAAAGGTAAAATAGTAGAAATAGAATATTCCCTTTACAGAGGAGACAAATATCGGTTCGCGATCAATACCAAACCTGAATTATTATTATCTTAACCCAAAACAACTCTTTCACCAATTCATAGCCGCGGAAGACCCAAACCGGCATACTTTCATCTCGCTTCGCAAAAGGCATATATGATGGATTCCACATCGGATAACGAAGTATAACAACTGAAAAGAAAGTCCCACCAATCTGTGTTAAGAGATATTCTGGATCTGATCCATAAGGGTGTATTTAAAGAAACAGACCAAGCTGGGTGAAGTGTCAATTACGAATTAGTTGAAAAATAGCTTTATTATATTGAACAAAACCGGAACAGTTTCTTACCATGCATATTACAAGAAATTATTGGAAGTAAAAAGAATTATTAAAAGTTGTATATTAACGTCTGTTTATTAATGATTTAAAATATCTGACACAAAGAGGATTTTAAATTATTTGGAAGTAATGGAATTTGGATTTATTTTTGCATAAATTCCTATCAAAGGATTTATAATACGATTCATTTGAGCCCTGTCCAGGGCATGTGCGAGTGATTAAAATCCTCCAAAGATTATAAGCTGATAAACAAACAGTGGAATCCGAACCTGTTTGTTGTTGTTTAGACTACTTCGGCAATAATTAATCATCGCAATATTCACTATGCAAGAAGAACAAAAAAATGAAGCTCCCGGCACGAACGAAATGTCGGTGGAAGAAATTTTCCTGAAATCCCAGGTGTCTTACGAGGAAGCACAACGACAAGCTATTGAGGAAAGCACCTCATTCAACAAAACAGAATTTTTCCGGATGGATAAACTCGGAACTTACCGTTTACGGGTAATGCCTTTGGCTCCGAATGCAGATGGTACACTGGATCGTAAAAGTTTCCGTATCCCGGTGCATCACCTTTTAATGGAATTAGAAAAACCGTCTACCGGCAACAAACCATCCTTTGTGTACGTGAGTGTTCCGAGGGCTACGCAAGCAGGCTATGAAACAGACCTGATTGATACCTACCGTAAACTTGCGGTTGATGTTTCCACTGAGAACGGTGACGAAAAACTTGCAGATAAGATTAAAGGAGGTTCCTATGGCGGAGGCCTGAAATTTAACTATGAACATGCCCTCTATATCCTGGACATGCATGAAAGGGCAAAAAGCTTACAACTCCTGTACCTGTCACATGCCCAGTATTGCGACCTGAACGAAAGACGCATGAAACTGTGGCAAAAGAAACTGGATAAAAACCCCAATTATCCTTGCCCGATCTCTTCTGTTTACAACGCTTATCCTGTTGAAATAGAGAAAAAGAAAAACGGTGGGAAAACTGAATATATTATTGGGATCGATAATGAGGCAGACAATGATGCACTAAATCTCGACGAACTGAACAAGTTGTTATCAGCCCCCCGTATTCCTGAAGTAGTCTATCGCTATTCGCGTTATCATTTCGAGGCAACATTGGAATTCTTAAAACAATGTGATGCCAAGTATGATCTTCATATTATGGAGACAGACGAAATGATAAAGGTTATCGAGAAAATGAAGCTGGACATTCCAAAGGATGACAAAAGTACATTTTCTTTCGATAAACGCGCCAAAGACTCCAAAGAAAATGCCGATGAGAATGAGTTGTCTATTGATGTGCTTGTCAATAAATACGATGAACTGCAAAGCCAATCTCTCGGAGACAAAACTGAAGAAGGTCAGGAACTGCGTGCTCAAATACGTGCGTTCATTGAACAGGAAGGTTTACCGGTACATGTTACCCGTTCGACAACAAACTCCGAGCTTCTCGATTTAATTGAGGAAGCCCTTCAAAACACTGAAGAAGAGAAACAGAATCCGGGTAATGAATCCGGGGCTGATGAACCCGAACCGGAAGACCCTAATACAGGACGTCGCAGAAGATAATCTGAATTCATTCTTATAAATTTAATTGTGATTTTTGGAGCGTGGTTTTATTGGCTGCGCTCCTTAAATTAATCTTACGTGCATATGAACAAGATGGAAACCCTATGTGCATTATTACTCAATGATATGCACATATCAAAAGATAACATATCCGAATTCAATATCAACTGGGACGAGGCTTTGGATCTCTGTAAGGCAAGATGCGTTAGCCATATTATTCTTGGCGGCGACCTGTTTCAATCGAGGTCTTCTCAAACGCTGGATGTGTTGTTGGCTGTATATGATGCTTTTCTGAATGCAGGCAAGCTGGGTATCCTTGTTATTTTGGCTAATGGAAATCACGACAAGGTAAACCAGGAAGCCATAAGAGGTTATTGCCATGTATATGGTGAACACAGCAATGTAAGGGTGATAGACGAGTTTTTAACCTTGCAGGATGAAAAGTGGGCATTTGACTTACATATCATACCTTATTTTCCTGAAAACGGAAGTTTCACAGAAAAGCTCGGCGTTATCAATTCGTCTTATCTGTCCTCCCAAAAGATGAACTACCTCTACCTGGAAATAACAGTAAAAGAGCCCCCCATCCGCCAATCTAAATTGACCCCTTGGAAAGTTTTTGTTTAGGAGTAAAAAAAGCAGTCATATTTTGTTTGTAAAAAGCCATCATTTTTGTCGGTTTTCACTAATTAAATTTCACAAATATAAACATTCCTGATTAGATTTTTTACGTCTGAGCGACTCTCCATGTAACTCTACCCTCAGTGATTGATGTACTATCCTGTCCAGAACAGCATCAGCAATAGTTTTCTCCCCTATAATATCATACCATTCCTTGACTGGTATCTGAGATGTAATCAGAGTAGACCTTTTACCATGCCTGTCTTCTATAATATCCAGCAGGGTAACTCTTGCCTGGGAGTCAAAAGGTTGTAAGCCAAAATCATCCAAAATAAGCAGGTCTGTTCTCTCTATTCTTTTAAGTTCTGTCAGGTTAGTACCTTTAGCTTTAGCCAGTTTAAGCTGTCCCATCAACTTGGCTGTTGAAGCATATAGTACTCTGTATCCCATCTGACAGGCATGAAAGCCCAATGCTGATGCCAGATAGCTTTTGCCTGTTCCTGTACTGCCTGTAATAAACAGATCCTTGTGTTCCTTTATAAAATCCAAAGAGGCCAGCCTGTGTACTTCATTCTTATCGAGTCCCCTTTCTACAGAGTAATCCAGTTGTTCCAGCGATGCTTTGTAGCGGAAGTTAGCCAGTTTAATAAGCCTGGATATAGACTTGTTCTTACGGTCATCCCATTCACTGTTTACCAGCATGGCGATGAACTGGTCGGGTGTTAATGTCTCTTTAATGGAGCCTTCCAGATTAGTCCTAAAAGCTTCATACATGCCAAATAAACGCATCTGGCGTAACTTGTCCAATGTTTGATTGTTCATGATTTATTTTTGGTTTAAATGTTTACTGATAATAATCTTTACCTCTGATATTTTTATGGTTGGGTATGCGTGCAGCTTCATCCTCAAGCTTTAACCTGTCCAGGCGCTTGTTCAGGATCTCTTCTATTACTCTGTAACCGTATTGCCCGAAGGATTGGGCGCAGCGGCAGGCATCTATCAGCCGTTCGTTACCCACCCGCCTGGAGAAACTCAGTATGCCCGAACAAGACTTGTAGGCCTGCTCAGGGTATGTTTTTTCCTCCAGTAATTTGGCGATGTACTCTGCCACATCCTCATGTATATCCATAGCCTGGGAGATGAACTTCTCGGCAGACCACTCGGTCAGGAACTGATGTTGGGAGGCCAGGTGTTCGGTGTTGGTCGTATATTGGTATTTACGCCTGTTACGCACATGCTGGGCTATAAGCTCATGACGGTAGTAAACCTCTACTGACTGCGATGAGTAAAGGACTTTGACTGTTTTACCGATGTATTTATAGGGTACACTGTAATAATGGGTATCCACTCCTAAACGTATATATCCGTTCTTCCAGACGGTTAGTTGAGCCTGTTCCTTTAACTCATAACGGATCGGGTTCAGGTCCTGCAACACATCACGCTCAATCTCCTCGAACTGCTGACGGCGGCTGTATTCCCGTTTATACATAGGAGTGTTGTTGTGTATCTCCAGGGCGACCCTGATAGCAGCATTTAATGAACTTAAATCATAGAAGATACGCTTGTCCAGCTTGGTAAAGATTGTTTTATATATCAGCTTTACCGCACCTTCGACCAGGGACTTGTCTCGCGGTTTATAGGCTCTTGCCGGAAGGACGGTCATCGAGTAATGTTCGGCAAAGCAGGCGAAGGACTCGTTGAGTACCGCTTCATATTTACTGCCCTTGATTACGGCTGCTCGCAGGTTATCGGGCACAACAACCAAAGGTACTCCCTCAAAATAAATCAGCGAGTTCTCACAAACCCGTATCAGGTCTTCCTTCTTCTGGCTGGCTACAGCTTCCACATAGGTTAGCTGGCTGCAGCCCAAAATGGCTACAAAGACTTCTACTTCGGTCTTGGTACCATCTCCATTATCCAGGTGGAGTTTTTGTCCTGTAAAGTCAATGTACATCTTATCACCGGCTTTATGCTCAATATGCATGACCGGACGATGCTGAGCTAAATACAGACGGATAAAACCGCAGAAGCGGGAGATACCGTAACCTTCAGGATACTTCTCTATATACTGCCTGTAGAGCATCTCTTTGGTGACTCCCTTACGTTTGAGCTCCCTGCATATACCCGGAAGCAGAGCCTCCAGGTCTATCTGGCGCTGACTTTTCTCCGGATGGGTAGCCACCAGAAACTTCTGGGATAACTCCAGGTCGCTCATCGCTGAAAAGGCATCGTAGCTAAGACCCGAACTAAGGAAAATGTGCAGGTACTTCTTGATGGTGTTGCGTGAGATAAACAACATGCCGGCAATGGCTTTGGTGCCTTTGCCTTGATTGTAAAGACGGATTACTTGTCGTAGTTTTAACATACTAATGGTTTTGTTTGACATGATGATAAATTTTTGTTGCTCAGCTTTTAAGTAACAAAAATTTTAACACTTTAAAACAAAATTGACAAGCTTCTGTTTTACTCTTCTTTCACGGGGTCAATTTAAACTGCAACCAAGGGGTCAGTTTAGATTGTTACATGGGGGGCAATTTGGATTGGCGGGATGGGGTCAATTTTAGCTAATTTTTCCAATTAGCTACCTATCAGCTAATCCCTTATTTTCTATTGTGAGAGTTATTTTTCAAAGTCTTCCTCTATAGTTCTATTATCTGTTTAATTAATATCATCTTAATAAAGATTCTTATGCCCTTAGCGATTATATATAATAGTGAACTAAAATATCATCAAATACAAAACATATTTCATGTACTCTATTTTAGAAAATTTATTAACGCAATAATGAATCATGTCGTGCAGTTTTTTTGTTTCCAAGATAAACGGATTTATAATAATAAAATTTAATTCATATGAGAGATGTAAGTATTTCAGAAAAAAAGTTTGCTCAGGTTGATGATCTACTGTGGGAAATCATCACGTTACTAACAAGAAAGAAAACAGAGATATTGGATGAATTCGACCTCACGATGGCTCAATATGATATATTGGTTGCAATATGCCATTTTTCTGATAATAAGGAAGAGATTATACAAATAGACTTGGCCGAAAAAGCCCATAAAAATCCGATGACAACATCAACCATATTAAAAAATTTAGAACAGAGAAAATTTATAAAAAGACAAAGAGGACTTGTAAATACACGTACTGTTAAGGTAAATCTGACACAAGCCGGGAAAAACTTTTATATTTCAGTGAAACAAAGAATAGATGAAGTTAGTGCGGAGCTTTTTAAAAACATCAATCATAAACATTTTACATCTCAGCTATTAATATTGTCTGATGAATTAAACAAACTAAATAATTAGTTCCTATGTTTAAAATCGGAAGCGACGGATAGGTAGCGAAGAAATAAGTGTTACGACATTTATAAAATTGCTGGTTCCAGTCCTGCAAAGCATTTTTGCAGGGCTTTCTACTGATCTGTTATAATATTATTCTTTATCCCTTAATCATTGAGCCTCCTTTAAGACTATTCTTCTATAAATAATTTATTATGTTATGTATAGAAGGTTCTTAACCAACAATGATTATTTAGGAATAATCTCACAGGAAGCTTTAGACCAGATGACACGAGGAAATCAAAATCGTTTTATTCAGGCCGAGGAATCCGCAGAGATGAGTATTACAGAATACCTAAGCGAAAATTTTGAGATAGAGAAAGAATTAGCTAAAGGGAAATATATTGCAGAATATGAAAGTCAAATCACATATCCCGTAGGTGCTCATATCTATGTGGATGGACAAATATATGAAGTAATACGCTCCATAAGCGGATTCAAAACACCTTCTGATATTTTGTTCTGGGAAGAGCATACAGACTTAAATCTAATAGTTGAGAAAACCCCATGTTATTCGCAATTTAAAACATACTATCCTGGAGATATTGTTATCTATAATGGAGATTTATTTAAATGTTTACATGAAAACGGATATAAATTTAACGATATACGGATTCCTTTAACTACAGGCTGGATAGAAGCCGATTTTGAAGAATGGCAACCGACAGATTATGACGTGTGGGATGTAGTCCGGTTTGATGGAGTATTCTATGCATTACTTTCACTTGCTGCTTTTGACAATAATATTAATCCATTCGAATCTGATAACTGGGGGGCTATTGCGGATTACACATCGAATTATAATGAATATGAACTATCGAATCATGAGTATGTAGTGTACAGTGGTAAGGTATTTTATCCTGAGATTGACGTAAATGCCGATATCGTAGAGATAGGCAAACATATATCATTACATGATCCTCGAAATTACAATCTAAAAAAGCATATGGTAAGATTAGCAATCTATGAATTAACTAAGCTAATTGCACCAAACAATATCAGTGTAGTACGAATCAGGGATTATGAAGATTCTATGAAGTGGCTTTCGGATGCAGCAAAGCTTAAGCTAAATCCTCAAATACCGAGAAAGCTGGATAAAGAAGAGAAGCCGGTTTTAGACTGGCAGTTAGCCACATTCCAAACAGACTACGACCCGAATAAGAATCCTTGGTTGACGTAAAAAGATGTATTATATAGTAACTTTATTGATGCCAAATCTTAGTCCTAATGACAAAATTATTCAAGTATTTTGCACGTTAAAAACATCGGGCTATCTTTGTCCGCATAATTTTAAAAATAAAGAAAATGAAAAATTTAGTAGAGACATTAAAAACAAACTTCGAAGCATTTGCAAAAGATGCAGAGTCACAAATCGAAAACGGAAATAAAGCCGCTGGCCAACGTGCACGCAAAGTGTCACTTGAAATAGAGAAAGCTTTAAAGGACTTCCGCAAGAAGTCTATCGATGCAGGTAAATAATATGCATTTATTAAAAGATATTGGAGCTATACAAAAGTGGATAGCTCCTTTTATTTATTTTTAAAACATCTTATCTGAAATTCAATGTCTGCTCATTTGCTTGACGCACTTCATTTGGCTTAGTCATCTTATAATAATGCTTTTCTATCATCTGAGCACTATTTCCTGCCTGAACAGCTACAAGAGAAACCGGATAACCGGCATCTATCAAGGCTGTAATAAAACTGCCGCGTGCTGAATACCATGTTATCTTTTCCGGATACCCAATAATCTCGCAGACTTTCTCTAGTGTATTATTTAAGCGGTATGAGAAACTTTCTACACGGTTTCTTTTTTGCTCCTCTGTCTGGTGCTTATGTGTCAGTATCGGGAATACATAATTGCCATAACTTAGACCTTCATATTTATCGATAATAGCTTTAGCCTTATTGATCAGAGGCACTATTGCATCTTTAGGGACTTTCATGCGCTCATATTCTATTATGCCGTCATTTATCCTGTCCTTAGTCAGGTTTATCAGGTCAATATTGGAAATACCGCCTGAGTAGAAACTGAAAAGAAAAATGTCGATGTGAAAGTTTTGATTCCTGGTAAGCAGTGAACGGTCAATATTTTCAATTTTTTTGATAATATCCGTTGACACTGCCCTCGATTCAAACTTACCGTGCTGCATAAACTTGCTGAAGTTGTCGAATATCCGTATGTCAGCTCCCGGAACACTCAACTTAATGCCATAATTGCAGACTGCCCTTAATTTTCTCACCCGATGGCTTACTGCACCATTATTGCCTTTCTTTTTCCCACGCTGTTGCAGAAACTGGACAAAGTCTGTAAGTAACTTTTAGTCAATGTCTGCAAAATAAATACGATTCAAAGCCGTTTTGTACTTTTTCGTAGTGAATTCTGTAAGTACGCGTTTAAGTATCTCGTACTCCTTAACGTTAGAAGAGCTCTTCACAATCTCACCGTTCTTTATCCTTTCTTTTTGGTTAAATTTTTCGATGAGATAATCGAGCATCTGTGAAAGGGACTTCATTTTTGTTTCGTTTGCCTTGTTACTTTTATTCAAAGCACTAAAACAATACTTCCACTGGACAGGCGTCCAGTCTATTCCTTTAGCTTCCCACTCAACAGCTACTCGTTCGTACTGTTCTTTGATTTCGAATAAAATCTTGTTTTTCTTCTGATGCTCGTCGTCCTTTGGTTTGAAGGATTGTGTTGCATCATCCCAGTCTTTTAAATACCCTGTGACATCCTTCAAAGATTTTGTCACGCGAGAATAACCAGACCTGTAAAAAACCACCTCAATTTTAACCAGTTTTTCGTTCTTAGGGTTTGGTGCCCCTTTAAAGTTGATTGAGAACATTTTAGTTGGTTTAATGAGTCTATATTACGTTCTTTTTTTTGCCACATTTTTTTGCGACATGAACGAATAGTGGTAAGTGGGTTTTAGGGTTTATAAATCATAGGAAGTTTTCAAAAAAGTGATTTTTAGGGTATATAACCCATCTTTTACATTAGTATAACTCACTTATTTTGTGCCGTTTATTAGAAAATAAGTCTGTATATATAAAAAAGAAAAGGTTGTCATCCCGACAACCAATCTTCATTGTTAACCTTAAATCTAATACCATGAAAAACACAGTACAAAGATAATGGAATTTTTATGTTGTAAAACATGTTTTGATGTTTTTCTTTCGTGATTAATATAATTTAACCATAGGGTTTTTCTTTCCTTAATAAAATGCAGCTTAATGACCCTCTCTTGATACTGAATAGGAGGTGTTATAAACGCTCTACTTTACAGGTCTGAAGTTCGAATTCTTCAAGTAGTTCTTTATTCGCTTTGCACGGTCTTCTTCCGACATACTGGCAGGTACTTCTATCGATGTTCTTTCATCTATTTTAATACATACAACCTTACCCAGACTTTTCTTATGATCGTCTAAAATCTGCTTCAGGATTTCTTCCTGCGTAAGACGTTCAATTTTTTTCATACTGCGTCCTCTCCCTTTTGAGGGAGCTTTGTTTTGTACATTCATTTTGTAATGATTTTAATTTTTACGGATTGTTGAAAATCCTTTATATTATACAATTACTGATATAGAGCATTATCTTTACATAGACAGCGGAGCTCATTTTTAGCGATTTAGATAAACATAAGCCTTAAAGTATGGATTACCAAACATTTTATAGATACTTCACAAATAAGAGTATAATCAGCCGATTAGTAACAAATCTTATACATTGGTTACTAGACAATACTTTAGTGGGAAGAAGGGGAATTTCGTAGCAAAACAAGAATAAAAGGTTCTTGCTAATGACAAAACTCTAAAGACCTATATAATATTGATTCTAGTTGTCCATATTGGATTTCAGCCTAAGGCCCATCAGAGGGAATTATATTATACAGAAGTGCTTATCTGCAAAGAAATCTATCAAAGACATTAATGTCCTCTAAAGTTTTTCACAAACTTCGATCTATTATATTAATAGCAGGCTAAAACTCCGGCTTATCTTTATAGTTACGTGAATTCGGATGTGGAACACCAAAAACCTTTGTGGAAACACTTTCGATTTCAACTTTCCATATCCGAACATTATTTACAGATGGTATGGAATACGTAAATTTTCTTTCGGTATATTGCTGCATTATGATATCCAATGCCTTTATCTTTTCTTCAAAATTCTCTTCGAAAACAACACGACCGCGACATATAACACTACTACCTTTTACCCTATAGCTACAGGCTACTTCCTTGTTCTGATATGTTAATACAGGCTCTGTGCAGAAAGTTATGCATACATTCGAATTCTTCTCCAAAGCCTTGATGCTACCACCCTCTTGAGCTGAATGCAGATAAATAATATCGTTCTGATAACCAAAGTTCATCGGTATAACATATGGCATACCATCAATATCAATCATACCGACATAACATATTTGGTTCTTTAGAATAATTTCATTTATCAGGGTACGTTCCTCAACAGTCACTGTCATCATAGCATGCCAAACTTTATTTTGAGGTAAAGATAGCAAGAATATGCTTTCAGAAAAAGGGACTTATTCCTAATTCTTCACAGACAGTATATAATTACCTGCCGGAAAAGCCAGTGTATGCTTTGTTTGATGTTTATAAATCTCTTTTGGCTTATATTGTCCAAGGGAAAGTTTCTTTCCATTTACTGTAATTGTTTTGTCACGGCTTTCAGGCAGATAAACGACGGCCTGAGTTCCATGAGGGACGGAGAATTTTAACAAAAATTCATTATCTGTGTTTACAAAGCCGGATTTTATTTTGCCTGCTATAGATGGTATTGTAATAGATGCATCTGAGAGGGATGCCGGATTTGGCTCTATCTTAAAGACTTTATATCCGGGCTCTAACGGATAAACACCACAAAGATACTGAGCCAACACAGTCAAAGCACCTCCGCTCCAAGCATGATTTGTGCTACCGCCCCCATATCCGCCGACATCCCAACCTTCAAATAAAGTAGTATACCCCTTGTAATCCACCATATTAGAGAAACGATTCTTAGTCCTCTCCATAGCATATTTACCTTCTCCCATTATAAACAGAGCTTCCATGACATATTTCTCCATATAAGGACTTGCATAAAATTGCGTATTAAGCAGCTTAATTATATCCGGATATTTAGTTCTGTCAGCAATACCCGCTATAACAGCCAGTGCCTGCACACGATCGTCGGTACTATCCTTATAATCATGATGCCTGTATTCCAATCCGTTCCAACATGAATTATAACCTGCCTTCACTCTATCCATAATAGCCCTGTATCCCTCAGCATCATCAACAAACCCCAGTTCATCAGCCATCAGGGCCGCTCCTTTCAATGCAAGGTAATGCCATCCTGCAAATATCAATCGGATATCCTTGTTATCACCCCAATCGCCCCAAGTCCAGCCTCCTGCACGGAAATCCGTTAAGCCTGTATTGTCCTGCGACCATAATGAAAGATATTTTTTAACGGCAGGGTAAACCGCTTTTATCGTTTCTTTGTCTCCGGTATTCATATAGTAATTCCAGAAACCATAATATCCTATACTAGCCAGCATTTGTCCGGGAAGTTCGCTGTTGTAATTTCCTGCCGGAATAGGAGAAAACAGAGTCCCGTCATTTTTCTGCCAGGCGGCAAGTTCTTTTATTGCTTTACTCATTAATGAGTGCGTAGAAGGTGAGTATGTATAGAAACTCTGCCCCATAAGCACCACTACATCACCCCACCACTGAGCACGCTCCCTATCTGGGCAATCGAAATATGTATCCCGCATGTTTATGTAAAGTGTACGAAGGGCTTTATCCCAAAAACGCATATAAAAAGTATCACTACATGAAAATGCCCCTTCCATTTCTGTATCATAGCCGGTTTCCCGGTATCTTACCCCATCTATCTTTACACCTGACGGTACTGTTACGTATATCTTTTGTCCATTGAGCCAACCAAGTGATTCATAGTTTTGACTTCCTTTCTTTGTGATATATTCAGCTCTCAGGTTTATATCTCCGCCAGCCTCCATATGATCTGTAAAAATAGAGATCAGATTACCTCCATCTTTATCAGAAATATCTACAATAGGCGTCATCTGCATATTGTACGGAAGGCAAGCTATAACCGTATCACGTTCTACACCCTTTACCCGTTGCAGTTTGGAAGCTTTTTTAAGACCGAAATCCTTCCAGAATGGGATTGGTCTTTTTATCAGGTTATTCCATGGGGCATCCCCCCAATTACCTAGTTCAACTGCATTTTCGAAGCCATACAAGCTCTGGCAATCTGCTGTTTGCCAATCATCAATATCCTCCCGCGCATCGAAACGGATATTTGACTCAGGCAGACGATAATTAGGGAAAGGTTCTCCCGTATTACCATAAGCAGGATGTCTCTTGCACAACCACGAAGCATCGCTTACCAAATTCTGAGTACCCAATTTTGCATCAAAAATGAGTCCTGCTTTACCACTACTCTTATGAGAAAATCCGTCTTTGCCAAAATACCATAAAAGAACGGCTATTTTATTTTCACCGCTTTTAAGGAAAGGAGCTATATTCACCTCGTCATAGTATGTGTCTATCGGGTTAGGCCCACGTTTAAGTCCCCCTTCAAAAACAACCATTTTTCCATTAATCCAAAGCCAGTATTTACTGTCAACGGCAATCCTGGCTATAACTGCAGCAGGTACTTTCTCAACCGATACGTCTTTTCGGTAAGCAATCCAGGTATTCGGTTCATTTATGGTTTCATCTGTCGATGTTATCCATCTGGATTGGGCATTTGTAATTTGAGAGCTAGTTAAATAGCAAACAAGCAATAAGAAAATGTTAATAATATTTTTCATGTTCCATAAATTAGTGAAGCATATATAAGTTTAGTCTCCGAACTTCTATCTAAGGGCATTAATATAGAGCAACGAACTATTATATATTGTATCAGAAAAAGGGAAGTCGGGCATATTATTCACATCCCTCAATCTCTGATTTTTAAAGCATATCTACAATGCTACGTTGATAGTAAAAATATTCATTTCTCTGCAGTTCTCCAGATACAGAGATTAAAGTTGAAAACCGTATCAATGATTTTATCCAACGTTTGTGGTTCTCACATACTACAGGATTGTCGCAAGACAGAAAATCGACACAATACAAGCCTATTGCTCCAGCTTCATAACCAGCCCCGGACATATAGGTATAAGTACAGTCAAAAGAAATATGGGATATATAAATATCGAGCTTCTTTCCATATAACGATAGTCCCGAGATGGCACATTTCTCCATGTCGTTCAGCATCATATGAAGTTCCTTTTTTATCTGTGCAGTCTCGTCATTAGAAATCATTTCCATGCTCTGAAAATATTTCACAATCTCTACAAAATCAGTAAAAATATGCTTATCGAAAATCAGAACTGAATTGACACGATGAACTGCAGTTATCGCTTTCTTTTGCAATACATGAACTTCATTCGGAATCTGAACTTTTGAAAATTCCTTTGGTACAGATTGCGGATATAACTGATACAGTAAAATATAAAGATATACTTTCCCTAATAGTTGATATTTGAATAAGAATTCTTGCGGTAATGCTTTATAGGCCATATACAGAAAACATGCCGGATCTTTTTTTATATATTCTATTCCATCAGTCACCTCTCTCATCATACGGCAATACTCAGCCATAGGTTCTTCGGTAAAGACAGCACCCAGATGAAAAGCATAAGTATTATCATGTTTCACCCCTATCAGGAGATCCAGTGATACGTTCATTTTTCTGCAAATGTTTACGGCTTCATCTAATGTGAAAGGTATTTCACCCCGGAGTCTGCGGTATGCAGCTTCCTTCCCCAAGGGAATGATACTCATCAATAGATCTACAGTATTTTGATCTTCAGTAGTATTTCTCTTTAACGCTCTAATTAATTCTTCTGTTATTACATCCATAAGATTAATCTAAGATATATTTATTGGGCAATCTCACTAAGCACAACTAAATTACTACGTTTTACCTAGATGGCAAAATTAAAAGCCCGAAAACTCGAAGAAAGTTTACGAACCATGCTTTCGAGGCTCTATAAGGGATACAAAAAAAAACTTCCGGCACAATTTTGTGCCGGAAGAATATATATAAGTTAGTTTTATCGAATCAAAATGTTTTATTCTTAATTGGCGTTTTTTGTCATACGCTTACGGTCATTCTCATCAAGATATATCTTCCTCAAACGGATAGAATTAGGAGTAACCTCTACATATTCATCTTCCTTAATATATTCCAAAGCATCTTCAAGGCTAAAAATAATGGCTGGAGCCAATCGTACCTTATCATCTGTACCGGATGCACGCACATTTGTTAATTTCTTAGATTTTGTGAGATTCACAACCAGATCGCCATCCTTATTGTGCTCACCTACAATTTGCCCCATATAAATATCCGTTTGTGGCTCAACAAAGAAGCGTCCCCGATCTTGTAGTTTATCTATGGCATAGGCAAAGGCATTGCCCGATTCGCTGGCAATAATAGATCCGTTCGCACGCTTTTCGATATCACCCTTCCATGGTTGGAATTCAAGAAAACGATGTGCTATAACAGCTTCTCCTGCCGATAGTGTAAGAGCTGTATTATTCAACCCTATTATACCTCTCGACGGTATGGTAAATTCGAGATACACACGATCTTTTTTACTTCCCATCATTGTCAGCTCACCCCGGCGACGTGTTACCAGATCGATAATCTTACTGGAGTATTCCTCCGGAAGGTTAATAGTCAACTCTTCTACCGGTTCATGTTTAACGCCGTTTATTTCCTTTATAATTACTTTTGGTTGTCCTACCTGTAATTCATATCCCTCGCGACGCATTGTCTCTATCAGGATAGATAAGTGAAGGATACCACGTCCGAATACCAGCCAGCTATCGGCACTTGCAGTAGATTCTACACGCAAAGCCAGATTACGGTCAAGTTCCCTCATCAGACGGTCATGTATATGGCGCGATGTCACAAACTTACCATCCTTTCCGAAGAAAGGAGAATCATTGATTGTGAAAAGCATTGACATTGTTGGCTCATCAATATCGATAGTCGGTAATGGCTCCGGATTTTCTATACTAGCAATTGAATCTCCAATTTCGAAACCCTCTATTCCTACAAGGGCACATATATCTCCGCATTGAACAACAGGGACTTTTGTACGTCCCAGTCCTTCAAATGTATTTATTTCTTTTATCTTAGTCTTAATTATGCTCCCATCCCTTTTGCAAAGAGAAACATCCATATTCTCTTTCAATTCGCCACGATGAACACGTCCTACAGCTATACGTCCTACATATTTGGAGTAATCGAGCGATGTAATCAGCATTTGCGGGGTACCTTCCAAAATTTCGGGGGCAGGTATATGCTTTACAATAGCATCGAGAAGCGGGGCGATATCTTCGGTGGGTTTACGCCAATCATCAGACATCCACCCTTGTTTGGCCGAACCATATATGGTAGGGAAATCTAACTGTTCCTCAGAAGCGTCCAGACTGAACATAAGGTCAAAAACCATTTCATGTACTTCATCAGGACGGCAATTCGGTTTATCTACTTTATTGATAACCACAATCGGTTTCAGTCCCATCTGAATAGCTTTCTGTAAAACAAAACGCGTTTGCGGCATAGGCCCCTCAAAGGCATCGACCAACAACAAACAACCGTCAGCCATATTCAATACCCGTTCTACCTCACCTCCGAAGTCGGCGTGTCCGGGAGTATCTATTATATTGATCTTTGTTCCTTTATAATTGATGGAAACGTTCTTGGATAGGATAGTGATTCCACGCTCACGCTCCAGATCATTATTATCGAGAATAAGTTCTCCTGCTGATTGATTCCCTCTGAAGAGTTGTCCGGCAAGCAGCATCTTATCTACAAGGGTAGTCTTACCGTGGTCTACGTGCGCGATAATCGCAATATTTCTAATATTTTGCATATATATGATTTGAGGGTGCAAAGGTACTACTTTTTAATAACATACAATCAAAAATAGCATTAAAAGAGAAGCGATACTTCCAATAAAATAGGATACCATTTACCTGCTATATTTAGGATATAATCAGGATAAGGCTTTACCCTGGGGATGTATAAACAAAAAGTCACCCGATAATTTTCTTAGAGCCTCTTCATCAGAGGTGAGGAGACTGCCTTGCAATTTATGAGGGATGTAACCAAGTCTCTTAAATAAGTTTTTTACGGGTTCTTCGTTTTCTCCCCATACTTCTACCTGAACTACCGGCCTAAACTTATTTATAATATTTTCCATATCGGACAAGACAACGTGTTCAAATCCTTCTATATCACATTTTATATAGTCCAGTCTTTTTATGGATGAAAATAACTTTGACGGAATTTTCATTTTAGCGTCAAATGTAAATTCCTGAGTCCGAATATCCCCATCTCTCCGGGAATCATATACATGAGGCAAACCCGTCCTTAAATATCCGACGTTAGGAGAACAGACCAATGTGACATCCTTTTCTTCTTTTCCTAATGCGTAGGGATACAATACGATATTCTTTCTTTTATGGGCTTTTTCATTAAATATCTTATTATACAAAGCGATGGGCTCCACCGAATATACCATCCCCGATTTTCCTACCCACGAAGACATCAATATGGAGTAATAGCCAAGGTTAGCTCCGATGTCTATTACAATATCTCCTTCGTGTATTAGATTTCTTATATAATAATGATATTCGTATTCCTTCTTATTCTTTAGCAACCCCCATCTATACATTACAAAAAATAATCTTTGCAACAGCCGTAAGTAGTTTTCAATACTCAGGTAGCGAAAGATTATTTTTTGTATGCTATTTTTCATATGTTACGTAGATTTGACTATTTACAGGACTTTATTCGTAAAGCCTTTTATAATCAAAAAAGAGATTAATTACCCCATGTATCCTCTAACGATTCCGCGAGGTGAGTTTTTCACAAAATCTACGATTAATCTCATCTCGGGAGTTTCTTCAAACTCTTTCTCAATTTTGCTTATGGCATCAGAGAAATTGAAACCCGACTGATAGATAATCCGGTATATTTCCTGTATTTCATTTATTTTCTCATTGGAATAACCATTCCGTCTCAGTCCGACAAGGTTTACACCGGAATAACAAACAGGCTCACGTCCTGCAATAATATATGGAGGAATATCTTTACCTAAACGGGTACCTCCCTGAATCATTACATGTGCTCCGATACGTGTAAACTGATGTACCAATGTACCTCCACTCAAGATAGCATGATGATCGACCTCTACCTCTCCGGCCAGCTGTGTTGCATTTCCAACTATTGCATAATCGTTTATCACACAGTCGTGCGCAATATGGCTATATGCCATTAACAAACAATTACTGCCAACTTTTGTATATCCCTTCGATGCTGTTCCACGATTTACGGTAACACACTCTCTAACGGTAGTATTATCTCCCACAATAGCAAGACTGTCCTCTCCTCTGAATTTTAGATCCTGAGGATGACCTCCTATCACAGCTCCCGGAAATATGCGGCAACCTTTCCCTATACGGGCTCCATAACGTATATTAGCGCCGGACATGACTAGCGTGCCATCTCCTATTTCTACATTTTTATCGACAAAAGCGAATGGTTCTATTACTACATTCTCTCCTAATATTGCCTCAGGATGTACATATGCCTGATGAGATATATTTGACATGATATACTATAATTAAGATCTTAGATCTATTTATAACTTTTGTATCAACTGCAACTATAGTCAACTACGATCTAATAATGTTGCATCAATACTTTATTTTACTTATTTATTTTTTACAATTTGGGCTGTAAATTCCGCTTCAGAAACGAGCTTATCACCAATAAAAGCATATCCTTTCATATTAGCAATCCCCCTGCGTATTTCCGACATGAGGTTTAGTCTGAAAATAAGCGTATCTCCCGGCACTGCTTTGTTTCTGAATTTAACATTGTCTATTTTCAGGAAATATGTCGAATATCTCTCTGGCTCATCAACCTGTGAAAGAACCAGCAGCCCTCCTATTTGTGCCATAGCTTCTATCTGGAGTACTCCCGGCATAACAGGTTCTTGAGGGAAGTGACCTTGAAAAAAAAGCTCATTCACACTAAGATTTTTAATGCCGACAATATACTTTTGTCCGATTTCAATTACCTTATCTACCATCAAGAATGGATATCGGTGAGGTAAAAGCTCTTTTATTCTGTTTATATCAAATACAGGCTCTTTGTTTGGCTCGTATACTGGTGGTTGCACTTCGTTGAGCTTAATCTGTTTACGAACTAAACGTGCCAGTTTGTTATTTATTTTATGTCCCGGACGAGTTGCGATTATCCGCCCCTTAATCGGTTTGCCTATCAGAGCCATATCTCCTATGATATCGAGGAGTTTATGTCTGGCCGGTTCATTTGGATACTGAATCTGTTTGTTGTTAAGATAACCTAGTTCCGACGCGTTTTTATGCGGCACACCCAACAAATCGGCAAGACTATCCAAATCTTGCTGAGAGATCTGGCGTTCGTATATAACGATTGCATTATCCAGATCTCCTCCTTTTATCAATCCGGCATCACGCAACTTCTGTACTTCACGAACAAAAACAAAGGTACGGGCGCTTGCAATCTCTTTAGTAAAATCTTCCAGATTATCAAGAGATGCAGATTGATTCGGTATATATTTTGATTCGAATTCAATGAATGAGTTTATGCAGAAGCGGTCGTCCGGCAGCAAAGTCAGCTTAGATCCGGTCTCTTCGTCTACTACCTCCATTTTCTGACGAACAACAAAATAATCTCTTTCTTCAGTCTGCTCTACGATTCCTACTCCATATATCGCCTGAACATATTGTATAGAACTTCCGTCCAGGATAGGAAATTCAGGAGCATTCACTTCGATAAGACAATTGTCTATTCTCAAAGCATACAAAGCAGCCATAGCATGCTCTATAGTGCTTATCTGTACTCCGTCTTTTGTGAGTACTGTTCCACGTTGAGTATTACCAACATTTTCGGCCAGAGCGTCTATTACAGGCTGGTTTTCCAGATCTACTCTTTTAATTTTATATCCGTGGTTTTCAGGAGCCGGATTAAATGTTATCGTAATTGGTAGTCCTGTATGTAAACCTTTTCCCTGTAAAGTGAAACTGCCTTTCAGCGTATGTTGCTTGCTCATTATTAATTAATAAATGGTTCTTATTTGTTTTGGTTAGATTTTAATTCTTCTACTTCCTTCTGTAGCTGGGCCAATTGACGATACATATCGGGCAACTTAGGAAATACAACACTTGATTTGAAGAAATTCTTGACAGGTATGGCGGGAGATCCTAAGATTTTGGAATCTGATTCAATATTGCTTATAATTCCGGATTGGGCACCCACACTGGAATTATCTCCGATAGTAATATGTCCTCCAAGCCCTACTTGTCCTCCAAACACACAATGCTTCCCTATTTTTGTAGAGCCGGATACGCCGACCTGGGCTGCCATTACCGTATTTTCTCCAATTTCTACATTGTGGGCTATCTGGATAAGGTTATCCAACTTAACGCCTCTGTGCACCACAGTAGCGTCCATCACAGCACGGTCTATGGTTGTATTTGCCCCTATCTCAACATCATCTTCGATGATTACAATACCCATCTGCGGAATCTTTTTATATATTCCGTCTTCAGGAGCAAACCCAAAGCCATCGCTGCCTATTACAGCTCCGGCATGAATTATACAATTATTGCCAATGGTACATCCCTGATATACCTTTGCGCCGGGGTATATGATAGTATTATCCCCTATAGTAACATTTTCTCCAATGTATACCTGAGGGTATATTTTAGTGTTATTTCCTATTTTTACATTTTCTGCAATATAAGCAAATGCTCCTACGTATATATTCTCCCCGTATTTAACATTCGAGGCAATATAAGACATGGCTTCTATCCCTGTTTTCTGAGGCTTCGTCTTCTCTACCATATCTAACAGGATAGCCAATGCTGCATATGCATTAAAACAACGGATAAGAGTCGCCTTTACAGGCTGATCGGCTACAAAATCGTTATTTACCAGAACAATACTGGCATCTGTACTATATATATAGTGCGTATATTTGGGATTCGCTAAAAAAGTCAGCGTTCCCGGCTTACCGTCTTCTATTCTGGAAAAATTATTCACCACAACTGAAGAATCACCTTCAATTGTACCATTTAATACTGTAGCAATTTGCTCTGCAGTGAAGGATATTTGCATAAATAAATATTCAAAAGTATTTGGCGTCCCTTTAAGAGATGCGAAATAAATAATAATTTTCCAAATATATGACTTTTATACTTAAAAAAACAGTTGCCAAAGGTGAAATATTATATATTTATTCTATCTTTCCATAAAAACTTATGGTCTGGCGATTCGTATCCTGCACTGTCAGAGTAGCATATCCGGTATTCCCTATTTGTAATGTGAGAGTGTATCTTTTGGCATTATCCCGCGGTTTTATCACAACCTCCCACATATCTTTCTTTCCTTTGATCTGTGTATATTCAAAATCTGTACAGACAAACTTTATGCCCCCTTCATCCGTCGAGATCGGAGCCACATATGCCCGGCCAAAGTAAGGTAAATATGAATCTACCGTATCTTTGGAAATGTCTAACGAATATGAATAATTAAGATTTATCGATTTACCGGATGCTGGTAGAGCTGCAGTAGGGACAAATTTATAATTCTGACTTTCTACTTTATCCGTAATCTGCGATATAGTTTCTTCTTTAGACAGGCCTTCTCCCGATTTACAACTAATCATAAATAATGCAATCAGTGCAGTTGCTATGAGTGTTTTCATGCTGAAATTCCTCCTTTATTAGTTTATGTTTCAATTTGTGAATCCAGTTCACTAAATAGAAACGTGTAAAAGGTTACAAATGTTTTATTTATAGGGATAAAAAAGGTAAAAAACAGACAAGAATATAAAAAAGCATCGAAACATAAAAGAGAATAACACTTCCCCTCTTTTCGGCCAAAGCAAAAAAATGCGATAATAAAAAGGCGCCGGCAACCAAAGCTATAAATAAATATACAATAAAGTCAATGCTTAAAAAGAGGTAGGCCAATATACAGAAAACCACTGTAAAAGTGAGCAGTCTCAGATAAGCCCGTGTTTTTATCTTATCCTTATGGCGATTGATATAATTATCGCTCACAATCACAGCTAATAGAATGAGTGAAAATCCAAGAATGATCCAGTTTCCTGCATTTAATTGATAGAATGAGAAATCTGCCAGTTTCTGTACGTTCACAGATACGAAAGGGATAAGGAATGTGTCCAGGCTGTCGGTCAGAAAATAATAGGAAAATGCCGGAAAGTATAATATAGATACACCCAAAAAGGATGCCAAGAGTGATTTGAAATTAAAGCATCGCATCATACCCAAAACAATCCATAGCACGGGTAGATATACCAGTAGTGCAGGCGTAAACAGGCTACCCAGAGCCAGCATAAAACTTACTTTAAAAGCGTATATCTGCTTGCTTGTACTGTTATATGCCCCAAATAACATATATATTATAATAAGAAAAAGCAAGGCACTTATACACTCGGCAGACATCAGCATAAACCGGGGATGACAACTAAATAATAAAATAACAACAGCCGGCAACAATATGGTTTTCCTACGGATAAATACGTGTGTTGTATTTATATGTGTAGCCAGAATAGCCATACCTGCAATAAACAGGCTGCTACATATCAAAGAAACCAGATGATTGGTAAAAATAGTTGATAAAGGTATCCACAGATAACCGTTTGCCGGGCTACTATGGGTAAAATCAAAATATAGAAAATAAACAAGACGAATGATAATAGCAAACACAATGGAAAAAACAAGCATTCCATTTCCATCTGCAACATTCTTCTTATATGATTTTGGTACTGCCGTCATTTATTTCAGATCAAAGCCGATATCTTTTCTATAATATTTTTTCTCGTAAATTACTTTCTCTGCATTCTTGTAAGACTTAGCCAGTGCTTCGTCTTTCGTGTCCCCATAGGAACTGACAGCAATAACGCGTCCTCCACTGGTCAGTACTTTATCACCTGCTAATTTTGTTCCTGCATGAAAGAGTATACTATCCGAAACAGAATCCACCCCTGTCATTTCCTTGTTCTTATCATAATCTCCGGGATAACCTCCCGATACAAGCATGACAGTGACAGCATAACGATTATCTATCTCCATTGTTTTTTCTCCGAGTGTGTTTGTAGCCACGCCTTCCAGCAATGACACAAAATCCGATTTGATACGTAACATCACGGCTTCCGTCTCAGGATCTCCCATACGTACATTGTATTCTATTACCATCGGCTCGCCTTTTACCTCTATCAATCCTAGGAAAATAAAGCCTTTGTAAACAATATTGTCTTTCTTCAATCCCTCAACTGTAGGGATGACAATGCGTTCCTCAACCTTCTTCATAAACACATCGTCGGCAAAAGAAACGGGAGAAACTGCTCCCATACCGCCTGTATTCAATCCGGTATCGCCCTCGCCTATACGTTTGTAATCTTTGGCCACAGGAAGTATTTTGTACGAATCACCATCTGTAAGAACAAATACCGAACATTCTATACCCGAAAGGAACTCTTCAATGACAACAGTCTTACTGGCTTCGCCGAACATACCTCCAAGCATTTCTTTCAGTTCTGTCTTGGCTTCGTTCAGATTATTGAGAATAAGTACGCCTTTACCGGCTGCCAGCCCGTCAGCTTTCAGTACATAAGGAGCTTCCAGTTCTTCCAGAAAAGAATAAGCATCCTCAAGCTGCTCCAATGTAAAACTCCGGTAGCGGGCAGTAGGGATATTGTGACGCATCATGAACTGCTTTCCGAAATCCTTGCTGCCTTCCAGTTTAGCGCCTTCTTCCGAAGGTCCGATCACAGGTATGTGCTTAATCTCGGTATCGGTTACAAAATAATCATAAATCCCGCGTACCAACGGTTCTTCCGGCCCTACCACAACCATATCGATATTATTTTCCAACACAAACTGCTTTATTGCAGGAAAATCGGTAATAGACATTTCCACATTTTTTGCAATCAGATGTGTGCCTGCGTTACCGGGTGCTACATACAGATTGTCGACTTTTGTACTTTGTACTATTTTCCATGCAAGCGCATTTTCGCGTCCTCCGCTCCCTAACAATAAAATGTTCATAGTTGTTATTAATAAGTGGTATCTCAAAACTTTGGACTGCAAAGATACATGATTATTTTCTTAACAGAATAATCAGAAATAATTATTGTAAATTTGCACGCCGAAAAATTAAGAAAAAACAAGTAACTTAGATATATGCAAGAGGAAAAAGGAATATTTAAAAGAGCTGAATTGCTGCTCGGGAACACATTAATGAACCGAATTGCCGATACCCGGATTATATTATTCGGAATAGGCGGAGTCGGTAGCTGGTGTGCGGAGAGTCTTGTTCGCACCGGTGTAAAGCACCTTACAATAGTGGATTCAGATTTTGTTTGTGAAACGAATATCAACCGCCAGCTAATGGCCACAACCAAAACCGTAGGACTAAGAAAAGTAGATGTGCTGAAAGCCCGCTTGCTCGACATAAACCCCGATGCTGAAATTACAACAATCGCGGGAGTATACAGCGAAGAAACTTCGGCATCTTTCGACCTTGAAAGCTATGATTACATTATCGACGCCATAGACAGCCTCAAACACAAAGTGAACTTAATACTGACCGCCACCCGTACCAAAGCTAAAGTCTTTTCGTCGATGGGAGCGGCTTTGAAAATGGACCCTTCCCGCATAAAAACCGCCGAATTCTGGAAAGTAAAGGGCTGCCCTTTAGCTGCTGCCATCCGCCGGAAAATGAAACAAGGAGGAAAGCCTTCTAAAAAAGTGATGTGTGTTTACAGCGATGAAGTCCTCGATAACAAGGGGCTGAAATATGAAAACGATGAATCGAAAAGCTCTCAGTTACTTAAACAGGATAATCCTAGTGTGAAAGCGCAAACAAATGGTACATTGGCACATATAACGGCTATATTCGGGTTTACGCTGGCCGGATTGATAATAAAAGATATTTGCAAAGAAAAATAAATGGAAAGAATACACATTGATGATTGTTTACTATATTTGAAAATCTATTTAAACAACGATTCTTATGATAAAATATACCCTGATACTTTTTAGTATATTAACTTCCCCTTTACTTACAACAGCCCAGACCTTAAAAACCGAGAGTGACACACATATCTTCTGGCAACCAAATCGTAAATTGACAGTAGCAGACTTTAAAGGCGAGTGCTGTACTGAAGAACGATTAAGAGATTTGTGCAAAGAAAAAAATATGTGTACAATGGCTTATACCGGATTTTTCTCGATACTGGATATACCTAAAAAGAAAAAAGACAGAGGCAAACTGATCGAAAAAGCATATTTTGCTCCCGCATTTGAAAAGAACACTTCGTATATGGTCTTCAAAAACGATACTCTGGGAATCGAAAAACAACAAATAGTATTCGACATATATGAATTAGCCGCACGAAAAGTTCGGAAAGATTTGGACGATGTTTATAAAACAACGAATGCATACGGCACTATTCACCTTATGTATGGTAAAGTGAAAGATAGTATTGATAAATATAGGACCACCCTGGTCGAATTGTTTGTAAAAGATACATATTTGGATAATAGGGAGGGTGCCTATAAAGAATGGAGAGAAAAAATTGACGAGGAACTAGACAAACTAAGAGCTTATGCCACGACTCCCGAAGATTGTTACAGGTTTGTCCTCAACAAACCAATGAATGAACAATATGTAATGGCAGAGGTTATTTATCCATAAGTAATACTGATTTTGTAGTTTCGCAATTACAAACTAAATATAAAAATATGAACGAGCTGAACATCAACTACGAAGGAATATCGTCAACCAGAAAGGTCGCGAATATAGTTACAGGTATATATCTGGCTGCCTTTACGCTGTATTTTACAGTTACGGAAGGAATTGCCAGCAGGTTCGGATTTTTTTTCTTCTGCGCTATTGTCGGGTTTATTCTTGCGGATATATTGATTTTAAGTAATACCCTATGGCTACAGGGTTCAATTCTCAAAATTGATACCGGTTCGGTTACATCCGCTTTACCCAAACAAAGTAAAGTGACAATTGACTGGACCAGTGTAAGCCGCGTAAATATCGGTATAAGCTATATCGTTTTCCTGATAAACGGGGAGAAAAAACAAAGACGGATCGACCTTGTAACCCTCAGATATGAGGATGTACTTGCCACTAAAGCTAAAATAGTGGAAATATGCGAATATAAAAATATCCCGTATCAGAACGATTAACTGAAAAAACTTTATCTATGTATATAGCTTTTAGCCTTTAGCTATCAGCTGATAGCTCTTTGAAAAAATAATTAGCAGATTTGTAAATTAGCATATTAGCAAATGAGTGAAAAGGTGTAACCTTTGTTACCTTTTTGTAAAAAGATACGAGTAGACAAAATATCGGATCAGGTTGTTAACTGATGACTGCTTACTGTTGACTGAAAATGTTGTTACCTTTGTTACTTTTTGACCGTTACGGGTTGTTTACTGAAAGATATCCGCTCCCGCTTTTTTCTTTCCGGGAAAAAAATGTAGTTTTGTATTGTCCAAAATTTAAGACATTCTGTCTTGAATCTTTTGTAACCGATAAAACAGCTAACGTGTGAAAACAGAACATGAAGAGAAGGTGACCGGGCTACCTGAAAATGCCTTCCGTGAACTGAAGTCCGGCGAAGAATACAAGCCGGTAATGTCTCCCGACAAACAGTATAAAGAAGTAACTCCATGGTCGGTACTATGGGGGCTGGTAATGGCTGTACTCTTTAGTGCCGCTGCGGCTTACCTCGGGCTGAAAGTGGGCCAGGTTTTTGAAGCAGCCATCCCGATAGCCATTATTGCTGTGGGGTTATCGACAGCTACCAAGAGAAAGAATGCTCTGGGTGAAAATATAATTATCCAATCCATTGGAGCCAGCAGCGGGGTTATTGTGGCAGGTGCGATATTTACGCTTCCGGCTTTATATATCCTGCAATCCAAATATCCCGAAATTAGTGTCGACTTTTTTCAGGTATTTTTAAGCTCCTTATTGGGCGGTATATTGGGTATTCTCTTCCTTATCCCGTTCCGTAAGTACTTTGTATCCGATATGCATGGAAAATATCCTTTCCCTGAAGCTACAGCAACCACACAGGTACTTGTATCGGGAGAAAAAGGTGGCAGTCAGGCTAAGCCACTTATATTTGCCGGAATCATCGGGGGAGTTTACGATTTTGTTATTGCCACATTCGGCGCATGGTCGGAAACATTTACCACACGCGTTTTGCCTTTTGGCGAGGAAATTGCCGATAAAGCTAAAGTGGTATTCAAAGTAAACATAGGTGCCGCCGTTTTAGGGTTGGGCTATATAATAGGGCTGAAATACGCGGCAATAATCTGTGCCGGTTCCGCATTGGTATGGTTCGTTATCGTTCCGCTTCTTCCTTTTCTGGGAGATACTATGCTGGCAACTTTAAATCCTACTTTTGCAGGAGTCATTTCTAGTATGACGCCGGAAGCAATATTCACTACTTTTGCCCGCCATATCGGTATCGGAGGTATTGCAATGGCCGGAGTTATCGGTATTATAAAATCGTGGGGAATTATAAAAAGCGCAGTCGGTCTCGCTTCTAAAGAACTTAGAGGCGGAGCTGCTGATACAAAACAGATAGACAAGCGTACTCAATGCGACCTGCCGATGAAGATTATCTCTATCGGTATCATTGTTGCACTGATTGTGACATTCCTTTTCTTCTACTTCGGAGTGATACATAACTTATTGTATGCAATAGTGGGTATTCTTGTTGTGGCCATTATAGCTTTCTTGTTTACTACGGTTGCTGCTAATGCAATTGCGATTGTAGGTACAAATCCGGTTTCGGGCATGACGCTGATGACTCTGATCTTAGCCTCAGTGGTTATGGTAGCCGTAGGATTGAAAGGGACATCGGGTATGGTTGCCGCCCTTATTATAGGGGGTGTGGTTTGTACGGCGTTGTCGATGGCGGGAGGTTTCATTACCGACCTTAAAATAGGTTACTGGCTGGGATCAACACCCGCGAAGCAACAGTCTTGGAAGTTTTTAGGCACACTGGTTTCCGCAGCAACAGTAGGCGGTGTAATACTGATATTGAATAAAACATACGGATTTACAGGAGCCAATGCTCTGGTAGCACCACAGGCCAACGCCATGGCAGCGGTTATAGAGCCATTGATGATGGGAGCCGGGGCCCCGTGGGTATTATATGCAGTAGGAGCTCTGATAGCCATTTTACTCACTTTATTACGCGTGCCTGCACTGGCATTTGCTTTAGGGATGTTTATTCCGATGGAACTGAACGCACCTTTGTTAATTGGTGGTGCTGTTAGTTGGTACGTTGGCAGTCGCAGTAAGGATGAAGCCCTGAATGCCGCACGGCTGGAGAAAGGTACATTATTAGCCTCCGGATTTATAGCGGGAGGTGCATTGATGGGTGTAGTCAGCGCTGCTATGCGTTTTGGAGGTATAAACCTTGTGAATGAAGAATGGTTGGCTAACAGTGGTTCCGAATTACTGGCTCTGGCTATGTATCTGGTCATAATTGGTTATCTGGGTTATTCTTCGTTGAAAGCAAAGAAAGAAATGTTGTAATACTCTGTATTCTTAAATATAAGGAAAAGGATGGGGCGATTGTTCCATCCTTTCTTTTGTTAAAAAAAGTCCGTATTTTTTTCTGGAAACTTTATCTATGTTATAGATTACCTTATAAAGGTTTTTTGACTTTCTGGAAAAATTTATTTGTTTCTGATTGCAATTAAATGAATTTTGGTAAAAAAAATATCAGACAAACTAAACTATTCGTCGATAAAACTATCCCATTTGTCGAACATTCTTGTCGTATTCTTTGAATGGTAGTAATATTGAAAGCTCAAATTCACAAAAACTTATTAAAGTATGAGAATCCATAAATTCGTTTTTAGTTTATTCTGTAGTATATGTCTATTTATCGTTTCATCCTGTAGTGATAGTACAGACGACATTATTACTGATGAAGATGGAGTTGACGATGATACTGAAGTTGTTATTGATGACGATTTTGAGACCAACTCCCGGGACTCTGTGTTCTCAAATGCAGTTACCATTACCTTTTCTGATAATGCAGCAATAATTACGAACCCGTATGAAAATGACGGAGTGAATATTACCCAAAGTGATGGCAATGTAGTTGTTACCTCTACAAATCTGGTGACAGAAATTAATTATGTCTTGTCAGGAAGCATACAAAACGGTTCATTTAAGATTTACAGCGATTATAAATTCGGACTTATGATGAACGGGGTGGATATTACCAGTAGCGATGGCCCTGCCCTCAATGTTCAATCCGGGAAAAAAGTAACTGTAACTCTCGTAAACGGAACAAACAGCAGACTTATCGACAGTAATACCTATACGGCATATGCTGATGAAGATATGAAAGCTGCATTCTTTAGTGAAGGGCAGTTGAACTTCGAAGGAGAAGGAAGCCTGCTTGTGTATGGAAGATATAAACATGCTATTTGCAGTGATGATTATATAAGAGTGAAAACGGGAAATATCACAGTAGCCACAGCCGTCAGCGATGGTATCCACGCCAAAGATTATTTCCGTATGGATGGTGGAACCCTGAATATTAAAGCTTCGAGCGATGGCATAGATTGCGATAAGGGATATATCCGGATAGATGCCGGAAATATAACAATAAACAGTAGTGATGATGGTATAGTAGCTTCATATGAAGACACTGATACAACTATCGATCCATATATAACTGTAGGTGATGCCACCATAAATATTACTACCACAGGCCAAAAGGCTCAGGGTATAAAAAGCGACTTAGGTTCTTTGTCCGTTACTGCCGGAACAATCAACATAACGACTAAAGGGACAGCTGCCAAGGCCTTCAAGACAGGGGGTGATATGAATATAAGCGGAGGTAATATTACATTGGTTACAACCGGAGATGCTTTTTATGATACGGATGATAAAGATATATCATCTGCAGCAGGTATAAAATGTGACGGCAATCTGGCCATTGATAAAGGAACAATCACTATAGAAAGTTCCGGCGCAGGAGGAAAAGGCATCAGTGTAGATGGTGAACTTGTCATTAATGGAGGAACTATAAAAGTCACAACAACAGGGGGGCAGTTTAAATACGGTTCGGATGATACTGCCGCCAAAGCTATAAAAAGTGATGGAAACCTGACTGTCAATAGCGGAAATATCACGATCAAGACCTCCGGCGTGGAAGCTGAAGGACTGGAAAGTAAAAAGACCCTGACCATCAATGACGGCACAATAGAGATAGAGGCATATGATGACTGTATCAATGCATCCAATCACATAGGGATCAATGGTGGAAATATATACTGCTATAGTGAAAGTAATGACGGAATCGACTCTAACGGCACATTGACGGTTACAGGCGGGGTTGTTGTTTCGTCGGGTACAAAATCTCCTGAAGAGGGTTTCGACTGCGATAACAACACGTTCAAGATTACAGGCGGAATACTTGTAGGCACCGGCGGAGCAACCAGCAACCCAACAGCGAGTGTCAGTACCCAACGGTCGGTTGTTTATGGAACTACGGGCACAGCCAACCAGATTATACATATAGAATCTGCGGATGGGAAGAGTGTACTAACTTATAAAATACCACGTACATATTCACCGCTGACGCTATTGTTCAGCAGTCCCGATCTGGCAGCAAATACGAGTTACACTATATATACAGGCGGAAGTGTTTCGGGCGGAAGCGATTTCCACGGACTATATACACGAACGACATATACAAAAGGTACGGCAGCTACGACTTTTACAACAAGTTCTATGCTGACAACTATCGGAACATCTTCAGGAGGGCCGGGAGGACGGCCCTGATTAATACGTTTTTTAGGTTAATTGTAGGGAGCTATTCCGGGATGGAATGGCTCTTTATCTTTTTCAAATAACTTTATCTATATATACAAACAGAGGTATAGACTGATTTTCCGGAGAGAACTATTAGTGAGATTAATCTAAAATGATAATTTGTATATATCGGATTTTAATAATATACTTGTATAAGAATAATCGGTTTCTATAAAATCTAACCGTATGAAACAAATAATCTGTTTTATAATAATTTTATTAGCTGCCACATCCTGTAGTTCTACTTACTTCTTTTCTACATTGAATACGAATAATGAATATGTAGAAAAAGTAGACAACGGAGACTTTCTTTTGGAAACAGACAGCTTATGGATTGCCTATTGTTTCAAGGGTGAAAGTGCTCCCATACAGATTACGGTTTTCAACAAGCTGCCTGTTCCCTTGTATGTAGACTGGCAACGCTCTGCACTTATACTGGATGGCACAGCATATTCTTATGCGAAAGACAAACTTAATTTCTCTGGAAGTGCTGAAGTATTCGTGGATAGTTATAATCTTTCGCCTGATCAGACATACAGTTTTGCAGACGGAAGTTTTGCCGGAGATATAGAATCGCCTCAAAATATAAGTTTCATACCTCCCAATACAATGATTAGCTATATTCCTTTAAGGCTGAATATGAATTTCGACAAATTGGACAAGAATCTATATCGAGACTCTTATCTAGGAGATAAAGACAATAATGCAATAAAAGTAAAGAGGATAGATTATTCCGAATCCGACAGCCCCTTACACTTCGAAAGTTATCTGACTGTTTATGCCCGACCGGAACATCCTATGACATTTCAGCAAAACTTCTATATGTCGAATTTAATCAAAACCCAGTCTATAAAGCCATCTAACCTTCCAGGAGATATGGCCGAAAGAGGAGATTTCTTTTACATAGAAAAACCAGCTAACAACACTTTCTGGGAGATACTGTTGGGCACAACCCTCGTTGTTGGAGCTGTAGCAATTGAAGTTGCCGTAGACGCAAATACCAGATATTAGAAATCACCCCTCCAACAGCTTTACAGCATCAATGTAGCGGGCTATTCCCCGCGCCACTTGCTTAGCTTCACGCATAGCTAAAACAACAGTCTGTGGCGTATGCACGACATCCCCTCCGGCAAAGACTCCTTTACGGGTGGTCATACCGTATGGATGTTCTTTAGTTATTACATAGCCGCTATCATTCACTTCAATACCCAAGGATGTAGACACTATACGGTTGGCTGGCTTTGAGCCGATAGCAATGAAAACACGTTCCATAGGCATTATCTTTTCCCCTTCGGGTGTTTCTACACGAATGGCTTTGAGTGTATTATTTTCACCGAGACATTCCACTGTCCGGCTCTCCCAAAGAAAATTCACTCCTTCCTCTACCGCTTCGTTATATTCAGTCTTTAGCGCAGGCAATTCATCTTCTGTCTTGCGATAAATGATGTTTACCGAATTCGCCCCCATTCTCAAGGCTGTGCGGGCAGCATCCATAGCTACATTTCCGGCACCAATAATAGCTACATTTTCCCCTTCCACCAATGGCACGGCATTACGGCTTATGTCGCCGTTATTATAGAGATTAACCATCCGTAGAAAGTAAGATGATTGCAATACCTTATATAGATTGATACCCGGAATGTCTAATCTGTTTGGGACAGACGTTCCTGAACCTATAAATACAGCATCGAATTCACGTGACAACATCTCGTCCACGGTCATCTTTTCACCAACAAGAAAGTCATTAATAAAGGTAACACCCAAAGCTTCTATTTTATTTATCTCCCTGCGGACAATATCTTTAGGCAACCGATACTCCGGTATACCATACATTAATACCCCTCCGGGTTCTTTTTGTCCTTCAAACACAACTACATTAAATCCCTCCCTGGCCAGGTCTCCGGCTACGGTCAGCCCAGCAGGTCCGGAGCCAACTACAGCAACCTTTCCTCGGGTTTTGGGTTTTAGTCGCTCTTTTATAAGATTCATATCACTGTCGAAGTCCGCGATAAAACGTTCCAATTTGCCGACTCTCACCGGATTGTCTTTTTTATTAAGAATACAATGACCTTCGCATTGCTTTTCATGTGGGCAAACCCTTCCACATATAGCCGGAAGATTACTCTTCTCATTTATTATTTGCATTGCCGCGCCAATATTTCCCATTGACAACTGATTCACAAAACCAGGAATATTATGCTCTATAGGACAACCCTGTATACATAATGGGTTTTTACAGTTGAGACATCGTTTAGCCTCATCAATAGCTTCTTTAGCGGTATAACTTACATTTATTTCAGCAAATTTATTACTTCTCATTTTTATTAAATTATCCATAAGCACAGTTTTTGCAATGTTAACATTGCAAATATATGTACTTTTTTGCTATATACATATTGCAAAATAAGTTTTTATAAAAAATAAAAGAGAATTACAGAAATAGAATTTTATTAAAAAAGAAATAAAATCAACCTGCTCTATCCTTTCTATATAGATAATTCTTTTAGAATAAAATAATAAATCAGAGTGTAAAGTTTATAAAATAATGATTTCAAGACTTAAAGTGGATAGATTTAAAGAAAAACCTCACCAGGGCAAGTTAAATAAAGTTAACAAAATAAAGAAAAGCACCAAAACATGTTTTACAACATAAAAATTCCATTATCTTTGTACTGTGTTTTTCATGGTATTAGATTTAAGGTTAACAATGAAGATTGGTTGTCGTGATGACAACCTTTTCTTATTTTATAGAAGTACCTTTCTGAAGATACTGAAATTCACGCTTCCATATACTCTTTTATCCTCAAATAAAGGTAACCCGGAAAAATCATGATCTTTCGGATGCTCCAGTATAAATATGCCTCCTGGCTTTATTAAATCCTTTTCAAAGACAATACGCGGGACATCCACAAAGTTTTTCATATCATAAGGAGGGTCTGCAAATATAAGATCAAACTGCTCCTTGCATCTTTCCAAATAACTGAAAACATCCATTTTGAGCAATAATAATTCTGATTTTATCTTCAATTCCTCTTTCGTTTTTTCAATGAAAGATGCATGATTGAAGTTTTTCTCAATACATGTGACCTGTGGACAGCCTCTCGATACCAACTCAAGACTTATACCTCCTGTTCCTCCGAATAAATCGAGAGCAACGGTATCTTCCCAATCTATAGTGTTATTCAGCACATTGAAAAGATTCTCTTTTGCAAAGTCCGTCGTAGGCCGTGCTTTAAAACTTTTAGGCAGATCGAATCTGCGTCCCTTATATTTTCCGCTGATAATTCTCATAATACTAATGCCAATAAATCGAGTGGAGCCTTTTGAGCATCCTCATTCCATAAATATACTTCGCTTGGAGTATTCATCCTTTCTATATTCTTAATATATTCCTGTAACCGGATAACAACCAGTTCGTCAGGTTTCCCGCTTATATATATATAATCTTCCAATTGATTAAAACCACAATTTTCCCATAATTTAAGAATATAGTAAACCTGATTGGCTGCCGGTTCATTTTCATAAGTTAAACAATGAACAAGCTTTGAACCTGAAAAACAAATAACATCCATAAAATTACCATGAAAATTCAAACACACCTTCGACCTTAAATTTGTTACTCCTCCCCTGCCCTCTAATAAATTAATAAGCAGATTGGAATGGTGAAAAAAGTGAGGATTCCATAAATTACGCAAAAGAAACTCAAAAATATCTTTCTCTACGTTAAACAAGCTTATAATATCCTGTTTTTCAATCAATCCTGACATCAATTGTCCGGCTTCCTGATTATGGGTAAAATTATACAATCTCTCTCTCTCCTTTATATTGAAATAAGATGCAGGAACCAGCTCATAGTCAGAAGAAACAATAATAACATTTGTCCGTTTAAATTCCTGGGTAAGAAAATTCAGATCAAAAATAATTCGCTGAATATTGCCTAATAGATTATCATTAGTCGAAAATGTAGTTTCACGCAGACAATATCCTTTTCCATTCTCCGGATCGGAAATAGAAAACATAAATTCATCCGTTTTTATACGAATGGATAAAACATATTTTTCTGACTGTCCAAGATCTATATTTTCCGGTAAGAACATATTTTATTTTTATATTGCAAAGTAAACAGAATAATATTCATTCATACATATTACCCAATATTTATTACTCTTTCTCCAATCTATAGATAAATCTTTTTATAAAGATTGATACATTACCCTGATTTAATATGTACAAAGTTAGAAAAAGATATTTTTATCCACTATTTTTGAACTTCAATTCACTTAACCATCCATTATGATCAATAAATTCTTCCTGGATAAGATAAAGCAGAATTTTCCATTCGAACCTACTTCCGAACAAGCTACCGCTTTGGAAAAGATCGTGGATTTCCTTTTTTTACAGAAAGAAGAATCTTTATTCTTATTGAGAGGTTACGCTGGTACAGGTAAATCCTCCCTTTTAGGTGCATTGGTAAAAACCATGACCGAATTTAAGCAAAAAACCGTGCTGCTCGCCCCTACGGGACGTGCCGCCAAAGTTTTTTCTTCATACTCCAGCCACCCTGCGTTCACTATTCATAAGAAAATATACCGCCAGCAAAAGTATTCCGGCGACTTCGGTAGTTTCGGTATAATGGACAATCTGCACAAAGATACTTTATTCATTGTCGATGAAGCTTCTATGATAAGCAACAATGGGCTTGATTCATCCATTTTCGGTACGGGGCGATTGCTGGATGATCTCATTCACTATGTCTATTCGGGAGAAAATTGCCGGTTATTATTGATCGGCGACTCTGCCCAGCTACCCCCTGTAGGAGAAGATGACAGTCCTGCATTACAAACCGATGTACTTACCGGATACGGACTGGAAGTGCGTGAAGCCATGTTATCACAAATCGTCCGTCAGGCCGAAAGTTCCGGTATATTATATAATGCTACCAGTATCCGGAATGCGCTTAACAAGGGGAGAACAGAAGCTTATCCTAAGCTAAAGTTGAAAAAGTTCACAGACATTGTCCGTATATCAGGAGAAGACCTTATAGATGAAATATCGGCGGCCTATGATCGCGATGGACTGGAGAATACTATGATTATTTCTCGTTCTAATAAACGTTCCAACATCTACAATCAGGGGGTAAGAAATCGCATACTCTACCGAGAAGAAGAACTCTCTGCCGGCGATATGCTGATGATTACCAAGAACAATTACTTCTGGACTGAGAATACTGAAGGTATTGACTTTCTTGCCAATGGCGAAATAGTAGAAGTACTGCGTGTCCGCGGCGAACAGGAGTTGTATGGCTTCCGTTTCCGCGATGTACTGGTAAAGAGCATCGATTACGACATAGAACTGGAGATAAAAATACTGATGGATACGCTTCATTCGGACGTGGCAGGACTTACACGTGAACGCTCCGAAGAGCTATTCGTGAATATAATGGAAGACTATGCCGATATATCTACCCGTGCAGGCAAAATGAAGAAGCTGAAAGTAGATCCCTATTATAATGCGGTACAGGTTAAATTTGCCTATGCTGTAACCTGCCATAAAGCTCAGGGGGGAGAATGGTCTAATGTATTTCTCGACTTAGGCTATATCTCGGAAGAACATCTTGGCATAAACTTTTACCGGTGGCTATATACTGCAATCACCCGGGCCAGTGAAAAATTATATCTGGTTAACCTGCCCGATGAATTTGTGTAGGAGAAAATGGTATGAGCAGACATTTATAGCAGATTTCAACCAACGAAAGGTAATTTCTGGTCAATCTTAGTCACCCATATTCATTTGTGTACAAATGGCTTCTGTTCTTCAAAATATATGCATTATATTTGAAGTATACGGAACAATTATCCGTTCCTATTTAAAGAAATCCAATTTGTATATTATGAAGAAAACTGAACCACTATTACTTTCCATTATCCTTTTTCTAATACAATCTATCTGTATTAATACATCAGCTCAGAACTCCAATACATACCAAAATCCGGTAATCAATACCAGCTTACCCGATCCTACTATCATCAAGACCAAAGATGGTAGCTTTTACTTATATGCAACCGAAAATACCCGCAATATACCTATCTACAAGTCTGATAATCTCACCGACTGGACATTCACCGGCACTGCCTTTACCAACGATACCCGCCCTAATTTCGAACCGAAAGGCGGATTATGGGCACCCGATATCAACTACATCAATGGAAAATATGTCCTATACTATTCCATGTCGGTATGGGGAGGCGAATGGACATGCGGCATCGGTGTGGCTGTATCCGATAAACCGGAAGGACCCTTCTTCGATAAAGGAAAGCTTTTCCAAAGCAAGGATATAGACGTCCAGAACTCCATCGACCAGTTCTATATAGAAGACAAAGGCAAGAAATACCTTTTCTGGGGCAGCTTCAGAGGTATTTATGCCACTGAACTCAGCAAGGATGGCCTAAGCCTGAAACCGGACGCCGCCAAAAAGCGGATAGCGGGAACTGCTTTCGAAGGAACATATATCTATAAGAAAGGAAAGTACTATTATATGTTCGCATCCATTGGCACTTGTTGTGAAGGAGTAAAGAGTACCTACCAACTTGTTGTAGGACGATCCAAATCTCTATTTGGCCCATATGTGGATAAATCAGGAAAAGACATGATGGATAACGGATATTCAGTTGTCATTGGCTCCAATTCCCGGTTCGTAGGCAATGGCCATTGTTCCGAGATAGTACAGGACAAGAAAGGAAACGACTGGATCTTCTATCATGGAGTAGATCTGGAGAATCCTAAAGGCCGTGTATTATTGCTGGACCAGATAAAATGGGATAAAGAAGGATGGCCATACACAGAAGGTGGAATCCCCTCATTGTCAGCCGACAAGCCTGTATTTTAAAAGAAATACTTCTTTAGAACAAGGGATCTGTCACTTAAAATTGGTCTTTATATAGTCTGTCATCTCAAAGTCTTTCTTCATTTCCGGTTTACCGATCTGCTGTACTTCCGTATGAATCATCAGTGGCTGCTTGCCAGCCACATATTTTTCCAGAAAACTGTCTATTTCGTGTAAGTTGGAAGTCATCGGACTCTCTGATATTTCGTGCGCCGCATTTTTCACATCAAAGAAATAATAAGGCGAAGCTATCTTATTTAGCTGTCCTTCAATATATTTCGATCCGTAAAAGCTGTAGTTATAAAGCTCTATCTTATCATAAGGTACATTACTATCGGCATCGCCATGGAACAACTGCATCGGAGCCGGAGGCGTCTGCCACTGCAACTCCCCGTCGATACTGAATATTGCGCCGGCAAAAGAGATAATCCCGGCATAATTAAACCCAACAGGAAGTTTCCCTGTTACTTTTGCCCGGGTACAGATAGCATATTCGCCGTGTAAAACAGATACGGCACCTGCGCTGGAACCATTGGCAACAATCATATCCTTATCAATATTCCAATCTCTGGCATTATCCACTACAAAAGCCGTGGCATCGAAGAGGTCTTCCACTGCCATAGATATACTTTTATTAAGAGCGGCTACGATACGCATCGGGTCTTGGGTATCCAGGCTCTTCATTCCCAGCCTGTAATCAATAGAAACTACGGTAAAGCCTTTATCTGCCAAATGATTGAAATACCCAATGTAATTCTTATTATCACGAACCCCTCCGACAAAACCTCCTCCAAACATAAAAACAATGCATGGCTTTTCTTTTTCCGGCCCGGGCAAATCATATTTATCGAGACGAAGGGTGTCTGTCCCTTTTATGGAATAGATATATGTCTCCTTCCTTAGCGGGTCATTTGCTCTAATAGTGATACTTAGCAATAATAAGACCGACAAAATGAATACAAGGCTCTTTCTCATAAGGCAGACTAATGTGTTATTTTATACAGTAACTCTTTTAACAATTCCCCATCGGGCGTAGATACATTATCCACCCCTTTGCATTTAGCGTCGTATGTTCTCAGTAGACTAAGTATCTCCATACATTTAAAAGCATTGTAATTGCGTATTGCCGCAACATAATCTTTTGCCTGATATGGATTCCTGAATCCCAGTTCGGCGGCGATACCCTGCTCTGTTTTATTCTTTGCCCAGTAGCATATCATCAGATTGCTGAAGAAATTGAAAAGAACTACCAATGTCACAATCAAAGGATTGTTCTTTGGATTCTTCTCAAAATAATCCGCTATCTGGTTCACTTTGAATGTATTCTTTTCTATAACAGCCTTTAGCAACTCGAAGTTGTTAAAATCCTTGCTTATACCAATATTCTCTTCTATCAGATTAGGAGTAATCTGTACCTGGCCTTTCGGCATAGCAATCAGCAACTTAGCTATCTCATTGGTTAGTTTGCTCAGGTCGTTTCCCAGATAATCGGATAGCATCTGTGCCGATTTCGCATCTATAGCCAGCCCTTTTTGTTGCATGTAAGAAGAAATGAAGGCCGGTATTTTATATTCCGGTATCTTCTTCGACTCGAACACTATACCGTTCTTATCTATTTCCGCATACAGCTTCTTACGTTTATCCAGCGTCCCGTTCTTGTAGTTGAGTACAAGGACGGTTGTATGAAGCGGATTCTTTGCATAAACCTCCAGTTCCTCTATTTTAGTCAGGTTTTGAGCTTCTTTTATAACAATCAGCTGATAATCGGACATCATCGGAAAACTACGCGCCATAGTAATAACAGAAGCCACATCTGTCTCCATTCCATAACGGATAGTTTGGTTAAAGTCCTTTTCCTCCTCAGGCAGGACGGTGCTTACCAGCATATCTGTTATCTCGTCGATGTAATACGGCTCGTCACCC
Source organism: uncultured Dysgonomonas sp. (assembly GCF_900079725.1). Lineage (NCBI taxonomy): Bacteria > Pseudomonadati > Bacteroidota > Bacteroidia > Bacteroidales > Dysgonomonadaceae > Dysgonomonas > uncultured Dysgonomonas sp. Next base: position 1,563,652 of record NZ_LT599032.1, read on the forward strand.
ATCAATAAGTAAACAGGCTTAAATTTACGGGCTTTTATATCGGCTATAATTTGCTCAAAAGTCATAGTCCTTATTCGAATTTCAGGTGTTTAACGGTTTGCCCGTTGTTTATCAGTGTTGTAAGAGACTCTATACCTATAAGCACATGTTCATCCACAAAGCTTTTAGTGACCAGGCTGTCACTTTTTTCAGTTTTCACACCGTCCGAAATCATTGGCTGGTCAGACACCAACAGCAACGCTCCGGTCGGGATCTGGTTAGCAAACCCGCAGGTAAACAATGTCGCTGTTTCCATATCCACAGCCATTGTACGAATCCGCCTCAGGTAGTCTTTGAATACATCGTCATATTCCCACACCCGGCGATTGGTGGTATATACTGTCCCCGTCCAGTAATCTCGGTTGTGATTACGGATAGTGGACGACACCGACCTCAACAGGCTGAAAGCCGGCAAAGACGGCACTTCGGGCGGAAAATAATCGTTCGATGTTCCTTCTCCCCGGATAGCCGCGATAGGCAATATATAATCTCCCAGATTGTTATGCTTCTTTATCCCTCCGCATTTACCTAAAAACAATACGGCTTCGGGTTCAATCGCGCTCAGTAAGTCCATTATGGTGGCCGCATTGGCGCTTCCCATACCAAAATTAATAATGGTAATACCATTAGCCGATGCATTCGGCATATTGCCGTCGAGCCCTACAATAGGCACGTTGAAATGACTGGCAAACACCTCTACATACTTTGCAAAATTGGTAAGTAATATATGTTTGGTAAACTGTTCTAATGGCCTTTTGGTATACCTTGGAAGCCAATTGTCTACAATTTCTTGTTTTGTTTTCATATTAACTTTACTTTTGTTTTAAGATACAACAAGTATCTTTTATTTTTTGTTGTACAGGATTAACAAAGGTAACAAATGTTGGATTTAAATCTGCCCCCTTTCAATATAAATGTAAAAAAAACGGACGGAAGACTTAGCGTTTTCGACAGGCTACGTCGTAAGTTTGTGACACTTACACCCGAAGAATGGGTACGCCAGCACTTCATTAATTACCTGATCACAGAGAAGGGGTATCCGCAGGCTTTAATAGCTAACGAGATACAAATCAACCTGAATAATCAGAAGCGCAGGTGCGATTCCATCGTTTACGATAAAACGATTTCCCCTCTGGTCATAGTCGAATATAAATCACCGGATGTGGAAATCACTCAGGCTGTTTTCGACCAGATAGTAAGATACAACATCGTACTGAAAGTAAAATACCTGATTGTATCCAACGGACTCAGCCATTACTGTTGCCGGATGGATTACAGCACGCAAACATTCGAATATCTTGCCGATATACCGACATATAAAGAATTATAACCCTCTGTAAAATTACATATTTTAACCATATACAGTTAAAATCTGACACATCTGACAGGTTTTTCATTATTTCCGTCTTACAATTTCATATTAGTTAACTCTATTTAGTTAAAAGGTAACAAAGGTAACAGATATACCAGTTATCAGTGAACAGTCATCAGTTAGCAACTTGTATCTTATATTTTGTATTTTGTCTACTTGTAACTTTTTCAAAAGGTAACACATGTAACAGTTTTTTATCCTTTGTGATTTCCTTCGTGTATTTGGTGGCTAAAACTCTTTACCGCAAGGTAAACAGATAGTTACACAAAAGATGCTATATAAAAGGTAACAAAGGTAACAAAGGTAACAGATATATTAGCAAACAGTCAACAGTTAGCAGTCAACAATATTTCACGCAGAGACGCTAAGGCGCAAAAGGTAACAAAGGTTACACTTTTTTACTTATTACTTTTACCTTCATTGTAAGTCCCCCTTGGGGAAACAACATTCGGCAGAGCCAATTATGGGGCCATCAATCTTTCAAAGAGCTCATAAAAACCGTATAGATAAATATATCCGGCAAATACACGCACCTATATCGCAAAAAAGGCTTCTCGTACGAGAAGCCTTCAATATCTTAATTATATTCTAGTCTGAGATTATTCAGCAGGAGGTGTTGCAGGCTGCTCTGTAGCAGGCGCAGTGTTGCTTGGTATTGCAGGCAGTGTTGTCGACATATCAGGAGCACCTGTATTAACAGGAGCAGGAGCACCTACTTCCGGTTGAAGAGTAGTTGTCGCTTTCGGCCTGATCATAACACAAACTATACTCATCACCATGATGAAACTGGCTAGTCCCCAAGTTGCTTTTTCAAGGAAATCGGTAGTTTTACGAACACCCATAATGGCGTTTGATGATGAGAAACCTGATGAAAGGCCACCACCTTTAGAATTTTGAACAAGAACTATCAGTACTAAGGCAATCGCTGCAATTACAATTAATACAGTAATAAGTGTAATCATTTTGTATCTTTAAATTTCGAATTTATAATCAGTTTTTCCAAAAAACTCAATTGGTCTGCAAAGTAAATATTTTTTTTCGGATAATTCAAACTTAAGTGTTTAATAATTTTGTATGCTTTCTCATACTTTTTCTGTTTTATGTAGATTTTAGCCAATGTTTCGGTAAAAAATACATCTTCGTCCAGCTCATCATCTTTTTCATCCGTTTTTTCCGTATCATCCGACAAAGGCTCGTCGTCTCCACTCATTTGTATGCGGATACCGCCTTCCATCTCCGAACGGGTAATGAATGTATCTATGATATTCTGATGCTTGAGGCTTGACGGCTCTTTATCTGCAGGGACATCTTCACTCTCTACTACAGAAGTCACCTGCATATAAGTAAAGTAATCTGTAGTAGCGAGACTTGAATGCGATATACTATACTCCAATTCCATATCTGAATTATTGTCTCCCTTCGATTCGAAAAAAGCATTCAGCAACAAGCTGGTCTTATCCTCACTCACTTCTGCCTTTCCCGTCTGACGGAAAAACGAGTCGTACTCATCACTCAAAATATAATAAAATAAAGCCTTACGGTCATTTACAAAAATACTTAATCTTCCAAGTTCTTCCTGAAAACTTTCAGACTCAAATAAATATACAGACTTCAGATAAGTAAATATACCCGTCTGCGAATATGGATATTCTTCAACAAAAGCCTTTAAAGGCTGTATATCCTCTTGCGAAGGATTTACGCCTTTTCCGGTTAATTTATAGAATTGTTGAATATCCACTTTTTTAATTAAAAATGATGAATTAAGAATGATGAATTATTCAGAAATATAGGATATAAAATCTCAATTGATTTGAAATTCTTAATTCATCATTCTTAATTATTAATTACTTTTTTCTACCAATTAGACATTGTCGCATTAAAAATCTGGTCTACAATATCTTTCGTCAACTCATCAATCAATCCATCCTGTACATCGGTAAGCATCAGGCTACTGGAGAAATCACGGTAAGCTGTAATCGTTTCCTCCTTGTCTTCCTGAGGATTTTTATTATTTCTGAATCGCATTTTCACTCCTAATGTCAGACGTGTTTCCGCGGAGAAGTTATCTTCTTTTACCGACAAAGGTGTCAATTCATATGTAACAATCTCCCCTTCAATCTCGAGCGACGGATTAATCGAGGTGAATTGCAATTTCGTATTACGGGTAAATACATCCTTCATTCGCTCATTGAAGACCTGTGTCAACGGAGGATATACATAAGGTGCCTGATTCTGGAAATCACGTATATCGATTGTTGGCGTTTCTGCATAGTTGATAGATGCCCCATTAAATTTATAAGACACCGTACAGCCGACAAACAATGCGACAAAGAAAAGTGACAATAATACCTTTTTCATAAATTTTCCAGATTATATTCTTTTATTTTTCTATACAATGTACGCTCCGATATTTTTAGATCCTGAGCTGCATTCTTGCGTTTCCCGTTATGCCGCTCCAGTGCCTTTATAATCATATCTCTTTCTACATCTTGTAACGAAAGCGTTTCCTCCTCATACTCCGGAGCCTCGATCACATCGGCATCGGCAATTGTAGATGCAGGTATTATCGTATGCCCGTCATCCTTGATAGGCAAAGAAGATGTCCTGTCTGCCTGATTTACAACCATTGGCGTAAGAGGTTTTTCACTACTATTTACCACAGAAGAAGATATAATATCGCCGGGCTTCATATTTCCGGCCACGATATCATGAACGATCTTTTTCAGCTCGTTCATATCCTTCTTCATATCGAACAATACCTGATATAATATTTCCCGCTCGTTATTGAAATTCTTCTGTTCACTCGCATTTATTGTACCTACAGGGATAAGCCCTACCTCATTAGCCGGAAGATATAATTTCAGTATATCAGGAGTTATATCCCTCGTTTGCTCAATTATCGAAATCTGTTCTGTAATATTCTTTAACTGGCGGATATTGCCGGGCCAGTAATATTCTTTTAGCATTTGTCTTGCAGAATCGGTTAGCACGATCGGAGGCATACTATACTTTTCGGCACAATCGCTTGCAAATTTCCTGAATAACAAGGGGATATCATCCTTCCGGTCCCTAAGTGCCGGAATACGGATAGGTACTGTGTTAAGACGATAGTACAAATCTTCACGGAAACGCCCGTTACGGGTAGCAGTCACCATATCCAGATTGGTAGCGGCAACAACACGTACATCGGTTTTCTCCACTTTAGATGAACCCACTTTTATAAACTCTCCTGTTTCCAGTACGCGTAATAAGCGAGCCTGAGTAGACAGAGGCAACTCCCCTACCTCATCGAGAAATAAAGTACCTCCGTTAGCTACCTCAAAATATCCTTTCCGCTCACCTGTTGCTCCGGTAAAAGACCCTTTCTCATGCCCGAAAAGTTCGGAATCGATCGTTCCTTCGGGAATAGAGCCGCAATTGACCGCGATATATGTCCCGTGTTTACGATGACTGAACTGATGAATAATCTGTGGAAAATTCTCTTTCCCTACTCCGCTCTCCCCGGTCACCAATACCGACATATCGGTAGGAGCCACCTGAAGGGCAATATCTATAGCCCGGTTCAGATCGGGACTATTCCCGATGATACCGAAGCGTTGCTTCACTTGTTGGATGTCCGGTTTTGCCATTATAATTACAAGTTTATAGGTTATATATCTTAAGTATTCAATATATTAGAATATAAATACAACTAACAATTGCCTACTATCAACTGTTAAACAGTAATAAAACCTGACAAAATTACATATTAATTCCCATTTTGTCAGTCTTTTTTAGTGAAGATTTGCAAAGAATAAAAATAAGTTATCATACTTATAAGTTATATTCCAAATTGGTTTTCGGAAAAATAACAACCTGATTAACGAACGTGAAAAAAGATAAACAATTCTTATCTTTTTAACGTTCTTATTTAAAAGTATTCGCTTTGAGCTAAAGGATTCTTTATCTTTGTATACATTGGAAAAAACAAACTGCTTAATATATCATAATAATATATTTAAATATGGAATTATCCACCTTACTGTCCCCTATCAATATCACATTAGCAATTCTGATTACGGCATCTATCTTCTTCATGCGAGGAAAGATCCGCTCCGACCTTGTTGCTGTATGTGCCTTGCTGGCATTGGTTCTTTTCGGAATACTGGATACATCAGAAGCATTGGCCGGATTTTCGAATCCTGTTGTCATAATGATGATCGGGCTCTTCATAGTAGGCGCCGGAATCTTCCGGACCGGATTAGCCAAGGTAATCAGTAGTAAGATACTGCAAACGGCGGGAAGCAACGAAAATAAACTATTCATACTTGTAATGCTTGTAACAGCATCGATCGGGGCTTTTGTGAGCAATACAGGTACTGTAGCCGTGATGATGCCGATTATTGTCAGCATGACCGCAAGTGCTAATATCAATCCACGCAGATACCTGATGCCGTTAGCCTTTGCCAGTAGTATGGGTATGTTTACGCTAATCAGTACTCCTCCCAATCTGGTAATTAATAACGCGTTGGTAGAAGCTGGACATAAGGCGCTCTCGTTCTTTTCTTTTGCTCCTATCGGTTTTGTTGCACTGGGTGTCGGGGTTATTATTTTATTTTTCCTAAGTAAATTGCTAATATCTAAAAGCGATGCGTCTGCAACAAAAAAGAAACAAGGAAAATCGCTAGTCGAATTAGCTATGGAATATGAACTGCAAAACCAATCATACAGGATAGAGGTAAAGAATGACACTCCATTATCGGACAAAACTCTTGCCGAACTAAAAATAGCGACACATTACAATGTAAGTATCAGTAAGATAGTACGGAAAGTAGGCAATTCAAGGTTCAGGAAGAATGTTATTGAAGAAGTTGCAGGTCCGAAGTCAACGATACAGAAAGGTGATATATTATATTGCCATGGAAATCTGGAAGATATAGAGAGATTCGTTTCCGAAAATCATCTGCATCTGGAGGAAACAAATGGAGATTATCCTTTTGCTGATTTTCAGGAATCAGGTATCGCTGAGATATTTATCATGCCTAACTCTAAACTTATAAATCGGACAATCTCTGAGATTCAGTTCAGAGAGGAATATAATGTAAATGTACTTGGTATTCAGCGGCAGAATGAATATCGCATGCATGATATTAAAGATGCAAAATTGCATTCGGGAGATGCACTCTTGATACAGGGTACGTGGAAAGACCTTGCAAACCTCGATGACAGGCAGGACGACCTCGTACTGGTGGGACAACCCCTGAAGGAAGCTGCAAAGGTGACACTAGATCAGAAAGCACCTATAGCTGCCGCGATTATGATACTAATGGTAATAGCTATGGTATTTGAAATTGTACCGTCTGTGATAGCGATTCTACTGGCAGCAGTGGCAATGGTGGTTACAGGCTGTTTAAGAAACATGGAAGAAGCCTATGGCAGTATCAATTGGGAAAGTGTAGTACTCATCGGAGCTATGCTGCCTATGGCTACAGCATTTCAGAATACGGGAGTAGATACACTGATTTCCGGTGGGCTGGTTGATAAGTTAGGAGACTTTGGACCTTACGCCCTGTTAGCAGGAATATACTTCTGTACATCATTGCTCACCATGTTTATTAGCAACACAGCAACAGCCGTGCTGTTCACCCCTATAGCCCTCAAAGCTGCGGTAAGCATGAGCGTCAGTCCATATCCGTTCCTGTTTGCTGTTGCAGTAGCTGCGAGTATGTGTTTCGCATCTCCATTCTCAACACCACCAAATGCATTGGTGATGAGTGCCGGGCGTTATACATTCATGGATTATATAAAGGTGGGATTGCCTCTACAATTAATTATGGGAATAGTAATGATATTAGTACTACCGCTATTGTTCCCTTTCTGATAAAGTAACCGGAATTTAAGATTCCAACAGTTTAACTATCTGTTGAAGATATTGCGCATCCGTTTCATCGAAGTGATTCAGATGCTCGCTGTCTATATCGAGTACAGCAATAACTTCATCGTGATGGAACAGGGGTACTACTATTTCGGATTGAGAAGCGGCATCGCAGGCAATATGTCCGGGAAACTGATTTACATCTTCTACTATAACTGTTCTCTTTTCCTTCCATGCTGTTCCGCAGACTCCTTTTCCGTATTTAATACGGGTACAGGCTATTGTCCCCTGAAATGGTCCGAGAACGAGTTCCTCTTTTTTTACGATATAAAAGCCAACCCAGAAGAAGCCAAAAGTCATCTTCAATGCTGCTGATACATTGGCAAAATTGGCAATGGTATCGGTTTCACCTTCCAGTAATGCTTTTAGTTGGGGAAGGAGGGACCTGTAGGCTTCGTCTTTGGAAGAGGGAGAGGTGAGGTGGAGGGTGTGGGACATAAAAAGCTTTTTTAAACGATCTTATCGACCTTTATACATTTCATTATAATATCTCTCATAATCTCCGGAAGTTATATTATTCATCCATTCCTGATTATCCAAATACCATCGAACGGTCTTTTCAATCCCTTCTTCGAACTGCAAGGACGGCTCCCATCCTAATTCATTTTTCAACTTTGAAGAATCAATAGCATAACGAAGATCATGACCTGCCCTGTCTGTGACATAAGTTATCAAATGATCGGATGTACCGTCAGGATTACCTAATAATTTATCTACCGTTTTGATAATAACTTTAATCAAATCTATATTTTTCCACTCATTGAATCCTCCAATATTGTATGTATCCGCAATCTTACCATTATGAAAGATTGTATCAATTGCACGCGCATGATCTACCACATAAAGCCAGTCCCTGACATTTTCGCCTTTACCGTATACAGGTAGGGGTTTTCCTTGACGAATATTATTGATAAACAGAGGTATTAATTTCTCCGGAAACTGATATGGCCCATAATTATTCGAGCAATTAGTCACAATTACACGCATTCCATAAGTATCATGATATGCTCGTACAAAATGATCGGAGGAAGCTTTACTCGCCGAATAAGGAGAATGAGGATCGTATTTGGTGGTCTCAGTAAAGTACGTTCCATCAAAGTCTAAACTGCCATATACTTCATCTGTAGAAATATGATAGAAAAGTTTATCTTCCCAATCTCCGTTCCAAAATAGTCTGGCTACCTGAAGTAGAGATAAAGTTCCCATCACATTTGTTTGAGCAAAAGTGAATGGATCTTTGATGCTACGGTCAACATGGCTTTCAGCCGCCAGATGGATTATATTGTCAACGTTATAAGTTTCAAGAATATCTTTCATTTTCTCAAAGTCACAGATATCCGCCTTAACAAAAGTATAGTTAGAAGCTCCCTCTATATCTTTAAGATTTTCCAGATTTCCGGCATAAGTCAGTTTATCCAGATTAATTATATGATATTCTGGATATTTATTTACAAATAATCTTACAACATGAGAACCTATAAACCCGGCTCCCCCTGTGATTAGTATATTCTTTTTAAAATTCATTTGTTTGCGCTTTTAATTCTTTTATACATTGCGTTAAGGACTCTTCCCAATACGGAATCTTTATATTAAATGTTTCTTTAACTTTAGTTTTATCCAGAACAGAAAAACTAGGACGTCTGACTTTACTCGGAAATTCATCACTATGACAAGGTTGAATATCACAAATATTTTCTGAAAGGTCGCATATTTTTTTTGCAAAATCATACCAGGAACATACGCCCTCGTTACTAAAATGATAAGTACCTTGTTTATGATATATATCCTCTTCAATTATTTTATATATAAGAGAGGCCAGGTCTGCGGCATAGGTAGGAGTTCCAACCTGATCAAATACAACATTAAGAGTATCTCGTTCTGAAGTTAACCGCTGCATAGTTTTTACAAAGTTATTGCCATATTGAGAATAAAGCCAAGACGTGCGAAATATCAAATATTTACATCCTATCTCTTGTATACTCAGTTCTCCTGCTAATTTAGTTTTTCCATATACTCCGATCGGATTCGTTCTGCAAGTTTCCTGATAAGGTATACAAGACTCCCCGTTAAATACGTAGTCTGTCGATACATGAATCAGAGTAGCTCCAGTCTCTTTAGCAATGACAGCAATATTTCTTACAGCCTTATTGTTTATAAGGTCTGCCATATCATAGTCATCTTCTGCCTTATCTACATTGGTATATGCAGCGCAATTTACTATAATGCTCAGTTTTTCCCCTATTGCCAGTTGACGAATAGCATCTAAATCTGTAATATCTAATTCTGCAACATCTGTAAAGATATAGTTATTCTTACTATCTCCGGTTATCCGGCGAATCTCATTACCTAGTTGTCCGTTAGCACCTGTAATCAGTATGTTCATTATTAATATAAATTTTCTTTATAATCAAATAACCATTCTGCATGTTTCAATGGTTTATTCTCTTTATCTTTTCCAGATAAAATAACTTTATCTGTAGATATTTTCCAATCAATATTTAGATCGGGATCGTCCCAAGCGATAGCACCTTCACTTTGAGGTGCATAATAATTATCACATTTATACTGAAAAATAACGTTTTCGCTCAACACAACAAAGCCATGAGCAAATCCCCGTGGGACGAAAAGTTGTAGATGGTTTTCTTCGGATAACTCCACGGCCACATATTGACCAAAAGAGGGAGAACCTTTTCTTATATCAACGGCAACATCAAGAACTTTCCCTTTTATAACCCGGACTAATTTACTCTGAGCATGAGGCGGCTTCTGGAAATGTAATCCTCGTAGGACACCAAAAGTAGATTTACTTTCATTATCTTGGACAAAAGTTGTTTTACACACCTTTTCTTCGAATATCTGCTGACTGAAAGATTCAAAGAAATAGCCTCGCGCATCTTCAAAAATACGAGGTTCGATAATAACGACCTCTTCAATATCTGTTTTTATTATATTCATCTTTTTTCGTTTGCTAGTTTATTTAAGTATTGCCCATACTGATTTTTAATCATTGGCTTTGCGACCTCAAGCAATCTCTCTCTCGCAATCCATCCCTGGTTATACGCAATAGCTTCTAAACATGCTATTTTCAGTCCTTGCCGTTTCTCAATTACCTCTACAAAAGTAGAGGCTTCACTCAATGAATCATGCGTACCGGTATCTAACCATGCAAAGCCTCTTCCTAAGGTCTGAACCTTTAACTCTTTATCTTGAAGGAACTGTTGATTCACTGTTGTAATTTCTAATTCCCCCCTTGCTGATGGTTTTATATTTTTTGCAATATTTACAACCTTATTGGGATAGAAATATAAACCTACAACGGCATAATGTGATTTTGGCTTTTCAGGTTTTTCTTCTATTGATAGACAGTTGCCTTCTTTATCAAACTCTGCAACTCCATAACGTTCAGGATCGCTTACCCAATATCCGAAAACTGTCGCATTCTGATCTTCTTCAGCTTGATAAACAGACTCTTTCAACATAGCAGTAAATCCTTGTCCATGAAATATATTATCACCTAATACAAGGCAAACAGAGTCGTCTCCGATAAAATTCTCCCCTATAAGAAAAGCTTGGGCTAAACCGTCGGGGGAAGGCTGTACTGCATACTGAAGCCTTATCCCATAATCGGAGCCATCTCCCAACAGTCTTTGGAAAGACGGTAAATCGTCTGGCGTAGAGATTATCAGTATATCCCTGATTCCTGCAAGCATTAACACTGAAATAGGATAATAAACCATTGGCTTATCATAAACGGGTAATAACTGCTTACTTACTCCTTTAGTAATAGGATAAAGACGAGTGCCAGAGCCTCCGGCTAAGACGATTCCTTTCATTTTATTATCTTTTTTGTTTCAGCATCCATTGATAACTTTTTGGTACGTCATATAGAAGATCTAATTCATATTATTTTTAGATATAAAATAGAAAACTTTTTTGAGATAGCAATTATATCAAGTAATAAACATAGAAAAAACTTTTGTGTAGAAAGAATCCTCTGTACAACAAACAAATTATGATACATTTATCTAAACTGGCTCATTATTGAATATAAAATATTATTTGAGTTTTGCTCTCTTTTCCTCTTTAATGGAGTTAAATCTTGGGAATACAATAATTCTTTCAGTTGTTTTTTATCATAAGCTACATATGCATATTCCTTCTCATTTATAGCCATTGCCGTTGCTATTTGATGATCATTCCGATGCTCGCCAAGTGATACCAATCGAGGGAATATAATTATAGGCTTTTCATAATCTATAGCAGTCAGAATGCTGCCCATTCCCGCATGGCTGACAATCAATCTAGCTTTTTGTACAATTTCATTAAATTCATCAGGTGAAATAAAATTTACAATCTTAAAATTCTGAGGTGAGTAATTACCATTCAATGCCTGCACAACAAAGGTTTCATCTATTCCCCCTGCAAGTTCATCAACTATTTTAATGAAGCGATCAAATGGTATCTGTGTCCCAACTGTAACAAATATCATAACTCTAATTTTCAATCAAAAACATTTCCTTTATATAAAACCTTGTCTGATGCTAACTCCTGCCATTGAGTATAAGCTTGTGTTACAAATTTTGATGCGATACGACCACTCAATGACAATCCTTGAATATTGGCAACACTATCTACCCAAAAAGTTTTTATCCCAAATAGTTTTGCTGCAAACAATGTAATTAATCCAGGAGCCGCACCTGTTGTTATAACAGCGCAGGGTTTCTCTTTGCGCAGAATCTTTATTGCCTGAAAAAAGACAGGTACAACTTTATACGCATTCCAACGACTAAAATCATCTATTGAATAAAATCTATTGCCTTCGACCATTATAGCACATTTGGGGTGTGTAGATACATATACTATTTCAATATCATTGAAAGTTTGTGGTACTATGCACAATAATTGTTTCCAATGTCCACCGATAGAGGCTATGGCTAGTATTTTCTTAATTGGAGTTTTCATTCTCGTTTTTACATTCTTTTCCATTAATTTTCTCTAATACTTGCATCGCCATTTTACACCATTTCTCATTCCTCTCTATTTTCAATATTCGAACTTCATTTTGAAGCCTATCAATATCATTCAAAGCTTTTTTTATTCCATTAGTGATGGAATCCGCATCAAGTGTTTCCACATAGACAGCCCCCTTGTAAAACATATCGCGTAGTAATTGGGTATCAGAGAGTACCATTGGCATTTCTAATCCGGTAGCTTCGTTTGCAACACTCAATTGAATATGATCTTCTGTTGTAAGCCCCATAATCAGGTCTGACTGTCTAAATACGATTTCATATTCTTCTAAAGGTAAAAAGCCAATTAAACTTACATTATCTGGTATTTTATTATAATCGAACAGAGAAATACCTCTCTCCTTCGGGCCTGATATCAGAATATGAATGTCCGGAATCTGCCTGGCGGCTTCAAACACAACCTCTAAAGGTTCATCCTTTGAAAATCCACAAGGCATTAATACTTGACTTGTATACTTGCTCTCCTTTTTCGGCAGTGGAGTATCAATATTTTTTTCAGCAGGTTTATCTTCTAAAATAATAGTTTTTTCTGCATTTAACCCCATATCAATGGCAATACCTCGAATTACAGTATTGTGAACCACAATGATATCGCTCTTATTTAATAAATCCGGATCAAAATATTTCTTCCACTTCCCAAAAAAGACACCATTATGACAATCCGAAATTATAATTACTTCCTTGTTAAAATATTTCTTATAAAATAGCAATAAATTCAACAGAAAAATTGGAGGCAATTGTATCCATACGGTTTTAGGCTTTTCTTTACATAGAATTACAAAGGTCTTTATACTTTTTATTATATAGTCCAATACTCTGAAATACTTATTTTTGAAACAAGAGGTAATATGTTTACAATTATAATCAAAGTATGATTGCATCGAAACAGCTCTTCGTTGAAATTTAATCCACGCAAAATAAATATTCTGTTTTTCCATTTAATATGGTCTGTAAAAATTATCGTTAAAGATTGAATAATAAGGGAAGTACATTTCTAAATAACCACTGAAAAAGAGGGTATAGGAACGAAACAATATATAAAAAGTGAAAATATATGGAAATGCAAATTTATATTTTGGATATTTTTCCCTACCATACACAATAAAAGCTGAGAACAAAACAGGAAATGCAAACATAAAATAGTTTTGCATCCTTTTTAATCCCAACATTTCATCACTAGAAAAAAGAATACCAATTATCACAAAAACAAAATAAATATTGTAAATAAATCCATAATTAATTTCACCTTCTTTTTTTGAGAGATCTTTAGCCATCTTTCCAAAAGGTATAAGGGTGATTATAAATATAATCGAATTAAAGAAAGTTGATGCACCCTTTACAAACGATTCTCCACCTTTCGCTGCTATATCATATTCAAAATAATGTTCATATTTAGTCGCTACATTCTCCCCACCCAATATATCCACATAAAGACTTAATGGCATAAGCAACTCTTGGACCTTATTGAGCTGGGCGATAATCAATGCTGCTAGAGAAATAGTAACTGCAAGCATTGTCGGAATACTTCTAAAGAAAATCAGAAAATACACAGGAATAAATACCAATGCTGATTTATGTATACTCACAGCCAGAAGAGTGCATATGATTATACGCATATATTTTCTGTCAGAGAAGCTACACAATCCCATCATAATAAAGGCAACTGCAATTCCCATACGAACCGGGAAAAATTGAGTACTGAACATAATCAATACGAAAACATATATAGGAGTCTTAGAGTTTGTTTGAGCAAACTTCATGTATACAACTAGTATAAACAAGTTGGTAAGCAGCAAAAATACAGTATAATTACCTCCAAGGTTCCTGACCAATGCATTAATGAACATATACCCTGGCTCCATTACAGCCACGCTATGAGTATAAGAAAATATATTATTCCAGTCTGCTGACTTAAACGTTTCATAATATAGTTCCCAATCGGTACCGGTTTCCCATCGCAAGCCTCTAAAAAGCGTAAAAATGACCACAAAGAAGAATAGTATTTTCTTTTTTGTATAAGAATCAACATTTTCCTTCTCTTTACAAATGGAAAGGAATAAAAGTGTATATAATAATATATATATAAGCATTTAATAAACTATAAAACAGTATTTCATATCTGGTAAAGTCTATTTAAGACAGAACCAAGCATTCAGGTCCATTCTAAAATTCAATCTTTTTTATCAAGTAAGATTTTACTGCCTCTAAATACCCCTTCCCCCATTTTAGGTCAGGTTCCATATAATTCCCCTCCCCCCATTCATTCCATGATTTTAATATTACCAGCTTATTCTCCTTTTCCTCAACAACATCGAATACTTTTTTAACATGTTTTTGAAATAATTGCGGAGTAGATTTATGCAATACAATAGCTCTTTTTGCACTTCTTGGTGAATGATCCCAATTTGGTAAAATAAATGGGATTACATCCTCCTGTTTGTCTATATCTCTTGTAAACCCATCTATTACAGATGAATAATTGACAACAATAGGAACATTAAACAACCGCCGAGCAACTTTACGAATAAATGTCACTATCTTCGACTTATAGATCATTCTGCTACTGGGATTTATAGTTACGGCGTCAAATCCTAGCTGCTTCAGTGCTAAATATTCATCCTCATTATAAGCATTGGCAACAAAATAAAACTTTTCGCCGACATTGTTCTTTTTCAGTAAAGCATTCCATTGTTTGATAAAATCGGAAACTCCGGGAAACTGAAGCGGCTTATAGATCAAAAAGAAAGGATTACCATCTACTCGAATATACCTTTTATCCTGAAATGCAGGGAGTAATTCATAAAAATGATCTTCATTATCTTTCTCTCCCGGATATTTTTGTTCTATAAGAGTTCTATTTTCCCCAGCTTCTCTATTCCATACTTTAGCTTGCCAAGACTCATTTGCCCAACCTAAGCAAAAAGGAAAATCTGGTTTACCTGAAGATACTACTTCATTGAAGGGCATTTCCAATAACCTTTTACCATCTCCAAACCAATAATGCCAGTAACAAAAGCCCTCTATACCTGCTTCTTTTGCGAGTTTTGCCTGCTCTTCCCGAACTTCCGGAATCCGTAAATCATAATATCCCAAATCGGCAGGAACCAGAGGCTGATAATGACCTTTGAACAATGGCCGGGCTTTTCCGACATTTGTCCACTCTGTAAAACCTTTCCCCCACCATTCATCATTCTCTGGTATGGGGTGAAACTGTGGTAAATAGTACGCTATTACTCGTGCTTTATTACTCTCCATCTATATTATTTAGTTTTTCCTTTATTTCATTTCGCCGCTCATAAAAGCTTACTATTTCAGACAATAGTAAAGCAATATTTTCTCTCTCTAAATCGACAATATCAACAATATATTTATCAAGCCCATACTGATTGAAAGCATATTTAAATTTATAACTATACGCTAACCCCAAAACAGGTGTCTGTGTATATATAGCAGCAAAACAAGCATGCATTCTTGTACCAATAAAAAAATCAAATTGTGAAATCATATATTTTGTTTGTGGAGAAGTCAATTTTTTATCCACAAGATAAACACCTTTCTTATTCTTCAGTGAATGATATACTGCTTTGTTGGCCTCCAAATCATCATTATTCGTTTCTGGAGTTATATAATTATATGAATGAGATACTAAATAAACAGGTATATTTTTCTCTTGAAACATATTTATTATTTTTTCAATAAAGAATGGATAATTATCAAACTTATTTGATAAAGCGCGGAATTTATTTGAATATGCCAATCCACTCACATTCAGCCCAACAGATTTAGGTAATATTTCCAAATCATCAATTTTCTCAGGTTGCATATAATATGAAAGATCTTTACACAATTCATACTGTACCCCCATCTTATCTAACTCTTGTTTAAAAGCTAAATCTCGCACATATACTTTCGAAGAATATTTCAATATTCTTTCTGCTAATTTATAATTAGAAGGAGTGCTAAAAGGACCGAGAGTTTGTGGCAATTCTATCAGTGGAATCTTACATATCATTGCTAAATTTGTATCCATCAGCCTTGATTTAAATGTTTTAGTACCATATATATCCGAAAAGCCATCACCACCGTTTATAGCAGCCACATATTCTGTTCTTTTTAAGATATCACTTAATCTTCCAAAAGGAGTTTTCTTTTTAAATAAAGAAATAAACCAATAATATAAAAAGAAAATATGTACAGTTTCTACGTCAAAAATATCACCTCCTATTTTCACCTGCTGGACTACAGACTTTTTATTCCTATATCTCCAAAGATTTCTAAAAAAATTAATTTTTATAATTTTATAATCAGACAACTGCTTCTCTATATTTAGAAAAGAAAACGCCCCATAGCCTAAAGCGGCAGTTCCTAGATTGTTATCATCTAAAATCAGTCCTGAAATAATTACATAGTCTTTCATTATATTATTCTATTTCTTTAATATACTTTTTAATATATCAATACCTTTTTCACCTATCACTTTGCGTAATAAAGCTTTTGGACCGTCCTCCTGTTTGTTATTTGCAATAATTGATTTTAACACTTTTGATTCATCTTCTGCAGTTGTAAATATCTCAAAAACAATTGACTGGTCAGATTCATTTATAAATTTATCTTTCAGTTGTATAAATTCATGTTTATTTCTTGCAGACAGATATTTAAAGCCATTTGCTTCTGTCCACCCTTTAGCATTATTGTAATGTCCAACTGCAGCAATATACGGATTTGCGTCCGTTCCCTCAATCTCAGATAACTTAAATTCCACCCCACAGCCATTATTTACCAAGAGAATACGAATATTGTTCTTCAAATGACGAATACCTAATGAATTCATATCATAAAAGAAACTCAAATCGCCAATAACCATAAAGCATAACCTATCAGTAGATACACTTTGGCCTAACAAGACCGACATACATCCATCAATGCCAAAAGCAGCAACGTTTGAGTAGCAAGTTATTGACGAATCAAGAGAGAAAAAACTCCAAACTCGTAAGCTATTCAATATCGCAAAATTTAAAAAGCTATTTTTAGGTATTTCATTATGTAGCTGCTGTGCTAAATATGCATTAGAAAAAGGTAAATCTTCAGGTATTGAAATTGACATTTCTAATTCTTTCCATTGGTCATAATAAGAGTGCTGAACAGTATCCTTTCCTCCTAACCGGGAAAAAAACAAATCAAAAGGACACTCGAATATTTTGGTCAGTTTATCATAGGTATCAACAACCTTTCCATCTTCACTAACACGCCAATGCTCAAAGTCAAATTGACTCCCCGCTGATAGTTTCCCATATAAGGGATAATCACCAGTCTGCCCACCTATGGTTATTAATATATCAGGCTTATAGTTCTGTATAAAAACATTACTCGACATACTGGCTAAAAATAAATTAGCTGAGACAGCATATTGACCGTGATAGTTAGATAAATGATTGACATAAACAAAAGCATTATGAGTTTGAGTAAATATTTCTAATGCTGCAGTCTGTTTCTCAGTGAATGGACGATGCTCACCTATAACAATCATTATTTTTTTATCTTTTAATGATACATCCCACTCTTCCCACTCCATATATCGCTTGATTGTACGAACTTGTGGTAATTTAGATACTGATATCTTTTTGATTTCCGAGTCCAACATCGGCACATTCAATTGCACAGGTCCAGGCACCCGATGAGATAATTCCAGAATTGCTTCATTAACCAAACGCATACAATGCAACTCGTCGTGTTGATTTGAAACATATGGTAAAGCGAAGGTTTGTTTCACTGTATCTACAGGCAAAGATATCTGATTAGGTGCCTGCATATATTCCTGGTAAGTAAATCGTGGATGCTTTGATGCTGTTATTGCTAATATAGGAACATGTTTGTAAAATGCCTCAGTAAGTCCAGGAATATAATTGCGCGTTGCCTGCGCACTCGTACATGATGTAGCAATTGGTACGCCCAGTTCCAAATACAAACCTATTGCGAAATACATCGCACTTCGTTCATCCACAACAGAATAACAAGTAAAAAATGGATCACTCTGAACTCCTTGAACAATTGGTATATTTGTAGCCCCGGGACTTATTACAATATGCCTAATATTGTGCTGCTTAAGCAATGCCAATACTATTTGGGCGTTTTTTGCGATTGTATACATAATATAATTTTATAATCTCATTTATTTTATAGTATATCCTCCATCACAGATTATCGTCTGCCCAGTAATAAAATTACTAGCATCACTCATTAGAAAGACAGCCAATTCTGCGATTTCTTCTGGTAATGCAAATCTTTCTAAAGGGTTCTGAGTGCAATAAACATTTTCTGCCCGATTTTGAAAATCAGATTGCATGTTCGTCACGACAACACCGGGAGCGATCCCATTGACAATAATACCATATGGAGCCAACTTAATTGCAAGCCCTTGTGTTAATCCTGCAATATCCCACTTTGTCATTCGATATGGATAAACTGCTCCAACAAAACCACCCTGTGAAGAAATATTAATTATTTTTCTCTGCTTGATTTTGTTTTCTTTTATCCATTTACCACATAACGATTGAGTAAGGAAAAACAATCCTTTCGAATTTGTAGCATATACTTTATCCCATACTTCTTCGGTCACATTTGGAAATTGAATACTATTCACAATTCCTGCATTATTAACTAGAATATCTATATCATTATTTAACAGTTCTTTGGTTTTTAAAATGCCTTCCTCCATATTAGCTATTTGGCTAATATCCCATGTGAGGACTTTTAATAGCGAACTGTTTATCTTTTCTTTTGCCTGCTTTAACTTATTTTCATCTCTACCTGTAATTACAACAGTCGCCCCTTCCTGTACACACTTTTTTGCAATACAAAAGCCGATCCCTGAACTGCCTCCTGTAATTAAAATATTTTTTCCCTTTAAAACTTCCCCACAATTAATATATGCAATATTAGTGGTTGTATACCCTCCATAACGATAAACTTTCCGTAAAGATCTAAGTATCAAAGGTACTCTCTTGACTGCAAAAATAATCTTGTGAATTGTTCTTTTCATTTTTAACAATTTCTACGTAAATTATCAATTTTAGTTATAGCAACATTCCTTATTTTTTCTCGTTCAGATTGCTTCAATGCAATTAAATACATACATATGCAAGCAAATAGTATGCTTCCAACCACCCCAATTACAGCATAAAAAAATCCAATAGGCAAAAGATAATGTAACCCGAAGGAAAGCACTGAAGACGCTAACATAACAAAAAAAACAGGAACTATTACCTCCACAATAAAAAGTTGAATATCCAGTCCTATTAACTTTCGAACAATAAATAAACGAACAATAAACATAATTAAATTTGCTACTATTGCCACAACAAAAACAGAATATGCCCTTGCTCCCATAATCAATACAATCCATGAAGCTATAAAAATAGCTATTTGAATACAGCCAAGCGTTAATTCATACATCCTCATCCTACCAGGTGCACGAGCTGCAGTAGTCATAGGCAAGCTTATCGAATTTATCATGACTTCAACCAAAGCCAATCGCGTAAACAATACAGCTTCGGGAGGAGGGTTCTTCAACCATACTTGTAATATAATATCCATTTCAAGAAACAATGGTAAAGCAAATACCCACATCAAAAAAAAAGTAATTTTAGAACCTTGGAATATCAGCGAAAACATTTCCTTTTTGTCATTCGCTGCATATGATTTTATAATTGGTGGATAAAGTCCTGTATTAAAATTATTAGAAAACACATTAACCTGGCCTGTAATATTTGTTGCCACAGCTCTTGCTGCTACAACAACAGGACTAAACACCTGATTTAACAAAATCGTAACTGCCTGATTTCGAAAAACCGTAGTTATTTGTCCAAATAATGTCCAGCCTGTAAAGCCTGTAATTTCCCGTAACAGTTTTTTGTCCCAATAGAATTTTCTAAACTGACATTCTTGGTATTTTCTCGTACAAATCACGATATAGACAAGATCGACAATAACCATTACTGCAAAAATCAACACTCCATACAGTTCAAGTTTATCCCAAGGCAAATAAACCAGTAAAAAAACAACTCCTAACTTCAAAATTGCCTCAAGGATTGATACATAAGCATAAATCTGCATGTCTTCATGAGCAATAATAATTGCCATAAAAGGTGCAGTAAAAATAGTAGCAATAAAAGTCAGTACCGAGAAATGATATATAAATTGAGCGGCTTCATACCTCTCGGGGGGAACATGTAATTTCTCATTTACAAACCAAAGGCCAATTGTTTCAAGCAAAACTAATGCAATAATCGCTATAACTACATAAATTAGTAGATTTATTGAAAAAGTACGATTTAGTTTATTTGTATCACTTTGTCCTAAAGCAAACGAAAAGAATCGTTGCGTGGCTGAAGCCATTGTTCCGCTGAGAAATGAAAAGAAAGCTACGATTCCACCAACTACATTATAAATTCCATAATCTTCAACACCAAGAGTATTTAATACCACACGTACTGTATATAGACTTACCAGCAAAATCAGTATTTGTCTAAAATACAACATCAAAGTATTTTTAACAATCCGTCTGTTACTACTTATAGAATTTTCTTTCCGCTCCATTAATAGATTCTCTTATCGTATTAAATATAATATATCTTCCTTGATGATCCATGCAGAAGCACTCAAAAACGATATTAATAAGAAACCCGCTAATATTATTTTTTTTGAAGGTTTCGATGGCTCTATAGGTTGTACAGCTGGTTGAATAATAGTAAAAACCGGCGTATTATCCTGAACCTTTACTTTTGCCAATTGCAATTGCTGTGCAGCTTGATTATATACAGAGTAAGCAAGATTTGCTTCATTTTGCAATCGTTCCTGAGTTATACGATATTTGGCTGACACAACATTTAAATTAGCATCAGAATATGTTGCTAATTTTTGTTGAGCTGTATAATAATCTGTTTTGGCTTCTTCATATAACTTTTCAGCAAATAATAAATCATTTCGGGCTTTCTGAGTACGATAGTCAATTATATAGGACTGAAAATAAAGAGTCAGTGTATCAACCAGATAAGCAGATATCTCAGGACTTTGCATTGTTACTTCAATAGTAGTAACTGCCGTTTTCTTTTCTGAGGATATAATTATTCGGTCTTTTAAACTCTTAATAATATCCATATCCATTTTAGACATAATTCGATTATTATCTACATCTTTAATGATTGAATCATCTTCTGTAAAAAATAAATTCATAAACAAACCTGGAGCCTTCAGAAGATATGACCACCAAGCATAGCTTTGATAGTTATTCATATAAGAATAGAAAGTCGTATCTATACCTTGCTTTAGATCTTTTACATTCATATCGAATAATCCTTTAATAAAAGGTGTAGACTCAAATACACTCGGATATAAATCAGGTGAAGCTAATGCATCAATTCCCGTAGTTCCTCCAATATTGACTCCTGCTAATGCTGCCAGTGAGTTCATAGACGATGTTCCAGACTGTGCCTCCGGCATTAAAATCACGGTCGTCGTATATTCCTTCGGAATACTAAATGCAACAATAAGAGCTATAACCAGTCCAATACCTAAGGCCTTTATTATAAACTTCTTATTTACCCATATTTTATTAGCTAATGCAAGCAAATCTATTTCTTTCTCCTCTGCTATATTATTTTTTTTCTCTTCCATAGCTTTATTTAGTCAATGCATTAATCAATAAAGCCACTACTGACGCCATCGATGTAATACTAGTACCAATACTAATAGTTTCAGCCAATGTCATTTTCTGCCTTTGTTCTTTTGCTGGTACAATTATCTCACAACCAGGTTGAATCGCATCTTTACTAGAACCTTTAACCTTTGCAACTGTTCCATTCATATAAACAATGTAAGCCCTCTTCTTCTGAGCCACATCATTATAGCCTCCTGCCTGATCGATATAATATGAAACTTTTTCCCCTTTTCTATAAAGGACTGTATTCGGATACATCACAGCTCCATTAATTTTAACTGTATTATCGTATTCAGGAATCATCAATCTATCCCCCGGCTTCAATACTAAATCGAATTCTGAGCGAGGATACTTCATCGCCATATCCAGTTCTATTCCGATAGCATAGTATCTCTCAACATCCATCAACTCAGAAGATATAGAATCTGTTGATCCACTTTCTGATATCATTCTAATAGATTTCTTCTGACTGGCTATTTCCGCTTGTGTTTTCTCCCTTACCAATTTTGCTCCTTGAGAATATGCATGTGGGGTTAAATTTCCAGCTCTTGCTATTATATCTGAAATCCGCTCGGTTTTCTCTTTAAGAGCATAAGTCCCAGGAAACAGCACTTCTCCCTGAAGCACTACATTACGCTGTTCAATATATCCCGGACTTCTGCGCACATACACTTGATCATATGGCATCAAAGTAAAATTAGAAACTCCTTCCGCAATTAAACCATCTTTTATACTAAAAGTAAATGTTTCTGCAATCACAGATTGACTTTCTGTACTCGTAGGATCTACTATTCTACGGGCAACATCAACCTTAGCAGTAGATGCTGACCCTAGTAATCCTCCAGCCCGGACTATAAGATCTTCAATAGTTGTATTATCTGCATATTTATATGAACCAGGATTTGCCACATTTCCATATATAGCAAAATTACCTAAGTCCATAACAACAGCATTTGCTGCAACAAATAAGACATCATTCTTTCTCAATACTATGTCACTAATAGTACCTTTAAGAAGCGAACTTAAGTTAATTGATAAATTCTCGATTGTCAAATCTGCCTTTTCGCGTGTCAATATAGCCCTGCTTAAAAATGCATCATCTTTGAGACCTCCTGCTTTTTCGATCAAATCCTTCACAGTCTTTATATCTTTTCCAATCTCATAGTAGCCAGAGCGATAAACAGCACCTTGAACTTCCACTCTGTTTTCGTATAGATTTAATCCAGCATGAATTGTGACCTGATCCCCATCGTCAAGGATAAAATTTTTAAAATTATCAGATGCTAATGTAAATACTTTATCATAACCACCTGTTTTTCGCACTAGTCCAGCTTCATCCCGGTATGCATCACCGACAAAACCTCCGGAATACTTAATTAAATCTGCTAATGTTTCCTGCGAAGTCATTTCATAATACATCGGCCGCTTTACCTTACCTGTTATTTCAACCAGTGATATATATGGCGGAACAATAATAATATCTCCATCATTTAATCGTATATCACCACTCGAATCTCCATCCAATAGATATTTATATATATCAATAGTTTTAATCAATTTACCCTTACGGTATAATTGAATTAACCTTAATGAACCTATTTCATTTATCCCTCCTGCATTATATAATGCATGAAAGACTGAAGATAATGAAGACATGGAATAAGTGCCCGGAACCGACACCTCACCCATTATATTTATTTGAATAGTCCTTATCTGTCCTAAAGTAAGTTTTATTTGAGAAGCTCCCTCATAATCACCTATTCCTGAATATAGCCCGGAAAACTTTTGCTGAACATAATCATTTGCTTCTTTTATCGTCATTCCATTCAAATAAACAGGCCCTAATCGATCAACCCTGATACTTCCCTCTGGAGATATGGTCTGTCTCACTGATGCTTGAGATGCACCCCATATATCGATCACAACTTCATCCCCAGGACCAAGCTTATAGTCTTCAGGAGTAGGAATATTAACATTGGGTGTAAATGATAAATTCTTCTTATTAAATATATCTTTTCCGAATATCCGCCGTTTATTATCAACAACAGGTTCATTGGCCATTGTTTCATCTAACACATCAGTCCTCAACTTCGAACCGTCATCGATAACTCCTGGAGCTGCTTTTTGTCTTTGTTGATTCTGTTGATCCTTTATCCTCTCTAGCTGACTTTGAGTCACACCTCTTTTTAACAGCTCGGCAGCTATTGTTTGTTGCGATGTCCCCTTATCCATCTCCGTCTTAACATAACTGATGACCTGATCGTCTGACATTTGAGCAAAAAGGGAACAAATCGAAATCAAAAAAGTAAATAAACAAAGAATAAGCCTTTTCATATATTTGAATTAATTTTTCCGGGAGTTTATGATTCTCTAATTTAGCTAATTGAGTAATATAACTTATTGCTGTTTCTTTTATTTTGTATAAGGTAATTCTCTGCCGAACAACCACAGAGGTATTTTATCTTCATGAAATAAACGCATAACGCACAAAATCAGACAGTTGCAGCAATCACATCAGCCACACTATTCTTCTTCTTTTTTTCGCGCTACAAATGTAGTCATTTTTTAGCTGAAAGCAAGCGTATTATAAATAAACATTTTGCGTTTTATCTAACTATCATAAAATACAATATAATGATAAGACAGTTATTCTTTATTCAAATATCCAAATAATTTTTCCTCCACAATACAGCATATTATATGTCCGATAAGTATGTGCGATTCTTGTATACGAGGAGTCTCTTCTGATGGAACTTTTATACATATGTCACAAATATCCGTAACACGCCCCCCTCCTTTTCCTGTAAAAACAATCGTCTTAACACCTTTTGCCCGGCATGCCATCAAAGCCTTATATATATTTTCTGAATTACCGGAAGTTGTGATCCCTATAAAAACATCTCCAACCTGACCATGAGCTTGAACCTGACGCTCAAACAACCGGTCAAATCCATAATCGTTACCTATAGCTGTCAGGATAGAGGTATCCGTAGACAAGGCGATAGACGGAATACCTGGGCGGTCAAAATAAAACCGGCTAACAAACTCCCCTGCAATATGCTGAGCATCGGCTGCACTACCTCCATTACCGGCCAGCAAGGTCTTAAAACCCTTCCGATAAGCCTCCGTAACCATTTCTGCTGCTTCCCGAATATTCTTCAATAAAGCAACATCGGTTAGTATTGCTTCCTTCACAGAAATTGATTTTTCTATCTGATCCTTAATTATACATTCAGTATCCATATTTCTTTTTTGTACAAAATTAATGCTTTTATATCAAACTATGCTTTTTTATGAATATCTTTCCTACAAACACCATAATACGCCATAAACACCAACAAAACCTCTTATATCTTGAACGTGACCACAATGCATAAATTGAAAAATAAAATCCTTTTTTTAACTACAAAATTATCCTGCTTATGCTTATATTTGCATTATGGAAAAAACAATATTTAAATACCTAGAAATTTCACTTCCGATACACAATTGTGTTATTATACCTGATTTTGGAGGTTTCATATTAAACATGGAACCAGCAATATTCTTATCCAACGGCGCAATCAAACCGCCTAAACACAGTATTGTTTTCAATCCGGAACTAAATCATAATGATGGAATTATAGCATCATACATTACCAAAGACGAGAAGATATCCTATAACGCTGCATGCAAAAAGATAAAAGAGTTTGTGACAGCAATTAAAACAAAACTGAAAGATGGTAAAACGATTCCGTTTGGCAATATTGGGTCATTTACAACTGATACAGAAGGAAATATTCTTTTCGCACCGAACAGATCGATTATGCATCCCGGTTTGTTTGGATTATACCCTACCAGCATAAAACAATTGGCCGAAATAGATAAAATTATCATAAGAGACAAAAGAAATCTGTCCTTAAAATATACAATTGGTGCGGTCGCTGCCAGTGTAGCCGCAATTGCACTTTTCATTACCCCCATCAACATTAAAGACAGCAACAGCAAAATCTCTCAAAAAGCTGATTTTATATCTACAATTACAAGCTCGTTGTCACCGCGTAATAGCGAAATTGTTAAAGATTTGGAAAACAAGACTGAGACCAAGCAAATCACTAACACGGCTGAAGATAGTCCTGTCAAACTCAAATCCGGACGTATCTATTATATTATTGTCGGAGGAGAAGACACAATGGATAGGGCGAACAATCTGCTTTCCAAAATTAAGAAGAATGGATTTAATGATGCAGACATTGTAGAAGGAGGCGATAGATACAGGATATATATATCTTCGTTTGAAGATAAGACACAGGCAGAATCATATCTTGACTCTTTCAGGAAAGAAAACCCTAAATTTGAAACGGCGTGGCTTTATTCCAAAAGAAACAACTAAACTCATCATATTACAGAAAATAAAAAGTCCGGAAAATTTCCGGACTTTTCTTATTTTAGTATTATCTTTTTTCATTCCTTTTCCCCATATGCTAAATCTCCGGCATCTCCCAGTCCCGGAATAATATATGCATACTCATTCAACTCCGGATCTATTGCTGCTGCCCAGATCGTAGTCCTGTCTTTAGGGAAATTCTGCTCACAATAATCTATTGCCTGCCGACTTGCAATAATAGTTGCAATATGAATATGTTTCGGCTGGCCTTTTGTCAGCAATGCCTGATATGACAAATCCATACTCCCACCTGTAGCCAACATCGGATCTGTAAGGATCAATATCTTATCCTCAATTCGGGGTGACGCTATATATTCGATGTGTACATGAAAACTCTGATGGTTTTCCCGATACTTTCTATATGCCGAAACAAATGCGTTCTCCGCCTGATCGAAACAATTCAGAAAGCCATGATGATATACCAACCCGGCACGCAGAATAGTACCTATTACAATAGGATCGGATGGCACGTTTGTTACCGAAGTACCTAATGGAGTCACAGTTTCTAAAGGAAAATAATTCAAAGTCTTACTTATCTCATAAGCCATAATTTCTCCTATTCTTTCTATATTACGCCTAAAGCGCATACTGTCTTTTTGAATGTCTACATCGCGCAGTTCACTGACAAAACGATTCAATACAGTGTTTTGTTCCGATAAATTTATTGTTTTCATTATTATATTTTAAGCCAAATTTAATTGTTTTCTTTCAATTTCACAGAATTGATAATAAAAATTTATCTATTCCATATATCCCAAGCTGCCAAAGCCTGCAATTCAAGCATCTCCGCACCATTTTTCACCTTAGCACCTCTTTCTTTCCCCAACCTCAGAAACTTTGTTTCAGCCGGATTATATACCAGATCATACAATAAGCAATCCCGGGTCAAATACAGATAAGGAATATCCGGTGCTTCATCTACATTAGGGAATGTACCTAGTGGCGACGCATTCACAATTACCGTATATTCATTAAATATATCTTTATTCAAATCCGGATATTGCAATTGCCCGGTCTTAGGTGTACGGGAAACATACGTAAAATCCAAACCGAGATTTTTCAACCCTCCGGCTACTGCTTTAGAGGCTCCTCCTGTTCCCAAAATCAAAGCTTTCTTATGAATATCTTTATTGATAAGTGGAGCAATCGAATTCCGGAAACCTATAATATCTGAATTGTACCCTACCAGCTTGACTGCCGATCCGCTTCTTACTACTTTTATTACATTCACCGCCCCCAATTCTCTGGTCTGAGGATCCAAATCATCTAAATATTGAATCACCTTTTCTTTATAAGGAATAGTTACGTTCAATCCTCTGAGATTCGGATGCGAACTTATAATATCCGGAAATAAAGAAATTTCAGGAATTTCAAATTTCACATATTCTGCATCAATACTCTCCTTCGAAAATTTCTCTGTAAAAAACCGGGGAGAAAAAGACTGAGCTAAAGGGTTCCCCACAATTCCATATAAATCCATAATATCAGTAAATTTAATTTTAAGAGCTGAGAAGGTATAAAAAAATAGGATAATACCAATTGGCAATTATCCTATTTCTATATTTTTAATTCTTCTATTTAGCGGCTTCGGGCTTGTAACGGCTATTAAGTAGCTGTATTACATCTTTCGTAATATCATATGAATCTTTTGCCAACAGGATATTGTCTAATCCTGTATTACTGAAGATCACCTGATAATTAGCTTTTTTATTATAATCTTTCAGGCAAACACGAACCGAATCGGTTATCTCCGCATTTACTTTAGCCTGTTTTTTCATATAATCTTCTCTCAATCGTTCTGCTGTAGCATGAAGGTCAGCCTCCATTTTCTGTATACGGACTTGCTCTTGCTGAGCACGTTCCTGACTTAGAAATACATTGTTATCAATTTTCTTACGAAAATCAGCGACTTCATTTTCAAATTGACGTTGTTTGTTGTTCAATGTTGCATTAGAACTGTTATATTCCTTCATCAACACATCATTTGCATCTTTTGCGTAATTGTAATTGATAAGTAAAGAGTCAACATTGACATAAGCTATAGGTAAAACGCCTGTAGAATCACCTTCTGCAAATTTAAGGGATGCAGATCCACCTTCTGTGCTTTTCTTATTAGATGTAAAAAATAAAATAAACAATACGATTATTGCAACTGCAAGTACACCGTTAATAACATAAGAGATATTCTTCATTTATTTAAATGCATTAGTTAATCCTTTTTTTAATACAGAAAACCTGTCAGGTACGAGTCTCATTTTCATACCCATTTTTGAGAACGACTTGGCAAAGATATATCTTTATGTTAAAACAACGCTATATTGAAACCTTTAAAAGATGTAAAAAAATTGCTTTTTATAGGTTATCTATCTAATTTTAGATGTTATTACAAAATAGAGTAGTCATCTACTAAAAAATTTAACGGAATATGACAATAAAAGATTTAAAGCCAAGCGCAGTATGGAACTATTTTTATGAAATAAGCCAGATCCCGCGTCCATCGAAAAAAGAAGGTAAAATAATAGCTTATCTACTCGATTTTGCAAAAAAGCACAATCTGGAGGTAAAAAAAGATGATGCCGGAAATGTGCTTATAACCAAGCCTGCGACTAAAGGCAAAGAAAATCTTCCGACCGTGATACTTCAGGGGCACGTAGATATGGTATGCGAAAAAAACAGCGGAACTGTCCATGATTTTGGCAACGACCCGATAGAAACAGTTGTAGAAGGCGACTGGTTAAAAGCTAAAGGTACAACTCTGGGTGCAGATAATGGCATAGGAGTGGCAGCTGCTCTGGCTATACTTTCATCAGATACAATAGAACACGGAAAACTGGAATGCCTGTTCACTGTAGATGAAGAAACAGGTCTGACTGGCGCTTATGCATTAAGTAAAGATTTTCTGAATGGAGATATTCTTATCAATCTGGATACCGAAGAAGAAGGTGAAGTATATATAGGATGTGCAGGAGGTAAGATAACTACTGCTACATTCACATACAAGCCGGAAAGCATTCCAGCAAACTATTTCTGGTTTAAGGCTCAGGTAAAAGGGTTGAACGGAGGACACTCAGGTTCGGAAATCCACAAAGGCCTGGGTAATGCAAATAAGATACTCAACCGCTATCTGTGGACACTCAGCAGACAATACGACCTTTCTCTAGCGGAATTTAACGGAGGGAATCTGCATAATGCTATTGCTCGCGAAGCATATGCTATAGCAGGAGTACCTTACAATAAAAAGGAAGAGGTAATTGTAGCATTGAATACACTGGCTCCGGAAATCGAAGCTGAATTGAAAAGCGTAGATCCTAATCTGAGAATGACAGTGGAATCTACCGATACTCCATCGTTTGTTATAGATAAGGATACAACTAACAATCTGTTGAACGCACTATACGCTTGTCCTCATGGTGTACTGGGCATGAGTTTTGAAATACCGGGACTGGTAGAAGCATCTACAAATCTGGCTTCAGTGAAAATGAAAGAGGGTAATACAATCCTGATAACTACAAGCCAGAGAAGTTCCACAAACTCATTGAAAGATGATGCAGGAAATATAGTTAACGCCGTATTCACACTAGCAAAAGCAGATGTGGTGCACTCGGCAGGATATCCGGGATGGAGACCTAATCCGGATTCTAAAGTATTAGGTGTAGCTAAAGATGCTTACAAAAAACTATTCAACAAAGAAGCGGAGATAATGGCAATCCATGCCGGTCTCGAATGCGGACTATTCCTCGAAAAATATCCACATCTGGATATGATCTCATGTGGACCTACAATCCGTAATGCCCATTCTCCGGAAGAACAGGTTGAAATTCTTTCTGTTGAAAAATGGTGGGTTTTCTTACTGGAAATATTAAAAAACATTCCTGCTAAATAATATCAGTTACATTATTTTTTGATATATAATACCTGAAATAAACGCATTTGCCGTGCCGATAGTAATATGCTTATTGGCGCGGCATTTTTCATAAAAGAATGTGTTGATATATTTTAATGTGTTGATATATTTTAATGTTCGATTAATTTCGACTAAACTTCGTTTCGTCAGGATGTTCATTTTGGCATTGCCCAAAACGAACCAAAAGGCTAGCGCTTCGTTCCTCGGCGACCTGTCAACGGTTTGCCGGCTGAAAGGGACAAACGGGCTATCGCCCCATCCCTTTCTACGTCGACTTCACCGGACAGGTGCCCGCTTACGTCACTAATGCGTATCCGCTGACGCCTTAGTAAGGCAAAGCTCTTTCGAGAATTAAATATGCGTCAGCCAGCGCCGTTAGCTTCACCGGCGGGGTACCCGTCAGGAGAGAAAGGCTAAAAAACGAAAACGTGTTTGAGCTTATCCGAGTATACGGATTGTACAAACCTTGGAGCGAGTTTTTTCGTTTAGCCGTCTCTTCTGCTAACGGGTCGGCCTTTGAAGCGGGGCGCTAAAGCGTTTTTGGTTCCTTTTGCGGCTTTGGGCAAAAGGAACACAAGCAATCTTTGATTGCGCGTAGCATAAAACAATCGAACACTAAAATGAAACAGAAAATACCAACATAAAACACTAATTAAAACAAAAAATGAAAGGAGAAAGAGTATTCAGTATCGACTTACTCAGAGTATTAGCCTGCTATATGGTAATACAAGTACATGCAGGTGAATTTTACTACATCGGAGAAGGAGGGACTATCGCAAATGGAAACGATCCGTTTTGGGTCAATATCTACAATTCACTGTTCAGAACAGCAGTACCCTTATTCATCATGATTACAGGCTATTTTGTCCTGCCCGTAAAGGAACAGATGAACGTATTCTTTAAGAAACGTTTCACTCGCGTATTAATTCCTTTCATCGTATGGTGTGTACTATATGCGATTTATGCCTTCGCTATGGGCAAGACCGATATAGAGGGAATGTTTATCAATATAGCTAAAATCCCTGTTAACTATGGAGTGGAAGTCGGACATCTCTGGTACATTTATATGCTGATTGGATTATACCTGTTCTTCCCTATTATATCGCCCTGGCTGAATAATGCATCGCGCAACAACCTGCATTTTTACCTCATTATTTGGGCAATCACATTGTTACTCCCTTATATACATCAGGTATTCCCCGAGGTATTGGGAGAATGCTACTGGAATCCGACATCCCTGTTATATTACTTCACCGGATTTCTCGGATTCGCCATACTGGGCTTCTATCTCAAAAAATTCTGTATAGCAAAGAGCAAGTGGGATATGCCCATAGGATTCTCTTTAATTATAATTGGGTACATCGTAACCTATTCACTTTTTGCCAACAGACTGAATACACAAGAGTTAGTATCTGATTTGGAATTATCGTGGAACTATGGAACCATCAATGTGGCAATGATGGCTTTGGGCTTATTTCTAGTTATTAAGAATATCAGATACAGAAAAGATACTATTCTAAAAAAGGTAATAACAAGTATATCTGTCATGAGTTACGGAATATACCTGGTGCATATAATAGTATTAAATTTCTTCTACTGGGCTTTTAACGATATATTTTCATCAGCAGCAATAAAAATCCCTCTACTGGCTATATGCACATTTCTGGTATCTTATATTATTATAAAAGTGATTTCATATCTGCCAAAGAGTAAATATATTATCGGTTAATAGTATCTTTGTATTGTTATAGCTTTGTTACATTTTAAGTTTAACAAATATATTTATCTATACAATAAAGTATTGTTTTGCAGCTCTTTGAAATGATAAAAAGTAACAAATATAAAACAAAAAAACTGTTACCTTTGTTACCTTTTAACAAGTGATGAGTTTTAAGTAATAAGTTTTAAGTTATATGAGATACGAGTAGACAAGACACGGGATACAAGTTGTTAACTGATGACTGTTCACTGAAAAAAGTGTTACCTTTGTTACCTTTTAACAGTTACGAGTTACTACGCCCTGTGGGCAGTTACAAGTAAACGAGATACAAGTTGTTAACTACTAACTGACGAGATGCTTCGCTCTGCTCAGCATGACAAGGGTATTATTAATTATTCATTCTTAATTGTTTTCTTTGTTACTTTTGTTACCTTTTAAAACTTACAAAACTAATTATCAACAACATAAAAAAACATCGATAATGAACAAAATGAAAATAGATATATGGTCAGATATAGCCTGCCCGTATTGTTACATAGGAAAGCGAAAATTAGAAATGGCCTTGAGCCAATTCCCTCACAGGGATAATATCGAACTTGTCTGGCATAGCTATGAATTAGATCTTGAACTCCCTAAAGAAGCTCTGGAATCGAAAATCTATGGATATTTTGCGGATAAATACCAGATGAGCGTAAATGAGGCTCATGAAACAATGGCAAATACAGCTAAACTGGCAAAAGAAGTAGGACTAAATTACGACTACGATAATCTTATCGTAGCTAATACATACGATGCCCTCCGTCTGGTGAAGTTGGCTAATGAATCGGGTTTGGCGACCGAAGCCGAGGAAGTGCTTTTCGATGCCTACTTCGTGAGAGGTGCAGACATAAGTGACAACAGTATACTGGTGAAACTGGGTACACAAATAGGACTGACAGAAAAATCCATTGTGGAAATGCTGGACAGTGACACATATCTGGACAAGATAAAAGAGGATATTGAATACAGCGAAAACGAGCTTAATCTCGAATACATTCCGTTCTATCTATTCAACAACAAGCAAATAGTGCAAGGTTCTATTCCTGTTGATGATTATCTGGAGGTGCTGAATAAAGCATATGCCGAATGGGAGCAAAACGGCGTATCCAGCGAAAAAGGAGAAATCATAAGCGGGCAATCCTGTTCTATAGACGGTGTTTGCAGCTAAAAAAAAGAATAAGAGAAAATACTGCTACACCTTATTACATATAAGGTCTCAGACCTTTTTATTAACTATTTGAGCATAAATACAACAGACTGTTATGATTTTAGAATACAACATTAAGTCTTATCTGTTACTTATATTGCTATTCTTTGGGCTTTTTGCATGCTCGAACGACGATGATTTTTCGTCGGATGGAAATATGTCTATCACATTTTCATCAGATACAATCGGTTTCGATACTGTATTTACGACTATCGGCTCTGCTACACGGCAGTTTAAAATATATAATAAAAACAGTAGATCACTTGTAATAGGCTCGATAGAATTGATGAACCCGGCAAAAAGCGGATTCAGAATGAATATCGACGGAGAAAAAGGGACGAAGCTCTCAAATGTAGAAATACTAAAAAAAGACAGTCTTTTTGGATTTATAGAAGTTACAGTAAATCCTACAGACAATGAAACTCCGTTGTTGATACGCGATTCCATCAGATTCGAAACAAACGGAAATATACAATACCTGCAACTGGAAGCTGTAGGACAGGATGTCTATATATGGAAAAGCGGACGGATTACCCAGGATTCTGTAATTACAGGTAAGAAACCGCTTCTTGTATATGATTCCATCGTGATCGATAAAGAGGTTACAGCTACAATGTCTGAAGGCTCCAAAATCTTTTTCAGAAACAATGCTTCTATACGCATACATGGGAGACTGATAGCCAAGGGGACAATAGAAAAGCCTGTTATTTTCAGGGGAGACCGCTTTGATAAGATCGATGCAGATATACCTTACGACAATGTTCCGGGACAATGGGACGGCGTATATTTCTATTCCGAAAGTTATAACAACCAACTTGAAAATATAAATATACGGAATGCCACAAAAGGCATAACATTCTATGCATCAGACATTCAATATAAAAAAGCGACTTTATTGAATGTAGTTGTACAAAACACATTAGAACACGGGGTATCGGCTACAAACAGTAATATTGACGGAGGAAACTGCCTGTTTGTTAATTCTAAAGGAGCAGCACTAAATCTCAATGGGGGAAAATATTCATTCCTGCATTGCACCATTGCGAATTATTTCAGATGGTCGGCAAGGAGTGTAGAAAGCCTGATAATAAGCAATAGTAAAGAGACACCGTTAGCACAATGTGATTTTATGAACTCTATCGTTTACGGTTCATTAAATAGAGAACTTTCAATGAATAGAAATGCTGAAGCCGTCTACAATTATCAGTTCATAAACTGTCTGATAAAAGGCACGGAGATTTCAGACTCGTACTTTGAAAATATAATATGGAATAAAGATCCTCTATTCAAAGACTTGAATACGGAAGGTATCTATTCATACAACTTTGAGTTACAGGATTCATCCCCGGCCATAGATAAAGCCGATAAAACATATTCAATGGGTTTGCCTTTTGATTTGCGAGGTAAATCCCGTCAGGATTCTCCCGATATTGGTTGTTATGAGCGGGTTAAGTAAAGGTTGGAAAATATTACAGGGCATTATACTGTTACTGATAATCAGCATACAGACAAATGCGCAGGAAAATTTTCGTATCATGTTCTACAATGTAGAAAACATGTACGATACAAAAGACAATCCGAAAACAAACGATGATGATCTCACCCCGAACGGACAATTGCACTGGACAAACTACCGATATTGGAAGAAGTTGAATGATATAAGCACCGTGATTTCATCTGCTGGTGACGATCGATACCCTCCTGCATTAGTCGGTATATGCGAAGTAGAAAACGATTCCGTATTGTATGACCTTACCAAAAGAGCAAGACTGAGGAAACATAAGTATGAATATATAATCACCAACTCCAAGGATAACAGGGGTTCGAATACAGCCTTACTCTATCAGCGGGACCAGATAAAGATAATAAGCAAAAGGTCTTATACTCCCACCCTGCAATCAGACCCATCGAAAACAACGCGGGATATACTCCATGTTACAGGTGAAGTCATCAATGATCAGATACTTGATATATTCGTTTGCCACTTCCCGTCCCGACGTGAGGGGATTAAAAAGACAAGGCCCGACCGCATACGGTGTGCAGAACTCTTGAGACAAAAGACTGACAGTCTTTTCCGCATACGAAAGAAAGCGAATATCATTATCATGGGAGACTTCAATGACTATCCGAATGATACAAGCCTATCTGAAAGTCTTGGTGCGCATAGCATCAAATCCCCGGTTTCGGATAAAAGTTTATACAATATGTTTTATCATCGTCTAGGCGAGAAGGATACAGGCTCCTATAAATATAAGGGAAAGTGGAACTTTATAGATCAGTTTATTACAAGTGGGAACCTGTTGAATCCCTCTTCTAAAATCTCAATCAAGAAGAAAGAAGCACATATTTACTCTGCACCTTTCCTCTTACATGATGATAATACAAAGTCCGGAGGTGGCGGACAGAAACCATTCCGTACTTACTCAGGGTTTAAATATCTGGGCGGATACAGCGACCATCTTCCTATTTATATGGATTTGATTATTAAAAACTGACGAAATGAAACACGCTATACTTGTAACAGCATATAAGAATCCGCAGCAATTAAATGAATTGGTAGACTTCTTCAATGAAGACTATTCATTCTATATCCACATAGATAAGAAAAGCCGGATTACCGATTCTGATATTGAGACACTGAAAACGAAGGCTACCGTCAAGTTTGTATCACAGGAATACAGAGTCAACTGGGGTAGTGTCGACCATCTAAAAGCTATTCTTCTCTTATCGAAGGAATGCGCCAAAGATAAAAGCATAGATTACATCCACCTGATTACAGGACAGGATTTTCCTGCAAAGTCGCCACAACAGATATCCGATTATCTGAAAGAAAATTATGGAACAGAGTTTCTCTCGGCCAGGCCACTACCTATTAAAACATGGATAGAGGGCGGACTCAACAGGGTTGTATATTACAATCTATATGAGATTTTCAATGCCAAAAGCTGGCAGCGTATATTCATCAAAGCATTTGTACAAATGCAAAAGATTGTCGGATATAAGAGGAAATTGCCGACCGAATTAAATAACCTCTATGGAGGTTCTACCTATTGGACTCTTACGCTACCTGCAGTTGAATACTTCCTCGACTTTCTCGATAAGCATCCGAATGTTCTCGAAGCTTATAAATATACATTTTGTGCCGAAGAAATCTTATTGCATTCCATATTAATGAACTCTTCATTCAAGGAAAAGGTAGCAAAAAGGAACCTGAGATTCATGCTGTGGGAAAACCGGGACGGAGTATATCCGGCCAATCTGGATGAAAGGGATTTCGAGGACATTACCAGTTCAGACGCGTTTTTTGCAAGAAAATTCGAATACCCTGTCTCAGGGAAATTACGGGACAAACTAATTAGGTATTTATCACATTCTAATAGCGATTAGAATCCTCCAGGGCCTCACGTATATTGCCAAAAACAGCCGCCAGCAGGAAACGCACCTGCTTAAGCCCCTCTTCATCGATACCTGCTAAAGCAGCATCTACGGTCTCATATACGGCTTTATTGGCCTTTTCTTTTATTGATTTACCTAGGTCGGTGAGGAATATATAATTGGAACGCCTGTCTGTTGTGGAAGCATTACGATAAACAAGATTCTGCTTAGTCAGGTTGTCAATAAGGCGAGTCATACTCGGCTTATCCTTAAATGTGGAATTGCATAAGGTCTGCTGGGTGACGCCATCTTCGCGCCAAAGGAAAGCTAATACCGTCCATTGTTCGGGAGTAATATCGAGACCTTCTTTACGAAGGTTGCGGTACATCATACGGTTAATAGCCATCGACACTTTTCCGTTAATGATGGGGAAGATAAGATCCTGATCTCCATCCAAGCTGAGTATTTCTTCATTTTCCATTGACGATTCCTCTTATATTGTATACAAATGTAAGATAAGAAGTCCGCTTATCAAAGATTTTTTAAAGCTTTAGCATTTGTTATATAAATAAAAAGCTCTATCTTTGCACCTCATTTGCAAAAATGACATGTTTAATTTATAATTATTTAATTTATGAACAATTACGAAACCGTTTTCATTTTGACTCCCGTTTTGTCTGATGTACAGATGAAGGAAGCGGTAGAAAAATTCAAGACTATTTTGACCAATGAAGGGGCAAAAATAGTAAATGAAGAAAACTGGGGACTTCGCAAACTGGCTTATCCAATCCAGAAGAAATCTACCGGTTTTTATGCGATGTTAGAATTTGAAGCTGATCCGGCTGTTATCGCTAAACTAGAAATCAACTTCCGCCGCGACGAACGTGTTATCCGTTTCTTGACTTTCCGTCAGGATAAGTTTGCACACCAGTACGCAGAAAAGAGAAGAAATCTAAAATCACCTAAAAAAGAAGAAGTAAAGGAGAACTAAATTATGGCACAGCAATCAGAAATCAGATATTTGACTCCGCCTTCAGTTGATGTCAAGAAAAAAAAGTACTGCCGTTTTAAGAAAAACGGTATCAAGTATATCGACTACAAAGACCCTGAGTTTTTGAAGAAATTCCTTAACGAACAGGGAAAAATCCTTCCTCGCCGTATTACCGGAACATCTCTGAAATTCCAACGTCGTGTTGCACAAGCTGTAAAAAGAGCTCGTCACTTAGCTTTGCTTCCTTACGTTACAGACTTAATGAAATAATAAAAAGGAGGAAAAAGAAATGCAAGTTATATTAAAAGAAGACATCCTTAACTTAGGATATAAAGATGAAGTCGTAACTGTAAAAGACGGTTATGGACGTAATTACCTTATACCTCAAGGTAAAGCTGTGATAGCATCAGAGTCTGCAAAGAAAGTTTTGGCTGAAAACATGAAGCAACGCGCTCACAAACTTGAGAAAATCAAGAAAGACGCTGAGGCTTTGGCTACCAAACTTGATGGCGTATCACTCACTATCGGAGCAAAAACAAGCTCTACCGGCACTATCTTCGGTTCGGTAACTAATATTCAAATAGCTGAGGCTCTTGAAAAATTAGGATACAACGTGGACCGTAAGGTAATCATCATCAAAGATGCCGTAAAAGAAATAGGTACTTATAAAGCAATCGCTAAACTTCACAAAGAAGTTTCTGTAGAAATTCCTTTCGAAGTAGTCTCTGAATAAGATACCGTTAAATATAGAAAAGAGAGTTGTCTATCGACAACTCTCTTTTTACTTTTATTAAACCTTAACAAAACCTAAAAATAAATACTATCTTTACATACTAACTATTAATTACAAAAATAACTTATGAAAAATTTAACAAAAACTACCCTTAGCATCATTGCTATTGTATTCATTTCTTCGTTTTTCATCCAATGCAAAGATGCAAAAGACGCAGTAGTAACTAAATACCTAGATATGCAGGTAGAGCAAATGAACAAGCAATGCCCGCTTAGTCTTGGAGGAGGATTAACTCTGGAAAGCTGCAAAGTAGAAGGAAACAGAACGATGAAATTCTCTTATAAAATAGACCAGGACATCGAAACATTCGATACGGCAGCAGGCAAAGCGGCAGCTGTTGATGCGCTAAAAGGTTCGCCGGAAATAGCCCAATTAAAAGAATATGAAATAACATATAAGTACGAATATAAAAATGCATCGGACAAAGTCATAGGAGAAATGACAATTGCCCCAGATGATTATAAATAAAAAATAGATAAAGAATAATATAAGAAGCCGAAAGACAAAACATAGTCTTTCGGCTTTTTCTTATAAATAGTGCGAACGAAGAGTTATTTCAAAAATAATCGTTTGTATTGGTAAATACTTTATCAATGCATATATGGCTATTAGCCGACAGCTCTTCGATAGACTGAAATGTCCCCTAATTGGCGTTGTTTTCCCAAAGGGGGACATGCAATGAGAGTAAAAAGCAACAAGTAGAAAAAGTGTAACCTTTGTTACCTTTTTTAGAGTTACAAGTTATTGTGCCCTTGGGGCAGTTACAAGTTGGTTTACTGTTAACTGATATATCTTTACTTTTTGTATAGTGCTCTTTGTGTAAATCTTTGTGTCCCTTGTGGTATAGAAATTTAGCCACTAAGTACACAGCGGGAATCACAAAGGCTAAAAAGACTGTTACATATGTTACCTTTTGTAAAAGTTACAAGTAGACAAGATACAAGTTGTTAACTGCTAACTGATGACCGTTAACTGATATATCTGTTACCTTTGTTACTTTTTAACAGGCAGTCAATTTTAGATAATAAACAGTATAAAGTATTATTGCTATTATCTGTATGTAAGGGGAATGTTTTTGGGTGGCTAATGCCGGACACGGATCCGTCCCTATAAGTTGCTATCTGAATTATTGACAATTAAAATATAATAACGGGCTAAATAGATAATATTTATCAAACATTTTCCATATATAAAATATTGATAACCAATATTCACTATCGATGAACTAAATAATATAACACACTGTTTTAACTTAAAATCATAAAAAAATAGTAACTTCGTAGGGTTTAAGAGATTAATTATCAAAATATTTTCAAATACTAAATAACGGATAGAATTTGATAATATATTCTATAATGGTAACTAACTATTGTTGTTTTAATTACCAAAGCAATAATTAACAGTCGACGACGCGAAGGCGAGTCTAATAGGTCTGCGGCCTTAACTTGTTTATATTATAAAAATAAAAATAGAAACTAATATGAAAATCGGATTTGTAGGATTAGGCAAAATGGGCGGTAAAATGGTAGAGCGCCTGTTGAATCATGGACACGAAGTAGTTGCTTACAACTTAACTCAAAAAGAAATAGATGAAGTAGCTGCAAAAGGAGCTATACCGGCTTCCAGCCTGAAAGACCTTGTTAGTAAATTGGATGAACGCAAATTGGTATGGTTAATGGTTCCTGCCGGCAAGCCTGTAGACGGGAACATTGCCGAACTGCTTACATTACTTAAACCAAACGATATAATTGTAGATGGCGGCAATAGCTATTGGAGAGAAACTGTTGAACGTGGAAAGAAAGTAAAAGAACACGGAATTCACTACCTCGACTGTGGTACAAGTGGTGGCGTATGGGGACTTCAGAACGGATACTGCCTGATGTATGGCGGAGACAAGGAAGCCTGCGACTTCGCTGAACCTATCTTTAAAAGCCTTGCCCCTGAAAACGGATATATGCGTTGCGGCGAGAGCGGCTCCGGCCATATGGTGAAGATGGTACATAATGGCATCGAATATGGTATGATGCAGGCATACGCAGAAGGATTTGAAATAATGAAGAACTCCCCATATAATGTAGACTTAGAAAAAGTTTCGCGTGTATGGATGGAAGGCTCGGTTGTTCGCTCATGGTTACTGGAACTGATAGGCAATGCACTTGAAGGAAACGAAAATCTGGACGGCATCAAAGATTATGTAGCCGATAGCGGCGAAGGTCGCTGGACCGTACAGACTGCGATGGACTTTGATGTTCCTGCACATGTCATCACAGCTTCACTTTTCACCCGTTTCGAATCGAGACAGGAATCGTCTTATGCAATGAAATTACTGGCAGCTATGAGAAATCAGTTTGGCGGCCATGAAATAAAGAAAGACTAACTTAGTTACTTCGCCCTACGGGCAGTTGCAAGTTACGGGTTACAAGTCGGACACACAATAAGTCGCTTCTACAAACTCGTAACTTGTAACTTGTAACTCGTAACTAAAATACGATGAAACCAAAAATTATAAAAGATCAGGCACTGGTCATATTCGGTGCATCGGGAGATCTTACATACAGGAAACTGGTACCTGCTATATTCGATTTGCATAAACAGAATTCACTTCCTAAAAACTTTGCAGTATTGGGAGTGGCCCGCAGTCCTTTCACGGATGATTCTTTCCGTGAAAAGATGAAAGATGGTATCAAGCAATTTGCTACGGCTAAAGACGTCTCTGATGAAGAATTAAACACATTCTGCCAGAAACTTCATTATCTGTCTATCAATACAGATGACGGTAAAGAATACTCGAAGCTGAAAGACCGTTTAGATCTGCTCGACAAAGAAGAAAATACTGCAGGAAACTATATTTTCTATCTATCTACGCCACCTGCGCTCTACCCTCTCATTCCTAAATTCCTGGCAGAGCAAGGCTTGAACAAAGAGGACGATAATTTCAGGCGGATTATTATAGAAAAACCTTTCGGTACAGATTTGAAATCCGCAATTTCATTAAATGCTTCTTTACGCGAAGATTATGATGAAGAGCAGATATACCGTATCGACCATTATCTGGGTAAAGAAACAGTACAAAACATGCTTGTTACCCGTTTTGCAAATGGTATCTATGAGCCATTATGGAACAGAAATTACATCCATCATGTCGAAATCACGGCGGCTGAAAGCATTGGCGTGGAAAATCGTGGAGGATACTATGATCATTCAGGAGCATTACGCGACATGGTACAAAATCACCTGCTGCAATTAGTAGCTCTTGTGGCAATGGAGCCTCCGATGTCTATAGATTCGGTTTCGATACGAAATGAAAAGCTAAAAGTATTTCAGGCCTTCCGTCCTATGTCGAATGACGATTTGTTCAAAAATGTTATTCGCGGACAATACACAGCAGCCAACATAAAAGGCAAATACGCCAAAGGATACCGGGAAGAAAAAGATGTGGATAAAGATTCACGTACCGAGACCTATGTAGCGATGAAACTGTTCATTGACAACTGGCGCTGGGGAGATGTTCCTTTCTATGTCCGCACCGGAAAACGTTTACCGACACGGGTATCGGAAGTAGTTATACATTTCAAACCTGCTCCGCAACGATTGTTTCCTGAAACTACAGACCTGAACAATGACGACAATCAATTGGTAATAAGAATACAGCCCGATGAAGGCATTCTGCTGAAAACAAAGATGAAAGTGCCGGGAAGCGGCTATCAGGTAAAGAATGTGAATATGGATTTCCACTATTCGCAATTACAAGATACCTACCTGCCCGAAGCATATGAGCGCCTGCTGCTCGACTGTATGGTAGGCGACTCTACATTATATATCCGGGGCGACGCCTTGGAAGCCACATGGAAATTCGTGCAACCGCTGCTTGATTTCTGGGAGAAGAATCCGGATGCGCCACTACATGGATATCCTGCCGGATCATGGGGTCCCAACTGCGCCGATGACCTGATTGAAGAAAAAAATCTTACATGGAGATATCCTTGTAAGAATCTGTCTGACGATGGTATATATTGCGAACTATGATAAAAGAAGAGATTAAAGTTTATGAAGATCCTAACGCTTTAAGCAAAGGATTCACCGAGTTTGTACTAAAGTTGCTGGATGTATATCCGCACATCAATCTGGCCCTGTCGGGGGGAACCACGCCTAAGGTAATTTTTGACTATTGGGCCGAGAATTGTAAAGAGTCTATCGACTGGAACCGTATCTCATTTTTCTGGGGAGACGAACGTTGCGTACCACCGGAAAATGTGATGAATAACTTCGGGATGACAAAGGATCACTTATTCGACAAAGTGCCGAGCATTCCGAATAATAACATCTACCGTATACACGGAGAAAACGAACCGGAAGAAGAAGCGTTATGGTATGGTACAGTTCTGAAATCGAAACTGATGCAAAAGCAGGACATGCCTAGTTTCGAGATTGTCATGCTCGGACTGGGTGATGACGGACATACCGTATCGATTTTCCCTAATCAGATCGAACTCTGGGACAGTAAAGACATCTGTGTAATCGGTGAGCACCCTGAAACAGGTATGCAGCGGGTGACTATCAGCGGTAAAGTGGTAAACAACTCACAGTATGTCGTATTCCTTGCTACAGGAAAGAACAAAGCTGAAAAAGTAAGAGATATAATAAAGAACCGGAAAGAACACCTGAATAAATACCCTGCGGCGAAAGTAAATCCCAAAAGGGGCTATTTGTATTGGTTCCTGGATGCAGAAGCGGCAAGTTTGCTGTAATACGCATAGGAATAAAAAAGGATGGTTGTACAACCATCCTTTTTTGCCTTATCTTGTTTGTTCTATAAACGACCTTAGCCTATCTACATAGTCCCTGTTATTCGATAACCGCGGCACTTTGTTTTGCCCGCCCAGTTTCCCTATCGATTTCAGCCACTCATTAAACGTCCCTTTTGGCAAACTTTTCACAATAGGTAAACCTAAAGAGAGATTATAGGAACGCTTAGCCTCATAGTCCGAGTTTACCCTCTTCAGGTTGTCATCCAAAGATTTGACAAACTTATCCAAATCGTCGGGCTCGACGGAAAACTCGATAAACCACTCATGGGCACCGGTATTTTCATCTCCAAAATAAACGGGAGCGGCTGTATATTCAGTTATCTGTGTACCTGTATCTTTACAAGCTTCGGATAAAGCTCTTTCAGCATTGTCAATGATAATCTCCTCTCCGAAAGCATTGATAAAGTTCTTTGTACGACCTGTTATCCGGAACAGATAGGGACTGGTAGACGTAAACTCGATAGTATCACCTATCATATAGCGCCAAAGCCCGCCATTGGTAGAGATGAGGAGTGCGTAATTCTGCCCGGTCTCCACTTCGTCCAATGTCAGTGTCTTAGGATTTTCACTATTCCATTCACTCATCGGAACAAATTCGTAGTAGATACCGCTATCCAGCATCAGGAGCATATCTTTCGATTTATCGGAAAACTGTACTCCGAAGAATCCTTCCGAAGCATTGTACGTTTCCCAATAACGCATTTCAGGCTTTTGTATGATCTTCTTATATTGTTCTTCGAATGGGGTGAAACTGACCCCCCCATGGAAGAACACTTCCAGATTAGGCCAGATATCAGTCAGTTCGCGCCCGGTATCAGCCTTTATTTTTTTCAAAAGGACAAGCAACCATGAAGGTACACCCATGAATGCCCTTACATCGTTCTTTACAGCATAATCTGCTAATGCCTGCAACTTAATTTCCCAATCGGGTAACAGGGAAATGCTCTCAGGAGTACGGCTTTTCTTAGCCCAGAAATACAGGTTCTTGATCAATATAGCAGATATATCTCCGGTAAAAATACCGTCTCCTATATTGTTTATCTGCTTACTTCCTCCCAAAACCAATGTCTTTCCGAAAAAGAATCTGGCCTTATGATTTGCCTGCCCGTATATAGCAAGCATCTGCTCTCCACATTTATAGTGACCTTTTGTCAGAGATTCTTGGGTGACAGGGATGTATTTACTCTTATCCTCGGTAGTACCGGACGACATAG
This sequence comes from uncultured Dysgonomonas sp., assembly GCF_900079725.1. Lineage (NCBI taxonomy): Bacteria > Pseudomonadati > Bacteroidota > Bacteroidia > Bacteroidales > Dysgonomonadaceae > Dysgonomonas > uncultured Dysgonomonas sp. The sequence goes on from NZ_LT599032.1 coordinate 1,608,199, forward strand.
CAAACCACTTTACGGGTTTGTTCCACAAAACGTTTTGCTGTTTATCTATCAGTATCTTATCAAGATAGGGACGCAAATCTTCGTAATGGAAAACAGGAACCTGCTTTCTGAAATCGTCTTTATTCTTAATTGAGGAAAAGTTATATCGTTGACCTATTAGCGTTTGCGCTCCATTGTGAAGCAAATAGGATAGTATTTTTTCCTGAGTATAGACTGGTTTATTGATAAATCCGGCAACTTCTTTATATTTGAAGTTGAGATATTTGTGAGCAATATTGGTTATCATCCGATTTTGCTTATTCTTCGTAGCTTTTCTTCGTCTATTATCTTGATTTTCCGGCCGTCGAGTGTAATTATATGTTCATCAACAAATGTAGACAGCGTCCTGATTGCATTTGAGGTTGTCATATTCGACAAATTGGCAAGGTCTTCCCGTGACAGGTAGATACTGATAGTAGCGCCGTCTTCTTCCAATCCGTAGTTTTCGATAAGGAAGATTAGCGATTCAGCTAAACGTCCGCGGATATGTTTTTGAGTAAGATTAACCACCCTTTCATCTGCAATGCCCAGATCTGTAGACAGTTCCCGGATAAAGAACATTCCTAATTTTGAGTTTACAGTAACTATCTCTTCAATAATCTGCATAGATATAAAACAGATAGTGGAAGCCTCGAAAGCCGAAGCAGCAGTCACATATGGCTGGTTGGCAAAATAGGCTCGATACCCGAAATATTGTGTAGGACGTATCATTCTTATTATCTGGCTACGTCCGCCTACTCCATCTTTATATATCTTGACTTTGCCTTTACACAGGCACATCAATTCTTGAGGAGTCTCTTCTTCTCTGTAGATTACCTCATTCTTTTTATAGTCAAGAATCTTCGCGTTTGCCGAAATTAAGTCACGTTCCTTATTATTCAACAAATCCCAAATCTCCGGAATACATTCCGATATACTTACAACATTGCTGCTATCTGCTACCATAGAGAAAAGCTTGATATATAAATCAGGTTCAATAATTAACTTAAAAACAAAGTTAGCATTTTTTTATATTAAAACATGTTACAAAACATATTTTTAACGCATTATACCATCTTTTTATAAAAAAGGCCTTGAGATTAATTATTATTTCTCTTTGAATATTACAATAATAAGACTATTTTTGCACCACCAAAAAAGAGAGCTGTGAAAGCTAACTTTTTCTTATACATTTGAATAAACTTGTAATAATTTAAAATAAACCCGTTAAGATGAATGTATCTCTAACAAATGTTGATAGCGTAAATGCTATTCTACAAATCAGTGTAGCTAAAGCTGATTATCAGGAAAAACTTGATAGTGCACTGAAAACTTTCCGCAAAAAAGCAAATGTACCGGGATTCCGTCCGGGCACTGTACCTGTAGGTATGGTAAAAAAGATGTACGGTAAATCCATAATGGCCGAAGAAATAAACAAAATAGTAGGTGAAAGCCTATATAACTATATTCAGGAAAATAAATTGAATGTGCTTGGCGAACCGCTTCCCAACGAAGAAAAGCAACAAGCGATCGATTTCGCAACAGAAGGCGACTATGATTTCTATTTCGATATAGCCCTTGCTCCTGAAATTAAACTATCACTGACAAAGAAAGATAAAGTCACCTACTACAAAATTGATGTAAACGAAGAACTTGTTGATAAACAAATCGAGTCTTACAAAGCAAATTACGGTAAGTATGACAAGATAGAGGACGGCGCCCTTGCAACCGACCTTGTCAGAGGTACTATCTCGGAACTGGAAGGCGGCAAAGCAAAAGAAGGCGGTATCAATGTAGAAGCCGGTGTAGTAATGCCATCTTACATGAAAGATGCTGACGAACAAGCTAAATTCGTTGGAGCTAAAGCCGGAGATGTGATCACATTCAATCCTGGGAAAGCATATGAAGGAAATGAAACCGAGATCGCATCACTACTTCACATCGAAAAAGATGCAGTAGAAGCCATTGCTCCTGAATTTAAATTTGAAATCACTGAAATCACCCGTTACAAAGAAGCTGAACTAGATAAAGATCTGTTCGATAAAGTATTCGGAGCAGATACAGTAAAAGATGTAGCTGAATTCAAAGCAAAGGTAAAAGAAACTATCGAAGACCAGTTTGCTCCGGATAGCGATTACAAATTCCTGTTGGATGCAAAGGAACTTCTGGAGAAAAAAGTCGGAGATATTCAATTCCCCGATGCTTTCCTTAAAAGATGGCTGCTAGCATCAGGTGAGGAAAGAACAGCAGAATCCATCGAAGCAGATTATCCGAAAATCGTAGCCGACCTGAAATTCCACCTCATCAAGGAACAAATCGCAAAAGATTATGATATCAAGATTGAAAATGAAGATATGAAAACTATTGCGATGCAGGCAGCAAGAGCTCAGTTTGCGCAATATGGCATGATGAACCTGCCGGACGAAATGGTTGAAAACTATGCGAATGATATGTTGAAAAACAAAGACAACGCACGCAACCTGCTCGAACGCGCAATGGAAAACAAAATAATTGACGCATTAAAAACAAAATTAGGTATAGAAGAAAAATCCATATCACTGGATGACTTCCGCAAATTCTTCGAAAAAGAAGAAGACAAACAGGAAGAAGCATAAACCTAAATGAAATTATATAACGGGCAGAAGAATAAATACTCTTTCTGCCCGTTTTTGATGAATAATAGTAGAAATACACCGGATAATATCTTAGCTTTTCAATTTTTTATTTATAACTTTGTTTATAAGAAATGAGGCTGAATATTAGCCTCTTTTTTGTGCCGGTCACAATGGCATGATAATTGTTTATAAGACTATAGTATTAAATTATTCACTTATCGAAAGGAAAATATTATGAACAATGAATTTAAGAAATATGCTACCAAGCATTTAGGTATGAACGGACTTGCTCTAGATAAATATGTAGATATCACAAGCAGCTATATATCACCCACTATTATTGAAGAGCGTCAGTTGAATGTGGCGCAGATGGATGTATTCTCCCGTCTGATGATGGACCGAATCATCTTTCTTGGCACCCAGATAGACGATTATACTGCTAATGTTATCCAGGCACAGTTGCTTTATCTGGATTCTGCCGATTCCGGTAAAGACATATCTATCTACATCAATTCTCCCGGCGGTTCGGTTTATGCAGGATATGGCATCTATGATACCATGCAATTTATAAACAGCAATGTCTCTACCATCTGTACAGGTATTGCAGCGTCTATGGCAGCCGTACTGCTTGTAGCTGGAGAAAAAGGCAAACGTTTTGCGCTGAAACATTCACGCGTAATGATTCACCAACCACTAGGAGGCGCACAAGGACAGGCATCCGATATTGAAATCACTGCCCGTGAGATAGGTAAAATAAAGAAAGAACTATACACCATTATAGCCGATCACTCAGGACAACCGTTCGACAGGGTTGAAAAAGATTCTGACCGTGATTACTGGATGACTTCAGCCGAAGCCAAAGATTATGGTATGGTTGACGAAGTTTTAACAAGAAATAAGTAATAGTAAGTAATGGGTTCAGATAAAACTTAAAACCCACTACTTATAATTCAATTTATGGCAAAAAAAGAAATAAACCAATGCAGTTTTTGCGGACGAAGCGATAAGGATGTAAACATGCTTATATCCGGTTTGTCCGCAGACATCTGCGATAGCTGTGCCGAACAGGCCTACCAAATCGTAAAAGAAAGCATCGAAGCCAAACAAAAATCTTCGATAGGCATAGACAAAACACAATTGCCTGACCCCAAAAAGATAAAAGAATACCTCGACGGATATATTATCGGACAAGATAATGCTAAGCGTTATCTGGCTGTTGCCGTTTACAATCATTACAAACGGATATTACAGGAAAAGAACGATGATATAGAAATAGAAAAATCGAATATTATCCTTGTAGGACCTACCGGTACAGGAAAGACGCTTCTAGCCCGTACAATAGCAAAGATGCTGCACGTACCTTTTGCCATTGTAGATGCAACCGTGCTTACCGAAGCCGGATATGTAGGAGAAGACATCGAAAGTATCCTTACACGGCTACTTCAGGCATCGGACTATGATGTAGCATCAGCCGAGAGAGGAATCGTATTCATTGATGAGATAGATAAGATAGCACGCAAAAGTGATAACCCGTCAATCACCCGTGATGTAAGCGGAGAGGGAGTACAGCAGGGATTGCTAAAATTGCTTGAAGGATCAATCGTGAATGTGCCGCCGCAAGGAGGCCGTAAGCACCCTGACCAGAAAATGATAGCTGTAGATACTAAAAACATCCTCTTCATTTGTGGTGGAGCATTTGACGGTATAGAACGTAAAATCGCCCAACGCCTGAATACTAAAGTAGTAGGATATGCCTCTTCTCTGAAAAACGCAGAAGTAGACAGAGAAAACCTATTGCAATATGTAGCACCTCAAGATTTAAAATCTTACGGACTGATCCCGGAAATTATCGGCCGTCTGCCGATACTGACATATCTGGATGCACTGGACAGAAGTGCTTTGCGCAGAATTCTTACCGAGCCTAAAAATTCTATAATAAAACAATACATCAAGCTCTTCAAAATGGATGACGTAGATCTCACATTCGATGAAGATGTATACGAATTTATTGTAGATAAGGCAGTAGAATATAAGTTAGGAGCAAGAGGATTGCGCTCCATTGTAGAGAATATAATGATGGACGCAATGTTTACCATACCATCTACAAAACAAACGCAATTACACATCACCAAAGACTATGCCGGGGAACAACTCGAGAAGTCACAAATGATAAAACTCAAAAATTCACAATAAAGTTTGTTTTTTTCATAAAAAATAGCCTATTTTAAGTTGGAGATTTAAAATTAGGACTTTATCTTCGTATAACATAATAGCCTATTTTTTTACAAATATGCCTGACCGAAACGATAAACTGACCGTTGCTTTAAAAAAGCATTTTGGCTTTGATAAATTCAAAGGAAACCAAGAGGCAATCATCCAGAATCTTCTGGACGAGAAGGATACTTTTGTCCTGATGCCTACAGGGGGAGGGAAGTCGCTTTGTTACCAGTTACCAGCCTTGTTGATGGGGGGAACGGCTGTTATCATATCACCGCTTATAGCGCTGATGAAGAACCAGGTAGATGCAATGCGCAATTTCAGCGAAGAAGACGGAGTTGCTCATTTTATCAATTCATCACTAAACAAAGCTGCCATAGAACAGGTGAAAGGCGATATCCTTTCTGGTAAAACCAAATTACTCTATGTAGCGCCAGAATCCTTGACCAAAGAAGAAAACATAGATTTTCTTCGACAAATAAAGATTTCGTTTTACGCTATAGATGAAGCACACTGTATATCGGAATGGGGACACGATTTCCGCCCGGAATACAGACGAATACGCCCTATAGTTACCGAGATAGGTAAGCATCCGATTATTGCACTTACCGCTACAGCAACGCCAAAGGTACAACTCGACATCCAGAAGAATCTGGGCATGGTCGATGCCGATGTTTTTAAAGCTTCATTCAACAGGGAAAATCTTTTCTATGAAGTGCGTTCCAAAACGAACAATGTAGACAAGGATATCATAAAATATATCAAGTCACAGGGGCATAAATCGGGTATTATATATTGCCTGAGCCGCAAAAAAGTAGAAGAATTTGCAGAAATACTGCAAACAAACAACATCAATGCATTACCATATCACGCAGGATTAGATGCAAATACACGCTCAGCAAATCAGGATGCATTCCTGATGGAGCAGGTTGATGTGATTGTAGCTACCATTGCATTTGGGATGGGGATAGACAAGCCGGACGTAAGGTATGTAATACATTACGACATGCCAAAGAGCCTTGAAGGATATTATCAGGAAACAGGCCGGGCCGGACGCGACGGAGGAGAAGGTAAATGCATTGCATTTTACTCCTTCAAAGACTTACAGAAACTAGAAAAGTTCATGCAGGGAAAACCTGTTGCCGAACAAGAAATAGGAAAACAACTGCTCCTTGAAACAGCGGCATACGCAGAGACTGCATTATGCAGAAAAAAGGTGCTCCTTCACTATTTCGGTGAAGAATATAAAGTGAGAAATTGTGGAAATTGTGACAATTGTGTAAATCCAAAAAAACAGGTGGAAGCTAAAGATTTATTATTAACAGCTCTGGAAGCTGTAGTTGCGTTAAAAGAAAAATTCAAGACGGATTATGTTATCAATATCCTCAGAGGTAAAGAAACATCCGAAATTGAAACATACGAGCATCAGGATCTGGAAGTGTTCGGCTCCGGAGATGATGCCGATGAAGATACATGGAATGCAGTGATTCGTCAGGCCATTATCGCAGGATATTTTGATAAAGATATTGAGAATTACGGGTTGTTGAAAATTACAAAAAAGGGAAAAGACTTCCTGAAAAAACCTGTATCTTTCAAAATTACGACTGCCGATGAAGAAGATCTGGAAGACGATGACAACATAGATGATGTAGTTGTAAAAGGTGGAGGTGGAGGTTCTGCCGTAGATCCGGTATTATTCTCTATTATGAAAGACCTTCGCAAAAAAATGGCTAAGAATAATAACGTTCCGCCATATGTGATCTTTCAGGATCCATCATTGGAAGCCATGGCAACCATCTATCCTATCACAATGGAGGAATTACAGAATATTCCGGGTGTAGGGGCAGGTAAGGCTAAAAGATACGGAGCCGAATTCCTACAGATTATAAAGAAACATGTCGAAGAAAACGAGATTGAACGTCCCGAAGATTTACGTGTAAGAACCGTTGCTAACAAGTCGAAATTAAAGGTTGCCATAGTACAGGCCATCGACAGAAAAGTAGCCTTGGACGATCTGGCCGAATCGAAAGGAATAGATTTTACCGAATTGCTCAATGAAGTTGAAGCAATTGTATATTCAGGCACCAAAATCAATATTGATTATTTCTTGCGTGAGGTAATAGACGAAGATCATCTGGATGATATTTTTCAATATTTCCAAGAAGCAGAATCGGACGATCTGGAAGAAGCAATCAACGAGTTAGGTGAATATTCAGAAGATGAAATCCGTTTGGTCCGTATCAAATTCATATCTGATATGGCAAACTAAAATAATGAAAAAAAAAGCAATCTTTCCGGGAACATTTGATCCCTTTACGATAGGACATCATTCATTGGTAAAACGGTCTCTCGAATTAGTCGATGAGATCGTTATTGCCATTGGGAAGAATGATGCAAAAAAAAGCTATTTCTCTCTCGAACACCGTATAGATATGATACAATCACTCTATAAAAACGAGCCTCGCATCTCCGTAGAAACTTATGATAGCCTGACCGTAGATTTTGCAAAGACAGTGAAAGCACATTTTATAGTAAGAGGTATACGTTCGGTAAACGATTTCGAATACGAAAAAACAATTGCCGACATGAACCGGAAGATATCAGGAATAGAAACTTTTATCCTTTTCACTGAACCAGAACTCACACATATTAGTTCTACCATAGTACGCGAGTTATTAAGATTCGGACATGATGTCAGCGAATTTATACCCGAAGGCATGAATCTGAATACCTGGCAATAGATCTGAATTACACAGAACAATATTCGTAATTTTACGAAAACATAAATATAATCAAGATAAATATATATGAAAAGAGTTATTATCGCGGCTCTGTGCTTTCTTACTATTGTAGCTTCTGCCTCTGCCCAATTCAAAATGAGTGAAGGGTCTAAAAAGGTGGCGACAACAATGGCAATTATCGAAAATCTGTATGTAGATGATGTAAATGACCAAAAGCTAGCCGAAGATGCTATTAAGTCTCTTCTGGAGAAGCTAGACCCTCACTCTACCTATATCAGCACAGATGAAGTAAAAGATATGAATGAACCACTTGAGGGTAACTTCGACGGAATAGGTATCTCATTTAACATGATGACCGATACACTTTACGTCATCGAAGCATTACCCGGAGGCCCTTCTGAAAAAGCCGGATTGATGGCCGGGGATAAAATTCTCTATGTAAATGATACGCTTATAGCAGGAGTAAAAAGATCTACCAAATATGTCATGTCTCGACTGAAGGGTCCTAAAGGAACAAAGGTGGATGTAAAGGTCCTGCGACGTGGTGTGCCGGAATTACTCGATTTTAAAATAACCCGTGCAAAGATACCGGTATATAGCATTGATGCTTCCTACATGGTAGATAACAATACGGGATATATCCGCATTATCCGATTCGGAGCCACTACTACAAAAGAATTTCAAGACGCCTTAGCTAAATTGAAGAAGGAAGGTATGAAGAATCTCATACTTGACCTTGAAGGTAACGGTGGAGGATATATGGCTCCCGCGATTGATCTGTCAGATGAATTTCTGAGTAAAGGTAAACTTATTGTTTACACCGAAGGATTGCGTCAACCGAGAAGAGATGAAGTATCGACTGAAAAAGGAAGTTTCGAAGAGGGAAAAGTGGTGATCATGATTAATGAAGGTTCGGCATCGGCCAGTGAAATTTTGTCAGGCGCTGTTCAGGATTGGGACAGAGGTGTCATTGTTGGCCGACGCAGCTTCGGAAAAGGACTTGTACAAAGACAAATTCCACTCCCTGACGAATCAATGATAAGGCTTACCGTAGCCCGCTACTATACTCCGACAGGACGTTCTATCCAAAAGCCCTATACAAGCGGGGACCTTACATCATACAATATGGATGTGATAGAAAGATATAATAAAGGGGAAATGATGCACGCCGATAGCATCCACTTTCCTGACTCGCTAAAATACACTACACTGACCAATCACAGGACTGTATATGGTGGCGGAGGTATTATGCCGGACTACTTTGTACCGTTAGACACAACAAATTACACACCATATTTCAGAAGCATTGCCAACAGGGGACTTATCTATAAAGTTGCGTACAGCGAAGTAGATAATCACCGTAAAGATATACAGGATGAATATCCAACGAAAGAAGCTTTTCTGAAAAAGTACATTGTTCCGCAAAGCCTATTGGAAAAGATTGTAGCTGCCGGAGAAGAAGAAAAAATTACATATAACGAGGATGAGTTTAACAAGGCTTCGGATTTAATCAGAATGCAACTGAAGATGCTTCTAGCCCGGGATGTTTATGATACGGAAACATCTCTCAAGATATATAACGAGTATAGTGAGACGTTTAAAAAAGCATATGAAATCATACACGATGATAATCTATATAACAGCTTGCTGAAAGGAAAGAATTGATATTCTATTATAGACAAAACGGGTTGCATAATACATTTATGCAACCCGTTTTATTTATCTATGATATTTAAATATTGAACTTATCTATTGCTTCTTTCAGATAAAAACCGGATTGTAGTTTCTTGCTCATTTCAATAACATTTCGTTTCATCTCATTATAATACCCGGGAGTGATAGACGAAAGAATACTATTTATCTCGGTTAGGGAATCAATAGTTATCCCTATTCTATTTTCTTCAATCATAGGTGCTAACGCCGCATGTTTCCATATAATTACAGGCAGATGGCTTTTAATGTAGAACGATATCTTATGCGGAGTATTGTATTCGAGATAAGCGCCAAAACTTCCGGAGCATTCATCCATCGAATCACCATCCCATACAAGGCCAAAATCATCATTATTGGTAAGAATAAAAGTATCGCTATCTATATATCCTCTGCAATGGAAATCATTGGTATCGGCAATATCAAATCTATCGCCATAAATATTTAATACAAAGTTTCTTGGAGAAGAGATAAATTCATACAAAAATGCATTCTTTCTACGGTTTAATGCTCCTGCATAACATATGCTATATGGATTATTATTGTCTAATCTGAATTCAGGTTTACGTTCTTCCTTAGATAGGAAATGCCACACACCCAGTGAATTTATTTCAGCTTTTATATTATGAGCTGTCAGCCAATCAGCCATCTTCTGATTTGTTGCAATAATAAAATCGGAGTGGTTCAATCGGCCTATTTCCTGTTCTATAGATATTCTTTTTCTGCGGAAGGAGCCCAAATCATGTATCAAGGAGATCACTCTGGTATTTTTCAAGTGAGCTACTCTACACAGCAAAACATAATATTTCTTTGTTGGATATTGGATAAACAGAATCCCGTTAGTGGGGATCAATATAAGTCCTTTGATAGTTCCGACAAGGTTGCGGATAAAATCAGTTACCTTACTTTGGCTAAAACTTTGCTTCAATCCAATATTCCGATAACCAAATTTATCCAAAAGTGCCTCTGTGTCTGTGCGGGCATCATTTCCGGCAGACACTCCTTTGTAATTTCGTGAAATATAAACTGATTTCCTTTTATTCATCCTCTAATTACTCTATATATCTTATCTCAGAGAATATGTATATTCCCTAAGATAAAGGTAAGATATATTTCTCGAACCCGGAAAGAATGTATGAAAAGTATGAACCGGTAATATCCAGTACAGAGAGCTGGGGAACTTAACGAAGCAAAAAGACTTGATTTAATCTTTTATTTCCTCATATTTTACATATTCGCCCTCATCTTTAGAGAATATCTTTTTATTTGAGCCAGAGGATGTATGCTCCGACCGTCCCGAAGAAGAGGTGTTATTAGAAGTATATCTATTATTGGAAGTATATCCGCTATGTGATGTGGAAGGTTTTCCGAAAATAAAAGACGACACCCCTCTGACCACTGATAGCAAAACCATCACTCCAAATATAATTATGGCAAATATTAGAAAAAGCAGAAATGTCATTTTGTATAAATTATTAGTTCAGGTCGCAGACCTAATTATTACTTTGATAAGTAAAAGGAACAAGTGTGAGTTATCCTTTCATTTACTACCTTGGCAAATATAATACACTGATATTAGATAAAACTAAGAAACAACATGTAAGTTCGATTGTTTCAATTTATTTAACAAGAGTTTATTATCTTAAACAATAATCACAAAAGAGCGGTCTGAGTGTCGGACAGAACTGTATGCTGGAACAATATGCTACAACCAATAAGAATAAGAATGATCCCTCCGGCTATATTAATACGCAGATTACACCTCTGGCCTGCTTTACAGCCAAATATAATTCCGAATGAAGACATCATAAAAGTTACCACGCCGACAATTAATGCGGGAAGTAGTATCTGTACATTAACCAAGGACAAAGATAACCCCACTGCCGTGGCATCTATACTAGTGGCTACAGCCAGACCAAACATCACTTTAAAATTAAGCGGATTGAATGGAGAACTATCTTCATCTTTCAAACTGGCAACTATTACCCTTACTCCCAGAAAGCATAAAATACCAAAAGCCAGCCAATGATCGAACTGTTCGATATAACGAGCAAATGTAGAACCGACAAACCACCCGAAAACAGTAAGGCTCATCTGTATAAAAGCCAGCATACCGGCTATTTTGAGTACATTTATTGTTTTGTGGTTTCCTATTACAGCCCCACTGGTAAGAGCGACAACTAAACTATCCATCGAAAGGCCCACTGCCAATGCTACAATCTGAATCATATCCATTCGGTTATTTCAGACAAAGACTTACGCTTCTTTTCCGGAGATATACTTTTATCCATGTCGATATATCCAAGCGGGAATATGGCAATAGGTTCGAGATTCGGGGATAAGTTCAGCACCCCTGTCAATACATCCGGTTTAAAATTACATATCCAGCATGTACCTAAACCAATTCCCGCTGCTGCAAGACAAATATGTTCTGCTGCAATGGCAGCATCTACATCTCCGAAATCTTTATTATCCGAACCTGCCCTCTTCCACGATATAGAAGAGTCTTTACACACTACAATATGTACCGGAGCAGATTTAAACCACTCTCTGTTATATGATTCCTGTATGCAGGATATCACAGATTGATTACGGATGATGAAAAACTTCCATGGCTGATTATTACAGGCAGAAGGTGCCAGCCTTGCACATTCGAGAATGTAATTGATCTTATCTTCCTCTACAGCGCGGGAAAGATAAGCCCTGACCGAATAGCGACTTTCGATGAGTTCTTTTAGTTTCATTAGTGATCTTATAGTTGCAAAAAATGCCGGTATTCTTACATCGGCATTTCAGATTTATAGTTCTTCTGTTATCTTATAATCGTTCCTGACAGTTGAATTTCGCGAGACAATCTCACCCAAAAATCCGGCGAGAAACAATTGCGTACCCAACAACATCATAGTCAAAGCAATATAAAAATATGGAGAATTTGTAACCAGCGGATGCGGAATACCCTTACTGATAGCGTATAACTTATTCGCACCAACAATAACTACGGCTATAAAGCCCAGCAGGAACATAACCGTTCCCCACAATCCGAAAAAGTGCATCGGCTTACGTCCGAATACGGAAAGGAACCAAAGTGTAAGCAGATCCAGATAACCGTTTACAAAACGGCTAAGACCTACAAATTTGCTTTTTCCATATTTACGGGCCTGATGATGTACTGCCTTTTCCCCTATTTTATTGAATCCGGCTATTTTGGCCAGGTAAGGAATATAACGATGCATATCATTATATACCTCTATACTTTTTACGACTTCTTTCCGGTACGATTTCAATCCGCAATTAAAGTCATGCAGTTTCACTCCCGATACCTTACGGGCTGTTGCATTAAATAACTTGGTAGGTAAAGTTTTGGACAACGGGTCGTAGCGTTTCTTTTTCCATCCCGACACCAAATCATAGCCATCCTCTTTTATCATTTTATATAGTGAAGGAATTTCATCCGGACTATCCTGCATATCTGCATCCATAGTGATTATAACATCTCCCTCTGCTTTCTGAAATGCACAATGGAGTGCAGGAGACTTACCGTAATTACGTCTGAAACGTATTGCTTTTATTTCTGGAGAGGTTTCCTTGAGGGTGCTTATGACATCCCACGACCGATCGGTACTACCATCATCGACAAAGATTACTTCATATGAATACCCGTTCTCATCCATTACCCGCTTTATCCACGCGTAAAGTTCCGGAAGAGATTCTTCTTCATTCAGCAACGGTATTACAACAGATATGTCCATCGGGATACTACTAGTTAATTAAAGGCTTAAGGCCTGTTATTATTCATATTACTTGTACTATTTACAAGAAAGCTCATAAGAAAACCAAGAACTACCCCTAATATCATATTACCGATAAACTCGGAGATAATATATAAAGGTTTTCCTGTAACGATATAAAGGTATATTTCTTTCTGATCGGGCTGGAGATTAGGCATTTTATCTACCATTGCTATAAAGGGCGCCGTCATCTTCATAAAAAATCCCGGATCTATAAATTTATAATGAGCGTACATGATTACAGCCTCAAAGAAAGAGGCAAAGAAACAGATCAGCACGACAAAAAAGACACACGACCATATACCCTTCGGCTTATCCGGTTCTGAAGCTTTATATTTAAAGGTAAAAATATAAATAAGCAGAAATGTACCGACATTCAATAGATAGAATATATAAATAAACACATGATCGGAGAATCCGGCGCCTATCTTAAACATATATTTAAACATCCAGAACAGCCCCAGAATAGCCCCATAATGCATGGCGTACCTGAGTAACGACGTTCCCCTCTCCTTTATATCCGTACTATCAATCATTGTGCTACAAATGTAAGAAATTTGTTTAAAACAAATAAGTGTAAATCGGAGGATTTACACTTATTTCATTTATCAGTTTGCTGCCTTTTCTTCTTTTACCGTTAAATCCAGCGGTTCTTTAATTTTCTCCTTTAACAAAGCTATATCCAGAACCTCCTTTATATCATCCACATAGTGAAAAGTCAACCCTTTCAGATAAAGCGGCTTTATTTCATCAATATCTTTCTTATTTTCTTTACAAAGAATTATATCTTTTATTCCGGCACGTTTAGCTGCCAGTATCTTTTCGCGGATACCGCCAACCGGCAAGACCTTACCACGCAACGTTATTTCCCCTGTCATAGCGAGATTAGCTTTCACTCTGCGTTGGGTAAAAGCCGAAGCCAGAGATGTTACCATGGTAATACCTGCTGACGGACCGTCTTTGGGAATAGCCCCTTCAGGCACATGAACATGAACATTCCAGTTATCAAAAACCTTTTCATCAATACCGAAATGTTGTGAATGGGAATGAAGATACTCCAGTGCCAATACGGCAGATTCCTTCATCACATCGCCCAGATTTCCGGTAAGGGTGAGTTTTCCTCCTTTACCTTTACTCAAGGATGTCTCAATAAAGAGTATCTCACCGCCAACCGAAGTCCAGGCCAATCCTGTAACTACTCCGGCATAACCATTACCCTGATACTGGTCGCGGGTATATTCTATAGCTCCGAGGTATTCGAGTAAATCCTCAGGCTCAATAACCTTCTTGTATTCTTCTTCCGAAGCTACCTTGCGGGCAACTTTACGCATCACTTTGGCTATCTTCTTATCCAATTCGCGGACTCCGGATTCACGTGTATAATTTTCAACAATCTTTTCGATTGTCTTTTTCGGAATATCAATTACATCCTTAGCCAAACCGTGATTTTCCATTTGTTTGGGAATCAGGTGGCGGCGGGCTATCTCTACTTTTTCTTCAATGATATAGCCACTTACATCAATCAATTCCATACGGTCGAGCAACGGCTGGGAAATTGTAGACAGATTATTAGCTGTAGCAATAAACATTACTTTCGACAGGTCGTAATCTATATTCAGGTAATTATCGTGGAAAGCAGAATTCTGTTCGGGATCGAGTACCTCGAGTAATGCAGAAGAAGGATCTCCTTTAAAATCGCTTCCGATCTTATCCACTTCATCAAGGACAAACACGGGATTTGACGAACCGGCCTTCAATATATTCTGAATAATACGCCCCGGCATAGCTCCGATATATGTACGACGGTGACCGCGTATTTCCGATTCATCGTGTAATCCACCGAACGAAACACGCACGTAATTACGGTTCAGGGCTTTCGCGATAGATTTACCCAATGATGTTTTACCTACTCCCGGAGGGCCGTAAAGACAAATTATAGGCGATTTCAAATCTCCCTTCAGTTTCAATACTGCCAAGTGCTCGATTATACGCTCTTTCACCTTCTCCAGACCGAAATGATCCTGATCTAGCACTTTCTGCGCATTCTTCAGGTTGAAATTATCTTTCGTATATTCGCCCCAAGGCAAATCAAGTAATGTTTCTATATATGTGAATTGAGTAGAATAATCGGGAGACTGCGGATGCAAGCGCTCCAATTTACTCATTTCTTTTTCAAATGTCTGGGCAGCTTCTTTGTTCCACTTCTTCTTTTGTCCACGTTGTCTGAATTCATCCAGATCTGCCTGCTGAGGATTCCCTCCCAACTCGTCCTGAATAGTCTTGATTTGCTGTTGCAGGAAATACTCTTTTTGCTGCTGGTTCAACTCCTCACGTGTCTTCATCTGAATATTGAGTTTCATCTCCATCATCTGAGTCTCACGGTTGAGAATAACAAGCAGACGGTAAGCACGTTCCTTATCGTCGTCAATATCCAGCAAACTTTGTTTTTCAGTACCGGACACAGGCAAGTTGGCACAACAATAGTTCACCAAAAGTGGAGATACCACATCCGATTTTAGCCGTTGTATAAATTCTTTCGGCGGTTCGCCATACATACGCAGCATCTGTATTGTCATATCCCTTATAGAATCCAACAATGCTTTGTATTCCGTATCGTTTTTAAGGACAGGTACAGTTTCACGTATTTCGTAATGCCCTTTGAGAAAAGGTTCTATTTGTGTCAATTCTGTCAGTCGGAAACGTTTTTTACCTTGAAAAATGACAGTTACATTTTCATCATCCGGCAACTCTATTACACGTATAATTTCGCCGATCACACCCATAGAATACAAGTCGGCAAATTCAGGATCATCATTTTCTGCGTCCTTTTGGCAGACTAAGCCGACATATTTTCCTTTCAGACGGTTTACACTCTTTATAAGCTTCAGCGATTTTTTACGGGCAACCGCAATTGGCATACTTGTTCCCGGAAAAATCACGGTATTACGAAGAGGTAAAATAGGCAATTCTTCTTTCAGATTTTTCTCGTTTATATAGCAATCCCCATCATCGAAGTCATTGGCTATAATTGAAATAACCGGTTCATTGCTTTCGTTTAGATGAAGAAAATCTCTCTTTTTATTAGACATATTATCCTTTTATTTAGATTGGATTTACCCCCCTCCTCTGCAAGGGGCTGTAAAAATACAGAATTATAATTAACTTTGCTTTTAATATATAACAAAATTTGTGCCACAATGGATCTCAAGATTTGACTTTACTGTATTTCAAGATTAAAGCGGACAAAAACATGCCAAATCCCTATTTCAAGTTTAAGCGATTCACTGTATACCATGATCTGTGCGCCATGAAGGTAGGCACCGATGGAGTATTGCTTGGTGCATGGACAAAAATTAACGGGGCGAAGAAAGCTCTCGACATAGGTACAGGCTCGGGCCTGATAGCCTTAATGCTTGCTCAGAGAAACGACAAACTTCACATAGACGCTATTGATATCGATCACGATGCAATAGGGCAGGCAAAAGAAAACATAAAACGTTCAACTTTCTCTAGCCAAGTAAACGCAATAGAATCTTCGCTACAAGATTTCAAACAATATGAAAGACAATATGATTTGATTGTATCCAATCCTCCTTTCTTTATTCAATCATTAAAATCGCCGCATAAAGAACGGACATTAGCCCGTCATACCGACAGTTTATCTTTGGAAGAATTGCTAGGGATTTCCGCAACCTTATTAACGAGTAGAGGAAAGCTATCCATTATCTACCCGTTTGACCATAAAAAAAACCTATTGTCTATATCTAAAAATATCGGGCTGTATCCTTCGCGCATCACCAAAGTATATCCGACTCCGGCATCCCCACCAAAACGGGTAGTAATCGAATTCACAAAGACAGAATCATCTCTAATTGAAACCAATCTGATCATCGAAAAAGAAAGACATATATATTCTGATGAATTTACAGAGCTAGTAAGAGAGTTTTACCTAAAAATGTAGACTACCTAAATGACGATAAGCACACCTACACAACCTTATGCTGCCATTTGGCATATCGAAGATACAAGAAAGAAAATAACAGCAAACCGCCCCAATACACATACTCCACAGTCCAGCACACCGCTACAGATGCCGATTTATATATCACTATCCAATACATGTAAAGGACATATGACACTAGTGTTATTATTTCGAGCTGCAAGGCAGCACGCGTGTTCCCTGTACCCGAAATAGAATTGAATATCACAGTACTCAGGCTACAAATAGGCAGGGCAAACACCACAACCAACAAAGGTGTAACCGACTCGGGTATCAATGATACATCTTCGTGCGAAGCGATTAAGGATATCCAGAATTCAGCCCCAAGACCGGTTATCAACATTACAACAAGGATAACCCCGAGACTAAGCGAACAAATTCTTTTGATAAGAGGTATTACGTCTTTTATCTTACCTGCCCCCATCGTATTACCTACAAGCGTATTAGCTGTAGTTGCAAAAGCATTCATCGGTATAAAGAAAAGCATATAGAAACTACGTACAATATTGGTGATAGCTAATGCACGTGGTGAATGTTGTTCGATTGCCATAAAGAATATGAACCATGTGGACATGGATATTAAATACTGAACCATTGTAAAAGATGAAATATTCAGGATACTCTTTACTATAGAGAACCTGAATCGCATTTTCATAAAACCGTATTTCTTAAGATCTACAGTTTTCAATGTATATATTACAAAAAACAGTACCGATGCTATTTCCGATATTACGGCAGCAATACCTGCCCCTTCTATTCCAAGTTCGGGGAAACCGAATTTGCCGAATATGAGAACATAGTCCCCTATAAAATTGACCACCGCCATAACTACCGCATTCATTGTCAAAACAGGCGTACGCGCAATGCCGACATAAAAAGCCCTGAACATGACATTTATAGAAGCAAAGAAAAAGCCATAGATACGCCACGAGAGATAAGAATGCACTGCTTCATAAACCTTTTCCGATTCCATAAAACGGGGAAGCACATATTCACTCAGCAGGGAAGAGCCTATAAATAGCATCAAAGCAATAAGTTCCAGAAAAATCACCCCTTGAATCACAATGCT
Organism: uncultured Dysgonomonas sp.; assembly: GCF_900079725.1. Taxonomy (NCBI): domain Bacteria; kingdom Pseudomonadati; phylum Bacteroidota; class Bacteroidia; order Bacteroidales; family Dysgonomonadaceae; genus Dysgonomonas; species uncultured Dysgonomonas sp. The sequence goes on from NZ_LT599032.1 coordinate 1,626,357, forward strand.
GCCAATCTTATCATAATTCTTTTCACCATTACGACGGCTGATCATGATCTGCCCTCCAATACTGAATCCGAAGCAAAGTGTAAAAAAGGCGATATAATAAATACCGGCCAATCCGGAGGCACTTTGCTCAACCTCACCTACCCTTCCCAGAAAGATGGTCGCAGTAATCTGAACAATATTCTGAGCAAGCAAACCTAACATTATAGGTAAACTTACCTTCCATATATCTTTGTATGAATACATAATCCGAGCAGATAGCTATTAGCAGATAGCTATTAGCTTCTTTAATATGTCAGTTTTATTTAATTAGTTTGTTTGTTTTTGTATCGGGAAATGCAACCCATGGTTTGAAAGTCTTGGCTTCCTCAAAGTCCATATATGCATATGACATGATGATAACAATATCTCCGGGCTGAACCTTTCGTGCAGCTGCACCATTCAGGCAGATAGCTCCCGAACCTCGTTTTCCTTTTATAATATAAGTTTCGAGACGCTCTCCGTTATTATTATTTACAATCTGAACCTTCTCACCTTCAATCAGGTTTACAGCATCCATCAGATCTTCATCTATCGTGATACTTCCTATATAATTCAAGTTGGCTTCGGTTACAGTAACACGATGTAACTTCGATTTTACAACCTCTATAATCATTTTGTGTTCTCTTAATTTTGGCTATTCGCCTTGTATATAATATTATCTATCAATCGCACTTCGCCACAAAATATGGCGATGCAACCCACTATATAATCGCTATCCTTCCAATCTGACACCGACTGTAAAGTATAGCCATCCACAATTTCGTAATACTCAACCTTCAGTTCGGCAAAAGAGTCCAGTGTTGCTACCACTTTCTTTATCACCTCCCCTACAGAGCTATTCTTAATCCAGTCCTTACTTTCCGCAAGAACTCTGGATATATTCACCGCCAGTTCTTTCTGATCAGCAGTCAATCGTTCGTTACGGCTGCTTAACGCAAGCCCACTAACTTCCCTCACAATAGGCATTGGGACAATATTCACATTCAGCTTTAGCTGCTTCACCATCTCACGTATGATAGCCAATTGCTGAAAATCTTTTTCTCCGAAGTATGCCCTATCCGGCTTCACTATATCAAACAAGCGGCTTACTACCTGGGCAACTCCGTTAAAATGACCCGGACGATGCTCGCCCTCCATCACTTTATCAAGTTGACCGAAATCGAATTGACGGGTATCCGGTTCGGGATAAACTTCATCTACAGAGGGTGCAAAAATCACACCAACTCCTATCGAGTCCAGAAATTCACAATCCCGTTCCAAATTTCTCGGATATTTTTCAAGATCTTCCCTATTATTAAACTGGGTAGGGTTTACAAAGATGCTCACAATGCAAACATCATTATCGGCAATACATTGTTTCACCAGGGAGAGATGCCCCTCGTGCAAAGCCCCCATCGTGGGAACCAGACCAATCGTTTTACCTTTCGAACGCAAGGCTGTAACTCTGTCACATACACCCTGAGTTGTTTTAATCAAATCCATTTATTCACATCAATAAAAAACGGATACAAAGCAAGTAAATATTTATGGATTGGCGAAACAATCGAGGATTTTTGTTCTGCAATTTAACGTATAAAACAGATCAAAATACGACTAATCCCCCGTAAAAAGAGAGAATTCAACATTTTGTGAAGCAAAGTTTGCAAAAAAGAAGATTTTTTTTTATTATCTTTGTACTCTCAATCGAATTCAGAAGAGAGTAAATTAAATGGGTACAAAAAAAGTTTTATACATCACACAGGAGATAACGCCTTATCTGCCTGATTCACCAATTGCAACAAATTGTAGATACTTACCTCAAGCTATACAAGAAAAAGGACAGGAAATCAGGACATTTATGCCTAAATTCGGAAGCATAAATGAGAGACGGAATCAACTTCACGAAGTGATACGGCTATCGGGTATGAATCTAATCATCGATGATACTGATCACCCCTTAATCATCAAAGTGGCGTCTATACAAGCCGCCCGGATGCAAATCTATTTCATAGACAATGATGACTACTTTAAACGTAAGCACACAATCGCTGACGATAAGGATGTAGAATTCAGTGACAATGACGAACGGAGTATTTTCTATGTAAGAGGAGTATTGGAAACTATAAAAAAATTGCGTTGGATACCGGATGTGATAGATTGTCATGGCTGGATGACTGCACTGACAGGCCTATACATAAAAACTGCTTATGCTGACGACCCTTGCTTCAAAAACTCGAAGATTGTATATTCTTTATACAATGATGACTTTAAGCAACCATTCAGCAATAAATTTATCGACAAGCTAAAATTTGACGGAATAAAAGATAAAGACGTGGAAGCACTGAAAGGTGTTGTAGATTACGAAACGCTTTCTAACTTTGCCGTAAAATATGCAGATGGCATTATACAAAGTGAAGAAAATGTGAATAATAACATTCTTGACAACATAAATAAATCAGGAAAAAAATTCCTTTCTTATCCGGGTAATTTAGACGTTTCTGTAGATGCTATCAATAATTTTTACGAGAATCTTTAAAGTATCTAAAATAAATATAGAAAAATGCTGTTTTATTTCTTGAGAATAGCATTTTTTTGGATATTTGAACCCCAAATTGAATTTAACAATAGTTTGAATGAAAATTAAAACATTATTGATTCTGGCAATCACTCTTTCCACGCTAACATTTGTGGCTTGTGATGATGACCTGACCTCCCTTGGTAGCAGTATACAACCCGGCGGTGACGATATATTCGTAGGATCCGATACACTTAGCCTTACAGCTGTAACCCGTTCGTTTAACGATTCGGTATATGCACGTACCGTATATGGCTTGTTAGGAGAATATACTGATCCTATCTTCGGAAAAATAAAATCCGATTACTTATGTGAATTCTACTGTGCAGAAAATTCTACATTTGCAGATCCGTATAAGATGGGAATAACCATTGATTCGGTCAGACTGAATACAGAGTTCACATATTTTGCAGGAGACACCGTATCGCCTATGGGATTATCTGTATACGAAGTCACAAAACCGCTGAAGGCATTTTTCTTCACAAGCGTAAATCCTGAGAATTATTGTGATATGCAAAAGTTGCTGGGACAAAGCATTTTCTCTATACAAGATGTTCCCGACACGGTCATCAGCAGTACCAGAATCAGAACTATTTCAACAAATCTCAATTTGGAATTAGGGCAGCGTTTTTATAACGAGTGGAAAAATTCGGACGGAGCTACTTTTAAAAACTCCGATGCCCTGAAAGAATTCTTTAAAGGTGTATATGTAACAACTAATTTCGGTTCGGGCAGCATTATTAATGTAGACTATACAGAGTTCGACATCTACTATACATATACATACGAAAAAGGGGACGCTTCAGAAAATACAGTTGACAGAGATACACTTGGCGTATTCCGTCTGCCTGTTACACCTGAGGTTATACAAATGAATCATGTTAAGAGTTCACCTCCGGCTGGTATGATCACAGAAGGCCCTGCCGGAAAGACATATATGAATACTCCTGCGGGACTATATACAGAAGTGACTATTCCATTAGATGCTATAGTAAAAGCAGCAGTTGCAGGTGCAGGTAAAGATGCAGTAATCAATGCTGCAAACTTTAAAATGCTCGGAAATACGGAAGAGGAAGCTAAATCGGGCCTGAGCAGGCCATCGGACATCCTGTTTATAAATAAAGACTCACTCCCGAACTTCTTCTATAACAGAAAATTGCACGATGCACAAACCAGCTTTGTGACGACCCGTTCCACTACCAATAATTCATACGACTTTGGAAATCTGGCAAGTGTAATCAATTACTATACAAAATATTATAAGGAGAAAGGGGTATCCCCTCTCCCAGACTTGAAATATCTCGTTATTCCGGTAACAGCTACATATACGCAAACCACAAACTCGAGCGGATATACAGTGAATGTGATAACGGATCTGTACAATCAGATGTTCCCTACATCGGCCATTTTAAGAACCGAGCCGAAGGATATGAAAATGTCTATTATATACAGTAAATACTGATAGTACAAAACAGATAACATAATATAACCGTGTCTGCAAAACAGATAAGAAATACAGCTAAAGTACTGCTCCTATTATATATAGGATACTTTAGCTGTGTTTCTTATTTTATACATACACACATCTACAACGGGGTAGTATATGTTCATTCCCACCCCTACAATAAGTTTGCAAAAGATGCAGACGATAACCAGACACCGCCTTTCGAGACCCATCATCATACATCAGCGGGTTTCTTTACGTTCAATCAGTTATCAAATCTTGCTTCATTCGAAGCTCTGCCAGATAATAATATAGGCGAAATCACTCAGCCTGTACTAATTGTTACATATAAGCAATTCTCGCCACAAATAGTTACACCTCCTGTTGTAGCTTACATCAGTCTTCGTGCTCCACCTCGGTTCTCTTAATTTTTAATAATAATATTTCTGTGATTCAGGAAATATAATCCAGGATTGATACGACTCCGTATTCAATCCCAATCTTATATAAATATACATTCGGTTTGCCCTCGATTAAACTTCGGGACAGATTGAAATAAAGGTGTAAACAATAAACTGTTTACCCCTCATTTATAACATAGGGTTACAGAGCTATTTATTATCCTGTTCTGTTCAAATGGAATAAATAGCTAGCTTAAAAAATGTATTATCAATACTTTCCATCACTTATATCGACAATCTGTAACTGCATATTATTCATGCTTCCGGATTATCGATTCTAAATAATTCAATATGAAAAAGATTATACTTTTATCATTCTATATATTTTATGTTGTTGGGATTATAGCTCAACAGACAAACAGATCATCCCTCAAAGGCCATGTATTGGACGGACAGACTGATGAACACTTACCTGGTGTAACAATTTCAATAGAAGGCACTCAAATGGCTACAACAACAGACGAATCGGGACATTTCGCTTTAGAAAATATTCCGGCAGGAACATACATCATAGCCACACAGTATATTGGATACTCACCTCTGAAACAAGAAGTCACAATAGAGAGAAACTCTACCAAAAATGTTTCCCTTTATATAGAACCGGAAAACCAATTGCTCGGCGAAGTAATGATCACAGCTTCTGCCCGGAACCTCAACAGGCAGATGTCGCCAGTAGTAGTAAATCAACTGACAGCCAAAACATTTGAGGCTACAAACTCCAACTCTCTTTCGCAAGGGCTGAACTATATGCCCGGGCTAAGAGTAGAAACAAACTGCCAGAATTGCGGAACGCAGGAGGTAAGGATCAATGGCCTGGAAGGGCAATACTCTCAGATGTTAATCGACGGGCAGCCGGTATTCAGCTCATTATCTACGATGTATGGACTGGAACAATTACCTACTAATATGATAGAGCAGGTTGAAGTTGTACGCGGAGGAGGCTCGGTCCTATTTGGAGCTAATGCAATTGGCGGAGTTATAAATATTATAACCAAGGAACCCGAAAAAAATTCATATCAGGCAAAATATAATATGTCGCTCATCGATGGAAAATCGGTAGATAATATCCTCTCACTCAATTCATCTTTTGTAGACCGCTCCAAAAAATCAGGTATATCCCTGTTTGCAAATATGCGTAACCGCAACCCTTGGGACGCTAATGGAGACGGTTTTTCGGAAATAGGAAAGAACAGGGCTTCATCTATCGGTTTCCGCTCTTTCTCCAAACCCAATTTACATGATAAATTTACACTGGAGTATCATTATATTTCCGAATATCGTAGAGGCGGGGACAACATGAGCCGTCCGCCACATGAAGCACTGATTGCCGAAACAACTGATTACAGGATACATTCGGGTAGTGCCGGATACACTCATTTGAGCGAAGACAACAAAAAGAAGTTAACAGTCAACCTTTCGGCTCAAAAGACAGGCAGAGATAGTTACTATGGTGGTGGATACGACCCCGATGGTTATGGCAACACTTCGGAACTGGCATTAACAGGAACCGTCCGTTATGAAATAAATATGGATAAATTTCTTTTCATGCCAGCTAAGTTTACCGCCGGATTCACTCAGGAATATACAAACCTCCACGATACCATACATAGCCGCAATGTGAAGCAAATAAAAAATGTTAGTAGCCTGTACGTTCAGAATGAATGGAGAGACGACAACCTGACTTTTATTGTCGGGCTGCGAGGAGATAAACACAATAAGCTGGACAATATCAATATTATTCCCAGGAGTAGTATCCGTTACCGCATTGGAGAAAATACCAATTTGAGAGCAGCATATTCGATGGGATACCGCGCTCCGGAGATTATTGCGTCGGATCTGGACATACCCGTTATAGGTGGTAGCGCAACCATTACCCAACTGGGAGAAAATCTGAAAAGGGAATATTCAAATTCCGTAAACGGAGGTATCGATTTCAGCCTTTACAATGAAAAGATATACTCCTATTTTCTTCTGGAAGGGTTTTACACCAAAATAAACAGGGTATTCATTGTTGAAGAAACCGGAACTGATGCTGCCGGAAATACAATAATGACCCGGCGAAACGGTGATGGCGCATATGTATACGGATTGAATCTGGAAACAACTATACAACCAATAAACTGGCTCGAACTGCAAGGAGGCCTTACTTGGCAGAAAAGCCGGTATACAGAACCTGTAAGCTGGTCGAGCGAAGCATATGTAGCACCCGTAAAACGAATGCTGCGTTCACCCGATACATACGGATTTCTTTCTGCGACAGCGACTCCGAAGAAGAGTTATGCTGTATCCCTGTCAGGAGTATATACAGGTTCTATGCTGGCACCCCACTTTGCCGGGGCAGAAGGTGTAACAAGGGATGAAACTGTAAAAACAAAAAGTTTCTTTGATACGACCATCAAATTGTCATACTTTTTCAATATCAATTCAACAAATAAAATCGAGATCAACGGAGGAATACAGAACATGTTTAACCAAATACAGAAAGATTATGATAAAGGGCCCGACAGGGACTCAGAATATATCTATGGGCCGTCACTACCACGTACATTCTTTATCGGTCTGAAAATTAGTTCCATATAATTAACTAAGGCAAGCCGTTAGATTAAAAATGCTTAACGGCTTGCCTGCTTTTAGCCGTTTATGTGATATTTTCTAAGATTTTGATACTATCTTTGTGCTATAGCGCAGTCAGATCGGCGGAAACTATAGCTTTTCGTACATTACTTTACAAAGGTGAAACGGCTGTTATAAAAGGTAGTTAATGGTATATATCATTATAAAAGGTTTGTTTATCGGATTCTTATCTTCAGCTCCTATGGGGCCTGTGGGTATGCTTTGCATACAGCGCACCCTGAATGAAGGTAGGAAAAACGGTCTAATAACGGGTATAGGCGCTGTGGTAGGCGATATGCTGATAGCATTGTTGGCCATCGTTGCCGCTCTCGGATTGGGCTTCAGTACGGAATTTATTCAACAGCACGAAGGCCCGCTTAAAGTAGTCGGAAGTATTATCCTTATTGTTTTCGGATATATCGTATTTAATAAGAACCCATCGAAAAGCCTTACAAAATTAAAAGAGAAATCGGTTTCTACCTGGACAGTATTCATTTCGTCTCTTATCCTTACCGTTTCCAACATCGCCACTTTATTCCTTTATATAGCACTTTTTGCCCGGTTTAATGTTATTGATGCCGATAAACCATTCGGTTACGACCTGATAACAATACTATTTATCGGAATAGGTGCATTCCTGTGGTGGCTACTGGTTACTTATTTTGTAAATAAGTTGCGCAGCAGATTCAACCCCAGAGGATTACAGATATTTAATAAAATTATAGGTTTGTTACTTATCGGACTGGGTGTTGCAGGTATTGTTACCGGAACATTGATGGGTATAGACATCTTCTAATCGCGTCCTTTCAATCTGATCTTTATTCCATAATGGCGTGTCATTAGCTCTTCCGAAAATGGATCTTCGCCATGAATATATGTACTACCCTCATATCGTTCAAATTCACAGAAGGCAGCACCTTGCCGTTTAGCCAACTCTATCCTAACCTCCCTTTCTTTCATTATATTCCTGAAAATATTAATATCCTTCGCTGCCAGATAGAATGTAAAGATAAAGCTGATAAATCCTATTGCTATAATCGACAGGCGTATCTGCCGCAGGAATTTCTGGCTGAAATCGAGATTATAATATAAGATTCCCGCCCCGATAATGAGAAAAGTAACAACCCCGAATAATGCCCTTCGGGGAAAAGTAGGTGAAAACAACATAGCATATACCGCAGCTATAGCGGCTATAGAATAGATAATACTGAGTTTCAATTTATCCTTTCTCTCTCCTACAGGAAAACGGTAGTATAGTATATATATTACCAGACAACTCAAGATTAATGTGCCTGAATAAAAGAAAAACGTAAGTGTACAATTGAACAATCTGTAGGCAATAACAGGCAAGCCAAATGCAGACTCTCCTGCCCTCTCGAAATTACCGGGAGCAAGAATCATAACTGCATAACCAATAATAGCACCCAACAATCCTGCAATAGCCCAACCCGGTATTTTCCATGTATACGACCTGTAATAGATAAAGAAAAAGACTACAATAAGAATCATCGCACCTGCTGTATTCTCGTTGGTCCATCCGGCAATAATGCCAAGAAGAAAAAGCCCCGTTGGCGCCAGTATCTGTCCTGTAATATTTAGTCTGTTCCCCTTATAGAAACGGTATGGAATCAGGAATAAAAGAATAAGGAACGTACACCAAAGATAATTAGCCGAACCCGTAAGCCATAAAACCGTATCGCCAAATACAGGTTGCATAAACCAGATCGCTATATTTATGAATATGAACAATGATAAACTCCCCTTACCTCGTCCTGTAATATGAAAATAAATAAGAAAAACATAACCGAGATACACCAACGTATTCAATAAATCTGCAAAATAAGCTGGTAGCAGTAACAAAACCTGCGCTATAAAATGAGCAACACTGCGCCCTCCCCACTGATAATAATGATTGATCTGAGACCGGACAATATCTCCGACAGACGCAACACGTACGTTTTCTCCATAGATAAACAGGTAAGCAAAATCATCGGATATAAGCGGGGTAAGTATATTCAGAAAGAGTATGGACGAAAAGCATAAGAAAACCGTCAGAATCCAAAGGAGTGACCGTTTCAGTTTATTATCGCCTATCCTATCGATTACACCTTCTGTCTTAACATACAGACCTTTTACCGAAGTAAGGACACGTTCAAATGTATTTGATTGTATATTCATCCGTTACACGCTATATCTATGCAAAAGTAGTATAAAAAACAAAAGTTACAAGTTTTGTCGCTGGCATCATTAGCTCATCGCTAAGTAAAGACTTTTTCAAAGGATATGGTTTACTAATTGATTTACTTTCAGATAAAGAAGTATATATCCGGAATATTTCTTAAATTAGTACTCTATACTTTCAATGAAAAACTAAAAGCAGAGATAAATAAAGCCTCTGTTTCACAGGATGAAAAAACCGAATAATTATGGATAAAATAAAATGGGGTATAATTGGTGCGGGTGATGTATGTGAAAAGAAAAGCGGCCCTGCCCTTTACAAAATCGAACATTCTGAACTTGTCGCCGTAATGCGCCGGGATGAAGCCAAAGTAAAAGATTTTGCCGTCCGTCATGGTGTAGGTAAATACTATACGGATGCAGAGCAGTTAATAAATGACCCTGATGTGAACATGATATATGTAGCCACCCCGCCGGCATCGCATAAGGAATACGCCATCAAATCCCTAAAGGCGGGAAAACCTGTTTACGTGGAAAAACCGATGGCAATGAACTATACCGAATGTATGGAAATGGTGGATGCTGCTAAAAATGCAAAACAGAATCTATTCGTTGCTTACTATCGCCGGGCCTTACCCTATTTTCTGAAAGTGAAAGAATTAATAGACAATAACAAGATAGGAAAAATACTAACTGCCGAGGTAAAGTATTTCCGCCCTGCCAGTAAATCAGACATGGATACCCTGAATCAGACATGGCGTGTGAACAGAGAGATTGCAGGAGATGGCTATTTCTTCGATCTGGCCCCGCATACACTCGATATACTCGATTTTCTGTTGGGAGAGATAGAAGAAGCGAAAGGCTATACACAGACTCTAGGTGGCTATTATCCCGTTTCGGACACTATATCGGCGATTATGCAGTTCAAATCGGGAGTCACAGGCACAGGGCAATGGTGCTTCGTTTCATCTGAACAAGCCCGGCAGGATACAATCATTATCAACGGTACTGAAGGATATATCCGCTTCAATACATTCGACTTCCGTCCTATTTTCCTGACTACGGCAAAAGGAACCGAACTGTTCGAAACCGAACATCCCGAACATATCCAGCAACCGCTTATTCAAACCATTGTTGATGAACTGAGGGGTGTAGGAACTTGTCCCTCTACAGGAGTATCAGGTGCAAGGACATCAAGGGTGATGGATATGATAACCAGTCCGTCCTAACCTTCCCAAAGGGGAAAATATTAAAGAAAACCTTTATTATTGATTTACTCCTCCCCTTTGGGGCAGGACTGTTAAGTTCTCTACTTTGTTCTGTTATTTTCTGCTGTCATCCTGAGTGGAACGAAGGATCCCGACCCTGAGAAACGAGATGTTTCACTCCGTTCAACATGACACAGAGGGTATAAAAAATTAGAACTTAACAGCCCTGCCCTTTAGGGAGGCAAGACAGGGACTTTTATCTTAACCTATTCTTTTCGAACACAACTCGCGAGCATGTCCAGTATATAAGAACACTGAACAGGCATAACCCGGAAGCAACGAGATACAAGGTTTCGAATGAAAAGAAGCCTGTAATATATCCGCCTAATAACATGCCTATTGCCAGCCCCAGGTCGAACCCGATAAGATACGTAGAGTTGGCTGTTCCCCGCTGACTGTTTTCGGCAAGGTTAATATAGAGCGTTTGCAAAGCCGGAAACATCATACCGAAACCTACGCCGATAAACAACCCCGATATACAGAATGCATAAATATTGTGTATAGTGGCAAAAGCGAAGAATGCAATAGCCACAATGGCCATTGCCGACACATTTACCTCATGTATCTTACCCCTGTCTACGAGCTTGCCTGCGAATACCCGAGATGCGATGATACCACCCGCCCAAAACAGAAAGAAGATACCGGCGTTGAATATGCCTATCTGTTTCCCGTATTGTGCTACAAAAGGACCTATTGTACCCCAGGCAAAACACGGCAGCAACTGATTGAGAAATATAGGCCAGCCTTTCAGCAGGAAGAAACGGTCCATAGAAAGCTTTTGAGACTGCTCCACCTTAGGTCTTGCAGGCGCTTTAATCATCGCAGTGGCTACAATACCCAATGTCCCCATAGCAATAGCACACCAAAGTAATACCTGAAAACCCCAGTTATTGTATATATGTATGGCTACGAATGGCCCTATAGCCATTGCCACATTCATAAAAGTACCGTAATAGCCTATACCTTCGGCCCGCCGTTCAGTTGGTACTACATCTATCGCCAGTGTGCTGGACGATACAGTGGAAAGCCCCCATGTAATACCGTGCAGGAAACGCACAAGGATAAACAGCATGACTGTTGTAGCCCAGAAGTAACCGAAAAAGATAAGGACATAGCAGGAAAAGGCTACTAAAAGAACTTTCTTCCGGGAATACAAATCAACGATATAACCGGAGAATGGGCGTACAAACATAAGGGCAATGGCATACGATGCCAACACGATCCCTGTTTTAGATTGTGCAACTCCCATCTGCTCTGTTATGTAAAGAGGGATAGAAGGCATCAGTAAATTGAATGAGCAGGCCATCAGGAAGTTCGCAATACAAACATTCAGATAGCTTAACGACCATAGTTTCGGTTTCGCAATTTGAATTTCCATAACACATTAACGTTAGAGGAGGTCACTAAGTTCCATCCAGCGCATTGTTTTTTCATCTATCTCATCAATCAATTCGCTGATACGGTTCGATTTGGATAGCAATTCGTCAGTGGAAAGAGTACCGCTCGACAACTCATTTTCAAGTTTCTCTTTCTCCTCTTCCAGTTTCGGAATCAGGACATCGAGCTCTTCAAATTCCCGCTTCTCCTTGAATGATAGCTTCTTCTTATCATCATTTTTTGGTGATGCGATCTGAGGTTTATCTTCTTTTGGTTTTGCAGCCTGTTCTTTTTCCTTCTCAATGGCTTCCTGTATCTCTTTCCACTCCCTGTATTCGGTATAATTACCCGGGAAGTCTTTTATCTTTGCGTTCCCCTGAAAAGCAAGCAGGTGGTCTACCACTTTATCCATAAAATAACGGTCATGCGAAACCACTATCACGCAGCCTTTAAACTGTTGCAGGTATTCTTCCAATATATTGAGTGTAACGATATCCAGATCATTTGTAGGCTCGTCCAATACCAGAAAGTTAGGATTGGTTATCAGCACTGTACACAGATACAGACGGCGCTTCTCTCCTCCCGATAGTTTATAGACAAAATTATGTTGCTTTTCGGGTGGAAACAAGAAATGTTGCAGAAATTGAGATGCTGTCAGACGGTTGCCATTACCTAAATCGATAACCTCAGCTATATTTTGTATCACGTCCAGCACTTTCATTTGGTCATCAAACTTTAGTCCGTCCTGGCTGTAATAACCGAATTTCACCGTCTCGCCGATATCGAAGTTTCCTTTATCGGGAGCAACTTCCCCCATCAGCATCTTTATAAAAGTAGATTTCCCTGTCCCGTTATTACCTACAATTCCCAGTTTTTCGTAACGGGCAAATACATAATTGAAATCCTCTACAATTTTGATATCACCAAAAGCCTTATATACATGCTGCGCCTCAAATATCTTGTTACCGATATAGGAACCTTTCATTTGCAACTGTACATTTCCGGCATCACGCACCTGTTGTGCTTTTTTCTCCAGATCGTAGAATGCATCGATTCGCGATTTTGCCTTTGTCCCCCGTGCCTGCGGCTGGCGGCGCATCCATTCCAGTTCCTTGCGCATAAGGTTATTGGCACGGTCTATCTCCGAATTCTGCGCACTGATCCGTTCATCCCTTTTTTCGAGATAATAGGAATAATTTCCTTTATACTGGTAAAGTTGTTGCTGGTCTATCTCTATAATCTCGTTGCAAACCCGATCGAGGAAATAACGGTCGTGCGTAACCATCAACAGGCTAAGTCGCGAACGTTGAAGATATTCCTCCAGCCATTCCACCATATCCAAATCGAGGTGATTGGTTGGTTCATCCAGAATAATCAGGTCAGGTTCGGTAATCAGCACATTTGCAAGAGCTACCCGTTTGAGCTGCCCTCCCGATAATTCGGAGATTTTCTGTTCGAAATCCGTAATTTTGAGTTGTGCCAGAATTTGCTTCGCCCTATGTTCATAGTCCCATGCCTGCAATACATCCATCTTTTGAAGGATATTATCGAGATTAGAATGGTCTTTTGAATTTATTACTTTCTCGTATTCCGCAATTAAATCCGTTACCTCATTGCCGGAACTAAAACAGGCCTGTAGAACTGTCAGATTTTCGGGATATACAGGGTCTTGTTCAAGATAAGCTACCCGTATATCCCGCCGGAAGACAACCGCTCCGTTGTCGTACGATTCTTTACCTGTAAGTATATTAAGTAAGGTAGTTTTGCCCGAGCCATTTTTTGCAATAAGCCCTATGCGCTCACCCTCAGCAATGCCGAAAGATATTTCGCGAAACAGAACTAAGTCTCCAAAGCTTTTTGTGAGTCCGTCTACCTGTAAAATAGATGCCATAAGAATAATTTTGTGCAAAGGTAAGCAAAAAGAGAGAGTTTATAGTTTTTATCTTGGGATAGTGATAGTGTATTTATCGGGGAAAAGTTTATCTATATGATGCCGATAGAGTTCTTTGACAATTTGCATTCATATTTTATATCAAGAATTGAAAAAGGTAATACCTGAATAATATGTAACATCTGTTACTTTTGTTACTTTTTAATTTCACATAGTGGCTGGCCTTGTTTCTATCGCTTATGATGGAGACAGGATTACATAAACGGGAAACCATAAGAGTTGGGAAAAGTAACAATAAAGGATAGTAAAAAAGGTGTCAACTTTTAACAAAATCCTCTGTGTTATGAAAGGGATTATTTCACGAAAGACACAGATAAAAAATTATAGGAGAAAAGTTTATAAAAGGTGTTACTTTTGTTACCTTTTAAGAATGAACTTGAAAAAAGCATTTCTTCTTGCTAAAAATTCTATCTTTGTTCAACAACATATATAACACACATACATGAGTACACAGTTATCTATATCTTTTTTCGATATTTTCAAATATTGGGATACAATCACACAATACGTAAATCCACTAACCATAATATTATGGGCTATAACTGGTGGTGTCATCGGATTTATTATAGTATTAATAGCCGAACTTATCCTTCGTAAAAAGATATTAGTGCGTCGTCGCCACTGGACATTGAAATGGCTTTCTTACTTATACATGGCATTCTTGCCTCTTTTTGCAGGCTTCTGCTTTACTCAATGGTTTGCATTGCATAGCTGTGAAAGAGAGATAGTAAAGAATATTCCCACTTATCTGGGTGAGGCCAATTCTGCTTTCAACAAATATCTGAAAGACGAAGTAGAAAAGATCATCGACAAAAAGCATATGCAACTTACCGGTCACGATGTTATTGATAAAACGGCATCATACGCAGGCCAAACTGCAAGCTCCTTACTATCCGAAGTACAACCGTCTGATAGTAGCATAACGGCTAAAACTTCCGCCTTCCTTATGAGCAAGGTAATGGAAACAGATTTCGTTAAAGATCAGGCTGTAAAATATGTAGAGGGTGCTTTAGGCGAAAAAGTGCTGAATGATAAGGAACTGACCAATGATCTGCTAAATGTAAAAATCGAAAATATTCTCACCGACGGGGTACTGAATACCATTATAGAAAAGAAGGTTAAGAATATTTTCGGAGGTTTTAAGTTGAATATCCTGTTCATGTTTATACTGGGCTTGGCAGTACCAATAGCCGAGATAATACTGGCGCATTATCTGGAAAAGAAAAGATTGGCAGCTATTCCTCCTCCAATACCGGGAATATTGGACACACCTCCTCCTGTACCAACACAATCAGAAAAGGAGGAAACAAGTCAGGAGAATAATTGATGCACAATAGGAATCAGCAGGGCCGTCATAACCCCCATCAATCCAATAGCCAGACCACTGAGTGCACCTTCTATTACTCCCATCTCCATAGCTTTGGCCGTACCAACACCATGAGCAGAAGCACCCATTGCAAGTCCTTTCGCAACACTGCTTTTTATTCCCAGTACACGCAGTATAGGGGGACCAACGATACTGCCGAAGATACCACAAAACAATACGATAACAGCAGTAAGTGAGGCATTGCCGCCGGATTGCTCAGCTATACTCATAGCAATAGGCGTAGTTACCGACTTTGGTTCGAGGCTATGTATCAATACCTGATCCGCCCCTGTAAGTTTAGCCAGTATGATGACGCTCAGAATACCGACAACACTACCTATGAATACCGATGTAAGTATGGATACGACATTCCCTTTCAGGTAAGCAAGTTGTTCGTACAATACATATCCCAATGCTACCACTGAAGGCCCCAGCATAAAACTAACAAATTCGCTACCCTTCTCGAAGGTCTGATAACTAATACCCGATATCTCAAGAAAAGCAATAATAATGGCAATGGATATAATCAGTGGATGTAGCAATCCTATCTTCGTCTTCTTGAATACCCATTGTCCAAAAAGATAGCTCCCGAAAACAAGGAGGAGCATAAATTCCGTAGATTCAAATAATGCTCTCATTTTCTCTTCTTCTCCATTTGTTGTTGAATAACCGCCACTACGGCAATAACCAGAACTGTACTCACCGAACATACGATAAGAATCGACATCCAGAATTTACTGATCAGTCCGTAAGAGCCTAAAAGTCCCGCACCGGCCGGTATAAAAAATATAGCCATATTGCGGGTAAAGGCATTGGCGACATCTTTTACATAGTCGGGTTTAAGGGCTTTGAAGTAGAGACTGAGGAATAATAAAATCATTCCGATAATATTTCCGGGAACAAGTCCATTTATCAGATAACTAACACCTTGTCCGAGAAAATAGAACAGAAGAATGATAAAGATACCTTTTACCATTTTCATAACGATAACCTCCTAATTTAACTCGGGTACAAAGGTAGTATTAAGTTATAAGTTATGGGTATAAGTCATGAGTTTTTTGATAACTAATCAGCTTTCTTCCGGCTCTTCAAACACCTCCAATGAGAAATTCTCTCCATCGAAAACACCATAAGAGAAGTATTTAATCCAGTCACCCAATATTACAACCCGGCTTTGCATAGAGAGCATTAGGTCGAGCATAATATGACGATGTCCGAATACAAAGAAGTTGATATTAGGAGCTAACTTCAGATGACTTTTCGCAAAGAGCACCAGATGCTCCTTGTCTTCTCCGAAATAATCGGGCATCTCATCATTCTCACGATTATGATTAGACCACCATTGGGCAAACCCCACTGTCCACCGCGGATGAATGGCTGCATATAATTTTCGGCAAAACTTATTATGGAAAAAACCGCGCAATAGCTTAAATGAAGTAGAATTATCTCCTAATCCGTCGCCATGTGCAAGAAAGAATTTCTTACCATGAATATCCCTAATCAGGGGTTGGGTATGGACTATCATCCCGCACTCTTTTTGCAAGTAATCGGTTACCCATATATCATGATTGCCGATAAAGAAATGCACCTCGATACCCTTATCTGTCAGTTCGGAAATTTTTCCTAGAAAGCGGACAAAACCGCGGGGTACTACATTACGGTATTCGAACCAGTAATCAAATATATCACCAAGCAGATAAATAGTCTGGGCATCTTCTTTGACCATATCGAGCCATCGGCAGAGTTTTCTCTCCACCTCGTGCTGTGGAAAATAATGGTCATCGACTTTGACCGAAGGCAGGGTCATCTGCTGATGCTTATCCACATTCTTTTTGTGAAAAGCAGACCCTAAATGTACATCTGATAAGAAATAGACCTTTTTCCCCACCTTATCCTGTTTATAGAAACCCTAGTTCCAGTTTCGCTTCCTCACTCAGCATATCCTTATTCCACTGAGGCTCGAATGTCAGATTAACTATAACATTGTTCACTTCCTTGATAGACTCTACCTTATACCTCACATCTTCCAATATAAAGTCGGCTGCAGGACAATTAGGCGCAGTGAGCGTCATTGTAATAGTTACATTCTTATCGTCATCTACCTCCACCTCATAAATAAGGCCAAGATCGTATACATTAACTGGTATTTCGGGATCATAAACAGTTTTCAACATGTTTACGATTTTCACTTCCATATTTAACAATTCGCTCATATCTCTAATTTAAGGTCTCAGACCTATTTATTATTTCCGTATTCGAAGCTGCAATAGTTAGCATAACAATATAACATTGCATTCAATACATTCTTTTACTTACATTTGTTATAAACAATTTTACAGAATCATTAGTTTATAACCATTCCATATTACATTGCAAAGGTAATATTAAGTTACAAGTTATGAGTTATAAGTCGTGAGTTTTTTGAGTACCCAATACCTTACATCCTTCCTCTATCCATATAACTATAGTATGAGTGATCACAAACAATAATATGATCGAGAAGCCTCACATCCATTATCTGCCCTGCATCCTTCAACCGGCGGGTAATATTATCGTCATCGCCACTCGGATTAGAATTACCCGAAGGATGATTGTGACAAAGCACGATAGCCGATGCCAGCGAGTCTATCGCTTCTTTCATTATCATACGGATATCAACAACTGTACCGGTGACCCCGCCTTTACTGACTTGTATCTTCTTCAATACCTTATTAGCCCGGTTGAGCAATAGGACCCAAACCTCCTCGTGTTTCAGATCGGCCAATACAGGATGAAATATCTGATAGACCGTCTCACTTGATGTTATCTGTGGCTGTACAACAACCTCCGATAATTTTCTGCGCTTGCCCAGTTCCATTGCTGCAGCTATGGTTATCGCTTTGGCTTCCCCTATCCCATTGAAGTTTTTTATAAGGTCTTTTATCTCCTGCTTGCCTAATATATTCAGATTATTGGATACACTGTGGAGAATGCGTTGTGCCAGTTCGACTGCTGTCTCATTCTTATTCCCCGAACCAATAAGGATGCCCAGCAGTTCAGCATCAGATAGAGCTCCCACTCCCTTCAGAAGCATCTTTTCCCGAGGCCGGTCTTCCTCAGCCCAGTCCTTAATATTTAGTTTGATCTTGTTTTCCATAGTTTAGAAAGTAAAGTCGGCTTTAGGTTTATTAACTATATATAGTTAAAAAGTAACAAAGGTAACGGAAACTGATGAATAATTAAGAATGAGCAATTAATAATTATCTTGTCATGCTGAGCAGAGCGAAGCATCTCCTTCTTTAAAAGGTAACACATGTAACACTTTTCCATTTATGTAGGGGCTGGTCTTGTGCTTGCCCATTTACGATAAGTGGGCAGCTACAAGGGATTTCCCCTACATGAATCCAAAAAAAAGGTAACAACCAACGGTCACAGGAGCGAAGCGTATGTAAAAGTAACACGTTTTTAATAACCTCAATTGTTACCTTTTCTGATTAAAAGCTTTAGATACTGAATATGCCAAAGAACTACCAGCTTAAAAATAGTATAGATAAAGTTCCTTAACAAACTTACATTAAAACATATCGGGCCCTCTGTTATCATAAACAGAGGACCCGATATTATTCTTAATCTGAAAGATTCAGGCTTTCACACGTTCTACATACGCACCATCTTTCGTGCTGATTTTGATCTTATCACCTTCATTGATGAAAAGCGGCACACGCACCTCAGCACCTGTTTCCACCGTTGCGGGTTTCAATGTGTTTGTAGCTGTATCACCTTTCATTCCCGGCTCGGTATATGTTACTTCAAGGATAACATTAGTCGGCATCTCGGCTGTCAGTATCGCTTCTGTTTCTGCATGTACCTGTACCTCTACCTTGTCACCTTCTTTCAGAAACGCCACTCCTTCAATCATATCTCCTGCAATGGAAATCTGCTCGAAAGTCTCGGTATTCATGAAATTATATCCCATATCGTCCTGATAGAGATACTGATAAGGACGTCTTTCAATACGCACCTCATCCAATTTGATTCCGGCATTGAATGTCCTTTCCAGAACACGACCGGTAGTAACGCTACGCATTTTTGTACGGACAAAAGCTGCTCCTTTACCCGGTTTTACGTGAAGAAATTCAATAATAACATAGTATTGTCCGTCGATGTCGATGCACATACCATTTCTTATATCTGCTGTTGTTGCCATTAATTATATTTTATGTTTAGATTAAAAATTTCGAGTTGCAAAGATAATAAAACTCATTATTTTACAAAACCCCTGTTTTTTAATAAGTAAATAGGATTTGGTTCTGCCCCTCTGAAATTTTTGTATAGAGTCATTGGTTCATCTGTTCCGCCTTTCGACAATACATTTTCCCGGAACGATTTAGCTGTTGCCTGATCGAAGATATTACCCTTTTCCACAAACGCCTGGAACGCGTCCGAATCCAGCACTTCCGACCATAAGTAACTATAATATCCTGCAGAATAGCCACCACTGAATACATGTTGGAAATATGTACTTCTGTATCGAGGTATAATTTCCGGTATCAGTCCTATTTCAGCCATTGCATCAGCTTCAAACTTGTCTACATCGAGCTTCTCAACACCCTCTGTCTGCTTAGGGTTAAAGTTTGGAGTAGCGGTTATTGTATACCATTTCATATCCAGAATGGCCGCAGCTACAAGTTCTGTAGTTCTGAATCCCTGATTGAAGTATCCTGCATTTTGGATTTTCTGTATCAATTCGTCAGGAATCACTTTACCTGTTTCATAATGTTTTGCATACATTTTCAATACCTCCGGCTCAAAAGCCCAATGTTCCATCACCTGCGAAGGTAACTCCACGAAGTCCCGGTACACTGAAGTTCCCGAAAGCCCGTTATATGTACATTTAGACAAAAGCCCGTGCAATCCGTGACCAAATTCATGGAACATCGTTTCTACCTGATCTAAAGTAAGAAGAGCAGGTTTACCATCTGTCGGAGGATTATAGTTTCCTACATTGTATATCAATGGGTGAACAAATTCGCCCTTAAATACTTCCTGCTTGCGGAAACTACTCATCCATGCACCCGGACGTTTACCCTGACGCGCAAAGTCATCAAAGTATATCATACCTATAAGAGAACCGTCAGCGTCATTTACCTCGTATGCTTTTACGTCTTGCTGATAAACCGGCACATCCGTTTTTTGCTTGAATGTAATGCCATAAAGTTTGTTTGCCACAGCAAATACTCCTTCACGTACATTATCTGCTTTGAAGTATGGCTTCAATGCATCTTCATCCAAAGCATACTTCTCCTTACGAAGCTTTTCGGCATAATATGCCCAGTCCCAAGACTCGATCTTGATATCTTTTCCTTCTTTTTTAGCAATAGCCTGCAATTCTGTTGCTTCTTTCTTTGCTTGAGGCAATGCATATTTCCAGATACTGTTCAGCAAGTTCATCACATTATCCGGAGTCTTAGCCATCGTTTCTTCGAGCACGTAATCGGCATGAGTGTTATAACCAAGTACATTAGCTTTTTCGAGGCGAAGACTTACTATTTTCTTTATATTCTCTTTATTGTCGAACTCGTTATTATTGTCTCCCCGCATATACATGGCTTTGTACAATTTTTCACGCAGTTCGCGATTATCGGCATACTGTAGGAATGGCTCCCAGCTTGGCTTGCTCAGTCCGAACATCCATTTGCCTTCCATTCCTTTATCTTTAGCCATTTTGGCTGCTGCTGCGATTATATCTTCCGGTAATCCGGCGAGGTCTTCTTTTTTATCTATTACCAACTGATAATTATCCGTTTCTTTCAACAGATTCTGATTAAAACTTAAAGCCGTAGAACTTAATTCTTTATTTATCTCACGCAAACGATCCTGTTTAGACCCGTCAAGCAATATACCTGAACGAACAAAACCTTTATAGGTTTTATCCAGCAACATTTTCTGTTCAGTTGTCAGATTAGCCGGTGCCGCATCATATACAGTCTTTATACGGGCAAAAAGCTTTCCGTTAAAGTTGATATTATCATAATGTTCTGTCCGCTTAGGAGTAATCTCCTTTTCAATGCTTTGGTAAGTAGAATCGGACATTGTCCCTGTCATTACCGACAGCACTGCACCCACACTATTCAGCATCCTGCCCGATTCATCAAGAGCCACAATTGTGTTTTCGAAAGTCGGGGCATCCGGGTTGTTCACAATGGAATCTATTTCGGCATTGTGCCTTTTCATTCCTTCTTCGAAAGCAGGCAGGTAATGCTCTGCTTTTATCTTATCGAAAGGAGGCACACCATTAGGAGTATTAAATTCTGAAAAGAAAGGATTATCCGCATCCTTAGTACTTGTAGTATTACAAGAGTAAACCATAATTAAAAAACTAATAATAAACAGAAACTTCTTCATAAAGTAGTATTTATGTGAATGAATTGATTTTTAGCAAAAATAGGTAAAAATTACTATACACTAAAACTTATAGATAAATATGAACGTTTTGAGTAGCGAGAGCAGAAGCAAAATTTATTTTGATTATGCCGAGTCGCGATAAACGACTAATGTAATTGAAAGATAAAAATTGGGAATATTAACAGATAATCCGATTAAAATCCTTAAACTTGTAAGAATATTTTTTCAAAACCATGAATAAACTGTTTATGAAACAAGGTTTACTCTATATCATACTATTTATCGGTATCATTATATTTCCCCGGTGTACAGGAAGTGTCGACAGCCAATTGAAAAAATTGTCGGAGGAGGCAAATACCAAATGTCCGAGAATACTGGATCAGTGGACAAGACTGGACAGTTGCACCACTTTCCCGAACCAGACGATAAGGTATTACCATACACTGAGCGAAGTAACCATTACCGATACTACCCTTTTTAAATCGCAGTTACAGCCTCAAATAATAAGTTCGTTGAAAACAAATCCCGACATGAAGTTTTTCAGGGAAAATAATGTCACCATGCAATATGAATACAGGGATCAGACAGGTAAATATCTTTTCTCTGTAATAATAGAACCAAAAGAATATAAGTAATATAAAAACTTTCATAACACCTGGGTAATTATGGATAATCAACGCATGTTTCAAAACCCTTTCTCCATCAAAGGCCGTATACGCAGACTCGAATATGGCCTTAGCTACCTTATTTATCTTGCTTATTATTTCACTATTTCCGCCGTTATCGCCTTGTTAGATACATCCGGCGTATCAGAAGATATGTTTTGGATTCTTCTGTTTCCAATGCTTCCTGCCTATTGGTTTCTTATCGCTCAGGGAACCAAAAGATGCCATGACAGAGAGAATAGTGGATGGTACCAAATAATACCTTTTTATGCATTATGGATGCTTTTTGGAGCCAGTGACTATGGAGAGAACTATTATGGTCCCAATCCAAAAGGGGACGGTAATGAAGATATGGAAAAGATAATCGATGAAATAGGATTACAGGATCAGGAATAACAATAAAATAAATAATATGATACTAGACAATTTAAAAAATGCAGAGGCGTACTACAAACTCCACCCTTTGTTCAAAAAAGCGTTTGAATACCTGAAATCGGTTGATTTCGCCAACGTAGAAACAGGCAAAACAGAAATTGAAGGTAAGGATCTTTTCCTGATGGTCAGCGATAGCGATATGAAGACCGAAGAAGATGCCAAAATGGAAGTCCATAATAAATATATAGACATACAACTCCCTGTGAGCAAACCCGAGACATACGGATGGAAAGCCCGTGCGGAACTTAAAGAGGAGCGCGACGCGTTTAATGAAGAAAAAGACATCCAGTTCTTCTTCGACAAAGGTACGACTCTTGTTACGGCAGTGCCGGGCGATTTCACTGTTTTCTTCCCCGAAGACGGACATGCTCCCTGCATCGGCGAAGGGAAAATAAGAAAAGTTGTCGTAAAAATAAAGCTATAAACAATTATGAGTTATAAATTATGAATCAGCCATAATTATTAATTCTCAATTATTAATTCTTAATTAATAAGACCATGCTTAAACTGATAAAAAACGATCCGTGGTTAGAACCTTATGCGGAAGCAATAGAAGGACGATACGACTATGTGTTGAAAAGAGAAGCGGCTATAACCAATAATGGGAAAATAACCCTTTCCGATTTTGCATCGGGACATCTTTATTTCGGTTTGCATAAAACTGCCCGTATGTGGATATTCAGGGAATGGGCCCCGAATGCTACAGCCATATATATGGTAGGTGATTTCAACAACTGGCAGAAACAGGATGACTATAAACTCAACCGTAAAGATGGCGGTGAATGGGAGTTGAAACTGCCTTTGAGTAAAATAAAGCATGGCGACCTGTTCAAACTTATCATGTCTTGGGACGGTGGCGAAGCCGAAAGAATCCCGGCTTGGGCCACACGCGTTGTACAGGACGACCATACCAAAATATTCAGTGCACAGGTCTGGTTTCCCGAAGTTCCATATGAATTCAGGAAAAAAACATTTAAGCCAAAAACCGACCCATTGCTGATTTACGAATGCCATATAGGTATGGCGGCCGAATCGGAAAAGGTCAGCACGTACGAAGAGTTCAGGCTGAATATCCTTCCCCGCATTAAGGAAGATGGTTACAATACCATACAGATAATGGCCATTCAGGAGCATCCATACTACGGTTCGTTCGGATACCATGTCTCCAGTTTCTTCGCAGCATCCTCCCGCTTCGGCACTCCCGACGAGTTGAAACATCTGATTGACGACGCTCACACTATGGGTATCGCGGTTATTATGGATATTGTACATTCCCATGCCGTGAAAAATGAAGTGGAAGGCCTGGGACGTTTCGACGGATCATACTCCCAATACTTCCATGAAGGAGACAGGCGGGAACATCCGGCCTGGGATTCGCTGAATTTCAATTACAGTAAGGATGAAGTCATGCACTTCCTACTTTCGAACTGTAGATACTGGCTGGAAGAATACAAATTCGACGGATTCCGCTTCGATGGAGTAACCTCAATGTTATATTACAGCCACGGGCTAGGTGATAACTTCACCGATTATCAGGATTACTTCAATGGCAATGAGGATGGGGACGCGATCTGCTATCTCACCTTAGCCAATAAACTGATACATGAGGTAAACCCCAAAGCGATCACCATAGCCGAAGAGGTTAGCGGGATGCCCGGACTGGCAGCCAAGATCAAAGACGGCGGCTACGGATTCGATTACCGTATGGCGATGAATATACCCGACTACTGGATTAAAATAATCAAAGAACGCAAAGACGAAGACTGGCATCCGACAGGTATCTTCTGGGAATTGACCAACAGGCGTGAAGACGAAAAGACAATCTCATACGCCGAAAGCCACGACCAGGCTCTGGTGGGAGACAAAACAATTATTTTTAGGCTAATAGACGCAGATATGTACTGGTATATGTCGAAACATTACGGCAGTTCATATCAGACAGACAGAGGTATCGCCCTGCATAAGATAATCCGCCTTGTTACAGCATCGACTATTAATGGCGGCTATCTCAATTTCATGGGGAATGAATTCGGACACCCTGAATGGGTAGACTTCCCCCGTGAAGGCAACGGGTGGTCATACAAATACGCACGCAGGCAGTGGTGGCTGGCAGATAATCACGACCTTAAATATCACTATCTGGGCGACTTCGACAAAGCAATGCTCACTCTGATCAGTAGTATTAAAGGATTCCAGAAAACGCCTGTCATCAGATTGTGGGACAAGGACGAAGACCAAGTATTGGCCTTTATGCGCGAAGATTATATATTTGTATTCAACTTTAATCCGAGTCAATCATTTGTCGATTACGGATTTCTCGCACCTGAAGGAAAATACAAGGTAGTATTAGATACGGATTCGCCCGCCTTCGGAGGCAATGGGCTTACTGATGACTCTGTCGAGCATTTCACCGTTTCCGACGAATTGTATCACAAAGATGGTAAAGGCTGGCTGAAACTATATATACCGGCCAGGACTGCTTTTGTATTAAAGAAAATAAATTAAGGGATAAATAACTAACGGACTGGATAATGAAAATTACCGGTCCGTTTTTGTTCGGCACAGAACGATTTTTATCTTTTATAAACATTCGGGGCTGTTCGCTGTTCAATAGAAGAAACGAAACGCTGCGAAATAGACAAAGTTTGATTACTTTTGCATAAGAATTTTAATATAACGTGTAATAAGATGAATTTATATCCATTAAAGTTTAAACCCATCCTTAAATCCATTATCTGGGGTGGAGATGAAATATGTAAATTTAAAGGTGTGACACCTGAGCAGGACGGCATCGGCGAAAGCTGGGAGATATCCAGTGTAAAAGGCAACGTTTCTGTCGTAGCTAACGGAGAACTGGAAAATAAAGATCTGAGCGAAATAATAGATACTTACAAAGCTCAGTTGGTAGGGAAAAAGAATTTCGAGACTTTTGGCAACACATTCCCTTTGCTTATCAAATTTATTGATGCCCGCGACAATCTTTCCATACAAGTACATCCCGACGATGAACTGGCAAAGAAAAGACACGATTCGTTCGGTAAAACGGAAATGTGGTATGTTATAAACGCTACGCCATCAGCGTTCCTGTATTCAGGTTTCGAAAAACAAATGACTCCGGAATCATACGTTAAAAGCATCGAAGACAATACATTTGTTGACTCTTTGGCCAAACATGACGTAAAGGCAGGCGATGTATTCTTCCTTCCCGCAGGACGCGTGCATGCTATCGGTGCCGGAACATTCATTGCCGAGATACAGCAAACATCGAATATCACATACCGCATCTACGACTATAACCGTAAAGATGCAAACGGAAACGGACGCGAACTTCATACCGAACTGGCGAAGGATGCAATAGATTTTAAATTATACGATAATTATAAAAACTCCTATACAAGAGCGGAGAATCAACCTGTAAGATTGGAATCGTGCCGATACTTTACCACGAATCTGCTGGAGGTAACTAAAGATATTACCAGAGATTACAGTGATATCGACTCGTTTGTCGCTTACATCTGTATGGGGGGAGCTTGCGGTATCAAAGACGATAAAGGAAATGACCTGTCTGTAAAGCAAGGTGAAACAATCCTCATTCCGGCCGATACCAAAAGTGTTACAATCAGTCCGGAAGGCAATGTATTGCTTCTCGAAACGTATGTCTAAAGGCAATTGAAAATATAAAACAATAGGAATACCACATATTTTCAGACAAAACGGAAATCTGTGGTATTTGTATTTAAGGAAATTATGAAAGGAGTATTATTAGTAAACACAGGTAGCCCTAAAACATGTACCCGACCGGATGTGAAGTTCTTTATCAGGGCAATGCTTTCCGATCCGTACGTCATGACCGTGCCTGATTGGTTCCGTCCTATTCTGGTCAACGGGCTTATAATTCCTTTGAGACAATTCAGTTCCACCGCCCATTACAGGATGATCTGGGATCACACAAAGGAAGATTCGCCCCTGCTCGACCATGCTAAATCCCTGGCAAAAAAACTTGAAACCCTAACGGAAATGCCTGTCGAGGTGGCGATGAGATACGGGCAGCCCGATGTACAACTGGCACTGGAAAGGCTGATGGCTAAAAACAACAGGTTACATGAGGTTGTTGTATTACCATTATTTCCCCAGTATGCAGAATCTTCTTACAAAACGGTAGTTGATGAAGTAGGCAAAATATTTTTCAAACGGCCATACCCTTTCCGGTTGAGAGTAATAGAACCCTATTTCCGGCATCCGGCATATATATCAGCTCTGGCAAAAAGTATCAAACCATACATAGCAGAAGGTTTCGATAAACTGATATTCACATTCCATAGTCTGCCTCTCTCCCATGTAGAAGAGGGCTGGAAAAAAGGGAAAGAATTCGATTATGTTTATCAGACCAAAGAAACCGTCCGTCTCGTATTGAAAGATCTGGATATGGAAATGAAAAGGACCAGACAGGTATATCACTCGGCAATGGGCAAAAAATGGCTTGGTCCAAGCCTGGACGAAGTAATAGAAGAACAGGCCGCAGAAAAGGCAAAAAAACTGCTGGTAGTGGCGCCGGGTTTTGCTGCCGACAATCTGGAAACACTATACGACATCAATATAAAAGCAAAAGAACTCTTTATCGATAAAGGAGGGGCGCAATTAACATTTATCCCCTGCCTCAACAGTGAAGACTACTGGGTAGAAAGCGTTGCTAAAATAATTTCTTAGAATGAATACTCCCGAGGGCTAATGAAACGTATATTATTTTTCAATGACAGTCTTGTAATGGGCGGTACCGAGATACTGTTGGTCGACCTCCTCAATCACCTGGCGACTAAAGCTCGAATCACCCTTCTTTTACCGGAGCCATCCGATAAGGATGTATTGTTGCGTAAGGTATCTCCGGCTGTTTCTATAAAATATCTGTACCCGGATGGCCTCCCTCATTTTCAAAAAAAAATATGGGAAAATATAATGATTTTCTTCCCCCGAATGTTTGCCAGACAGAAAGGTATTTCCGAAAGTGAGTATGATGAAATTGTTTGTTTCAAGGAAACATTCTTCGCCCGCATTTTTGCAAAAATGAACATTCCTAAAATACTCTGGATACATAACATCGTTTATAAAAGAAAGTATGAAGCCAGATCTTTCAGGGAAAAAGTTTCTGTGTGGCTGAATAAAAAACAAATAAAACGAGTAGAACGGTCTTATAATAGCTTCGACAAAGTTATATGTGTGTCCGATGCTGCAAAGAACACTTATCTATCGGTCTTGCATGAAGGAAAGGCTCCAAAACAAGATATCAGCGTACTATATAACGCCATTGACCTGACCAAAGTAAAAGAAAAGGCGAAAGAACCAATCATTGATTTACCCCAAAGTGAAACCAACTTCATACTTATAACAAGAACCTCTCCTGAAAAACGGATCGACAGGCTTATCAACACCATTATACGGCTCAAAGATGAGGGCTACAAGTTCCATGTCTATATAATAGGCGATGGAATGGATAACCGGACAATGGGAGAAGAACTGACAGAAAAAGAAATAAATGGAATGGTCACTCTCAAAGGCCGGATAGACAATCCTTTTCCTTATATTCTGCAAAGCAAATGGTCTTTGTGTGTCTCGGAACGCGAGAGTTTTTCTCTCGTTCTGCTGGAATCGATGGCACTAAAGACTCCTGTGATAACAACCGACTGCGGAGGCCCGCGCGACATTGTGGATGGAGGCAAATACGGCATACTGGTCGACAATAGTGCAGAAGGTGTTTACAGGGGGATGAAATCAGTATTAGACAATCCCTCTCTTTCCCTTGAATACAGTGCGCATCTGGACGAAGCTGTATCAAGGTTCGATTATAAGGGATGGCTAAATAGTGTGGAAATACTACTTGCAGTTGAAGGATGAAGACAGCTGAATTTCAATATTATTTCGTAAATTTGCATCATATTTATCGCTCCTATTTATTAACAATCAGGCAGACTTTTCAACAAGATATACATTGTTACACAAATTTAACACTCACTTCCTGTTTTTTATTATTTAATTTGTCATCAAAAAATATTAATAGCTTTTTATGGGAAAAATAATCGCATTAGCCAACCAAAAAGGCGGCGTAGGAAAAACAACAACTACAATCAATCTGGCAGCATCCTTGGCAGCTCTTGAGAAAAAAGTTTTGGTAGTCGATGCTGATCCGCAAGCCAACGCCTCTTCGGGTTTGGGCATTGATATTAAAAAAGTAAGCAAGACTATCTACGAATGCCTGATCGGCACAGCTTCTCCCAAAGAAGCAATCGTATCCACAGAGATAGAACGGCTTTATGTATTACCATCCCATATCAACCTGGTAGGGGCTGAACTGGAAATGCTGAATGTGGAAAACAGGGAAAAGCAATTGCGGGAAGTTCTTGTTCCACTCAAGCCGGATTATGACTATATTCTGATAGATTGTTCACCTTCATTAGGGCTGATAACCGTAAATGCCCTTACTGCGGCAGACTCGATCATTATACCTGTACAATGTGAATATTTTGCACTGGAAGGAATCAGTAAATTACTCAATACAATAAAAATAATTAAAAATAAACTGAACCCGGCCCTCGAAATAGAAGGCTTCCTTCTCACCATGTATGATGCTCGTTTGCGTCTGGCCAACCAGATATACGAAGAAGTGAAGAGCCATTTCCAGGAACTGGTTTTTACTACTGTAATACAGCGGAATGTGAAGCTTAGCGAATCGCAAAGCTTTGCCCAACCGGTGCTTGTTTATGATGCCGCATCGAAAGGTTCTGTAAATCATATGCAGCTGGCACAAGAACTTATTGAGAAAAATTCTTAACTTTGCTTTTCTGATTAAATACTTAATAAATTGTTATGGCTAAGAGAATGGTGCTAGGAAGAGGGTTGGACGCCCTTATTACCATTGATGAAGTAAAAACCGAAGGATCCTCTTCAATCAACGAAATAGAGTTATCCAAAATACAGGTAAACCCTGATCAGCCCCGGCATGTATTCGATGAAGAAGCATTGCAGGAACTGGCAGCATCTATTCGTCAGATAGGAGTTATCCAACCCATAACACTGCGCAAGATAGACGATGATTTATATCAGATCATAGCAGGAGAAAGACGGTACAGGGCCTCTTCAATTGCCGGATTAAGTTCAATCCCGGCATATATCCGTACTGCCGAAGATGAAACTGTGATGGAAATGGCTCTGATAGAGAACATACAGCGTGAAGACCTGAATTCCATAGAAATTGCGCTGGCCTACCAGAATCTTATCGAAGCATATAATCTCACTCAGGAACGCCTTAGTGAGCGCATTGGTAAAAAGAGAACGACTATAGCCAATTATCTGCGTCTGTTAAAATTACCCGCTGAGATACAAATGGGTATCAGAGACAAGAAAATAGACATGGCGCATGCACGCACTCTGGTCACACTCGAAGACGCAGCTGCACAATTGGAAGTTTACGAACTGATACTCGAAGAAGGTTTATCAGTAAGGAAAGTAGAAGAATACGTAAGAGCAATAGCCAAAGGGGAAAAACTGGAGGACTTGCTCAAAGAAGAAAAAGTAGTAGAAACAGTAAAAAAATCAGGAGTTAAAAAAGCTACTCCCGAAGAATTCGAGATACTAAAGACTCACTTATCGAAGTTCTTCTCCACCAAGGTACAACTTACCTGTAACGATAAGGGAAAGGGTAAGATAAGTATTCCGTTCAAAACAGAAGAAGAACTGGAGAGAATTATTTCGATATTTGACCAATTGAAAAAATAAAACGAGGTATTTTCCGTAATATTATATATGAGGAGAGGTTTATTTATTTGTTTATGGTGCATATTAGGAGGGACACTTCTTCCGCTGAATGCACAAGAACCTCAAGTTCAGGATTCAGTGCTTCGTTCAGATAGTAAACGTTTACCTGCCGATACTGTAAAACCGTTGATAAGCGAAAAAGCTGTGGTTTTAGTGGATTCGGTAATTACAATAAGTAAACATGAATTTAAACCCGATTCGAAAAAAGCAGTCATATATTCTGCTATTTTTCCGGGATTAGGGCAATTTTATAATCGTAAGTACTGGAAACTACCGATTGTATATGGAGGAGCACTCGGACTCACTTATGCCATTACATGGAATGGGCGGGTATATAATGATTACAATCAGGCATTCCGGGATTTAGTAACAGGCTCCGGTACCAGCTATACGAATTATTTAAGACCTGGACAAACTGTCGACGACTATGGCCGCGACAGACTACAATCGGCTCTGAAGAGCAAAAAGGATTTCTATAGAAGAAACAGGGACTTGGCCATTATTGCGGCCGTGGGTGTGTATGCGCTATGCATGATCGATGCTTATGTAGATGCGCAACTGTACGATTTTGATATGTCACCGGATCTCTCCATGAGAGTTACACCAGTATTCTGGCCAGCGACATCTTATTCTAAAGCCTCGGTAGGGCTTCAATGTAGTATAAATTTTTAAACTTGCAGAAATCTCACTTTATGAGAAGCTCTGCAAATACCATTAAGGGACACTTATGCTGAAAAAACTAATAATCACAGGGCTTTTCCTATCCAGTACACTTATCGTATTCGGACAGTCCGGTCGTAAAGAATTGTCGACACGTGACACAATAACCGATAGGTCGATAATATATCCGGCAGACATGGAACGTAACTACGATGAACTGCTAAAAAACTGGAGTAATAATGTAAAATATGGAGATGACTGCCGTTCGAATGACGACAGTGCCGTATTGTTCAATGATTCTGTTTATATACACAGATTATATTCTTTGCCTACTAAGATGGAGTTGGCATTCAACCCCGTTGTGCGCGACTACATAGAAATGTATGCAGGTCGTCGACGTAATCAGGTCAGCTATATGCTGGGGCAAGGTAAATATTACTTCCCTCTGTTCGAAGAAGCCTTGGATAAAGAAGGCTTACCATTGGAACTCAAATATCTTCCGGTAATCGAATCAGCCCTTAACCCGATCGCTCGCTCCAGAGTCGGTGCTACAGGTCTATGGCAATTCATGGCTCCTACAGGTAAAATGTACGATCTGGAGATAAACAGCCTGGTCGACGAACGTCGCGATCCGCTTAAATCGACAGATGCAGCAGCCAGATATCTGAAAGACTTATACGGAATCTATGGAGACTGGAATCTGGTAATTGCAGCCTACAACTGTGGCCCGGGGAATGTAAACAAAGCAATTCGCCGCAGTGGCGGACAAACCGATTACTGGGCTATCTATCCCTATCTGCCACGGGAGACGAGAGGTTATGTTCCGGCTTTTATAGCAGCTACATATATAATGAATTACTACGACGAGCACAACATCTGCCCTACCGAATGCAAAAATCCGGCTTCGATAGATTCTTTAATGATCGACAAAAACATTCATTTCCAACAGATAGCAGACAACCTGAACGTTTCAGTAGATGACTTACGTCAATTCAACCCGCAGTTTAAGAGCGACATCATACCGGGCGATTACAAACACTATTCTCTGAACCTTCCTATCGATAAACTTTCCTTATTTCTGGATAAGAAAGATGATATCTATACATATAAGGCTGACCAGTATCTGACTCACCGTAAAGTAGCAGGTGTTGACGCAGTGGGTGGTAACAGAGCTGCTGGCAACGCAATCACATACAGAGTAAAAAGAGGAGATACACTAGCACGCCTGGCCAGCCGATATGGAGTTACATCCAGCCAGATAAAACAATGGAATAATCTTGCTTCAAACAAATTAACAGTAGGCAGGCGCCTGAAAATTTATAAACCGGAAGAACAATCCTCAGAAGAACTACTGGCTTCAAACAATACATCATCCGACACTACAGTCATTTCTGTATCAGGCTTAACAAGAACTGTTTCCGTTCCGAAAGAAACTACTACTTATTACAAGATACGTAAAGGCGATACATGGGCAGGCATAGCAAAAAAGAACGGAGTATCAGTTACCGAACTAAAAGGCTGGAACCGCTCAAACAAACTAATTGCCGGAAAACAACTAAAAATACAGAAGATAGAATATGTAGAAATTCAAGAAGCTGTGAAACTTCCTGAACCGGAACTACCAACAGTCATCATTGATTCAACCTACACTGCGGATTTGATTGACGGCTACCTAAAGAAAATTGTGCGCGACGAATCCACACTACCTCGCGTAAGAATATCTACGACCGACTCTGACGATTCGGACAGAAAAAATGCAGACGATTCAAAAATAATTTATCACAAAGTAAAAATAGGAGAAACCATCACTCAAATTGCAGCCCGTTACAATGTCACTAAAAAAGATATCATAACATGGAACAAGCTATCATCCAATATGGCAAAGGTAGGACAGCGCCTACTGATACTTCTTCCCGAACAGAATAACAGCGCCCAAACCAGTGATGGAACCCAAGCCAAAACAGAAAATAAATCACTTACAGCAACGAACATGTAAGCAGTTATAGAATAATCTAATGGTTAAATCAATTTTTATTATGATGCGAATAGCTCTTAATTAAAATTGATTTTACTATTTTTGTTTCCTTACTCAAAACTTATGGCAAAAGAGGATACGCATACTCAGGATGATATTTTAATCGAGCAGGAATTCAATGCTCTTATCGACGATTACCTAAAGACCAACCATAGGCGTAAAGTCGAAATTATAACAAAAGCTTTTCTTTTTGCAAAGGAAGCACACAAAGGTGCGCGCCGTCGTTCTGGGGAACCATATATACTGCATCCTATCTCTGTAGCCCGTATTGTCTGTGGTGAAATCGGGCTTGGATCAACATCCATCTGTGCGGCATTGCTGCACGATGTAGTGGAAGATACGGAATACACTGTCGAAGACATGAAAGTGCTCTTTGGAGATAAAATAGCACAGATCGTAGACGGACTTACCAAAATTTCGAGCGGCATGTTCGGTGAGAATGTATCTGCTCAGGCCGAAAACTTCCGCAAGCTATTGCTCACCATGTCGGATGATATACGTGTGATATTGGTCAAAATAGCAGACCGCCTTCATAATATGCGCACATTGGGATCCATGGCTCCTGCCAAACAGTATAAGATTGCAGGAGAGACAATGTATATATATGCTCCGCTGGCCCATCGTTTGGGCCTGTTCGCTATAAAAACAGAACTGGAAGAACTCAGTTTTAAATGGGAAAATCCCGAGATGTATAAAGATATCCAATATAAATTACAGGCAACTTACAAAATAAGGTCAGATGTTTATCAGCATTTTGCCAAACCTGTAGTTGATAAACTTAACGATCTTGGCTTCAAATACGAGATAAGGGCACGCGAAAAGTCGGTCTATTCCATCTGGAATAAAATGCAGGCGAAAGGCGTCCCCTTTGAAGAAATATATGATATTTTCGCAGTCCGCATCATATTCGAGAATGAACCGGGCATAGATGAAAAAAAGCGATGTTGGGATATATATTCGGTCATAACAGATATCTATAAACTTCGCCCCGACAGAATCAGGGATTGGGTGAGCCGCCCAAAAGCGAATGGCTATCAGGCATTGCACCTCACCGTTATGGGCCCTGACGGGCAATGGATAGAAATACAGATACGCAGCCGACGCATGGACGACATCGCAGAAAAAGGATTCGCCGCACACTGGAAATACAAAGAAGGGAAAATAGAAGAAGATACAGAACTGGACAAATGGCTGAAAACTATTAAAGAAATATTGGAGAGCCCGAGTCCAAATGCGATGGACTTCCTTGACACAATAAAATTAAATCTATACTCACAGGAGATCTTTGTATTCACACCAAAAGGAGAAATAAGAACTTTAGCGCAAGGAGCAACAGCCCTTGATTTCGCCTACGACCTGCATTCTGACATAGGAGACCATTGCATTGGCGCCAAAGTCAATCATAAACTGGTTCCTCTCAGTGAGAAACTAAACAGTGGAGATCAGGTTGAGATCCTGACCTCGAAATCGCAAGTACCAAAATACGAGTGGCTTGGCCTGGTAACAACCGCCAAAGCCCGCACAAAGATAGAATATGCTCTCAGGAAGCACAAAAGAGAGGTCGCCAAACAAGGTGAAGAACTTTTACTAAAGGCGCTTGAAGGTACAACAATAGAGTTGACACCTACAATTATGGACCAGATGATGGATTATTATCAGAAACAGACGAAAGAAGACTTATACTACGCAATCGGTAATAACGACATTTCCCTCCCTCAAAAAATAGAAAAATTATTGACCTTAAAAAAACAAAACTCCGATAATGTCCTAGTCAAATATATGAAGCAGGCTTTCCATGCCGTAAAAAAAGCAGATAAAGACAAAGCCGAAAAGCCACAAGAATACGAGCAAATAAATCCTAAAAAAACATACATCCTCGAAGAAGATTCCTTTAATAAAAACTTCAGAATGCCTACCTGCTGCAATCCTATACCAGGAGATAAAGTATTTGGTTATCTGAATGACGATAATGAGGTAGACGTACACAGTATACATTGTCCGGTAGGACTGAAACTGAAAGCCAGCCACGGAGACAGGATTGTAAATCTGGAATGGGGCAGTTATACGCAATTTCCTTTTCTTACCTCTATTATTGTTACAGGCATAGACCGAATGGGAATGCTGAATGATATAACTAAGGTTATCACCGCCGGATCATTAAATATCAAGGGAATGAACATTGAGTCTAATGATGGAGTATTCGAAGGACGAATTATAGTATACGTACATGATGTAAATGACTTACAAACATTATGTTCCCGCATAGCTAAGATAAAAGGAGTAAAAGCAGTAAACAGGAAACAAAGTGGAGCCTGAATATTACATCCAAGATAAGAAAAACAAAGATGCTGAGTTATTTATTATCAAAATTTGGTATAAAAAATTATTTTCACTACTTTTGTAACCGAAATAGAGGGAGAGGAGGCCGTGGCTTCCTCTTTGTTGTTCTTAAAAGCAAATGATAGATAAAGATTTTATAAAAGATGTAACGGACAATTTTTTACAAGAGACACCTATGTTTCTTGTAGATGTTATTGTCAGACCCGGTAATATCATTGTTGTAGAAATAGACAGCGATGATAGTATCGGCATTGACGATTGCATTGCACTCAGCCGTGACATAGAATCCAGATTGGATAGAGATGCCGAAGATTTCGAATTGGAAGTAGGTTCTGCCGGTGTTACATCTCCATTCAAAATACCCCGTCAATATAAAAAGAATGAGGGTAACGAAGTCGAAGTACTTACAAAAGCAGGACAAAAACTTTCGGGTGTACTTAAAACTTCCGACAACAACGGATTTGTAATCGCCATTACCAAAATGGTAAAACCGGAAGGTGCGAAAAAGAAAGTGGCACAGGAAGAAGACCTTTCATTTGCCTATGATGAAGTAAAATATACAAAATACTTAATACGATTTAAATAACTGTTATGGCTAAAAAAGAAGTTATTAGTATGATCGATACTTTTTCAGAATTTAAAGAACTGAAAAATATTGACAGGATGACAATGATAAGCGTTCTCGAAGATTCGTTTCGCAATGTAATAGCAAAACTCTTCGGTTCGAATGACAATTATGATGTTATTATCAATCCTGATAAAGGAGACCTTGAAATATGGCGCAACCGCACAATTGTGGAAGATAATGAGCTTGAGGACGAGAATACTCAGATATCACTTACCGCAGCCAGAAAAATAGATGAAGATTTTGAAGTGGGTGAAGATGTGACCGACGAAGTTTTCTTCGAAGACTTTGGTCGTCGTGCTATCCTGAATCTGCGCCAAACTCTGACTTCGAAAATACTGGAACTTCAGAAAGAAGGCCTATATAACCGTTATAAAGAAAAAATCGGGGAAATAGTATCCGGCGAAGTGTATCAGATATGGAAAAAAGAAATACTACTTCTCGATGATGAAAAAGAAGAACTTCTTTTACCTAAGACAGAGCAGATACCAAGCGACTTCTTCCGCAAAGGCGAACATGTACGCGCAGTGGTAGAAAGAGTAGAAAACAAGAATAACAACCCTAAGATTATTTTATCACGCACATCTCCTGTATTCCTTGAAAGACTACTCGAGATTGAAGTACCTGAAATAAACGACGGACTGATAACAATAAAGAACATCGCCCGCATACCCGGTGAAAGAGCAAAAGTTGCCGTGGAATCATACGACGATCGCATCGACCCTGTTGGAGCCTGCGTGGGTATGAAAGGTTCACGTATACATGGTATCGTTCGTGAGTTGCGTAACGAAAACATCGATATCATCAACTATACGCCTAACATGAGTTTGTATATCCAGCGCGCCCTTAGCCCGGCCAAAATAACTTCCGTAAAACTGAATGAGGAAGAAAAACGTGCCGAAGTACTGCTTCGCCCCGAAGAAGTATCCCTGGCTATCGGTAAAGGAGGTTTCAACATCAAGTTGGCAAGTATGCTCACTGGTTACACCATTGATGTATATCGTGACATTGACGACTTCGACGAAGAAGATATCTATCTGGATGAATTCCGCGATGAAATTGACGGTTGGGTTATTGACCAATTGAAGAAAATCGGCTGTGTTACAGCCAAGAATGTACTGGCAGCAGATAGGGACAAGCTTATACAAGAAGCAGACCTTGAAGAAGATACAGTGGACGAAATATTAGATATTCTGCGTGCAGAATTTGACGATGAAAGTAAGTCCTGATTTGGTTATTCGCTGATTTCTTAATACTTTTGTATTCGGAGCATCCCGGCAGAATTTACCATTCATGCAAATAACAAGAATATTTACGGGTTCACTGTCCATTTTTTTGATTTAAAAAGAGAATATGTCTATAAGATTAATAAAAATATCCAAAGATTTGAATGTAGGAATCAGCAGTCTGGTTGAATTCCTGCATAAAAAAGGATTTGATGTAGAATCAAATCCCAATGCAAAAGTTGACGGTGAACAACATGAATTACTTGTGAAAGAATTCGGTAACAATGCTGACTTTGAAACTCTTCTTAGAAACCGAAAGGAAAGAGAAAGAGAGGTTCAGGCCCCTAAAGAAGTAGAGGATGTTGCTCCTAAAAAACAAGAACCTGAAGAAATCGTAACAGAAGTACCCGAATCTTTTAAACCGCATGTACAAGTCGTGGATAAAATAGATTTGGATGCACTAAATAAACCTAAAAAGACAGAGGTAAAAGAGGAAGAAACAGTAGCAGAACCGGAAGTAGTCACTATAGAGCCTGTTGCTGAGCCAAAGGTAGAGACACCTCTCCCCGAGCCTACTCCCCTCTCCGAACCAGAGCCTGTCATTAAAAAAGAAGAAGTAAAAGAAGAACCTGTGTTGATAGTAGAAGAAAAAGAAGAAGAGCCGAAAGTTTCCACTCCGGTTGCAACACCACCGGTAGTTGAAGTAGAAAAAGAAGAGGACGATATTTTCAGACTCAACAAGACTACAATCAAATCGAATATTGTAGTTAAAGGTTCCATCGACCTTAGTTCGATCAATGACAAGACACGCCCTGCCAAAAAGACAAAAGCAGAGAAGAAAAAAGAACGTCTTGAAAAAGAACAACAAGATCAGAAAAAAGTAAAAGAAAATACCGTTCGTCTGTTGAAAAAAGAAACCGACGAAGAAGCGAAAAAACGGAAAGCAAGTAGCGATGAAGCAGAAGATGCCGCTAAGAAAAAACGCAACCGTATAAAACGAGGTAAAGTAGATATCGAAAAAGGAGTTCCTCCTCAAGGCGGAGGTGGCGGCGGCCAACATCACGGTGGCGGCGACCGCACCAAGCACAATCTGCGAAAACCGATCGTTAAGCAGGCTGTAAACGAAGAAGACGTTCAAAAGCAAATAAAAGAAACATTGGCCCGTCTGACCGGAAAAGGTGGAAAAAATAAAGGTGCTAAATACAGAAAAGAAAAACGTGATGCTTTCTCCCAAAAATATCAGGAAGAACTGGAAATGCAGGAGCAAGAAAGCAGAACTCTTAAAATCACAGAATTCGTAACAGCGAATGATCTGGCAAACATGATGAATGTTCCGGTAGTAAAAGTTATTTCTACCTGTATGAGTATCGGTATCATGGTGTCTATCAATCAGCGTTTAGATGCGGAAACTATCAATATCGTAGCTGAAGAGTTCGGGTTCAAAACTGAATACGTAAGTGCGGAAGTGGTGGAAGCCATCAACGAAGAAGAAGATAACGCTGAAGATTTGGAACCTCGCGCACCGATTGTCACAGTAATGGGACACGTAGACCACGGTAAGACTTCATTACTCGACACTATCCGCCAGACCAACGTTATAGCCGGTGAAGCGGGGGGAATTACCCAGCACATCGGGGCATACAACGTTAAACTGAAATCGGGACGTCGTATTACATTCCTTGATACTCCGGGTCACGAAGCATTTACGGCTATGCGTGCACGTGGTGCAAAAGTGACAGATATCGCGATTATCATTGTGGCTGCCGACGACAATGTGATGCCACAAACGGTAGAGGCAATCAATCATGCTTCTGCGGCAGGTGTACCTATCGTTTTTGCGATAAACAAAATAGATAAACCGGGTGCAAACCCTGAAAAGATAAAAGAAACCCTTGCCGGAATGAATTACCTGGTAGAAGACTGGGGAGGAAAATACCAGTCTCAGGATATTTCAGCCAAACAAGGCTTAGGGGTAGACGAATTATTGGAAAAAGTACTTCTCGAAGCAGAATTACTTGACCTGAAAGCAAATCCTAACAGAAGAGCGACAGGTTCGGTTATTGAATCTTCCCTCGATAAAGGTAGAGGCTACTTATCCACAGTACTTGTTGAAAACGGTACTCTCAAGAAAGGGGATATTGTTCTGGCTGGAACATACTTCGGCCGTGTAAAAGCAATGTTTAATGAGCGTAATGCCAGCATAGATGCAGCAGCTCCGGCAGCTCCGGCTCTGGTATTAGGATTGAATGGCGCTCCACAGGCAGGAGATATATTCCATGTACTGGAAACTGAACAGGAAGCACGTGAAATTGCAACAAAACGCGAGCAACTGCAACGCGAACAAGGTCTCCGTACACAGAAGATACTTACACTCGACGACATAGGACGCCGTATCGCTATCGGAAACTTCCAGCAGTTGAATGTGATCGTTAAAGGCGATGTGGATGGTTCGGTAGAAGCCCTTTCCGACTCCCTGATCAGATTATCTACTGAAGAAATTCAGGTAAATGTGATTCATAAAGCCGTTGGGCAGATATCCGAATCGGATATTGTTCTATCAGCCGCCTCCGATGCCATTATCATCGGGTTCCAGGTGCGCCCATCGCAAGCAGCTCGTAGAGCAGCAGAGAAAGACGGTGTTGAAATCCGCTTGTACTCTATCATATACGATGCTATCGAAGAGGTGAAATCGGCTATGGAAGGCATGCTATCTCCTGAAATAAAAGAAGTACAAACCGGATACGTAGAAGTTCGTGAAGTATTCAAAATCACAAAAGTAGGTACAGTTGCAGGATGTATGGTGAAAGAAGGTAAACTAAAAAGAGCCAACAAAATACGTCTTATACGCGATGGTATCGTAATCTACTCAGGGGAGCTAGGCTCACTAAAACGGTTCAAAGACGATGTGAAAGAAGTAGCTTCCGGATACGAATGCGGATTGAACATCCATAATTATAATGATATAAAAATAGGTGACGTTATTGAACCTTTTGAAGAAATAGAGGTAAAGAAAACATTGTAATTAAAAAAAATTACATATCTTTGTTCCCATTATGAAATAACCTAAGAAAAACCAATTGATAGTTGTTGACAAGCAATCTTGCCTTGAAAGTCGGTGGTACTAACCATGCCACCGAAACACACAACTATCAACAGGTTTAGAGGTTAATCCATTTCTTCGTCAGATTATATAAGTTGTGTTACTACAAAACAGCAATTATCGTGATGAAAAAAATCATTTTAATTTCAATTATTGCCCTTTCACTCCTCTTTGTGGAGAATGCTGTTGCTCAGACTGTGCAACAAATAGCCTTTGTAAATTCAAATGAACTTCTGGAAGCAATACCCGATAAGGTTACTGCAACAAATACAATCAATGATTTGAATAAAAAGTACAAAGACGAACTGCAAGTGATGCAGAATGATTATAATAAAAAATATTCCGATTTTATCTCATATCAGAACTCGATGGCAGACAATGTACGCCTTCGCCGTATGCAGGAGTTATATGAACTGGAACGTCAGATAAACAACTTTATGAAAGTAGCCCAAGACGACATCCAGAATCAGGAGCAAATACTAATTGCACCTTTACGCAAAAAAGTAAAAGACGCCATATATCAGGTAGGAATAGAACAAGGATTCGTCTGTATCTATGACTTGGCTAATCCGGCGATCGCTTTTGTTACTCCGGATGCTACGAATGCAACCGCTCTGGTAAAACAAAAACTGGGAGTAAAGTAAAACATAGCGTATAAATAATAACAAGAAATGCTTCTGTATACAGAAGCATTTCTTGTTTCTAGTGGTGCATTAACTAGTTGTATAAATTTACTATATTTATATAATCTATCTGAAACAATAACAGAGTTACACTATTACAGACGGCTAATTGGTAATATCTAATTCAAAAGGATACACATGAATACTGATTTTATAAACATAACAACGGAAAACCTTTCATCTGAGCATTTATGCTGCATTATCCGAAGTAAAAAGGAACATCAGGGCATTGAAGCAAAACGACAATGGCTTTCCGGCCGGCTAAATGAAGGGCACGTATTTAGAAAGCTAAATGCAAAGGCCACTGTTTTTATTGAATATGCCCCTCTTGAAACTGCTTGGGTTCCCATAACAGGAGACAATTATTATTATGTATATTGTTTATGGGTTTTGGGTGGTGATAAAGGAAAAGGATATGGAAGATCCCTTATGGAATATTGTATAGATGATGCCGGAGAAAAAGGTAAATCCGGCATTTGCATGCTCGGAGCCAAAAAGCAGAAGTCATGGCTTTCGGACCAATCATTTGCGAAAAAGTTTGGTTTTAAGGTTGCTGATACTACCGATAATGGATATGAATTGCTTGCACTTTCCTTTGACGGAACAATGCCAAGGTTCACCAAGAATGCTAAGGCCCAAAAAGTTGAGAATAAAGAACTAACGATCTATTATGATATGCAATGCCCTTTTATTTGTCAAAACATTGAGATGATAAAACAGTATTGTGAAACGAATAGCATTCCTGCATCTCTAATTCAGATAGATACACTACAGAAAGCAAAGGAATTACCTTGTGTCTTCAATAATTACGGTGTGTTCTATAAAGGAAATTTTGAAACTGTGAATTTGTTAGATATCGCCTACTTAGAAAGAATACTCAAAAAGTGAAAACAGTTTATCAACGTGCAATTAACGAATGTAAAAGAATGGCTATAAATGAATGCTAAAAGGATTATTGATTAATCATTATCCATTCTTAATTATTTTCTATCTTTGAATCACTAAATCATTATATATGCTTAAAGCTGGACCTATCGGCGTGTTTGATTCAGGCTACGGAGGATTGACCATTCTTTCTGAAATACAATCGTTAATGCCTGAGTACGATTATTGTTACCTCGGGGATAATTCGCGTGCTCCATACGGCTCGCGTTCTTTCGACGTTGTATATGAGTTTACCAAGCAGGCTGTACTGAGCCTGTTCGATATGGGATGCAATCTGGTAATACTGGCATGCAACACGGCATCAGCAAAGGCTCTGCGCACAATCCAACAGAAAGATTTGCCTCACATAGATCCGGATAAAAGAGTATTGGGTGTTATCCGCCCCACAGCCGAGATTATAGGGCCTATAACCCAAAGCAGGCATGTTGGGATTTTAGGTACGACCGGAACCATACAATCCGAATCGTATTCTATAGAAATCAATAAACTTTTCCCGGATATTAAAGTATCAGGCGAAGCGTGCCCTATGTGGGTACCTCTGGTCGAAAACAGAGAGTATGAAAATGAAGGAGCAGATTACTTCATCAAGAAGAATCTCGCAAATATCCTCTCTAAAGACCCTCTGATAGATACACTAATACTGGGATGTACCCATTACCCTATTCTTTTGAATAAAATAAAATCATTCCTGCCGGATGGTGTAACAGCCATAGCCCAAGGCGAATACATCGCCCGTAGTCTGAAAGATTACTTACATCGCCATCCCGAAATGGATAATGTATGCACAAAGGGAGGCGCAACAAAGTATTTCACAACAGAATCGTCGCAAAAGTTTTCGGAGGCTGCCACTATTTTCTTAAATAAAGAAATCGAAGTAGAGCGTATAACACTAGAGTAGAAAAATCTTCTTACTTTTAGATATGCGCAAAATAATCCATATCGACATGGATGCCTTCTATGCTTCAATCGAACAACGTGATAATAAAGAGTATAGAGGAAAACCTTTGGCTGTAGGATATTCAGGACCGAGGGGAGTTGTTGCTGCGGCAAGTTACGAAGCAAGGAGGTACGGAGTGCGTTCGGCAATGGCTTCTAAAACGGCATTGAGAAAATGCCCTCAGTTGATATTCGTTCCCGCCCGTTTCGACGTCTATAAATCTGTATCGCGGCAGATAATGGAAATATTCCATGAATACACAGACCTTGTCGAACCCTTGTCTCTCGATGAAGCCTTTCTGGATGTGACCGAAAACAATAAAAATATTCCATCAGCAACACAGATAGCACAGGAAATCAAACAAAAAATATTAGAAGCCACCCGGCTAACTGCTTCTGCCGGTGTATCATTCAATAAGTTTCTTGCCAAAATAGCCTCAGACCAAAATAAGCCGAACGGATTATTTGTTGTCAAACCTAAAAATGCAGAACAGTTTGTAGAAACATTAGCTATCGAACAATTCTTCGGAGTGGGTAAAGTCACTGCAAAACGGATGCACCAATTAGGTATAAAAAACGGATGGGATCTGAAACAACGTTCCGAAAATGAATTAGTAGCCGTCTTCGGCAAAGCAGGGCATATTTATTTCCAAAATGCACGGGCTATAGACGACCGACCGGTAGAATCGCAACGGATAAGAAAATCGATGAGTTCAGAAACTACTTTTGAACACGACATTGATAATCTCGAAGAGTTGGCTATAATTCTGGATGAAGTTGCTCGGGATGCATTTCACGATATTGAAAAAAAGAAATTCAAAGCGCGGACGGTAACCTTAAAGATAAAGTATGCTGACTTCAAAACAATCACTAGAAGTAAGACCTTTCCAACATCAATAACAGACTATGAATCCTTCTACAAAGCCGGATTCGAACTCCTTCAAAATGTGGATTTGTCTCCTAAAGTGAGGTTAATCGGACTTGGTCTGAAAAACAATGAAGATGAAATGGGATGGGGCGAAGCGATCCAGTTACGCATCAATTTTGAAGACTAAAGTTAAACTACATATCCAAATGAGAATATTCTCCTGAAA
The DNA here is from genome assembly GCF_900079725.1 of uncultured Dysgonomonas sp. Classification (NCBI taxonomy): domain Bacteria; kingdom Pseudomonadati; phylum Bacteroidota; class Bacteroidia; order Bacteroidales; family Dysgonomonadaceae; genus Dysgonomonas; species uncultured Dysgonomonas sp. Next base: position 1,670,542 of record NZ_LT599032.1, read on the forward strand.
ATCCTTTCACATATTGGGATAAGTCCTTATTTTTGCGGTAATGAAACTAAGAAAGAAAGGGCCGCATAGCAATAGGACAAAACATCTTCTTTTTTCGCTCAACGAAGAAGAATATGCACTTATTTCCTCTTATATAAAAAAATATAAGATTGCTAATCGTTCCCGCTGGTGCAGGGAAACACTTATCGCCCATGTTCTGAAAAGCCTGGATCAGGACTACCCTACGCTTTTCGGTGAAAATGAAATGCGCCGATGACTGCGATTCTCACAGACGAACATTATATGAGGCAAGCCCTGAATGAGGCGCAGATTGCTTTCGAAAAGAACGAAGTACCCATCGGTGCCGTTATTGTATGCCAAAACAGAATTATTGCACGTGCCCACAACCTGACTGAAACCCTCAATGACGTCACCGCACATGCCGAGATGCAAGCAATTACTGCCGCAGCAAATTTCCTTGGAGGAAAATACCTGACAAATTGTACATTGTATGTCACCTTAGAACCTTGTCCCATGTGTGCCGGTGGACTTCTCTGGTCACAAATCCCTAAAGTAGTTTTTGGAGCCAGAGACGAAAAAAAAGGATACTCCCTTTTCACCCCAAATATACTGCATAACAAAACATCTATAATATCCGGCATTCTGGAGGAAGAATGCGCTTCCTTGCTAAAAGAATTCTTCAGGCAAAAAAGATAATCCGGCTTTTTCTTTGAGCAAAAGAAAACTCTTAACATTTATTTTGACTTCTCCATGCAACATGGCATACAAATTGCGCATCTAATATATGTGAGCAATTTTATTAGAATTAATCAACCAATTTTATTAAACAAAAAAATGAGAAAGTATATGAAACTATTTTCAGCACTGATTCTATCTTCTGTCTTAGCATTAGGATTCTCTTCATGTCTTGATGACGATGGGTATTCTCTTGGTAATTACTGGGAGGACATAGTGACAGTAAAAAAGATAGATGACAATACTTATTCCTTCGTACGGGATAATGGTGACAAACTCTGGGTGGCCGCTCCTGTAGGTCTTAACTTGAAACCTAAGTACGACAGAGCGATAATAAACTATACTATCCTCTCCGACGAGAAAGATGGTTATGACCATTACATCAGACTGAACGATTATTATGACGTACTGACCAAAGGCGTTATTTATATAGCCCCCGACGATCAGGTAAAACAAGACAGTATAGGGAATGATCCTATCAAAGTATATTCCGTTTGGGAAGGCGGCGGATATCTGAATATCAATTTTGGATACAACACCGGAGAAAAAGAGCCGCATATGATCAACATGGTATCGGCAGAACCGGATTTATCAGTCGACAAAGATATCGTAAAATTAGAATTCAGACATAATATAAATGGTGACGAACCATCACGATATCCGGTAAAAGGCTATGCAAGTTTCGATCTTACACCTTACAAAATCGCAGGACGTGACAAAGTTACGTTTGAGATAACATCCAAAGATTTTGGAGGAGAAACAAAAACATTTAATATAGAATACAAATACACAGTGGACGAACCACTGGACGAATAAGCAAATACATACTAACCTGAATATTTATTATAATATTCTTTTTGATTTCCTTTCTAAAAAGAGAGCTCGTGAGAGTTCTCTTTTTAATTTGAATACACTCATACTCAAAAAGATTTCTATTTCCCGGCCCAAACATACCTCATGGAAGCTTTATTAGACAAATTCTAAATAGTTAATAACTTTTTCTTCCTCATACTGCCTGATATTCTATTAAAAAGATGTATTTTTGTTCATATCAGATTTTTCTATAAATGGATAATTCAAAAGTAAAGGAACAAGTCAAAAGCGAGTTCACGGACTATCTCGGTCTGCATAAACATCGTAAAACCCCGGAAAGATATGCCATACTTGAGCATATCTATTCTACGAAAGGACATTTTGACATGGATTCTTTGTATAATGCCATGAAGCAATCCAGCTTCAGAGTCAGCCGTGCTACATTATATAACACTATCGAATTACTTCTGGACTGCGGTCTGGTCGTAAAACATCAGTTTGGAGCTAATGTATCTCAGTACGAGCGTGCCTATGGCAATGAGAATCATGACCATCTGATTTGCCTGAATTGCGGGGAAGTAAAAGAACATAAAAACGGAAATCTCTTTACTCCCACTCAGCAAAAAAAACTGCAACGATTCAAGATCAGCTATTATAGCATGTATATATATGGCATATGCAATAAATGTATGCGGGCAAAAAAAGCAGAAGAAAAAAAGAATAAACTAACAGAAAATAAAAATACACGTATTAAAAAGAAATGAAAGTAGATGTATTGCTAGGTTTGCAATGGGGCGACGAAGGAAAAGGTAAGATAGTGGATGTACTCACACCCCACTACGAGATAGTAGCCCGTTTTCAGGGTGGGCCAAATGCAGGGCACACACTGGAATTCGAAGGAAAGAAATATGTCCTTCGTTCTGTACCTTCAGGTATTTTCCAGGGAAACAAAGTCAACATCATAGGAAATGGTGTTGTACTTGACCCGGCCTTGTTTAAAGGAGAAATTGAATCGCTGGAATCATCCGGCCATGATTTAACAAAGCGTCTTCTTATCTCCAAGAAAGCACACCTTATACTACCAACCCACCGATTGCTCGATGCCTGCTACGAAGCAGCTAAAGGAGATTCCAAAATAGGAACTACCGGCAAGGGTATCGGGCCTACATATACTGATAAAATCAGTAGAAACGGTCTGCGTGTAGGTGATATACTGCACAATTTCGAGGAGAAATATAACACTGCAAAATCTAAACACCTAAGAATATTGCAGCAATATGGCCATGATATCAGTGCACTGGCCGAAATAGAAAAAGAATGGTTTGCAGGTGTAGCGAAACTTAAAGAGTTTACATTTATAGATAGCGAACACTATATTAACAACGCTGTAAAACAAGGAAAGAAAATACTGGCCGAGGGCGCACAAGGCACAATGCTCGATATAGATTTCGGGTCATACCCTTTTGTTACATCGTCCAATACTATATCTGCAGGAGCATGTACAGGATTGGGAATAGCACCGCAGTCGGTAGGTGAAGTGTATGGGATATTTAAGGCATACTGTACCCGTGTGGGTAGTGGCCCGTTCCCAACCGAATTATTCGACGCTACAGGAGATAAACTCCGCGAATTCGGATTTGAGTTCGGTTCTGTAACAGGACGTCCACGCCGTTGCGGATGGATAGACCTGGTAGCTTTGCGCTATGCCATTATGGTAGACGGCGTAACCCAGCTGATAATGATGAAAAGCGATGTCCTGGATACTTTCGAGACCATCAGAGCCTGCATCGGGTACGAAATAAACGGAGAGAAAGTTATAGATTTCCCTTTCGAAGTAGACGAGAGAATCAAGCCGATCTATGTGGATATGAAAGGATGGCAAACAGATATGACAAAAATGCAAAAGGAAGATGAATTTCCGGCCGAGTTCAAGCATTATATCTCATTTTTGGAAAAAGAATTGCAAGTTCCGATCAAGATAGTGTCGTTAGGCCCTGACAGGGAACAGACTATAATAAGGTAATTAAACCCTTTTTAAGAATATAGAATGTGCCAACAAACAATATTGGCACATTTTTTGTTTCATATATCATAAAAGAATATTCACAAAAAGATATAAATATGTATATAGGTTGGATTATATTGATACTGGTTGGGGTCGTAAGTTTTGCTGTTTCACAAATGCTGAAAAGTAAATTTAATAAATATTCTAAAATTCCTTTAACCAACGGGATGACCGGACGTGATGTAGCTGAAAAGATGCTTCACGACAACGGCATATATGATGTCAAAGTCGTTTCCACTCAAGGAATGCTTACCGACCACTACAACCCTGCCAATAAGACTGTAAACCTTAGTGAAGGAGTCTATGCCAGCAATAGTGTAGCTGCTGCCGCAGTAGCCGCCCACGAATGCGGACACGCTGTACAGCATGCACATGCCTATGGTCCGTTAAAAATGCGTTCGGCCCTTGTACCTGTTGTCAGCTTTGCTTCATCATGGGTTACCTGGATTATTCTAGCCGGAATTATTTTCATACAGACATTCCCTACTCTTATCTGGATAGGTATTGGTCTTTTTGCCCTGACTACCATATTCAGTTTTGTTACATTACCAGTAGAGATCAATGCCAGCCAGAGAGCTTTAGTATGGCTCAATACAGCCGGCGTAACAAATATGAATAACCATGATATGGCTAAGGATGCATTGAAATGGGCTGCTTATACATATGTTGTTGCAGCAATAGGATCTTTGGCTACGTTACTTTATTATATTATGATAGCCCTGGGTGGCAGACGTAATTAACTGAAGGAAACAGTATATAAATTACAAAAGAGTGGTCTTTTCCGGCTACTCTTTTTTTATCATAAATATCCCGTAATAAACAGGATTATATATCTTTGTACATTTCAAAACTATTCTATAAAGTCTGAATGAAACCGATCATGTTCATAATAATTTTCATTGTATATCTTTTAGCAAATTTCTACGTCTTCCATCATATCTGGATAGCTATGCCTCCTAATACCATCGGACGGGTAACTCTCGTCTCGTTTGCTGTGGTAGCCGTTTCATCCTTTTTTATATCTTTTCTTGCAGGGGATTTATTACCTGTATGGATGACATCTTTTTTATACAAAGTAGGTACTGCCTGGTTTTTCATCCTCTTGTATTTCCTTATTGTAATGCTGGTAAAAGATTTATTCGGGCTTACCAACCGGCTATTTCATTTTATGCCGAGCGATGCAATTACCCGCTATACAAAAGAAAATTGGGTAGGACTGGGCTTTATGGTAGGCTTTATTACCTTACTGATGATTTGCGGATACCTGAAATATCAATGGAAAGTCCGTGTAGAATTGCCTGTACAGATATATAAAACCCTGGGAGATTCTACATCTGTTAAACCCTTGCGGATAGTAGCTATTAGTGACTTGCACCTGGGCTATGGCATAGGAAAAAAGGAATTTGAGGGATGGGTAAATACAATAAATGCTGAAAATCCGGATATCGTTCTCATTGCCGGAGATATTATAGATAATAGTGTACGCCCTCTGAACGAAGGCAACTTTGCCGAAAGCTTTCATAAAATAAAAGCTCCTTTAGGGATTTATGCCTGCTTGGGAAATCATGAATTTATCAGCGGGCTCAAAAATAGTCTCGACTTCTATGAGAAAGCCGGCATCCATCTCTTACGCGACACGGCCGAATTGGTTAACAACAGTTTTTACGTCATCGGGCGCGACGACAGGTCGAACGAATGGCGCAAACCATTGAATACATTAGTCGACAGCCTCGACAAGTCAAAGCCCCTTATCCTGCTCGACCATCAGCCTTATCATCTCGAAGAGGCTGAAGCCTATGGCATCGATTTGCAAATATCCGGGCATACACATCAGGGACAGGTATGGCCTATCTCTGCAATTACCAATGCGATATACGAACAAGACCACGGTTTTGTAAAAAAAGGAAACGCTAACATATATGTAAGCTCGGGTATTGGCATCTGGGGTGGTAAATTCCGTATCGGCACCCAATCCGAATATGTAGTTATCGATTTAAAGACAAAGGAATGAGAGTATTTTTTAATGCAATTATTGTTCAGATATTTCTCAGCGCCTATATCTATTGGCGTGGCTGGCAAGGATTGCCTGATAAGAAATACATCAAAATTCCTTATGCATCTATCTATATTGCCGAACTGGCAATTTATTTCATGGGATTCTTTACCTCCGGAACAGGTTTGTTGCCTTTCGACGCCCTTCATAGTTTTGCATGGGTAGGGACTACCTGGATGCTTTTCACCATATATATGACTATCTTGCTGCTACTATACGACATAGTAAAATATATCAACAGTAAGAAAAAAATATTCGCGATAGACCTGAAAGCGAAAAAGCCCCGGCTGATTTACTTTTGTGCCTCTCTCCTATTGGTTTGCAGTGTGATGGGTTATGGCAGCTATCGCTTCCACAATCCGGTCGTTACAGAGATGAACCTGACAGTTGACAAGCATTCGCCGCATATAAAAGACCTCCGTATTGTAGTTGCCACAGATATACATGCGGGATATCTCATCGATAAGAATATAATATCCATGTACGTGGATAAGATTATGGAGCAGAAACCGGACATTATCCTGCTGGTAGGCGATATCATAGACTATGATGTAAAATCGCTTTACGAACAACGGATGGAAACCGAGTTTCTGCGGCTCAAAGCCCCATATGGAGTGTATGCATCGACAGGAAACCATGAATATATCGACTTGGGTGAGGAAAAAGACGAAAAAATACTTTGGTTGAGTAAATACGCAGGACTTACAGTATTACGGGATACAACAATACTGATTGCCGATTCGTTCTATCTGGTGGGTCGTGAAGACGACATGTATATAACCAGAAAAGAATTACCCGAACTGATGCAGGGTATAAACAAAGATCTGCCAATCATTGTTATGAACCACGAACCCCATCGCCTGTATGAAGAATCCGATGCCGGAGCGGATATAGCTGTATTCGGGCATACACATAACGGGCAGTTCTTTCCGGTAAACACCATTATGTCTATATCTTCGGCGATATACAACACAGGTATTATACCCGAACATCTGAAATACAGGTCGATGTACGAAATACCATACGGATACAAGAAAAAAGACAATACACATATTTATGTATCATCAGGGCTCGGCCTTGCAGGGCCTCAGTTCCGGATCGGCACTATATCAGAGATTGTAGTTTTGAATGTGAGATTTGATAAATGATAACTACCTTTAGCTATGCTAAAATCGCTTTATATTAAAAATTATGCACTGATTGACAGTCTCGAAATAGATTTCGAATCAGGCTTTTCTGTCATTACGGGAGAGACGGGTGCAGGAAAATCAATCATACTGGGAGCCTTATCGCTTATCCTCGGGCAGAGAGCCGACATAAAAGCCATCAAACAAGGCGAAAGCAAATGTATTATCGAAGGTGCTTTCGATGTATCGGCCTATGATCTTAAAGACTTTTGTGAGGAAAAAGGCATCGAGTACGACCCCCACAGTTATATACTGCGCCGGGAAATACTTTCCACAGGAAAATCACGTGCATTCATAAACGATTCACCTGTAGGACTAAATGACTTGAAAGAACTGGGTAGCCAACTGATAGATATACATTCGCAGCATCAGAACCTGCTATTGTCCGACAGCCGTTTCCAGATGCAGGTAGTGGACGCATTAGCCGGCAACAAGGCCTTATTGAAAGAATACCAGCAGGCTTTTTATCAATATAAGCTGGCTGAAAAAGCTTTGGCCGAACTACGAGCTTCTATCAGAAAGAGTAAAGAGGAAGAAGATTACCTCCGCTTCCAGTATCAGGCACTACACGAAGCTGCCCTCACCGAAGGAGAACAGGAAGAACTGGAAGCCGAACAGGAGACTCTAAACCATGCCGAGGATATAAAATCGGCGCTGTACAAGATACATACATTGCTCTCGGAAGACGACAGAGGTGTTGTAGCAGCCTTGAAAGAAAGTCTGAACACATCACATTCGCTGGCTAAAGTATATCCGAAAGTGGAAGAAATTACCCAACGTCTGGAGACTTCCTATTTAGACCTCAAAGACCTGTCTTCGGAACTGGAACGATCGGCTAATGATGTAGAGTTCAATCCAGAACGACTGGCTTACATCGAATCGCGGCTCGACCTGATTTATTCATTGCAAAAAAAGCATCATATATCTCTGGTATCGGGTTTACTGGAATTGTATAAAGAACTGGCACAGAAACTGGAAAAAATAGAATCATCGGACCAACAGGTTGAAACTTTAGAAAAAGAAGTTTCTGAAAAATATGATAAGATGCTCACCTTAGCCAAAAAGTTGAGCGACCATCGTAAGGCAATTACACCAGAACTGGAAAAAGGATTGGTAGAAAAGGTTGCGAATCTGGGCATGCCCAATATCCGTTTCAAATGTGAGATCACAGCCGAAGAACATCCGAATATATATGGAGCCGATAAAATACTATTCCTGTTTTCGGCTAACAAAAACGCGCCATTGCAACCGGTTGCCGATGTGGCTTCGGGTGGTGAAATATCACGTCTGATGCTTTGTCTCAAATCGATGATCGCAGGTGCAACAGCCCTACCGACTATCATATTCGATGAAATAGACACAGGCGTATCTGGCGAAATAGCCGATAAGATGGGACAGATCATGCTTGACTTTGGAAGAAAGATGCAGGTTATCGCTATCAGCCACCTGCCACAGATAGCAGCGAAAGGTAAGACACATTATAAGGTATATAAATCGGATAATGAATTATCTACTACTACCCATCTCGACAGGCTGGATAATGCGGAAAGGCTTGAAGAAATAGCGCGGATGCTGAGTGGTTCTACTGTTACGGATGCGGCAATACAAAATGCTAAGGTAATGTTGGGGTTTTAGCCCCCTAAATCCCCCAAGGGGGACTTACAAAGAGAGTAAAAGATAAATAGAACAGGCAAAAGTAACAACGTAGAAGAGTGAAAAAAGTGTTACTTTTGTTACCTTTTAACAAGTAGTAAGTATAAAGTCGTTCTAATTGTTGACTGCTAACTGTTTACTGTTAACTGTAAATAGTGTTACCTTTGTTACTTTTTGAGTTGAAAGTTGAGTTGCTGCGAATTATTAATTGTTAATTCTTAATTAGTTTCTATATGGAAATTCCTTTCCTCAACCTAAAACGGGAAAACGACCGATATGCATCTGAGATAAAAGAAGCTGTATCGCGCGTGATAGACTCAGGCTGGTATATCCTGGGAGAGGAAAAATCCAGCTTTGAAAAAGAGTTTGCCTCCTATTGCGAAGTAAAGCACTGTGTAGGTGTAGGCAACGGACTTGATGCTATCCGCCTCGTACTAATGGCCTATATGGAACAAGGCGTAATGCAGGAAGGAGACGAAGTAATTCTCCCTGCAAATACATTCATTGCAACGGCTTTGGCTATATCTCAGTGTGGACTCATACCGGTTTTTGCCGATTGTGACACTGCAACATACAATATTGCTCCTGAATCTGTAATAGAAAAGATTACATCCAGGACAAAAGCGATTATAGCAGTCCACTTATACGGACAAATTGCAGCGATGGCTGAATTGAAACAAATCGCAATACAACACAACCTGAAACTGATAGAAGATGCTGCGCAGGCACACGGTGCGGTATACAATGGCAAAAAGACAGGAAGCTTAGCAAATGCAGCAGCATTCAGTTTTTATCCGGTGAAGAACCTTGGAGCTCTGGGTGATGCAGGGGCTGTAACAACTGACGATGAAGAACTGGCTCGGATCGTCCGTAGCCTATCCAATTATGGCTCCGACAAAAAATATATGCATGAATATAAAGGGCTAAATTCCCGTCTCGATGAGATACAGGCAGCAATATTATCAGTAAAGCTAAAATATCTGGATAGAGATAATCAAAGGCGGAAAGAAATCGCAGCCTATTATTCTGCGAATATTAAGAATGTAAATATTATACTGCCGGACAATAAAGATAGCCTAAGTCACGTTTTTCATTTATATGTAATCCGGACAAACGATAGAGAAAGGCTTCAGCTATACTTGCACGACAAAGGTATTCAGACTCAAATACATTATCCCATAGCTATACATCAGCAGCCCGCGTATTACAGACAGGCAGACTTAAACCTATCTGTAGCAGAACAAATGCAAAATGAAGTATTAAGCCTGCCGCTATATCCATCATTGGCCGATGACGAATTATACCGGATAGTAAAAATTCTGAACAATTATTAAAGGGTGTGAAAGGGATATTTGTTTTTTAAGAAGAGTCGAAGCAGAACACTTCTACATCCTTGTTTTAGCGGAAGAAATCAATAAATATCTTGATTTTTAACAAGGGTTTCCTACGAGGAACAAGAAACTATTTAAAAAAGATGAAAAAATGAATATTTTCCTTTTGTAAAAACACTTGCACATATATATTTGTTATATATTTGTATAATAATTATAAGTAAATAGTGATATCGAAAATAAATTTCTAAGTTGATTAAAAACACAAAATTTCTGGCAACGTAATGACACTAACACCCCTAACTTCCATCTCACCGATAGATGGACGTTATCGTAATAAAACAGAAGAACTAGCTAATTATTTTTCAGAATATGCATTGATTAAATATCGTGTATTAGTAGAGATAGAGTATTTTATCGCATTATGTGAATTACCTCTCCCTCAACTGGAAAATATAGACAAGGCTGTTTTTGGAAAACTGAAAGATATCGTAACCGGTTTTTCAGAAAGTGATGCGACACGCATCAAGGATACTGAAAAAATTACCAACCATGATGTAAAAGCTGTCGAATACTTCATTAAAGAAGAATTTGACAAATTAGGCTTACAGGAATATAAAGAATTTATACACTTTGGCCTTACATCACAGGATATAAACAATACCTCTATCCCGCTTTCGATAAAAGATGCATTGAATGATGTATACTATCCGATGCTTGAGGATCTTATCGCCAAGCTAAAAAATCAGGCGAACGAATGGGCTGATATAGCCATGCTGGCGAAAACCCATGGACAACCTGCCTCTCCTACCCGTTTGGGTAAAGAGATAATGGTATTCGCGAGCAGGCTCGAAGGCCAATTGCAATTACTGAAAGGCATTCCTTTATCTGCTAAATTCGGTGGAGCAACAGGGAATTATAATGCACATAACGTAGCTTACCCGTCATATGACTGGAAAGCATTCGGGAATAAATTCGTATCGGAGAAACTGGGACTCGTCAGAGAAGAATGGACAACACAAATATCCAATTATGACAATCTGGCTGCAGTCTTTGATGCTCTGAAGCGAATTGATACTATAATGATCGATTTGAACCGGGATTTCTGGCAGTATATCTCGATGGAATATTTCAAACAAAAAATTAAAGAAGGAGAAATAGGTTCATCGGCTATGCCACACAAGGTAAACCCGATTGATTTTGAAAATGCGGAAGGAAATCTGGGAATTGCAAATGCTATATTAGAGCATTTGTCTTCTAAGCTACCCGTATCCCGCCTTCAACGTGACCTGACTGATTCTACAGTCTTGCGAAATGTAGGTGTGCCTATGGGACATATTGTAATAGCTATACAGAGCACACAAAAAGGATTGGATAAATTGTTATTAAATAAAGATGCCTTATATAACGATTTGGAAAACTGCTGGGCTGTTGTAGCTGAAGGAATTCAAACAATATTACGCCGTGAGGGCTATCCAAAACCTTACGAAGCACTGAAGGCTCTTACCAGAACCAACAGTACAATTACGGCCGAATCAATCGCCGAGTTTATTGAGGGGCTGAATGTAAGTGAAACCGTGAAAAATGAACTGAGAAAAATTACACCGCATTCTTACACTGGTGTATAAAATGAACTTAACCGTGAGGTTATAAAAGAAGTATTTGTATATTATTTAAACAAAAAGGAAAAAATGGTGACAGACAATGGAAATGATAGAGAAAGCCGGGAGGGCTACTCATCATCAGAAAACAATGAAAACGGGTCAGAACCTGTAAAAAAGAAACGTGCGCGTGTAGGTGATCTTCGCAAACAAGCTTATGATGTGAATACAGACCGCGACTCCAGGGATCGAAATCCTTATAAAACCGGTGGCGACAGACAAGATCGCCAAGGTAGCTCTTATAACTCAGAAAGACCATCCAGGCCTTCTTACGATAGGACTGAAGGCGGAGAACGCCGTTCATACGGAAATAGTTCGTATGGAAATCAGAACCGCCAGTCCGGAGACAGAGGCGGATATTCCGACAACAGGGGTGGAGGTAACTATTCTGGAAACAGAAGTGGTGGCAACTATTCCGGTAACAGAAGCGGAGGAGGAGGCTACTCTAATAACAGAGGTGGATATTCAGGCGGAGACAATCGTTCATCTTATGGTAACCGAGACAACAGAGGCGGAGGAGGCTATGACCGTCGTCCGGCCGGAAATCGCGACAACAGAGGTGGAGCAGGAGGTGGCTACAGCCCTTCTTTCGGTGGTGTAAAGAAACTGGTAAAACCAGTTAAATATAAGGAAAACATCGACCCAAATACGCCTCTACGACTAAATAAATATCTGGCTAATGCCGGAGTTTGTTCCCGTCGCGAAGCTGATGCTTATATCACATCAGGTGTAGTGAAGGTTAATGGTGAAGTTGTGGATCAGCTGGGAGCTAAAGTTACCCGTGGTGATCTAGTAACATTCCAAGATCAGCCGGTACGCCTCGAAAGTAAGGTATATGTTCTGCTGAACAAACCTAAAAACTGTGTTACTACATCAGATGATCCTCAAAACCGTTTGACCGTAATGGACCTGGTAAAAAATGCTTGTCCGGAACGTATTTATCCGGTTGGCCGTCTGGACAGAAACACAACAGGTGTACTTTTGCTTACCAATGACGGAGACTTAGCATCTAAGCTGATGCATCCGAAATTTAAGAAGAAAAAAATCTATCAGGTAACACTTGACCGCGATGTAGCTATCGAAGATATGCAGGCTATTGCCGATGGTGTAGAACTTGATGATGGTGAAATACATGCCGACTCAATCGCATACCAGGCAGAGGATGTACTCAACGTTGTCGGTATAGAAATACATTCGGGCCGCAATCGTATTGTACGTCGTATATTCGAGAAACTTGGTTATCAGGTAATGAAACTGGACCGCGTATATTTTGCCGGCCTTACCAAAAAGAACGTACTTCGTGGAAAATGGCGCTACCTGTCAGAAAAAGAAGTGAACATGCTTCGTATGGGAGCATTTGAATAAATTATAAATTATGAGTCATAAATTATGAATGGAATACACTATCAATGATTCCGTATCATAATTTATGACTCGTAGCTAGTAACTTGTATAAAAATGGAGAGTATTCGCAGAACAAAGATTGTAGATTTGTTTAAAGACCCTCAGTTTGGGTCTGTAGTTGATGTAAAAGGTTGGGTGCGTACCATCCGTGGTAATAAATATGTAAACTTTATCCACCTTAATGATGGATCGACAATCCATAATCTGCAGATTGTAGCCGATGTACAGAAGTTTGGAGATGACTTTTTCAAACCTGTAACAACAGGAGCTTGTATCCATGTGACAGGTACATTGGTAGAATCGCAAGGGAAAGGACAAAGCGCGGAAATACAAGCCGACACAATTGAAGTGTACGGAACAGCTGATCCTGAAACATATCCTTTGCAGAAAAAGGGACATTCTCTTGAGTTTTTGCGTGAGATAGCATATCTGCGTCCACGCACAAACACATTCGGTGCAATATTCCGTATTCGTCACCATATGTCTTATGCTATACACAAGTATTTCAACGATAAGGGATTCTTCTATTTCCACACGCCAATTGTAACAGCTTCAGATGCTGAAGGTGCAGGGTCGATGTTTCAGGCAACTACATTAGATTTCAATAATGTCCCCCGTACAGAAGACGGGCAGGTTGACTATACAGAAGACTTCTTCGGTCGACAGACAAACCTGACTGTATCCGGACAGCTCGAAGGTGAACTGGGAGCGATGGCTCTGGGTGCTATTTATACATTTGGCCCTACATTCCGTGCCGAAAATTCCAACACACCCCGCCATTTGGCTGAGTTCTGGATGATAGAACCCGAAGTTGCATTCTACGACATCCATGACAACATGGATTTAGCGGAAGACTTCCTGAAGTATCTGATTCGCTATGCTCTTGAGCACTGCAAGGATGATATTGCATTCCTTAATGAAATGTTTGACAAGGAGCTGATCGAACGTCTGAACTTTGTTATAGCCAATGACTTTGTCCGCCTTACTTATACAGAAGGTGTAGAGATATTGGAAAAGAGCGGGCACAAATTTGAGTTTCCGGTATATTGGGGAGCTGATCTCCAGTCGGAACACGAACGTTATCTGGTAGAAAAGCATTTCAAACGCCCTGTCATACTGACTGATTATCCGAAGGAAATCAAATCATTCTACATGAAGCAAAATGAAGATGGTAAGACTGTGCGCGGTATGGATGTACTATTTCCTAAGATTGGAGAAATCATCGGAGGGTCGGAACGTGAGGCTGATTATGATAAGTTGGTAAACCGGACTAAGGAATTGAATATGAATACAGACCCAATTTGGTGGTATATGGAAACCCGTAAATTTGGTACGGCTCCTCATGCCGGGTTTGGTTTAGGATTTGAGCGTTTAATCCTGTTTATTACAGGTATGGCTAATATCCGTGATGTGATTCCTTTTCCACGGACACCGAATAATGCTGAGTTTTGAGATTCAGAATATAAAACAATGAAGAGCCGCAAGATTAATCTTGCGGCTCTTTTATTATAAGATTCATACTTATTATGAATACTGTTCAATCGGATCCTATACCTAGTTAAAACTTGAAACTCAGCCCACCTAATACATTAAACCCTTGTAATGCATAACCGTATTGCAACTCATATTTCTGGAACAAAAGATTGTTTACTTTTGCATTTACAGATAACCAATCTGTCACCTGATATTCACCCCTGAAATTAAGTTCATTTATATCCTTCATCTTAACAACTTCCACAACTGGTACCATATAGTTACTATACACTGTTTTACGACCTCCGGCATACAGATAGTTCAATGAGAATGTCAGTTTATCTATCGGTTTAATGTCTGCATTTAGTTCGGCTGTAAATGTTGGACGTCCCCACGCTTTTTTCTCCGAATAGAGATCTTTATCTATCAATGTCACATTTCCGTTTGCATACTTCACATCGTAAAAGTAAGCGGTAATCTTAGCAGATAAGTCTGTATATGGTATGAGTTTTGTCTTCAGCAATCCACCCACGTGTCCTGTTCCTACATTGGCATATAAAGGTGTCCCTACATTGCCCCACATCATTACATCCGATGCATAGCCCCCGTCAGCCGGCGGATTATACAATGACTCTGCCAAATACAAATGGTCTTTATCTGTCTTTTTATATCCTGCGAATATATCAAACTCGAATCCGCTGACAACTCCAGATCTAAAGCCTAGGCGCGCATCGAACAAAGTCTTTGAATATTCTACCCGTGCAATAGGATTTACATACCTGTTTTCTTGCAAAACATCGAGGTAGGTATTATTATTTACTCCTCCGGTTACCTCTCCGTAGAATGTGTTCACATCATTAATATGGATAGCCGCCTTTACATTCGGGCTCACCAATACCTTAGTCTTGGTATCGAACATTCCGCTCACATTTACACCCAGGTCAGCATCCCAGTTACCTCCCTGAAACTTAATATATGGAGTAGCCGTAATGTTGGTAAAACTATGGAAAGCATCCTTATCGAAGGTTTCGTTCTTGCTACTGAACGACTGGTTCATTATAAAGCCTTTCACTCCGATACTTCTGTCTGAGCCTAATTCTGTATAGAAGTCCGCATTCAAATCCAACTGACCACCCTTAGGGCCGTCTTGGTTCGTATAAATACCATACTTACTTTTAAAATTCTGATAACGGACACCTCCTTTATACTTCAATATCCCCTCATTCTTATCACTGGATTTTAACCCCGCTCCTATGCTAAATATATCTACATTCTGACGCGAATCCATATCGAACGGATATATCGCAGAAGATGTATTGGAAATAAACGGATTGCCATAGTAATTATATGAAGTATTATAAAACGATGCATCGAACCACAATACCGAAGGATCAAACATATGCTGATATTTCAGGTTTACTTTACTTGCCGAATATTTCGCTTTCGCCTCATCCATCGTATACGGATCGGCATTTATATAGTCTACATTTGCACTAGTAGAGCTATGAGTTGCAGATATATCTAAACGGTCTCTATCTCCATTGACAAGTCTGTATCCGAATGCACCTTCCAGATTCGAATTATTCCCGGCTCCCAATATAAGGTAACCGCGTTTCTTACTATAATCTACTCCTGTGTTTATATCACTTGGAGCAGCACTTCCCAGTTTATTATTTGTCAGTGTTATTTGCGGCACAGTACTCACAAATTTCAGTTCTTTTGCTTTTATTACCGGAGAATAAATAGAAGGTTGTGTATTTACCTTCGATGCATCCTGTAATGTCGGATTATAATCGCGTTCGAGCAGTACCTGACGGATCAGGGTAGAATCTTTTTGGGCTGTTGCGGTCAGGCTTATAATACCTAATGCTATGACAAAAACAGATTTATATAATGTTTTCATTGTTCTTCGTTTTTCAATTTTGTACATTTTCATAATTACTTCAAAGCTGCCAGACGTGATGAAATCATTTCTGTCAAATCAGTCTCCTGTCCCTTATAATTTGCCTGCAAACTTTCGAGATACTGACGAGCCTGAAATTTATCGCCTTTAGCCGCATATACATCCGACAATAGTACAATAGCACGAGCCATCCAGTATTCGTGCGGAGTACCCTCTTTCATAAAAGACTGTATCTGCTTTTCTGCTTTATCATACGAATTGGCCTGATAATATATATCAGCCAACAGGTATTGGGATTCTGCACCAAACGCACTGCGGGTATCTTTTGCGACTTCCTGTAGGTCTGCAATCGCTTTTTCGGACTGTCCCAGATTCTTCAATGACTGACCTCTGTAAAAGCGGGCTTCGTTAGCCACACTTCCTTGCGCTTTATTCTGTAACAACTTATCGGCAGCAGCAACAACATCCTGATCTTTCTTCATCAAGTAAGCACAACGCAACATACCCAGTTGGGCTACATCCTTATTTTCACTCTTCGAGGCTACCATGTTCAGGTGTTCGTATGCACCGTATGCCGCTTCATAATTTTTTCTGTCAAACTCGATCCCCGAAGCATATATCAATGCGTCATCAATATATTTCGGATTATTACTGTTTATCACTTCCTTAAAGTTACCCAGTGCTGAAGTAAAGTCTTTAGCTTCGAATGCCATACTGCCTAAATAGAAGTGGGCATCACTCGCAAATACTCCATTAGGATACGTTTGCAGGTATCTGTTGAGTGCAGTCTTAGATTCGTCTTTACGACCTTTCATATATACATTTTCCGCGGCAAGATAAGTTAACGAGTCTTGACGGCTTGCTGATAAGACAGTACCTTTACCCAGAGAGTTTACATATGATGCGTAAGAACCGATATCATTTATATCTTTATATACCCCTTCCATACTTTGTATAGCAGTACGCGCCTCCTCCGAATTAGGATAGTTATTTACAACTTCCTTATATGCAGCTATCGACTTCTGAGGGTTGTTTGTATTGAAATACAATTGTCCTAATTGCACTCCTGCTTTTTGTGCCAGATTTGATTTAGGATATTCTTTCAGCAGTTTTTCAAGAACGGAGATGGCCTCCGGTTCCTTATTCAACATCACCAATGCACGGCTTTTCTCGAATAAGGCATTGTCATAATACTGAGAATTAGGATATTTTGTCATCATATTATTCAGAGCAGAAACTTTTCCGTTATAGTTTCGCTGCAAACCAAGTACAAATGCTTTCTGGAATTCAGAATAATCCGCATTTGCGGGATTTACATTTACTGCCTGCGAATAATAGCTTTCGGCATCAGAGAAATTACGGTTATATAAGTAGCAGTCTCCTATACGGTTCAATGCGTCCGGATAGTTCGGCGACTGGCGATTGGTTTCCGCAGATATATATTTCTTGAAATTAGTCAGTGCCTTACTGTAATTCTTTTGCTGAAAATCAGTATATGCCAGATTATACAAAGCGAGCGGATAGTTTTGTTGCTTGGTAGATGCCTGAGCGATATAAGAAGAATAATCGCGGGCAGCAGCTGAATAGTTACCTTTACGGTAAGCCAGATCACCACGCCAGAAGTAAGCTTCGTTCCGTGCTTCGGCATTATAATTACCCATATTGATGGCAGCGTTCAGATCACGCTGGGCAGCATCATATTGTCCGTCGATGGATTCCTGCACACCCAATTGGAAAAGGATCAATTGTTTTGCATCCAAAATTTGCCTACCCGGAGTTTGTATGCTATTGATGGCGGAAAGCGCCGTGTTGTAGTTCTTTGTAGACAGCAACGTGCTTGCCAGTGCTTCATTCACCTCATCTGTATATTTCGATGACGGATATTCCGTAAGAAAGCGTTGAGATGCCGTTATAGCCTGTCCGAAGGCCGAACCTCCTCCACGATTCATCAACATTACATAATTATATAAGGCTTCTTCACTTATTGTTTTATTAAACTGTGTACGTGCAGCAGCATCGAACGCCATTATAGCATTCGGCGTATCATTTACTTTCAGGTACGATTGTCCCAAGAGCATATACCCTGCTTGTCCGAGTAAATCATCCGTTGAAGCCACATCCCGTTTCAATGCATTTATCGCATTGCCATGAGCATTTGTCTGATAGTAGGCTTCTGCCAGTTGGTACATATCATCCCGGAAGGTAGTGGTTGCACTCTCCAGATATTTCTCATAACTGACTATCGAGTTACGGGCGTCTCCCTGACGGTAATAACTGTTTCCCAACAGGCGGTAAACCTCTGCCGTATTCGTACTACCCGGGTAAGTCGCAATATAATCGCGTCCTTCGGCAATGGTTTCGCTCAGATTGCCTTGCAAATATGAAGTCTGAACCAAAAAGAAAGTAGCGCTTTCTTTATATTCTCCCTTGTTTTTCAATTTACGGAAAATCGGGATAGCCTGTTCGTATTCTCCATCCTGAAAATTAGCGTATGCCATATAATAGGAAGCAGGTTCGGCATACTTACTACTATTGCGGGTAAGTAATCCGAAAAGGCGTTTTGCCTCATTCCTGTTTCCGGCCTGTAAGTTGGCATAGGCAGTTCTATAGCTATAGTCTTCCTGTTCTTTTACATCCAGATAATCCATGTCTGCCTGCGAAAGCCAGTACAATGCTTTTTGCCATTCCTTTTCGGCAAAATGAGTCGATCCGATGAAAAAACATATTTGGTTGCGATGATATGTAGACGGGTATTTTTCAAGATAATCTTTCAATAGCGTTGCATCTCCGGCTTTTCCCTGATAGTACATGGAACTGACAATCATATACTCGGCCTCAGGCAGAAGTTTGGCATCTTGCGATTGCTTCACGAACTCCTCCAATGAATTAATACAACCTACATAATTATTATCCAGAAACATCTCCTTACCTTGCGTAAAGAGCCTGCCGGGCAACTCCGTATATACGGATTTCTGCGCATAAGCAAATTGCATACTTAATGCAAGACCTAAAGCTACTAGTAGTTTTTTCATATATTCATTTTTTGTATTTCCTTTATTACTTCCTTTACTGATAACAACCCAAACAATTCGGGGTTCAATTCCGATATCTTTATAAATTCGAGTTTAGCTACATCGTCCTCGGCTTTCAGATTTTCCATATTCTTCACAAAGCATCTATATACAAGATCCAATGTTTGCACCTCGAAACCTGAATACACATATTTATTGGGTATGGAAAACAAATAATCAACCTTTTCCACAACCAACCCTGTTTCTTCAATAACTTCTCTGGCTACAGCCTCTTCACCTGTCTCTTCCATATCCACAAAACCGCCCGGGAGATCCAATGTGCCTTTTACCGGCTCATGCGCCCGTGTGGCCACGAGTAATTCTTTATCATCATTTATTATAATGGCAATAGTAGACGAACATGAGTTAAAATAATAGATAAAGCCGCAATCTTCGCATCGCTTCGACTTGAAATTATTTTCTACAAAATGATTTGAACCGCATTTCGGACAATATTTAAATTGAGTTAGAGGATGCATTGTGATTAATTAAGAATTAATAATTAAGAGTTATACACTGCTTACTTTTCACTGTTTACTGACTTTTTATATTCTTCCGCAACCAAAGTAAGTTCCTTATACCAGTCTTCGCCAAACCGCCGAACAAGAGGCTCTTTCAGAAACTGGTATATCTTCAAGCCTTCTTTATTCCCAAGCAGGACAGCAGCCTTACATACCCGCCAGCGATGATAATTGACCGCTGTAAAATCCCTGTATTTATCTAAACGGATAGGGTATAGATGACAGGAGATGGGTTTGTAAAAGTCTACCCGTCCTTCGCGATGGGCTTTTTCTATGGCACATTTACAAATTCCTTTCTCATCATAATAAGTAAACACACAGTCCTTCCCGTTGACGATGGAAGTTACCATATCGCCATCAGTATCTTTATATGCTACACCTTGTTTTTTGATTACTTCCTGAGCTGCGGGAGACAAGTCGTCCCAAACCTGAGGCAACAGGTTTTCGATAATCTTTACTTCTTCATCTTCGAGGGGAGCGCCGGAGTCTCCTTCTACACAACATTCTCCCTTACATACCGATAAATCACACAAAAAATTCTCTTCTATTATATCCGATGCGACTATCGTATCATTTATTTGAAACATTTATATTTTATTATTTAAGGTCACAGACCTATTTACTATTTCGTTAAGTTTTTATTAAATAGCAAGTAAAGTAGATTGAGACAATACTTTAACTAATTTGGTTTCTACTTACGCTTTTCGTTATTGATATTTTTTGATATTTGGGTATAAAGATACGTTTTTGTATCCAATTGCCATATATTCACACCTGTTAATAAAGCTTTATAGTTAAATCCGTCTTCAACTTAGTACAGTTTCACATAATACGTTTTCATTTTAAGAACGTGAAATTATAGATTCTATTTGCCATATGTCGGAAAATCTCTTATTTTTGCATCTGATTTGCAAATGGCAAATGTGTCGGCGCAGTAGTTCAATGGATAGAATAGAAGTTTCCTAAACTTTAGATTCGGGTTCGATTCCCGGCTGTGCTACAAATAAAATCAAAAGATCGACTGATTATCAAATAGATACTCGGTCGATTTTATTTTATAATAAAGAGAGATAAATATTTAATCTATCCTCTATTTATTATTTAGTTTTTAGCTTCACCATAACTGGGAATATCGAACTTAGATAGAAAACCAAACCCACCTAGCCTCAAGGACAGAGCAAGCTATATGAAATGAGTTTTTTCGCCATCCCATACAACCAAGTTCAGTGAAACTATTGACCAGAAGTAAATCTATTTTGATTCATTTTTACCAGTCCATTTTCCAATATAGAAAATGATGAATCCGATCGCGGATATTACTGCGATTGCGCCAACAACATATAAAAGTATGGCTGAAACGACCTTTACGCCTACAATCAATAAAGTAAGAAACAACAATATCGATATAACGCCAACTGATATAAAGAAATATTTTAATACATCCATGACATTTAATTATTCTAATTAAGCATTCTTCTTATTCCTTATTTTCCCGGCTATTTTGGTCTTTATCTACATCTTCTCTAAAAGCATGAAGATGCTCCGACTCTGCTCTCTTCTTATCACTGCTCAGTCCGTCAATTTTCTTCATCGGTGCTCCTAACCTTTTATCCAAATAGGAGTCATTGTTTGAGTTTTCATCATGGTTGGACATAATAAAGTTTTTTTAGGGTTAGCAATATATTCTACATAGAGTTAGAACAACGCAAAAAACAAAATTGTTTTCACAAATGCTTTAGAGTAATCTGCCGCTTACTTCCAATATAACATATCACCAGATATAAATTAATTCAATATCCACATCATTCGCAAACAAGGAGGAAATCAAAATCTCTTTCTTTTTCCTATATTTGTGCCGCAATAAAACTATATATATTCCGATTTGTTATAGTATATAGTATAATTAAAAATGAAATCCATTATGAAAACTAAGTATTTTTTGCCTTTAGGCCTGTTATTACTCTTATTTATAACTAGCATCAATCCATCTTCTGCCCAGATAATCAGATATGGACTAAAAGGGGGAATCGATGTTGCAGATCATAAAGTAAATTCTAGTATACTGAACGTAAAAAACCGTGTCGGATTCCAAGTCGGCGGAACTCTTGAACTAAACGTACCGCTAACAGGTTTTGGTGTAGAAACAGGATTAGCCTATGGAAACAAAGGTTATAATGTAGACAACAACGAAAAACAAGGTGATATATCAAACCTCAGTTATCTGACTGTGCCTATCAGCCTGAAGAAAAGATTCTCTATTTTCGGCATTGCCGGCATATATTTCTCAGCTGGTGTATACGGTAATCTGAAAGTAGGCGGCGGCGAACTGAAAATTGAAGATCAGACATACGACCAAAAAGGATTCCAGACAGGATTTATTGCAGGTGCAGGTGTTAGCTTATTAAGCCACCTCGACCTGGGAATGAACTACCGTTATAAATTCACCGACACTTACGATCAAGAGGCAGCTAAAGATTTCAAAAAAGTAGACAGACAAACCTGGACAGTCAGTCTTGCATACTTATTCTAACGAATGACATTATACGCCGACGTAATATTACCGCTTCCTTTACAGGGACTATACACATACATTATTCCGCCGGAACTGGCCGATACGGTCTACGAAGGCAGCAGGGTAATTGTACAGTTCGGGAAGAAGAAATTTTATACGGCGATAGTTTTCCGCACATACGAATCGGTAGAAAAACAAGCACCGATCAAAGATATAGTCTCCACTTTGGAGGACTACCCTATAGTAACCCCCTTCCAGTTGAAATTCTGGGAGTGGGTTTCATTTTATTATATGTGTTCGCTAGGTGATGTGTACCGTGCAGCCCTACCATCAGCGCTGAAGCTGGAAAGTGAGACTCATGTCTTTCTTAATCCGGACTTTGAAGCAACAGAACCTTTGACCCCAAATGAGCAAAAGGTCTTCTACTTACTG
Organism: uncultured Dysgonomonas sp.; assembly: GCF_900079725.1. Lineage (NCBI taxonomy): Bacteria > Pseudomonadati > Bacteroidota > Bacteroidia > Bacteroidales > Dysgonomonadaceae > Dysgonomonas > uncultured Dysgonomonas sp. Next base: position 1,693,356 of record NZ_LT599032.1, read on the forward strand.
TCGCCGGAAAAGGCATCCACAATTGCCGAAATAGAAAAGCAGGCCGGTTTGGCAAACGCTATTCCCGCCATCAAATCTCTCACAGATAAAGGAGCGGCATATATAAATGAGAACATCCGAAATGCTTATTCTGCAAAAACTCTTTCAGCAGTAAGGCTAACTAGGTCATATACCGATGAAGAACTCAATGATGTACTCAACGAACTGGGAAGAGCAAAGAAACAACAGCATCTATTGACAGCATTTCTTCATCTGAAGGAAAACAACCCGATTATCACAAAGAAGCAACTATTGGAAGATACCGACGCATCACCCGCCGTATTATCCGAGTTGGCAAAGAAGAAAATACTTGAAGTGTATGATATCGAAATCAGCCGCTTCGATTATGGAGAGACCGACATCGAGTCCGCATATGAGCTGAACAGCCATCAGCAGCAGGCCTATGTGAAAATCACAAAGTTATTCAAAGAACAAGACACCACCTTACTTTACGGAGTAACCTCCAGTGGTAAGACCGAAATATATATCCGGCTTATCAGAGATGCTATAAGTAAAGGCAAACAGGTATTATACCTGTTACCCGAAATAGCGCTGACAACGCAGATCACTAACCGCCTGAAAACCGTATTCGGTAATAAACTGGCCGTCTATCACTCCCGGTTCAACGACAACGAACGGGCCGAGACATGGAACAGGCTGCTGAAAGACGGGGAAACGCAGGTCATACTGGGTGCACGTTCTGCCATATTCCTACCGTTCACCAATCTCGGACTTATCATTGTAGACGAAGAACACGAAGGCTCTTACAAGCAGCAAGACCCTGCTCCGCGTTACCATGCCCGCAATGCCGCCATTGTATTGGCAAATATATATAGCGCCAAAGTATTACTGGGTACCGCCACCCCTTCCATAGAGACATATTACAATGCCCTTTCGGGAAGGTATGGCCTGGTAAGGCTCACCAAAAGGCATGAGAATATCGAACTCCCTCAGATAGCTGTTATCAACACCAAGGAACTGAGACGCAAGAAGCAGATGAAATCAGTTCTATCCCCTCCTCTGATAGACAAAATAAAGGAAGCTTTGGAGAAGAAAGAGCAGATCATACTATTCCAGAACAGGCGCGGCTTCGCTTCTTTACTTGAATGCAAAAACTGTTCATGGACGCCGCGTTGCTCCCATTGCGATGTAAGCCTTACTTACCACAAGGGACAGCGAATGCTTGTCTGTCACTATTGCGGGTCTACATACCGGGTCCCGGATGTTTGCGAGGAATGTAAAACTCCGACACTTGAATTTCTGGGTTATGGTACGGAACGTATTGAAGAGGAAGTGAACACTCTTTTTCCGGAAGCGGCTGTTGCACGTATGGATTTGGATACGACACGGGGGAAAAAGTCCTACGAACATATTATTTCCCGACTCGAAGATAACAGGACAAATATCCTGATTGGTACACAAATGGTATCGAAAGGGCTGGATTTCGGCAATGTGTCTATTGTTGGGATACTGAATGCCGACAACCTGCTAAATTATCCGGATTTCCGCGCTTATGAAAAAGCTTTCCAACTCATTACTCAGGTCAGTGGACGCGCGGGGCGTAAGAATAAGCAAGGACTCGTCTTACTGCAAACAGCGCATCCATCCCATCCCATTATCAACTTTGTAAAGCACAATGACTACGAATCATTCTATCTGGCACAGACAGAGGAACGGAAATTGTTTCGTTATCCTCCTTTTTTCAGGCTGATATCCATTGTCATAAGAGGACGGGACGAAAGGCTGACAGAAAATGCCGCCACACAACTGGCACAAGCATTAAGACAATCCTTTGGTGAACGGATATTAGGTCCTAGTAAACCACCCGTATCACGCATTCAGTCCTTATATATCCGAAACATTCTTCTAAAAATTGAGAATAATGCATCTATACAGAAAGTAAGGGAATCTATTCTCTTTCACCAATCGGCTGTATTCGCAAATACAGAGTTTAAAGCCATTCTCCTGCACTACGATGTAGATCCGGTATAGTACTAAAAATCAAGTGTTACTTTATTTATATAATTTTATCTATATAATAAGAGCCAATAGCTGTTAGCTGATAGCTCTTTGAAACATTGGGATAAGCAGAAAGTTTTAAGTAATAAGTATAAAGGAGTTCTAATTGTTGACTGTTTACTGCTAACTGTTTACTGAAAAAAGTGTTCTTTGTGTAAATCTTTGTGCCCCTTGTGGTAAAGAGATTTAACCACTAAGTACACGACGGGAGGCACAAAGGGCTCGAAGGCTAAAGAAACTGTTACGTTTGTTACCTTTTGAAGAAAGGTACAAGTAGACAAGATACGAGATACAAGTTGTTAACTGATGACTGTTTATTGTTTACTGTTTGCTGCTAACTGTTTACTAATTACTATATTTAACCATTTAAGGATTTTTATCTCCAATATTAAAAACGTTTTACTTAAATTTGCAAACTGATTAGACCTAGACTCACTATATGGATAAGAAAGCGAAATCGAAGAAAAAGATGTTTCTTGGCAAATACACACCTCAACAAATAGTTAAAAAACTATGGGTAGCTTTCGGCTGCATCATTGCGCTGATTATCATCCTGTTTACCTGTATTGCTACAGGCATTGTCGGTTATATGCCCGATGTGGAAGAACTAGAGAACCCCATAGACAAATATGCTTCCCAGATATATTCTTCCGACGCCGTATTGTTGGGGACATATTCGCAAGCTAAAAACAACCGTATTTATTCTAATTATAGTGACCTTTCTCCATATCTGGTGCAGGCTCTTGTTGCCACCGAAGATGCACGGTTTTATTCGCACTCGGGAATCGATGCCTATGCACTAACCCGTGCCGTAGTAAAGACAGTTATTCTACAGCAATCGAGCGGAGGTGGAGGTAGTACCATCACACAACAGTTAGCAAAACAACTATACTCTCCTCCGGCGGAAAACTGGATGGTACGTGTATTTCTACGCAAACCTATCGAGTGGGTAATTGCAGCAAAGCTCGAACGTTATTATACAAAAGACGAGATTATAAACCTTTATCTCAATCAGTTCGACTTCCTAAACAATGCTGTAGGAATACAATCGGCAGCACAGGTTTATTTCAACAAAACACCGAAAAATCTGACAATAGAAGAGGCAGCTACCCTCATCGGTATGTGTAAAAATCCGTCTTACTTCAATCCGAAAAGGCAACCCGAGCGGACCAAAGGCCGGAGAGATGTGGTATTGGACCAGATGCGTAAGAACGACTACATTACGCAACAACAATATGATTCATTAAAACTAATTCCTCTCAAACTGGATTTCAGACGAGTAGACCATAAAGATGGATTAGCCCCTTATTTCAGGGAATATCTGCGCCTGACGCTAAATGCCAAAAAGCCCGACAGATCGAATTATGCGTCATGGCAACGGGAACAGTTTGCAATAGATTCGCTTAACTGGGAGACAAACCCATTGTATGGCTGGTGCAGCAAAAACAAAAAGCCGGATGGCAGCACTTACAATCTGGCAACTGACGGACTTAAGATATATGCTACTATAGACTCCCGTATGCAGCAATATGCAGAGGAAGCAATGACCGAGCATATGAGCAAGGAGTTACAACCCGACTTCGATAAAGAAAAGAAAGGACGCTCTTATGCTCCATATTCCTACTCAGTGTCTAAGCAAGTGGATTCATTGCTCTATAGAGCGATGAAACAAACCGACCGCTACCGGAACATGAAGAAAGCAGGGGCTTCGGAGAAAGAGATATTAGCCGAATTTAAGAAGCCTGTAGATATGAAAGTCTTCTCGTGGAGGGGAGAAATAGATACTATCATGACTCCGTGGGATTCGGTCCGTTATCATAAAGGATTTATGCGAGCCGGATTTATGGCTATGGATACACATACCGGCTATGTAAAAGCATATGTAGGCGGCATCGACTACCGTTTCTTCCAATATGATATGGTGAATATGGGACGCCGTCAGGTCGGTTCCACGATAAAACCATATCTGTATGCATTATCAATGCAAGAGGGCGTAACCCCTTGCGACCAAATGCAGTATGAGCAGCAAGTGCTGATCGACGAAATGGGACGCCAACATCCGCCAAGAGGAATTAGAAGCGCCAAAATAGGAGAAATGGTAACTATAAAATGGGGATTGCAAAACTCCGACAATATGGTAACCGCATACCTGATGAACAGAACTTCTCCTTATGCATTTGCGCGCTTCCTGCGTTCATTCGGGCTTACCGGACATATCGATCCTGTACCTGCTATGTGCCTGGGAACACCGGAAGTTACTGTTGCCGAAATGGTAGCGGCTTATTCAGCCTTTGCGAACAAAGGAGTAAGAGCTAATCCTGTTTATGTGACACATATAGAAGACCGTTCTGGTAATGTAGTAGCAAACTTCACAGCCAAACTCGACGAAGTATTCAGCGAGGGCACCTATGTAAAAATGCTGGATATGCTCCGTGGTGTAATCGACGGAGGAACAGGAGGTCGCGTAAGACGCAACTATGGCATTACCGCCCCATTGGGTGGCAAAACCGGAACAACACAGAACAACTCCGACGGCTGGTTTATGGGCTTCAGTCCTAAGCTTTCAGCCGGATGCTGGGTAGGCGGAGAAGACCGTTCTATACATTTCGACCGCACAAGTGACGGACAGGGTGCTGCAATGGCGCTTCCTATATTCGGCTTGTTTATGAAGAAGGTCTATGCCAATCCTAAACTGGGATACAAACAAACGGATCAGTTCGCTCCTGCCCCTGGATACGGTGTATGCGATAAAGGTACTGATGAAGATATTCCGGATGCAGCACCAGCAGTAGGCATTGACAAAATATTTAAATAGACACAGCCAAACTCAAACTTACTACTTACTACCCAATACCAGAGATTTAGTTATTATGGTAAAATATTATTATATAGATGATATATCGAAACAGCAGTGCGGGCCGTTTCCCCTGAATGATTTACCTTCAAAAAAAATCCGCCCCGAAACAATGGTTTGGCGTTCGGGAATGCCCGACTGGATAAATGCCGGAAGTGTACCCGAATTATCTTTCCTGTTCGATACAAAGATACCTCTTCCCGAAGAAAGGAAGTCGGAAGCTGTAGCAATAAAACCAAGCCCCGCCGAAACAGTTGCCACTGAGCCAAAGCCTCAATCGCAACCCATTGCTCCCCCGCAACCCGCAACCAACTATCAACAAACAAATTATAGGCAGGACAACAATACCCGGAGATGGGACGATATACTCCCCATGCCTAAGAATTGGTTAGTGGAATCAATACTATTATCCATATTCTGTTGCTCACCGATCAGTGTTGTCGGTATCTTTTATGCAGCCAAAGTGGAATCCCTCTATTATGCCAAAGAATATGATCGCGCCACACAGGCTGCCGAAAATGCAAAAAAATGGGCTTTAGCCGGAATCTTATTTTTGCCTGCCTGCTATGTGCTGCTTGTAATATTCGGAGCAATAGTAGGATCGGTATTTTCCTGGCTCTAATATTCTGTACATATGGATAGCAAAACGATACCTGCAGGAAAATATACATATATCCGGCGATTGCTGGGGATAGTGATATTATTGATTGCCGGAGGCATTCTTTACTATCTGTTCAGTCCCGAGGAATCATCCCTCTTCCCTCAATGCCCATTCTATGCCGTTACCGGATTAGACTGTCCGGGATGCGGTTCACAACGGGCTGTACACCATTTATTACATCTGCAAATCAAAGAGGCATTCAGTTCCAACCCCTTACTGATCATAGCAATTCCCTATATTCTGACATGTATATATCTGGAATATTTCGGAGGTAAAGAGCAGTATCCACATATCAGACAATCACTTTATAGCAGGAAAGCCATACATATAGTTCTACTTGTCATTATCCTGTTTTGGATAGGACGCAATCTAGTTTGACCTTATTTCACAGGCTCTACTGTATAACCTTTTGTCGCCAGCTGGTTCAGTATACCCTCTTCACCGGCAAGATGTAAGGCTCCTACAGCAATCAGATTCGATTTTTCTTTCATTATTGCAGGCAGTTTCTCCACCCACTTATTATTCCGGTCTTTATTTATGGCGTTTTGTACAGTTTGTGAAACTTTACAGGGTTCATCCGGATTATTGAAAGCCAGATTATACATACCTGTTAAATCACCGTTTTTATAATAAGCATTCAATTTATCCAATTGCTCCTTAGCTGAATGATTATTCTTTATACTGCAAACCAGAGATTCCGCCTGATCTTTTAATGGTTCGGCTTCGAATAAAGCATAAATCTGATCATCCACCGACTCCAAACCTAAAACCGATTTTCCATTCTCTCTTGCTATCCGTTGCACATAAGAGTCGATAGCTTCATGTGCCATTGGGTTAAACTCAGGATAAAGTTTCGTATAGAGCGTAATAGTATATATCATCGAAATCATTCCCGGATTGAATTGCCCGAATTGATCCATACCTACACCTATTAAAGATTTCAACCCCTCATCCAACGCCTGAAGATCTTCGGCGGAAAGCAACTTTGAATAAGATTCTCCGGCAGGCATTATCGCCGCAGCCTGCACTTTTTGCTGCATCGCTGCCTCATCCGACAACAATAACTCTCCTACTGTTTGTTCTGTTTTTGCCATCGCATCTCTCAAGCCCGGAATGTTATCGACAAAACTCACATGAGCAAGGTGATGTGTACCCAGGATATAAGACGGTTCGCTAAGGCCGTTACCCGACACTTTCCAGAGAAGAGCCCCTGTATATTTATCTCCGGCCTGTGCCGAAGCCGTGAAGGATACCGAAATAATCAGTATAATTGCAAGAATGGCTGAAGTAATAGTTCTCATCCGTAATATATTTATGATTCATTAAGACCGAAGGCCTATTTAATTTATAATCAGACTATAGCCTATAAAAAGGTAACAAAGGTAACAACTTTTTACCGTTTCCATATACTGTTACTAACTCGCTTGAAACGCACCTGTTATCTGCCGTATATAGATAAAACAATACAAAAAAGGGTGCAAATATCTTTGTTGCCGGTTTGTATACCTCATTTATTATCTTTCTCAAACTCCTGTACTTCCCTTATAGAAAGTTCCATTTTCTTTATATTATTCCAATAAACTATTTTATATATTGCTATAGCCAAGACCAGTCCTATCAATACTGAAATAATCAGTATCGTAAGATGTTTGTAAAAATAATCCGTATCATCAAGTAATTCGAAATAGCCAAACAGTATAAAGAAAAATATTATCCAAACTAAACCAACTACAAATTCTTTTAGTATAGCCTTCCTATACCAATAGAAATGTCCCGAGATTTCTGTGATGCTCATTTCGGACAAACTAATCCCTCTCAACTTTTTGAACTTATAAACCTGCCACGCCAAGAATATGACCACACTAAATAAATAAAATACAATAACAGGTGTGTGGCGAAGCGAAAGTGCAAATATCATAGGAATGCATAAAACAAGCAGTATTATGCCTATCCTTTCATATCTAATAAGGCTATTGAATGCGCTCCGGCCTTCATTAGAAATCATCTTTTGTATTTTTTCATTATCTATGGTAGGCTTTATCTCGGTCTCCTGCCACTTTTTCTTTATATTATCCAAATCCATAATGATTCGTTTTAGTCGTTCGACATATCTCTCAGCTTGTCTTTGATGCGGCTTATTTTTGTAGCCACATTGGTTACTGTCAGCCCTGTTATCTCGGCAATTTCTTTATAAGATTTATCATCGAGATAAAGTAAGACTAATGCCCGTTCTATTTTCCCCAGACGATTTATAAGCTTATATAATTCCTGTATTTCCTCATTATTATCCACCACATCGGGTATATCCATCGATATATCCACATAACTGATATCCTTTTTACTCCTACGGTAAAAAGAAACACATGTATTCAGGGCAATCCTGTATATCCACGTAGAATATTTACTATCGCCCCTGAAAGACGGAAAGGCTTTCCATAAATTGAGGACCACTTCCTGATATAAATCTCCCAACGGATGCTCCATATCGGTATAGAAAGAGGTGACTTTGTAAATGATACCTTCATTCTGCCGTATCATTTCCAAAAACTGCACATCTACATTTGCCGTTTGTTTCATCTATCAGAGATTCATTTCTATTTATATGTCGTCATTTAGTCCGTATTGTCACAAAATAATATATATTTTTCTTATTTCAGTCTACATTTCATATATATTGTATGGCTTTACAGTTAACAGAAAGCAGCAATCAGTTAACAATCAACAACTTGAATCTCGAATCTTGTCTACTCGTACCTTTCTTCAAAAGGTAACAAACGTAACAGTTTTTTTAGCCTTCGGGTCCTTTGTGATTCCCGTCGTATACTTAGTGGTTAAATCTCTTTACCACAAGGCGCACAAAGATTTACACAAAGAAGACTTTTTTCAGTAAACAGTAAACCAACTTGTAACTCATAACTGCCCGTAGGGCAAAGTAACTTGTAACTGTTAAAAGGTATCTCATATAACTTTCAACTTACTACTCATTACTTATTACTTTTCCCTTCCTCAATCCGTTCTCGATGTATATCCCGGCGGCAGAAACGGATAGGGATTCGGCTTGGGCTTTTCTACCGGGGCGACAACCGGCTGCCCCTGCAATCTATCCTGTTCATTTTCTAATTCTTCATTTTTTACTTTTAGTTTTTCGCCTTTAGCTTTACTTTCTTCCTCTAGTTTCCTGTCCACAGCTGCCACTACCTCCGGATTGAGCGAACCTCCCGAATGGAAGCCGTTCTCCTGCAAGATCATCAATTGACGCCTGGTTTCCTCGTCCTGCACTTCGATGACCAGCGGCCGACGTTCCGATGCTAGTAACCGGTCTTTGTCTTTTTTCCTTTCTTCACAGTCGAGGACATACTTTATGGCGCGGATGCTCGGCGGACAGAATTTCTTTTCCACTACACGACATTTCTCTACATCTTCCACCGGATTGTTCTTGTCAGGGACATAAGTGATCTTCTCTTTCTTCTGCACATAGCCTTCCAAGAGCTGCTTCAGACCTATCCGTGCCGAGGCTATCATCACATCTTCGCGGTGGTCGATAGCTTCTTCCACTGCTTCGCCAAACTCCGGCTTTGTCTTTTTCCATTCGTAAAATGTTTTACGGCTGATCTTAAATGATTTGCAGATTTCAGAGATACTGCACAAATCCTGTTCTATCATCCGGATAATTTCCGAAGCCGTCTTTTCTTTATACTTCATAAGGCTTAAATATTAATGTTAATAATTAGTTTCTTATATAGATAAAGATGTTTTGTTTTGATAAATTTGAGGATAAATGGTGAATACAAAAAGAATTATTTTCCGCTGTCATCCTGAGCGAAACGAAGGATCTCTTATCTTACAAGAGATGTTTCCTCTGTTCAACATGACAAAGAGGGTATAAATTTCAGAACTTAACAACCCTGCCCCAAGAATGAAGTTACATCCAAGTAATATCTAAACCTATGAAAGCCATAAATAAAGTGGTACTTATTTCTTTAAAGCCGCATTATTAACTGACATTTTACTATCTTTGTATCAAATCTCAATCAAACAATGCAGTGAAAAAAATTATATATATGCTTCTTATAGGCATTGCCCTTTCTGCGTGTAACTCAACAAAAAATATGACGACTAAAGAAAAAACATTAACCAACAGCTATGGTATCAGCACCCCATTCAGAGTACTCCAGACAGACAACATCGATGATTCTCTTTTTTTGAGAAAAAAAAGTATTGATATAGACATAAAAAATATTGCATCCGACAAAGACTGGCAACATTTTATACAACGGCTAAAACTCACTTTGGCTGTCGAATCAGGTGTGGGAATTGCCGCCCCTCAAGTCGGAGTAGGCCGGAATTTATTTTTATTCACACGAATAGACCGCCCGGATAAAGCTATTCAGGTGGCTATCAATCCGCGCATCGTAAATCACTCCGACGAAACCATCTGCTTTGAAGGTGACGGATGCCTTTCCGTTCCCGATTTGTCGGGAAGCACCAAACGTTATGCATGGATAGATGTAGAGTATTACAACGAAAAAGGAGAACTGATAAAAGAAAGATTGTCGGGACAGTCGCGAGGCAGTGATTTCACAGGAGTTATCTTTCAACATGAATTCGACCACCTGCAAGGTATCTTATTTATTGACAGGTTATTTGATGGAGCCTCAAGTCTTCAGAGAAGCAGGTAAATACAAACAGCCGGATACATAATCCAAGTTCTCACAATCTATCCGAGAAAATCTACAGTTTACTATTGCAGCCTTAATGAATGAGATAAAATACTTTCTTTCATTAAAAGCCAAACTTAATGAGTAATTTTAGAGCCTGTTTAAATTTTATTCGTTTAAATTTTCAGAACTATTTTTGAGATAGTTTTTTCTTCCTCGAAGTGATAATAGCAGGCTATTTGAACTGAGAGAATGGAATAAAGAACCAAAAATAGACTAAAAATGAACGAAAAAGAATCTATAATAAAATATTTTGGTAAAATTTAAACAGGCTCTTAATCCTTATATCACCGAAAATTGTATTTTTGTGAGAATAAACAATCCTATCAATTATTATTGATGCTAAAACTTTTACTGATATGAATGCTATAGACTGGTCAAATTTGTCTTTCGGATACATGAAGACAGACTACAATGTAAGAAGTTATTACAAAGATGGTAAATGGAGCACACCTGCCGAGACAACATCCGAATCCATTGACATTCATATGGCCGCAACCTGCCTCCATTACGGACAAGAAGCATTTGAAGGATTAAAAGCATTCAGGGGTAAAGATGGTAAAATCCGCATATTCAGAATGCGCGACAATGCTTTGCGTATGCAATCTTCGTGTCATGGCATTATGATGGCCGAACTGCCTGTGGAAGTATTCGAAGAAACTGTACTGAAAGCTGTAAAACTAAACGAACGCTTCATACCCCCATACGGTAGCGGAGCTTCATTATATATACGCCCGTTATTGCTGGGCATGGGTGCACAAGTAGGAGTAAAACCGGCTAACGAATACCTGTTCCTTGTATTCGTTACACCTGTAGGACCTTACTTCAAGGAAGGATTTAAACCTACTCCTGTAGCCATTCTTCGCGGATTTGACCGTGCTGCGCCGCTGGGCACAGGTACCATAAAAATAGGAGGAAACTACGCAGCCAGCCTAGTAGCCGGAAACAAAGCTCACGAAATGGGTTATTCGGCTGTATTATATCTGGACGCTAAAGAAAAGAAATACCTGGACGAGTGCGGCCCTGCCAATTTCTTTGGAATTAAGAATAATACATACATCACCCCTCTTTCTTCATCCATATTGCCATCCATCACCAATAAAAGCCTGATGCAACTGGCAGAAGACATGGGGATGAAAGTGGAGCGCAGACAAGTGGCTGAAGAAGAACTGGCGACATTCGAAGAAGCCGGACAGGTGGGTACCGCTGCCGTTATAAGCCCTATATTAAGGGTAGATGACATAGACGAAAACAAATCGTATGCAATATCCAAAGATGGAAATGCAGGCCCTGTGAGCACAAAATTATATAACAAACTGAGAGGTATACAACTCGGTGACGAACCCGACACTCATGGTTGGGTTACCGTATTAGAATAAGCATCCTTATAAGCAGGCATGGAGGAAAAAATAGAAGAAATTACTGTACCGGAGGAGAAGCACATGGTGCTGCGTACCGAAAATCTGGTTAAACGATACAAATCGAGAACAGTTGTCAATCACGTTTCTATAGACGTGAAACAAGGTGAGATCGTAGGTTTGCTCGGCCCCAACGGGGCGGGTAAGACTACCACTTTCTACATGACTGTAGGACTTGTAATGCCTAATGAGGGTAAAATCTTTCTCAACGAACAGGAGATAACAAAATTTCCCGTATACAAGCGTGCACAGAACGGAATCGGATATCTGGCCCAGGAAGCATCCATCTTCCGGAAAATGACTGTGGAAGATAATATACGTTCTATCCTGGAAATGACTAAAACTTCAGCCGCTTATCAGAAGGAGAAGTTGGAAAGCCTCATTGAAGAATTCGGATTGCAAAAAGTAAGGAAAAACTTGGGGGACAGGCTCTCCGGAGGTGAGCGCCGGCGTTCTGAAATAGCCCGTTGTCTGGCTATAGACCCTAAATTCATCATGCTCGATGAACCTTTCGCCGGAGTAGACCCCATTGCTGTACAGGATATACAGGAAATCGTAGCCAAGCTCAAATATAAAAACATCGGAATACTTATCACCGACCACAATGTGGACGAAACACTCAGTATTACCGACCGGGCATACCTGTTGTTCGAAGGAAAAGTTTTATTTCAGGGCACAGCCGAACAGCTTGCCAACAATGAGATAGTAAGAGAAAAATACCTCGGACGCGATTTCGAGCTGAAACGTCGTAACTTCGAACATCTGAAAGAGTAATATATCAACCCTCCGGAAATTATTATTACAAAGCAACTTTACAAACACAACTGATAGAAAGACATAATATCACCCCGATATACAGCCAATTCTATTCTTATTTTTGTTATAAAAAACAAAATAGAATAGATTCAGACTATTTACTTAATTAGATTAGAGATAAATAAAGATTTTTATCTACCTTTGTTTTTTAATATGGGAAGATTTTTGGCTTTAGATTATGGGACAAAGCGAACAGGCATAGCGGTTTCCGATACGCTTAAAATTATTGCTAACGGCTTGACTACTGTTCCTACTCATACTCTGTTCGATTATCTTAAAACCTATCTGGAAAGAGAAGATGTAGAGCGCATCATAGTTGGCTTACCCAAGCAAATGAATAACGAATATTCTGAGAATATGAAGCATATTCGCCCGTTTGTGAAAAAGCTGCAAAACCTTTATCCGGATATCCCTGTTGAAATGTACGACGAACGCTTTACATCAGCCTTAGCTCAAAAAACAATGATTGATGCGGGTCTAAAAAAGAAAGACAGGCAAAACAAAGCTCTTGTAGACGAAATCAGTGCGGTCATTATACTGCAAAGCTATATGGAGAGCCTGCGATTACAAAACAAATGAACAATAAAAAAATATGATACTACCCATATATCTGTATGGTCATTCGGTGCTAAGAAAGAAAAGCAGAGATATCTCACCCGACTACCCCAATCTGAAAGAACTTATCGAAAATATGTTCGAAACCATGTACAATGCTGATGGTATCGGATTAGCCGCTCCCCAGATAGGACTGGATATACGCCTCTTTGTTATCGACTTAGAGCCTTTAGCCGAAGACAATCCAATCTACTCAGGATTCAAGAAAGTATTTATCAATCCGGTTATTATTGAAGAAACAGGTGAGGTAGTAAAAATGGAAGAAGGTTGCCTAAGCATTCCGGGTATCAATGAGAGTGTAGACAGGAATGAAAAAATCCGGATACAATATCTCGACGAAAATTTTGTTTCTCATGACGAAGTATACGATGCTTTTTTTGCACGTTGTATACAGCACGAATACGATCATATAGAGGGAATCTTGTTTATAGACAAGATATCAGGCATACGCAAACAATTAATAAAAAGCAAACTGAATAATTTAATAAAAGGGCGGACAAATTGTCATTACAAAGTAAAACCTTCGGATAATAAAAATTGAGAAACCGGATATATAATTTATGAAAAGCCTAACAAAAGTACTTTTAATACTGTTTTGTATTATCTCCAGTCTCAGTTCTTGTGTAACCAACAAGCAAACGGATTTGCTGCAAGATATAAAACTGAATTACCCTCAGTTGATGGTCAAGGCAGAAGAATATAAAGTAATTCCCGGAGATCAGTTAAGCATCATTGTATATGCATGGGATCGCGAAACCGCAAATATGTTTGCAGGATATAGCCCCCAATATACATACAGAGGTATGAACGAATCGACAGGTGTCAGTGTAGGCTCCGAAATCAGAAGTCTGGAAAACACATGGAACATAAGACCTACAACCGTCTATGCCGATGGTACTATTAACTTTCCTTATGTTGGAAAAATATATGTACAAGGGCTTACCCTCCTGCAAATAAAAACCGCCATCAGCCAAAAACTAAATACCTTCTCGGAAGGAACTATGGCCGATGTTACACTAGCCAACAGGTATTTCAGCGTACTGGGAGAAGCCGGAGCAAACAGGATAACGATGACCAGCACTTCTATGACAATATATCAGGCACTATCCATAGCCACAAATATCGGGCCTTACGGCGACCGGTCCAAGGTGACCATTATCAGGCAAAATGCCAGCGGATCACTCACTAAAACATTCGACCTGAGAAGCAAAGATATTATCGACACTGAATTTTATTATATACAGCCAAACGATGTTATATATGTACCTCAGACCAAAGGAAAATTCCTGGGGGCAACCACATCATTTACAGGAGTTTTCGGCATGCTAACATCACTAGCCGGAGTTATAATATTAATACTCAGAATCTTTTAATATGAAAACGAGCATGAATAATAACTCACCGGAGTACATGATAATTTTGTCATGCGAGTTTCCATACATCCATTAAAAACAAAATTATTGTATGAAATACACATTATATTTTCTGTTACTCAGCATATCCATCTCAGGTATTTTCTCTTCCTGTATATCGAGCGAAGAGATAAACTACCTTCAGGCTATTGACAAACAGTATCCCCTGCAGGAATTTAAAGAATATAAACTGGATGTCGGAGATATGATATCATGTGCTATTTCATCCAGCGACCAGGAGTTGGTTAGTACTTTCAATACAGTAATTACCAATAACCAGAATGTATTGAAAACATATACGATCTACGAAGACAGTACTGTTATACTTCCGTTTTTCGGTACAGCCAAAGTTGCCGGGCATACCATACAAGAAGCCGAAATCATTGTACAAAACCTGATGCAACAATCTGTAAAAGATGTACAAGTAAAAGTAACTATGGCCAATAATTTTTTCTATATTTATGCCAACGATAAAAGAGGTTCTTATCAGGTATATAAAGACAATATGACTATTTATCAGGCATTGGCCATATCACAACAGACCACCGGCCTGATGGATCTTACCAGGGTAAGTATAGTGCGAAAAGGACCGGATGGAAATACACAGGTAAAAACATTCGACCTGAGGAGTCAGGATGTAATTCAGTCCGAATATTATTATATTAAGCCAAACGATGTAATTTATTTCCCTACAAATAAAAACTCATTCTTCAATATAAGCTCAATGAGTTCATTTATCACAACAATGTCAGTTCCCTTGCAGTTCTTGCTATATTCAATCATATACCGGGGATTTTAGATAAAAGAGCGAGCAGACACAGATGTAGAGAGATAAAAGACAATAAACATTCAGTTAGTGATGATAATTAATTGAAGAACAAAGACCCAAACATAAGCGTTATAGAAACAGATAGTTATCATGGATAATAACAATAAAAAAGTAATAGAGTCCGATCCCTATTTCGAGGAAGTAAAAACAAAGACAAACATCTCATTCGATTTTGTCCTTTGGTTTTACCGTATATTGAAATACTGGTATCTATTTATTATATCGGTTGCCCTATTTCTTGGCTATGCATACATCAAGAATAAATCATGGGTACCTGTATTCTATGTTCAGGCCCTGATGATTTTGGAAGATAGGAACACGGCCAGTGTTGTTGCAGGATCTGTACCAACAGGAACATTATTACGCAATACAGAAAATCAGCAAATTGTATTAAAATCTTATGGACTAACCGAAAGGACGGTAAAAAGTTTGCCGGCTAAAATGCGTATCGAGTATTATATACAGACCCGTTTCAAATATATCAGCCTATATACAGACACTCCTATCGAAATAGAAATGATCGATATTAAGCCTGAAGCATATAATTACGCGTACGAAGTCACATATATCGATCAGGAAAAATGCGAAATCAGTTATAAAGAAAATCCTGAATCAGAAACTAAAATCTCTTTGATAGCCCCATTCGATCAAGAAATTGACTATAAGCTATTCAGGATAAAACTACATAAGACTCCTAATTTCAGAAAAGATGTCAAAGGTGCTTTTAAACCGGACATATCAACATTCAACTTCAGATTCCTTTCGGAAGCTCAACTTATTGGAATGTATAGCGGGCGTATAGGCTCTGCCCTCCAAAACAATTCGTCTATCCTATCCATATCCATGTCAGGCACCAATCCTGCTAAGGATGTAGATTACCTGAACGTATTACTTAAAGAATTTGAAAATTACAACTTAGCTCTAAAAAACGAGCAGGCTGAGCTTACAATAGAATTTCTCGACAACCAGTTGAAATTAATTAACGATTCCCTGGATATCTCACGCTTCAAACTCGAAAGATTTCAGAAGGAAACCGGTGTATATGATGTTTCATCCCAATCTTTAAGAATAGCTCTCGACAGTGCAGACAGGGAAAAAGACGCTCTCGCTTTAAGAGAAAAATCGGTATTGCTCCTGACCGAAAAAATGAAGGAGAAAATACTCGGAACTGACGATTTAATGGATCCGGCTAGTATGAATATCCGGAATCCTAAACTAAGTGAATTCGTAGTAACATATAATGAATTATTACAAAAAGCGCGCAATCTGGGTGCAAAAAACCCATTATACAATAAAACCATAGATGAGCTGAACGACCTAAGGGTGAAAATTTTACAAGAAATCCAAGTCTCCCAGATCAATCTTCAAAACCAGAAAGATGCCCTAGTACGAAAGTATGAAGTGCTACAGTTAAAAATAGATAATCTCCCCCCTCAGGAGCGGGATTTGATAAAGTTTCAGCGGGAGTTCCGTGTAAATGAAATGTATCACCAGTATCTTACTCAAAGACAATATGAGGCCAAGATACAAAAGGCGTCAAATACACCGGACAACTTTATATGGGAAGCACCGCGGCAAATGGGCGGAGCTGTAAATGGCGGAGAAATAGGTAAGAACTATACATATTACTTTATTATAGGTCTCATCCTACCATTATGCTTTGTGGTACTGAAAGAAGAAATTTTGAATTTCTCGATTACAACGAAAGAAGAATGTGAAAAAATTTCAGGATTCCCCGTTATCGGTACAATAGAAAATGTTTCCAAAAAACTCAACAATGGAGTGGTTTTAGTCAAGAATTATCCGAAATCGAGCTTTGCCGAATCGTTCCGTAACATGCGAGTCCGGATAGAATATATGGCGCAGCGGGAAAATAAAATAACAGTCTTGGTTACATCTACCGAGCCGGCTGACGGCAAAACATTCATAGCCACAAACATTGCATCTGTGTATCAACTGATGGGTAAAAAAGTTATCATTGTAGACTTAGACCTTCGTCGCCCCTCGGTTGCTAAAACACTACAAATTGATTCGCAGAAAGGGATATCGAACTACCTGATAGGTCAGGTTACACTGGATGAAATCATATACTCTCATCCCGATTATGGCTTCGATATTATTCCTGCCGGAACACTGCCTCCAAACCCAAGTGAGTTAATAAAAACGGCTAAGACAAAACAAGTACTGGAACACCTGAAGGAAATGTACGACTATGTAATCATCGACTGTAGCCCCGTAGGACTGGTTTCGGATGCATATATACTATCCGAAATAGCTGATACAACATTGTTTGTTGTACGCCGAGCCAAGACAAACAAATCATTCTTCAAGAGCGTGATTACCCAGCTGAAATATGACGGCGTAGAAGATATAGCACTTGTGTTCAATGATGTTAAAGGACGTGAAGGTTATTACGGAACATCCCGTTATTATGGCGACAGGACATATTACCTCAAGAAGAATTCGTATTATCACGACGACTATTTCGAAAACTAAAAAATATATTAAAAAGAGAGACTCCGGCAGTCTCTCTTCTTTTTTGTTAACGTATTATTCATATATTTGCTGCTCAATGATTAATACAATCTATCGTGAAGAGATTTTTATTTTCAATACTTGTTCTGATAAACAGCCTGATCGCAGTTTCCCAGATTAATACCGACCGTGTAATCTTAATAGGACGTAACTCACTCTATTTCGAAGATTATGTCTTGGCGATACAATACTTCAATCAGGCCATAAAAGCAAAACCGTACCTTGCAGAGCCTTACTTTTACCGTGCTATTGCAAAATATTATCTCGACGATTACAGAGGTACAGAAGATGATTGTACACTGGCTCTGGAAAGAAACCCTTTCATGTCAAAAGCTTATCAGCTACGAGCCGACGCCCGCCAGAATCAGAATAACTATGACGGAGCATTAGAAGATTACAAAGTTTCGCTGGAGGTATATCCGAACGATAAATTCGCATTAATCAACATGGGTATAGTCAATATCCAAAAGAAGGATTACGAAGAAGCCGAAAAATATCTGAACACCCTGCTTAAATCCTATCCGACCTATACACAAGGCTTCCTTACCAGAGGAGCACTATATCAGGAAAAAGGGGATACTGTGCAGGCATTCGAAAATTATAACCAAGCTATAAAACTCGACAAATACCTACCCCAATCCTACTCTATGCGCGGGTTGCTCCATTATTATAAAAAGGACTATGACAAAGCAATGGCCGACCTTGACGAAGCCATACGTATAGACCCGCTTCAATCCGGCAATTATATCAACCGGGGATTGATACGGTATTCAAAGAATGACCTGCGCGGAGCAATGTCCGACTACGATAAAGTTATCGACCTCGACCCGAATAATATAATTGCCCGTTTCAACCGAGGGTTATTACGGTCACAAGTAGGTGACGACAATCGTGCTATAGCCGATTTCGATGTAGTATTGAAGTTTGAACCGAACAACTATATTGCATATTTCAACCGCTCCCTGATAAAGAATAACATTGGAGATTACACAGGATCTTTGGAAGACCTGAATGTTGTGTTGGCCGAATATCCCGAATTTTATCACGGATTTTATATGCGTTCCGAGATCAAACGTCGCCAAAACGACCTGAAAGGTGCTGAACGGGATTTCAATTATGCACGTAATGAGGAAAGCCGTAAGAACAAAGAAATACTGGCCGGACAAACCGAAGAAAAATCAGACAAAGATAAGACTAGGGAAAAATCAGACAAAGATATTGACAAATTTAACCTGCTCGTTGTAGCTGATAAGACGGAAGAAGAAAAAAGCAAATATAATAATGATACCAGAGGCCGTATACAGAATAAGCAGGTCAAACTCGATCTGGAGCCTCAGTTTATTGTTTCATATTACGAAAAACCGAACGATATCCGCCGATTTGTGTATTACAGCCAGCTTATCGACAATATAAACAAACGGGCGATACTTCCTAAGAAACTCAGAATCACCAACAGTGAAGCTTCCCTGAACGAATTCCAGATACAGGAACACTTCAGGTCGATAGACGACTTGTCGAAACGTATTGCCGATCAGCCGGCAAATGCCGACCTGTATTTTGCCAGAGCTATGGATTATATGCTCGTGCAGGATTTTACCAACTCTATCGAAGACTTTAATAAGGCAATAAGCCTCGATCCGAAATTTACGCTGGCATACTTCAATCTGGCCGTTGTATATACAAAACAACTCAATCTGAGGGAGAATGTACCTGAGTATGAAAAGAAAAGTGATCAAACGGATTTGGCTACCTTGGGCGGTATAAAGAAAGATAACTCATTACCCGCTACAACAACTATTGTAGACCCGGGCAAAATGGAGTACGACCTGATTGTCAAGAATTATAATAAGGTGATAGAACTCAATCCTGAATTTATCTATGCTTATTACAACAGGGCGGGAATACGCTACAAGCAAAACGATTACCGTGCCGCCATACTAGACTACAACGAGGCTCTCAGACGCGATCCTGAATTTGCCGAAGGATATTACAACAGGGGATTAAGCCGCTTCCAGGTCAAAGACAAAGACCGTGCGCTCGACGATATGCGTAAAGCCGGGGAAATGGGCGTTGTGGAGGCTTATAGTATAATCAAACGCATGACAGAATAAATTAAAATACTCCCGATAATATTCCTCATAGAACTGTATAAATTTCTATGAGGAATATTTTTTATACCTATTCTTCAATCTTCTACAAAAATTTTATCTATATAGTCAGAGTCGACAGCCTTTAGCTACTGGCTTGTAGCTCTTTGAAGTATTATTCAGCCCCTTCAACCTCCCCTTGGGGCAGGGTTGTTAAGTTCTCCGCTTTGTTCTATTATTTTCTGCTGTCATCCTGAGTGGAATGAAGGATCCCGATCCTGAAAAACGAGATGTTTCACTCCGTTCAACATGACACAGAGGGTATAAAAAATAGAACTTAACAGCCCTGCCCCTTGGGGGGAGGCTACAGAGAGGGTAAAAGCTAATTATTAATTATTCATTCTTAATTATTAATTGCTCTTTGTGTTACCTTTGTTACCTTTTAACAAGTAGTAAGTTGAAAGTTAAGTGAGATACGGGTTGGTAACTGATGACTGCTAACTGTTGACTGTTTACTGAAAAAAGTGTTCTTTGTGTAAATCTTTGTGCCCCTTGTGGTAAAGAGATTTACCACTAAGTACACGAAGGAAATCACAACGGGCACAAAGGCTAAAAAGACTGTTACGTTTGTTACCTTTTGAAGAGAGTTACAAGTAGACAAGATACAAGTTGTTAACTGCTGACTGTTGACTGTTAACTGATATATCTTTTACCTTTTTTATAACCGGTCACCAATAGCGGTTTACAGAAAGCGTATCTAAATTAAAATAGACAGAATATCACATCTGTTACAAAAAATGATTATTTTTGCAAGTTCAAAAAAGTAGCTTGTTTGTAGGAGCTGCATAATTAAATAGAAACTAAAAATGATAAAAATTACATTTCCGGATGGTTCCGTGCGAGAATTTGCAAAAGGAACCACATCGATGCAGATAGCAGAAAGCATCAGTTCGCGTCTGGCTCAGGACGTACTTGCAGCCAAAGTCAATGGACAAGTATGGGATTTGACCCGTCCAATAGACGAAGACGCAACGATCGAATTGCTGAAATGGGAAGATGAAGACGGTAAACACGCATACTGGCATTCTTCCGCCCACCTTATGGCCGAAGCCGTACAGATACTTTATCCTCATGCCAAATTCGGTATCGGGCCTGCCATCGAAAACGGATTTTATTATGATATAGACTTTGGTGATACCCCGGTAAAAGATGCAGACTTTGCTAAAATAGAAGCAAAGATGATGGAGCTTATCGCCAATAAAGAAGAGATCAAACGCCAGAGCATTTCCAAATCTGATGCAATAAAGATGTTCGATGCCCGCCACGAAAACTATAAGGTAGAGCTTATAAATGATCTCGAAGACGGTACCATCACCACATATACACAAGGTGTGTTTACAGACCTTTGCCGCGGACCTCACTTGCCTAATACATCTTACATTAAGGCGGTAAAAATCCTTAGTGCGGCAGGTGCATACTGGCGTGGCGATGAAAAGCGTAAACAACTTACCCGTCTCTACGGCATCACTTTCCCTAAAAAGAAAATGCTGGACGAGTATCTGATAATGCTTGAAGAAGCCAAAAAGCGCGATCACCGCAAGATCGGAAAAGAGCTGGAATTGTTCGCTTTTTCCGAAAACGTAGGAAAAGGGCTTCCATTATGGCTTCCACGTGGTACTCAGTTACGTTTGAAACTGGAGGATTTCTTAAAGAAAATCCAGCGTAAGTTTGATTACCAGCAGGTAATGACTCCGCATATAGGTAGCAAGATATTATATGTTACTTCGGGACACTACGAAAAGTACGGTAAGGATTCTTTCCAGCCTATCCATACACCGGAAGAAGGAGAAGAGTTCTTATTGAAACCGATGAACTGTCCTCACCACTGCGAGATTTACAAAATAATTCCACGCTCATACAAAGACCTGCCTTTGCGTCTGGCTGAGTTTGGCACTGTTTACCGTTACGAACAAAGTGGAGAGCTTCACGGCTTAACCCGTGTCCGTGGATTTACTCAGGACGATGCGCATATATTCTGTACACCTGAGCAATTGAAAGCTGAATTCCTGAAAGTAATGGACATTGTTTTCATTATCTTTAAGGCGCTTGACTTCGAAAATTTCGAAGCCCAGATATCTTTGCGCGACCCTGAAAACCGTGAAAAATATATCGGTAGCGATGAAAATTGGGAAAAAGCAGAACGTGCCATTATAGAAGCCTGCGAAGAAAAAGGCCTGCCTGCAAAAGTAGAACTTGGTGAAGCGGCCTTCTATGGTCCCAAACTCGACTTTATGGTAAAAGACGCCTTGGGCCGCCGCTGGCAGCTGGGAACAATACAGGTTGACTATAATCTCCCTGAACGTTTCGAACTGGAATACACAGGCGCAGACAACCAAAAACACCGTCCGGTGATGATCCACCGTGCACCGTTTGGCTCGATGGAACGCTTCATTGCAGTACTTATCGAGCATACTGCGGGTAAATTCCCGTTATGGCTGGCGCCTGACCAGGTGGTAATATTACCTATCAGCGAGAAGTTCAATGATTATGCTCACAGAGTGAACAGCTATTTCAAACAACAGGGAATTAGTTCGCAGGTGGATGACCGTAATGAAAAGATCGGACGTAAAATCCGCGATAATGAATTGAAAAGAATCCCTTATTTGCTCATTGTAGGCGAGAAAGAAGCAGAAACAGAAGAAGTTTCGGTAAGAAAACAGGGCGAAGGTGATAAAGGTTCGATGAAATTTACTAACTTTGCTGCCCAATTGAATGAAGAAGTAGAGAAAATGATGAATGCATGGGAGCAGCAATCCTAAGTATTCGTTATTTATATTTTTGAAAATTAAATATTTAAATAAAAAAGATAAAGGAATTCTAACAGTTTTTGAATGAGAAACAACAGATTTAATAATCGCAAAGAAGAGTTACACAAAATCAATGGAAATATTCGGGCTCGGGAAGTCCGTTTAGTCGGTGACAATGTAGAACAAGGTGTATACACCATAAACGAAGCCTTACGACTAGCTGATGACCTCGAACTTGATTTAGTTGAAATTTCTCCAACAGCCGATCCCCCTGTTTGTAGAATCACCGATTATCAGAAGTTCCTTTATCAGCAGAAGAAAAAACAGAAAGAGGCTAAAGCCAAGTCTGTAAAAGTTGTGGTAAAAGAGATCCGTTTCGGACCACAAACCGATGACCATGACTTTAACTTTAAGCTCAATCATGCGAAAAACTTCCTCGAAGAAGGAGCAAAAGTGAAAGCTTATGTGTTCTTCAAAGGACGTTCGATCCTGTTTAAGGAACAAGGAGAGGTTCTTCTTCTACGTTTTGCTACAGAACTTGAAGACTTAGGAAAAGTGGATCAATTGCCTGCCCTTGAAGGTAAGAAGATGATCATGATGCTTTCCCCTAAAAAGCAACCAGCAAAAGCTCCGGCTCCGGCTAAACCGAAAGACGGTGAGAAAAAGGTTATAGAGAAAAAAGCAGACAAACCAAAAGAAGAGAACAACGAAGAATAAAACGGATACTTTGTATGTATTCGTACTTTAAATAATTAAATTAATAAACTGAGATGCCAAAAATGAAGACTAATTCCGGTGCCAAAAAGAGGTTCGCCCTTACCGGATCAGGAAAAATCAAAAGAAAACATGCTTTCAAAAGTCACATCCTGACTAAGAAAACGAAAAAACAAAAGAGAAATCTTACTCACTCTTCACTTGTTCACAAAGTAGACGAGAAAGCGGTGAAAAAATTATTAGCTCTTAAATAATCTATTTCGTTTTACAAAAGCAAGTTTTAAAGATTTATTAACCGGATGTATGCACCAAAGAGTTCCAAAACGAAAGGAACCGCTGACATTCAAAACAATGTAAATTATGCCAAGATCAGTCAATCATGTTGCTTCGCGCAACCGCAGAAAAAAAGTATTAAAACTAACAAGAGGTTACTACGGAGCCCGCAAAAATGTGTGGACAGTAGCCAAAAACACATGGGAAAAAGGTCTTACCTATGCATTCCGTGACCGTCGTGCTAAAAAACGCAACTTCCGTGCACTGTGGATACAACGTATCAACGCTGCTGCACGCCTTGAAGGATTGTCTTATTCCCGCCTGATGGGAGCTCTTCACAAAAACGGAGTGGAAATCAATCGCAAAGTTCTTGCAGACCTTGCTATGAACCATCCTGAAGCGTTCAAAGCAATTGTAGATAAAGTAAAATAAATCGCTTTACTATATAAAAAAGACCGGACAAAATTGTCCGGTCTTTTTTATTTAATCAGTATAATAATTTCTTGAAATCCTTACATCTAATTGTTAAAAAAGAGATACATTTGTTCACCTTATGATTTATTTAAATGTATTATTAAAAAACAAATGCCATGAAACGTATCTTTTTGATCTTATCTATTTTATTAATTGCCTGTTCTTTATCCGCTTTATCAGCTAACAAAAACAAATGGAAACCACTCTTCGGGACTAATCTTTCAGATGCAAATTATAACCCGGAAGTATGGAGCGAAAAAGACGGAGTACTCGGCGCAGTAAAAGACGAATCTATCTGGACTACCACCCAATATGAAAACTTTGAGCTTGATCTCGAATTCAAAACAGATGAAGCAACCAATAGCGGAGTAGTCGTTTACTGTACAGATACCAAGAACTGGATCCCCAATTCGGTAGAAATACAAATAGCCGATGACCATAGCGAGCATTTCAAGAATGCCAAGCCATACGAAAAATGCGGTGCTATCTATGGCCATCTGGGTGCAAACAAAGACAAAGTAGTAAAGAAACCGGGAGAATGGAACCACATGCATATAAAATGTGAAGGACAGCATATCACTGTGACACTTAATGGACAGAAAGTCACAGAGATGAATATGAGCAAATGGACTTCGGGGACAACAAATCCTGATGGAACAAAAATTCCGAGCTGGCTGCCTAAACCATTTGCCGAACTACCGACAAAAGGATTTATCGGTTTGCAGGGAAAACATGGAAACTCCTTAATCTGGTTTCGTAATGCAAAAATACGTAGTTTATAATAACGATCAGAATATGTGATTTACTTGCGAATAGGGCGATAAATAATTTTATCGCCCTATTCACTATATCACAATGTCCGTTTTTTACAAGACAAAGAAAAGATAAGCGCTTAACTTTGCTTCTGCTTTATTTTTTCATATATTTATCTTAATGGAAACTTTCAGATTCATAAAGCCATCACCAATACTGGCTCCATTTGTTAAGCACTATTGGATATTAGAAATGGATGGGATTAATACCGTTTCGGAACGGGTAATCCCTACGGGATTTATGCAAATGATTTTCCATCGTGGTGACAGAATGAACTCGCTATCCGATAATAAAATACAACCCCAATCATTTATTTGCGGACAATCGACAGGTTTTACGGATTTAGTGTCTACCGGTAAAGTAAATATGATTGTCGTTGTTTTCCACCCTTTCGGAACCAAGGCATTCTTTCCGATGCCTATGAATGAATTCTACAGAATGGATGTATCTCTTAACGACTTGAGCGATAAATCCCTGAGCGAGCTGGAAGATCGTGTTTATAACGAAGAAGATAACAATAAGGCAATAGCATTGATAGAATCCGCACTTATTTCCCGTCTAAGGCTATTCGACAATCACAACCGGAAGCGGATAACGGAAGTAATAAAAGCTATAAATCACAAGCACCAGTCCAGTATTAGATCTTTATCCGAAATAGCATGCCTTAGTTATAAGCAGTTCAACCGTATATTTACTGAATATGTGGGTATCAACCCAAAAGAGTTTACACGCATAGTACGTTTTCAAAGGGCGTTATATACCCTACAGAACACACCGGATATTAATATCACAGAGTTGGCCTTCGATTGCGGATATTACGACCAACCTCATCTGATAAAAGAATTTAAAGCTTTTGCCGGCTATACTCCTCCCGAATTTATATCAGTCTGCACCCCTTATTCCGATTATTTCTCGTAGCAGATTGAATGTCCTTTTCTTACAAGATTCGAAGAGCCTGATACCCTACTTTTGCAATGTCAATTAACATATTAAATTCAGACTTATGAAAAGATTAGTATCGTTCTTCGAAATCCCTTGCAGTAATTTTAGCAGGGCTGTAAAATTTTATGAAACTATTTTCGGAATCGAAATGCCAAAATTTGATTGCGAGAGTGAAAAGATGGCTTTCTTCCCTGACGAAGACGGCTTGTCGCCCGGCGCAATTTCATGGGCGGAAGATTTTCTCCCGTCAAAAAACGGAGTGCTTATCAGCCTCAACTGTGAAGATATAGCTTTCGCCTTATCTTTAATAGAATCGAATGGAGGAAAAGTTGTTATCCCAAAAACAAAAATAGAGGCAGAAAACCGTGGCTACTTCTGTGTATTTGCCGATAGCGAGGGGAACCATGTAGGATTATATTCAGACAAATAGCAAAAATAAGGGCTGAACTTTAAAGTTCAGCCCCTGTTTGTCTTATAATCATATAAATGATTTTAGCATGTCGCACAGTTAATAGGCTTCAATTGTTGGAAGAAATCATTTCCTTTATCATCTACCAGAATAAAAGCAGGAAAATCAACGACCTCAATTTTCCAGATAGCCTCCATACCTAGTTCAGGATACTCAAGACACTCTAGGCTCTTGATACTGTTCTGTGCCAGAATAGCCGCCGGACCACCTATACTACCCAGATAGAAGCCTCCATGCTTATGACAGGCATCTGTTACCTGCTGGCTGCGGTTCCCTTTGGCAATCATGATAAGGCTGCCACCTTGCGACTGGAATGAGTCTACATAGGAATCCATACGCCCCGCTGTAGTCGGCCCCATAGATCCGCTGGCGTAGCCTTTCGGCGTTTTTGCCGGACCTGCATAGTAAATAGGGTGATCTTTTATATATTGTGGTAATCCTTCACCGTTATCGATTCGTTCCTGCAATTTTGCATGAGCAATATCACGCCCAACGATAATTGTGCCGGTAAGGGACAAACGGGTCGAAACAGGATATTTAGTCAGTTCTGCAAGAATTTCTTTCATCGGACGGTTCAGGTCTATCTTTACTCCACCGGCTTCCCCCGCATTGCGTAATTCTTCAGGGATGAGACGAGCCGGATTATCTTCCAGTTTCTCCAACCAAACTCCGTCCTTATTGATTTTACCTTTAATATTCCTATCTGCCGAACAGGATACTCCCATTCCTACCGGACAAGAAGCTCCATGGCGAGGCAAACGGATTACACGGATATCGTGAGCAAAGAACTTACCACCGAATTGCGCCCCCAGGCCTAACTCCTGGGCTGCCTTCAATAATTTCGCCTCCATCTCCAGATCGCGAAAAGCCTGACCACCTTCATTCCCTGAAGTAGGTAGGTTATCATAATATTTTGTAGAAGCCATCTTCACTGTCTTCAGATTTGTTTCGGCGGAAGTGCCGCCAATAGCAAATGCAATATGATAAGGAGGGCAAGCTGCTGTTCCCAACGATTTCATTTTCTCTATAAGGAATTTTTCCAGCTTACCGGGAGTCAGCAATGCTTTTGTTTCCTGATAAAGATAAGTCTTATTAGCCGAGCCTCCACCTTTGGCTACGAACAAGAATTTATATTCATCCCCGTTTACGGCATATAAATCTATCTGCGCAGGAAGGTTGCTCCCTGTATTTATTTCCTTATACATGTCCAGGGGCGCATTCTGCGAGTAGCGCAGATTGTCTTCCGTAAAAGTATTATATACTCCTTTCGAGAGAGCCTCTTCATCATTTCCTCCGGTCCATACATTCTGGCCTTTCTTACCCATTATAATCGCTGTGCCTGTATCCTGACAGAACGGAAGTATACCTTTAGCCGAGATCTCGGAGTTACGCAAAAAAGTAAGCGCCACAAACTTATCGTTATCACTGGCTTCAGGATCGGAGAGAATTTTTGCAACCTGCTCCTGATGCTCAGGACGAAGCAAAAACTCCACATTATGGAATGCATGCTGAGCTAATAAAGTAAGTGCTTCGGGTGATACTTTTAAAATTTCCTGACCTTCAAAGTTTGCGGTAGAAACGAAGTCTTTCGACAAGAGATAATACTCTGTTGTATCTTTTCCAAGAGGGAAAGTTTCCTGATACTTAAACGGAGGTGTTGCCATGAATTAATATTTTTATAGTTGATTTATTATGTGCAAAAGTAGCAAATATCTACAACCTTATCAAGGATTGCAAGTTTATAAAATAATAAAATGAAATTCTAATTATGCTAAATTTTGTAAGAGTAAAATATCTTTCAATAAAAACTTGTATATTTGTTGCGTATATACTAACTAGGGTTACTATATCAAATACATAAATTACATAAAGAGACACAAATGAGTACAAGCAAATATATAATAACATTAACACTCCTACTGCTTATCCCGCTATTTGCAGAAGCCCAGATATATAGGGCTCCTACAAAGAAAGAGGCTGAACAGATAGGAAAAAGGATATATGTTATCAGCACAGGTGATACTACTCGTGTCGTAAATACCATCAGCGGTGGACTGACTGATGAATACTCCAAATTTTTATTCAGGAAAAGCCAAAACGCAGAAATTGATTCTATCTTTGGCGAAACAGACCCCAATTATAGTAACTTAGAGGAAGCCGTTCTCGATATAGACCGGTTGTTACGTGAAGTCGGTGAAGAAAAGAAGATCAACAACGAAAGAAATGATGCTTTAGGCTTCCGGCTTGCCAGAGATTACCGGAACAGGAAAAAGAAAGAACAAGCTGCTATGAACATAGCTGACAGCCTGATGAAAAAAGATGCCTCTATTCAGGAATTAACCAATATGTATATCGGATTTAACGGAAAGCCGACCTATTACATTAATGGGCTGGAAGTACCGTTTTCTGTAACCAACCAGCTCTATCCATCGGAAGTTATTAAACGTGAGATGCGGGTTACCGATACTGCTTCGGGAAATCCATTCGGTGAGATTTGGTACCTTGTATCAGAAAAAACGCTGAATAGATTAAAAATCCCTATCGATCTGACAAATGACTATTTATTCAACAATAATGTAGCTACTACGGCAACCACTGTACCTGTAAACAACACCTCTGAAGCAAAGAAAAAAGCACCTAAAGCTCCGGAACCTGTTATTAGAAGGGAGATCACTGCCGATGGCAAGCTAGTAGACCGTGTTGTAAAAACAGAGGAAACAGATATACCTGAAGAAAAAAGTGCGACTGAATCAACAACCAGGATTATCTCCAGAACTGTAAATGATGAAAAAGTAGGTACAGATGAAAATGCTACTTACATAATAAACAGACCAGGTATTAAACGGGTAGCCAATCCTCCTCAGTCAACCATAAGACAACAACATTATAATAGCAATAACAACAGTAGCACTACTACAATTAATAACAATGTAGAAAATCAGGAGAAACCTGCTAAAGTTGAAGAAAAGAAACAGCAGGATAATACCCCTAAAACTGTTCCCAAAAAGTCAGTTCGCAGGATAAAAGAAAGGCTACAAAATCAATATAAAGATTAACCGTTCAGCACCTTATTTATAATTACAGGAAAGTATGTGTACTCCAGTTCATGTACTTTTTTTGCAACATCTTCATAACCATCAGTAGCGGAAACCGGGCATTTAGCCTGAAAGATAATTGCTCCTTCATCGTAATTTTCATTTACATAATGTATCGTAATCCCCGATTCCGACTCACCCGCTTCGACCACTGCTTTATGTACATTATCTCCATACATACCTTTCCCCCCGAATTTTGGCAGTAAGGCCGGATGTATGTTAATTATCTTATCAGGATATGCCTGTAGCAGATTTTCCGGAATTTTCAGCAGGAAGCCCGCCAATACAATAAAATCGACCTCCCTTTGCAACAAGCACTCAAGAACTTTATCTGTATGGTAAAAGTCGTTTTTTGAGTATGTAACAGAATCTACCCCTAAATTTTTAGCCCGCTGATGTACATATGCATCTTCTTTGTTCGAAATGATGAGCTTTATACTTACAGTCTCATTATTTGCGAAATACTTTATTATATTCTCTGCATTAGAACCTGACCCGGAGGCGAAAATTGCGATTTTAGTCATTAAGTATAATTTAAGATGCCTGCACACAAACAAAAAAAATGTGCAATTTTAACTATTTTATCCACAAAATATTTGTTTCATATGTATAAAAAACTGTTACTTTGCACCGACAAAATTAGAAATAAAAATTTATTATTAATCAAAACTAGAAATTATGTCAGAAGTAGCATCAAAAGTGAAAGCAATTATTGTTGATAAGTTAGGTGTAGAAGAATCTGAAGTAACAGATACTGCTAGCTTTACAAACGACCTAGGAGCTGACTCACTTGACACAGTAGAATTAATCATGGAATTTGAAAAAGAATTCGGCATTTCTATTCCAGATGATCAGACTGAAAAAATCGCTACAGTAGGAGATGCTGTCTCTTACATTGAAGCAAATGCAAAATAATTTTTTTTCCAATATTTACTTATGGAATTAAAAAGAGTAGTAGTAACAGGTCTAGGCTCGGTATCTCCTCTTGGCAACGATGTAGCCACTACATGGAACAACGCCATAAACGGGGTGAGTGGGGCTGGACCTATTACTCATTTTGACGCGTCAAAATTCAAAACACAATTCGCTTGCGAAGTTAAAGGATATGATCCTTCTGTCTATCTGGACAGGAAAGAAATGCGCAAATGCGATAGATATACATTACTTGCTATAGG
The DNA here is from genome assembly GCF_900079725.1 of uncultured Dysgonomonas sp. NCBI lineage: Bacteria > Pseudomonadati > Bacteroidota > Bacteroidia > Bacteroidales > Dysgonomonadaceae > Dysgonomonas > uncultured Dysgonomonas sp. The sequence continues at coordinate 1,724,121 of NZ_LT599032.1, forward strand.
TGCTTCCGAAGAAGCTATCGCGGATTCAAAACTTGATTTTGAAAAAGAGAACTGCGATCGTATAGGTGTTATCTTCTCCGCTGGCATTGGTGGTATAAAGACTTTCGAAGAAGAAGTCAGTTATTATGCAAAAAATGAAGAAAACGGACCAAAATTCAATCCTTTCTTTATCCCTAAGATGATTTCGGATATTGCAGCAGGACTTATTTCGATTCGTCATGGTCTACGCGGCCCTAACTACGGAACCGTTTCGGCCTGTGCTTCATCTACTCATAGTGCTATAAACTCTTTCGACATTATCCGTATGGGTAAGGCCGATGTTATTGTAGTGGGCGGTGCGGAAGCAGCTATTACAGCTGCCGGTGTCGGTGGTTTTAATGCCATGACTGCATTATCTACACGCAATGATTCGCCAGAAACAGCTTCACGTCCATTTAGCGCCAGCCGCGATGGGTTTATCATGGGAGAAGGTGCTGCATGTCTTATTTTCGAAGAACTGGAACATGCCCTTGCCCGTGGAGCTAAAATCTATGCAGAAGTAGTTGGCGGAGGTATGTCTGCAGATGCTTATCATTTAACTGCTTCTCACCCGGAAGGATTAGGAGCTAAGTTGGTAATGAGAAATGCTCTGCAAGATGCAAACATGAGCCCTACTGATATGGATTATATCAATGTACACGGAACATCGACCCCGGTAGGTGACCCGTCTGAGATAAAAGCTATCAAAGAAGTATTCGGTGAGCATGCATATAATCTGAACATCAGTTCTACCAAATCAATGACCGGCCACTTATTGGGTGCAGCAGGAGCTTTGGAAGCCATGTTCTGTGTATTGGCGGTTCAGAACGATATCGTTCCTCCGACAATCAACTTTACAGAAGGTGATGAAGATACTGAAATAGATTACAAACTGAACCTTACATTCAACAAGGCTCAAAAGAGAACTGTTAATGTAGCACTTTCCAACACATTTGGTTTTGGCGGACATAATGCATGTGTGATAGTCAAAAAGTTTAAGAAATAGGAAAACAACGTGCTTAAAAAGATATATCGAGGTATGAGGCTTCTTCCTAAAAGAGGGAAGGAGCCTTATGTATCTTTTTGCAAAATACTTGGGTTCTATCCGTACAATATTACATTATACGAACAGGCCTTATTACATAAGTCATCGTCGATAAAACTGAAAGACGGCAGATGGATCAATAACGAACGCCTCGAATTCCTCGGTGACGCTATTCTGGATGCAATCGTAGCTGATATTGTATTCAAAGAATTCGAATATAAGAAAGAAGGCTTCCTTACCAATATGCGCTCTAAGATTGTCCAACGCGAAACGCTAAACAGGCTTGCTTTGGAGATCGGCATAGATAAACTCATCAAAACATCGACCCGGAATACAACTCCGAATACGCACATGTATGGCAATGCACTGGAAGCATTCATTGGTGCCATATATCTTGATCAGGGCTATAGAGCTGCAAAACGATTTGTTTTTGAGCGCCTTATACAGGAACATCTGAACATAGAATCTGTAGCAGAACTAGAGGCCAATTATAAATCCAGATTGATAGAATGGAGTCAGAAGCAAAAGATATCTGTTAGTTTTGATCTTATCGATAGCTTTGTTGACGAGAACAATACTCCTATATTCAAAACAGCTGTGATAATTATGGGAGAGCAAGCTGGCCTTGGCACAGGTTACTCCAAAAAAGAATCGCAGCAGAAAGCGGCAAAAGAAGCCTACAATAAGCTACAACGCAACACAACTTTTCGCAATCATATATTTGAATTATATGAACAACAACAGCAACTACAGAACGAAAAGTATGTAAATACTGCTCCTGAGGAGGAATAACCCTAAACTTCATAATATAGAGAAAGCCACTTCCAATCGGGGTTCAGGAATTTCATATCTTGTTACGACAAGCCATATCCGTTTAACATCCCGTTAAAATACAATGGTTTCAAAACCTTTACCTTTAGATGCCATGCTGCTGCTTGCTCTTTCGACATATCCATCATGGTAAAAGGTGCTGATGGCTGAGGATTTTTATCATAATCAAATTCGCAAAGAAGAACATGCCCGTAGTCGGTGACGATAGGGCATGCTGCATATCCATTGTATTTCATCTCCGGAGACTTACCGTCCATCAGAGAAATAAGATTCATTGCAGCTACAGGAACTTGTTTACGCACAGCGGCAGAAGTTTTGCTGGTAGGAATTCCCGCGCAATCACCTAAACAAATAATATTGGAATATGTCTTGTGCACTAATGTCTCTTTGTCTACCATGACCCAGCCTTCATCGGCTAATTTTCCCTCAGTCCAGGATAGCCCTGAATTCTTTACAAAATCGGGAGCAGACATAGGAGGTGTGAAGTGCAGGAAGTCATAGTCTTCGGTGATAGGCGTTATGATTTTTTCATCCCCGACAGTTTCTATATGATCCATATACACACGTTTAGCGGAAGTATCTACTCCTTTCAGGCGGGTAGTCAAATGTATCGGAATATTCCGTTCATTGTATATTTCTAGTAAACGTGGAGTATAATACGGTACATCGTAAAGCTCATTTGCCGCGGTGTAATAGCTGAGGGTAACGTTGTCTCTTGTTTCTTGCTTGCGAGTATAATGTTCTGTCAATAAGCATATTTTTTTAGGAGCACCTCCGCATTTATGTTTGGTGTAAGTATCTGTAAAGATACCTTTTCCTCCCGTTTTGGAGAATTCCTGGATGGCAGTCCATGTTTTCTGAGCTCCTTCGAAATCATAGATAGAATGGGCATTCCCCAGGCCTAATGTATCTTTGCTGATTCCTTCTGTTTTCTCCCAGTTTATTTGTAACCCGGGAGTAAGTACAAGAAAATCATAGCTTATATTACCGTTTGATTCTGTTACTATCTGATTGCTCACAGGATTTACTTCCTTTACACTATCCTTTATCCATTTTGTCTGACTGGGTACACAACCTTTCTGATCTTTCCATACTTCATCAGGAGTGTACACCCCCGATGCAACCAGGGTGAATCCAGGCTGATAGTATTGGCGATCGCTGGGATCGATAAGGGTGATGTCCGGTTCATCCAACCAGCGTTGCAGCAGGGCAGCCATGCTGAGGCCGGCGGCTCCTCCACCGATTATGACAATTTTACCTTTCGCATTACTAGAGAATTCTGTCAGTTTGTATATTCCTGTTGCGGTAATTAATCCTGCTGCACTGGTAACGGCAGCAACTTTAAGAAACTTTCTTCTGTTAATCTTTCTATTAGGCATTAGTAGTTTATGATAATTAGAGTTTTTATGGCATTTTCGTCTAAGTTCGGATTCGACTGGGGCAAAGATACATTATTTTTATTCATCAGCCAACCGTAAATGCTTATCTATGGGGATGATATATGTTTAGAGTGGAATGACATAATGTATTAATTGGTGTGAAAATGTTTCCATATTAATATTTAAAGGTTAACTTTGCGTGTTATTTAACAGCAAAAACGTTCAAAATACCAAAATGAGCTATTTAATAAAACCAAAACAGTACCATGCTTTGCTTGACTTACAACAAACCGAAATGGGAATCAAGCGAATAAAAGACTTCTTCCAACAAAACTTATCATCAGAACTTCGGTTGCGTCGTGTTACCGCTCCTTTATTTGTCTTAAAAGGAATGGGGATAAATGATGACCTGAATGGTGTGGAACGTGCCGTTAACTTTCCTATAAAAGATATGGGGGATGAACGCGCTGAGATTGTTCATTCACTGGCAAAATGGAAACGTCTTACTTTGGCTGATTATGGAATAAATGAAGGGTATGGCATTTACACAGATATGAATGCAATCCGTGCAGATGAGGAATTAGGTAATTTGCACTCTCTGTATGTAGATCAATGGGATTGGGAGATGGTGATGTCTCCGGAAGATCGTAATCTCGATTTTTTAAAGGAAGTTGTTCGTCGTATTTATGCAGCCCTGGTTCGTACCGAATATCTTGTATATGAGGCATTCCCTGCTATAGTGCCGATTTTGCCTAGTGAAATTAAGTTTATTCATGCAGAGGAATTGTTGAAAAAATATCCGGGCTTTTCATCTAAAGAACGGGAAAATAAAGTGGCGGAAGAATATGGCGCTGTTTTTATTATAGGTATTGGAGGAGAACTGAGCAATGGTGAACCACATGACGGGCGTGCTCCCGATTATGACGACTGGACGACAAGATCTGAAAATGGATTTAATGGACTCAATGGAGATCTTATTGTTTGGAATCCGGTGTTGGGCCAGGGAATGGAGCTTTCCTCAATGGGCATTCGTGTTAATAGGGAAGTGTTACTTGAGCAATTGAAAAAATCAGGACAGGAAGATCGTACACAATTATATTTTCACAGACGTTTGCTTAATGGAGAACTCCCTCAATCTATCGGAGGCGGAATAGGTCAGTCCCGACTATGTATGTTTTACTTACGCAAAGCACATATAGGTGAAATACAGGCTGGTATATGGCCGGCAAAAATGCGAGTGGAAGCCGAAAGTCTGGGGATGCCTTTGATATAAGGACTTTTCATAAAAAGATTTAAATAAGTGCTTTTCAGATGCTGAAAGAATCAGGATTGCAGCTATAAGTTGATTATTTTTCTTAACTTTATAATTCAAGGATGTTTTTTATTAAAGACATCCTTCGTTATTTTAATTATTCAACTAGACAAAACATGGAAAATAAGGTAACTATTCACTGCACAAATACAGACAGTTATAAGGACTTCCCCGTAGGGACAAGCCTGATTGATATAATGAAAGGTTTTTCTCTGAAGACAGAATTTCCGGTTGTGAATGCAAGGGTTAATAATAAGACTGAACCGCTGGACTATCAGGCCTATCATAATAAAACAGTGACATTCGTTGAGCTGACAGAGCCTTCAGGGATGCGGACTTATGTGCGTTCACTGTGCTTCTTACTGGCAAAAGCAGTTTCGGAAATTTTTCCGGAAGGGCAACTTTATATAGAACATCCGATTTCGCTCGGCTATTTCTGCCGTATTATCAATGTATCTTCTGTTATAGATCAGGCAGCTATTGAATCTATAAAAACGAAGATACGAGAATATATTGATGCTGATATGCGTTTCGAAGGGGTAGAAGAAGAGACAGTGCAGGTTGTAAAAATGTTCAGGGAGAGAGGTTTTGAAGATAAAGCCATTCTGCTGGAGACTTCAGGTGAGATGTATTCTAAATACTACCGTCTGGGAGACTCTGTCGATTATTTTTATGGTTGCCTTGTCCCATCTGCCGGATACATAGATATATATGACTTACTCTTGTATAATGATGGTTTGCTGCTGCGTGTACCTAACCGTAGTAATCCTATTGAACTTGAGCCTGTTATAGAACAACCGAAGATGTATAATGTATACAAAGAGCACCTTAAGTTTCTTAATATAATAGGGTTGGATAATGTTGGCGATATGAATAAAGCCAATCAGGAAGGCTTGATGCCGGGAGTTATAAAAGTGTCAGAAGCCTATCAGGAAAAAACGATTGCTAATATTGCCGAGCAAATCGCAGCCCGCTCCGAAGACGGGGTTAGAGTTGTGCTTATATCAGGGCCTTCATCGTCTGGAAAAACTACGTTTCGTATGCGTCTTGAGGTCCAACTTATGGTAAATCTCTTAAAGCCAGTGGGGCTTTCTCTCGATAATTATTTTGTAGATCGTGATAAGACGCCTCTGGATGAAGATGGCGGATATGATTTTGAATCATTATATGCTTTGGATATACCTAAATTTAATGAAGATCTGGAAAGTTTGTTGAAAGGTGAGGAAATTGAATTGCCGACATTTAACTTTACTACCGGCCAAAGAGAATATAAAGGTGATAAACTAAAGCTCGATGAGCATACAATATTAGTTATAGAAGGCATACATGGGTTGAACCCGGATTTAACAATTGCAATTCCCGATTATCAGAAATTCAAGATATATGTTTCGGCTTTAACAACGATTTCATTGGATAATCATAACTGGATACCTACAACTGATAACCGTTTGCTGCGCCGTTTGATTCGAGACTATCGCTATCGTAGCTATTCAGCTATAGATACTCTGTCACGTTGGGCGAGCGTACGTAAAGGGGAAGATAAATGGATTTTTCCGTATCAGGAAAATGCAGATGTGATGTTTAATTCGGCTATGATGTATGAATTTGCAGCTTTGCGCCGTTATGCAGAACCAATTCTGTCTCAGGTGCCTAACAATGCTCCTGAATATGCAGAGGCACATAGATTACTTAAATTTCTGAAATACTTCAATTATATAAATGACAGGGAGCTGCCACCAACATCTTTGTTGAGAGAATTTGTAGGTGGAAGTAGTTTTAAATATTAATATAGCGAGATAGACTTAATTAAATAGCGAGAAGGCTGCCGATTTAAAATATTGGTAGCCTTTTTTGTTGTGGCCTTTATTGAAATATCCTTGTTGAATATAAATGCTAATTTGGTTGCAAAAAGGAGGTCATCTTACTTTAGTGTCATTTTATGCTTTATTATTATCGATAAACATGTTTATTGTGTCATTATTTGTTTATTATATTCTATTGTTCACTTTTTGGTATTATTTTAAACTCTGGTTGTTTGTTTTGAATCATATATATGTTTAAAATCGAGCTAAATTGACTGAAATGTGCTTTGTCAATGACTTTAGAACGTCTATTTTTGTTTAAAGCTAAAATGCATTGTTTTTAAATGCAAATACACAAATATTTATTAATAACTATACCACCTTACCTGGGGTGTCTTCTTTTTTTATGAAAACTATAATAAATGAAATGCTTGTTACATCAATAAACAATTCTCTGCCGGAAGGGGAGAAGCTTGTTTCGTTTCTAATGGATTTATTGAATCTAAGCAGGGAATCGGCATATAGGCGGATAAGAAATGAGATTCCTTTTACTTTCGAAGAAGTTATTGCTATCTCTCTAAAGCTGGGACTTTCTTTAGATGAAATAGCAGGACAAGAACAAAAGAACAGAGCTTTTTTTGATTTACCCGTTCCCAAATCGGCAGATCCATTGGATGTGTATTCCGAAATAGTGGATGTTGCAGCTGAGATATATAAAAAGATGCAAAAAAGTAAAGAGTCGGAAATATTCTTTACCGCAAACCAGTTGCCTTTTCCTTATTATATGTTATATGAGAATTTGTCAAAATTCTATTATTACAAATGGATACATAAGACACAGGAGGTTCCTCTCAATTTTTATTTATCTGAATTCTCGCCGCCCTCTCAGGTCTCTACTGTTCATAAAAGATACCGCTATGCGGCAACTAAGGTAAATCAGGTTACAGCTATATTGTGCCCCAGTTTTATTTTGTCTACAGTGAAAGAAATAATTTATTTTTACAGGCGTAGATTGATAACAAAGGAAGAGCTCTTTCTTTTGCAGGAAGACTTATATAAAGTAATCAATAAACTTGAAAATGATACAAGAAAAGGGATTGATGAGAATGGTGTAAAAACAGACTTGTATTGCTCTACTCTAAATATTGCATCAAATAGTATCTGGTTTAGGCATGATAATGAGACCGGAACACAGTTTTGGACTTATACAGATCCTATTACGGTGTATAATACAGAGGTTTCGAAGAGACATAAAATGTGGATCGACTCATTGTTGAAATATTCTACACTTATATCTCAAAGTAATGAGATTCAGCGTTCGGAATTCTTTAATAAGCAAAATGAGTATGTTAAAAACATAGAGAATCTTACACTTTGACAGAGTTAAGCGTATTGTCATTTTCTAGGAATCGGGGTGTTTGTATGCCTCTTTTATTGACAAACGAAAATGCTTTATTTTCACATTTATGCTGATTATATAAAATGTGAATATTTAATTTTGGTATTCGATAAGATGAATTAAAGACAAATATAGGGATAGATATTATTATAAATAGTATCTATATGTAGAGACAAAACTTACAATATCTAAAAAGAGGATTTTTTCCTGATCTAATCTTTTATGATGAAGTATTTACCCGTCGTGTTTAGTAGTTCTTTAAAAATTGTTTTATAAAGTTTTATGATGAAATAAGTAAAAGAAATTTAGACAACAATAGTTTTGCATTAGCATTGTTTGTCTTCTTATATCTGCTCTTTTCCATGCCTGAGAAGGTTCGTTGCAGTATACCGTCGTGCAGAACTATTGTTGGCTAAATTTCTTTTTATAAAACAATAACGTGATTGACAAAACTATAGAATAATTACTTACTAATTTTAATTTATGACATTACAGAGATTCTGTTGGCTGTATGGCATGTTAGTCATGCTATTACTTACGTCCGGATTGAAAGCTCAGGTTACCGTTGGATCTAATAACCCACCGGAAAAAGCTGCCTTGCTGGATATAAAGGAGAAAATAGATAAGACGGGAGGCCCCACCGTCGATAAAGGAGGGCTACTTTTGCCAAGAGTGAGTCTGGAAAGGAAATATCAGCTATATCCCTTTGTTAGAGAAGTTGGATATAATCCCTCAAATTTTGATGATCCCACCTATAATCCGGATGATGTGGATCCGGAATATGCATCCGAAAAATTAGCTCATACCGGGCTTATTGTATATAATTTAGTAGCAGATGATGAAAACGAATTATGTTTGGGCTTAAATCAGTGGGATGGTGAAAAGTGGAACTGTTTTCAGGAAAAAATGGGAAATGCAATTGTTACCATAACCAATTGCGATTCTTTAAACTTCTATGGACAATATCAGAATAAGGTGTCATTGAATTCATCCAATTACATGACTATACCTTTACTTGTAACAAAAGCAGGAGCTTATACAGTCACTATTATGCCGGATCCGGATAATGGATATTATTTTACTGCATCGGGTATATTTATGACAACAGGGTATTATTTTATAACAGTGCCCGGTGCTGGTACGCCAATTGATTACACGCCGGCTACAGGTGCGGGTAGTAATGGTGATTTGATGAAGATCGTTTTTAATGGAAAACCATTGTCTTCATGCGATCCTCTGTATGTGAAGGTGGAAGATTCTTCGAAGAAGCCTCTCTATTCGATGGATTGTAGTAAGACTAAGGTGAGAGGGGTTTATAAAATCGATGTTCCGCTCGATACAGATGAGCATTATATAGACATGGTATTAACTGTAGATGCAGAAGCATTGGGTGCTACATATATTATAGAAACCAATACTGTCGATGGTATTTATTTCAAAGCCGAAGGCACATTAAATAATACTAGTCAGCCCGTTAAATTATTAGGATATGGAGTACCTAATAGTATGGATGATAAGGTATTTACTATTACTTCGAATAGTAAGAAAACAGTAGCCACATGTAAAGCTACTGTATATATGTGTTATACTCCCAAAAAGATATTGGGAATAGGTTATTATAATACAAACTATGGATATTATATTCAAAATTCGGCATCGCTGGCGGTGATGAATGCTGATATAAATTTTGGCTCTTTGGAGAATAGTACGGTAAAAGTGGAGAAGCCGTTTTCTTACAGCTATATAAAAGGTGAGACCCAGGGTAATATCGACGGTGCGGGTTATATAAATGCAACAGCGCTTAGCACCGAGTTGGCTAAGAATCCGGATATTGTTGTCCTGGGCTTTTTCGTATCTTTTAATGCAAATACGATACAACAACTTACAGAATATCTGAATAAAGGCGGTGTTCTGGTTATGTTTACAGAATACTATACAAGTAATGCAGTGAGCGCGGAGGCCCTCTTTCGCAACATTTTCGCTGATTCTAACATCACAGGGGGTATGAAAAATGCAAGAAGTGCTGTTTACCCGTTGAGCTCTATAAATGATGAAATATTGAACGGGCCGTTTGGCGACGCCAGAGGAAAACTATGGGGAGAAGATGCTTCGCAGACATATGTTATACAGGGGCTGCCCGCAGGTGATATATACACATATAGTGGTGGAAGTCGGTTAAATGCTACAGGAGCCAATATACTTCCCGGTGTCACAATGTTTAGACATAAAACTCTAAATCTCTTCTGGGTAGGTGATGGTGGCTTTAATTCAAATCTGGGCCCGTATTACGGCAATACATATTTAGATAAAGGTATTTGCCCATTCACTATTAATTCTTCTATGCAACCTATACCACGTATCGATTATGGTGAGTCTGCTATGGGAAATGTTAATCAGACAGTATATAATTCAATATTATTTGGCAATATAATGGCTTGGGCTATAAAACAAGCTGAATTTAATGGTATCAATACTGTGAAATAAATTGATGAATATAAAGAAAGCCACTTCATTTTTTGAGGTGGCTTTCTTTATATAAAACATCAAAGAATTATTTCTTCAAAATATACAGGTCGGCCATATCTCCGGTAATTTTATTACCCTCCATATCCAGCTGAGTCAATGTATTCTCTCCTACAAAATACTGATTAGGCGCATCTTTAACACCATCCAGAACTATGGTATTACCGGCAGCATTCCAGGTATATTTTCCTTTTTCTTCCGATTTACTGTTTTTCTTATTTACATACTCTGTATTTTTAACAAATGTACTATCAGATAATGTAATGGAAACAACCATACCTTCACCACTGGCTGTAGGTATTTTACCTGTATATGTTCCTTGATAATCAAGTGAATTTTTAGCGTTATGCTCATCTTTCACTTGTTTTGCGATTTCAGAGAATTCATCAACAGAAGCTTTTTCTTCCTGTCCTTTCTGAGTGCCACCACCACAGCTATACATCAATCCCATAGTTGCAATAATGATAAATAATTTTTTCATCTTTCTATTTTATTTTTTCTGTTCACTATTATGTATCTTAACCTCATAGCCTAATTTTTCAATTGCGGCTTTAAGATTCTCCACCGTTGTCTGAGTTTTCTTGAATTCGATCTGTACTGTTTTATTTTCAAGATCTACCTTCATATCCGTAACTCCTTTTTCGAATGCAATATTCTTTTCAATACGCTTCTGACAATTCTCACAAGTCATTGACACATCGAATAGAACTGTCTCTTTATCATTCTTCAATGGTTTTTTATTCTGAGCATCTACTGTTGTACTTATACCCATCATTAAAATAACCGTCATTAAAAATAATTTCAATTTCATAGTTTCACAATTTTGTGTCTATTCTTACAATAAACAAATTAATACGATTTTAGTTTAAACTCTTTTTATATGTTTAGAACAATTCACAATCTACTGTTCCATTAAAATAGAGACATTATCCCATATCACACAGACAGGTAATCAGGTTCCGATCACCAAATGCATTATCTATACGGGCTACATTTATCCAGAATTTATTATCCTTTACAAACTGAAGAGGATAAGCTGCTTTAGATCGCGGATAAGCATGTTTCCATTCGTCGGCACATACTTCATATTCAGGATGAGGAGCATTCACCAGTACATTATCTTCTTTAGTATATGTACCATTCTCCACTTCCTTGATTTCCTCCCATATCTGGTTCATTGTATCTACAAAACGGTTAAGTTCTGCAAGGCTTTCACTCTCGGTAGGCTCTATCATCAATGTACCGTGTACGGGGAAAGACAATGTAGGAGCGTGGTAACCGTAATCCATCAAACGCTTGGCAATGTCCGATTCTGTTATACCGGATGTATCCTTCACCTTGCGACATTCCAGAATCAATTCATGTCCTACCCTGCCCGATGTACCTCTGTAAACGACACCATAAGTATCTTTAAAGCATTCGGCCAGATAGTTTGCATTCAGTATAGCTATTTTTGTCGCATGCGTAAGACCTTCTGAACCCAGCATACGGATATATCCATAAGTAATAGGCAATATCCCCGCACTGCCAAACGGAGCAGAAGCAACAGTATTCACCGTACTGCCATCCAGCTCGGGATGGTGAGGAAGAAACGGGATCAGGTGCTCAGCCACACAAATAGGACCTTCACCAGGGCCGCCGCCGCCATGAGGGATAGCAAATGTTTTATGGAGATTGAGGTGACAGACATCGGCACCGATAAAGCCCGGATTGGTCAGTCCAACCTGTGCATTCATATTTGCTCCGTCCATATACACCTGTCCTCCTTTTTCATGGACAACCTTGCACATTTCCTTTATCTCCTTTTCGAAAATACCATGTGTAGACGGATATGTAATCATACATCCTGCCAGATTATCTTTATGCAGATCAGCTTTCGCTTGCAAATCCTCCAGTACTACATTCCCATGTGTATCGCAATCTATTGTAACAGTATCATATCCGGCCTGTATAGCGGATGCAGGATTAGTACCGTGAGCCGACGCAGGAATAAGGATAATGTTGCGATGCCCCTGTCCGATACTCTCCTGATATTTACGGATTGTCATCAGGCCGGCATATTCTCCGGCTGCACCCGAATTAGGTTGGAAACTAACCCCGGCAAAGCCTGTTATTTCTTTAAGATATTCACCCAGTTCTTCTATCAATTCATTATATCCCTGAGTCTGCGACTGAGGTGCAAAAGGATGGATATTCTGGAACCCGCCCAATGAAAGAGGGAGTAATTCTGATGCTGCATTCAGTTTCATAGTACATGAACCAAGGGATATCATGGACTGTGCCAGAGAGATGTCTTTCCTATCGAGGCGTTTAATATAGCGCATCAACTCGGTTTCTGTATGGTATGAATTAAATACTTCATGCTGCAGGTATTCACTTTTACGGAGGAATTCATCTTTGATAGTCAATTTTTCGGGAAGATCATCAATCATAAATACCTCCATACGTCCGGCTGCAAGGGAAAATACAGCCAGAAGTTCGTGGGCTTTATATTCCGTAATAGCCTCATCTATGCTGATACCGACTTCCCCACCTTCGTAATAACGCAGATTGATATCACGCATTTCAGCATATTCACGCAGAGAATATTGGGAGACACCACTGGCCAAACCTATTTTTAAGGTATCAAAATACTGTTCATTAAGGACAGTATAGCCCAGTTCTTTCAGTTCATCTGCAATCAATGCTGTTGCGGAGTGAATCCGTTTTGCAATCTCCTTCAAGCCTTTAGGCCCATGATATACGGCATAGAAACCGGCCATAGTAGCCAACAGCGCCTGAGCAGTGCAAATATTCGACGTTGCTTTCTCCCGCTTGATATGCTGTTCGCGGGTTTGTAATGCCATACGATACGCCGACTTACCATAAGCGTCTTTCGATACACCGATGATACGTCCGGGCACATTCCGTTTGTTTTCTTCTTTTGTTGCAAAGAATCCGGCTGAAGGGCCCCCATAAAACATCGGAATACCAAACCGTTGGCTGCTTCCGAAAGCAATGTCTGCGCCCCATTCTCCCGGAGGAACTAACAAGGTCAACGCCATCAGATCGGTAGCTACAGCGACTTTGCATCCTGCTGCATGCACTTTTTCCGTGAAAGCTGTATAGTCTTCTACACTACCGTTCGAATTCGGGTATTGGATAACAGCACCGAAAAATTCACTGTTAATATCAAACACCTTATAATCGCCAACCACGACCTCTATACCTTGTGGTACGGCACGGGTATTAATTACTGCGAGTGTTTGCGGAAATATATTTTTATCAACAAACAATTTGTTTGCTCCGTTTTTCACCTGATCGCGACTGCGAAGGGCATGCATCATTGCTGCCGCTTCGGCTCCTGCTGTAGCTTCATCTAGCAGGGAACAATTAGATAGAGGAAGACCTGTCAACTCGCTCACCATTGTCTGAAAGTTCATTAAGGCTTCGAGACGGCCTTGAGATATTTCCGCCTGGTATGGTGTATAAGATGTGTACCAAACCGGATTTTCGAATACATTACGGAAAATAGGTGCAGGGCATACTGTATCGTACCATCCCATCCCTATATACGAAGCGCATATACGGTTTTTCGAAGCTATCAGTGCCATTTCTTCGGCATATTCGCGTTCACTAAGAGCTTCCGGCAAACTCAATCCTCTTTGCAAACGGATATTCTGAGGAATCGTCTGATCTATCAGCTCATCAAGGGTTTTCACCCCGATTTTAGCCAACATTATTTTCTCTTCTTCTGCATTGATGCCAATATGGCGATGTTGGAATCTTTCGCTTTTCATGTCCTTCCCGTTCTGTTTTATTGTAAATAAAAATTACTTTTGATTTCTTCTCCTATTGTAGTTAATGGCCCGTGGCCTGAATATATGACTGTTTCTTTAGGCAGTGTGAGCAGTTTGCTCTTTATACCGGCAATAAGCTGTTCATGGCTTCCTCCGGCAAGGTCGGTACGCCCTACACTTCCCCTGAACAATACATCTCCGACAAAAGCACAGCCTGCATCCTGATTATAGAAAATGATGCTGCCCGGCGAATGTCCCGGTATTTCCAGAACTATAAATCTCTGATTACCGAATGTCACCACATCGTTTTCATTCAGATACTTGCTAATCCGGGGGATTTCAGCACTTTCATTCTTAAAGCCGAACATTTGCAATTGGGCCGGCAATTGCTCCAGAAGAAATTCATCTCCTTTGTTTGCCTCTGTTTCCAGATGAAACTGTTCGTATATAAAATTATTTCCGAATATATGGTCAAAATGCAGATGAGTATTCAAGAGGTGCTTCACTACCAAATCGTTATCGAGGATAAAATTCAGTAAAAGCGCCTTCTCATCCGGGAAGAAACAACCCGGATCGATGATAACACACTCCTTTGTTTCATCATATGCTACATATGTATTTTCGCTAATCGGGTTAAATTCAAATATTTTTACGTTCATAGATTTTACAAATGACTTTCTGTTAAAAAACAGCCTAAAGGTAAAACTTTTTTCGTTTCAAAACTAGCCATTTAAGCTTATATCTTATGTTATAAATATACAAAAAGGCAGCATTCATATTTGAAATACTGCCTATATCGTATAGATTCTATATATCAATTAAGAAACTGTTTAGATTTTAGTAGCCGGCTGTAAAACGTTGACGAGAGTATTTGTGATTCTCAATTTCGTCAACAACGGCAACCGCCAGATCTTCAACGGACAATACCGATTCGCCATCCTTATCAAATACAGGTTCATCTGTCCCCAGCCTGTATTTACCTGTTCTTCCGGTTTTAATACCCTGATGCATATTGATAGCCGGTGAAAACATTGTCCAGTCAAGCTCTTGTTCTTTTTTAAGCACATCCAGATAATCCCTTGCCGCAGTTGCTCCGGGTTTGATACTTTCGGGAAAATCAGCGCCATCCACGATTTGCTGTCCATCAATGTACAGGCTGCCGGCGCCTCCTATCATTACATAACGCTTAACTCCGGCTTCCTTTACCGCCTGCTGGATAGCTTCCGATCCTTTCATAAAATCATTATAAATATTGGGATTCGACCATCCGGGATTAAAAGCGCTCAGTACAACATCATTCCCTTTTAACACTGAAGTTAAAGATTTTACGTCTGTTACATCTGCTGCAACCGCCTTTGGCTGACCATCCTTCACCGGAATTTTATCTACCGAACGAGCCACTGCTGTTACATCAAAACCTCTGTTTACCAACTCTTGTAATAAATGCGAGCCGACAAAACCTGTTGCTCCTATTAATGCTACTTTCATATTATTCTATTTTTAAATGTTACCTTTTCTGTATTTATATTTATTACAGTTTTATATAAAAAAAATTACTCAAACTTCTTCTTAAAATCAGCCAGTGTCTGATCTGAAAGCTTCGCGATTATAAAATCCTCTGCTTCTATATTCAAATCGTGCAGGTGTTCATTAATCTGTTTCCCTACAGGACATTTCGGATTCGGAGACGCTAATGAATTACCTAATGCTGTCCGGGAACTGACTATTCTATATATATCGGAAAGAAGGATTTTATCTGCCGGCTTTGCCAACATACTCCCCCCGTTCTTTCCTTCTTTACTAAGAACAATCCCATGCCGACGAAGGTTCGATAATTCTTTCCTTACCAATACAGGATTGATATTCATACTTCCGGCCAGATAGTCGGAAGAAAGCCACTCATCCGTACTCGTAGCCAAAAGCACTAATATATGCATTGATATTGAAAACTTACGATCGCTCATACTGTAATATTTTTAATTACAGTACAAAGGTAAACATATTTTCCTCCCTACAAAAAGAATTAACAATTATTTAAATAAGAACGTAAACGATTTTCTTGGTCTTGAAATATTCTTCTTCGAAGAACATAGATAAGTCATCAGCTTCAGCTGTCTTCTTAAAAGGTTTCAATTCGCCTTCAAGATTCCCCCCTTTAAGGCAAATCAAGCCGTTTGGCAGAGCGTTGTGTTGCTCTTTTGAAATATTCTTTTTTATAATCTTTACCAGATCGGGCAACGGCATTACTGCACGGCTTACTACAAAGTCAAATTTTTCTTTTACTTCTTCAGCTCTACAATGGCGAAACTGGATATTCTTCAATCCGATAGCTGTCGCCACCTCTGTTGCCACCCTTATCTTTTTACCGATACTATCTACCAACAGAAACTTGCATTTCGGAAACAATATAGCCAATGGTACACCGGGAAAACCTCCACCTGTACCTACATCCATAAGCTGTGTCCCATCGGTAAACTGTATAAGTTTCGCTATGGCAAGTGAATGCAAAACATGGTGTGTATACAGGTTTTCTATATCCTTACGCGAAATTACATTTATCTTTGAATTCCAGTCAACATATAGGTCATAAAGAGCCGCGAATTGCACCTTCTGTTCTTCGCTGATATCCGGAAAATACTTAAGAATTATTTCCATATTATTTTCCGACAAAAATTGATATTGGCGAATTATCTCTCAGCAGGTCCCTGATTTCATTATAGGGAAGGGATACTCGGATTTCCCCAAGAGAAGGGGCCGAATATTCTCCCGGATTGAAAATATAGGTCAGACCATTATTATCCACTAGGAAATTTTCATTCGATGTCAGGTCTTCAATCCCCCAGTAACCGAATTCGAGAAGGTCTTCGGGTTTCTGCACTTTATTCTGAGCTACTATTTTCCTTATCAAAATAGCATTCAGCAATTTCCTGTATTCGGGCAAGAATATATCCTGTTCACTCAATATATTTCCGGTCTTTAAATCTATCACAATATTGCGGTAAGCAGTAGAAGAGTTTGCCCCGCCTTTATAATCCATCGATGATATTTGGTACGACAATATATCGTCCATATCGAATATCACTTTTGTATCCAATGTTTTATAATATGAAAAATAATCCTCGGTGTCACCTGATTCCTGCCAGTCGGGAAACTGCTCTTTGGCATCAGTCTTATATTTTTCCACATAATCTTCTACATATTTATTGATGGCATCCTGCGGCTTCATTTGCTCATATTTCTCGTCTTCCATCAGTGCAAAATTCAATTCCTTCTGTACCGTAGCCAAAATTTTCTCATCAGCAAACTTCACGGGGAAAATATATGTGATCTTTAACGAACATGACGGTTTTGTAGAATCGTTATCCAAATGATATATCTTGGAAACCGATATGGAATCGTAAGATATCGCATTCGGTGTATTTATCTTTTTCTCTGTTTTACAGGATATAAAAACAGAAAGAGATAATACAAATAAGCCTATAGATGTAAATATGATTTTCATATATGCTATTATTTAACAATACAAATATACGACAAAATGGAAGAATGCCGATTTTTACCTAACATTTTTACATTTCGATACCCTTTTATCTTCATAGATTAAGTAAGCTACTTCCTGTAAATCTAGTCAGTAGCCTACCTATCATAAAAACAAAAAACTCATGGATTTGTTTATCTCCTCAGTATTTGTATTGGCATAGTTTTGCTCCGGTACAAGGCCCGTAGATCATTACTTACTGATAGTATAACCCTTCTGATTGGCAAATGCAAGAACGGATTCATTTATAGCCTTGCCAAGATCGTCGCTAGCATTGTCATTTTTCAACTGCTTGTCTATATAGTCCTGACGTTTTTTTGCCAGCTCGTTTATTTCTTTCTGTATAGCTGCTCTTTCAGCTTCTTTTTCGGTTATTACCTTTTGAATTTCAATCTTCGATTTGTTCTGCAATTCTTTCGGCAATTCAGATTGCCTAATATTATTCAAGGCTTCTTTATCGTCTTTCACCCTGTCTACCAAATCCCAGTCACTATTCTTGTAAACGCTAGCCGACTTGCTTACAGCCCGCTCTGCCATATTAGCTCTCGATATAGATTTCGCATTCACATCCTGAACAGCCTGCATCTCTTTCCGTGCAAAACCAAGGTGTCCGTAGCCCAAATAAGTAGCATTCAGCCGGTCGTTACAAATACTTATCCTGTCATCGTAAGGAGTATCGTAATAGCGCACTCTCGCATTGTGATCGATATTGAAAAACTTTCCCTTTCCTCTTATTGCTGCATCACGCCACATGCCACTAACGCCCGAACTGTGGTTGCCACAATGTATTGTATTCACAAATATATCTTTGCCCAAAGCACGATCTATAGACGTTTTATAAGAAATACGCCCCTGTGTGAACGGTTCATTACCAGCGATATAAATAAGCTTCATATCCGATGAGTTTTTTCCCCAATCCAGTGCTTCTACGGCTTTATTTATAACTGCCCCGCAATATTCGTCTCCTCCATAGGTAGTCAGTGCGAATAGTTTTTGAGAAATCAGATCGAGATCGGTAGTCAGAGGTGTTACCTGCCGGATATAATCGCTCGTGCGTATACCGTCATTCCCATATTCATACAAAGCAATTTCTATACGGGGAGCTTTCCCCTCATACCGCAGTGTGGTAAGTGTATTCACTATGTTCCATAAACGAGACTTGGCCTGTTCAATCAGCCCGTCCATACTGCTCGACGTATCGAGCAGAATAGCAACCTGTATTTTCGTCCCCCCATTCATTTCATTATCAGTTGCAGATACAGACAATTCCATGTTCTGCTCTTTTCCCCTATTTTCGGCTGTTGCGGCGGAACAGCCAACAGTCATTGCTATAAAAGCAAATAACACTGAGCTTAATAGTACAAACTTTTTCATATCATTGTGTTTTAATTGGTTTCTTTGCTCAAAAGTATTATGATAAGAATTAACAATCGCTACAAAATGGGTGAACGGTCATTTTGAATTGGTGAACTATAAGGTATAAATGTTTTAAAAGTATTTACTTTACAATCTCAATCAAACACAACAGCTTATGCATATCAGATATATACTTATACTCCTTCTTATCCTGATTTCATCACCGGGTTGGGCGCAGCAGCCGAAGAGCGCATCCAAGAAATCGAGAGAGAATATGCGGATACAGGAGGTCTCCAAAGCCATAGAAGAAGGTAAGTCCGATATGGAAGTGGCCGAAAGCTATGAGAAACTGGCAAAAGAACTGTCCGGAAAAGGAGAATATGCAAAGGCCGAAGATTATCTGACAAGAGCTAAACGAATATACCAGATCCGTAGAGAAAAGGAGAAACTGGCGGCTGTGGAACGGGAACTGGCAATAGTTCAAGAAGCACAGGATAAGAGGCATGATGCCTTTCTCAACTTTAGTTCGGCACAGACAAACACATCCAATAAGAAGATGCAGCAAATCAATACTAATGATATGTATCGTGTTCAAAACTACAACAATCCGGCTGTACAATCGGGATATATACAACAAAATATACAACTGGCCGAAGAACTGGATAGTAAAGAGGATCAAGCACTCGCTTACCGGCAAATGGCACAGGTGAACAAAGATATGGACAATGCTCCCGAAGCAATTAAGAATCTCGAGAAGGCGTTAGTCACAGTCCAGAACCAGCCGGAGGCATCCATGCAAATACGACAAGATATAGCCAGCACTTATGCTGCCAACAATCAGATAGGAAAAGCAATAGAGATAAATAAGAATCTGGTAGCAGAAGCCAAAGAAACGAATAATCCTAAAGCCGAAATCAAGCAACTGCAAGCCTTGTCGGAAAATTACATAGAAGCGAATAAACTGACCGAGGGTGTATCTGCCCTGCAACAAGCATATAGCCTCGCCATAGATAACGGACAGACCATAGAGGCCAAAAACAGCCTTGAATTGCTCGTAGAACAATATCAGAGGATGCGTCAACCCCAGAAAGCCCTGGATGCTTATTCCGACTTCATGAAGAAGCTCGAAGGACTTGTAAAGAACGACAGTACGCTGATAGACGAAAAATTCTTTCAGGTACAGGAAGAGAAAATACTCCGGCTGGAAAAAGAGCGTGCGCTGAAAGACGAACTGATATCCAGAACCAATAAGTTCAACTATGTACTACTCACAGCCATTGTTCTGATACTCACATCACTCGTCTTTATAGCCAAAGCTCTCTATTCTATCAAGAAGAAGAATAAGCGAATAGCCTTGCAATCGCTGCGCAGGGAAATGAACCCCCACTTCATTTTCAACAGCCTAAATAGTGTGAACCAGTTCATAGCGCAAAATAACGAATTGGAAGCCAACAAATACCTGTCTTCCTACTCCAAGCTGATGCGCAATATCATGGAAACCTCAAACAAGGACTTCATTCCGTTGGCTACCGAAATGGAGCAGATGAAGGAGTACCTCGATCTGGAATACATGCGCTTTCACGACAAGTTTGCCTATAAGATAGAGATAGACAATTTGCTGGATGCCGATTCCCTGTTTATTCCCAATATGCTGATACAGCCTCAATTAGAAAATGCCATCTGGCACGGGCTACGCTACAAGGATAGTATGGGGCTGCTCACACTTACCGTTAAGACCGACAATAATCATCTGACAGTAATAATCGAAGACAACGGCATTGGCCTTGCAAAAAGCCTCGAGTTGAAAACCAAGCATCAGAAAGAACACCGTTCGCGCGGACTGAACAATACTCAGGAGCGCATAAATCTGCTGAATAGCCTGTACCATACCGACATATCAATTTCCATCACCGAAAAAGAAGGCGAAGAGAGCGGAGTGATAGTCATACTACAATTCCCATTAATGAATAAGAACCTATGAACACACTACAAAAAATAAAGAGCGTAATAGTAGAGGACGAGCCCGCCGCACGGGAAGCCCTGAAAAACTATCTGGCAAAATACTGTCCGCAAATAGAGTTTATAGGCGAAGCGCATAATTGCAAGGATGCCATACCACTTCTTCACGATCTAGAACCGCAGCTTGTATTCCTCGATGTGGAAATGCCGTTCGGTAATGCCTTCGATGTACTTGAAGGCTGTAAAGACCTTTACTTTGAGACGATATTCGTGACAGCTTTTTCTGAATACTCTTTGCGGGCTTTGAATCAGAGCGCGGCATACTATCTCCTGAAACCTGTAAGCATAGAGGAACTAATATTGGCCGTAAATAAAGTTCAACAACACATTATCAATAAGGAAGTCTTCAACCGCAACAAAATACTGATAGAGAACTTCCGCGAAACCAAGCCGGAAAAACAGCAGGTCATACTCCCTACTCTCGAAGGCTTTGAAGTAGTGAAGATGGAGGATATCATCCGCCTACAAGGTAACGGAAACTTCACCGATATCTACCTGAAAGATAAGAGTAAGAAGATGGTTTGCAGGTTCCTCAAGCATTTCAGCGAGATACTGCCCTACCCTTTCATCCGCATTCATAAGTCACACATCATAAACTTCAACTTTGTAAAGTCATACCACAAAAACTCCGGCGGATATGTGACTCTGGAAGATGGCACGGAGATTGAAATATCATCCAGCTATAAGGAAGATTTCCTCAGGCTATTTAAAGCATAGATACTGAGCACATTTAAGCAAACCTACTACCGGGAATCCCTTTTCGGCATCGGGATACTCAATGGCTTTTGTCTTTTCAGCATTTTAGACGCTTCCCCTGTAAGCCAGAGATAATGATCGGATGGTACTCCGTCCAACCCTACGAACTTAGCGATATCACTTACCGGAGGGTTGTCGCTGCATTTGAATATTGCCGTCCCTTCATTTACCTCATCGAACATAGCCGCATAGATCATACCGGCGCCCGCATTGATAGCAGTAGATATCTGCTGCCAATAAAAACGTCCCCCTTGGCGTGGTATAGACCCGGAGGGCTTTATATCATCGGGAAACTCAAAGCGGCTGAGATTATGCCAACTGAATCCCGGAGTCACACAAGGCACATAATCGATATTGTTATTTTTACACCACTCCATATCACCTATTATCAGGTCGCGGAAACGGTCCATATCGTTATGCAAAAGCGGTGTAAAGCGCTGGACAGTCCAAGGAAGAACGATGTCGGCCTGTTTGATTATCGTATGTAAATAGGGGTCCGGTATACAATCGGCAGTCAGTTCACGCCAAAATGTAGGTACCCCCAGCATAACGCTGCATCCGCCATATTCCGGATCGTTTTTCAGGAAGTCGATGAAACGTTCTATGCCTATATTACGGATATTATAAGGTCTGTCAGGGAACCCGATACCCCAAATGGCGACAAGAGGTTTCCCGTTGAAAAATAAATATGTCTGATTTCCTTTCTGGTTTGTCACCCTTATGGAATCTACAAGGTACTTCCAGTCCTCTATCAGGCTGGAACAATCTTCTCCCGATCTTTTCAGTCCCGACAAATCATACATAACAGCTATCGCACGCTGATATTTAGACGCAGCCTCAAACGCGTTTCTGATTACAGCGGTCGGAGCTTCCTTCCTGGCTTTTGCCTGAGCAGAACCGAAGAAACGCTGCATAAACACACCGTCTACACCATATTCCTGCATCCATTTGAAATGCAAATCTATTGTGCTCTTGTCCGTAGAACTGAAAAAGCGGGCTGTGGAACCGTCCGCGTGCTTCAATCCCGTAGGATATGTCTTTTCATACTCGCTCACATCCGGCCACATATCTATGCGGACTTGTTTTTCATCGGGATACATCACTCCATCGGCCGGCGCCCTGAACCATCCCTGATAACCTGCCATAATCAGTCCTTTATAGCTTGGATACTGTGTCTTAACTGAGTGTTTGTATGTCTGAGCAGTAATCTTAGTCATAAAAAGACAGGATAAGATTATCACAGACAGAATAATTCGCTGATTCATTATATTTTAGTTTTATATGATTAAATAACTGCTTAAATTTTAATGTTTTAGTTCCTATTTCAGGCCTCTCTTAAATGTATATGCCTGCCCTTGCCGTGTATCCACGTCATACTCATATATCTTATACAGCAACGGATACTGAGCATTTATCTCTTTGGAGACCAGAGGTTCCTTTATTTGTGCAGTTCCGTACAGCGGGTTTGGATTTACTCCCTTAGCCTCCGACAGTCCCGCACCTGTCAATGGCACGTAAGAACGCAGGCGCATATTCCCGCCCAATTTAGATAATACCGAAACAGTCAGAAGTTCCCCGTTGTCCCACTCCATAGAAACTTCGAAACCGCCGCGAGCCATCAGCCCTTTCACTGCGCCCTTTTTCCATGCATCGGGCAGGGCAGGAAGCAGATGGAGCGCTCCATCGTGGCTTTGCAATAACATTTCGGCCACTCCGGCAGTGAACCCGAAATTACCGTCGATCTGGAAAGGCGGGTGCGCGTCGAACAGGTTCGGATATGTACGCCCGTCGTTATTCCCCGGTTCTACAAGCGATAACATATTGGATATAATCTTATATGTATGGTTTCCATCCAGAAGGCGTGCCCAGAAGTTTATTTTCCAGCCTATCGACCACCCCGTAGCCATATCGCCACGGTAAAGCAACGAATTCTTTGCTGCCTGAAACAATGCAGGATGCGAATAAGGAGATATCTGGTTGCTCGGATACAACCCATACAGATGCGACACATGGCGATGGTCATTCTTTGGGTCGTCTACGTCATCGAGCCACTCCTGTAACTGATTGTATTTGCCTATCTGCATAGGGGCAAGACGCGAAATCATATCTTCCAGTCTTCTTTCATATGCATTATCGGCCAGTTGCAAAGCCCTGGATGCGTTCAATGCATCACTCAGTACATCAAATACTATCTGGTTGTCCATCGTAGACCCGGCCGTGATGCTTGTCCCCGTTCCCGGAGGGCCTTGTTCGGGCGAAGAGGAAGGAGCCGATACCATCCATTTATATTTCGGATGCTCTACAAGAAAATCCAGAAAGAAATCAGCCGCACCTTTCAGTACAGGATACACTTCGCTCAGGAATGTCTTATCGCCTGTATATAGGTAATGCTGCCACATATGCCGGCTAAGCCATGCCCCGCCGTTAGGCCACATCCCGTAAAAAGCACCGTCTACAGGTCCGGTCGTACGCCAGATGTCCGTATTGTGATGCGTAACCCATCCGTTGGCATTGTACATTACTTTTGCTGTCTCTTTCCCCGTTTCGGCTATTTCTTTCACCATTCCGAACAACGGAAAATGTGTTTCGCTAAGATTGGTCACCTCGGCAGGCCAGTAATTCATCTCGGTATTGATATTGATAGTGTACTTGCTATCCCAGGGTGGTACAAGCTGATCGTTCCATATACCCTGCAATGTCGAAGGCTGACCTCCCGGTTGTGACGAACTGATAAGCAAATAGCGTCCAAACTGGAAAAGCAGTGTAACAAGGTTTTGGTCTTTACCATCCTTAAAGTTCCGCACACGGCTATCGGTTTCGTCGTTCATTCTTTCGGAAGTACCCAGATCCAGCTCAACCCGGTTAAACTGATTCTGATAATACTTTATATGGTCGTTCAGCGCAGTCTGATACGGTTTAGCCAGCGCGGACTTCAATATTGCTCCTGCTTTTCTGGTCTCGTTACCGCTTACATTCTTATAGTCTATAAAATTGGTCGCGATGGATATGTATATTGTCGCTGTATTTGCATTTTTCACAACGATATTATCTTTTCCGGCTTTTACCGTTCCGCCTTCTGTTTGTATTTCAGTCTGATTTTCGAATCTTACCACACCCTTTACGCCTTCATGATCAGAGCCTGTACCTTTCAGCACCAGCCTGTTGCCCTTTGCCGATATGGCATAACCTTTCACCGGAGAATCATATGACGCGGAGAAGTTGATACTGTTCTCCTTATCTGCCGTAATACGCATGATAATCACATTATCGGCAAACGAAGTGAAAACTTCACGGGTATATGTTACACCATCTACAGCGTACCGGGTAGTTGCTACCGCCGTTTTTAAATCCAGATTGCGTGAGTAATCCGAGAAATTGTCATGTCCGGCGAAGTCAAGATACAAGTTTCCGATTGTCTGATACGGCATGCCGTTGTGAGGCGTCCGCATCGTTTTGTCCAGTAATGCCTCTGCCTGCTTTTCTTTCCCTGCAAAAATAAGATTCCTTACTTCATCCAACGAACCCAGCAAAGCGGGGCTATCGTTCCGGTGCGGGCCTCCGCCCCACATTGTTTCTTCGTTCAGTTGCAGGCGCTCCCGGGCCGGGCTGCCAAAAACCATCGCTCCCAACCGTGAGTTTCCTAAAGGAAAGGCTTCTACCCATTCTTTTGCGGGACGTTTATACTGTAATTTGATATCACCGGCCTGAACGGTAAGGATGCTCAGCGCCAAAAACATGAATAATCCGAATCTCTTTCTCATGGTGTTATTTTAAGTATTGGTTATTTCCCGGGACAAAATAAAGCCAGGGGTATTAACAGGAGAGTTAAAAACGTATTAATATAATATTAAAATAGAACCTGGTATTTTATTTAGAGTAAAACCTGACAAACTTGACACTTTTTGCGCATTTTCTAATCTGTCAATTTTCGCCCCCGCTACTGGTCGCTATTTTATAAAAACTTGACAAATCTGACACTTTTTTTCAGTTTTTCAGATATCTCTATTTTAACTATCAGTAATATCAAAGACCTATCAGCCAACCGCTAAAAGCTGTCAGCTAACATATAGATAAAATTATTTTCAATTAAGAAGGAAAAGGAGACTCAATCTTCGATATTGTTCCGGCTTATCACATCGG
Source organism: uncultured Dysgonomonas sp. (assembly GCF_900079725.1). NCBI lineage: Bacteria > Pseudomonadati > Bacteroidota > Bacteroidia > Bacteroidales > Dysgonomonadaceae > Dysgonomonas > uncultured Dysgonomonas sp. Next base: position 1,750,018 of record NZ_LT599032.1, read on the forward strand.
TAAGGGAGTACTTATATTTCGAGCCCAGCAGATTATAGTATTCTTTACAGAAATTGTCATAAATGCTTTTCGCAATTCCTTTCTTACCCGAATTGAACAATATAGAGCATTTGAGGTATAACGCTTCTTCATTTATATAATCGTGGAGGAATAAAGTATCGGCAATCTTAAGTTTCAGGTCATCAGTGAGCTTATAATAATTGCTCTGTGATAGTTCCGTCAATATATCTATCGTCATATTAGAAAAATCACTTTTGAATCCGTCTACCCAGTCAGCTTCTGTGTTTGGTAACAATACTCCCCTAAGCAATAGTTCGAGCAGCCTGTCTATATTCGTCTGATCGGGTGAAGCATTTTCTTTTATTATACCAAATAACCGCATGGCCTCTGTATAATCACACATGATACCTTCATTCAATTTTATACTCCAAAAGCCGTTTTGGTTTATAATCTCTGCATTCCCTACATTTTCGAGTATTGCACGCAATTTACTAAGATAGACGTTTCTGTTGTTCTTAGCAGACTCTTCATTCTTATCGAACCAAAGCAACTGAATCAGCTTCTTCCCCGATATACCTTTTTCATCCCTCTCTGTACTAAGAATGAGCAACACCAACAGGTATTTCAGCATCGGCGTAAACTGGCCTGTTATATTCTGCCCATTTTTATCCATTACCAGAAAGCCTCCAAGAAAACAAACCGATCGTCGGGAGAAATCATAATACTGAACTTCAGGCTCCTTCGCTTTTGCCTCACTTACAGCAGGTACTATAATTCGCTGAGATGGAGCCATTATCTTTTTTCCGGTTTTTCTTTTAAATGTTCCACTTCTAATTAAAAAATAGATCGGAAGAATAAGCACAAATATAAGCCCCAGAGCTATTACTACAATCATCCACATGGAAGATGGCGAAGCCGGCTCCTCTATTGGCTGAGTAACCTGTATCTCGCTTAGAGCGATTGGCGGATAATTAAGTGAATAGATCGCAACTTCGGCTGACTTATCTGTTTTTATTTTATTTATCAATACATAAAATTTATTATCGGCCTTGGAATAATATAGCTTCATATATAAATAGTGAGCCGTGAGATCTTCGTGTATAGGAAAAGACATAGCCTCAAAGCCGGCAACATCTTTCTTAAGCCTCATTAATGTGCCGCCATTCTGGCTTGTAAATACATAAAAACAATCTTCTTTTTCATCATAAATCATATTCTCACCCGGAAGAAATTCCAACTCGGGTGCCGGAGTCTCCATTTCCCACAGTTTATTTGTCTGTTCTGTCAGGAGATTAACCGAATAAAAGTCGTAATAATTGCGGGGAGATAATTCCTGGCGCCCTGTTTTATTACCCCATCCTCCATAGATATACAAAGTATTGTTTACAATAACGGTTGAGGAAGAATGCCGGGGGGAAATATCGGGCAAAGTAGACTTTTTTATAGATTTCCGGCTTGGGTCTAAACGGAGTAATTCATTGTTATATTTATAAAAGCCATAACCTCCAAAAGACACCAATGAAGAATCGGAAGGCGAAAAAGAAACTGAGTTATTCCAATAGGCATGTTCCAGAAGCGATTTTGTATTATTTTCCCACGATTCGGAAACCGGATTGAATACGGATACTATGTTCTCGTCGAGATTATAGGATAACAGCTTGTTCGAAACAGGGTTGTAGAATAACTGATTAGGGGCATTGGCAGCTATTATTCCGCTTTTCACAGCTATTACATTTTCTTTCCTTTTATCGGCATCGAAAGTGATAAGCTCTTTAGAATCGGGGGAAGCAATATAAATTATCCCCTGATTCGGATTGAAGGCAAACAGTGAATTCTCTTTAATATGCTTCGAATAGATCTTTTCCCAAGTTGCATAAATATCGATTATCCATCGTGGATTTGTAACTACTGCCGGTACCTGGGCTACAGAGTCGGGACTGTGTTTTTCATCGTGTTTCTCCAATTTCCAGTGCCTCTGCAGATTTTTACCATTGAATATTTTTACATCCCGGATATTCACCGATGCTATATCATATAACATATATCCTTCAAATGGACATAGACCAAAAGAGACTTTCACCTCATTGGCATGTGATATCTGGTAAGGGACAGATAACTTAGTCTCCCCATACAATACAGTGATTTCATTTTTCTCTGACGATAACGTTATACTTACCGGTAGCCATTCATCGCAGATTATTTCTTTGGAAATCATATAGACAGATTCATTTACCACAAGCATCGGATATCGTTTATCTCCCTCACCCACTGTAAATAACAAGTCTATATTTTCTTTCTTATCGGTAATCATCCTGAACACGACCCCAAACACATTGTCTTTGCGCACGCTCATATCAAATGTCATGGTTGTCTCATTGTGCAGCCTGATCGGTTGGTTATTCTCCAGTATCAGTGATGTTTTTTCCTGATCATTGAACGGGAATGACTTTATATATAAACCATAATCTATACTATCAGGTTGTGCAGCATTGATTAATACTGACAAAAAGAGAAATAAAATAGTAGAGAAGAGTTTTTTCATTTAGATTTTTGTAGAAGATAAATTGTATTTTTAAAAGTCGTAACAGAAGCTAACGATTGTAAAAATAATCTATTTCTTTTTTTATTCCAACTAAAAGATTTTAGTTTTCCGATAAATCATCTATTTTTAGTCTCATTCTTTTAAAATAAAGAATATTAATCTTATTTTAACCGGTACATTAATGTTTGATTTCAACTTTTATTAATGCCTTTTGCTTTATTTTGTATTTAATAAATATCCTAAAAAATCTTTATCATGAAAACTAAGGCACTCTTGCTTCTCATTCTTTTCGCATTTTCGGGCAATCTGATATTCGGCCAGTTGTATCCTTTCCGGGATACAAAACTATCTACAGACAAACGGGTATCTGATCTGGTATCCCGTCTGACTTTAGAAGAAAAGGTATTGCAAATGCTCAACAATACCCCGCCTATAGAACGACTTAATATCCCGGCTTATAATTGGTGGAACGAATGCTTGCACGGCATTGGCCGCACAGAATACAAAGTTACTGTTTTTCCCCAAGCTATAGGAATGGCTGCTGCATGGGATACCAGATTACTAAAAGATGTAGCAAATGCTATTTCTGACGAAGGGCGTGCAATATACAATGATGCTTCGGCAAAAGGGAACTATTCTATATACCATGGTCTGACATATTGGACACCCAATGTAAATATATTCCGTGACCCACGCTGGGGACGCGGACAAGAGACATATGGCGAAGACCCTTACCTGACAGGGGCTTTAGGCAAATCATTTGTCGCCGGACTGCAAGGTGACGATTCCAAATATCTAAAAGCAGCCGCCTGCGCTAAACATTATGCTGTACACAGTGGTCCGGAGAATACTCGTCATACATTTAACACATTTGTAACCACATTCGACTTGTGGGATACGTACCTTCCGGCATTCCGCGATTTGGTTGTAGATGCCAAAGTTGCAGGTGTGATGTGCGCATATAATGCTTATAGCGGAGAACCTTGTTGCGAAAACAATCTGCTAATGCAGGAAATATTGAGAGACAAATGGGGCTTTACAGGATATGTAACATCCGATTGCGGTGCTATCGACGATTTTTACCGTCATCATAAAACACACCCTGAGGCTAAATACGCTGCTGCCGACGCTGTATACAGCGGAACTGACATCGACTGTGGAAACGAAGCTTACAAAGCCCTTGTAGATGCCGTGAAAACCGGGCTAATTACAGAGGAACAAATAGATATATCTTTAAAGCGCCTATTCGAAATACGTTTCAGACTGGGGATGTTCGATCCCGCAGAAGATGTAAAATTTTCAAAAATTCCACTTTCGGTACTGGAATCACAACCTCATAAGGATTTAGCCCTTAAAATAACCAGAGAATCAATCGTATTATTAAAGAATGAGAATAGCTTTCTGCCGCTAAGTAAGAAGTTGAAGAAAGTAGCTGTCATCGGACCTAATGCAGATAATGAAGTATCAGTCTTGGGCAACTACAATGGCTTCCCTACCCAGATAACAACTCCTTACAAAGCGATTAAGAACAAGCTGAAAAATGCAGAGGTGACTTACGAAAAGGGCATTGACTTTGTAAAACCTTCGGAAAACAGCAAAGAAGAAATCTCAGCTCTGGCCAAACGTTTGAAAGGAATGGACGTAGTTATATTTGCAGGAGGTATATCTCCGGAACTGGAAGGTGAAGAAATGCCTGTCAAAATAGAAGGATTTACGGGAGGTGACCGTACCAGCATAAAACTGCCGAAAATACAGACAGAACTGATGCAGGCTTTAAAAGCAGAAGGAATACCGACTGTCTTTGTTATGATGACGGGAAGTGCAATCGCCGCCGAATGGGAATCACAAAACGTACCTGCAATATTAAATGCCTGGTATGGAGGACAAGATGCGGGAACAGCCATTGCCGACGTCCTTTTCGGGGATTATAACCCTTCGGGAAAATTACCTGTGACATTCTATGCAAAAGATAGTGACCTTCCTGCATTCAATTCTTATGAAATGAAGAACAGAACCTATCGTTATTTTGACGGACAAGTACTTTATCCATTCGGTTATGGATTAAGTTATACCAAGTTTGAATACTCCCCGATACAAACCCCTGCAAGTATAAAAGCAGGTGAAAATATGGAAGTTTCCGTTACTGTAAAAAACACAGGAAAGACAGATGGAGAAGAAGTCGTCCAACTCTATATATCCCACGACAACAACGGGACAAACAGACAATTACCGTTATATGCACTGAAGAGCTTCGAAAGAATTTCCCTGAAGGCGGGAGAAAGTAAAATTGTAACCTTCAAACTCTCGCCAAAAGAAATGGCCCTGGCAGACGAAGATGGTATATTGAAAATGACTAAAGGAAAAAACAAACTATATATCGGAGGAACTTCTCCTACAAAAACAAGTGCGGAAAAATTACCTCTTGTAGAAACTCAGTTCGAAATAACAGGGAATGATTATATAATTGATTAAAAGAGAGATCTATTCATAGAGAAACTTTTTTAGACAAATAATCAGGGTGGATAAACATTCGACAAAGACGAAAGGTTATCCACCCCGATTATTTAACGTCTCTAATCTATATTATCCAATATACAAGAAGCCGCAAACATAATATTTTATTATATCTTTATTATCCGTACTTATTTCGTCATTAGCTATAGAAGAGAAATTTTGAACACCTAATCTTAACAAACTTACATATATTAATATCAATAAACTTTAATGAAATACCGTGTCTGGTTTAATTACTATTTCTCACTATTTAATTTACTTCCGGATTCAAAAACATTTGTTATCTTCTGAATTAATGAAACCCTTATGAATAAAAGGTTTAAAAGCCTAAATTATAGAAATTTTAATGGCTCTGTTAATGTTATTTTTAGAAAAATATTAATATGTGTTATATAAATTTGCTAACACTCAAGTCCTATTAAAATTAATAATATATAAACATGAAAAACACATTAAATTCCTCTTGAACAGAAAGCAATCATCTAAGAAGATCCGGATCCGTGTATATATTATATAACCATAGGTGTAAGACAACATAAGCCTAAGCCATTTGATATATAAATCCTCGAACCTAAACGATTATAACAACAATTTATGAATAATAATTCCAGGGAAAAATACAAGCAAAAAACAGCCTGTTTTGGGCTAATAAAATCTTGTTTTTCAGAAACTACTAAAAATGAAAAATAAAGATCTCACAACTAAAGTTATCACTTCACTTAATCCTTATTTATCTATGAATAAACCATTTAATCCCTATTTATGTATGAACAAACGATTTTTAAATTTGCTCCTATGTGGAGTCATGATTTTTTCAACAGGTATTTTCTCATCATGTGGAGACGACGTCGATGACCTGAAATCAAGAGTATCTGTATTAGAAGTGGCAATTGCTGATCTCAAAGAGCAACTGTCGAATGCAATGACAACCGGTGCAACTATCGTAAAAGTAGAAGAAAAAGACGGCACCTATACTTTAACTTTGAGTGATGGAAAAGTTATTACAATTAAACCGGGTACCAGTGGCGGGTCAAATATTACTGTAGAAAAAAATGAAAATAATATAATTATTACTGTGGATGGAACTGAATATGTACTACCTATTGGTTCGGCCGTAAACTCATTAATCTACAGTCCTGAAACTATCGACGGTATTGTCAATATTGGTAATACTGGTGCTAATGTGAATTTCCTGGCTACACCGGCTATCAGTTCCGGTGACTTGGCGAATGCTACGTTTGCCATTGCGGAAGCTCACCAACTGAAAGCAGGTGGCAATGACATGTTCAAGGTTGACGGTGATGCAACTATTGAGGGCGATTTCATTAAAGTACACCTTAAAGCTCTTGGAGTAGAAGCGGGTAAAACATATGCTGTGGCACTCCAAATGAACTTCAACGGTACCGCTATCAGTTCCAACTACTTTATGGTAAAAGTATCTGACGACTTCTCCTTCAACAGTGAAGAAATTGGAGGTTTTACAATAAAAGCGGCCTACAACCCCAAATCTCTTGAAAATGGTTTCAGTGAAATGACCATCAATGGACTTGATCTACTGAAAGTTACCAACTTCAAAGATTTATTTGACGAAATTCCTGCCAATGCAGTATTCTCTGTAGCCGGTAAAAGTGTGCAACCCGGAGGTTCAGCTCAGGAAAGATGGGATGCACTTAACAAAAATTTGTCTCAAGATGGAGCTTGGGCTATGAAAACAAGATTGGGTACAAGTTTTAATGACAATGCGGATCGGAAAGGATTCTTATTCAATATAAAAGCGAATGACGTAGTGAAGGCAAAAATTTACGTTATTATTAACGATGAGCTTGCAGGTATTGATTTTTCTGGTCAGTTTACTAAAGAGGCAGAAGCAGAATGGGGTGGACGCGAAAAAAGTCTAGCTATGGGTGCTCAGACTATTAATATACAAAAAGGATTTACAAATTACGAAACAGACTATACGATTATTCATGGCGGTGCTGCTGAATTCTTTGCCAAATGGGCTACTTTCGAAGTGAAGAAGGGCGATGACCTTCTGGTTTACAACGACGGTTCAAAATTAGTACTAGGTAACATTGCTAAGGAATACGCAACTGGTTGCCGCGGCCTGTATTGGTTCTATCGTGGTTTTGCCATCTATGTACCCGAAGCATTAGCAACAACTAATGGAAAATATGTAGATGTAAATGGTAAGGAATATGACGGCGCCGGTGGTTATGGTTATGATTTCTGGTTGGGCCAATATGATGAATATATCAATAATCCTTCGACATTCTATCCTCCTGCAGTTACTAACTTTGGCATAACTATCGATGCAACAAACGGTTCGGTTACACTTCCGGCCTCTTATTCAGGCTATGGATTCCGTATTGGGATTGGTGCTGGTTACGAATATGCCTATGGTGTGAAGAAAATCGGTTCGGCAGACCAACTCGGTTTGTTCTTCTTCAACCGTCGCTTGGCTCCCGAAGGTGCAACAATGCCTGCACCTCAATCATAAATTATTCTATAATAACAGATAAAGAGGAAACGAGGGTGTGGCAAAAGTATGTTGATACACTCACACCCTCCCCTCTTGACACAAAAGAATGATTTCCGATTAATAATTTAAAATTATATCATGAAAGATAGTAACTCAAAAACATATGGAAAAAGCGCGTCAGCCTCATGGAGGTTCATTACAGTCGCGTTTTTATGCCTCCTAGTGGCATTGCCTGCTTCAGCGCAGCTCCGGATGGTTCAGGGAATCGTCGTTGACGCCCTAGAAGAACCAGTCATCGGAGCCACTGTAACAGTCAATGGAAACGCTACCCGTGGTACAATGACCGACTTAGACGGTACTTTCAAAATAGAGGCATCGAAAGAAGAAAAGCTGACAATTTCATTCATTGGCTATCAGACAGTTGTGGTAACAGCTGATAAAACTGATCTGAAAATCACCTTACAGGAAAACAGCAAGGAATTGGAAGAAGTAGTCGTTGTAGGCTATGGCACACAGAAGAAAGTAACACTGACAGGTGCCGTTTCGGCGATAAATAGTAAAGAAATCGCTGTTACTAAGAATGAGAATGTAGTCAATATGCTTTCCGGTAAAATACCAGGTGTGCGCATCTCGCAGAATAGTTCGGCTCCCGGCGATTTTGATAGTAAAATTGACATCCGTGGTATGGGCGAACCTCTGATCGTAGTCGATGGAATTCCCCGTGATAAAGGATACTTTTCCCGTATGGATGCCAATGAAATAGAAAGCGTATCCGTACTGAAAGATGGTACGGCAGCTATTTATGGTGTTCGTGCCGCCAATGGCGTTATTCTGGTTACAACCAAGCGTGGTGATTCCACCAACGGTAAGTTTGATATCACGTTTTCTGCCAATTTAGGCTGGCAACAGTTCCTCTATGTACCCGAAACATCAAGTGCAACAGATCATATGTTGCTTACCAACGAAAAAAGATACAACGATTTTAACAGCAACTATCCTATTCGCACTACTCCTCAATATACATGGGAGGAAATGCTTGAATACAGCACAGGCCGCAAAAAAAGTACCAACTGGAACGATGAGTTGTTCAAGAACAATGTGCCGCAGTCGCAATACAACATCAGTATGGATGGAGGATCGGATAAAGTGAAGTATTTCTTCAATCTGGGCTACATCAAACAAGAAGGCGCCTACAGAAGCGGTTCTCTGAATTACGACCGTTGGAACTTCCGTAGCAACGTTGATGCACAAATTACCAAGCGTCTGAAAGCCTCTGTGCAGTTGAGTGGTTATATGGATGAAAAGAACCAGCCGCTCACCGACATATGGACAGTGTACAAAAAAGCATGGAGCTATCGCCCAACGGCCGAAGCATGGCTGGATGGCGATCATAGTATGCCTGCTTTCAACGAGCAAATGCCGGTAGCAGGTTATATGGACAATCCTGTAGCTCAAACCAACAGTGATTTTGCCGGTTTCCGCCGCGAAAAGCGTAATAACTTCAACGGCTCTTTGGCGTTGACTTATGATATTCCTGGAGTAGAAGGATTGAATGCAAAAGCATTCTATAGCTACGATTATTATTCTACAAATAATACGGAATACAAACGTACCCATAATCTATATCAACGGTTGGGTAATGGGGCTATAGAGCCTATTGTTCAGAATGCTGACAGTTATCTGAGACGCCGCACCGATCCGGCTTATGGAACAGTAATGCAATTATCATTGAACTATGCCCGTAAATTCGGTGACCACAACATCAACGCTATGGTGCTGTTCGAGGAGCAATACAATAACTATGACAACTTCTACGGGCAGCGCGATATGCTTCTCGATGGTGAATACCTTATTTACGGTGAAGCCGAAGGCCAAACCGCATTTTCCGACGGTGGCGGCATTTGGGATGTAGTTCGTCAAGCTGTGGTAGGAAGGGCGAATTATGACTACAAAGGCCGTTATATAGCAGACTTTGCTTTCCGTTACGATGGATCATCACGTTTTCCGTCCGGATCACGTTGGGGATTCTTCCCTACCGCATCTCTAGGGTGGCGCATCAGTGAAGAACCATTTATGAAAGAATGGATTCCATTCTTAAACAACCTTAAGCTGCGTGGATCTTACGGACGAATGGGTGACGATGGTGGCGCAGGCAATTATCCTCCTACGGTAGTCGGTTATGAACTGAATGGTAGAAAGCTCGGTTGGATTTATAACGGAGCTCTTATGGGCGGATTAACGCCCACGGCTATCCCCAATCCTGACTTGACATGGTACACCATAGACACTTGGGACTTTGGACTTGACTTCGACCTCTGGAACTCGAAATTGACAGGAACATTCGATGTATTCAAACGTAGCCGGAACGGACTGTTAGCAAGAAGTACATCCGTTATTCCGGGTACGGTAGGAGCTTCCATGCCTTTAGAAAATATCGAAAGTGATGAAACATTCGGATGGGAAATCAGCCTGGGACATAATAACAAGATAGGCGACATTACATATTGGGTAAATGGACAGATTTCGGCTACAAAGAATCGTTGGGACTATAAGATTGATTCTCCGGCACAAAACTCTATGGAAAATTGGCGCCGGTGGCAAACATCGGGTCGTAACAAAGACATCTGGGCTACCTACGTGGAAGGAGGACGCTTCAGCAGTTACGATCAAATCCGTTATCACAACACCACCGGAGGCAATTACGGACAGGGTTCACTACCGGGCGACTACTGGTACGAAGACTGGAATGGAGATGGAGTAATCAACCATCTGGACGAACATCCGGTGGCCACATACAACCTTCCGGTATTCAATTATGGAATCACCATGGGAGCTACATGGAAGGGTGTAGACATTTCGATGAACTGGCAAGGCTCAGCAGGTGTATACAATCAATATACTGAAGTATTTGCCGAAGTAGGTGCATTCGGGGGTGCTATACTGGATATCTACCAGGACCGTTGGCATACGGCTAATGCGACAGATGACCCATGGAATCCAAATACCCAATGGGAAGAGGGGCTATATCCGGCCACAGGCAGACCTTTTGGTTCAGGCACCACAGGTATTAAAAATACTTCGTATATACGTCTGAAAACATTGGAAGTAGGCTATACACTACCCAAACCCTTGATTAGCAAAATGGGTATCAAAAACGTTCGCGTATATCTGAATGCCTATAACCTATTGACGATAACAGGACTGGACAACATCGACCCTGAACGTCCGGGTGCTAAAGGAGGATCCAATAATAATGATGAGCAAGGTGTTTTATTTTATAATTATCCGGTGAACCGCACCTTCAATGTAGGTGCTACAATTAAATTCTAACATGAAAGGGCAGAATATGAAAACATTCAAATATATATGTATAGCAGCGTTGGTACTCACCATGGGCTCCTGCTATGACATGGATCTGGAACCAAAAGGAATCATTGGAGAAAATGTCCTGTTGACTTCCGACAATGGTATCAAAAAGTATTTCGCTGTCACTTATCAGGACCTTCCTATCGAAGACTTTAACTATAATCATACAGGGTCTGATGGTAACGGGAAGGGATATGCAACCGTCAATCAGGATGGTTGGCATACTGGCAATAAATGGACAGCACAGAAGGGCAGCCCGGCTTCAGCCGCTCTCGAAGCCTTAGGCCGCGGTACATCTTATGGTGATGGTTGGGGATATTGGCCTTACGACCGTATCCGTGATATCAATAATTTTATTCAGGTTTTTCCTAACTATAGAGATAGTTATTCGACCGAAGAAGAATATAATTCTTACCTGGGTGAAGCTCATTTCCTGCGTGCGTTTTATTATTTTGGAATGGTGAAACGCTATGGCGGAGTACCTATTGTAAAAGAAGTTCTGAACCCGACTGCAGGCGACGCATTGCTACAACCACGCAATACAGAGTACGAATGCTGGAAGTTCATCTACGAAGATCTGAAGTTTGCTATGGAAAATGCTGCAGATAGAAGCAAGTATGAGCCAGGTCGCGCCAATCGCTATGCTGCTGCAGCCCTGATGTCCCGTGCTATGTTGTATGCCGGATGTGCTGCTAAATATGGCGGCTACATCAACGTAAGTGGTCCCGCCGTCAGCAGTGGACTGATGAGTATTCCTGCAGATAAAGCAGAAGAATTTTTCCAATATGCATACGATGCTTGTAAGTTTATTCAGCAAGGTGGCTATACTCTGCATGGAGCAGGCGCCGCCGATGCTGCTGCCAAAGAAAAAGCGTATGTAGAAGTCTTCTTGAATGATAATAAAGCTGACGAGGACATTTTTGTGAAACAATATACGGCTGTGGCTGATGCCATTTGGGATACTAGTTTATTCCATTGCTGGGACGGAATGGTATTACCTTTGAGTATGATTGGCGGAGGAGCAGCAGGAGCTGCTTTGCAACCGACATGGGAACTCATGAAATTGTATGAAATGCCTGCCATCATCGACGAAGATGGCAAACCGGTTCGTTTCGACAGTCCCGAAGAGCTTTGGAATAACGGAGAAATGGAAGCTCGCTGCCGTGCCAATTTCTACTTCACCGGAATGACTGAACCAGGCTCCGGCAAAAAAACCGACATCCAGGCTGGTGTTTATACAGAATATCCGGGAACAGCCGCTGACGGCACTGCCGAAATTGGAGGAAGCCGCAATGACTATACAGACAAATATCGTATCAGGGCCCAGCGGGCAGGCGAAAGTCGGAATATTGGAGGTAAAACAGTAAGAGTAAGCGGACAGGACGGCTTGGGCGAAGGCCTCGGAGACGAAGGATATACCCGTTCGGGAGCGTTTATTCGTAAATATACAGACCCTTCGGCCGCTGCTGCCAGCCGTGTATTGTTCGGCAGTAAACAACCTTGGAAAGTATTCCGCTATGGAGAAGTGCTTTGCAATTGGGCAGAAGCCGCTTATGAGTTGGGCACGCTGAAAAATGACAACAACCTGAAGAAAGAAGCATTCGTATATGTGAATCAGATCCGTTTACGTGCCGGGGCTCATCCTCACGAAATGGTAGCCAATCCGGAAGATATAGGTACATCACTCTACGGATTCGCTATCGACGAAAACCTGAAATATATCCGTGACGAACGCGCTCGTGAACTATGCTTTGAGAACCACCACCTTTTCGACCTACGTCGTTGGAGAGTGGCCGATGTAGATTTCCTTAACGGAAAATTCGGACATACCTTACTCCCTTATTATGTACTGAACGAAGACAAATGGATATACCTGAACGAGGTAGAGACCATAGCCCGTACAGTGACATTCGAAAGAAGATGGTATTATGAACAAATACCGGGTGGAGAAATAGGGAAGAATCCGAATTTGGTACGTAATGATGGTTATTAATGGAAATAAATGAACTAAAATACTTGAATATGAAAAAAGTAATATATAGTCTGCTTGTGGGTGTCTCAGCTCTGTTAGCTACTTCGTGTATGGAGGTTGACAACTTTGATGAACCCAATGCCCATTTCACCGGACGTATTATAGATTCGACTACAGGCCAGAATATTCTTGCGGATCAGGGTGAAAATCGTGTTCGCATCTGGGAAAAGAGTTACAGTCTAAATCCCGCTAATCAGGATATCCCTGTGAAGCAGGATGGAACTTTCAATAACACGAAACTCTTCAAAGGTACTTATGATGTAGTTCCCGAAGGAGCTTGGTGGCCTTGCGATACGATACGGGTAGGTATTGGAAAGAAGTTAGAACAAAATTTTGAAGTGACCCCTTATCTGACAATGTTTGATTTCCAAATGGAGTATGTCAACGATTCACTAACAATGTCGTGCCGTTTCGACGCCCCTATCAAAGCAGGTCTACCCAATATCAGGGATATCAGGCCGTTTCTTAGCTTGAATCAATTCTGTGGTGCCGGCAATTCGATCAGTTATTATAACACTCCGGAGGATGCTAATGGTGATCCTCTTTATTGGAAAAGCATCATGTCAAGCTGGGCCAACATACCTAAGCTACAAGATGGAAAGAGTCAGGTTTATAGCTTTAGGCTACCTGTTAAACCTGGTTATATTTATTTCGCCCGCATGGGTGCCAGAGTAAATGATACTCAACAGAAATATAATTATACAGAGATCAAAATGATTGAAATCCCGAGTAAATAAAGGTACTATAAGGTGATTTAAATTATTCTCAAAATGTTACCGGGAGGGCTGACATAAAGAAAACAGACTCCCTCCCGTTTTTTTACTTTTTACAATGGTTCGTTATTAAACAGGGTAAATGACCGACTCCAAACAAACAATAAAAAGCACTTATAGATCAACAGTTTGTAGCTATTTATCCACAATTTATAACAAACTAATATTTACAATAAAGATGAAATATATGAAACTAAACAAGATACTATTGGGAGGTCTGTTATTATTAGCAACCTCTTGTAACAGCGGAGATGACGACTACATTCCGCCCGCAATAGAGCCGGATCCGAAACCAAATCCACCAGTAGAAGAGGTATATAATGATCTTGGATTTGCCCCACATGAAGACGGTAAACCTTTCGATACATACCGCGGATTGGTGATGGCAGGTTATCAGGGTTGGTTTGGTGCTCCCGGAGACGGATGCCTACATGCCGACCATGCAAATACCGAGTGGTATCACTACCGTGAGAACGAAGGTTTTAAGCCCGGTGTGTTACGAAACTCTATTGATTTTTGGCCGGATATGAGCGAATACACAGTTCAGTATACACCCGGAGATGATGGAACACCCGGTAGGTCAGAACATTTTTTCTATCCCGATGGAGAAAAGGCTACCGTATATAGTGCTTATGATGAATCGAGCGTATTGCTCCATTTCAAATGGATGAAGGAATACGGTCTCGATGGAGTATTTATGCAGCGCTTTGTGGGTGAGGTAATCAACAATGCGGATGGGAAAGCTCATTTCGACAAGGTGCTGGAGTCTGCTATGAAAGGGTCTAATACCTATCAGCGAGCCATTTGCGTAATGTACGACCTGGGTGGATATGAGCCAAATAAGAATAACAATACCGCTGCTGTTCTGGCCGACGCCAGAGATATTATGGATAAATATCAACTGTTGAATAGAGATGCTAAACAGAAATACTATCTCTATGAAGACGGGAAGCCATTGATTGCTTTGTGGGGTGTCGGTTTCAATGACGGCCGCCCTTACAGCCTTACCGATGTGGAAGAATTAATGAATGGATTAAAGGAAATGGGCTACAACATCATGCTGGGTGTTCCTACTTACTGGCGCGAAAGGCGGAACGATGCTTTACCTGATGCTAAATTGCACGATCTGGTCAAAGCTGCCAAAGTGATCATGCCGTGGTTTGTGGGACGATATGACAATAATAACTTTCCGAACTTCCACAGTTTAATAGAGCAAGACGTGAAATGGTGTAAAGAGAACAATGTAGGCTATGCTCCGCTTTGTTTCCCCGGATCTGCCGACCGCAATATGCATCCAAACAATACTGTTCAGCCGCGTCTGGGGGGTACATTCCTTTGGAATCAGATGTATCATGGCATCAAGTCGGGAGCCCAGATGCTCTACATTGCTATGTTTGATGAAATAGATGAAGGCACAGCTATCTATAAATGTCTCAATCAATCTAAAGTTCCCGTTAATACAGCCGCCCAGGATTATTATGTGGTATTTCAGAATGGTGGATATCGGATGACTTCCAGTATGGTAGAGGGACTGACAGGAAATGATTGGTGCAAAAAAGCCTCAGAACTAAATGTCACCTTTACGGGTATCGAAGACAATTTGCCTACCGACCACTATCTGTGGCTCACTGCGGAAGGTAAAAAGATGCTGCGCGGAGAAATCCCTTTGAAATCTACCTGGCCTGCTAGAAAATAGAACTTATGAAGTTATCAATAAATCTGTTTAAAACAGGAAGTCTGATCATTGCATTGCTCTTTGCGTCATGCAGTGATAGTAACGAGACCCCTGAGAAACTTCCGGAGGAAACGCCTCCGGAAGTTACTCCTCCTACACCCTCCGAGCCGGATGGCCCTTATGTCTATGATAATGATCTGGATTATGACACAGAGGCGTTTCTTAATGCCTATAAAGGAACGGCTTATAAAGGGCCTAATCGTGTGCCGGGAACAGTAGAGGCCGAAAACTTCGACGAAGGAGTGAATGGTGTTGCTTACTACGAAAGTGATTCTAAAACTGCTGACGGTCATAGAAGCGGACATGCAGTTGATATACGTGGAGATGCCAGTGCATCCGGTGGATATTATATAGGTGAAGTACAGCCCGGTGAATGGATATGCTATACTATTGAGGTGGACGAAGCCGGTGCTTATTCTATCGACACCTATTGTGTAAAAGGAGATGGCTCGGATGGCAGTTTCTATTTTGAAGTGGATGGACGTGGAGCAAGCCGGAGCATAACTATACCTCAGGGTGGATGGACGGACTTCACTAAAAAAACAACAGCTACAAACATCCAGTTGACCAAGGGGAAACATGTACTGAAATACTTCGGTAGTACCCCCGGCAATGTGGATAAGTTTGTATTTACACGCACAGGAGATTTAGAGGAACTTTCCAATTCCTTCACCTATCCTGTCACTAAAGCGATGACCAATCCTCTGTTTGTAGACTTTGAGTCGCCAATGTATAATAGCTGGTTGAAAGGTCCACTGTATACAGCCGATGCTTCGGCTCGCGTATGGAACATCAATGGGAAAGAAGTACTTTATGTATATGCATCGCACGACATGGAACCTGCACAGGGATGTGACCGCATGGATCGCTATCATGTGTTTTCGACAGAAGATATGGTCAACTGGACAGATCATGGCGAGATCATGAATGCAGCTACTGTACGAAAACAAGCCGGTTGGGGCTGTGAAGGTTTTATGTGGGCTCCCGATTGTGTATACAATCCGGCCAATGAAACGTATTACTTCTATTTCCCTCATCCTACAAATGCAGCCAATTGGAATAGTACCTGGCGTATCGGTGTAGCTACCAGCAAATATCCCGATAAGGAATTCCGTGTACGGGGATATGTAGAAGGTATGTCTGCCGAAATAGATCCATGCGTATTTGTTGACGATGATGGACAACCATATATCTACAATGGCGGCGGAGGCAAAATGTATGGTGGCAAATTAAAGAAAGATGACTGGACAAAGTTAGACGGAGCAATGACGCCAATGACGGGAATGAGTGATTTTCACGAAGCAGCTTGGGTGCACAAAAGAAATGGTGTCTACTATTTGTCTTATGCTGACAATAATCCGGGGGCTAATCGTTTGAGGTATGCAACAAGCAATTCACCACTGGGGCCATGGAAATATGAAGGTATTTATCTGCAACCGACTACTTGCGACACCAGTCACGGCTCTATCGTTGAGTTCAAAGGTCAATGGTACGCTTTCTATCATACCTCAGATGTTTCCGGGGAGGGAACTCTTCGTTCGGTGTGCGTAGATAAATTGTATTACAATTCTGACGGGACTATACAAGAGGTGAAACAGACTCGCAGACAAAAATTATAATCAAAAAGGCTTAATTCTCTATTCATTTTCTAATAAATCGATCGAATTAAGTCTTTTTTTAATCTAAAATTAATCTATCTGTTAGTTGGTATCCTTTTTATTTGCTTTTGTAAAAAATATCAACTTAATAAATTACTTATCATGAAAATCAGTAATGTATTTTTCTTCATTTGCATCCTTATTTTATCAGCTTGTACATCTATAAATAATGATAGTGCAAATAAACAGCCGGTCGACTATGTAAATCCTTATATGGGCAACATCAGTCATCTGCTTGTACCTACCTACCCTACCATTCATCTGCCAAACAGTATGCTTAGGGTATATCCCGAACGAGCCGATTTCACAGGCGATAATGTCAAAGGCCTGCCATTGATTGTAACCAGCCATAGAGGACGTTCGGCTTTCAACTTAAGCCCATATCAGGGAGCTAAAGAAAATATAAAGCCTGTCATTGCATATAGCTACGACAGGGAAAAGCTGATGCCATACTACTACGAAGTAGACCTGGACGACCAGCAAACGCATATCCAATATGCACCTTCGCATCAATCGGCTATCTACCAGATTGACTTTTCAAAATCCGAAACACCGGCTTATCTTATATTGAATTCCAAAAACGGAGCAATAAAAGTAGAGGACAATGCTGTCAGCGGATACCAAAAACTGGAAAATAATACCAACGTATATATATATCTGGAAACAGAACAAACTCCTGTAGAATCCGGCACATGGAAAGACAATGCCATCGACGAAAGCCAAAGACAGGCTGAGGGAGACAATGCTTTTGTTGTACTATATTACGGAGACAAAGCACAAACAATAAACCTTCGCTATGGTATTTCGTTTATCAGCGAAGAACAAGCAAAGAACAACCTGAAAAGGGAACAAAAAGATTATAACGTAAAACAACTCGCCGATAAAGGACGCGCGATTTGGAATGAGGTTTTAGGTAAAATTAAGGTGAATGGAAACGACGATACAGAGAAATCTGTATTCTATACATCTCTGTATCGTTGTTATGAACGTCCGGTTTGCATCAGTGAAGACGGGCACTATTTCAGCGCCTTCGATGGTAAAGTACACGAAGACGGTGGCAAACCGTTCTATACCGACGACTGGATTTGGGATACTTATAGAGCAACCCATCCGCTACGCGTACTTACTGAGGCAAAAACAGAAATAGACGTTATCAACTCATACCTTCTCATGGCCGAGCAAATGGGTACCAACTGGATGCCTACATTCCCTGAAATCACCGGAGACTCGCGCCGAATGAATTCAAACCATGCCGTGGCCACTGTCATAGATGGTTATATAAAAGGATTGAAAGGCTTCGACCTTGAAAAAGCATATATCGCCTGCAAAAAGGGTATAGAAGAAAAAACACTAATTCCGTGGTCAGGCGCACCTGCCGGATGGCTCGACGAATTCTATAAAGAACATGGCTATATTCCGGCCTTGTATCCGGGAGAGAAAGAAACTGTAGAGAACGTAAATTCGTTCGAGAAGCGCCAGCCTATCGCCGTCACTCTTGGCACGTCTTACGACCAATGGTGCCTTTCTCAAATAGCCAAGGCACTAGGCAAAACAGAAGAAGCTGACTATTACCTGAAATGTTCTTATAATTACAGAAACGTATACAATGCTGAGACAGGATTCTTCCATCCTAAAGATAAAAACGGGAAATTCATCGAACCATTCGATTACCGCTATTCGGGAGGAATGGGTGCACGTGAGTATTATGGAGAAAATAATGGCTGGGTCTACCGTTGGGATGTACCTCACAATGTTGCCGACCTTATCAGCCTCATGGGCGGCAACGAACAATTTATCGCTAATCTGAATCATACTTTCGTAGAACCGCTGGGTAAAGGTAAACCTGAATTTTACGGACAGCTACCCGATCATACAGGCAATGTGGGACAATTCTCGATGGCAAACGAACCGAGCCTGCATATTCCCTACCTGTACAACTATGCCGGGCAGCCGTGGAAAACGCAAAAACGCATTCACACCCTGATAAACCAATGGTTCCGTAACGACCTTATGGGTCTGCCCGGTGACGAAGATGGCGGCGGTACTTCAGCTTTTGTAGTATTCTCTATGATGGGCTTCTATCCCGTAACCCCGGGAATGCCTGTGTATAATATAGGAAGTCCGTTTTTTGCAAATACTAAAATGACAATGAGTAATGGTAAAGTATTCGAAATAGAGGCTCTGAACTATTCTGGTGATAATAAATATATCCAGTCGGCAACATTAAACGGAAAAAACTGGGATAAAGCATGGTTCAGCCATTCTGATATAGAAAACGGAGGTAAACTTATACTGGTTATGGGCAATAAACCAAACAGGAACTGGGGAGCAAAAGACGTTCCGCCTTCAGCCGAGAAATTATGATTAAACTATAAAAGCATGTATAAAATACATCCGTATATATTATTTTTTTTAGGTTTATTTATTCTCTACAGTCCTTTTTCTAAAAGTCAGACTAACGGCAAGAACAGGCAGATTATAGCGAACCCTCTCAGTCTGAATTATCGATTCCAGTTCGATGATCCAGCACGGAGGGAAGCTGCCGATCCTGTGATAGAATACTTTAAGGGAAAGTACTACTTATTTGCATCTAAGTCGGGGGGATACTGGAGTTCCCCTGACTTGAGCGAATGGACTTACATTCCGTGTAAATCCATCAAAACTATTGAGGGCTACGCGCCTACCATTCTTGTACACAATGATGCGCTGTATTATCTGGGGTCAGGTGCACCTACAGTATTCAGGACAACCAATCCCGATGAAGACAACTGGGTAGATGCAGGCAGCCGGTTCAGTCATGGAATGACCGATCCTGCTTTTTACAAGGACGATGACGGAAAGGTTTATCTTTACTGGGGATGCTCCGATGTAGATCCTATAATGGGTGTCCGGGTTGACCCTGACAATGGATTTAAAGAAATAGGCGAAGCCGTTGTACTTATCAGGCATAACGGAGATAAATACGGATGGGAAGTACCGGGAGTAAATAATGAAGAAACCCGCACCGGATGGAACGAAGGCCCTTGTATCATCAAATACAAAGGTAAATACTATCTGCAATATGCTGCACCGGGGACTCAATACCGCATTTATGGCGATGGGTTATACATATCCGATAATCCTCTGGGTCCGTACACTTATGTAGAAAGCAGCCCGTTCTCCTTCAAACCCGGAGGATTTATCGGCGGTGCAGGACACGGACATACATTCAGGGACAAATACGGAAATTACTGGCATGTAGCTACCATGACTATCTCAGTAAGACATATGTTTGAACGAAGAATAGGATTATTCCCCGCTTATATGTCATCTGATGATGAGTTGCATTCGCATACTGTGCTCTCCGACTACCCTTTCTACATTCCCGACAAAAAAATAGATCTGGAGAAAAACGACTGCTCTCTGTCATGGAATATATTATCCTACGGTAAAACAATTACAGCATCTTCTTCCCTGACAGGATACGAGCCGGCAAAAGCCAATGATGAGAAAGTAGAAACATGGTGGGCTGCCGCTTCGGGCAAACCGGGCGAATGGTTACAAACCGATTTGGGAAAACCAATGACCGTAAATGCAATTCAGATAAACTTTGCAGATCATAACTTCACGATGAAAGCTCCCGAAATATACCCCTATCAGTACATTATAGAGTGTTCAACCGACGGCGCCGACTGGGAAACAATCGTTGACAAAACTTCCAACAATAAGGATATGGCACATGAACTTATTGTCCTCGATAGCCCACAGGATACAAGATATATCCGTATAAAAAACACAAAAGATGTACCCGGCAATTTCTCATTATACGATCTCAGGATATTCGGAGACGGACAGGGAAAGCTACCGGAGAAGATTCCCGATATCTGCATTGAAAGAGATGCCGGAGATAGGAGAATAATAAGGCTAAGTTGGGATAAAACCTCTGGTACAAACGGTTACATCCTTCGATGGGGTGTAAAAAAGGGCCAGTTAAAAAATGCGGCAATGATATATTCCGATAATTTCTTTGAGGGACGTTTCTTCAACCGCGATTCGGAGTATTATTTCTCCATAGACTCATTTAATGAGAATGGTATTAATAAAGGAAGGAAGATATATAATACAAAAAATAAAGTTCTATAAATTCTATTTGTTATGAAAAAAATAATATTTACACTACTCTTCATCCTTGGTATAACAAGCATGTCGGCACAAGGATTAAGTAAAAAGCAACAGGATGCGGATATCAAACCCTATCCTGAGTCTGTTGACGTTGTATCTGCTAAGGATTTCGGAGCAAAAGCGGATGGAGTCACAGATGACACGGACGCTATCCAAAAAGCGATGAACTCTTTCGGTAAAAGAGGTGGGACAGTTTATTTGCCGAATGGCACATATCTGATCGCCGGATCGCTGAATATTCCGCAAGCCGTTACCTTAAAGGGTTCGATAGAATCGGTACCATCGCATAATGGTATCCGCAACGCCGGACTACCCAAACCGGGCGATGACGGCACCACACTACTCATCACAGGAAATAAAGGGAAAGACCTCGACGGTATTCCTGCTATAACAATCAATACAAACAGTACGCTTCGCGGGATAGTCATGTACTGGCCGTCGCAAGACCCGGACAAAATACCTGATGCTTATCCGTGGGGAGTAGCCATGAAAGGTAAAAATCCGGCTCTTCTCGATGTGGAAATGCTCAATCCTTATAATGCTATCGACGCATCGCATAACGAACGTGCCCTTATCCGCAATATCAGCGGGCAGCCGCTCCGCAGAGGCATATATGTAGATGCCATCTATGACATAGGCCGTATTGAAAATGTACACTGGAATCCATGGTGGAGCATGAAACCGACTCTTTACAACTGGCAAAGGGAGCATGGTGAAGCCTTCATTTTCGAGCGCACCGACTGGCATTATGTGATAAATACTTTCTGTTTCGGATACAATGTAGGATATAAATTCGGGGCTAGCCAGGGCAGTACAGGTTCATGTAACGGGAACTTCCTGGGAATAGGAGCCGATGCCTGCCACACATCGGTAAAAGTAGAACAAAGCGCTGCTTACGGAATACTTATCACCAACGGAGAATTTGTTGCCCTGAATGGCGATGACCCTACAATGGTGGAAGTAACCAATGCGAACCATGGCAATGTACGTTTTGTAAACAGTGCGTTCTGGGGCCCTTGTAATCAGATTGCCAAAATTAACGGTGAAGGAACTGTCGGTTTCTCAGATTGTATTTTCGTACAATGGGACAGAAACAAGGAAAACAGAAGTGCAATACAGGTAAACGGTGGCTCTATCGTAGTACGTGGATGCGACTTTATGCACGATAGTCCGCAGATTACTATCAGTAAAGACGTACAGCGCGCCATTGTCAGCGAAAATACCATTAAGGGGAAAGTCCGCATAAACAATAATGCAAAGAATACCTATATAGTTGGAAATCTAGGAACAGAATAACAACAGAACATGAAGAAATTTATAATAATTCTTATGTTGGTGGCTTTGTGTACGCGATTGAGCGCACAAAGCTATCAGCAAACATCTCAAGGCGTAAAAGCTGAAGTCGGCCAGACTACGATTGAGTTACAATTCTATAGTCCTGAGATCGTCAGGATTTTGAAATATCCTAAAACCGAAAAGATTAATAAAAAAAGTCTTTCAGTGGTAAAGATACCGGAAAAGACAGATTTTAAAATAAACAGGTTTAACAATGTAATTACCCTTTCATCTTCTGAAGTAATGGTCACCCTCAACCTGACAACAGGGGATGTACAATTCAACGGGTTGAATACCCGTCCGTTCATCGCTGAAAAGAGTTCTTCTTCTCGCTTTACGGAGAAACAATACAAAAGCGGAAAAACCTATGAGATTCAACAAACCTTCCTGCTGGACAAGCAGGAGGCCGTATACGGACTGGGACAACACCAACAAGGGTATATGAATCAGCGGGGGAAAAGTGTGCGCCTGCGTCAGATGAATACGGAGATTGCTGTTCCTATTATCCATTCGGTAAAAGGATATGCTGTATTCTGGGATAATTATTCAGAAACCGAATATAAAGACTCCTTCGATGGGATGTCATTTACATCGGTCTCAGGCAAGTGTATCGATTATTATTTTATATATGGGAAAGATGCGGATGGCACTATCGCCGGGATACGCGACCTTACAGGACAAGCACCTATGTTTCCGCTTTGGACGTATGGATTCTGGCAAAGCCGCGAACGTTACACCTCTCAGGATGAACTGGTAGGCATTGTCAGGAAATACCGTGAACTTGGAGTTCCTCTAGACGGCATCATACAGGACTGGCAATACTGGAGTACCGATAATACGTATTGGAACGCTGTCGAATTCGGAAATCCGGCCTTCCCAAATCCAAAACAGATGGTGGAGGATATACATGGTCTGAATGCACATGTGGCTATATCGGTATGGCCGTCTTTCGGTCCGAATACCAATATCCACAAAGATTTAAAGAAGAGGAAACTATTATTGAACTTCGATACTTACCCTCACAAGAATGGGGTAAGAGTTTATGATGCATTCAACCCCGAAGCCCGGAAAATATACTGGGATTATATGAACAAGAATCTCTTTTCGTTAGGCATGGACGCGTGGTGGCTCGATGCGACAGAGCCGGAAGATAATATTAACGAGAAAACTCTCGACGGAACTACTTATCTGGGAGCTTACAGAAATCTATCCAATGCCTTCCCGATTATTTCTGTCGGAGGCGTTTACGATAATCAGCGAAAAGTAACGTCGGATAAGCGTGTATATATTTTCACCCGCTCGGCTTTCGCCGGACAGCAACGTTACGGCGCAAATTCCTGGTCGGGAGATATCGATTCCAGATGGAGTACCCTGCGTAAACAGATTCCGGCCGGATTAAATTTTTCTCTTTGTGGCATTCCATACTGGAACACCGATATAGGCGGTTTCTGGGCAGGCAGGGCATATCCCGAAGGAATTAAAGATATCGCTTTTCACGAACTGTATGTACGCTGGCTGCAATTCGGGACATTTACGCCGATGATGCGTTCGCATGGGACAAATACTCCGAGGGAAATCTATCAGTTCGGGAAAAAAGGGGACTGGGCCTTTGATGTACAGGAAAAATATATCAATATGCGTTATAGCCTGATGCCATATATGTATTCGATAGGACATGACATTACGAATAATTCCGGTTCGATGATGCGTGCTTTGATGATGGATTTTGCAAAGGACCCGAAGGTATATGACATCGATAACCAGTTTATGTTCGGGAAATCTATCCTTGTAACGCCTGTAACCGACTCCATGTATGTAAACCGTACACGAGACGGCAGGGCGGTCGCCGACTTCAGCGCGGCAAAAACACAAAAAGTATATCTGCCGAAAGGTGCCGACTGGTATGACTTCTGGACAGGAGAGAAGATCAAAGGAGGACAGGAGATAAGCAAAGCCGCTCCTATCGACATTATTCCTCTATACATCAAAGCAGGTTCGATACTTCCATGGGGACCTAAAGTGCAATATGCAGAGGAAAAGAAATGGGATGATCTCAATATTTTCATTTATCCGGGTGCTGATACCGAATTTGTGTTATACGAGGACGAAAACAATAATTACAATTATGAGAAAGGCATTTATTCCACAATCAGAATGAAGTGGGATGATACAAACCAGACTCTTACCATAGGTGCACGACAAGGCGAATTTCCGGGTATGTTATCTAAACGGACTTTTAGAATTATACTTTTGCCAACCGGAAAAAGTATTGAATCTTCATCAGACAAAGCTGACCACCTTATTGTATTTGATGGAAAAGAAATCAACGTTAAAATGTAGTATTAATGCGTAATTAAGCGTGTCTTAATGTTCCTGTTAAGGTTATTTTAATGGAGTAGAAATATTTTTGATTTAAGAAAAACCGACTAAATATCCTTAATTAAAATTATATCCATGAAAAAGATGAATTACATCTGTGTCGCACTATTTTCGTTATTCCTCTGTGCAGGATGTTCAGACACGCCACGTTACAAAGATCCAAATGCATCTGTAGAAGACAGAGTAAACGACCTGCTCTCCCGAATGACATTGGAAGAAAAAGCTGCACAGCTCGATATGCTTTCAGCCAATGATATATTGGATGGTCCTGATAAACTTAAAGAAAAGGAGACCGCCTATTTTATCGATTCCATGTGCATCGGGTCTATACATGATTTCTATCCTAAAACAGCAGCGATAGCCAACGCAGTGCAAAAACGCGCAATTGAAAATTCCCGCTTAGGCATTCCGGTAATCTTCATAGAAGAAGCATTACACGGTTATCAAGGTGAGGGAGCAACTACATTCCCTACCCCGATAGGCAATTCATCCACATGGGACACGATACTAGTGAATAATATAGGAAAAGCTATTGCCGCAGAGGCCCGGGCACATGGCGTTCATTTCGTTTTGGGACCTAATCTCGATCTGGCACGCGATATCAGATGGGGACGTACCGAAGAAACATTCGGGGAAGACCCCTACCTCTCGTCACGTTACGCTGTCAGTCTGATAAAAGGAATGCAGGGAAACAGCCTGAAAGATAATAATACAGTAGTAGCCGAGCCGAAACACTTTGCCATACACGGTATTCCCGAAGGGGGAGTAAATACGTCACCGGTCTTTATCGGGGAACGTGAAGCCCGTTCCACTCATCTCTATGTATTCGAAAAAGCCGTTACCGAAGCTAAGGCAAAAGGGATTATGGCTGCCTATCACGAAAGGGATGGTGTGCCGGCTATTGCCGACCCGTGGCTGCTAAAAACCATATTGCGTGACGAATGGAAATTCGACGGATTCGTCGTATCAGACTTAGGCGCCATAGCCAAGCAATACAAAGACCACCATACTGCCGCGTCGGGAGAAGAAGCTATTATAAATGCGCTATCTGCCGGGTTGGACATGCAGTTTTATGATTATCCTCACGATGTATTTCAGAATACAGTTGTACAGGCTGTAAAAGACGGAAAACTAGCTGAAAAAGATCTGGACAGGGCAGTAGGAAGTATATTGAGGGTAAAATTCGAACTTGGACTTTTTGATAATCCATATACGGATGAATCGTTAATAGCGAAAGTATTTCATAGCGAAGAACATCAAAAACTGGCTCTTGAAGCCGCCCGAAAATCAATTGTATTACTGGAAAACAGAGAGAATATGCTCCCTCTAAAGAAAAATATAAAATCGGTAGCACTCGTAGGCAACTTAGCCAATGTATCTTCATTAGGAGGTTATTCTCCGGCCGGGGCAAAAGCTGTAACAGTATATCAGGCCCTGAAAAAAAGATTTGGAGACGATGTAAAGATCAATTTCGTAAACAGCGATATATCCGAGCGTTTCTCTAATATACCACCCAGCGCTTTAACGCCAAAATCAACTACAGATAAGAATGGTCTGGATACAGAATTCTTTAACAATATTGAGTTCAGTGGTAATCCTGTTTATAGTTCCGTCAATGATAATCTGTCTGTATACTGGCACAACCTGAGCCCTGCGCCGGGAGTAAATTCAGACAACTTTTCGGTACGTTGGAGCGGTTATATTACAGCACCTGTAACAGGCGAATATGAGTTCTACCTGAATGCGGATGATTATGCACGTGTTTATCTGAACAATGAACTGTTTATCGACTGCTGGGGCACCGATAAAGTAAAGCAAACCATCAACAAGAAAATAAATATGACAGCCGGGCAGCCGGTGTCTATACGATTGGAATATGCCGAGTTGGAGGATATTGCTTTTGTAAACCTTAGATGGAGAATGACACAGATTACTTCATCTTCGTTGTTCAAAGATGTTGCACAAGCATCGGCTGCTTCCGATGTCACTATTGTGGTAATCGGAGAAACCGATAGCGAAGTGGGAGAAAGCCGTGACAGGCAAAACCTGTACCCACATCAGGCAGATCTGGATATTATTAAAACTGCCAAACAAACCAACAAACCTGTAATAACCGTTATGCTTACAGGCCGCCCGCTAGTACTTACAGAAATAGCTGCAAATTCAAACGCTCTTCTTCAGGCATGGTATCCGGGCGAAGCGGGAGGAGACGCCATTGCTGACGTATTGTGGGGAGATTATAATCCTTCGGGAAAATTGTCGGTTAGCTTCCCTAAAGAACAGGGTACACTACCTATCTACTATTCGAAGAAGCCATCGGCCAGCCGTAGGTATGTGGACGGAAACGGTGACCCGCTGTACGAATTCGGTTATGGGCTCAGCTATACCAATTTCACCTACTCGGCTCTAAGCATACAACCCGAAAATCCGGGAACGACTGATAATATCACTGTTACTATCAACCTGAGAAATACAGGAAATGTAGATGGCTCAGAAGTAGTACAGCTATATATTAACGATAAGGTGAGCAGTGTAGCTACTCCTGTGAAGTTACTAAAAGGCTTTGCCAATGTATTCCTTAAAGCTGGAGAAAACAAGGTTGTAAAATTGGTTTTAACCCCAGAACATTTGTCTTTGATAAATGCTGAGATGAAACGCGTAGTAGAACCCGGAGAATTTGAAATAATGGTAGGAAGTTCATCTAAGAACATTCATTTGACTCAAACAATAACTGTTACAAAATGAAGCACTTTATCTGTCTCTTATTCTGTTTATTGATAACGGTTTCTACTCATGCACAAAAAAGAGTTGCATTTATAGGTGCCAGTATCACCGAAGGTGCCCGCACCACCGACCCTAAGAAAGATTCATATCCTGCACAATTAGGAAGTCTGCTCGGAAATGAATATGAGGTTCTCAATTTCGGTATTGGCAGCCGTACAATGTTGCGCAAAGGAGATTTTCCATATTGGGATACGGAGCAATACAGACAAGCCCTTAAAAGCAATCCTGATATTGTATTCATCGATTTAGGCGGAAATGATGCAAAATTACAGAACAGGATATATTTGAACGAAATGAAAGATGATTGTATAGATATGATCAGGTCTTTCAAAAATCTGCCGTCTGATCCGCGTGTGATATTGATGTTGCCTTTCGTTTCATTTGAGCCGGATACGACTCAAATATGGGATCCGGTACTGATAGACAGAATAATCCCCCGACTTCAACAGGCTGCCTATGAAGAAAATATCGAAGTATTGGATATGCATTCATTGCTTATCAATAGAAAAGACCTGATGCCGGATAATATACACCCGGAAGATGAAGGATCAGCCATAATAGCCAAAAGATTGTATGAACAAGTTGTACTAAAAAGGGATAAAGCTTTTGATATACTTGAAAATATAAAAGAGCCATATTCTATCAGCGATTTCAAAGGATATATCTGTGCAGACTTTAAAGTTAGAGGAAGAGAATGTAAAGTGGTAAAACCCAAAGAAGCCGCACCGGGCAAACCCTGGATTTGGCGCACCCGCTTCTGGGCACACGAACCTCAGACAGATATCGCATTACTCGAAAGAGGATACCATCTGGTTTATTGCGATGTGGCTGAGTTGATGGGGAATAAGGAAGCATTATCTATATGGTCGGACTTCTACAAGCTGCTTACCAAAGCGGGATTATCCAAGAAGAGTACGATGGAAGGTATGAGCCGTGGTGCTATGTACTCATTCTGCTGGGCAGCCGCCAATCCCGACAAAGTAAGTTGTGTGTATGTCGATAATCCTTTGCTCGATTGCCGCTATCTGGCCGACAGAGATGGGGACTTAGGAGAAATGACAAGGGATTTTATGGCCGCATACGGCCTGAAAACGAAGGATGATATCCGCAACTTCAAAGGTAGCCCTACAGATAAGGTAAAGGAAATAGTAAAAGGGAAATATCCTATACTTATACTCTGTGCCGATCAGGATGAAGCAGTCTCTCCTACCCAAACGATAACATTCGAAGATAAGATAAAAGCATTGGGCGGTGATATTACCGTAATGATGAAACACGGATTCAAACATCATCCGCATAGCTTCCCAAATCCTTCTCCAATAGTAGATTTTGTACTCAAAGCAACATATAAATAATAATATAACTAAGCTAAGAAAAATGAAAAGAACTCTTTTTACCTTGTGTATTCTCGTATTTGCACTATTGTCGACGAACATCTCCGGTCAGGAAAATCCGTTCATACAGCACATGTACACCGCTGATCCTTCGGCCCGTGTATGGGCAGACGGACGATTGTATGTCTATGCTTCGCACGATATAGCACCACCAAGAGGCTGCGACCTGATGGACCAATATCATGTATTTTCCACTGACGATATGATAAACTGGACAGACCATGGTGAGATACTTCGCTCCAGCCAAGTGCCTTGGGGCAGACCTGAGGGTGGTTTTATGTGGGCACCCGATTGTGTATATAAAGACGGGACATACTACTTCTACTTCCCGCATCCGAGCGAATCGGACTGGAGCAAAAGCTGGAAAATCGGTGTGGCCACAAGTAAGTACCCTGCGAAAGACTTTGTAGTACAAGGATATGTAAAGGGCATGGAATCACATATCGATCCAAATGTATTTATCGACGATGATGGACAAGCGTATATCTACCAAGGAGGTGGAGGCACTTGCTTCGGTGGTAAACTCAAAGACAATATGATGGAAGTAGATGGCAAGCTGCAAATTATGGAAGGTCTTTACGACTTTCACGAAGCAGCATGGGTACACAAACGCAATGGCATTTACTATCTGTCTTATTCAGACAACCACGATGACAACTGGAACGACGGAGTGAAAGGTGATAATAGGATGCGTTATGCAACCAGCAACAGTCCACTTGGCCCGTGGAAACATCAGGGTATATATATGGAACCTACAAACAGCTATACAAATCACGGATCGATAGTAGAATACAAAGGGCAATGGTATTCGTTCTACCACGATAGTTCACTATCTCTAAAAAATGGTGAGTTCAACGATTGGTTACGTTCTATCTGTGTTGATAAACTATACTATAACGAGGATGGTACCATCCAGATGGTGAAACAGACAAAAGAAGGCTGGAAATAATATATACATGTACCTCTCCTCACTATCGGTCAAAAATTAACAATCAATATACAATAAGAAAAGGCTGGATTGTCAATAATCCGGTCCTTTCTTTCTTCAGCAATTAACCTTATCAATCCTGCCCTGATGTCTCCCCCCTTCAAAGTCGGTATTGAAGAAGACTTCTATCATATCATATGCTTCTTTCTCTGTGATAAACCTGCCCGGCAGAGTCAGCACATTGGCATCGTTATGTAATCTTACCAGTTTGGCGATCTCCACGTTCCAGCAAAGGGCACTTCTTACATGCCTGTGATGGTTCAATGCCATGTTGATACCGTTGCCCGTACCGCAGATGGCAATGCCCTTGTCGCAGTCTCCGCTGTCGATAGCCTCTCCCAGCTTATGGCCGAAGTCGGGATAATCGACACTCTCCGTTCCATAGGTACCCAAGTCGGTATAAGGGATGCCCTGTTCCTTAAACAGGCTGATGATATATTCTTTCATCGGGTAGCCGGCATGGTCACTGGCCAATCCGATGGGTTTTGAGGGGATGGGAAATAAGCTCATGGGATAGTTATGAGTTATGATTGATGAATGATAAGTTGCAGGCTGCTTCATTCCACAACCTGCAACTGTTTATTCTGATTATTTTATTGTTAACTGATGACTGTTTACAGCTAACTGCTAACTGTTAACTGTCATTTCAGATATTCCTTCACCTGATTATATACATTCTCAGGAGTAAAGCCAAGCTTCTCGTCCAGTACCTTATAAGGGGCGGAGAATCCGAAGGAGTTCATACCCCAGATCTTACCTATATCGCCTACAAGACCCTGAAGGGTAACAGGAAGGCCTGCTGTAAGGCCGAACTTCCGCTTGTCCGCCGGAAGTACGCTTTGCTGGTAGGCTTCGCTTTGTGCACGGAACAGCCCTTCGGATGGTACCGATACGATACGTGTCTTGATGCCGTCTGCTTTCAGCAGCTTAGCCCCGTCTACAAGGGTTGAGACTTCCGAACCCGAAGCCAACAGGATAACATCGTAGTCCTCGTCTTCTTCTACTATGTAAGCTCCTTTTTCAGCCTGTAAGGCTTCTGTATAGCGGCTTGCCTTAGCAGGCAGGTCGTTGATGTTCTGCCGTGAGAAGATAAGGCCTGTCGGAGTGGTCTTGTTTTCCATGGCCATCTTCCATGCTACGGTAGCTTCCTGTACGTCGGCAGGACGGAGAACAAGCATCGAGTTGTGACCGTGGTGGTTCTGCAACTTCTCCATCAGGCGTATCTGGGCTTCCTGTTCCACCGGTTCGTGGGTAGGACCGTCTTCACCGACACGGAAGGCATCGTGTGTCCAGATAAACTTAACGGGTAGTTCCATCAGCGCCGCAAGGCGGATGGCAGGTTTCATATAGTCGGAGAATACAAAGAAGGTGGCGCAGGCTGCCGTGACTCCTCCGTGCAGGGTCATACCGATACACAGGCAAGCCATGGTAAGCTCCGATACGCCTGCCTGCAGGAAGGCTCCCGAGAAATCGCCTTTCTTCATGCTGTGGGTATGCTTGAGGAAACCATCGGTCTTGTCCGAGTTGGACAGGTCGGCTGAGGATACGATCATATTCTCTACCTGTTTGGCCAATACTCCCAGTACGGTAGCTGAGGCGGCACGGGTGGCCTGGTTCGGCTTCTGTTCGATGGCTGCCCAGTCTATTTGTGGTACATAGCCGTCGAACCACTGCTGCATCTTTTGTGCCAGCTCCGGGTTTTGTTTTGCCCAGGCTTCTTTGGCCGCATATTTCTTGGCTACGATCTCTGCCAGTTCGGCAGCACGTTTTTCGTAGAGTTCTTTGACTTCGGGGAAGATAACGAACGGATTTGTCGGATCTCCACCTAAGTTTTCGATGGTCTTCTCGTAAGAGGCTCCCGCTGCGCTTAACGGTTGTCCGTGTGTTTCTGTTTCGTCTTCGAAGCTGCTGCCGTCTGCTTTGACTGCTCCTTTTCCCATGATGGTCTTACCGATAATCAGGGTAGGGCGTTCTTTTTCCTGTTTGGCTTCTGTCAGGGCGGCACGGATCTCGGTGGCGTCGTTGCCTGTAATGGTAATCACACGCCAACCCCATGCTGTATATTTGGCGGCTACGTCTTCTTCGGTCACTTCGCGGGTCTTGGTAGACAGCTGGATACCGTTGGAGTCGTAGAACATGATCAGGTTGTCGAGTCCGAGGTGGCCTGCCGTACGGCCTGCTCCCTGTGAGATCTCTTCCTGTACGCCTCCGTCGGAGATAAAGGCATAGATGGTCTGATCCATGCAGTCACCGAAGCGTTGTTTGAGGAACTTGGCGGCGATGGCTGCTCCCACGGCAAAGGTATGCCCTTGTCCGAGCGGGCCGGAAGTGTTCTCGATACCACGCAGGATGTCTCTTTCGGGATGGCCCGGTGTTACGCTGCCCCACTGGCGGAAGCCCTGAAGGTCTTCCATACTGAACTTACCGGCTAGGGCTAGGGTGGAGTACAGCATCGGAGACATATGTCCCGGATCTAAGAAGAAACGGTCGCGGCCTTCCCACTGAGGATTCTTCGGGTCATAGACCAGAAATTCAGAAAAAAGCACATTGATAAAATCAGCGCCGCCCATGGCGCCTCCGGGATGGCCCGATTTGGCTTTCTCGACCATAGAGGCCGATAGGATGCGGATGTTGTCCGCGCTTCTGTTTAATAAATTGGTTGTGGTCATTGGGTATATTGTTTATGATTATTATAATTAATTCTGATTGAAAAGGTAACAAAGGTAACACAAAAAACAATTAAGAATGAAGAATGAAAAATTAATAATTTTTTCCCTCGTAACTTGTAACTGCCCGCAGGGCGCAGTAACTTGTAACTGTTAAAAAGTAACAAAGGTAACACATGTTTCAGTTTTTAGCCGTTAGCGTTGGCTATCGTATAAGTGACTTTACAGTAAACAGTATTCTCACACAAAGACACAAATTCCAGTTCATTATCATATTCACATTCATTAACCATATTTAGTTAAAACCTGACATATCTGACAGAATCTTCACCATTTTTATCTTGTTATTTTCACACTCGTTAACTATAAACAGTTAAAAGGTAACACAAAGAGCAATTAATAATTAAGAATGAAAAATTAATAATTAGCTTTTACCCTCTCTGTAGCCTCCCCTCGGGGAGAAACAACGTTCGACGGAACGAAGTGTAGTCAATGGAGGGGCCATCAATACTTCAAAGAACTAACAGCTATAGGCTAAAATACAATCGCTATTCTATATAGATAAATTTGCAAAAAAATATTCAATCCCAAATTTAGTACAAATAAAAGAATCCAAATATTATTTTCCGTCAAAGCAGAGAATATATTCGGATTCTTTCAAAATAATCTGATTATTGATTTACAGTTTTATCTTATATACACCGAATGACTGTCCCTGAGTCTGTATATTCAGTATATTTCCTTCGATTACAGCTGTTGTTTTCTCGGGAATAATATTCGATGGAGTATCGAGAGTATTAATCGCTTTCAAGTTATTATTCTTTATGACGATACAATCACCAACTGTGAATGTCGCATTCTTTTTAGTTCCGGTCAACGTAACTTTTACATTTTTCACCTCAGTACTTGTATTTGCCACTTTCACAACATAGCAGTTTTGATCTTTATCATAAACCGCAGAAGCATAAAGGTTTTCCTGACCAGTGACAGCCTTTTTATCAGGCCACAACAAAGTCATTGTATTTGTACCTTTATTCTGTGCATAAATCTGTTGTACATAATAGTTCGGAGTTTTCATCATCCGCAGATTATCAAACCAGATCATATCCGGACACCATTGCCATGCATCCACATGAGCAAAAAGAGGCGCATAAGTACACATATGTACAATATCGGCATTGCGTTCCAACCCGGTCATAAATGCAGCTTCGGACAGGGCAGAAAGGAAATTGTTCTGCTTCCCTGTTGAATGGTCATGTGATGCGTATTCTCCGGCAAATACAGCCGGGCCTTTACGGTCATAATTATCGTAACGAGCAGCATTTTTATAGAACCAATCCGGTTCTTTATAATAATGTTCGTCCACCAAATCCACTTTAAGACGTTTCATTTCAGGCCACAGATAATCAAATTGCTTTCCGTCAGCTGAAGGGCCTGAACTGCCTACTATCTTCATATCAGGATATTTCGCACGAATTTCTTTCACGAATGGAGCCAGATGTTCAGGATATTCTTCCCCCCATTGCTCATTACCGATACCTATAAATTTGAGGTTGAAAGGTTCGGGATGCCCCATATCGGCGCGTACTTTTCCCCAGGTCGAAGTTACAGGGCCGTTTGCAAACTCAATCAGGTCTAATGCGTCCTGAATGTATGGTGCTAAATCGCTTACAGGCACATGTGCATGTTGATCTTCGTTCTGAAACTGACATGCCAGCCCGCAGCTCAATACAGGCAACGGTTCTGCTCCCATATCTTCCGACAATAAGAAATACTCATAGAAGCCCAATCCGTAACTCTGATAATAGTCAGGGAAGAAACGGTGAGTAAATGTATAATGCCAACGGTTTTCATTTACCGGACGGTTTTCAACCGGGCCTATAGTTTTTTTCCAGTCGTAGCGAGTATCGAGATCCGTACCTTCAACGATACATCCACCCGGAAAACGGAATATACCCGGAGTAATATCTGTCAGCGCTTGAGCCAGATCTTTTCTCAAGCCGTTTTCACGGCCTTTATACGTGTCGGTAGGAAATAATGAAACATGATCTATAGCGATTGAACCCTTAGATGTAAAGAATATGCGCAAACGCCCTTTCTCCTCTGTCGCCTTAGCTGTTAGTATCACCTGATGCTTTTGCCAATCAGACGAGTTTATAACCAATTCTTGACTACCTATCACCTCATCTTTAGGGTTGATAAATTCGACACGAATTTTCTGATCTTCCGTCGTATTCACTTTCTTTGCCCATACTGAGAAACGATAAGTCGCATCTTTCTTAAAGCCCATCCCACGGAAACCTTCGTTCTCTATCCCTGTATGCTTATGTGCATGTCCGGGGTTGGACAGAACCAGATAATTCGGATTTTTATCAAAAGGAGGATTATCTTTTCTTACTTCCACTTTTCCGAAAGTATACCAGCCCATAAGCTCTTGCGGAAAATCGAAAGACCTGTTCTTCACCAACTCCGCATACAACCCACCATCGGCTCCGAAGTTTATATCTTCGAAGAAAAGACCGTACATGGTAGACTGAATAGGTGCTCCCACTTTTTTCGTGTCTAATGTAAATTCATAGGTCTGCTGTGCTACAGCCGACTGACCGAAAGCCAGTAATGAGGCCAGGCCTAAAACTTTATACATTTTTTTCATATTTCAACAATTAGGATCCCTCCTAGTCTCCCCAAAGGGGAGGAACCTGGTAGAGTATATGTTTCTTTAAAATTATTAATTCGTTTATTTTTCTATAACTTAAAGTCCCCCTCCGGGGGAATAGGGGGCTTACTAAAATACTATTACAAACCCACCATTCGGTTGAATTTCGACGTTTAATTTCCCGCTATTCAATGATACTTGTTTTTGACTGAAAGTACGGTTAGTGTCACCGTCGGTAATCATTGTTCCTTCTTTTGAGATATTCAGTTTCGACAAATCCAATTCCAATGTTTTCACTGCTGTTTCGGCATTAATACCTGCTATATACCATTTATCTCCTGCCTTGCGGGCAAACACTGCATATTTAGCAGGGAAACCGTCTATAAACTTTATATCATCCCATGCTCTTGGCACATTCTTCATATACTCCTGTACATAATCCGGTTGCTTCTCCATACTTTCAGGTATTTCGACATAATGCTGAATACCCGATTGGAAAAGAACAGTCAATGCAATTTCGAATCCGTTGGATGTACGACGCTGTATATTCGGTATCTCTCCAAAGCAAACAGGAGTAAAGTCCATAGGGCCAACTACATTTCGAGCAAAAACGGCTGTCGCACAATGTTGCGGAGCAAGATCGGCGGTTTCCTGAGAGAAAGTTATAAACTCGAAGCCTTTAATAGACTCCAGTGTCATCAGGTTAGGGAATGTGCGGCTCCAGCCACGAGGCACAGTAGTACCATGGAAGTT
This sequence comes from uncultured Dysgonomonas sp., assembly GCF_900079725.1. NCBI lineage: Bacteria > Pseudomonadati > Bacteroidota > Bacteroidia > Bacteroidales > Dysgonomonadaceae > Dysgonomonas > uncultured Dysgonomonas sp. The sequence goes on from NZ_LT599032.1 coordinate 1,786,233, forward strand.
GAGCATCAGTTTATAATCTGCAGCATCCTGCATCATATCATAGTAATACTGGATAGCCGAAGGACCATCGCCCGGCCAGAAATCAACTTTAAGACCGGCAATACCCATCTTACTCACCTTTTCGAATTCGGCTCTGCGAGCCTCTCTTGTCAATAATGCATTCTTCGGGGTTTGATACGTTGTGTTCCAATCTCCTGCCGAATTATACCACAAAAGAAGTTTTACATTCTTAGTCTTAGCATAATCTATAAGCTCTTGTATTTTTTCGTAACCAATCACCGTATCCCAAAGTCCATCTACCAGAACATATTCCCATGTCATTTTAGCTGCATAATCGATATATTGTTTCTGGCGATCGTAATTAACAGACGGGTCTTTTTCTACACCCCAGCTCCATGCTACAATGCCCGGTTTTACAAAGCTTGCATCTTTCACGCGACTTGGTTCGGAAACGTCTGTTACCATCGAACTTTCTATTATGTCATTCAACTGCCCCAGCATAATTACACGCCATGGTGAACGTAACGGCAATTTAGAAATTGGAGTTACCGGGTCGGTAGGTTTCACAGTCTCTCCCTGTTGCGGAAATTCGATAAAATATTCTCCCTCAGGGCTATGTTGAGCCAGGCGTGTACCACAATATGAAGGGTCTAATCCGGCTTCGGAAAGCAATACCCATGTTTCGCCCGTATTATATAAAGCGGGGAAACTCCATCCTGCTTTTTTAGGGGCTTCTGTTCCTACAGGAATATCTGTAATATAATTATCTTCATAGCTTGGACATGTTTGCGCCCAGCAGTTTTTCACATCGTCGTGCGGATGCAACCATGCCTTAGTTGTTGTTGCAAAGCGGAACGATGTATTCTCTTTCTCTATGGTCTTTTCATCGGTAGATGTTTCATCAAAGGCATAGCGGAAAGCAACACCATTGTCTCCGATATGGAAAGTGATAGTCATTTCTTTTCCTTCCGGATTTTTCACTTTCACATCCCATTCATTTGCCTTAAAGCTATTGCTTTGTCTTTTCTCGGCAGGAGTAACATAAGTCTCCTGAACACTACGTTTAGCCCCGACACTTACAATCTCCAGAGAAGAAAAATCTGCATCGCTTCTTACCAATCCTAAGACTGACGGTTCGATTGCAGTTACGCCATCTTTCTTTATGGTATATTTCAACACTTTTGCAGAATCCTGATTCAATTCTACAGTTATCTTTCCATCAGGACTAGTTAATGCATCTTGCGTTGAAGAACATGACACCAACAATCCGATAATAAAGAGAGAAAACAATCCCCCTAATACTTTTTTCATGGTAATTAATTTATTATTTATTGATTCAGCTTTTTTATAACTCTGGCAGGGTTGCCTACAGCCAAACTGTCGGCGGGAATATCTTTAGTCACTACAGCTCCTGCTCCTATCACCGAACGATCACCGATTGTTACACCGGGACAAATAGTAGAATGTCCGCCTATCCAACAATCTTTTCCTATAACTATAGGTTTACATACTTCCCATTGTTTGCGATCTTCAATATCGAGTGGATGACAGGCCGTGTATATATGTACTCCGGGCGCGATTAACGTATTGGCTCCTATCTTCACTGTTCCACCATCAAGAATGACGGCGCCGGTGTTGATGAAAACATTCTCTTCGGCATATATAAATTCACCATAGTCACAGAAGAAAGGAGGTTCAAGATGGAGGTCTTTTGCCGAATTAGGACACAGTTCGTTTATCACCTCCTGAAATTTATCGGTATAATATTCCGTCACATTCAACTTGTGAAGTATCGGCTTTATCTTCGCTCGATGCCCGATCATCTCTTCTCCATGAGCCCAATAAGGCTCTCCGGCAGCCATTTTCTCCTTCTCTGTTTTCATTTATATATCAGCGATTAGTTTAGATCTCCTTGAAACACTATATAAGTGTACCAAATACACTTGCAAGATAGAAAATAAGTGTTATCAAATACACTTATTTAGACATGTTATAAAACATATTATTTCTTACAAATCTGGTTATCAGCTATGCTTAAAAGCCAAAACTGCTTTATTACTAATTAGCAATAAAGCAGTTTTGCCATAAGATTGAGAATTACTTGGTCTTTTTACCCCAGTAAGTTTTAAAATTACCTCCATAAGCAGCATAAACTATAGTATGCGTTCTGGGATTGGCTTCCCAATCCACTTCACGTTGCAGATATAATTCTACACCATTCACTGTCAGTACCTGTTTATCGGCATCGTAGCTCCATGAAGCATCTTTCCATGTACCTTCCGAAACGGTATGTTCTGCCGTCAAGGTCATTACAGACGATTCCTTTTGTTTTCCGTAACTATATGACAAATCGATATGTTCCCAGTTACCGACCAATTCTTCTTCAGTAATAGCGACTTGCGGTACAGCCCCATAACGTTCCGGCATAACTAAAGGCCACCCGTCTTTTGTCCAGCGAATACTGCGGACATGTCCCATCATAATATAATTATCTACACTTTCAGGTAAACGTCCCTGTGAGGAGTAGAACCAGTTGCCACTTCCATCGTTAAATATAGCACAGTGTGCAATACCAACCCAACCGTTGCTGTTAGCAAACTTATACGGATGAGTAACCACAGGAAGCATGTCTCCGCCCGTAGTTACATTCGTACCATCAATGCCTAGATATGGTCCTGTAATACTCTTCGAACGCGCTACGCGGGTATTATAAGGAACGCCTAATGCATCATAGGCTACAAACAGATAATAATAACCTGTTTCGGGATTGTAAACCACTTCCGGGCCTTCACTCGCCTGCCAGCGATTTCCGGCCTGACGTGTAAATATCAATTGTCCGTATTCGGCAGGGGCACTGGTACCTGCCCACGGAACGCCCAAACTTTGTTTTGGCATGCCATCTGCCGCATTCAGTTCCATAGCTACAATACCACTGTGCCACGAACCGTAGATAAGCCAGTGTGCTCCCTCAGGAGTAACTATATATGAAGGGTCGATAGCGTTCCATTTGTAGTAACAGTTAGCCCAGTCGTCTGCCCGCACATTAAAGTTAAGTCCTTTATCCGAAGCATTGGTAACTACATATCCTTTGTCTACCCAGCCATCATTATTCGCCGGATCGGTGTTTTCCATCATACCGATAAAGGCGCGTTCGCCCCAAGTACCTTCGCCGTTAAGCAGCCCCGGGCAAATAATCGAGTAATACATGCGATACAAATCGTCATTCACCTTATGTACACTAGGCGCCCAATATCCGAACTCACTCTCGCTGGTACTGGTAGTTTCTCCCAACCCCATCTCTTTACGGATTTCATTCAATTCAGGAATAACCCACTGCGGTAGTTCTTTCATCGTTCCGCCGAGATATTCCCAATACACAAGGTCTTTGGAACGGCGGGCATGAAAATGTCCATGTCCGGCATGCGCATTTCCGTATGAAGCGTCTGTCTGGTACATATAATAATAACCGTCTTTGGCCAACACCACCGAAGGATCATGTACATTGGCCAGATTCCACTGGCTACGGCTGTCCCAGGCGGCGATACTTGCATAATTATCTGCATAGGCAGGTGCCTTATATTGAGCCAATTGTTCTTCTAAAGAGCCTTCGCCAGTCAACACCTCTATTTCGGACGAATAAGCTACTCCCCCGTTATAAATACTTACAAAGGCGCGTACATAATAGGTAGTATTTCCTTGTAAACCTGTAAGTGTAGCGGTAAAAGATTCATTGCCCGTAGCAACAACCGTTGCATCATAAATATTCGGATTGGCTTTAGTACTATAGCAAAAACCACGCTTAGATAATATTACCCCTTTTGCAGAAGACAATGTAGCCTGCAACTGTGCCGACGAATAGGTTATTTCCGAAACAACAGGTGTTTCTATAATTACGCCTTGTTCTCCAAAATCCTTATCATCGTCGCTGCACGCCCCAAGAAGGAGCGAGCAGATAACTAATAAGCTAAACCATTTATAGTGTTTCATACATTTTTCATTTTTAAAGTTCTTAACCTCAACATATCCTTCTATTCAGATGCCACAGATAGTTCCCAACCCGGATTTTGTCTAAGATTCGGAGCCTTCTTCACTTCTGCATCAGGCAACGGGAAGTAATAATTTTTGGGGCTGTTGAATGCGCGGGTAGGATGTTTCTGAGCTCCTCCGTATGTGTAAACGGTTGAAAGTTCAGGAGTAACTGTTACACCATAAATATTATACACCTGCTTGTAACGAGGTAAACTTTTTTCGCTACTGATAGTCTGATTTGCAAACAACTTCCAGCGACGTTCGTCAAAGAAACGGTGATCTTCGAAACAAAATTCTACACGGCGTTCATTACGGATACGTTCGCGAAGCTGTTCCTTTGTCATGCCCTTATAAGGCGGCATACCTACACGGGCACGCACCTGATTTACATACTGGTAAGCCTGATCGGGACCAGAAGCCTCATTAATCGCTTCGGCTGCATTCAACAAAATTTCAGCATAACGGAAGATAGGACAGGCATGGTTGTATGTAGAAGGGCTTTTGAACGACATATTGTTCAGGAACTTCTTTGTATAATATCCGGTCAGTGTGCCCCCATGCAACTGCTGATAGTCTTTTCCGTCAGGGTATGATACATCTACAGCGCGTTGCTCTTCCTGCAAAGGATCGCCCCAGATGGACCCGTTGTGCAGAATGGTCTGCTCCAGACGCGGGTCACGGTTCGCATACGGATTCTGGTCATTATAAGTAGGGTCCTGGTCGATTGGCAGGCCATTGATGGTTTCATAGCTATCTACCAGATTCTGGGTCGGATTGGTGCGCCCTGTAGAACTTGCTGTACCGCTGAAACCGCAAGGAGCAAGAAACAACTCTATCTGATAGGTATTCCATACCGAACGAGTCAGCATATACTCGTCATTATAGTATGGAGTAGTTACAAAGCACTCATAATAATTCTTATTGGGATTATTATCACTTGTAGTATACAATTTGTAACGATTGCTATGTTTTGCATTTTCTGTAATTAAATCCAATGCCGCTGTCGCAGCTTCCTGCCAGTATTCAGTCTTGTTATCGGGATTGTGGAGTGCAGAAGCCCTGTACAATAAAGCTCTTGATTTTAAAGCATAAGCGGCAGCTCCATTTACACGCCCCCAGTTTTCATCTTCGTTGCTATAACGGTATGGCAACTGATTTTTCACAGCATCACACTCATCGGCAATCCATTTCAAAGCATCAGCACTACTTGTGCGCGGACGGTTCATGGCCTCTGTGTCACTTGGGTCAAATACGATAGGTATTCCATTCTCATCATTACCGATAACCGGCACATCGCCAAACCAGCAGGCGATGTCGAAATGGAAGATAGCACGAAGCAGGCGGGCCTCAGCGATATTACGATCGTACAGATGATTATCGTCTCCTGTTTTTTCCGAATTGCCAATCACTGACGAGCGGGCATTCTTCATAAACTGGTTTGCCGCGCGGATACCTTTAAAATTCTTCGGCCAGAAATCCTTGGCAAACGGGTGATCTGCCGCCGAGTAACTGTCGGTAAGCACACTATGATAATAATGTACATCCCAGAAAGACAACGAATTATCCGTCATGCAGTCACGTGACGCAGCCAGAAATTGTCCATTATTATATCCGGCAAAGGCATCGGGCAAATAAGTATAAATATTTGCCAGGAAACCCCGCGTATTCTCAAAGCTACTGAATACCTGTTCGTCCGATAAGGACAAATCCACTTCTTTGCTCAGATAATCACTACATGAATGATTACTTAATAGCAACAGTACTGTGGTTATATATATTGCAATCTTTTTCATTTTATATTCCTTGTTTATTCTTGAATTAAGGTCTCAGACCTTTTTATTGCTTTTGCATGTATAATAGCAACAATATAGTATGTCTGAAAACAATGCTTTAAATATTTCACCTTACTTAGAAGCCAATGTTTATACCAAATGAGAACGAACGGGTTTTCGGATACCACCAGCAATAGCTCATCGGCTTTTCCGGATCCAGGCCTTTTGGCAAATGGCTCCAGGTATATAGATTGTACCCGCTAAAATAGATACGGCATTTAGTAAGGTTAGCCTTGGCTATAAGCTTCTTAGGGAGGGAATAGCCAACTTCGATATTCCGTAACGATAAGTAGTCTCCATTCACGATCCAGATATCATTCTGATATGTGCCTGTACTACGGTCGCTGTCAATAGCATTGAAACCTCCATAAGTAGGACGCGGGTAAGTAGCATTGATGTTACGGGAATCGGTAGGATCATCGTTATAATACCCCCAAGCCTTGGTTACTTCGTGAGTACCCATGTTACTCCATCCCGAATAGCTGACAGCAGGAGACAGGAATACTGAACGATTCAGGTAAGCAGTGAGTATGGCACGGGCATCGAATCCGGCATATTCAAACCCGAAAGTCATAGATGGGGTCAGTTCGGGAATGATAGTATAAGTATCGGGCACCATATCATTAGAGTCAATCTGACGGTCGCCGTTCAAATCCTTAAACACTGCCGTACCTAATTGTTGAGAACCATTCGAAGCTGTATTGTACGGATATTTATGCGGATTATCTATAGCATCCTGCTGACTGGTTGCAATCAGATTAGGATCGCTAGCCCAACTATCGAATTTATAAATATTCCAACCTCCGACACTTCCGTTGAATGGTATTTCGTAGAGGTCGGCAACCGATGTATAATCACGGATACGGTCACCTGTTTTGCGCTGCCAAGCCACATTCGGTTCTGTTTCATCCATTTCGGTAATCTTATTGGTATTGTAGGACAACATACCTTCGATAAAGTAATTCACCTTACCTATATTACCACGATGACCGAGGGACAATTCCAGACCTTTAGATTCAACTTTTCCGTAAGAATCCTGAGCCACTGCCACTCCCACTATACTAGGAATAGTAGAACGGTCTATCAGTATATTCGAACGCCACTCTTTGAATGCATCAAACGACCCGTAAAGCTTCTTATTCCAGAAGTCGAAGTCTAAACCCACATTTAGCATTTCCGAAAGTTCCCACTTGTTGTTATTGCTACCTGCCAGACTTTCATAAATACCACTGATGCTAGAACTGGAAGTACCAAAGTTATAACCTGTACCTGAACCATAAGTGCTCTGATATGGATAACGATTGGCTCCTGTAGTAGACTGGCCGGATGTACCATATGACGCACGAAGTTTGAGTAAATTAATATTCTTGTTTTTCAGCCATGATTCTTCCGAGGCTACCCAACCGATGGATGTTCCCCAGAAAGTACCCCAACGGTCGTCAGGAGCAAAATTGTCACAACCCATATAGGAAAGGTTACCTGAGAAAATATACCTGCTGTCATACACATAAGTAGCCTGTCCGTTGTACGACATGAAACGATTGGAGGACTGATTGGCATAGTTGGTACTCTCGATCCGGTTCACTGCATTCTGATAGGTACGGAAGAATGCCCGGGCTCCCACATTGTGTTTACCAAAAGTCTTATCGTAAGAGAACCCTGCATTGAAATTGAGATTGTAATAGTTGCCGCGTTCGTTAGCCGTCGGATCTGACAATGCCGAGTAAGAGGTCATTTGAGACAATTTAAATTCAGACGGGTCGGTAACCAAAGGATTTGAATAATCATAATAATAAGAGTTGATACTATTGTGCTGCGTAGATTCAAATACATCGTAAGCATCGAAACTCACCATTGCATTTGCTTTCAGACCGGGAACCAATTCTCCCAGGTCGCCTGTCACATTCACGGTCGAATACAGGTTACGGCGACGGTTCTTTTCCTGACCTGATGAAGCTAATAATCGCGCCGGGTTATTAGCCGTATTAGATGAATATATTTGTCCGCCCGGAGTATATACCGGCTCCATCGGATTGGCTTCCACCGCACCGAAGGTCACCAGGCTGAATACACCTGTTGTCGGTTGCGTAATATTATCGATACGTCCCCCTAAATCCAATGATACGTTCAAATACTTGTTCACATCAATGTCCAGATTCGAACGGAGGTTATAACGGTTCAATGTATGAGACGTATTGTAACCTTCGTTATAATTCGTCCATTTGTCATTCCACATTCCCTCCTGACGAAGGTAAGAGAATGAAACGTAATAACGCGCACGGGCGTTACCGCCACTGATCTGCATATTGGTCTTATACAGCGGGGCTGTTTCACGATATAGTTCTTCAAACCAGTTTGTATTGAAATACTTATACTGGTCGACACCTGTCAGCTTTTCACCTGATGATACACGGCGATACATCTCTACCTGAGCATCTGTATACATAGGGTCAAGACCATCGAGGTATCTCACCTGATTGCGGGTGAGCGCCATATTATAAGAATTCTGAGTTTCAAATTTATTGCTCAGCATCTGAAATCCTATTTCCTGTGTAAAGTCGATCTTTGTCTTTCCGGCAGCACCACGTTTGGTAGTTACCATAATCACACCATTAGCTCCACGCATACCGTAAATGGCTGTCGCTGCCGCATCTTTCAAGACGGTGATATTCTCGATAGGGAATGCATCCAGAAACGAAAGGTCACGTTCCACATTATCTACAATTACCAGCGGACTGCGGGCATTCTTATTCATCGTACGCAAACCACGGACATACATAGTGGTTTCTGTCCATCCCGGCTCACTGGACCATTCGTAGGTTTGCACTCCGGAAAGAGTAGAAGTAAAAGCATTCTGAAGTACTGAAATAGGGTGCTTCTGTAACTCTTCTCCGGTCACTACCGAGGTGGCTTCTGTCATAAATTTCTTCGGTTTACGTCCGAAAGGAACCGGCATGGTATGCAAAAATTCATCTAAATCAGGTTCCATCATGATTTGGAAAGCACCGCTAAATTCGGCTGTACCGGTAGCATTCTTATAACCGACACTGCTAACACACAACTCGTCGTCCAGTTTTACATTCTTCAGACTGAAATACCCATCTTCATCGGAAAGTGCTATGCGGCTCTGCTCCGCCACATTTACCACAGCTCCGGCAATAGGTTTGCCTTCGGAATCCACAATACGGCCTTTCAATACTTGTTCTTCTTGTGCCCAAATGTTGCAGGTTACGAATATGAAGACTCCCATCAACAGGAATTTACTTATCCCTGCCAACTTGTTTTTTATATTATTTATGCTTGTATACATATGTATTCAATTTAAGGATTACCAACCCGGATTATTTTCAATGCCTGTTTTCCAAACTTCCCCTTCCGGTATAGGATAGAGATACATCTTGTTCTCAAACACCCGGCTCTGGGCCACCTTACGCGTAATGGTTCCGTCTGCACTTACATTTACGCCATAGATAGGACGCGATAGTGCTTCTACAGCAACATTCCAGCGACGGACATCCCATGCGCGATGTTCTTCGAAAGCAAGTTCCACAGTACGTTCCTTATGAATGAAGTTACGCATATTATCTTTAGAAGACGTCAAATCGCTACGGTCTGCTATCTTACCGCTGATACCCGCACGGTGACGTATTTTATCAAGCATATTATACACTTCCGTACCGGGGCCTTGCGCCTCGTTCAATGCTTCTGCATAGTTGAGCAGGATTTCCGCGTATCGCATGATAGTCCACAAGCGGTATGCGCTCTGAGAATGTTCTGCACTCAGGATAGTTTCAGGAATATACTTGCGTACATAGTAACCTGTCGGAGTTGCATTGGTATTACCTATAGGGTTGTCCCTCTGACCTAATACTACGTTGATATTGCCATTACCCCATTTCACTCCATTGTAGAGGACGGTTGCAGCCAGACGAGGGTCACGGTTTGTCCAAGGTTTGGCATCATTATATCCGCTGGCGGCATTTACAGCCGGAGCATTGTTACTATATACCGGAGCGCCGGTAAGATCGTACTGGGCAAAAGGTGAAGAACCATCTGCCATATCGTACATATCCACTAAGTTCTGCGACGGACAAAGCCCTCCGTTACCACCTTCGCCTACAGGTGTATCATTCTTGATCGCATCCCACTTTATAACTACATCATTGCGATAAAAAATCACTTCCTTGTTATTTCCGGAATACGCAGTCCTCAACAATGCATTAGTATAAGACTCTACCCCCAAAGCATTCCCATCGGCATCCGTAGTCGTAAACAGACTGAAATTTGCGCTGTAATCATCAATAAAACTTTTTGCTGCATCAGCAGCTTGCTGCCATGTGATACCGGATTCGGCGCTGAAACGCGGACTAGCCATATAAAGCATTATGCGTGAATACAGGGCCCGTGCCATAGGCTGCCCGATACGTCCGGCCTGACTCGAATCCCAAGCTTCGTCATAGGTCAGTAATCCGGCTTCGCATTCTTTCAATTCTTTCAGGATAAAATCTACGACGTACTCCTTCACTGTCGGGCGATTAATATAATTACTCAGCAAATCGCCATTCGGATCGAGCACTTCGGTCACAATCGGAATTGCCCCATAACGCAGGAATAATTCCCAATAAAAATAGGCGCGAAGGAAACGGGCTTCCGATGTATAATGCAATTTATCCTCCTTGTATTTTGTATCGCTCAGAGAAGGCTCTTTTGGTACACTCTCTATACGGGTAATGATCATGTTGCATTTACGGATAGCACGATAATGATGTTCCCATGTAGCCGTAAGTTCCGCTTCACCTGCCGAACCATAATAGTTTCCGATATTGAAAGTAGTTCTCACCCCACCTGTAGAATAACTGGTCTCTGCCAAATCCGTAGCCGAATCTAACCAGGAATCTTTTATACGGCTAGCTCCGTGGCGTAAGAAATTATAAGTATCATAGTGAAATTCCACCATCAGGTTCCAGTCGCTAAACACTTCTTCTTCCGTTAGTTCATTACTGGGCTGTTTGTCCAGAAAACCGCCGAAAGCGTCTTCGCATGAAGTCAGTGTGAAAGTAGCGATGCACACAGCAAATAAGCTATATATAATTGTTTTCTTCATGTTCTATCAGAATTTAATATTTACACCAAAATTCAGAGTCTTCATTATCGGGTAACGGTTAGATCCATTACTTTCAGGATCTGTCAAGCCATCCAGATCATCCCAGGTTATCAGGTTGTTTGCATTAATAAACAGCCGACAGTCACTCATTCCTACTTTACCTGCCCAGTTGGTTGGCAAAGTATAGCTTAATTCTATATTTTTCAAACGGACAAAAGCTCCGTTTTTCAAGAAGAATGAGTTTTGACGCTGATTATGATCGCCATAATTATTATAGTGCAACAATGGATATTTGGCATTTGCCAGATTATAAGCTTCGCTTTGTGACGGATTCCAGCGATCGAGATGATGCTCCTTCACCTTTCCTCCGTTTACAAAAGCAAACATAGCTTCTGCATCGTAATAACGGCTCACATTATCAACCCCCTGGAACATCACACTAAATCCCCAGTTTTTCCAGTTGAGTCCTAATGTCAGTGCATATATATTTTCAGGAATATCGCTTCTGCCGATAAAGGTTTCGTCCCTCTCGTCAATAAAGCCGTCTCCATTCATATCACGGTATTTGAGATCACCCACCTGTACATCGCCGAAAGTAGAAACCGGAAGATTGCCTCTGTCAATATCGGCTTGTGTAACGAATCCATCGCACATCAGCCCAAAGTATTGGTTGATAGGGTGGCCTTCACGCTTACGATATTCGGTTTTCAATTCAGGTTCGTCCATATCCAGAATTTCGTTGCGGGCATGAGAGTATGTCAGGCCGACAGAATAATGAAGGTCTTTACCTATACGGTCATTGTATTTCAACTCTATTTCGTAACCGCTATTTTTTGTCTTACCCAGATTCCCGGCAGCCATGGCAACACCTACCCACTGCGGGCGGGTAAGGTATTCGGTCAATATATCGTTACGTTTTTCATAAAAGACATCGATATTACCGTTGAGTCTGCTACCAAACAAACCGAACTCAAGTCCAAGATTATATTTATGAGCGCGTTCCCATGTAACTCCATAATTAGGATACTGAGCTTCGTAGATACCACTCTTTCCTGTGGTTCCTAAGTAATAGTCATTCGCGATCTGCGACCATTTTTGTTCATATAAGAAACGCTGTCTTACACCGTTGATCTGATATATATCGTTACCTACCTGCCCGTAAGAAGCACGAAGTTTCAGATTATCCAACCAGTTTTCGGTACCCTTCATAAATTCTTCGTTTGCAATACGCCATCCCAATGAGAATGAAGGAAAAAAGCCAAAGCGTTTGCCGCGCATAAAGTTTTCGGAACCATTATATCCGGCATTGAACTCGGCAAGATAACGGTCGTCATACCCATACGTAACACGCCCCACTAAACCTTGGTAACGCTGTGCCAGATCCGACTTATAACGATAGTCATTCTGCATATACAACATCATGGCAGTAACATCATGCTTGCCGAACTTGCGGGCATAATTCACCTGAGCCTCCATATAGAGTTTATAGATAGATTTAAATTTTTGTGAATCCCTCAAACTCGTTTCCTCCGTGAATGCCAATTCGGTATCTTTATTAAACTGATTATAAGCATCGATAGACGTATAGTTATCGCGGTCATTCAATTCGTAAGTAGCAAAACCTGCTGAATAAAGATTGGTATGATAATTTTCATAGTCGAACGAAAGCATTGCTTTGGCACTTAATCCTTCGGTCAGCCATCCCAGTTTATAGTCTACAATAAAATTTGTTTCATTGATGGTATTCACCGCACGGTAGTAACCACCCTCGGCCAGTGCGGCTACTATGTTGTTCTGGTACTGTGAACTCCCTCCATAAAGGGTTTTGGTATCTTCACCGTTCTGTACCGTATATGATACAGGGAAGAGCCAGCCCGGAGTATGATTCAGTTCATAAAATGTTTGACTATAATCATTTCGTTCTTCGGTATTGGAACCTTTACGTTCTTCGAAACGGGTACCGAAGTTTACCGAGAAAGTTAAATCCTTAGTCAGGAAAAAGTCTGTATTGGCCCGGAAAGAGTAACGACGGTAATGAGGGCTTGAACCATTACCATATACATTGTTACTTAAATTCTTAACCAACGATGACTGATCGTAAAATTCACCTGAGGCATAGTAACGCATGCGTTTGGTCCCCCCGCGTACACTTACATTGTAACGCTGCGCGGGAGCTGTACTTTTCAATACTTCATCATACCAATCCACGTTTGGATAAAGCATAGCGTCCAATCCGCTCAATTGGCCGGCACTCGATTTGCGATACATCTCAATATCACTGGCAGAGAACTGGGAAGGTAACCCATCATTCGCTAATGCTTCTTCGAGCAATGTCACCGACTCATAAGAGTTCAGATAAGTATTTTTGCGTGTAGGACTTTGTATCTGCCAGTTAGCCGTCAGACTCACTTCCGGTTTTTGTTCCTTGCCTCTCTTGGTGGTGATCAGCATAACACCATTTGCACCACGCACACCATATACTGCTGTGGCAGAAGCATCTTTCAATACGGAAATAGTTTCGATATCGTCCGGCGCAATCTGAGAGAACGGACGCTCGATACCATCTACAAGGATAAGAGGCTGAGCATCGCCCGCAAAGGTAGCGCGTCCACGGATATAGATCTGTGTATCATCTGCACCCGGTGCACCTGAAGTCTGAGATGTGACAACACCGCTAATCTTACCTGCAATAGCTTGTGATACGTTAGCTGCCGGAGATTGTAGTATGTCTTTAGTATTCAGCTGTGAAATAGCACCTATGACACTCTCCTTTTTCTGTGCGCCATAGCCGACTACGACTACTTCACTCAACAATTCGGAGTCTTCTCTCATTGTCACATTTATTATAGTCTTTCCTTTCACACTTATTTCCTGTGGCTGAAAGCCTATGAATGAAAACAGCAATATAGCGTTGTCATTGCTGACTGTCAATCTGAAGCCACCGTCGTCATCTGTAATAGTGCCGTTGGTAGTCCCTTTTTCAACGACACTGGCACCGATAACGGTCTCTCCGGTAATATCTTTTACGATACCTGTTACCTGCCTGGACTGGGCCCATACGTTTTGTCCAATCAGCATCAAAACAACTATTGGCAGCAGCCGCAGGAGCAAATTGCTCCACGGTGCTTTTCCATTTGTTCGTTTATTTTTCATATATAGCATTTTATTGATTTATTATTCGGCAGCATTCAAGAACGGATAGTATCCTACCGTACGCATATTCAGACTGGCTAATTCTACTGTAAGAAATGCGCCTATGTCAGTCGTTATTCCTTCATAGAAGAATGTGTAGTCGCCCAGTTTCACACCATCGGCTGTTGTTACTTTAGCTGTCATATCCAGACGATTACCGTTGCGTTCCAAGATTATCATACAGTGTGCGCCTTTCATTTGTGTAGCAAAACTGTCCCAATCATAACTTGCGGATATATTTGCTGCATTGTAGTTAGATCCCTCAGGTCCCCATCCGAAAGCATCGGCGCGCACCACGAAATACTCGGCATACCCTGCTTCTCCCCGATCTTTACCATTGGTTACAACTAGCAACCAATTGTTCCAGTTTGCAGTAGCATTAGAGTTATTAATGAAAGTGTAAACGAAAGGGGTTGTATTAACAATCGAGAAATTAGAGAAATACGACCACCAACCTGCACTCATGTCTGCCGGACCGACCAGATAGGTATCCGGAGCATATTGCTGACCTACATATACAGTTTCGGGATCAATTTCAAGATACGATCCTTCGCAAGTAAGGATTGCACCGATAGTTCCGGACAATGTTCCTTCGATAAAATTGTTCATTGTGTATACTGTACCTTCGGCTGTAGTTGTCACGGCAGTAATTTGTATACGGTTACCAGTACGTTTGATAGTCAAATCTACATAAGCACCTTTCATATCGGATGTAAAAGTATCCATGTTGTAATTACTGGTCACATTATCGGCAGAATAGAGTGTACCCCATCCGAAAGCATCGGCGCGCAATGCGAGATATTCTACGCGGCTATCATTAGTTTGGTCTTTTCCATCTGTAAGAATCAATACCCAGTTATTATAAACCGTAGCACCATTAGTATGATTATAGAAACCATAGTGTATAGTCTGGTCGCCCTGCATTGTTACAAGATCGGAGAAAGCCGACCACCAAGGGGTAGACATATCTTCGTTACCAACAATGATGTAATTATTTTCTTCCTCTTCACCACCTGTTCCCGGCACTTTTATCTGACTGTCGGTAATCTGATTACGGTAGATAGTGAGATCGTCAAGCATCCATTCCTGAGTTTCACTGCCAGAACCATAACCCAGATATAAAGAAGGTACGGAAGCCATGAACTGAACAATTTTTGAGAAATCAAACTCGGTAACTTCCTTATCTATTTTTTTCTGTCCATCTACATATACAACATATCCGTTGTCACGGATTGTCATTGCTACATAGTGCCATTCACCGGCTGTAAGCAATCCGGTTTTATAGTCTGAAGGGTTGTTGTCCTCGTATTTTCCGTCAACACCATCATAACTCAGCCAGCCATTAGCTGTGAAAAAGAATTTCTGTGTACCATTCTCGTTTTGGAAAGAGAATAATGCCCCATCCAAATCCTGTTCGGAGTTTTCTCCTGTTTGAACTACTTGTTTCATCCAGAAAGTGAGTGAAACTCCATTTTGAGCTTTCACGCTATTGAGCGGATTATCGATATGTGCATATCCACCATTCAGATGGAGCACACTACTTTTGCGCTCGTCATCATTTACCAGTGTGGGGATATTGCCATCACTATAGGCATAGAGTTGGATAATTGCAGGGTCGATTTCCTCCTCGAAGGAATAAGTAACTATCTTTTCCAGTTTAGGATACACCTGGTTGCCTGAAGGGGAATCTGTTTCTCCCCAGTCCTGACATGAAGCACACAAAAGGATTGTAAATGCTGCCATGATCAATGGCGCCCATTTTTTAACTTTTTGCATATAACTTAGATTAATGATTAATAATTCTTTTTTGTGCAGTGTGCACTGCTCAGAAAAACATTTCGGTTAACACAGTATATTACTGTTCTTCAATAGATTTAGAATTTAGAAAGTATGAGGTAGTTCCTATAGTTTTATACGCTTACTGATTTTTTTTTAAAACAAAAAATCTTTGCTTCAAAAAGGCTTGTTATGCTTTTTTGAAGTAAAGATTAAATTCGATAAAGAAGTTTGTGTTACTTCTCTCTCTCTCTCTCTCTCTCTCTCTCTCTCTCTCTCTCTCTAACAAAATACATATAACATACAAGTTTTCAGCAAAAAAACTTATATTAATCCTGTTATTATTTTGTATTTTATTGAGCATAATTCTATTTTTTCCTTATTAAAATCAGTAAGCGCACAAAATTAGATAAAAATCAACACTACTCTATAAATTCAGCATTTTTGCCTGTAAGTATTTTTATAATTTTCATTTATTATTTTACTCTTTTTCCCCAAATGGAATATCCTTTAGAATTAAGGCCTGTAAACAATATAGTTTGCGTCTGGTTTTCCCAGTCCTGTCCCATAAATACCTGTACATTGCTGACAGTTTCCGAAATATTCAGGCTTAAAATACCACTTTTATCGAAAGCCCACTTGCCTGATAAACCGCCACTAAACGACAAGTCTTTGCTCAGAGTGATTATTTCCGATTTGTTTTCTTCCCCTTCTTTCAGGTGATTTTCGCCCCATAATATCTGTCCGGCAAACAGGTCACGAGCAGGCGCATCACCCTGTACAACAAGCACTTCCCAGTCTCCCATAAGGTCACCTTCCTGTATTTTCTGCTGCGGGGTGGCTGCATATCTTTCCGGAGATACTACTGGCCAACCGTCGGCAGTCCAGTACATGTCTCTTACATGCAGATCCATCATATGATTTTCGGGGCGCAAGCGTGCCTGATGAGCCATATAGTATTTGCCGCCTTTGTCTGCAAATACACAGCAGTGTGCCACTCCTGCCCAACCGATATGGTTGCGGAACTGGTACGGATAAGTCAGTATAGGGAAGTTATCCGTTTCTTCGCGCATATCTGTTCCAAAGAAATCTGTGAAAGGGCCTTCCGGCTTATCGGAACGTCCTACCCTCACATTGTAAGTAGTCATTAGCGGATCGTAAGAAACAAACAGAAAGTATTTCTTCAAATCGGGGTTATAGATTATCTCAGGAGCTTCTATATTGTTTTTCTTTCCGTCGAAACGGCGGGCGGTAAGATGTCCCTGATCCCCGTCGTTAAGCGTAAGTCCTGTTTCGGGATTCAGTTGCACACAATGCAGCCCGCCGAAATAAGAGCCATAATGCATCCATTGCTCCCCATTTTCAGGATTGGTAACAATACTAGGGTCAATGGCATTCATTACATCGCCTGTCTTTGTTTTCACCACACAGCCTTTTAGTTCCCAAGGGCCTTCGGGCGATGCAGACTCTGCCATACCAATATAAGACACCTGTTTGGCAAAAGCCGAGACGCTGTAATACAAGCGGTATTTCCCTTTATATTCTACAATGTATGGCGCCCATATATTCGTCGCACCTTTACCGTTGTTATTATTTAAAACCCAGTCTTTGGCTTCCTGAGGTATTTCCTTAAAGGCCCATCCGATAAATTCCCAGTTGACAAGGTCTTTCGATTTACGGACTTGTATATAGCCAAAAGGCAGATCATCTTTCTTCATTGCCGCGCTGTCTTCTTTATAAATAGCATCGGTAGAATACATATAATATGTATCTCCTATCAGCAGGCACGACGGATCGTGTACATTGTAGGTACCCCATTGCTTATAATCCTTCATTTCGGAAATGCCGGAATAATCGTCAGCCCACGGATTTACGTTGGCTTTGGGTTCAAACGGTTTCTGAGCACAGGATACAATGAAAGTACAGCATCCTAAAAACAGGATATTGATAATCGTTTTCATAGTTAATTTAACCGCAAGTTTGTGAGTTTAATTCAATTCTATCGTTACTACCGATTTAGCCGGAATTTTCGCCGTCAATACATCATTTTTCACTGCTGCATCTTTAAAATCCTTCAATTGCACTTCATTCGGTTTTTCGAATGTATTGTGTGAGTCTGTTTTAGGAGCAGTAATTATATTACCGGATGCGAAACGGCCGTTTTTCAGGTCTTTAATAGTGCATGTTATATCCACCGATTGGCTAGGATCGATATTCACAATTGACACATGTATTTTTCCATTGACGTCTTTCGACGCCGAAGCCGATACCGAATTGATTTCCTTACCCAGACGGCTGTATGAAGGACTTATAATATCGAGCGGCAGCATGGTTGCGTCCTGATGTACTTTGTACATATCAAACACATGATAGGTAGGGGTCAGCAGCATTTTGTCACCTTCTGTAAGAAACAAGGCCTGTAGCACATTGACCAATTGCGCAATATTAGCGATACGGACCCTGTCGGCATGTTTGTGAAAAATATTCAGAATAGTTCCCGCCAGTAAAGCGTCTCTCAGTGTATTTTGCTGATACAGGAATCCCGGATTGGTCCCCGGCTCCACATTGTACCATGCACCCCATTCGTCTACTATCATGGCTATTTTCTTCTCAGGATCGTACTTATCCATTATGGCGGCATGTTTTGTCACTATCTCATCCATACGCATACCATGCTCAAGCAACGAGAAGTACTCATCTTCATTGAAACCCAGCGCATTTCCTTTATCTTCCCATCTGTAAGTAAATGTATAATTGTGAACCGATACACCCGACATCATGTGATGCGGTATGTTTTTCATCATCACTTCCATCCAGCGGTAATCGTCTACATTAGGGCCTCCGGCAACTTTGTACAGTCTGTTTTCGCCATAGTTGCGGCAATAAGTAGCATAACGGCGGTAGTTTTCGGCATAGCCTTCCGGAGTCATGTTTCCTCCACAACCCCAATTCTCATTACCAACGCCCCACAGAGTTACTTTCCATGGTTTCTCGCGTCCGTTCTTCTTACGAAGATTAGACATCGGACTCTCCCCGTCAAAAGTGATATACTCCACCCATTTCGACATTTCTTCTACCGTGCCGCTTCCCATATTCCCACAGATATATGGTTCTGTTCCCAGTGCTTCACACAGATTAAGGAATTCGTGCGTACCAAAACTATTGTCTTCTACTACCCCACCCCAGTGAGTATTCACCATTTTAGGGCGGTCTGCTCTTGCACCTATTCCGTCCATCCAGTGATACTCGTCAGCAAAGCAGCCCCCCGGCCAACGAAGATTCGGTATTTTAATATGTTTTAACGCATCGATAATATCCTTACGCACACCGTTCACATTAGGTATATGAGAATCCTCGCCAACCCAAAGCCCGTCATAGATGCAACGTCCGAGGTGCTCGGAAAAATGACCGTATATATGTTTGTCGATCTTGTATTTTCCGGCATTCGATTTAACGACTATCTCCGCCTTTTGCTGAGAGAATGCCGTTATGCAAACAAAAAAAGATAAATAAAACAGTAGATTTTTTTTCATGATAAGTTATAAGTTGTGAATTATTAGTTATTAAGAAAGGAGAGGTATCCAAAAGTGAGGACAAACCTATACAGGCTTTATCCTCACTACCTTATTTAATGCCTAAAACCCCTTCTGATGTCATTTGTATCCGTTTTATAGTATTGTCTTCATTATAATACAGGCGGTCGATACAGACCGAACGGCGGAAGCTCCCCCCTTGTGTCGGTATTGCACCATTGTGATATATAAAATACCACTGTCCTTTGAATTCGACTATTGCCTGATGATTGGTGTTGGAATTGCCTGCGATCTCATTCAGTATACCTTTGTATTCCCAAGGTCCGTTTATATTCCGGCTCATGGCATATCCCAGTTTTTCGGGAAAATACTGAGCATATGACAGGTAATACCATCCGTTGTATTTGTGTATCCATGGTGCTTCTGTAAAGTTTGGCAAATCGACAGCCATTATCGGGCTATCCAGTTCAATCATATTATCCTTCAGTTTTGCATAGTAGCATTGCGTATTTCCCCAGAACAAGTATGCCTGACCATCATCATCGATCCATACCGTCGGGTCTATATCGTCCCATCCTATCGAGGTGTAGGCTGTAGTCATATCATTAGTTATCAGAGCTGAACCTCTGGCGTCCTTAAATGGCCCTAGCGGATTGTCAGCGACCGCCACACCTATAGACTTGCCGGGTATAGTTCCATGTTCTACAGTTACATACCAATAGAATTTTCCATCACGTTCGATAACCTGCGAAGCCCATGCTTCACCCTTTGCCCATGTAAAATTTTTTGCCCGTAGCGGAACTGCGTGCTCTGCCCAGTTTACCATATCATCCGACGAGAATACAAGCCACTCGTTCAGTGTATAATGATTATGAGGAGGAGGACATTCGTCATGTCCCGCATATATGTATAGCCTGTCGTTGTGTACCAGCGCTGCAGGATCAGCTGTATATTTATATGTAAAAACAGGGTTGCCTGCTATACGGAAAATCGTATCCTGCACCGAACCGTGTAAATTACACACAATAATACAAAAAAGAAAGATAAGTTTCAATATTTTCATGGTTTTTAATACTTTTAAGGTCATATACCTTTGTTATTTTAGTAAGCAATACAACGTTATTAAGTCATGATGCGAAAACAATCATTAAAATCGGTCTATTACTTAGTTATTTAAAAGCAAGATTCTTTGGTTGGAATCAGGTTAACTTTTGATTGTTCTTTTTTTATTTCTTTGACAAATATATACATATGAAAGCCTTAGGATGGTGGACAATTAAATATAAAAGGTGGACAAAATAGTATTTAAGTGTAAAAAATACATTTTTAATTTTTTATTACTAACTTTACTCAACCAAAATCATTTTACATGAAAAATACACTTATAATAATAAGCAGTATCATTATATCTCTATTGTCCATATCGAAGGCTACAGGACAAAATAATATTTCATCAAAATATATATTCAGTACCATCAGCATAGATGAAGGACTTCCTGTAAATTTTGTAGATGACATATTCAAGGACAGTCACGGATTTATCTGGGTGGCTACTCAGGGAGGAGGCTTGTCTCGATATGATGGTTATGAATTTATAAATTTCAATGTAAACAGTTCACCTCTCTTTCTTAAGAGTAATTTTATACGGAAGGTCGTGGAAGACAATTTCAACCGATTGTGGACAACATCGAATAATGGTATAGACATCATAGATCTCAAGACCATGCAGAAATCGACCATATCGTATAAAGATAATTTACTTAATACAGTATTAAACACTCCGGCTATTACAATATTCAAAGACAGGAAAGGCTGTATATGGGTGGTTTCGACGGAAAACATGTACAAACTGGAATTCGATGCCAAAGGAAATATACAGCGCATATACACAACCGTGCAAAAAGGCTCTCCTTATAGATTTACCTGCATCAGTGAAATAGACAATGAAATATGGGCCGGAAACGACGGTGCTGTCTATAAAATAACGGAAGGACAAAGTGGAAAGCTGAATTTACAACTCGTCTCAACACATTTCAGCATATCATCCAATCTCTTTATCTCAAGTATTCTGAAAAAAGATAACACAATATGGATGGCTACAGAAGACGGGCTGTTCAGATACAATGATATAAATCAGCCTCCTTCACATTACCTACACAATCCTCTGAACCCATATTCCATTTCCCAGAATATGGTTACAGATCTAAACATTGTAAACGGGTCTATCATAGCAGGAACACTTCGGGGATTAAACATTTACAATCCCGTTACCGATGGATTCGAACATATCACTCATAATAGTGCTGCAGAATCGCTAAACAGTGACTTTATAAATTGTTTGCTGGCTGATGGCGATAATCTCTGGATAGGAACAGAATCGGGAGGTATCAATAAAATGACTTTACGCAAATTGGCCGTAAAAAATTATATCCATAGCAATTCCGACAAGGGCAGTATATCGCCTAACCCTGTCAATGCTATTCTGGAAACACGTAATGGCAACTTATGGGTAGGAAGTGTGGAAGGCGGACTGAACCTGATGAAAAAAGGGGAGTCTTCCTTTACTCATTATATGGCCGGTCCGGGATTACTCAGTCATAATAGCGTAAGTGTACTGGAAGAAGATTATGACGGAAATTTATGGATAGGCACATGGGGTGGAGCAATAAGCATACTGAATGAAAGTAAACTCCCTGCCATTTCCTATAAATATATAAATCCCAATTCCAGTTTTATTGGAATCCTCAAATATGACCCTGTGAATAATGGTATGTGGATAGGGACCAACAGGGCGGTTTACTGGTATGATATACAGAATAACAGCCTCGAAATTCCTTTACCCGAAAATATGAACCAAAACATATGGGGTACACTGGGCAGTGCCATAGATACAAAAAACAGGCTTTGGCTGGGCTGCTCTGAAGGTTTGATACAGATAGACCTCAATGCATATGATGAGCCTGCAAAAAAATTCGCAGCCCGATTTGTTTCCCTGAACGAACAGGAAGTCAATAAACTGTTTCTGAAAAATATCACATGTATCTTTCAGGCGCACGACAATACAATATGGGTAGGCAGTAACGGATATGGAATATGCAAGATAGAGGAAATAAACGGGAAGTATGTCTCACGTACATATACGATGGTACAAGGCTTGGTAAACAATGCCGTATTCGGGATACTGGAAGACGAGCAGGGACTACTCTGGATAAGTACAGGACGGGGCATGTCATCGTTCAACCCCCAGACAGACAGGTTTGTAAACTATACTAAAGATGACGGGCTTGCCAATCATCAGTTTTACTGGAATGCTTCTTTCAAGTCGCCTGTCAGCAAGAACCTGTATTTCGGGAGTATGACAGGGCTTACAGAACTACAAGGCAATTCCCGGTATGCATCGAAAGAGCAGAGAGGGGTAACATTTACCAAACTTCAAATACTAAATCAGACTGTGTGGCACAATAGCGGCAATTACATAAAAGAGGATATCAGCTACGCAAAAAAACTTGACCTGCATGAACAGGATAAATCTTTTTCTATTGAATTTTCGGCTCTCGATTATGACAATCCATCGACAGTTGCCTATTCATACAGGCTTTTAGGGTTTGACGATAAATGGATAGACGTACCTTCTAACCGCCGCTTTGTAAGTTATACAAATCTCAGCCCCGGCACTTACCGGCTTCAGGTAAGGTGCATGACCAAGGCCTCGGACTGGTCCGAAAACATAACAGAGCTGGAAATAGAAATACATCCGTTTTTCTATAAGACTGTATGGTTTATCAGTTTATGTATTATATTACTACTGGTATTGGGTATCCAATTATATAAATGGCGGATAAATTCGTTGAAAAAACAACGCGAAATATTGCATAAAAAGGTAGAGGAACGGACACATGCACTCGAAGAGCAGAAAAAACTGCTGGAAGAACAGGCGGTAGAGCTAAAACTGCAAAATACCATTCTTGTAGACCAGAATGAAAAGATTTCTTATCAACGGAAACAATTGATAGGAATGTCGAAAAAAGTGCAGGAAGCCATGGCCGACAGAATGTCTTTCTTTACGAATATCACCCATGAATTCCGCACGCCGATCACCCTCATTATAGGGCCTATAGAAAGGGCTTTAAAGTTAAGCACCAACCCTAAAGTGGTGGAACAATTACAATATGTGTCCCGCAATTCAAAACATCTCCTGTCACTGGTCAATCAACTGATGGACTTCAGGAAAGTAGAATCGGACAGTATGAGTGTAAATCCGACGGCGGGGAATCTCATCAATTTCCTGGATGAACTTCTGATACCGTTCGAATCATTTGCAAATGAGCGAAGTATAAAAATAAGAAGGATATACAGGATGTCACATCCCCGCATAATGTTTGATGAAGAAGCTATACGAAAGCTGATAACCAACCTGCTGGCCAATTCCATCAAGTTTACACCCGATGGAGGAAGTGTAACTCTGTATGTAAGTACCATCACAGGAAGTGACGGAGAGGATAAATTGTATATCTGCGTACGAGATTCGGGCATAGGTATCAAGGATGAAGACCTCAACCGTATTTTCAACCGCTTCTACCAGTCGGACACACGCACTAAATACCCTGTTTACGGACAAAGTGGTACAGGCATCGGGCTCTATCTGTGCAAAAACATCGTCAACTTGCTCGAAGGCAGTATTACAGCCAAAAACAACCATACAAAGGGAGCTTCGTTCCGTATATTGTTACCTCTCATTGCCGCATCTGCGTCTGAGCAACAGTCATTCACGGAAAACTATATCCCTCCCGTAGCCGGCAACAGAGAATATATTCCTGCAACAGAGCAAAAAGAACAACGATTAACAATACTTGTTGTAGAGGATAATATGGATATGCGTAAATATATCTGTTCTATATTATCCGATTATTATAAAGTGGTGGAGGCCGAAAACGGAGAAGAAGCATTAAAGGTATTGAAAGCAACATCTATAGATTTCATCATCAGCGACCTGATGATGCCTGTTATGGATGGGCTCGAATTATCTCAGAAGGTTAAGTCCGACCTGTCTACTTCCCATATACCATTTTTGATGTTAACAGCAAAGACGTCGATCG
Organism: uncultured Dysgonomonas sp.; assembly: GCF_900079725.1. Classification (NCBI taxonomy): domain Bacteria; kingdom Pseudomonadati; phylum Bacteroidota; class Bacteroidia; order Bacteroidales; family Dysgonomonadaceae; genus Dysgonomonas; species uncultured Dysgonomonas sp. Next base: position 1,810,795 of record NZ_LT599032.1, read on the forward strand.
AAACGCAGATCGGCAGTTATAAAATGGGCGCAGACGAGTTCCTTACCAAACCCTTCGATGAAGAACTGCTACTTACGAGAATCAATAATATCCTGGAAATCCGCAAACTATATCAACGCAAATTTAGTCTGTATATGAATGTAGAGGAACTGAACATCACGGAAGACTCGAACGATGAAAAATTCCTCAAAAAAGCAATGGAAATCATAAAAGAGAATTATACAAATACAGAGTATGATGTGAGCAACTTTGTTAATGATATGGGTGTAAGCCAGAGCCTGCTTAACAAAAAGATGCAAATACTTACGGGGCAACCCCCGAGCCACTTTATCCGTGATTTCCGGCTATCCATAGCCAGAGAACTGATACTGAAAAGTAAAGGCAATAAGACCATTTCGGAAATAGCTTATGAAGTAGGCTTTAATGATCCGAAATATTTTACCCGTTGTTTTACCAAACACTTTGGTATTGCTCCCAGCGCCATGTCGAAAGATACGGACTAGGATGTGATTATCTATTAATAAGTTTATCTATATCAAAATAGTATATAAATGTTAGCTCTTTGAAAGATTGATGGCTCCTCCATTGACTACACTTCGTTCCGCCGAACGTTGTTTCTCCCCGAGGGGAGGCTACAGAGAGGGTAAAAGCTAATTATTAATTTTTCATTCTTAATTATTAATTGCTCTTTGTGTTACCTTTGTTACTTTTTAACAAGTTGTAAGTAATAAGTAATAAGACATGGTCTCTGTTAATTGATAAAAGCTAATTATTAATTTTTCATTCTTAATTATTAATTGTTTTTTGTGTTACCTTTGTGGTCGTAAAAAACTATAAACAATAATTGCAGGTGTAATTCCCGCATTTACAAAATATAAACAGGTCTGCGACCTTAATTTTTTCACCTCATAAAAATTTCATTTGCTTATGAAAAGAGACACAGCCATTTTTGATATTATCGAAAGAGAGTATCAACGACAACTGAAAGGAATCGAATTGATCGCATCGGAAAACTTTGTCAGCCAACAGGTAATGGAGGCAATGGGTTCATGCCTAACCAACAAATATGCAGAAGGCTATCCGGGGAAAAGATATTATGGGGGATGTGAAATAGTAGACCTTAGTGAACAACTGGCCATCGACCGTTTGAAAGAAATATTCGGCGCGGAATGGGCTAATGTACAGCCTCATTCGGGTGCACAGGCTAACGCTGCTGTTTTCCTCGCCTGTATGCAGGCCGGAGATAAGTTCCTGGGTTTAAACCTGTCACATGGAGGTCACCTTTCACATGGTTCACCCGTAAACTTCTCAGGACTTATGTTTCACGCTCTTGAATACAATGTGCGTCAGGATACGGAACAAGTGGACTACGAACAAATGGAGCAGGTTGCACGTACAGAAAAACCAAAAGTAATCATCGCCGGAGCTTCGGCTTATTCCCGCGACTGGGACTATGCACGAATCCGTAAGATAGCTGACGAAATAGGTGCGATCTTTATGGTAGATATGGCACATCCTGCCGGGCTTGTTGCTGCCGGATTACTAAACAACCCGCTACCTCATGCGCATATAGTAACGACTACCACACACAAGACTCTTCGTGGGCCTCGTGGTGGCGCAATTCTACTGGGTAAAGATTTTGAAAATCCATGGGGTAAGAAAACGCCTAAAGGCGAAGTGCGTATGATGTCTGCATTGCTCGACTCGGCTGTATTCCCGGGAATACAGGGAGGTCCACTGGAGCATGTGATTGCTGCTAAAGCCGTTTCGTTTGCAGAAGCACTCGACCCTTCATATAAAGTATATCAGACACAGGTAAAGAAAAATGCAGCAGCTATGGCTCAGGCATTTATAGATAAAGGTTATAAGGTAGTTTCGGGCGGTACGGACAATCACTCTATGCTAATAGACCTTCGTCCTAAATTCCCCGAGCTGACCGGTAAGCTGGCTGAAAAAGCGCTTGTAGAAGCGGATATCACAACGAATAAGAACATGGTTCCATTCGATAGCCGTAGTCCTTTCCTTACTTCAGGGCTTCGTTTCGGAACACCTGCCATCACTACACGTGGGGCGAAAGAACCGCTGATGGCTGAGATCGTGGAAATGATAGATACCGTTCTTTCAAATCCTGAAAATGAGCAGACAGTAAAGGCTGTTCGTGAGAAAGTAAATTCAATTATGAAAGAATATCCATTATTCGCCTGGTAATCAAAAAACCACCTCATACAAAAAGGAGCCTGCTATAATAACAGGCTCCTTTATATTTCTCATATCGTGTCGTCATCATTTATTCCACGTACAATACTAACCCTTTGAGATATTCCCCTTCCGGATGATATATATTGATAGGATGGTCGGCCGGTTGACTCAACTGGTGTAGTATCCGCACTTTCCTGCCGGACATGGCAGCCGCACTGAATACAGCCAGACGGAATGCCTCTTTGCTTATTACCTGCGAGCAGGAAAAGGTAAAGACAATTCCCCCCCGGGCAATTTTATCAAAGGCTACAGCATTCAATCGTTTATATCCCTGCAATGCGTTCTTGATCGCTCCACGGTGTTTTGCAAAGGCTGGAGGATCGAGTATTATCAGGTCGTAATCGCCTTTATTTATGCTGCCGAGATATTTGAATGCATCTTCGGCAAAAGCCTCGTGCCGCTTATCATCAGGGAAGTTAATCTCTACATTCTTATTCGTCAGCATCACCGCTTTTGACGAACTATCGACTGAATGTACCAGTTTTGCACCTCCACGCATGGCATAGAATGAAAATCCACCAGTATAACAAAACATATTCAGTACCGAACGGTCTTTGGCATAGCACTCCAGTAATGACCTGTTATCACGCTGATCGACGAAGAAGCCGGTCTTTTGTCCCTTTACCCAGTCGGGATAGAACTTCAGACCGTTTTCAGAAGCAATCTCATTGACATCCTTTCCTCCGAACAGATATTCATTTTCCGCTCCCAGATTGGCTTTATATGGCAATGTCGTTTCAGACTTATAGTATATGTTCTTCAGCGTAGCTCCCATTACAACCTTTAGCGCGTCACAGATCATCATCCGCGATTCGTGCATACCCACAGAGTGCGATTGTATGACAGCAGTTTCGGCATATACATCGATAATCAGTCCGGGAAGGCCATCACCCTCGCCATGAACAAGACGATACGAATCATTATCAGCAGACAGCAATCCTATCGACTTCCTCAGTTCTAAAGCAGACTTCAAACGCTTTTGCCAAAAATCAGGATCGATCTCCTCTTCTTCGAAAGACAGGACGCGAACCTCAATGCTTCCGATCTGATAATGCCCTACGGCAATGAATTCGTTACTGGCTGTATAGACGGAAACCACCTCTCCTTCGGTGAGATCATTATCTTTTTGCTGTACTGCTCCCGAAAATATCCATGGGTGAAAGCGTCTCAGAGATTCTTCTTTCTTAGGTTTTAGCTTTATTATCTTATAATTCATATTATGATGCTTCAGCGATGAGTTGAAGTGGCACAAAATTACAACTTTATTTTCAAAGACAATGTTTATCTGTATTGCATATATCAAAAGACAAATATACTATAGAGTACGGCAGTATTTCCAATATTGGCAAAAAGCAGCATTTCTCAGCATCATTTTTTATCCGGATTTCTTGCATGGGACATTTCTCAGTATATACATTCAGAATAAGAAACTGAATTTCAGTATAAATAAGCATCAGATTAATCTTAATTTACTTTAAAACATATATATGATCCTTTAATTTTGACATCTGAATATTATCATAGCAGCACGACGATAATATCTCTGCTTCTCTATCCGAATACTCTCAAATCTACAAAATCTTGCCCGGAACATAATTTAATTCCTTGATATGAGAATTAAATACAACAGCATGTAGAGGTCGAAAAGAAACTATATAATGAATATACAATGAAGTGCAAGATGAGTAGAATGTTAGTGGTATTTACATTTATGGCTCTGTCCATTACTCCGGCTTACGCCCAAAAGCTGGCCATCAAGTCAAACTTATTTTCGGATATAACGACAACTATCAATCTGGGCGTGGAAGGAGGTATAGCCGACAAATGGTCTTTAGAACTTTCAGGAAATTATAATCCTTGGACCTTCTCTGATAATATGAAGTGGAAACACTGGATTATACAACCAGAGGCGAAATACTGGTTTTGTGAAAAATTTAATGGTCATTTCCTCGGACTTCATTTTCATGGTGGAGAATATAATGTGGGAAATATAGATACATCTCTGAAATTTCTGGGAAGTGATTTATCTATATTTAAAGACAACCGTTATGAAGGATGGCTTCTGGGAGGAGGTCTTTCTTACGGTTATTCGTGGATACTCAGCAACCACTGGAATCTGGAAGCCAATATCGGAGTAGGATATGCCCATATCAAATATGATGAGTATGATTGTGAAACCTGTGGAAAATGGAAAAAATCAGGCTCGCATAACTATTTCGGTGTCACAAAATTTGCATTAAGCATTGTCTATATAATCAAATAAAGCAAGGATAACGATTATGGAAAAGAAATATCTATATATGCTTGTACTTCTTCTTATCGCATCCGTTACAACAGCCCAAACGGAGTATGGGAAACAAATTACAGTACATGAAGTTGCTGAAAAAAGAGATAACAGGTTATACATCAATCTGGAACTTATATTGGATAAACTCCAATTAAAATCGGAACATATGTTAATCCTTAGCCCTGTGATAGAATCGGCAAGCAAGGATATAACAAAAAAACTAGCTCCGATAGTCGTATCCGGAAATAACAGATATAAATCCTTAAGCCGGACATTAGCCTTAAAAGACAAACATATCTTCGAAACTAAACCAGATACCGTTGTCAGGAGAAATAACGGAGAACCTCAGAAAATAACATATAACATGAGTACCCCTTTCGAAAAATGGATGGAGAAAGGAACCCTGACATTACAGGAAGAAGTTCAGGGTTGTGCATTTTGCGATCTGAACAAAGTTGAACGTTTATTAATTTCATCTATCACAGAGAACCCTTTGGAACCTATATATCAAACCAACTATGTAGAACCTAAAGCTGAACCGATTAAAAACAGGAAGGAAGTAATAGAGCTTTATCTCAGCCATAAGGCAGATTGTTCTATTATCCATCCCGACTTTGAAAATAATTCTTCCGAACTCGAAAAATTCACATCCATATTCCGAAAAGTTGTTAACAGTGACGACTTCAGCTTTACAGGTATAAACATTACCGGTTATGCTTCGCCTGAAGGCACTTACCAATATAATAAGGAGCTCTCCGAAGCCAGGACAAAGTCTCTGATCGAATATCTACGGAAAAATTATATACTGGATGAAAACCTATTCACGCTGGACTGGAAAGGTGAAGATTGGGATGGCTTAGTGAAAATACTGGAGACATATCAGATAGAAAATAAAGATAAAATATTAGATATTATACGCACTGTAGATGTTCACCAAGGCCGCGAAGGACAAATAATGAAGATAAACAGCGGAACAATTTATAACACATTATTAAAAGAAATATTCCCCCAGTTGAGAAGAAATGTATGTACTGTAGAATATACAGTTAGCCCATTCGATATAAATAAAGCACAACAGATAATAAAAACAAATCCGAAGGCATTGAGTATCGAAGAGATGTATTTGGTAGCAAATACATTCCCGAAAGGATCGGAAGCCTATAATGAGATATTCATCATAGCAGCCAGCACATTCCCCGATAATGTAGAAGCCGTAACCAATGCCGCTGCAATAAACATAAGCCGGGGAAATATAACAAAAGCATCCCAAATGCTTGAAAAGGTGAAGCATCATCCAACCGCATGGAACAATATGGGCATAGTAAAGAGCCTTCAAACGAAATATAACGAAGCAAAAGAATATTTTATAAAAGCGGCAAACAACGGTGTTAAGCAGTCTGCCAATAACTTGGTACAGCTTAATGAGTTTCTCGAACATTAAACCAGATACAAAATTAATAGATAACCTATTGATTTGAACAAATAAACTATTTCTAACTAATTTTTTATGATTATGAAAGTATTTAATTATTTATTCATCGCCATGCTAAGTATGGGATTTATTGCTTGTAGCAGCGAAGACGACACTTCCGGAGGTGTAGAAGAAGGTGTAAAAACCAAAGTACAGCTTAAAATTGTTCCGGCAGCCAGTTCAAAATCCATAACCGGCGATTTTGATGCTCTGGCATTGGAAGAATCAACAATTAATGACGTCACTGTACTCGTTTTTAAAACAAGTGACGGTACAATGGACGGCCAAGTGATTAAAGGTGATTTGACCGATACGGAAGGTGTAAAATCAATCACAATTGATAATACCACTTCCGGAGAGAGGGATTTCCTTGTTATAGCAAATGCCCCTGAAGGAGTTTTCTATAAAGGGATGAGCCGGGCAGAAGCTCTGGCAAAAGTGATGACATTATCACCAACTGAGGCTAGCGATAATCTTGTGATGGCTAATCAGACAGTTGTTACACAAACATTATCTGCTACAAATAATGCCAGTAAAAATCCGGTTAGTGTAACAATAAGGCGTTTGGCAGCGAGAGTTAACCTAGCAAAAGTGGATATTAAATTTACAGAAGGCTCTACTCCTAATGCAGACTTTACTATACAGGAAGTATTTTTGATGAATGTAAACACAAACTATAATATTCCGGGTACCGCTACTCCCGAATATAAAAATCCATTTGAAGTTGGACAGGGAGATTATACATTTACAGACGGATGGGGACATAAGTTTACCGCAGAAGAACCTTATCCGACAGATGAGAAACTATACTTCTATGCTGGGCCAAATGTGATTGCAGAAGAAACAGAAGGTACAGAGACCTTACTTGTAATCAAAGGCTTATTTGTATCGAACAAAATAACTCTTGCCCCAGCAGAAGAAACTGTTTATTATACAGTTAAAGTAAACCGTAAAGGCTTGGGCATTAGCTTCACTGATCCTGAAGGGTCTCCATCCATCGGCACAGGTATAAATTCCAATACGATATATAATCTTACTGTAACAATAACACGAAAGGGTGGAACAGATCCCGGAGATATGCCGGAACCTGCCCCATGTGAGGTAACAGTTACAGCAGAAGACTGGAAATACGTAAATCAGAATGTAGAATTCTAAATTATCCTGTAATAATATATCAATCCGGATAACTGTTTTGTCCGGATTGATATTCCTTAGTGAAAAGTATCAGAATAGAAAAATAAATACAGATGAACACATTATTCAAATACAAATCAATCATATGCATGATTTCCCTGCTGATATTGACTGCCGGATGCGTTAGGGATGATGACGCGGATTGTAATAATAGGGGTGAAATCATAATCAGGGTACTGGATGGTCAAAATAACGACATTACAGAAACAGATGCTATAAAAGATGTCATTCTGTATTTATTCGGCAGTAAAAATACATTTATCGACAGCATCCCTATTCCTATAAGCATTGTAAAATCGCGTAAGCCCATCATACTCGAATATCCCAGACAAAGCCATCTTACAGCCGTAGTATGGTGTAATACGATAGCATGCGAAAGCACAGAAGTAGATGATCTGGATGAAAATAAGCATAACATAGAGTCTCCATTAAAGGTATGGCTAAAACCCAATGGAGGCAAAACCAAAACAACAAACTTATATAATAGCCCTGAAGAATTGTTTCATGGCAAAGGAAAAATAGGACTCGACTCCAGTACCGGAGTACAAAGCATCACCTTCCCCGTAAAGCGCAAGGTATCGAGTATCATAGTAATAGCCAAACGCCTTAGACAATGGGCCGGAGGAGGTACCGATGAAGATTTCTCCATACAGGTACGTGGTACAAGCGACACATATTCACTTGTAGATGGTGAGCTAGAAGGTGGCGATGCAACTTATGCGCCGGATATATCTTTCGACGAAAATGACTATTTGGTATCACCATTATTCAATACATTTCCGTCTGACAGAACTCAACGGGTAGAAGTCGAAATTTATAAAGGAGAAAACTGCATATATCGTGCATCATTAGATAATGAGGGAAATCCTCTCGTCGCAGAAGAAGGGCGCACTCTTCAGGTAGTAATTGATTTTCAGGCATCTATTTCCGTAGATGTATCTATTAACCCGTGGCATGTAGTTAATCAGTATACAGACCTGTAATAAAACAAGAATATATTAATTAAGAATATAGCTATCATGGTAACGATTAATAGGATAATATTATTTTCACTTACTATTTTAATGTTTGCATCATGTAGGAATGATGAGTTTGAAAATGAGCCTGTAAAAGCTGGAGATGCTAAAGTCCGTGTAAGTTTCTACATACGAAACCCCGAAAGGATAGAGACCAAAACAGCACCCAGCCAACCTGGCTCTGATGATGAAAACGAAGTCGACAACTTCCATGTTTTTTTGTTTGAGAACAACGAAAGCGGCAAGCTTGCTGCACATGGAGGCAATGATGGTAAGGATTTTGTAGAAATGAATCCGTCGTCAGGAACATATAAAATATGTATCATAACAAACTTTTCATATAATTGGAATCTGATATCTCAATATAGTGACCTGAAACAGATTGTTTTAGGAAAGGATTATCTTCCTGTATCCGGTGATGAGGAAGGAGAATTAACTGAAAATAGCCCAAAGGTAGTAATGTATAAAGAGGACATAATAAAACTTGAGGCATCGGAAATAGCTCAGCCAATAGAATTGGGCGTAGAGCGGATTGTTGCTAAGTTGAAATTTGAAATCTACAATAGTCTCCCTGAGGGACAAACTTATGAGATAAAGAAAGTCTCCGTGTGTAATACATTCGATAAATCGGCTTTACTTCCGACAGAAAGGAATAAAGCAACAGAACCTCAGGAAGAAATTATAATATTTCAGGAAGTAAACGGAATACAACCATCCGAAGGACAACGATTAATACCCAAAATACAATATATATATGATAATCTGGCCGGAGAAGTAAGTAAAGGAGGTAGCGATCAAAAGAATAAAGGAGAAAAGACCTTCCAGTTGGAACGAAAACCTGCCTACTTATCTATTGAAGGAACTTATAGTTATCCGAACGGAGACAGGAAAGCCGTAAAGCAAAAAGTATATCTAGGAAGCGACAACCATAGCGATTTTAATGTCGGGCGTAACGAATTCCATAAATACACAATAAAAATAACCAAAGAAGATGAAAATGACACCCGCGTAGAATCACGATTACTATCAGACCTGTCTTTCACATCGGCGACAGAAAAACAAGATGCGCACTTTGTAATATATCCGATCAAAATAAAAGCACGGAATGTATCAAACTGGACTGTGTCTGTTCCTGATGACTGTGACTGGCTCTGGCTAAAAACCGACCTGTCGGAACATCAGCAATTAGGGTATTGGATAGAATCGGAAGCCGGCACTAAATCCATCAGCAGCAGTGAAACAGGCGAAGATATAACCATCTACGCATGCCTTTATGAAAATGCGCAACAAGCACAAGAACGTGATATCTGGCTGACTTTGCAGGAAACAGGAAACGACGAAGAAAAAGTACAATTTCAAGTAAAACAGCTTCCTGTAAACTGGAATGGAAGTATTGGTAATGAAAGACTGGAAGAATATGGGGCTGATAGCCCTAATGGATACCAATGGGGGTTTGACTGGAACAGAAAAATAACATATTATACATGGGGACTTTTTAATCCTACTTTTTATGCATTCGTAGGTTGGCTTTATGAAGATGAATACGATGCTGTTAAAACAGTTTATTGGGTTGTATATACAGATATAACTATAGACTATTCTAAAATTACCGGTACAAAAGGAGCTGAAAGCCAAAGTGACGGACTGGCTAATACATGGAACCTCTATAATAACAGTGGAGGTACAGTATCCGATCTGGAGGCGTATCTACGTTCGCGACTAAAAAGTAAAGATGAGTCCGGCACATGGAACAGCGTCAAAGACTATGCGGCCCGAATATGCCTGTTAAAGAATAAGTTCTATCTGAAAGGTGCCTACGACCCCGAAAGTGGAGAAACATACTTTGTTCCTACAATTGATCAGAAAGATATTAAATGGTATCTGCCCGCCATAGGGGAAATAGACGATATTAACGACTCGGATTATCCGATGGCTGATGATTCTTATTGGTCCTCCACTGCAGTAGTAAATAAAAATCATTCTTATTTTTACAGACAAGGTCGTACACACGAGGATAGCAGAGAAAAAGTTTATAAGGTACGTGCTGTACGCCAGCGCTAGGCAATTCATAGTTTATCCTGTGCAAGTGCCTGTATACTTATATATGGGCACTTACTAATTACCCCCAACTAGGCTTCTCAGATAACGTTTGAGATTATCTTTTTTCGCTAATCCCATCTTTGTTCTTAGCCGACTGCGTACAGATGTTACAGTAGAAGGACTTACATTGCGAATGTTACAGATTTCATTTACTGTTTTTCCGTTTACTATATGGCAGCAGATTTCAAGTTCCGAGGCAGTTAAATCATCATGTACCCTAGTTATAGCTTCTATTATAGCTTCATCGTTATATACCAATACTTTTGCTTCGTTGATAATCTTTTCTCTCATTTGCTTACCCATGTTCTCCAACAATTCATGAGTATCTTCACTACTCATTTTTGTGTTTTTCAAAATCTGCCATTGTTCTGGTTCCAGTTCAAAATAGCTCAGGATTTCTTCTTGTTGGTTCTTTACTTTTTTCCTTTCCAGTTCGGATCGATATGTACGTTCCGTATACCAGAAAAAAACAGATATCCCAACCATTATAATAAACAACAGTATGACATAGCCACAAATTACAAAGTTGTCAAACAAAACACATGCAATCAGGCAGGAACAGATAGAACCCGTTGACACAAAAAGCGATACATAGTTATAATGGGTAATACCACAAAGAATAACAGGAACAATGCATAAAGTGACATAAAACAATATTACCCGCTCCGATTCACGATCAGGGTTCATACTCTCATAAATAATAGTTACATAGAAATTAATAGATATTGTAAGCAAAAGCATTAGCAAGCCAAAAGAGACCTTGATCTTTTTCATCAAAAGAAGCGAGGCTATACATCCTATTGTCATTAGATTGACAATCTTAAGCAAAGCACCTGTATAATTGCATTCATCCAAATATAAATAGCTGCTGATCAAGGTTGCAACCGAAAATAATATGGCAAAACCTTTAAAGGTTAAAATCAAATATCCATCGTCTTCTCTGTCATGTTCCGTAGAACATATAAACTCCATTAGGGCACTCATATAAAATGTCATTAAAAGAAATTACCCGATTGAAACATGCAGGCAAATCTTATATGTTAAAGTTCTGTTACAATTAATTTATTGCTCTCATTGATCAATGAAAGCAATAAATCATTAGGCAAGTCAAATGTAGTTTGAAAAGTATGTCAAGCTTGGGGCGTCTACTGCTTGTCAATAGTTATAAATTACATTTACAACTATTGCAAATGTAGAAAAAAGTATTTCAGCCTTACTCCCAAATAGTCAGAAATAAGTCTCAAATTGTCACCAATTCGCCATTTTCAAGAAAAAAAGCGATGGACATCAGTACAAAAGGGCGGGCTAAAGTAAAGAGAAAAATAATTATTTGTATATATTTGTTTTTAGAAAAATATCTCATGAAAAACCTTATCACAGTTATCTTTAGCTTATTTCTACTTTGTTTACATCCTCAATTGTATGGGCAAGATATATTACCCGATAGCCTCTTAACAAAAGACCATGTATATAAACTTACATATACTGACACCCAAAAAGCAAAACAAATATTGGATTTAATGCGGCAGAAAGAGACTATCCCTCAGTTTTTAGCCGACATTGTAGAAGGTGATCTGTATTTTAATACAGGCAAATACAGGCAAGCCTTGATATACTATAAAAAAGCTATGGATAGTGATTCTGTACGAAATAACAGTCTTCATTATATGGACCAACTTCAACGGTTGATATCATGCTACGATGTACTCAATAATGTTCAAGAGAAAACAGTTTGCATCAATCTGCTGATGGAGAAGGCCAATGAGTGCAACGATGAAGGCATGGAATCTATCGCAAATTTCAATATGGGAAAAACTCTTTATTACCAAGAAGATAAAGAGCGGGCATATGAATATATAAATAAAGCAATTGCATCGATGAAACGATCAACCTATAAAAACAAGTACGATCACATCCGCTATGAATACAATTCATTGCTCATTATGCAAAAGCGGGATAAGTTATATGAACAGGCCTTGCAAACAATAGATTCATTACAGGCTTATTTATTATCGGAAGGAGATGTACCCTTTATAGAGGGGCTCAACAAACTGGAAGAAAAAAACCTCTATGCACACAAAGCTGTAGTTCTTTTCAGATTGAAAAGGGAAAGTGAAGCTGCTCAATATTATCGAAAATGGAAATCTATGGGCGTAGAATCCGATAAAGATAATTACCTCATAATGCCATATTTGTTCGGGAATGAGATGTATGACGATATTATAGAGCTTAATTCCAAACAAGAACAATTTATAACTCAATATCAGGATACCATCAGCTACTATATGGTTGCTGTAAAAAGGCAACTAGCCAAAGCCTATTGGGAGAAAGGTAATTTTAAGAAGTCAGCTTTTTACTTTGAACAATTGGCAACCCTTGGAGATAGTATAAATGTACGCAAACAACGTAATGCCGCCATTGAGTATGCTACAATATATGAAACACAGGAAAAAGAGAATCAAATACAAATACAAAAGAGCACTCTCCAAAGACGAAACATCCTATTACTCAGCACCACATTTATCGTTATCTTATTATTATTTATTGTATTTGCAACATACAGCAATATGCAAAAGGCAAGGAAACAGAATCAGGCAATGATCCGTCAGATAAAAGAAATGCAGTCAATCAAAAATGAATGTATATATACAGAAAATAATTCCGAAAACATAAATAAGAAGTTAGAGGAACAGAGTGTGATAAAACCAATAACCAGAGATTTGCATATGGAACTTTGCCGGTTGATGAATGAAGAAAAAATATATCTGAACCCCAAACTTACCCGTGACGAACTGGTTTTGCGCCTCAACACGAATAAAAATACACTAACCGACCTTTTGAAAAAGAATACAGGATTAGGTTTTTCTGAGTACATAAATTCTTTACGGCTTAACGATTCGCTCCGGCTACTCGATAATATGTCTCCTAATGATAATATAGAATATATCGCTGAGCAAGTGGGATTCAGTAAAAGTACGTTTTATCGGTTGTTCAAGGACAGATACGGCATGACACCATCCGAATACCGGAATCTATCACAAAACAACAAATAAGCCCTTGATTATATGCATCATTTTCTTGTTATATAAATCATGAATTATTTTCTTTGCATCTATGAAAAAGATAATAAACCCTTGGGTAGGGCTGGATGGCTATATGTGTTTTGCCTGTTCGCCCGCTAATCCGTCGGGGCTCCACATGGAGTTCTACGAAGACGGTGATGATATAGTTGCATACTGGAAGCCAAACGAGTACATGCAAGGATGGTTAAAAACTCTGCATGGGGGAATACAAAGTACCTTGATGGATGAAATCGGAGGATGGATCATTATCCGCAAATTACAAACTACAGGTGTAACCTCACGGCTCGAAGCAAAGTTTATTAAGAGTATTTCTACAGACGAACCCTTACTGACAATCCGGGGACGGATAAAAGACCGGAAACGAAACGCAGTCTTTCTCGAAGCTGAAATATACAATTCACAAGACAAACTATGTGCACGTGCCGATATGGTTTATTTTGTCGTGAGCAAGGAACGTGCAACAGAAGAATTCCATTTCTGCGGTTGCAAGACAGAGGATGAGTAATAAGGTGCTACTTACTAAAATGTATATCCTATTTTGATCTGGAATACTTTAATATTACCTCTTCCATTATTCTCTTCGCACTGCTCATATTGTATCCGCCCGAAAAAATATTTTTCATTTCCAGTTAGATAGTTTAGTCCTACAGCCGCATTAAAACCCAGATACGAGGACTGTGGCAGTATATAATCTTCTTGTATCTGAGTATAAACAATATCTCCTGATACTCTGTCCTCAGTATAGAGAGTACTTGAAGTATTAAACAATTTGATACAACTCACACCTCCTTCTATAGTGGTTCTGAATTTATTATTCACGGGGATAGTATATTTTAATCCCAGCCGTCCGGTAGCCATCATCGCGTCAAATTCATATTTACCATAACGATAAGTACCTACTATATAGTCATTTTTCCCTTTCAACCCGGATAGAGACAAATCCACTTGCAGGCTGAACCATCTTGACCATCGTGGATTAGAAACATTAATCTGCCCTCCTATTACAGGATATAGTGACTTCATAGACTCTGACAGATTTTTCTCTTCTTGGAAAGAATAGCTGGAGTACTGCATTCCGGCATATGCAGAGAATTCGAATTTTATAAATTGCTTTCTGTAGTCATTTTCAAATATGATACAAGACTCCCCTGATGTACAAACCTGATCGTGATATTCTTTTGTTATTTCTATCATGTATTTTCGGTCAAATGATATTTTATTCACATCCTTTATTACACCCGGATAAGCTCCGAAAAGATATGAAATAACCCCTTTATACTTTTGATCCGATTTAATTTTCAGATCTTCTATCCTATCCGGTTTCTTAGTTATTGCAATCATTCTGCCATCGGTATTCTGAAAAAAATAGTAATCCTGATCTGTAGCCGGATCTATATAATAGTACAAATTCATCATGCCCTGAAGCAGATATTCCAGAAATACATTTCTGAAAATACCATTAATCTCTATCTCATGAGAGATATAGTACTTTCCTTCATTTACAAACTTATACCTTTTAATGTCTCCCGGATAGAATAATTCTTCTTCTGCCTTTTCAGCCTTTTTGAAACGGCAGAATTCATGATTCATTTTATCAGTTCTGAAATCAATCAGTCCATGTATGCTATCATTATCATTTGTAATAATATACCCTTGGCTATAATTTCGTTGAGCATTGAGTGCAGTACTCACTATAAAGAGAAAAATGATGATATATATCGTTTTCATATTATTTTATTTTGGAAGTATATTTCAAAAATAAATCAGAATTGAAGAGATATACTTTATAATCCTTCTCTATTATTACTGATTTCCCGTCGTTAGATGAATGGATCGAGGATATATTTGATACATCGGCCGTCTTTATCTCTTCTCCCGACTTCATATCTATTCTTGACAATTCAGATGTTAACATTATGGGCAGATTATTTTCGGAATGTAGAAATACAGCGCTATTCCCCAGGCTATTCGCCGACTGTTTGGTTATATTGCCTGAGGAACTGTCGATATAGGAGGCATTCCTGTTATAAGTCCCTCCCAGAAATACCCCCGGGAAATAATAATTCGCAGAAAAGTATTGTCCGTACAGGCTATAATGTACAATATTCTTTGATGTTATATCTACAGTAAATATGTCATTGATCTCTGAACCTTTCGATAAAACGAGTGTTTTCCCATTATCACAGGCTTCAATCCGGTTTACAATTAACGTATTGGTATGATGGGGGTCATAAAACATATCATCTTCAGAGAATACGCCACATTTGTGGTTATTAGCTGAGTCTATATACAATATTTTAGGTTTGCCATTGCTCCATGCTATACAAAGCCCGTAGCCATTGTTACCGAAGGCCACATCTGTTATATATTCGGGATCTATTACCGATGACAAGTCGATCTGTTTTATAAATTTTCCTGAAGAAGCATCATATATATCGAGCTTATTTTTAATAAAAACATACAATGAGTTATTGTAAGCATTATAATAGAACTCCGTATATCCATACCCTTCCTTATCCCAACCAATACTTGCGGTTTTGGTCAGGTCGCCCAACGAATATTGATCCAGGACTACCCCATCATAGCCGGACATTCGCATCCAGAAGTGCTTATTATCCTTGATGAACCTGATCCTATGCTCCCAATAGCCGGATGTTGAAATAGATTTTTCATATGGTTGTAATTCAATATAGCCCTTTACCGTTGCTTTATCGGTTGATTCCACCACATACGATACTTTCATAGCCGAAAATGGAGATAACTTTATATTGGGAAAATATATTGTTTTTCTATCAGCCGAATATTGAGGCGATAAGTCAACACCTTGGGGTGATGCTATTGACGAAATCAGATTTACTTCCCTATTGAATGAGATAAATGGGATAGAGGTCAAATAGTTTGTTGCATTATCTTTTCCTAAATAATCCGTTAATTCGAGTACAGGGCCTTCGTCTTGTTCTATTTTTATTGTTCTTGTAAAATTATATTCCGCACTAAAATTAATAATTGCCGTACGTTTCTCCAATGTTTCATTTTCTGAATAATCGAAGGTTATAGAACCATTCGTTTTCTTTATATCCAACCAATCTGCATCACATTCGACCTCGAAATTTATATTTGTTTTCACCAAAATACTATAGTGCCCACTTCCATTTTTGAGTTGAACATCATCCTTTGATTCCACTACAAAAAAAGCATCTTCCGACAGTGCATTTAAAGTAATATCAACTGTCAGATTATCTCCAGCCCGGAAAGTGGCAGCCTGCGACAACGGGGTATATCCCTCCTTGCTGAAGGCGATATAAGCTGTAGCACCTCCCGATGGAATATTAAGTACATAATGCCCTGTTGAGGAGGTCTCTGTGGCTGGGCTTACAGAAAGGGATTCCAATTTCACTTTTACCCCTGCAATTCCTTTTCCGGACGAATCTTTTACAACCCCTGAAATCGATGCCGGATCTTCTGTTTTATCTATCAGACATGATTGACAAAGAGCACATAGTAGAGTGAATACGACTAAGTTTTGAATGATATTACGCATAGAAATAAGGCTAGGTTAATTGCCAATATTGAAAATTTAAGCAAAAATAGAATAAAATAAACACTTTTTATCATAGAGTTTTAATTATTATAAATTCCATATCCGAAATCTCATATTTCTGAGGAGTATATACATATCAAAACAATAATATTTATAGCCTACACAGCCATCCGGACATTGTACCCCACCAAAATAAAAAAGCTATTTCCCATCCTGGGATTTAACACAACAAAAAAACTCTATCTTTGTTATACTTTTTGATTACAACTAAAAAAATTCAGATATGAATTATTTCAATTATAAAAGGCGTTTGTCTTCCGAAACCAGAATTGGCGACACTCCGCTCGGAGGCAGCAATCCTGTACGGATACAATCGATGACAAATACTAACACCAACGATACCGAAGCCAGTACCGAACAAGTTATCAGAATAGTAAAGGCCGGAGCTGACTATGTACGCCTCACTGCACAGGGAGTACGCGAAGCCGAGAATCTCAGAAATATAAAAGATGCGGTAAGGGCGCAGGGATACATCACCCCTCTGATTGCCGACATACACTTTAATCCGCGTGCGGCAGAAGCGGCTGCAAGAATAGTAGAGAAAGTGCGAATCAATCCGGGTAATTTTGTTGACAGGGTGAAGACTTTCGAAACATTCGAATACACAGATGAAGAATATGCACAGGAAATAGAGAAAATCAGGGCTAAACTCATTCCTTTGCTCAATATATGTAAAGAACATAAAACAGCTATCCGCATCGGGGTAAATCACGGTTCATTATCCGACCGTATTATGAGCCGTTATGGCGACACTCCCGAAGGTATGGTGGAGTCATGTATGGAGTTCCTCCATATTTGCATTGCTGAAGAATTCAGGGATATTGTAATTTCCATGAAAACTTCGAATACTGTTGTAATGTCGAAAGCTGTTCGCCTGCTTATTGCCCGTATGGAAAAAGAAGGTCTCAATTTCCCGTTGCACCTCGGAGTCACTGAGGCGGGAGATGGTGAAGACGGGCGTATAAAATCAGCTGTAGGTATCGGTTCGCTTCTTTCCGATGGTATCGGCGACACCATCCGTGTATCCCTGAGCGAAGATCCGGAATATGAAGTACCTGTGGCTCAAAAACTTGTTGCATATATCAAACAGAAAGAAAATCATCCGGAAATAATAGCTAAGGCCTGTGATAAATTCTCTCCGTTCTCTACCGACCGCAGGGAAACATATACGGTGGGGAATATCGGAGGAGACAATCTACCTGTGGTGATTTCGGATCGTTCGGAAGGTAATTTCGAATTCAATGTTCATTTCCTTCCAGATTATCTATATGTCGGGAAAGAGTTACCACTTGGCGCACCACGTGCAATACCTTCTATTATAGATTTAGACGGATGGAAAGGGGAAAAGAATACATACCCCCTGTTCGGTAAATCGAATTGGGAAAAGATAAGGGGTAATGATGCGGCGATCAAATTCCTGCGTCTCTCATATCCTGAATTAGATGACAATATTATCACCCTGCTGAAAGCAGACAAATCAATAGCCATTATTCTTTCGACCAATCACATCAACGGTGTAGGAGAGCAGCGCGCATTTATACACACCCTGATGAATAATGATTGTGATACACCCGTAATACCTAACCGCAGATATGAAGAGAATGAAACGGAAGACCTGCAGATAAAAGCGGCGGCTGATTTCGGAACTCTTTATCTCGACGGCTTCGGCAATGGTATTATGCTTGAGAACCAAGGAAGTATTTCATTGAAAAATATAGATGCATACATGTTCGGAATTTTACAGGCATCGCGCATCCGTACAAGTAAAACCGAATATATATCCTGCCCTAGTTGCGGACGTACATTATTTGACCTGCAAACAACCGTCGCATTAGTAAAAGGTGCCACCTCACACCTTAAACACCTTAAGATAGGAGTTATGGGCTGCATCGTTAATGGCCCGGGAGAGATGGCGGATGCCGATTATGGTTATGTAGGTGCTGAGAAAGGAAAGATATCCCTTTATAAAAAGAAGCACCTGATAGAAAAAAATATTGCTTCGGAAGAGGCTGTGGAAAGGCTTGTCCAACTTATTAAAGACAATGGCGACTGGATGGAGCCGGAGAATTAATCGTTATAAAATATTTAAAGGAGCAGGATTTTTTGAAAAAACCTGCTCCTTTACTATCTTAATAATACCTTCACAATCGTAACAATTAATTAACAAGCCTATATTATATTTGTAGTCAGATAACATTAACTTTATCCCTTTTTAAACAAGCATAAGCTACTTATTGTTAAAGAAATATACTTATATTAAAATAATGGAAGGAAAAAAGAATTACACAGGGCTAACAGACAGTCAGGTAAAAGAAAGCAGGCAAAAGCACGGAGCGAATATACTCACCCCGCCTAAGAAAGAACCTTTATGGAAGCTCTTTCTACAAAAGTTTGAAGACCCTATTATCCGCATCCTGCTTATAGCAGCATTTCTCTCTTTGGGAATATCCATCATACACAACGAATACATTGAAACCATCGGTATATTCTGCGCTATTCTACTGGCTACGGGAGTATCTTTCTGGTTTGAGATGGATGCTAATAAAAAGTTCGATGTCCTCAACCAGGTAAACGATGAGGATATGATCACCGTTATGCGTAACGGCAATATCCGTCAGGTGCCTAAAAAAGATATAGTAGTAGGTGATATCGTGTTTCTGGAAATGGGAAATGAAGTTCCTGCCGACGGAGAACTGTTCGATGCCGTATCCATGCAGATAGATGAATCCTGCCTTACAGGGGAGCTTAGCATAGACAAAACAATAGATCCCGATCACTTCGAAGAGGGTGTGACTTATCCATCCAACTGGGTACTTCGGGGCACGAAAGTAATAAACGGACACGGAGTTTTTGAAGTAGCCCGTGTAGGAGATGCCACAGAATTCGGTAAGGTTGCAGAAAAATCTACTGAAAAGGTAGAAGGGGAAACTCCTCTGAACCGGCAACTGGACTCTCTTGCCAAGTTTATCGGGGTAATCGGGCTTGTATTGGCAATGCTTACTTTTGCCGTCCTCTTTATAAAAAATATATTTAATGACCCTACAGTACATGTTTCCTTGGGCGAACTCGGCCTTCTCGGAGCAGTTATGATAGGTGTAGCCATAGCGATGATAAAAGTATGGCTGCCAATCATATACGATGGACTTGAACTTGCAGGGAAAGATATTAAACTACCGAAAGCTGTAGCCAAAGGCAGTTGGCTGAGATGGCTGCTTACAGGAGCATTGGTAACTATCATTTTAGCTTTTTCGGGATATATATTCGGGGTAAATCCTTTGGACGACGATTCGTGGATCAGTATAGATGTGGCTGCGAATATACTTCAGGCCTTTATGGTAGCTGTTACTCTCGTTGTAGTGGCAGTGCCGGAAGGACTGCCGATGAGTGTTACGCTCAGTCTGGCACTGAGTATGCGCCGCATGTTGAAGATGAACAACCTTGTGCGTAAAATGCATGCCGTGGAAACGATGGGAGCCACCACTGTTATCTGTACAGATAAAACAGGTACGCTCACTCAGAACCAGATGCAGGTAGCAAGTACAAATTTCTACGGAGTGCCAGATCAAAACCTGACAGATAGTGAAGTGAGCAGGCTGGTGATTGGAAATATATCGGTAAATTCGACAGCATTCCTCGATTTTTCAAATAAAGAAAAAGTTTCGGCATTGGGTAACCCCACCGAGGGAGCACTCTTATTATGGCTGAACAAAAGCAAGATATTGTATAGCAATATCCGTAATAAAGAAGAGGTACTGGACCAGTTGCCATTCTCTACCGAACGTAAATATATGGCAACCCTTGTAGATTCGCCTAAACTTAAACGAAAAGTATTATACGTAAAAGGTGCACCTGAAGTCGTTTTTGCAAAGAGTATCCTTGTAGCAGGCGTAAACGGAGAAGCTCCTGTCAGCGAATTCAAAGATATTGTAGACGAACAATTACTCCAGTATCAGAATCAGGCAATGCGTACTCTCGGGTTTGCATATAAATATATCGATGAAGCAAACAACCAATCCGTAGAAGAACTAGCCTCTGGCGATTTGATATTCTTAGGTATCGCTGGTATTTCCGATCCTGTACGTACAGATGTACCGGAAGCTGTAGAACGTTGTTTGAATGCGGGTATCGGAGTTAAGATAGTAACCGGAGACACATATGGCACCGCGAAAGAAATAGGTCGCCAGATCGGTATCTGGAAAGATGAGGAAGACACTGACCAGAATATAATAGGCGGTGTAGATTTCGAGAATCTCTCCGATGATGAAGCATTTGATAGAGTAAAAGATCTGAAAATAATGTGTCGTGCACGCCCTACCGATAAACAACGCCTTGTTCATTTACTGAAACAGCGTGGCGAGATTGTCGCCGTTACCGGTGACGGAACAAACGATGCTCCCGCCCTCAACTATGCCGATGTAGGTTTATCTATGGGTTCGGGAACATCGGTAGCTAAGGAGGCCAGCGACATTACACTTCTCGACGACTCATTCAGTAGCATTGCTACAGCAGTAATGTGGGGACGTTCGCTATATAAGAATATCCAACGGTTTATATTCTTCCAGCTGACAATCAACGTGGCAGCTCTGCTGATTGTATTCTTAGGTTCCATATTTGGCCAGGAACTGCCACTAACAGTAACACAGATGTTGTGGGTGAATCTGATAATGGATACATTTGCTGCCGGAGCTCTGGCTTCTCTCCCGCCCGATCCGAATGTAATGAATAGCAAACCAAGAAAGAACAGCGATTTTATCATAACCAGTTCTATCGGAAAACATATTCTGACTACAGGTATATTGTTTGTCATACTATTGTTGGGAATGATGTATTATTTCTCTTCCCCCGAACATCTTAATTCATTCTTTAGCTATATCCCTGAAGCAGACCGAAACGGATATTTCCTATCCTACTTCTTTACGGTATTTGTGTTGTTGCAATTCTGGAATATGTTTAATGCAAAGGCCTACGGTACAGGCAAATCTGCTTTTGCAGGCTTAAGTAAAAGCGCCGGATTTGAGGTAGTAGCCCTCATTATACTTATCGGACAGATACTGATAGTGACTTTCGGTGGTGAGGTATTCCGTACTATGCCGTTGACTATACAAGACTGGGGTATTATAATCGGAGGAACTTCATTCGTATTATGGATAGGGGAATTGATCCGCTTATTCAAAAAAAAGTAAGAAGTAAAAATATAAAAAAGAACTTTATCTATACCCTGTAAGCTGATTGTAATATATCAGTTTGCAGGGTTCTTTGATGTATTGAACAGGCTCACTCAATTCCTCAGAAGGGGAAAAATAAATGAAGAGTGAAAAATAAAAAAGCTGAAAAGACTGTTACTTTTGTTACCTTTTGAGAAAGTTACAAGTTACAGGTGGACAAAGAAACGAGATATAAGTTGTTAACTGATGACTGTTTACTGCTAACTGATACATGTGTTACCTTTTGGGCGAAGCTATAGGAGGATGTGTCTATAGCCAATGGACTATCAAATCATTTTCCTCTTTGTCTTTCTGAATGCAATGAAGAATCTCGACTCTCCAGATATGAGATGTTTCACTCCGTTCAACATGACAACCAACGGTCACAGGAGCGTAGCGTATGTAAATAGAAAGTAAAAATTGCTGCTGGCATACCGTCGTTATCGATCGGACGAATGGTTATTCGCCACGACAAAAGACTGAAAAGGTTGTTACTTTTGTTACCTTTTAATACTCTCATAAAAGGACGAAAAAGGCAAAACAAAAAAAGCAAGTGTATTTTTCAATACACCCGCCTTTATCTAAGTATTTATTATAAACTGTCTTTTTACCAGAAATACATATAGAACGCCGCACAAAGAGCAACAACTCCGAGCGATGCGATAACATCCCATTTGTTCCAGCTCTTTCCGATAACTTTCTTGTAGTCGTCGGTGAAAGTGATGGCCTCTATTTGTTGTGCTGTTGGTTTCGCAGTGAAAAGCGATACTACAACCATCAGCAACATAATGAAGACAAGTAGCCATATCTCAAAGATAAGCCAGTTTGTTTGCCAGAACCAGGAAGTATATTCCCAAAGTCCACCTTCCATTACAGCCTTACCTGTATCGGTGAAGATATTGGTCACCAAGCGCACCATACCGATAATAAAGCCCACTATCATACCTACTTCACCTGCCTTAGGCGTAATTCTTTTAGAGAATATACCCAGAGCAAACACGGCTACCATTGCAGGGGCTAGTAGAGACTGAATACCTTGCAGGTAATCGTAAAGACTACCAAGGCTCATCATGACAGGTATCCACACGATACCGAGTACTACCACGACAACTGTGGCAATACGACCTACCAGAACGTAAGTATCTTCGCTCTTTCCTTTAAACATCGGTTTATAGAAGTCTTCTGTAAAGAGCGTAGCACAAGAGTTGAAGAATGCAGCCAAAGAAGCAACCAATGCAGATATAAAGCCGATAGTAACAATACCTTTTACGCCGGCCGGCAATACAAATTTGACCATCGAGCCAAAGGCTGTATCGGGATCATCTAATGTAAAACCACTGTCGGGACGTGCTGCCAATGCAGCAGCTACCATACCTGGTATCAGGAACATAAACACAGGCAGCAATTTGAAATAACCCGCTGCGATAGTACCTCTGCGTGCACGTTTCATTACTACATCGTTATCTTCACCTTTGCGTTGTCCCAGTACGCGCTGAACTATATGCTGGTCGGTACACCAATACCAAAAACCGATAATTGATGCTCCGATAAACACCCAAAATCCGGGATAGTCGTCATACAGCGGGTCGCCTGTACTGAAGTGGAACATATGGTTTGTTCCGTACGCAACACCATCTTCTCCTACATTCAATGTTTTAGCATAGTCCATCATTGCTGTCCACCCCTCAGGTATACTGCCACCTCCAAGTGCCGACAACCCCAAGAAAAGAACAAGGAATGAACCGATGATAAGTATAGGGGTTTGAATTGCCGACAGTGTCATCACACCTTTCATCCCTCCAAGCACTGTAAAGATACCCGTTAAGACTATCAAGCCGATTGCCCCATACCAAAACGGCAAGCCGAGAAGGCTCTGCATAAAGATACCACCGGTGAATGCTGTTACGCTCACTTTAGTCAGTACATAAGCTATAAGAGTGATGATAGACAGCCACGAGCCCGTAGCTTGTGTATAACGATATTTGAGGAAGTCGGGCATGGTGATGATTTTACCCATCTTATTGTTCATAAGTTGATAGAAAGGCACAAATAGCCAACCCAGAATAAGTATCATCCAACCTTGCATCTCCCAGTGCGCCATACCTACACCCGCCTTTGCTCCTGTTCCGGCAAGCCCTACAAGGTGTTCCGAACCGATATTTGCAGCAAAGATAGCTGCACCGATAATGTACCATGGCTCTCCTTTACCAAACAGATAATCTTCACTGCTGGCACCCTGTTGCAAACGTTTGTCCTTTTGTACCGAACGCCAGACGGCCCACGTTACGGCTAATATCCCAACTGCGAGAACTGCCCAGTCGAGCCATATAAATTCATGTGAATTCCAATTCATAGTATATTTAAATAATTAAAAATTAAGAGTTAAGAATTAAAAATTAAAAATGAGTAGCTATCGCCTTGAACGATTCTTCATTCTTAATTCCTCATTCTTAATTTATTGAAATAATTCTGTTTCAGTGAATTTACCCAGCTTCTGATATTTAGCATATAGTTTCATATACACCTTATGTTTAGCCATATCAGGTTTATATTCAAAAGCAAACCCTTGCCCCATTGCTTTTTGTGCGGCCTTAATATCAGGATGAATACCAGCAGCTACCGATGCAAACATAGCAGCACCGAATGCACACGCTTGTTCCGATTTAGCAACTTTAATAGGCATACCCAGCACATCTGCCAAAGTCTGCATAACCAACGGCGACTTCAATGATATACCACCAATACCTATTACACTGTTTATTTCGATGCCATTTTCGAGGAAGCGGTCTATAATCGCTTTGGAACCGAAAGCTGTGGCTTCTACCAACGCTTTAAATATAAGCGGAGCAGAGCTGGCCAGATTCAATCCTGTAATCGTACCTTTAACCAATTGATTAGCATCAGGTGTACGACGGCCATTCATCCAGTCGATAGCCAATGCTGAACTTTCTGTTGTAGGAATTTTCTCAGCTTCTTTTGATAAAACAGGAATCATCTTATCGAGGGCTTCCTCTATCAGTTTATCTTTAGTGGCCTGATCGACCAATGTAGATTCTTTCAGTATCTTTTCTAAAGGCCAAGCCAATACAGACTTGAACCAAGCATAGATATCTCCGAATCCGGATTGTCCTGCTTCAAGGCCAACCAGCCCCGGAATAACAGAACCGTCTACCTGCCCGCAAATACCCGGTACAAGTTTACCATGCATATCTTCATACGAAGCCACCATAATATCGCAAGTAGAAGTTCCGATAACACGAACGAACGTTTTAGGCTCAATCTCCGCGCCTACAGCTCCCATATGACAGTCGAAGGCTCCTACACCTACCGCTACATTTGTAGTCAGACCTAATCTTTCAGCCCACTCCGGCGTAAGATTGCCAACCTTCACGTCACTTGTATATGTTTCGTGGAACAGCCTGTCTCTGAAACCTTTCAGTTCGGATGCCACCTCTACAAGGAATTCTTCGGTAGGAAGCCCGTCCCATTCTTTCAGCCACATGGCTTTATGACCGGCAGCGCAACGTCCTCTTACTATATCGGCAGGCTTTGTAGTTCCTGTAATCAGTGCAGGCATCCAGTCGCAATGTTCTACCCAGCTATATGCATCCTCTACGATAGATTTATCAGCTTTCAGCACATGAGCAATCTTTGCCCAAACCCATTCGCTGGAATAAATACCACCTTCATATGCTGTATAATCGATAGGCCATCGTTTAGCCACTTCATTGATTTTTGCAGCTTCTTTGATAGCAGTGTGGTCTTTCCATAAAATAAACATTGCGTTCGGATTTTCTGCAAATTCGGGACGCAATGCCAATACCTTACCATCTTTGTCGATCAGCGCAGGAGTGGAACCGGTAGTATCAAACGACATGCCGACAATTGCTTCAGCAGTTCCGGCAGGTGATTTACTCAAGGCTTCTTTCACCGATTCTTCCAAAGCCTCAACATAGTCGAGCGGATGTTGCCTGTATTGATTGGCCTGAGGGTCACAATACTGACCTTTCATCCATCTCTTATAATATTTTACCGACGAAGCAATTTCTTTTCCGGATTGAGCTTCGATGATTACTGCCCGACAAGAATCTGAGCCATAATCAAGTCCGATTGTATATTTCATATTTATATTAGTTTAGGCCCCCTCAATCCCCCAAAGGGGGAAGCCGGATAGGCTATAGTTTAATTTTTTCTCTTGTTATTTTTCCCCTTTTCTTGACTCCCCCTCCGGGGGACAGGGGACTAAAAAATAGGGTACCGAGAATAATCACTACTCACGGTACCCCAGAACCTTAATTTAACGATTTATTTAATAAGTAGTACACTTCATTTACTTTCAACTCAAACTTGAAGTTGTTTATAGTTGTATTTTCATCGATAGTCACCAGTTCGATACCTGCGATATCTGCATAGTCTTCCAACATCTCGGTAGTTACAGAGAACGAGAAACTTGAATGGTGAGTACCTCCTGCCAGAATCCATGCTCCTGCCCCTACTTCGAGGTTAGGCATTGGTTTCCATAATGCACAAGCTACCGGTAGTTTTGGTAACGGCTTAGGTTCTACCACCTTCACTTCATTTACAATCATACGGAAACGATTTCCCATATCTACGATTGTAGCTGCCACACCTTCACCTTTGTGAGCCTGGAATACCAGACGGGCGCAAGTGCGGGCATCGCCTATACCAAGAAAATGAACTTCGATACGTGGTTTTGTACCTGTTATATCCGGATTGATTTCCAACATGTGAGATTGCAGAATAGTACTGTTCTCACCGTCGAAATTCAATGTATAATCTTCGAGGAATGATTGTCCGCCCGGCAAGCCTTGTCCCATCACCCACATGGTACGAACCAATGCAGCCGATTTCCAGTCCCCTTCGGCTCCGAATCCGTAACCTTCTGCCATCAGACGTTGCGAAGCAAATCCCATCAATTGTTTCATGCCTGCCAGCTCGTTGAAGCTTGTAGTAAATCCTTTTGCTCCTTTGTCCTGAAGGAAACGGCGAAGACCTATTTCCTGAGCTGCTGCATCGCGTACAAACTGGTGTTTTTCAGCACCTTTTTTACAATCGGCAGCAAAGTCATATACTTTTTCATATTCAGCAACCAATGCATCTATTTCAGCGTCTGTAACCGCTTCTACGTATGGAACCAAAGTAGCAATAGGCGCATTATCGACATGATAACCCAGACGCATTTCTGCCTCTACTTTATCTCCGTCTGTCACAGCCACATTATTCATATTGTCTCCGAAGCGGATGATAAGCATATCCTGAGAATCTGCCCATCCTGCGCAAACACGCATCCAGTTTGCTATCTTAGCCTGAACGCCTTCTTCGCTCCAGTGGCCGACAACTACCTTGCGGTTTTTGCGCATACGGCTTACCATGTGGCCAAATTCACGGTCTCCATGAGCCGATTGATTCAGATTCATGAAGTCCATATCTATTTCATTCCAAGGAATTTCTTTATTGAATTGAGTATGCAGGTGCATCAATGGTTTTCTCAGATTCTGAAGTCCTTTGATCCACATTTTAGCCGGAGAGAACGTATGCATCCAAGTGATAACACCTACACATTTAGAATCGTTATTTGCGTCTTTGAATACTTTCTCCACTTCCGGAGAAGAGTTAGCAGTACCTTTGTAAACAATCTTTACAGGAAGTTTGCCTGAATCATTCAGGGCTTTTACCATTTGTGTAGAATGAGAGTCTACTGCAACTACTGCGTCTCCGCCATATAACAATTGTGCGCCGGTTACAAACCAAACTTCTAAATCTTTGAAATTCATGATATTATTTTTTATAGTTAATGATAAATATTTTTACTGTCCGTAATATGCTCCCGGACCATGTTTCCTAAAAAAATGCTTTTTAATAAGCTCCTCGTTCATTTTTAGTTGAGGATTAATTGAATAGGCGATGTATGCCATTTTTGCCACCTGCTCCAATACTACGGCATTGTGTACCGCATTGTGAGCATCTTTTCCCCAAGAGAAAGGGCCGTGATTATTTACCAGTACTCCCGGTGTATAATCGGCATTCAGTTCGGCAAAACGTTCTACAATCACATTACCAGTCTCCAATTCGTACTTGCCTTCAATCTCCGCTTTTGTCATCTGGCGTGTACAGGGAATCTCATCTTTGAAGTAGTCGGCATGAGTAGTCCCTATATTTGGAATATCACAGCCTGCCTGCGCCCACGATGTTGCATATGTGGAATGAGTATGTACTATACCTCCGATATTCGGAAAGGCTTTATATAATATCAAATGAGTAGCGGTATCCGATGACGGCTTTAATTTGCCATCCACAATGTTCCCGTCCAAATCGAGAACAACCATATCCTCAGCTTTCATTGTATCATATGATACACCTGACGGTTTTATAACAACCAAACCTTTTTCACGGTCGATGGCACTAACATTTCCCCAAGTGAAAATTACCAATCCGTGTTTTACTAAATCGAGATTAGCGTCAAATACTTCTTTTTTGAGTGATTCCAACATAATGGTATATATGGTTCATTTACATTAGGTGTTTTTCGCGACTCGGCATAACCCCCATAAATAGTGTTTCTGCACTCGCTACTTAAAACGTTCTATACTATAAGGCTCTCTTTAAATAAGTGTAACGTTTACACTTGCAATATTAGCAATAAGTGTCGAATTGTACACTTATTTTTTATATGTTGTAAAACATATTTAGAAGAAAAGTATTCTCAAAAGCAAAAAAAGAGAGTAAGCAACTCACTTATATATATATAACAAAATATGATTTTGTTTTTACAGCGAAAAGTAATATCCTTTTTGAAGAAGCTGATCATACTTTTCTTTGTTGAAAGTATAATAAAACGCACCTCTCTTCGAGCTCGATTTATCTTTATCATCCTGTTTTTCGAGGATTTCCATCTCCAGTATCTTTTTCCGGAAATTACGTTTATCCAAAGTAGTCTGATAAATGGCTTCGTAAAGCGCCTGCAATTGTGGCAAGGTAAATTTCTCCGGCAGCAGGTTAAAACCAATGGGCTGCGTTGCTGTCTTCTTCCTTAATATTTCGATAGTATCGCGCAACATCTGGTTGTGGTCAAATACGAGCTTACCAACCTTTTCCACTTCTTCCCACCTTGCATTGTGAATCTCACATACACTTTCGTCAAACATCTCCAAATCTATCAATGCATAATAGGCAATCGATACAACGCGCTCACCCTCGTCACGGCCAATTTCGCCATAAGTACCCACCTGTTCCATATATACATCTTGTATGCCTGTATATTCAAGTACCACACGGGATACAGTCTCCGACAGACTTTCATCGGATCGTAGAAATCCTCCCATTAATGTATCTTGTCCTTCCTGCGGCTCAAATTTACGCTTTGAAATAAGTAAATATAATTTACCTTCTTTAAAGCCAAGGATTATACAATCGACTGAGACATAAAACCTTTCCTGTTCTCTGTAAAATAATGGAGTCATGTATGCGTTTTTATATTTATGCAAATATATGCATAATTTCAGTTTATTAAGTGTATTAAATACGTTTTATTTTCACAACCAGCAAATATAGCATATTTTTTCTTTTTGCAACATTTTAAATAATTTAATTATAGTAGAGATTCGGACTGCAACACGAAAAAGTTCGATAAAAACTCTTATGAATTCGTTTCACAATCAGGTTTATCCAGCAAAAAAGTTTAACTTTAAGCCTGTTTTCCAAAAACACTTATAGCTTAGTTAAGTATATTTGTTTAATGCATAATATTATCATGAACCTGACATTGAAGTTTTCGGCCATCCTCTTTGTATTACTCTCTTTAGTATCTTCATGTAAGAAGAAAGAAGCAAGTACCCAGCAATCCGGAGACGCCCCCACCGAAACATATACGAACCCATTATTACAAACCGGGGCACGTCCATGGGCCACATATCATAATGGGAACTATTATTATCTTCAGGATAGTGATAATAAAATCATACTATGGCAGACGCAGGATATTACCGACCTAAAAAATGCGCCAAACAAAGAAGTATGGATACCCAAAGATAAGGACAATTCATTTCATATCTGGGGCCCCGAACTGCACCGGATAGATAATAAGTGGTATATTTATTTTGCCGCAGATGACGGCAATACGGATAACCACCAGATTTATGTTATAGAAAACACATCGGAAAATCCTTTCGATGGTGAATTTGCAATGAAAGGATCTATAAAGACGGATAAGGAAAACAATTGGGCTATTCTTCCCAGTGTATTCTCCCATAATAATGAACTGTATATGATTTGGTCCGGCTGGCAAAAGCGCAGAATAGAGGCCGAAACCCAATGTATTTATATTGCCAGAATGGAGAATCCGTGGACATTGGCTTCGGACAGAATACTAATCTCCAAACCTGAATATGAATGGGAACGGCAATGGATAAATCCCGACGGAAGCAAAACCGGTTACCCGATCTATGTAAATGAAGACCCGCATTACTTCCATACAAAGAATAAGGACAAAGTACTCATCTATTACTCGGCCAGCGGCACATGGACACCATACTATTCGGTAGGAATGTTGTATGCCGATGCAAATAGTGACTTACTAAATCCTTCGTCATGGACAAAATCGGAAAAACCTGTTTTTACCCAGAACCCCGAAAATCAGGTATTCGCCACAGGTAGTCCTTGTTTTATACCATCCCCTGACCAGCAGGAAATATATTTTCTATATCAGGCGCGTGCCATAGATAAAGAGCCTTACGGTTCTCTTCCTTCGGGAGATATGGATACCCGATCACCTCGATTGCAGAAGATGGAATGGGGAGAGGATGGTTTTCCTGTATTAGGAGAGGCTTTGTCCGAAATAGATAAAATTAAAAAACCATCCGGAACAAAGTGAGGTCGCAGACCTATTTATTACTTTTGTATATATAATAGCAAAAATCGGTTACTATTGAATGATGTAGCATCAATATCTTCTTTCACTTGCAATCCTCACCATCAAAAAAACATAATGAAGAGACTTTGGTTATTTTTTCTGTTGATATGTCTTTTACCTGACTCACTGCCTGCACAGCAGTTCTTTTTCAAAAAGTATCAGGTAGAGGACGGATTGTCTCACAATTCGTCATGGTGCATATTACAGGATAGCTATGGTTTTATGTGGTTTGGAACAAGCGACGGGCTTAACCGGTTCGACGGAAGAAAATTTAAAGTCTATAGAAATGACATACAGGATAACTTTTCATTAGGAAACAATTCGGTACAGGCATTGTTAGAAGATAAAAACAGGGATATCTGGATAGGTACAAGTAGCGGGATGTATGTGTATGACAGAAAAGGTGACAGATTCAGGCATTTCGATAAAAAAACGCAATATGGTGTTTCTATCAGCGGAGAGGTTAGGAAAATTATCAGAACAAGTAAAGGACTTATCTGGATAGCCACTCTTGGACAAGGCCTTTTTATATACAACCCCGAAACGGATGATCTAATCCAGAATAGCCAACAGACTTCGTTTGCATGGGATATATGCGAAGACAACTCTTCCCGCGTCTATTCTTCTTCGTTGCAGGAAGGACTGATATGCTATGATAAAGATGGTAAATATATAGAATCGTTAGCATTGTTCCCTGATAAAAAAGATCAGGGAAACCTGAAAATAAACTGTATACAAACTATTGGTGACAAAGTTTGGTTCAGTGTAGGAACAAATAATCTGGGAGTTCTGAACAGTACCACAATGCAGATATCTTATTACAGTAGCAACCAGAATATAGGCACAATAAGAGCTATTTCTCAGTTTTCGGAATGGGAACTTCTCGTTGGATCGGATAATGGCTTGTATATATTCAATATACAACACAATGAATTTATACGCATCGACAATCCTCTGGATGCGCGCAGCCTGAGCGACCAGTCTATCTACAGTATACTTAAGGATGTGGAGGGCGGCTTCTGGATTTCCACGTATCTGGGTGGAGTAAATTACCTGCCGCAACAAACAAAGGTATTCGAATATTATAGCCCCACCTATATACCTTTATTGAGTACGGGTAAAGTAATCAGTCGCGTCTGTGAGGATAAGGACAGGAATATCTGGGTGGGCGCGCAGGATGGCTTGAAATTCCTTAATCACAGGACACAGCAGCTGGAAACGCACACGATACCCGGAAAAATACAAAAGCTAGATGTCCGTTCCTTATTGTTCGATGATGAAAACTTATGGATAGGAACCTATGCCGAAGGGCTGAAAGTATACAATCCCGAAACGAGGAAAATGACCGAGTATTATCACGCCAGAGAATCGTCTGTTACAATCTGCAGTAATGATGTCCTGTCCCTTTACAAAGACAGCAGGAACGATATTTATATCGGTACTAGTTGGGGACTTTGCAAGTATAACCGGACAAAAGATAATTTCGAAACCCTCAATTTTGTCGGCACTATGACTTCCGTTTCGGACATATTGGAAGATAATGAAAACCAATTATGGATAGCAACCTCCAACTCCGGTGCATTCCGATATAACCCTGAAAACAATCAGTGGAAGCATTATACACATGGCGAAAAAATATCCAATTCAATAACAAGCAATGCTATAATTACCCTCTTCAAAGATACAGGAGGCAGAATGTGGTTCGGTACAAATGGCGGTGGCTTATGTTATTTTAATGCGGATAGCGAGTCGTTTACCGATTTCGATCCCCATAATCAGACTTTACCCAACAATGTAATCTACTCGATGGAAGAAGATAATCAGGGTGATTTCTGGATATCGAGCAATGCCGGGTTACTGAGAGTAAATCCCCAAAATAAGGCGATCAGAAAACTTTTCACACAAGAAGACGGGCTGCAAAGTAATCAGTTCAATTATAAAGCTTCCCTGAAAGCCAGTACCGGAAAACTTTACTTTGGAGGCATTAACGGGTTTAATGCCTTTTACCCGAACGAGTTTAAAGAAAACAACTATATACCACCCGTTTACATTGTGGATATCAGATTATACAACACCGATGAGAGTAAGAGCAAAGAATTGCTGAACTTGTCCGAACCGATATACATGGCAAAACAAATAGCCCTACCCTATGACAATAACAGCATTGTTCTTGAGTTTGGCGCACTCAGCTACGAAGAACCGAACAGAAACAGATACATGTATATGCTGGAAGGGTTTGACAAAGACTGGGTAAATAGCGAGAACTCAAATATAGCATCTTACACGAACCTGCCTCCGGGACAATATACCTTCAAAGTAAAGGGCGCCAACAACGACAATAAATGGAATGAGCAGGGAGCAAACATCAAAGTGAGAATCCTTCCCCCTTGGTGGAGGTCTGTACCTGCATATATTATCTACGCATTATGTATCATCACTTCTCTTTTCTTTATTATCAGATATTTCATCACCCGGTCGGACAGAAAACTAAGCCGACAGATGGAGGAATACCGTATAGAAAAAGAGAAAGAGGTGTATCAATCCAAGATAAGTTTCTTCGTGAATCTGATACATGAAATCAGAACCCCATTGAGTCTGATAAAGCTGCCTTTGGATAAGTTGACAGAGAAACGGCACGAAGATGCAAAATCAGCTAATTACCTGACGGTTATCAACAAGAACGTAAATTATTTACTCGACATAGTCAACCAGCTTCTGGACTTTCAGAAAATAGAAAATCAAAATATACAACTTACACTTAAAGATGAAAAGATAAACAGCCTCTTACAGGAAATATACACCCAATTCACCCATTCGGCAGAGTTGAAAAACATCGACCTAAGCATTTCATTACCGGAAAATGAAACATTCGCCTTAGTCGATAAAGAAAAGATTATGAAAATCATCGTTAATCTTCTGGGTAACGCGATCAAATTTACAAAATCGAAAATAGAGCTTCGATTGGAATCTTTTGACGACCACTTTGAAATAAGTGTATCTGATGACGGACCAGGCATTCGCGATGAAGAAAAAGACAAGGTCTTCGACCCTTTTTATCAAACAGGTACAAAAAGTAAAACAAGTGCCGGAACAGGTATAGGATTGGCTTTCTCTAAAATGCTATCAGAAAACCACAAAGGTAGCCTGTCACTGAGCGATAATGCCTGGGGAGGAGCATCGTTTATTCTGTCCATCCCTAAATTGTATGACGAAGAGGCTCTCATAGAATCTGTTCAAACAGAAGAAGTTTTACAATCATCCGAAATCGCAGATACAGCAATCGACACGGCCTCTTCTTTCAAAGATTTCAGTATTCTATTGGTAGAAGACAATACAGAATTACTCGATATGGTTGCCGATTCACTAACTCCCTTCTTCTCTATATTGAAATCGGGCAACGGGAAAGAAGCCTTAAATATATTATCTGAAAATAACATCGACCTTATCGTAAGTGATGTGATGATGCCCGAAATGGACGGATTCGAATTGTGCAAAACCATCAAATCCGACATTAGCTATAGCCATATACCTGTTGTCTTACTAACAGCAAAAGTAACACTCGATGCTAAGATAGAAGGTATGGAATATGGTGCAGACGTATATCTCGAAAAGCCTTTTTCAATCAAGCAACTACATAAACAGATAGAAAATCTCCTGAAACTCAGGCTATCTCTCCAAAAAATAATTACTACATCTCCTGTTTCCTCGGCTATAGACATAGCTATGCCAAAGAAAGACAAGGAATTTATTGAGAGACTCCATACTGAAATAGAAAAGCACATCACCGAACCGGATTTTTCTATTGACACCATCGCTGAGACTATGTTTATGAGCCGCTCCAGCTTCTACCGCAAAATGAAAGGTGTCACAGGTCTGTCTCCGAATGATTATCTGAAGACATTCCGTCTGAATAAAGCAGCAGAGTTGTTGCGTGAAGGGGAATTACCTATCTCTGAGATATGCGAAAAAGTAGCATTCAGTTCCTCATCCTATTTTGCAAAGTGCTTCAAGGCTCAGTTTGGAGTATTGCCGAAGGATTATCCGGGTAATTAAGTAATCAGGATAAATTAATGCCGTATTTTAATGTTCAATTATTTTCTCCATTTTTTCTACGCGCAATCAAAGATTGCTTGTGTTCCTTTTGTCCAAAGCCCCAAAAGGAACCAAAAACTCTTTAGCGCCCGCTTCAAAGGCCGACCCGTTAACAGCAGAGACGGCTAAACGAAAAAACTCGCTGGAAAGTTTCTGATATCTGAATACTCAGATAAGCTCAAACACGTTTTCGTTTTTTAGCCTTTCTCTTCTGACGGGTACCCGTCTGTGAAGCATACGGCGCAAGGCTGACGCGGATTTAATCACCAATTGGCTTCGCCCTACTCGTGCGTCAGCGGATGCGCATTAGTGACGCAGGCGGGTACCTGCCCGGTGCAGTCGGCGTGAAAAGGGACGGGGCGATAGCCCGTTCGTCACTTTTAGCCGGCAAACCGTTGACAGGTCGCCGAGGAACGAAGCGCTAGCCTTTTGCTTCCTTTTGGGCAATGCCAAAAGGAAGGACAAGCCCGGGAGGGCGCGGCAGTAATGAGCCAAGACAAAAAAGTTATTGCAAAGAACATTTATATGATTTAAATAATTGACCGTTTTCAATAAACAATGAGTAGAAGCAAAATTCATTTTGATTATACCATTGCGAGAAAACGCCTAATGAAATTGAACATTAAAACAGGACAATAAATATTTTTAAAAACTTAATAAGAAGGCTTATATAAAAGAAAACAACATTTTTATTTTTATCTTAGTGCATCGGAAACTCAGACTATAAATCAACTCACTAGAGAAGTTTTCGCTGTATTATTTTTAATTATAAAATCATTATTATGGAAAATCAAGAACAGTATGCCAAAGGCAATAAATCTGTGGTTAGTATGGGAGAATGGCTTGTAACTATGCTTATAATGATCATTCCGTTAGTAAATTTCATAATGCTGTTCGTATGGGCCTTTGGGAGCAATACACCTGAAAGTAAGGCCAACTGGGCAAAAGCTCAGTTAGTATGGATGGTAATAGGTATTATACTTGTTGTCATTTTCTGGGGAGCCATTGCCGCAATATTTGTCGGCGCAGCTTCGCGGTGACAAATATATTTTATAAGGAAGCACGGAAGCCTTTTTTTAAGGCTTCTTTTTTTATTATAAATCGTCCCGCCTTTCTTATTAAGCAATCGAAAGATTCGTACAGTTACAGGGAAATTTTAAATTTATTGAGAGTCTTGATATATCGGTAAATCTTGCACCGGATGCAAATTACTTTATCTATGTAGTAGTTTTTAAACCGATTTATATTTATCCCGCTAGCAGGGACTTATTATACAATAAGCACTACAAGTCCTCAAACAGGTAAAAAAGTGTTACTTGTGTTACTTTTTAACTAAATACGGTTAAGAAAAGTAAAATACAGATATGGCTATTTGCTGATAGTTCTTTGAAGTGTTGATTGGCCCCTCCAACCTCTCTCAAGGGGAGGGTAAAGAGTGACAGATAGAAAATCGTGTAAAATGTGTCAAGTTTTGAGCATAAGCTATTGGCTAAAAGCGATCAACTAATAGCTGAAAAGACTGTTACCTATGTTACCTTTTGAAAAAGTTACATGTTATTTCGCCCTGCCGACAGTTACAAGTAGACAAGATACAAGTTGTTGACTGTTTACTGTTAACTGTAAATAGTGTTACCTTTTAACAAGCAATAAGTTCTAAGCTATGAGTAAAAACAGTTTGTAAATCTGCTAATCTTGAAGTTTGCTGATCGAATTGGCACATTAAAATAAAGGTATATGTTTTTTCTTTTCGAAAAAGGTCGTACTTTTGCACACTAACTAAAAAAGTTACAATTAATAAACTAATTCGATGAATTTTGTTGAAGAACTAAGATGGAGAGGTATGATACAAGAGATCATGCCGGGTACGGAAGAACAACTGCAAAAGGAACTGACTTCGGGCTATGTGGGCATTGACCCTACTGCCGATTCGTTACATATCGGACACCTTGTGAGTGTGATGATATTGAAGCACTTCCAGCGTGCAGGACACCGTCCCATCGCTCTTGTAGGCGGAGCAACAGGTATGATCGGAGACCCCTCTATGAAGTCTGCCGAACGTAATCTGCTGGATGAA
The DNA here is from genome assembly GCF_900079725.1 of uncultured Dysgonomonas sp. Lineage (NCBI taxonomy): Bacteria > Pseudomonadati > Bacteroidota > Bacteroidia > Bacteroidales > Dysgonomonadaceae > Dysgonomonas > uncultured Dysgonomonas sp. The sequence continues at coordinate 1,848,105 of NZ_LT599032.1, forward strand.
GCTACTCTTCGCCACAATCAGGAATCGATTAAGAAACAGTTAGCTAAGTTTCTCGATTTCGAGTCTGACAAGCCGAATGCGGCATTGTTGGTAAACAACTATGACTGGATGAAAGACTTCTCTTTTTTGAATTTTATCCGCGACATAGGAAAACACATTACTGTAAACTATATGATGGCCAAAGATTCTGTAAAGAAACGCCTGAGCGGGGAAGCTTCGGAAGGCATGTCGTTTACAGAGTTTTCATATCAACTGATGCAGGCATACGATTATCTCCACTTATATGAAACATTGGGCTGTCGCATTCAGATGGGTGGTTCCGACCAATGGGGAAACATCACCACCGGAACAGAACTTATACGCCGCAAGGCTTCAGGCGAGGCTTTTGCCCTTGTTTGTCCATTGATAACAAAAGCAGACGGAACTAAGTTCGGCAAGACCGAATCGGGTAATGTATGGCTCGAAAGAAGATATACTTCTCCTTACAAGTTTTACCAATTCTGGCTGAATGTAAGCGATGACGATGCAGAAAAATATATCAAGATATTCACAGCTCTCAGTAAAGAAGAAATAGAAGCATTGGTTGCGGAACAAAAAGCGGCTCCACATCTTCGTCCGTTACAGAAACGCCTGGCAAAGGAAGTTACTGTCATGGTTCACTCCGAAGAGGACTATGATCAGGCTGTTGAAGCATCTAATATTCTGTTTGGTAACGCAACTGCCGATGCTTTGAAAAAACTGGATGAAGAAACATTCTTACAAGTATTTGAGGGTGTACCCACATTCGATATATCCAAAGATGAGTTATCTGCCGGAATCAAGGCTGTGGATTTACTGACCGAAAATGCATCTGTATTCCCATCGAAAGGAGAAATGCGCAAGACAGTACAGGCAGGCGGAGTAATGGTAAATAAAGTGAAAATAGAGAACTTCGATGATATGATAGATTCATCGTTTCTCATCGCCGGAAAATATATTATTGCACAAAAAGGAAAGAAAAACTACTTCCTATTGGTAGCTAAATAAAATTATTATTACTTTTGTACTCGCAAAAGTAATATTGTCTCATGGTGTAATGGTAGCACTGCAGATTCTGGTTCTGCCTGTCTAGGTTCGAGTCCTAGTGAGACAACAGTTTTAGAAAAATCAAGAAGTTATAAAAGTCACTTAACCAGTGGCTTTTCTTATTATAGACCAAGAGTTTTAACCTCCAATAAGTGGCTCCGAATCCGGAGTTATACTTTATAATTCGATATTTCACAAAGAAATCCAATAATCTTGTATTTATTTATCAGAAAGCACTCTGAGATTCTATTGTTAAAAAAAATTGAAACTTTTTTATCTGTTCAATTGTTAAAATAAGGAATTGCACAAAGCTAACGTCCATTTTTCAGGATGAATTGATACATTATCAATCCTGATAAATAAAATCAAAAATAATATGGGGAAAGAAAAAACATTATGTAATAACAACTGGCATTCTCTCGAAGTCGGTGAAGTTTTAGAGTTACTAACAACTAATGCAACAAAAGGCTTACCCGAAAAAGATGCTAATGAACGGCTTGCTGAATTCGGAGAAAATATCCTTCCGGAAAAGAAAAAAGAAAGCCGGCTATTACGTTTTTTCAAACATTTCAACGATATTCTTATTTACATCCTCCTTATAGCTGCTATAGTTACCGCATTCCTGGGGCATTGGGCAGACACAGTCGTAATTGTGATTGTTGCCGTAGTGAACGCCTGTATCGGATACTTTCAGGAAAACAAGGCTGAAAAGGCGCTGGAAGATATAAAGAAAATGTTGTCTCATACAGCCCAAATCGTAAGAGACGGAAAAAGGCTTGAAATAGGAGCCTCGCATTTAGCTGTAGGGGATTTGGTCATCCTCCACCCTGGAGATAAGATTCCGGCCGATCTCAGGCTGATAAAATCAGATAATCTGAGAATAGAAGAATCAGCTTTAACCGGAGAATCCATTCCATCGCAAAAGAATGTAGGAGCAATAGCCGCGGACACCCCTTTAGGAGACAGGGATAATATGGCCTTTTCTACAACCACAGTTAGTGCAGGAACCGGAATGGGTATAGTTGTAGCCACAGGACAAAATACAGAAATCGGAAAGATAAATCGTATGATGTCGGAGGTAAAACTTATTACAACACCTTTGCTGCGACAGACCGCTAAGTTTGGTAAAACCGTATCTTTCGTGATAATTGCCATTGCTGTATTGGTTTTCATCTTCGGATATTTTTATCGCCACTACGATACAGGCGAATTATTAATGTCCGTAATCGGACTTGCTATTGCAGCTATTCCCGAAGGGCTTCCTGCCATTTTATCAATAATATTGGCTATCGGCGTACAGAATATGGCTAAACGAAAGGCTATAGTCCGCACTTTACCCTCGGTAGAGACGCTGGGTTCGGTAGCTGTTATCTGTTCTGATAAGACCGGGACTCTGACTAAAAATGAAATGACAGTCAAGACTCTTGTAACAAGTGACGATCAGTTTGATGTAACAGGCACAGGATATTCTCCTGTTGGAGATGTAGTGAAGGATAATGAGATCGTTGACTTCAATGCTGAATCGGTACTGGATAACCTGATAGGCTGTTTTTACATATGTAATGAAGCCTCTCTGGGAAAAGATGAAGAGGATAACTGGTACATAAAAGGTGATCCCACCGAAGGTGCACTCATTACCTTATATGAGAAGGCTTCTGTAGATCATCACGAAACAGATAGAATTGCAACTATTCCATTCGATTCGGAATATAAATACATGGCTACTCTGGTTGAAGCGGAAGACAAAAATATCATATACATAAAAGGTGCGCCCGACCGCCTGCTGGATATGGCTGGCAAAGAACTATCACTGAACGGAGAGAAACCATTCGACCGAAAGAACTGGGAAAATGCAATTACCGGATTAGCCGGCAAGGGCCAGCGTGTAATCGGGGGAGCATATAAAATAGTAGGTAAAGACCAGAAAAACCTCTCGCATGAAGATTTACACGAGGGCGTTACGTTTCTCGGTCTGGCAGGAATCATCGATCCTCCAAGAGAAGAAGCTATTGAAGCAATAAAACAATGTTCTGAAGCCGGTATAACCGTAAAAATGATAACCGGAGATCATATCGAGACTGCAAAATCGATAGGACTGGAAATGGGAATTGGCGATGGAATCAAGGCTTTGGAAGGAAAAACCATTGAACAGATGACTGATGAAGAATTAGAATCAGCAGCTGTCGAATATAACATTTTTGCACGTACCAGCCCCGAGCATAAACTCCGCTTGGTGAAAGCCTTGCAGGCCCGTAATATAATATGCGCTATGACGGGAGACGGAGTAAATGATGCCCCGGCGCTGAAGAAAGCGGATGTAGGTATAGCGATGGGTATAAAAGGTACAGAGGTAACCAAAGATGCAGCGGAGATGGTATTGGCCGATGACAACTTCTCTACTATTGCTGCTGCGGTAGAGGAAGGTAGAAGGGTATATGATAATCTCAAGAAAACCATCTTGTTTATATTGCCTACTAATGGAGCCGAGAGTTTTCTTATCATAGCCAGCATCCTGTTCGGAACGCTTATGCCACTTACTCCTATACAGATACTTTGGGTCAATATGGTTACATCGGTGACTATTTCTCTGGCTCTTGCCTTTGAAAAACTAGAGCCGGATACGATGAAACAACCGCCGCGTTCTCCCCAAACTCCATTATTAGACGGATACTTTATATGGCGCATCCTGTTCGTATCTGTTCTTATAGGAGGGGGAACCTTGTTATTGAACCTATATTTGTTGAATAATGGAGTGAGTGAAGATATTGTCAGAACTGTAACAATACAAACTATTGTAATCACCCAGATGTTTCACTTGTATAATAGCCGCAGCATCCGCAAGTCTGCCTTCTATGGAGACTTTTTCGGTAATAAGGCAGTATTTGTAGTATCGGGATTGCTTATCTTATTACAACTTTCAATAACATATATTCCATTTATGAATCAAGTTTTCGGAACGGTTAAACTTCCACTGCATTTCTGGATATATCCGTTCGTTTTTGGATTTATTATCTTCATCATAGTGGAGGCTGAGAAATGGGTTATGAGACTAATAGATAAAAAGACTGATAAATAACAAATCAGATAAGTAACAAAATAAAAAAGCTGCATATTTTTCAATATACAGCTTTTTTATTTTGTTGTCTCACCAGGACTCGAACCTAGACAGGCAGTACCAAAAACTGCAGTGCTACCATTACACCATGAGACAAACATTTGCTTTTCTTAAAGCGATACAAAAGTATATGTTTTTTTGTAAAAAACAAAAAAAATATCTCATTTTTCAATTTTATCATGTTAATCGACCGATTCAAAAGGAGTTGTGACCTGATATTTATATTTTTTGAACAATAAGTTTCACCTATTTCGGGTACATCAGACTACATTTGTAATATTCGGCAAACCAAGAAAACACATAAAATATCCAGATGGAAAATTGATATAAAACCATAAAACAAAGGAGTAATAAATGCCTGCATATACAAGAACGCACAATATTTAAAATATAGTCAGTATAAAAAATAAAACAATATTGTATAATACCTAAAAATAAACACCTTATTTAAATGAAGAAGATTCTTATTTTAGCTTTGGTCTTATCGAGCACCAGTTTATTTGCTCAATGGAAGCCTGTAGGGGATAAACTCAAAACCAAGTGGGCAGAAACCCTTAATCCGAACAATGTATTACCAGAATATCCCCGTCCAATCATGGAGCGTACAGACTGGACAAATCTGAATGGGCTATGGGAATACGCTATACTGCCTGTAGGTAAACAAGAGCCTCAGCAATTCGACGGACAGATATTAGTTCCTTTTGCTGTAGAATCAAGTTTGTCCGGGGTACAAAAGGAACTGGGTAAAGATAAAGAACTTTGGTACAAACGTACTTTCGCTGTCCCTTCAAATTGGAAAGGAAAGAAAATTCTATTGCACTTTGGAGCCGTAGACTGGAAAACCGAAGTGTTTATAAATGACATTAAAATCGGCTCCCATACCGGAGGATATACTCCGTTCAGTTTCGACATCACACCTTATCTGGCTTCCGGAAATCAAAAGCTGGTAGTCAAAGTCTGGGACCCTACTGATGACGGTGACCAGGCCAGAGGAAAACAAATAAAAAACCCGCATGGAATATGGTACACTCCTGTATCGGGAATCTGGCAGACTGTATGGATGGAACCTGTAGCGCAAAAGCACATTGCAGCTATTAAAACAATTCCGAATATAGACAATAGCCAGTTATCTATTGATATCTGTACAGAAGGTACTACTCCCGGAGATATAATAGAAGTGACAGTAAAAGACGGGGCGAAAACGGTAGCAACAAGCAAATTTGCCGCAGGACAGTCTACTGATATAAACATTCCTGATCTAAAACTCTGGTCTCCTGAGACTCCATTCCTGTACGATCTGGAAGTTACCCTATACAATAATGGCAAGGCGGCAGATAAAGTGAAAAGCTATGCTGCCATGCGCAAAATATCCTCTAAAAGAGACGCCAATGGCATCTACCGTTTCCAGTTAAATAACAAAGATTATTTCCAGTTCGGCCCCTTGGATCAGGGCTGGTGGCCTGATGGACTATATACAGCCCCTACCGATGAAGCGCTGGCATATGACATTCAGAAAACAAAAGATTTCGGGTTCAATATGATCCGTAAGCATGTAAAGGTTGAGCCGGCACGCTGGTACACACATTGCGACCGTCTTGGAATCCTTGTTTGGCAAGATATGCCTAATGGCGGACCATCCCCTCAGTGGCAAATGCACAATCATTTCAATGGTGTGGAAGTACAACGTTCTATCGAGTCCGAAAATGTATATCGGAAGGAATGGAGAGAAATTATGGATTATCTGATTTCATATCCTTCAATTGTAGTATGGGTTCCGTTCAATGAAGCATGGGGACAATTCAAAACTCCTGAAATTGTAGCTTGGACCAAGAATCACGACCCTTCCCGCCTGGTAAATCCAGCGAGTGGTGGTAATCATTATCATGTAGGGGATATGATCGATCTACACAACTATCCGGGACCGGACATGTTTTTGTATGATACCAAAAGAGCAAATGTATTGGGAGAATATGGCGGCATTGGCCTGCCTCTCGAAAATCACCTTTGGCAGACCGATAAAAACTGGGGATATGTTCAATTTAAAAATGCGAAAGAAGTAACAGATGAATACATCAAATATGCAGAAGCATTGAAAGGCTTTATCAAAAGAGGATTCACTGCCGCAGTTTATACCCAGACAACTGATGTAGAAGGCGAGGTAAACGGATTGATGACATATGACCGCAAAGTCATTAAACTGGAAGAACCGCGACTAAGACAAATCAACCTGGAAATATGTAATTCTTTGAAATAAACTATATAATGAAAAAATTACTTTATCTCTTATGCCTCACCGGACTATTTAGTTGCGGTGGCGCTAAAGAACCGGCACAGATTATCAAAAACGACTTACGGGCGCCTGCTTACCCATTGGTAACGATTGACCCCTATACCTCAGCGTGGTCGGCAGCCGATAATCTGTATGATGAATCAGTGAAACACTGGACAGGCAAAGAATTCCCTCTATTAGGGGTAATACGTGTCGATGGAGAAGCATATCGCTTTATGGGCGTAGAACAAACTCCTATAAAAGCTGTAGCGGGCATGTCTGTAACAACAGCCTGGGCAGGCAAATATACATTCAATGCTCCGGATAAAGGCTGGGAAAAAGCTGAATTTAACGATAACGGATGGAAAGAAGGACAAGCCGCATTCGGCACTTCGGAGGAAACCAATGTAAACACACTTTGGGAAACCAAAGACATATGGGTACGCCGGAATATAAATCTGGAAAAAGACCTGTCGGATAAAAAAGTATTCCTCATATATTCGCATGACGACATTTTCGAGCTGTACATCAACGGTATACAGGTGGTAAAGACAGGATATGAATGGAGGAAAGATGTACAGATCACACTCAGCGATGAAGTGAAAAGCACACTGAAAGCAGGTAAAAATGTCATTGCTGCCCATTGCCACAACAAAATGGGAGGAGCTCTCGTAGATTTTGGTATCTATGTGGAAGATGATATTGAAACATTCCTGAGTACAACAGCAGTACAGAAATCGGCTGATGTACAAGCAACCCAGACCCATTATACTTTCGAGTGCGGAAACGTGGAACTAAAACTCTCTTTCCTTGCACCACTGCTCATGGATGACCTGAATCTCGTGTCACGTCCGGTAAATTATATCTCATATGATATCAATTCATTGGATGGTAAGGACCATGACGTTCAAATCTATTTCGAAGCCGCGCCAAATTGGGCTTTGAATATTCCATCGCAGGAAAGCAAGGCCGAAGGATTTGAAAAAGACGGGCTTTTATTCCTCAAAACAGGAAGTGTAAACCAGAAAGTCCTGGGAAAAAGAGGTGATGATATCCGTATCGATTGGGGTTATTTCTATCTGAGTGGTGAGAAAAGCAACTCTACATATAATGTCGGTAACCCTTATCAGATGAGAAACGATTTTGTAAAGAACGGAAAACTTGCAGGAGACGTAAGCTCCAAAGACAATGCCAGTCTGGCTATATCGCAGACTCTGGGTAACAGTAAATCCGCCTCAGGAAAAGTACTTATCGGATACGACGACATATACTCTATCCAGTATTTTGAAGAAAACCTTCGCCCATACTGGAATAAGAAAGGCGACAAATCTATCGAGCAAGCTTTTGTTGAGGCTAATAAAGAATTTGTCAGCCTAAGCAACAAATGTAGCGATTTCGATTTCAGATTAATGAATGAAGCTGCACAAGCAGGAGGAAAAGAATATGCAGAATTGTGTGCGCTGGCTTATCGTCAGGCGATATCTGCCCATAAACTCGCTGAAGCACCAAACGGGGACTTGTTATTCTTATCTAAGGAAAACAATAGTAACGGATCCATCGGAACAGTAGACGTAACCTATCCCTCCGCTCCGTTATTCCTATACTACAATCCGGAACTGGCGAAAGGCCTGCTCAACCATATTTTCTACTACAGCGAAAGCGGCAAATGGACTAAACCGTTCCCTGCACACGATATAGGCACATATCCTTGGGCCAACGGACAAACATACGGCGGAGACATGCCTGTGGAAGAAGGCGGAAACATGCTGGCTCTTACTGCCGCGATAGCCGCTGTGGAAGGAAATGCAAAATACGCTGAAAAACATTGGGATGTACTGACTACATGGACAGATTACCTTGTGGAAAAAGGGCTCGATCCGGAAAACCAACTTTGTACCGACGACTTTGCAGGTCACTTTGCACACAATGTAAACCTTTCGGTGAAAGCAATTATGGGTATCGCATCTTACGGATATCTGGCAGATATGCTCGGGAAGAAAGACATCGCTGAAAAATATACGACCAAAGCCAAAGAAATGGCACAGGAATGGATAAAGATGGCTGATGATGGCGACCACTACCGCCTGACATTCGACCAACCGGGAACATGGAGCCAGAAATATAATTTGATATGGAACAAGATACTCAAATTAAATATATTCCCTGATTCTGTGGCTCAGAAAGAACTTCCTTATTATCTGACTAAACAGAATGAATACGGTTTGCCACTCGACAGCAGAAAGAATTATACAAAATCCGACTGGATTATCTGGACTGCAACTTTGGCTGATGACAACGCGACATTCCTGAAATTTATTACACCATTGCATAAATTTATGAATGAAACGACCGACCGTGTACCTATGAGTGATTGGTACAATACGGATAGCAAAACACATGTCGGCTTCAAAGCACGCTCGGTAGTAGGCGGATATTACATCAAAATGCTGAATGACAGAATGACAAAATAATTTTCTATAGTAATTAAATAAATACTTTTACATTGTACTGGGCTGCGATAGTCCGGTACAATTATTTTTCTTACTCAGAATATCACCGGTTATACGTTCAGAAAACAGAATAAATTTTAAATAATACATATGAAAAAAGGTCTTTTAAATAGCTTAATCGCAGTCACACTCTTCTTATGCAGCAATAGTATCTCTGCATTGGGAGGCGACATTGATGTTACAATCGTAAATCGTCCGTCAGTAAAGGCCCTCAACAATTATTACACAAGTAACAGGGCTCCATTATTACCCAATAATTTCATAAAATTACCGGTCGGCAAAGTGCAACCCAAAGGCTGGACAAAACGTATGCTCGAACTTCAACGGGACGGGTTGGCCGGACAACTGGGCGAGATCAGCGCATGGCTCAACAAAAAGAACAATGCATGGCTAAATACAGGAGGAGAGTACGGATGGGAAGAAGTCCCATACTGGCTCAAAGGATATGGCAATATGGCCTATATATTTAATGACCCTAAGATGCTTGCCGAAACAAAGATATGGATAGAAGCAGCCATAAAAAGCCAGCAACCCGACGGATACTTCGGCCCTATAAATGAGCGGGACGGAAAAAGGGAACTTTGGGCTAACATGATAATGTTATGGTGCCTGCAATCCTATTACGAATATTCGAACGATAAGCGTGTTATTGATCTGATGACTAATTATTTCAAATGGCAACTGACCGTTCCTGACGAAAAATTTCTAAAAGACTACTGGGAAAATTCCAGAGGAGGGGATAATATCTACAGTGTATACTGGCTATACAATATTACCGGAGACTCTTTCCTACTGGAGCTGGTTCATAAAATACACCGCAATACTGCCAACTGGATGCAGGATTCGACTCTTCCTAACTGGCATAACGTGAATATAGCCCAAGGCTTCCGGGAACCTGCTACCTACTATATGCTCACCAAAGACCCTGCGCATCTTCACGCCACCTATAACGTACATGATCTCATACGCCGCACATTCGGACAAGTATCGGGGGGAATGTTCGGCGCAGATGAAAATGCACGTATGGGGTACATAGACCCTCGCCAAGGCACGGAAACATGCGGTTTTGTAGAGCAAATGGCTTCGGATGAAATGATGCTGTGGTACACCGGAGATCCGTTGTGGGCAGAACATTGCGAAAATATCGCGTTCAATTCCTATCCAGCTTCAATGATGCCCGACCTGAAATCGTTGCGCTATATCACTTGCCCGAACCATGTGCAGAGCGACTCGGAAAACCACAAGCCGGGTATCGACAACGGAGGGCCTTTTCTGGCAATGAACCCGTTCAGCAGCCGTTGCTGCCAGCATAACCACGCGCAAGGCTGGCCTTATTTTATAGAGAACCTGATTCTTGCAACTCCTGACAATGGCGTTGCAGCAGCCATCTATGCGGCCTGCGAGGCAAAAGTAAAAGTAGGTGACGGCACTGAGATCACTATCGGCGAAGATACGCAATATCCGTTTGACGGAGCAATCCGGTTTAAAGTAAACACGCCGAAAAAGGTAAGATTTCCATTCTATCTCCGCATCCCGTCATGGACAAAGGATGCGCAACTGGAAATAAACGGGAAGAAAATCCCTGCGGATCTGGTTGCAGGTAAATATGCGTGTATCAACCGTGAATGGAGCAATGGAGATATCATAAAAGTTACCTATCCGATGGAGTTCTCGCTGAAAACATGGCAAGTGAACAAAAACAGCGTAAGCGTTAATTACGGTCCTTTGACTTTATCTCTCAATATTGATGAAGAATACAAGAAAGTGGATAGTAAAGAAAGCGCCATCTGGGACTCGAAATGGCAGGAAAGTGCTGATCCCTCCAAATGGCCGTCATATGAGATATATCCCAAGACAGCTTGGAATTATGCTTTAGTTCTAGATCCGGAGAAACCATTCAGTAACCTTGTTGTTGAAAAAAGGGCATGGCCTGCGGATAATTATCCTTTTACGCAGCAGAACTCTCCGCTTGTAATAAAAGCAAAAGGGAGACAAATACCATCCTGGAAATTGGACCAATATAAATTATGTGGTGTATTACCCGACGAAGACTGTGAGAAATCATCCCGGGTGGATAATATTACACTTGTCCCTATGGGTACTGCCCGGTTAAGGATAACTTCTTTTCCGGCATCATACGAGTAACTTAGCAATTATTTGAGTTTTATTCGGAACGGGACTATTTCTTGAGAGATAGTCCCGTTTTTATTTGATCTTATTAAAGAATCTTTATCTATGTTATTAGCCGATAGCCTTTAGCTGTTAGCTTATAGTTCTTTGAAGTATTGATGGCCCCTCCAACCTCCCCGAGGGGAGGCTACAGAGAGGGTAAAAGCTAATTATTAATTTTTCATTCTTAATTATTAATTGCTCTTTGTGTTACCTTCTAACTATCATAGTTAACGGATACAAAAACAACAAGATAAAAACAAAGGAAAAACTGTCAGATGTGTCAGGTTTTAACTAAATGTAGTTAATAAACGTAAATGCGATAATAAGTCATGAATTATGAGTTATAAATGATGAATTGGACTTTGCGCCTTAGCATCTTTGCATGAAAATACTATTTACCATAAAGCCACTTATGCGATAGTCTAAGCTAACGGCTGATAGCTATCAGCTAAAAGCTGAAACATGTGTTACTTTTTAAGAGTTACAAGTTACTGCGCCCTGCGGGCAGTTACAAGTTACGAGGGAAAAAATTATTAATTTTTCATTCTTCATTCTTAATTGTTTTTTGTGTTACCTTTGTTACCTTTTCATATATAAGTTGGTAAGAACTGATTATTTTTCAGGATAAAAAGATTGCTAATTTTCATGGCAATTATTTGTCATATTAGTGAAAATAAATAAAAGCTATTCATTAAGAGAAGAATTATAGCTAACTTGCAGCCGTTTTTGAAATAGCCTCTCCTGAGGCTATACTTTTTATCAACTAAACATCTTTTGATGAACGATTTTATTTCACTTATCAAGCGGTTTGTTCCGCCATACAAAAGACAAGTAGTACTCAATATCTTTTTCAATATACTGAGTGCTTTCCTTAATGTATTCTCATTTGCATTGATTGTTCCAATCCTTCAGATTCTATTTAAGGTGAACGACAAAGTCTATGAATACATGCCGATGGATTCTTCAAGTATATTCAACTTTAAGATTCTGGAGAACAATGTATATTATTACCTTTCCCAAACTATGGATACTCATTCGGCGGCCGCTGTTCTGCTTATATTAGGCCTGATTCTGGTAGTAATGACCATATTGAAAACAGGAACTACCTACCTCAGCGCTTATTTCATTACGGATGTGCGCACCGGGGTTGTAAGAGATATACGCAAACAGATAAACGACAAAGTCTTGTCTCTTCCTCTTGGCTTCTTCTCCAATGAACGCAAAGGTGACATTATGGCTCGTATGACCGGAGATGTGGGTGAAGTAGAAAACTCTGTGATGAGTTCCCTGGATATGATCAGTAAAAACCCGATTATGATTATGATATATCTGGGCACATTGCTCTTCATCAGCTGGAAACTTTCTATATTCGTATTCATTCTTTTGCCTGTTTCCGGATACATCATGGGTAAAGTTGGTAAGAGCCTGAAAAGACAATCCGTAGAGGCTCAATCCCAATGGGGCGGTATGATGTCACAGATAGAAGAAACCCTTAGCGGACTGCGTATTATTAAAGCATTTAATGCCGAAGAAAAGATGATCGAACGTTTCGATAAAACAAGTAATATATTCCGTAACATGTCGAACCGTATCGCACGCAGACAACAATTGGCTCACCCTATGAGTGAACTGTTAGGGACAATAACCATTGTTTTGGTGCTATGGTACGGAGGATCCCTCATTCTGGAAGGTAGCGGATATATGGATGCATCGAGATTTATATATTACCTGACTATTTTCTACCTGATTATCAATCCGGCAAAAGATCTTTCTAAATCGGCATATGCCATCCAGAAAGGTATGGCTTCGGTAGAACGTATTGACAAAATATTAAAGGCTGAAAATAATATAAAGAGCCCTGAAAACCCGAAACCAATATCTTTCAACAGGGAAATAACTTATCGGAATGTATTGTTCAGATACGAGACAAACTGGGTAATAAAAGATGTCAGTATCACAATACCAAAAGGCAAGACCATTGCACTGGTAGGGCAATCCGGTTCCGGTAAATCAACAATGGCCGATCTCCTGCCCCGCTTCTATGATGTAAACGAAGGAGGTATCTACATCGACGACACCAATATTAAGGATGCTGATGTACATGATTTACGGGCGCTGATGGGCAACGTGAATCAGGAAGCTATCCTGTTTAACGATACATTTTTCAATAATATATCGTTTGGGGTAGAAAATGCCACAATGGAACAGGTTATCGAGGCCGCCAAGGTAGCTAATGCACATGACTTCATTACCGCCACAGAGAAAGGGTATGAAACCAGTATAGGAGACCGTGGCAGCAAACTGTCGGGCGGACAACGCCAGCGCGTCAGCATTGCCCGTGCAATACTGAAGAACCCGCAGATATTGATTCTGGATGAAGCAACATCGGCTCTGGACACCGAATCGGAACGCCTTGTGCAGGACGCTTTGGAAAAACTGATGAAAAACCGTACAACACTGGTTATCGCTCACCGTTTATCTACTATCAAGAATGCGGATGAAATATGTGTGATGAGCGAAGGTATAATCGTAGAACGCGGACATCACGACGAATTGTATGAGATGAACGGATATTACCGGAAACTGTGTGATATGCAGCAATTTTAATGTGCTGATATGCCGATGTGCCAATTATTCAATGAACTGAATGACAAATTCTAATTATAAAGCGCGAACTTGTTTACTTGTAACTCGTAATTTGCAACTAAAATATGGGAAAGAATAAACTTGCCAAATTTGCCAACATGGAGGAATATCCGCATGTATTCCAATACCCGTTTGCAGTTCTGCAAGAAAAGGGATTTGAAATGAAAGGCAAGTGGAATGCGATGTTTTTCAAAAATGATAATCCTATTGTTCTCGAACTGGGTTGCGGTAAAGGCGAATATACTGTAGGTCTGGCGAAACTGTTTCCTGACAAGAATTTTATCGGAATAGATATAAAAGGCGCCAGAATGTGGACAGGTGCAAAGCAGTCATTCAACGAAAAATTGACAAATGTAGCTTTCCTGCGTACCCATATCGAACTGATAACCCACTTCTTTGCCAAAGGGGAAATTTCCGAGATATGGATAACGTTCCCCGATCCGCAAATGGGTAAGGTAAACAAGCGTATGACTTCAACCCGTTTTATGAAACTGTATCGTCAGATTCTGTCAGACAATGGTATCATACACCTGAAGACCGATAGTAATTTCATGTTTACATACACCTGTGAAATGGTAAAAGCCAATACGCTTCCTGTATTGTTCCAGTCAGATGACCTATATCATTCGGGACTAGTGGATGATATTCTTAAAATACAGACGTTCTATGAACAACAATGGCTTTCGCGTGGTTTAAATATCAAGTATATAAAATTTGAGTGCGCCGGACGTGATAACTGGACCGAACCGGATGTTGAAATAGAGAAAGACCCGTATCGCAGTTACGGACGCAGCAACGAATTAAATCAATCAACTAAAAATGGCTAATATATATCCTAAACTGATTATCGACGCACTACGCAATGTGCGTTATCCCGGTACAGGGAAAGATATTGTAGAAATGGGCTTCGTATCCGACGATATACATATCGATGGTATGAAAGTAAGTTTCTCCATGATGTTTGACAAACCGAACGATCCATTTATCAAATCGGTTGTAAAAGCGGCCGAGACGGCTATACTCACATACGCAGACCCTAATATTGAAATTAAAGGCAATATAGAAGTAAGAACCAAACAGGCGGAGCAACCAAAACCTGCGACACTTCTTCCTCAAGTGAAAAATATCATTGCCATATCATCAGGCAAAGGCGGTGTGGGTAAAAGTACCGTATCGGTAAATCTGGCTGTAGCTTTAGCTAAAAAAGGCTATAAGGTGGGTTTACTGGATGCTGATATATTCGGGCCGTCGCTGCCTAAAATGTTTGCTGAAGAAGAGGCTCAGCCATATTTAGAACCTATAGATGGCAAGGAATATATTATCCCCGTTGAAAAATACGGTGTAAAGATGCTTTCCATAGGCTTCTTCGTAAACAAGAACGATGCTGTGGTATGGCGTGGAGCAATGGCGGGTAATGCTTTGAAACAGCTTATAGCCGATGCCAATTGGGGAGATCTCGATTATTTCCTTATCGACTTTCCACCGGGAACGAGCGACATACACCTTACATTGGTGCAGACACTGGCTATCACAGGAGCGGTAGTGGTAAGTACGCCTCAGGAGGTGGCTCTGGCCGATGCTCGCAAGGGAATCAATATGTTTACTAATGATAAGGTCAATGTGCCGATATTAGGGCTGGTAGAAAATATGGCATGGTTCACTCCTGCCGAACTGCCGGAAAACAAGTACTATATCTTTGGTAAGGACGGAGCGAAGAATCTGGCAGAAGATATGAATGTGCCTCTACTCGGACAAATCCCTATCGTACAGAGTATCTGCGAAGGAGGAGATAAAGGTGTGCCGGTGGCCCTGAATGAGAATACGATAACAGGTATGGCATTCGCTCATTTGGCTGATAACTTTATAGCTTCGGTGGACAAACGAAATAGTCAATTTGCCCCTACCCAGAAAGTAGAGGTAAGTAACAAATAATAAGACGAGAGGACATTCTGATGTCCTCTTTTCATTTGGATCATTAACTCTATTACATTCATATTTGTATATTTGCATTTAGAAAAGCACTATTATATATTACTAAACCAATATCTATGCAACTAATTGACGGGAAAGCCATTTCGGCGCAGATGAAGAAGGAAATAGCAGCAGAAGTAGCGCAAATAAAGGCGGCAGGAGGAAAAACACCACATCTGGCCGCTGTGCTTGTCGGACACGATGGTGGCAGCGAAACCTATGTAGCCAGTAAAGTACGGACATGTGAAGATGTCGGATTTAAATCATCCCTTATCCGCTTCGAAGACAATGTCAGTGAAGAGGATTTACTAGCCTGCGTCGATAAGTTGAACAACGATGCTGATGTGGATGGCTTTATAGTTCAACTCCCTCTGCCAAAGCATATTTCGGAGCAGAAAGTGATTGAGGCAATAGATTACCGCAAAGATGTGGATGGCTTTCACCCTATCAATGTAGGACGCATGTCTATCGGTTTGCCTTGCTTTGTTTCGGCTACTCCGGCAGGCATATTGGAGCTGTTGAAAAGATACGAGATACCAACTCAGGGGAAACATTGCGTTGTTCTTGGCCGTAGCAATATAGTAGGTAAGCCTGTAGCCAATCTGATGATGCAGAAGAGTTATCCGGGCGATGCTACAGTGACGGTCTGCCACAGCCGTACGCCAAATATCAAGGAAGTATGCCAGAGTGCCGATATCATCATTGCCGCCCTTGGTGTTCCGGAATTCCTTAAAGGCGATATGGTCAAAGAAGGTGTTGTTATAATAGACGTGGGCACAACCCGTGTACCATCTACCGAGACTAAATCCGGATTCAGACTAAAAGGCGATGTGGCTTTCGATGAAGTTGCGCCTAAAGCATCTTATATCACTCCCGTTCCAGGAGGTGTAGGACCTATGACCATTATCTCATTGATGCGGAATACATTATTAGCTGGTAAGAAAGAGATATACAGCTGAGAATCAACAAGCTACAATCAACCACAATAAATAAGCCTGTAAACATTTGATTTACAGGCCCATTATTAATCTCTGTGACCCTGGCGGGAATCGAACCCACAGCTAAGGAACCGGAATCCTTTATTTTATCCATTAAACTACAGGGCCATTCATTGGCGACACAAAAATATAAAAATATTCTCAGCTTTTATATTATAACCCATAAAACAATTCGGAAACGGGGCTGAAACTTCATCTCTCCCCTAAATCCATATACATATTCTGGAAAAATGCTTTTGCGCTCTTTTCCAGTTCAACATTTCCTGATTGGTGAATAATCTCCTGCCTGTCATTATCATAAGTAATCGTTCCTGTAGAATCTGTCATACAAAAACCATTTACATAAGAATAAAAAGCAAACTTGCGACTATTCGGATTCAACATATCTGTACTAAATCTAAAATCAGTGTATTTTAAGTTTAACTGAGACAGTAAAGTAGCTGCCAGATCATTCTGTGAACCAAAATCGGATACAACCCTTGGTTCTTTTACAGCTCCACCCAGCCAAACCATTGGAATATGGAATCGTCTGGGATCGCTATTGTTCAACCCACCGGGATATGACTGCATCGCATGGTCTGCAATAAATATAAGGAGTGTATTATCCCATAAGGCTGTTGATTTCAGCCGCTCTACAAAGTTACCCAAACATTCGTCCGTATATGATACTGCATTCAGGAAAGGCTCCTCAAACTTATGCACAGGAACATCGAACGGCTCATGGCTGCTAAGCGTTAACACAGTCTTCATAAATGGTGTATCCTGCTCCTGTGTCGTTATATCTTTATATGCTCTGTCAATAAGAAATTTATCCGGAGCACCCCACTTAGTCATTCGCTCATTCAGCGGAAAATCTTTATCCGAAACAACTTCTTTAATCGCACATGCTCCAACAAAATATGACCGCATATTAGCAAAGTCTGCATCGCCCCCGTAATAAAATGAAAGGTTCTCATATCCTACCTGTTTCAATGTCCTTGGAATAGTAGGCAGATTCTCCGTTTTTTGCGGATACTTCATAATGGCAACCGTTGGATGTGCGGGATAACCGCTGAGAACGGAAACCAACCCTCTGTCGGTTCTGAAACTATTCGCATAAAAATTATCAAATAAGATACCCTCTTTTGCAAAACGGCTCATATTAGGCGCAATTACAGAATCCAAGGCCGCTTCAGCAGAAAAACTCTCCAGAATAAACAATATTATGTTAGGCCGGTCAGTATTTAGCAATTGCGGAATACTGTCTGCGGAGGGTTGCATCATTAATGTATCAAAAATAGCCGTAGCTTCGGCCTTATCATAAAACTGGTATTGCGAACCGAAATTATCCGATTTGAAGAAAGAATACATCAAATTGAACTGAGGATTAATCGCCGCATGATTCAGAAACATATTATCACTAAAATAGGCCTTCCCTACATTCATTGTAGATACAGTGACTCCACCGCGTATAGGTAAGAATAAAGCTCCGGTCAAAAGTATCATAACCAGACAGACTTTCCATATAGATTTAGGTACGGTTAATTTTAATATCTGCTTACGGATTATAAACACATAACCAATATATACAATCAGGCTAAACACTACCGCAGCCAAAAATCCCATAATAATTTCCAGAGCGGAAGCACTTGCAAAAGTTTCTTTCGGCTTTTGTAAATAAAGGAACACAGTAGAATCGAAATGAAAACCCCAATACGGATATACAACAAGGTCAACTACTGCTATAACGACTACCAATGAAAGAATTATTCCAAAAAACACATTCAATATCTTAGCTATGATTTTTGGTTCTATCCAGATGGAAGAAATGAGTATAAGTGCAGGAATGGCTGTAAGATATCCACTCATAGACATATCGAGCGGTAAGCCATGATACAGCACTTGAAAGATTTCAGAAGATGTAATTCCTCCTCCGGCAGAAGAGTGCATCAACATAAAAGCCAGCTTCTCTATACAAAATATAAATATAAAATAGATAAATATAGTGATAAGAAGTAATGCCCTTTGTTTCATTAGTTTAAGTATATATTTATATTATGAATAAAAGAACGTGTTTAATACAACATTATTTAATAGTTAAAAAAAGGTGACAAAAGTTACACTTCTTCCACTATTTCCATCATCGCCACGTTTCCTTTGCTTATTAGGTATCGATCTTATGTCGAAGACATGGAACGAGTCTCCTGTATAGATAAAGATTTCCCAAATACATCACAGACTGCTTTATTCCCCGTCTAAGGAGGTTGCTACTGACCGCTTACAAAACACAAAGATAAAATATATCGGAAAAAAGTACGAGCCTTTTATGGAATTTCAACACAATATTGCTCTATTAAGTAAAAATAGAAGTTTAATCCTTAAAAAATCAAATATTATGGCTAGTATAGATACAAACAGTGGAGGAAAGGACAAAAAAGGAAAACCTCAACGAAGAACTTTAAGAGTGGACTTCACCCCGATGGTGGATATGAATATGCTCCTTATCACATTTTTCATGTTTTGCACCACACTCAGTATACCACAAGTAATGGATATTGCAATGCCTGCACCAGAAGGGGAGATAAAGATTCCCGGATCAAAATCTGTTACCGTAATATTGGGAGAACAGGACAAGATCTACTATTACGCAGATGTTGCCAATTACGATGACTATACATCGCTGAAGGAAACCGATTATATGGGCCTACGGCAGATGCTTCTGGAACGGAACAGCTTTGTAGCTTCCAAAATACAGGATTTGAAAAAGAAATATTACAGAAAAGAAATAAATGAGAATCAGCTAAAAAGTCTAATATCTGAAGCTAAAAGGGCTGACGAGGGACTCAATGTTGTTATTAAAGCGACCAAAGATTCCAATTATAAGAATCTGGTAGATGCTCTCGACGAAATGCAAATATGCGGGGTTGATAAATACTCTATCGTTGACTTGCAAGAAGGGGATAAGTTCCTGATGGAGAATCTAAAAACAAAAGGCGCGCTGACTGCAATGGCCGAAAGGCCAAAATAAGTAACAATCTTCACACATTCATATAAACAGGGAAAAGCCGGCTACTAATATAGTTTCCGGCTTTTTCTCAAATTATATATGGATAGTTGATCTCTAAATCATAAAATGCAGGCGGTTCTGTAAATTCACTTCGGCTATACCTCCATCAATGTCCAGATACAGGATATTCATATTCGGATAAATTTCCTTGATACGTTTTTCCACCCCTTTGGCTACAATATGGTTTGCGATACAACCAAATGGCTGCAAACACACCACCTTATTCACTCCTTTACGGGCATAATGGGCAATCTCCCCGGGTATCAGCCAGCCTTCCCCGAACTGATTAGAGAGGTTGAGAACTTCGGATGCTGCTTCGGCTTTGGCATATATGGATTCTGAGGCTTCATAGAATTTGAATTTGCTCAATATCTTTTCCGATTTCTTTACCTTACCATTGATATACCACCAGATCAGAGGTTTCATAGTTTTTGAAAAAATTGTTTCCTCAGCCAGTCCATTCTCTACATTCACCTTACTGTTCACAAAGAACTGCATCAGGAAGTCGAGAAGCGGAGGCGTGGAAACCTCTACATTCTTAGAGCGAAGCCACTCCGAGATATTTGCCTGCGCATAATTATTATACTTTACAAAGATTTCCCCTATAAGGCCTACTTTAGAATATTCTTTATCAAAAATCGGCACATTATTGAAATCCTCGACTGCTTCTTTCAATAAACGAAACAATGTTTTCACATCTTTTGCCCTAACGGCATCTATTCCTCGTTCGATATAGAAGTCAAACACTTCCTGCGAAGCACCTTCTTTCTTTTCCCTGACGGATATAGCCCCATGCATTTGCTGCAAGCCATCACCATAGAGCACCAGTGGAATAGCCAGCTTCGCAATCTTTTTCCATTCCAGTGTAAACTCACTTTCTCCGTTTTGATAGGTATCACCCGAACTTAATGCGATGACGGGTATATCGTTAAACCCGGCATTTTGCAGTCCGGTCTTGATTTGCGCAATATAATTAGTTGCCCGGCATTGCCCACCGGTTTGGGTTATCGCCAGAACAATATCCTTTACATCGTAATTTCCAGATTGCAAGGTGCTGATGATATCACCAAGAACAAGAGTGGACGGATAACAAACTTCATTATTGCCATACATTAAACCCAGATCGGCGGATAGTTTATTCGATTTCGGCAGGTTTTCCACCTTTAAACCTAGTATTTCACCCAATGCCGGGGCAAACGGAGATATAAAGTCACAGAGCCACGGTATAAGGATTGTTTTATTGCCGTCCTTCGCCTTTTTGTACGGGACAGAATAACCCTTGTATTCCTGAGCAGTAGTTACATCAAAAGACTTTACTGCTTTCAATGACTCTACTAAAGAACGAAGACGCAAACGGATAGAACCCGGACTGGCAATTTCGTCAATACGAAGCACTGTTATATTTTTACCAACGGCCTTCAGTATATCCCGTGTCTCATCCATAAAAAATGAATCGGGGCCACAACCGAATGAATTCAGCTGTATCAATTGCACATTCTGAGGTAATTTTGCGACTTCCATTGCAGCCTGTACCACGCGATTAGGGTACGACCATTGGGATATGATATTCAGTTTTCCGAAGCCATGACTTTCGGGCTTGCGAAAAACATCGTCCGTTAGTACGATAACCCCGAGGTCGGAGAGTATTTGCCCTACTTTCTGATGTATCAGAGGATCGGTATGATATGGGCGGCCTGCAACAACAAAAATCAATTCTCCTGTTTCTATTGCCTTATCCAGCAATTCTTTCTGATAAGCATATAACTCCTGCTTCAATCCGTTCTTTACCTCCAATGCCTTTGAAAAGGCTTTCTCGAAAGAAGACTTGGTTACGCCCAGTCCTGATAAATAATTGAAACAGCCTTTCGCCAAAGCTTTATCACTACTGAAAGTAATCACAGGCTCATCGAATGGGATACCATGACGGCCCGATGGGTCAATTGAACTTTGAATCACATCAGGGTAACCACTGACAACAGGGCAGTTAAATGAGTTGGATGCTTGTCCGAACTCCTTTTCTTCCTTTGGCACTATCGGATAAAATATCCTGTCCACTTTTTGCTCTATCAAAGCAAGGATATGCCCGTGTACCAGTTTGGCAGGGAAACATATATTATCGGACATCACCCCTCCTACCCCTTTCTGATAAAGAGGGAATGTGGATTCGGGTGATAAACGTACATTAAATCCGCATTCTGATAATAATGTATGCCAGAACGGATAATTATCGAACATGTTCAGTACACGAGGGATACCGATGGTCTTCCCCCTCTCTATATTGTCTGCATTGACAGAACGGGTGAAAAGTATCTCATTTTTCTTATCAAAGGCATTATAACCTTCTTTTCGATCATTGCTTTTGTTGTAAAATACCTTTTCACATTTATTGCCTGCATAGCTGATGTTTCCATTATTAAATTTGAAACGAAGTACCGAGCAGAGATTTGTACAGCCTTTACAAGTCAGTTCTTTCGAGTCTATCGAACTTACATCGAACAGAGCGTCCTCCCCTGCAAAAGCAGTTTCTTCCTGTCCTTTCCGCCAAAGGCGTTGCGAATATAGAGCAGCACCCAAAGCCCCCATCAATTCGGGATGGTCGGTAGAACTTACTGTTTTACCCGACAACAATTCCAAGGCTCGATAGACAGCATCGTTACGGAATGTTCCACCCTGCACTACAATATGATCGCCCAGCTGATTCAGATTGGATATTTTCAATACTTTAAACAGGCAATTTTTTACCACAGAATAAGCCAGTCCAGCGGCGATATCGTCATTGCCTGCATTCTCGCGAAGCGACTGCTTCACCTTCGAATTCATAAAGACGGTACAGCGTGACCCTAAATCGCTCGGATATCTGGCAAGACAAGCTGCACGGGTAAAGTCTGCCAACCCCATATTCATTGTGGTTGCAAAATTCTGTAGGAATGAACCGCAACCGGCCGAACATGCTTCGTTCAGTTCTATATTTGATATCAGCCCGTTACTGATAAATATCGACTTTATATCCTGACCGCCGATGTCGAGAACGAAGGATACATCAGGGTCTACATATTGCGCTCCCGAAAGATGGGCAATAGTTTCCACTATACCATAATCAAGTCCGAGTGCAGACTTCATCAGGTCTTCGCCATACCCGGTAGCCGCCGAAGATAGGAACTTTACCGTAACACCTTTTTCTTCAGCTTCTTTATAGAACAACTCCAGCCCCTCCATTACTTTCTTGAGAGGATTACCTTCGTTATTTCCGTAGAATTTATAGATAATATTCGCATCGGTATCCATTATTACCACTTTCGATGTGGTGGAACCTGAATCGATACCTAAGAAGCATTCTACATACTTTTCTTCACCCAATGCTTTAAACTGCAAAGCTTTCACATTGCGGTTGGCATCCCATTCTATATACTCCAGTTCGTCTTTGAACAGAGCCGGCAACGCTTCACTGTGGTTAGACGAAGTAGACTCATTGAGCTTCTCGATCAGACAATTTAATTCAAAAGATTTTGCGCCATCTTCTTCATATAAAGCAGCTCCCCAGGCAGGGAAAAATTCTCCATTCTCAGGTACAATAATATCCGAAGCCTCAATTTTCAATATATCGCGGAAAGAATTACGAAGGGCAGGGATAAATGTCAATGGGCCGCCGATACAGATCACTTTAGGTACCACATCACATCCGCGGGCAAGTGTTGTAACCGACTGCAAGGCTACAGCATGCAAGATAGATGCTGAAATATCCGAAACGGGAATATTACGGCTTATCAGGTTCTGCACATCTGTTTTGGCAAATACGCCACAACGTGATGCTATAGGGTATATCTTATCATAAGTCAGAGCCTTTTCACCCAGTTCATTTACCGATATATTCATTAAACTGGCCATCTGGTCGATAAAAGCACCCGTCCCTCCGGCACAACTTCCATTCATACGGATATCGGGATGACGGCCTTCACTAAAGAACACCATCTTGGCATCTTCTCCACCCAGATCGATAAGTGTATGGGCTGCAGGATAAACATTCTTTACTACCTCTACGGCAGCAACGACTTCCTGTACAAAGGGTATCCCTACACGTTCTCCGATACCCATACCGGCCGAGCCTGAGATATTAATATTAAATATAGTATCGGGATATAGTTCATCCACCTTTTGCAGTTCAGCTACAAGCGTTTGTTGTATATTAGCCTGGTGGCGACAATAGGACTTGTGTATAATTTGTTGATTATTATCTAAAACGACAATCTTCACAGTTGTCGAACCTACGTCAACTCCCATTTTATATTGTTGTCTTCTATTCATAATTATAATGTAGTTTAGTTTGATTCTATTTTTTTATCATATGGCTTTAATGCATTGATTGTAAACTCAATCACATATTTCTCATGATTGGCGATCAACTCATCATAGATATTTCTGGGTATTTCCATTAATGTCATGGCCAGATTACCAAACATGAAAGGGAACATACACAGCGATAATATATTCAGCAGAAAATCGGCAGCAGGAGTATCCCTGATTGTACCTTTCTTTATTTCCTCTTCGATACGCTCTTCAATCTTACTAAAAGAACTATATGGATTACGGGCTTTTATCCTGTTTGTCAGACCAGCAGGGTTAAGACTTACTTCATTCAGTATGAATGCAGCTATTTGCGGATATTCGAAAAGGATTTCATAATAAGTATGTATCCAAGTTTCGATAAGTTCAAAAAATGGCAGGTCGGATGTTATCGTCTCAAATATCCTTTTTGTGAATACATCGAGAGCGTCTTCAAATATGATTTCAAATAAATTATATTTCGATTGGAAATAATAATTTACCATGGCCACATTCGTACCCGAGGCCTTTGCTATATCCCTGACACTGGTTCCCTTAAAACCATTTTTGATAAAAAGCACTTGCGCCTCTTTCAGAATCCGTTTCCTTACTTCCGAAGAATCTTCATTATTAAACATGTGTTCTAAACGATTGTTTAGTTACAAAAATAAAAAAGATTATCGGACTAAACAAGTGTTTAAGTATTCAATAGTATTTTAATACAATAATTTAGAACTTAAATAAATACAACATTAAGCACCTATATTGGTCATTCTTTCAGGAAAAATGACTTAATTGCGACGAATATTTACATCTGTAAAAATTGCCTGATATGATAAAAAATAAAATCCTTCTATTCCTCTTTCTCATTCCATTCAGTATTTCAACTTTCGCCCAAAAGCCGAAAAGCCTTGTAGCCGTAGGCGCAAAAATAGAGAAGTTAGCCGATGGTTTCAGCTTTACCGAAGGGCCTGCCGCAGATAAAAAAGGGAATGTATATTTTACAGACCAGCCAAACGACAAGATCCTAATATGGTCGACAGATGGCAAGCTATCGACATTCATGGAAAATACCGGACGGGCAAACGGCCTCTATTTCGACCGGAACGGAGACTTGCTTTCGTGCTCGGATATGGATAATGAATTGTGGAGTATCGATAAGAAAGGCAATCATACTGTTCTAATCACAGATTTCAACGAAAAGAAGCTAAACGGTCCTAACGATTTGTGGATACATCCAGACGGGGGGATTTATTTTACCGACCCCCTATATAAACGTGATTACTGGACTCGAAGCCCTGAAATACAACAGGAAGGACAATATGTTTATTATCTTTATCCGGACCGGAAGACTGTCATAAAAGTTGCGACAGACCTTGTCCAACCAAATGGCATAATTGGCACTCCTGACGGGAAACAATTATATATTGCCGATATCGGGGCAAATAAAACATATGTTTATGACATCCTTCCCGATGGTTCTCTGACCAACAAAAGACTATTCACCTCATTAGGTTCGGATGGAATGACTATTGATAATGAAGGGAATATCTATCTGACAGGACGGGGTGTCACAGTCTTCAATCCGAAAGGAGAGCAAATAGAGCATATTCCGGTTGAAGCAAACTGGACAGGCAACGTTTGCTTTGGAGGCAAAGATATGAAAACCCTCTTTATTACAGCTTCTCAGTATCTATATAGCTTGCGCATGAATGTAAAAGGAGTCAGATAGTTCACTTTCTGCTACCGAGAAAAGCCAATGCTTTTTCCATATCTTCCGGAGTATCTATACCGATAGTTTCTGCATCTGTATATCCCACACGGATACGGTATCCGTTTTCTATCCAGCGAAGCTGCTCCAACGATTCCGCCTTTTCCAATGAGGACTGAGGTAATCTGGTTATTTCATTCAGAATATCGGAGCGATAAGCGTACATACCAATATGCTTGAAAAAAGTATGTTTATCGAGCCATTCGGTATGGTGCGCATCCCGGATATAAGGTACAATGGAACGGCTGAAATAAATGGCCTCGTTCTTTTTATTCACAACTACTTTAGGCGAGTTCGGGTTGAACAGAACTTCAAAACCATCTTCTTTCTTAAATGGTTTTACCAATGTTGCCAGTTCGACACCTTTATTGTCAAAACAGTTTTTTAGAGTTTCGATCTGTCCGGGTTGAATAAACGGCTCATCACCTTGCACATTGATTATCACATCAAATCCCCCTCCTACTTTAGCATATGCCTCTTGTATACGATCCGTACCGCTCTTGTGATCCGGCGAAGTCATTACAGCTTTACCACCAAAAGATTCTACGACTTCGAATATCCGGGAATCGTCTGTTGCAACCCACACTTCATCAATGGCTTTCTTTACCTGCTCATAAACACGTTGTATCATAGGCGTTCCCGCCATATCGGCAAGAGGCTTTCCCGGAAAGCGCGTAGAGGCATAGCGCGCGGGGATAATAGCTATAAATTTCATATTGAATCTTATCATGTATAATGCACAAATTTAAGAAATAAACTTGTTATTAATTACCAATAAGAATCAGTAAAACTTTTTTCACCGACTCTTAATAAAAATACCCTGTTCCTATACAGAGATAAAGTTATTCCGAAAGATTGCATCTTTAAGATTTTTGTCTACAAAAAAGACAGCCTCATCAGCTGTCTTTTATATTTTAGATTCCAAAGAATAATATCGGCTTATCCCACACTACCTTCCAGACTTATCTGTAATAGTTTTTGGGCTTCTACTGCAAATTCCATAGGCAGATTTTGCATCACTTCTTTTGCATATCCGTTTACAATCAGGCCGACAGCCTCTTCCGTACCAATACCACGCTGGTTACAGTACAGTATCTGGTCTTCACTGATTTTCGATGTTGTAGCCTCATGCTCAATGATTGCACTTGGATTGGCAATATCCGAGTATGGGAAAGTATGTGCACCGCATTTATCGCCCAACAATAAGCTGTCGCATTGTGAGTGGTTACGAGCGCCTTCTGCTTTCGGAGATACCTTTACCAGTCCACGATACGAGTTTTGGCTTTGTCCGGCAGAAATACCTTTCGATACGATGCGGCTCCGGGTATTCTTCCCTATATGAATCATTTTCGTTCCTGTATCAGCCTGTTGGAAATTGTTCGTTACGGCTACAGAATAAAACTCGCCGATAGAATCATCCCCCGCAAGGATACATGAAGGATATTTCCATGTTACAGCTGAACCGGTTTCCACTTGTGTCCACGATATCTTAGATCCGCGTCCTTTACAAACACCCCGTTTAGTCACGAAGTTGTAAATACCGCCTTTACCTTCTTTATCGCCCGGATACCAGTTCTGGACAGTCGAATATTTCACCTCGGCATGGTCGAGAGCGACAATCTCTACAATAGCCGCGTGCAACTGATTTTCGTCACGCATAGGTGCTGTACAACCTTCGAGGTAACTCACATATGAATTATCGTCGGCAACGATCAGTGTGCGTTCAAACTGGCCTGTATTAGCAGCATTGATGCGGAAGTATGTAGATAATTCCATCGGGCAACGAACGCCTTTAGGAATATATACGAACGACCCGTCGCTGAATACTGCCGAGTTGAGTGTCGCAAAGAAATTATCACGATACGGCACTACCGACCCGAGGTATTTTTTCACCAATTCGGGATGCTCCTGTACTGCTTCACTGAATGAGCAGAATATAATCCCTTTTTCGGCCAGTACTTCTTTAAATGTCGTTTTCACCGAAACACTATCCACTACCGCATCTACAGCCATACCCGTCACACCTGCCAATATTTCACGCTCGTGAAGAGGCACGCCTAACTTATCAAAAGTCTTCAACAGTTCGGGATCTACCTCATCCAGACTCTTAGGTCCGTCTTTCTTTTTGGGTGCAGCAAAGTAACTGATGCTTTGGTAATCTATTGGCGGAATCTTGAGCATTGCCCAGTCCGGCATATCCATTGTAAGCCAGTGACGGTATGCTTTCAGCCTATATTCGAGCAACCATTCGGGCTCGTTCTTCTTTGCCGAAATCAGACGGACAACATCCTCGTTGAGTCCTACCGGAATAACCTCTGTTTCTATGTCTGTTACAAATCCGTATTTGTAATCGCCGGAGGTAACATCTTCTAAAATTTTATCTTGAGTTTCTTGCATGAGTAATTATTTATTTAGCCGATAACCCTACTATCGGGCTGTTAACTCTTTCAGTTTGCAAAGATACGATATTCCACGCACTTAAAATACATATATAAATATTTTGCATCACTCATAGAACAGATAGAACAGGCTTTTGTTTGCTCTTTTTCGTTTTTATAAGGACTTACCCCCTTTTAGTATAATATTATTAAAGCAGTACGCAATCGGATGTATTTCTATTTTTCGCTATTCTTAAAAACTTAATCCGTACTTTTGTTCTTCATAAGCAAAAGAAGCTATTTAATACAACATTATTTAATCATAACTGACTATTGCTGTTTTTAAATACGAAAACACAAAATAGGTCCGAGACCTTAATCCGAGACAAAGTGGGAAAAAGCAAATTTTATACAAAAGAGGAAGAATTAGCAAACAGCCTGTCACATGCTGTAGGTATTCTGCTGGGCATCAGCGGAGGATATATACTCCTCGCCACTGCTATTGAGAATGGTAGCGGATGGGCTATTGGTTGTGTTATCGCTTACCTTTTCGGTATGATGGCGTCATATATCACATCTACATGGTATCACGGCTGCAAACACGACCGGAGGAAGATTTTGCTTCGCAAATGTGACCATGCTGCCATTTATCTGCATATAGCCGGCACGTATGTTCCATTTACGCTACTGGTACTGCGTAACGAAGGTGCATGGGGATGGTCACTTTTTGTTTTCATCTGGCTGGCTGCCATAGCAGGCCTGATACTTAGTTTTGCCAGACTAAAAGACCATAGCAACCTCGAAACCATCTGCTTCGTACTAATGGGTTGTGCCATACTTGTCGCTTTCAAACCGCTGGCGGACGCCCTATCTGCCGATGGACGTATCGAAGCCCTTTACTTGCTTATAGCAGGAGGAGTCTCATACATAGTGGGAGCCCTCTTCTACTCGTGGACAAAAAAGAAATATATGCATACTGTTTTCCACTTCTTCGTATTGGGTGGAAGCATCTGTCATATGATTGCAATCTATTTCCTTTTGTAAAAAGGTAACACATATCAGTTAACAGTAAACAGTAAACAGTAAACAATTACAATTCCTTTCAACTTATTACTCAATACTTACTACTTGTTAAAAGGTAACAACCAACGGTCACAGGAGCGAAGCGTATGTAAAGGTAACAATCTTTTTAGCCTTTGTAGGGGCGAATAAATATTCGCATGAATCGACAATGGACGAAAGATGCTTCACTCCTACAGCTTCCCCCAAAAGGTAACAAAGGTAACAGATATATCAGTTAACAGTCATCAACTCATAAGCAGGGGAAGCGAAGCATCCGTAAATAAAAAGACTCCGTGCTACTCCGTTTACTCTGTGGTTAAAAATAAAAGGTAACAAAGGTTACACTATTTCATTCATTTGCTATTATGCTAATTTGTAAATCTGCCAATCAAAACTTCAAAGAGCTATAAGCTATTATTACATAGATAAATCAGTCGAAAGTTTATATACAAATCAGTCCTGCTTTTCAAGATTAATTGTAACACCCCGTTTTTTCTTCCGTCATAATAAAAAAATTAATGTTACATAAATTAAGCTTAATGATGAGAAGCGCAATCATTTTATTATTTATTTCCCTCTTTAGTATTTCTTTGCAAGCAATTGACGTGAAAGGACGTATAATCGACGTGAATACAAAGAAGCCAGTCGAGTTTGTAACGATGGTGTTGCTAAAAGCCGACTCTACATATATTACCGGCTGCCAGACCGATACGTTGGGATTATTTGCAATGGCCGGGCAATTTCAGAAACAGGATTATCTCCTGAAAGCATCCTTTCTGGGATACAGGACTGCATTTATAAAGATAAGTAACTTGTCGTCGCATCTCGATTTAGGCGATATCGAACTGACAGAAGAATCGAAAGCATTGGGAGAGGTGACAGTGACAGCCAATAGAATAATAAATAAAGTGGACAGGCAGATAATTCTTCCCGACTCGATGCAGATAAAAAGCTCAGTGAATGCTTTCGACCTACTCAGCAATATGTCTCTTGCCCGCTTGAACATAGACCCGGTAAATCAGACTATAAAAGTAGGTAATGAAGATGTACAATTACGGATCAATGGCGTACGAGCCACAGTACAGGAAGTGGCAGCTCTTCGTTCGAAAGATATTCTGCGCGTGGAATATTTTGAAGATCCCGGCGTGCGTTTCGGTAACGAAAATGTAGGCGCGGTCGTAAACCTGATCGTGGACAGGCAAAAAGATTATGGAGGATATGTATCCTTCGATGGGCGTAATGCTCCTTATACAGGATTCGGTGACGACAATGTTACTTTTAAGATGAATAATAAAGCGTCGGAATTCGGACTTAATTATTACATAAACTACAGGTCGTACGACAAACGATGGCTTGAGCAGAGCGAACTATTGAATTTCCCGACAAATCCGGTTTCCCGGGAACAGAAAGGAATAGAAGCTCCGATGGCATATCAGTATCACCGTTTCAATCTGACATACAACCTGACATCTGTAGACAAATATGTACTCAATGTGGCTTTTAAAAATCAGCTTTATAACTACGACAATACAACCGATTTCAATAATTTCTACTCGGACAGACTAACCCCGACTTATTCCAGCTCGAAACGAAATGGATTAGAATACACTCCTGCTCTGGATATATATTATAAACAGGAATTAAAGAACAAGCAGTCGCTGGCTGTCAATATAGTGGGCACATACATCAACTCGGACAGTGAAAGCAACTATCTGGAGTCGGAGAGTTCTGTCCCACAAACAGAGATTTACAATAAAATAGACGGTAATAAATATTCTATTATCGGAGAAGCAGTCTACGAAAAGCAATTCGAGAACCTTACCTTTAGTGCCGGAGCAAAGCATACGCAGGGTTTTGCGGATAATACATACAGAGGGAATACGGATACAAAGACAGAAATGAAAAACTCGGATTCGTATGCTTTTGCTCAGGTACAGGGTAAGATCGCTAAAAAATTAGGTTATACTTTAGGACTAGGAGGCTCACGTATCTGGTTTAAGGAGGGAGAGAATGACGCATCATTTTATTCAATGCGCCCGTCAGTACAACTGAATTACCCATTCAATGATAATCTATCGCTAAAATATTCATTTGTAGTCAATAACAGAACCCCTTCTTTAGGGCAACTCAGCAGCGTTGAGCAACAGGTAGATGCTTATCAGCTCAGCAGGGGAAACCCCAATTTAAAACCATCCAATATATACAACAACAAATTGACATTAAACGTCAATAAAGGTTTCTTAAATATTAGTTCAACATTTGGGTATATGTATTTTGACAAAGTAATTGTCAACACATACGCCATAGAAGGGGATAAAATCGTATCTTATTCCGACAACCACAAAAGCCAGCAATACCTCTATTGGTCAGGAGATGTTACCGCAAAACTAATAAAGGATATATGGACGCTGACAGGATGGTTTGGCATGCAGCGCGATATCTTCAACGCAAATTCGGGAATGGCACATACTCATAATTCCATATATGGAGGATTTCGATCAAATGTATTGTATAAGAATCTTAGCTTTGTGGTTGGGGTCAATTCCCGATATAAGGAATTGTGGGGCGAATCTATTTACTACGGAGAAGACTGGAACTATGTAGAAGCCGGATATAAACATAAGGAAGCCAAGCTTTCGGTTGGGATGTCCTATCCATTCAAAGATTATTGGAGTTCGGGCAGCAAAAATATATCATCGGTAAAACCTTCAAAGTCGTGGATATATATAAAAGAAAATGGGCATATGCTCTATCTGCGTTTCTCTTGGAACATGTCTTTCGGACGAAAGCATGAAGCCGGAAAGAAAAGTCTGGATAATGCCGATACAGATAAGGGGATACTGTAGAAACTACTCCCCTCCCACAGTCAACTTGCTCACCAACACCGAAGGTAGTCCCTGACCCACAGGGATACCTTGTCCGTCTTTGCCGCAAGTCCATGCACCTTCATCTATTTTCAGATTGTTGCCTATCATGGTGATGTCGGCCAACGCCTTCGGGCCGTTACCAATGATGTTTATATCTTTTATTGGCTGGGTTAGTTTTCCGTTTTCAATCAGATAACCTGTCTTTACAAAGAATGTAAAGTCTCCGGCGCCGATCTGTACCTGTCCGTTTGTAAAGTTATCCACATACACACCTTGTTTTACAGATGCTATAATATCAGCTTCCGGCGTATTTCCTTCTTCCATATAAGTTACTCGCATACGAGGTAATGGTGCGTAACGGAACGATTGACGCCGCCCGTTTCCGGTTGGCTCCATACCGTAATGCTTTGCGCTGATACGGTCGTGCAGGTAACTTTCGAGAACACCATCTTTTACAATGTATGTCTTTTGGCTTTCCACACCTTCGTCGTCAAAATTGATTGCGCCACGGGCATGTTCTATTGTACCATCATCCACTATATTGATACCGGGCATGCAAATCCGTTTGCCGAACTGGTCGGAGAATATTGATACATTTTTTCGGTTAAAGTCAGCTTCAAAGGTATGTCCGATAGCTTCGTGCAGCAAGATACCCGAACTGCCGGCACCCATAACCACAGGCATTTCGCCACCTTTAGGCTTTATGGCTTCGAACATGAGGGAGGTCTGTGCTACGGCTTCCCGGGCAATGGTTTCTATTAATTCATCATTAAGAAACTCAAACCCTTTACGATAAGCTCGTGAACAATAACCATTTTCTATTTTGCCATCCTGTTCCATCGTACAAGAGCCCGACATAATGCACATAGGACGGTAGTCCCATGTAAGTACCCCTTCGGAATTAAAGAAGAGGACATATGATGTAGAGTCGTTCAGACTTACAGATACCTTAATAACACGTGTATCGAGTTCAAATATCCTGTCATTCAGCTTCTGGACAAATATTTTCTTATCCTCAACTGATACTCCGAGCCACGTTTTCTTTACCTGATAATAATTCTGAAAATGACTTTCCCTTATTTCAATCGAATTATTAGATCGCGTAGGCATAGAAGCAATGCTTGCTGAGGTTCGAGCCGCCTTCAATAAGTCATTCACATTTGTGTTCTCTACATAGGCATATCCGGTCTGATCTCCCGATACCACCCTTACTCCCGCTCCGTAATCGATATTCGAAGCGGCACGGTTTACTTCTCCATCCCGGAGCGAGATATTATTGCTGAATGTATGCTCAAAGTATATATCGGCGTAATCTCCTCCTTTACTCAGGGCTTCGGAGATCACTTTCAGTAAGTCATTTTCCGTGACAGAGAAATGTTGCAGTATATTTTGTCTGTTTATATTATCTATCATAACAATTCTGAAGTCTCCATTTTCTTAAATTTGTTTATCTGCCATATAAACATCCCCGCAGTCAACAATGTTGACAAACCGTCTGCCACCGGCAATGAGAACCAAACTCCATTTAGTTCGAAAAAGT
Organism: uncultured Dysgonomonas sp.; assembly: GCF_900079725.1. Taxonomy (NCBI): domain Bacteria; kingdom Pseudomonadati; phylum Bacteroidota; class Bacteroidia; order Bacteroidales; family Dysgonomonadaceae; genus Dysgonomonas; species uncultured Dysgonomonas sp. The sequence continues at coordinate 1,881,835 of NZ_LT599032.1, forward strand.
GCGGCAATATAATCAGAGCAGGGATAAGCAACAGAAACTGGCGTGTTAGGCTAAGAAAAATCGATTTCGCCGCCATCCCTATACACTGGAAGAAATTAGTAACCACAATCTGGAAACCGACCAATGGCAGCATCACGGTTATGATGCGTAGAGCTTTCGATGCTTCGGCGGCCAACGGGGCAGAAGGATTGAAAGGTTGCACGATAACATTAGGCAACAGTAATCCGATCGCACAGCCTACTACACCAATACATACCCCTACCTTTATTGTATAATTGAGGGTCTCTTTCACCCTGTTTATTCTTTTAGCTCCATAGTTATATCCCACTATAGGTTGCATACCTTGTGTAAGCCCTACCAGTACCATGATAATAATCATTACCAGCGTATTGGCAATGGCATACGCTTCTATGGCTACATTACCGCCATACACTTTCAGCTTGTTGTTGAGCATGAATACCACAACTGACGCTGCTACCTGTATAAAGAAAGGAGACAGACCGATGCTGGCGATAGCCCATACTATCTTCGGATTCAGTCCTATATTTTTCTTACGTAGGCGCAGCATACTATTCTGATTCATAAAGTGATGCATAACGAAGCACAACCCGATGAACATGGAAATGATAGTCGCGATAGCAGCACCTTTAATACCCCATTCCAGTACAAATATAAATATCGGTGCAATAATAATATTTGCTATCACCCCGATCAGCATCGTATACATTGCCTTGGTCGGATAGCCAGATGCACGCATCATACTGTTGAAATTGAAGCACATGGTGAGAAAGATATTTCCCGGCAAATAATATAAAAGGAATTCTTTTGCATAAGGGAACGTTTCTTCAGTTGCACCTATTTGCATCAGTATAGGATCGAGGAACATAAATAATACTGTAACTAATGTTCCTGTCAGTATTAGGGTCATCAGAAAAGAGTTACCGATGATTTTCTCTGCAGTTTCCTTATCGCCCCTACCCAAACAGATAGATATCCGGCTAGCCGATCCCGCCCCCACCAGCATACCTACTGCTGCCGTGAGGTTCATTATAGGAAGAACGATTCCCAGTCCTCCAATAGCGTGGTCTCCCAGATTGGGGCCATGTCCGATATAAATACGGTCGATAATATTGTATAGCGCATTGACCATTGTTCCCACGATAGCCGGGAGCGCATATTGCCAGAGTAGTTTACTTATCTTTTTATTCTCTAATTCATCTATGTTTGCAGTTTTCAACATTTTTAATCTGTTCTAATGCGGTTAAGGAGTGTAGCCCTCCCATCTTTGAGGGTGCAAAGGTACAACTTATATTACTTATTTCATGTGCAAAGGTCACCGATTTTGTTTATAGCAATTTTCGTTTTTTGTTAAAAAAAGTACCGCTTTAAGGTGTGGCATTTATTAAAGCGAATACAAAATGTGTATTTGTTATTATATTTTTTAACTTTGCGTGGTTATTCACATACGAACCAATTTTTATTTTTGAAATAAAAAAATCTGAAGATAGATTGATAATGAATATACTAGAATTAAGCGAACAGGAAATCTTTCGTAGACAAAGTTTAGAAGAGTTGAGAGCGTTAGGGATAGAACCGTATCCGGCAGCGCTGTATGATGTAAATGCATATTCAAAAGAGATAAAAGAAAGCTTCAAAGACGAAGCAGAGCGTCGTCCGGTAACTATTGCCGGCCGTATCATGGGCCGCCGCATCATGGGTAAAGCTTCATTTGTAGAGCTACAGGATGCTGAAGGGCGTATCCAGGTATATATCTCACGTGACGATTTGTGCCCGACTGAAGATAAAGAGCTTTATAATACAGTTTTCAAAAAGTTACTGGACATAGGAGACTTCATCGGCATCAAAGGATTTGTGTTCCGCACACAAATGGGTGAAATCTCTGTTCATGCCGAAGAACTAACTGTATTGGGTAAATCGCTTCGTCCGCTTCCTGTAGTGAAGGTGAAAGACGGGGTTACCTACGACGGATTTACCGACCCGGAACAACGTTATCGCCAGCGTTATGTCGATCTGATTGTCAACGAAGGCGTAAAAGATACTTTTCTGAAACGTACGAAGGTTTTCAACTCTATGCGTGAATTCCTGAACGGACACGGATACATAGAAGTGGATACTCCAGTATTGCAAAGCATACCGGGAGGAGCTACGGCTCGCCCGTTTATTACTCATCATAATGCATTGGATATTCCATTGTATCTGCGTATTGCAAACGAACTTTACCTGAAACGTCTGATCGTCGGAGGTTTCGACGGTGTGTATGAGTTTTCCCGCAACTTCCGCAACGAGGGCATGGACAGAACACACAACCCTGAATTTACGGTAATGGAGTTTTATGCAGCATATAAGGATTACAACTGGATGATGGATTTCACCGAGCGTATGCTGGAAAAAATCTGTATGGATGTGCATGGAACGACCAAAGTGAAGATGGGTAAAAATGAGATTGATTACAAAGCGCCTTACCCGCGTGTGACTATGATAGATTCCATTAAACATTTTACAGGTGTAGATATTAGCGGAATGAATGAGGTTCAGCTTCGCGATGTTTGCAAGCAGCTTGGCGTGGAACAAGACGAAACAATGGGTAAAGGCAAACTGATAGATGCCATCTTCGGAGACAAGTGTGAAGGAAACTATATACAACCTACATTCATTATAGATTATCCTGTGGAAATGTCGCCACTAACAAAGAAACACCGTAATAATCCGGAACTTACCGAACGTTTTGAATTGATGGTAAACGGTAAGGAACTTGCGAATGCCTATTCGGAGTTGAATGACCCGATAGATCAGCGTGCACGCTTCGAAGACCAGTTGAAATTGTCGGAAAAAGGTGATGATGAAGCTATGTTTATCGATCAGGATTTCTTACGCGCACTGGAATACGGAATGCCGCCTACAAGCGGTATCGGAATCGGTATGGACCGTCTGGTAATGTTTATGACCGGACAGGAAAGTATTCAGGAAGTTATGTTTTTCCCTCAGATGCGTCCCGAAAAAGTAGTGAAGAAAGATCCTGTAGCAAAATATACAGAACTGGGAATTTCGGAAGAATTAGTTCCTGTCCTGCAAAAAGCCGGATACCTTACAGTGGAAGACTTGAAAGATGTAAATCCACAGAAGATAAGACAGGATTTAGGAGATATCAACAAAAAACATAAACTGGAACTGGCATTGCCTTCAGTTGAAGTGATTGAGAGTTGGGTGAAAAAAATTAATTAATCTCCCTATTTCTAACTAAAACGTAAACACATGAGTTTTCCCGGTAAGATTGCAATTTTAGGTGGTGGAACGTGGGCGACTGCATTAGCCAAGATTATGCTGAATCATGAAAAGCATATCAATTGGTACATGCGCCGGCCTGAACAGATACAAGATTTCAAAAAGACAGGACATAACCCGTCCTATTTATCAACGGTTGAATTTAATCTGGACAGAATTTCATTCTATTCTGATATTACTCAGGTCGTTGAGGATTCCGATACACTGATCTTAGCTGTACCATCCCCTTTTCTTAAAAGCCATCTGGAGAAACTGAAAACCAAAATAAGCGATAAGTTTATTATTTCGGCCATCAAAGGGATTATCCCTCCCGAAAACCTGCTGGTTACCGATTATCTGACGCAATTCTACGATATCCCTGTCGAAAATATGGCTATCGTCGGCGGGCCTTGCCATGCCGAGGAAATAGCATTAGAGCGACTGACATATCCTACCATTGCTTGCCCAGATATTGAAAAGGCACAGGCCATTGCCGGAATATTCAATAACAGGTTTGTACGGGCATCCGTATCAAATGATGTATCAGGTATCGAGTTGGCGGCTGTGTTGAAAAATGTATATGCTATTGCTTCGGGTATTTGTCACGGACTCAAATATGGAGATAACTTTCAGGCGGTGCTGGTATCGAATGCAATATCCGAGATGGAACGTTTTGTAGACATTGTATCTCCGATAGAAAGACGGATTCAAGACTCTGCATATCTGGGAGATCTTCTGGTTACTTGCTATTCCAGTTTTAGTCGTAACCGTACATTCGGCTCTATGATCGGAAAAGGTTATTCCGTAAAAGCAGCCCAGATAGAAATGGAAATGATTGCCGAAGGATATTATGGTACAAAATGTATCAGGGAAATGAACGAAAAATATAATGTGAATATTCCTATAGCTGATCTGGTGTATCGTGTATTATACGAAAATGCATCAGCGCGCGAGGGAGTTAAAGTATTGAGAGAACAAATATTAAAATAAATAAAGGTTATGGATAAGGTTATCAAATTAGACATTAGCAAGACTTTAGGTTTTATTAATCAGGCTGATATCAACAATCAGGCTGCTTTGGCAAAGAAATGCAATGAAGCATTGCACGATGGTTCGGGTAAAGGAAACGACTTTCTAGGTTGGCTGAACTTACCGTCATCGATTACAGATGCTGAATTAAAAGATATAGAAGATACTGCAAAAGCGTTACAGGCAAAATGCGAAGTGATTGTACTTGTTGGTATCGGTGGTAGCTATCTGGGATCAAGAGCAGTTATCGATTCTTTGTCAAATGCTTTCGACTGGTTGCAACGCGACCGTAAAACACCTGTAATTCTTTATGCAGGAAACAATATCGGTGAAGACTATCTTGTGGAATTACTTGCATACCTGAAAGGAAAATCTTTCGGCATCATCAATATATCCAAATCGGGAACAACTACAGAACCTGCTTTGGCTTTCCGCATTCTTAAAGCAGAGTTGGAGAAGACTGTAGGTAAGGAAGAAGCGAAACACCGTATCGTAGCTATTACCGATGCTGCACGTGGCGCATTGTTTACGCTGGCTACAAAAGAAGGATTTAAGAAATATGTAATCCCTGATAATGTAGGAGGACGCTATTCTGTGTTGACTCCGGTGGGCTTACTTCCCATCGCATTAGCAGGAATCGATATTCGTCAGTTGGTTGCAGGCGCTGCATATATGGAAAAAGAAACCGCTCCGGCTGTACCTTTCGAAAAAAACATTGCTGAAATATATGCCGTTACACGTAACGAACTATATAAGACTGGCAAGAAAATAGAAATCCTCGCTAACTTCAACCCGAAGTTGCACTACATCGCAGAATGGTGGAAACAACTTTACGGAGAGAGCGAAGGCAAGGAAAATAAAGGCATCTTCAATGCTGCTGTTGACTTTACTGCCGACCTTCACTCTATGGGACAATGGATACAGGAAGGTGAACGTTCTATCTTCGAAACTGTTATATCAGTGGCTCAACCGAACGAAACATTGACAGTGCCTACTGATGAGGAAAATCTTGACGGACTGAACTTCCTTGCAGGCAAACGCATCGATTTCGTAAACAAAATGGCTGAACTGGGCACTCAATTAGCTCACGTTGACGGAGGTGTACCAAATATCAAAGTGGAATTACCTAAGTTGGATGCATACAGCATCGGACAGTTGCTATACTTCTTCGAAAAAGCATGCGGTATCAGCGGGTATATCTTAGGAGTGAATCCATTCGACCAACCGGGAGTGGAAGCATATAAGAAAAATATGTTCGCCCTCCTTGACAAGCCGGGTTTTGAAAAGGATAGCGAAGCTATTAAGAAAAGATTATAATACAAAAGCCATTAGTAAATAAGGGTGTGTCAAAAGCAAATTGCACTATCAAATTGTTACCCTCTTTGTCATTCTGAATGCAATGAAGAATCTCGACCATCCAGACACGAGATGTTTCACTCCGTTCAACATGACAAACAGAATGTGAAAATTACTTTCGACACACCTTCATTCGCTAACAGCTATCAACTAAAAATATGATAGAAAAAAAACACTTACTCGGTATGACCATGGATGACTTCTATGGCGTGGCCGGCGAGTGCGGTCTACCCAGATTTGCTGCAAAGCAAATCGCAGATTGGGTATACAAGAAAAGAGTAACATCAATAGAGCAGATGACAAATATCTCTGTAGCAAACAGGGCTTTGTTGTCGGAAAAATACGATGTGGGAAGATATATCCCGCTCGAATTTCAGCAATCTGTAGATGGCACTGTTAAATATTTATTCAAAACGGAAAACGATAAACTTATCGAAGCCGTGATGATACCCGAAGACGACAGGGCTACGCTTTGTGTATCTTCACAGGTTGGATGTAAGATGAACTGCCTGTTTTGCATGACAGGAAAACAGGGATTTAACGGAAATCTTTCTGCCAACGAAATATTGAATCAACTTTATTCGGTTCGTGAAGCCGAAAATCTGACGAATGTTGTCTTTATGGGAATGGGTGAGCCTCTGGACAATTATGAGCAATTGAAAAAGACACTCGAAATTATGACCGCCGATTATGGCATGGCATGGAGTCCGAAAAGAATAACAGTATCTACAACCGGCGTTACGCCCAAGTTGAAACGTTTTCTGGATGAAAGCAATGCCCATCTGGCAATCAGCATCCATAGCCCGGAGAAAGATCAGAGGCTATCCATTATGCCGGCAGAAAAGGCTTTCCCTATAGCCGGGGTGATGGACTTATTAAAAGAATATGACTGGACAAAGCAACGACGCTTGTCTTTTGAATATATAATGTTTGATAATTTCAACGATTCACTCGTTCATGCCAAAGAACTGGCGCAGATGCTCAGGGGAATCGAATGCAGGGTAAATCTTATACGTTTCCATGCGATACCGAATGTGGATCTGAAAACATCGACAAAGGAAAAGATGGAGGCATTCAGGGATTATCTGACAAGTAAAGGTGTTACTTCGACCATACGCGCATCGCGCGGCGAAGATATATTTGCGGCGTGTGGCATGTTGTCGACAATGAAAAGTAAAAAGAATGAAGAATAATCAGGTTATATTTAACGGGATCCATGATGGGAAGATGACTTTGCCGAAAGACTTTGCCGTTCTTTTTCCTAAAATGACCCGGTTATTGGATAAAGCATATAAAGTAGAATTTACGCTGAACGGCAATCAGCGGTTCCGGCAGTATATATGGACGCTCAACGGCGGAAGTACTATCGGCTGGCTTTGTAAACTGGAACATTGTGTGCCCCAGGGGCGTAATATTATACCCGAGCACATTCTGCTATCCCAAAATATGGGAGGGATTGTAGAATATTGGCTCGAAGATAATACTATGGAGGCGGAGAGTTTCATAGATGCCAATCAGTTTACATTCTCGCTGGTAGATTCCACGGTCGGTATCGGAGGATGGGAACAAAACTATGCTGATGAATGTAAGTTGCAGGGTATAGAACCGATGAATACGTCCGACTTTCTGACTTTTGCTCTCGAAACGAATGGGAATACGACTTTCTATAATCATAAAACAAAAGAAGTTTTCGTTTATTTACATGACGACTATTCACCATTCGAGATTACACCACACAAAGGTCATCCGTTATGTACAATTTATCAATACGATAAAGCCCCGACTTTTGTTGACTTTGTCGAAACCCTGGCCGGACAATGGCTACAGGTTATAGAATCTAAAAACTAAATCAAACTATGATAAAAGTAGGTATAACACAAGGTGATATAAACGGGATAGGATACGAAGTTATTCTGAAAACATTTGCAGATATCCGGATGGCAGAGATGTGCATCCCTGTCATTTACGGTTCGGCAAAAGTAGCATCCTTTCATCGCAAAGCAATGGAATTACAACCTGTATCTTTCAATCAGATAAATAGTGCAAAAGATGCAGTGGTAAACAAAGTGAATATCATCAACTGTATTAATGAAGATACTAAAATCGAAATAGGGCAATCGACCGCAATAGCAGGAGAAGCAGCATATAAATCGCTTGAAAAGGCAGTTGCTGACCTTAAAAGCGGACTGATCGACGTCCTGGTGACCGCCCCTATCAACAAACATAATATTCAGCGTGAAGATTTCCATTTCCCCGGGCATACGGAATATCTTGAAGAACGGTTCGGTAAAGACGGAGATAAAAGCCTGATGATCCTTATCAAGGATTCGCTCCGTATAGCTCTTGTAACAGGGCATATCCCGTTGGCTGATGTACCGAAATCATTGACAAAGGAAAAAATAATGGACGCTGCTATCCGCTTCGAAGCCAGCCTGAAACGCGACTTCAGAATTGGGAGGCCGCGTATCGCAGTACTATCCCTTAATCCGCACGCAGGAGAAAACGGCTTACTGGGAACAGAAGAGAATGATATCATCACTCCTGCCATAAAGGAATTACAGGACAAGAAGGTACTTTGTTTTGGGCCTTATCCTGCCGATGGTTTTTTTGGGGCAGGTGAATTCGCCAAATTCGACGGTATACTGGCAATGTATCACGATCAGGGTTTAGCTCCTTTCAAGACCCTGGCCATGGAAGACGGCGTTAACTTTACAGCCGGATTACCTATTATCCGCACATCTCCGGCTCACGGAACAGCCTATGGTATAGCCGGAAAGAATGAAGCATCGGAAGAGTCTTTCCGCCAGGCCGTCTATATGGCGATAGACACTTTCGGAAACAGGATAGAATTTGATAAAGCACATGCCAACCCTTTGAAGAAACTCTATGTAGAAAGAGGCGGCGATAACGAAGTACTTGATTTGACTACTGAAGAATAATTTTTTTCACTTTCAGATTAAACCTTTTTGATTGACTTTAGTCAAAAAATATTAATATTTATGAATTATGCTATAATAGCAGCAGGAGAAGGCTCCAGACTGGCTCAAGAAGGTGTTACTTTGCCGAAGCCTTTGGTAAAGCTGGATGGCAAGGAAATGATTCGCCGTTTGATTGATATTTTCCTCAAGAATGATGCTTCTTCGATAAGTATTATTATTAACGAGGAAATGATACAGGTTCAGGATTATATATCCAAATTAAAGCTTGATGTACCGTTTAACGTTGTGGTGAAATCTACCCCCAGTTCGATGCATAGTTTTTTTGAACTGAGAAATTTCCTACGGGATGGAAAATTCTGTCTGACAACAGTCGATACCATATTCAAAGAAGATGAATTCGGCAACTTCATACAGGCTTTTGCCTCAGATGAAGATAATGACGGAATGATGGCCGTAACAGACTATATAGACGACGAAAAGCCATTATATGTGGACGTTGACAGTAAAATGAATATAAAGGGATTTCTTGATAATTCGGATAATTGTAAGTATATATCGGGTGGAATTTACGGACTCACCCCAAAAGCAATAGATACATTAGAATCCTGCCTCGAAGCAGGGCAGTCACGGATGCGCAATTTCCAACGACAGCTGGTAACTGATAACCTGAATCTGAAAGCATTTCCTTTTGTTAAGATTGTTGATGTAGACCATGCAGAAGATATTAAGAAGGCGGAGCAATTTGTAAAAAATAAAGATGTCAAAAATTAGAATAGCAGGAGTCAAAAGGAATACTAAATTTTCTCCCAACCATATTGGTAATGATGGTATGATATTCAACCTTACGGCCGAATGTCTGCGTAACATGGGATATGAAGTAAGAGAGTATACCGAATCCGAGTTTGTACTGAGCGAGGAGAACGAGATGTATATTTTCAATATGGCCCGCGACAAAAGCACAATCAAACGGCTGAAACAATATGAGGCAGACGGTGCGATAATCATAAATCCAGGAACAGGTATCGAAAACTGTACCCGCACTACCATGACGCGTTTGCTGATGGATAACAGTATACCGCATCCTGAAAGTATAATCGTAGATGTGACCGACGACCCTACCGAAGAACTGGAGAAAATGAATACCGGTGCTTTCTGGATAAAAAGAGGCGATTCACATACGATTCATCGTGAGGATGTCACTTATGCACGTAATATAGAAGAAGCTAAATCTATTTTACAGGAATTTGCATTGCGTGATATACCCAATGCTGTGATAAACGAACATCTTGTAGGAGATCTGGTCAAGTTTTACGGGGTATACGGAACTGACTTTTTCTATTGGTTCTATCCTTTCGATCTAAGCCTCACCAAATTCGGTTTGGAAGCTGTAAACGGGAGCGCGAAAGAATTTCCATTCGATCTGGACGCTTTGAAGAAGACTTGCAGTAAAGCCGGAGAAGTACTGAATGTGGATATATACGGCGGGGACTGTATCATTGCCGCTGACGGTTCGTTCAAAATTATTGATTTTAATGACTGGCCTAGCTTTGCGCCTTGCCGAGAAAAATCTGTTCCGTATATTGCTGAACGTATTTCGCAAAAGATATCTGCAAATACGGATATGTAACATTGACAAAATGTAAACAATGTCGTATTGACAAACATTTTCAGAAAATTAAATGTAGTCAGATTATATATTTTTAACCACTTTGATATCAATGCATTTTTTGATAACTTTGTGCCTTTATTGAAAAAATGAAACAAAAGAATCTCTTTCATATAATTATCGCATCAGGCTTTGGTACGGGTTTCTCCCCGTTTGCACCCGGTACAGCGGGCGCAGCATTAGCTACTCTTATATGGATTATCCTTTCTTTGTTTGTTTCTCCCCTGCCCCTATTACTGATAACCATTGCATTAATTATCATATTTACAGTTCTTGGCGTTTGGTCGTCAAATGTGCTTGAACCCTCTTGGGGCAAAGACCCGTCACGCATTGTTGTCGATGAAATGGTAGGTGTATGGATAACCCTTCTGGCTGCCGATGCAGGAAATATATATCATGCGCTGATTGCATTTGCCTTGTTCAGGTTATTTGATATATGGAAACCATTGGGTATCCGCAAAATGGAGGGTCTGAAAGGCGGATGGGGTGTAATGATGGATGACGTGCTTGCAGGAGTGTATGGCTTTATAATATTATTAGGAGGAAAATGGCTGATTGGGTAAAGAAGGTCACGAAAACCATCTCTGAAAAAGGAGGGATTTTTATGTTTGTGCGGGCGCAATTCTCCTCACAACTATCTAGTTTGACCGACTTTACAGTAACCATATTACTCACTAATATCTTTGGCGTCTTTTATGGCAACGCTACCCTTTTCGGTAACATTTCGGGAGGAATAGTCAATTGCATTATAAATTATAAATGGACATTTAAGGCACAGGACAGTAAGATAAAACACGTTGCTATTAAATATGTGATGGTCTGGCTGGTGAATCTGTTCTTAAACAGGGAAGGAACCGTACTGGTAACAGAACTGGTGACCAAGTGGCTGCCGATGGAAAGCCTTCCGGAGATTATAGCCAATAATGTGTTCCTGATACCAAAGATAATTGTGTCACTTATCGTGGGTTTTGGATGGAACTACAATATGCAGCGTCTTTTTGTATATAGGAACAGGGATTTCAAAAAGTATTTTGTAAAAAAGAATAAACCGGAAGATAAAAAAGAAGAAGTTATAGAAAGCGAAAAGAAACATACAGATGACATATAGAGAGGTGTTGCTGTATGCACAACTATATATAAACCTTAAAAAGTGGAAGAATAAGAATGAAAGCTAGAGATATTGCTCAACAAATAATTTATAAAATTATTGACCCTCTTGTCAGGGGGATGGTAAAGATTGGTATAACCCCCAATTTTATTACAGCCACGGGATTGATCCTGAATGTCGTAGCTTGTATTATTTTTATTTGTGGTGCTATGCGGGGGAAAGTCTTTTTCGGACATACCTATGGCCATGCAGGAGATCTATCGTTCGTTGGTTGGGGCGGATTCGTCATTTTATTTGCCGGACTATTCGATATGATGGATGGACAGGTTGCCCGTGTTGGCAAGATGAGTTCACGTTACGGAGCTTTGTTCGACTCGGTGCTTGATCGTTACAGCGAATTAGTCGTATTGTTCGGTATTTGCTATTACCTGATTTTGCAAGGCTATTTCTTCAGTTCATTATTTGCATTTATTGCCCTCATCGGATCCATGATGGTAAGCTATGTACGTGCCCGCGCTGAAGGATTAGGGATAGAATGTAAAGGAGGATTCATGCAGCGTCCCGAGCGTGTGGTGACTATTGCTCTGGGATGTATACTCTGCGGCCTGTTCGGATACTTCTTCCCTGATTATCGTGTTGCTGTGCCTCACAAAGAAAGCATTCCTTTGTTTGAACCAATACTAATAATGGTGGTTCCGATCGCTTTTGTTGCCATATTTTCAAATATCACAGCTATTAACCGCCTGAGACATTGCAAAAGAGTGTTGCAGGAACAAGACAGAAAAGATAAAGCAGGAGAATAAATAAATGAAGCTACAAATTTCCTTACCAACTCTGAGAGAGAGCGTTATTGTTGTTGGGATAACCATACTATTTTCTATATTGACAAGTATATTTGTAGGGCTTCGTCCCGAACATTTCCTCTTGATCGCCCTTTTTCTCTTGTTGTTTTTCGTTAATACTAAAACCCGCAAATTAGCTGTAGGATTATTGCCATTTCTCATATTCGGCATTTCTTACGACTGGATGCGTGTTTACCCTAACTATCTGGTAAATCCGATAGATGTAGAGGGATTATATAATCTTGAAAAAGCATTATTCGGGATTACTGTAGATGGAGCAGTACTTATTCCTTGCGAATATTTTAATCTACATACAACTGCAATCGCCGATTTCCTTGCCGGAATTTTTTATCTGGGCTGGGTACCCGTTCCTGTCGCATTCGGTCTGTATTTGTATTTCAAAAAAGACAGGGATATGTTTCTCCGCTTTGCGATGGTCTTCCTTTTTGTCAATTTGCTTGGCTTTGCCTGTTACTATGTTCATCCCGCGGCACCACCTTGGTATGCGATGAATTACGGATTTGAGCCGATATTGAATACACCCGGCAATATGGCCGGCCTGGTTCGTTTCGATGAACTGATAGGTTTCCCTTTATTTAATTCTATCTATGGACGTAATGCTAATGTATTTGCGGCAGTTCCGTCCCTGCATTCGGCATATCTGGTAGTGGTGCTCTTTTATGCAGTAAAGAAGAAATGTAACTGGGGCATTCTGTCCGTTGTCACAATATTCTTAGTAGGTATATGGTTTACAGCAGTATATACATCTCATCATTATATTATAGATGTATTGCTAGGTATCCTTTGCGCAGTTGTGGGAATTGCCTTGTTCGAATTTGTATTGATGAAGCTGAACGGGTTTAAATCATTTTACAGCAAATATCTTAATTATATAAAGTAAGTTACGGGAGGTTCACAGCCGGCTGATAACTGAAAAAAGGCGTATGAAAGAGAAATTAATAAGCAGGGATATGATACAAAGCCTGCATCCTATATTGAGAGGACGCTTTGGAAACGTCCTTACAAATATTGTATTTAGTGTGGGAGGACTAAATAAGGTAAATGCTATTTACGATGCCTCCAAACAGTATACAGGTCTTGAATTTGTGAATGATATGCTCGACAAAATGGGGATCATCCGCAAATATGAGAATTATGAAGTTCTCGACCAGTTTAAAGAAGGACCGTTCATCACAGTTTCGAACCATCCAATAGGTCATATAGATGGAATAATAGCTATTAGTACAGTAGCAGGTAAACGCCGCGACTACAAGATGATGGTAAATTGGATGCTGAGCCAGATAGACACGATGGACGAGCATTTTATCGGAGTCAATCCTTATGCTAAAGGAAATAAGATGAAAGATCTGAAATCGAGTCTGGGAGGTGTAAAGCAATGCCTGGAACATTTGCATGACGGACATCCGTTGGGGCTGTTTCCGGCAGGAGGTGTATCAACCAATCATCTGACTAAGACCGAAGATCGTGAATGGCAACCAACTGTTCTTAAATTGATAAAGAAAGCAAAGGTCCCGGTCATTCCTATGTATATAGATGGAAGCAATTCGTGGATATATCGCACATTAGGATTTATAAGCTGGAAAATAAGGACTATACGTCTATTACATGAAACGACTAACAAAAGAGGTAAGACTATTTATGTACGTTTTGGTAAACCGATTTCGGTTGAGGAGCAAGCCAAATTCACAGATATAAAAGAGTTTGGCGAATTTCTGAAAGCACAGACTTATGCTATGAAGAAGAAAAGATAATTGAACGTATTCCGGCATACTCTTCGACATTAAGATATAAAGGCATCTGAGAAATCAGGTGCTTTTCTTTTGGTTAAATGCAATGTCAAAATATCAAGCTCTTTTCATAAAGGTTTTGAAAAAATTGCTAAATTTACAAAACTTTAAATCTCTAATTATGAGACTTTTATTTTTTTTGTATATTTATCTTCATGTCTATTCATTCCTTTGCCCAAGAATTTGACAAACAAAACATATACTATCAAGCTCTGAAATCGCATTTTGAATATATTGAGGAGCAACATGGCAAACGTCCTGATTTATGGAGAATGGCAAGTATATATTATATTGAGGAGGATTTTATTACAACTAAAGGATTTCCTGATTTTGTTGATAAAAATAAGATTCAAGTTCTATCATTGTCAGATATCAAGGAAAAAACAAAAAATAAGAAGTCTATCAATTTATTAGCTGTACGACCTGCACAATGGGAAGAAGGTAAAGTGATTATAAATGTAATAGAATTCTCAGTATCAAGGAAAGGAAATAATTACTCTTATCTTAATTTGATGGATGGGACATCATATCAGATAATTTATAATTCAAATACTAAACAATATTCTTTAATACCCATCAAATAGAAATCCTCAAACATTATTGTCTGAGGATTTTAAAATTTCATGGAGCACAGCACCAAAGTATCGAATCCTTTTTATGAGGATTTTGAGAAAATTGTTAGCTTTATGGAGAATTTATAGGTACATCATATAATTTTTTTACGTTGTATCTCATCTGCAATTCCTCGTAATTCTGTAGATATAGCATCAATATCCTGATATGCTTGGACTATATTTAGTTCTGTAAGTGATATATTGAACTTTTCAGGTACTCTATTCATATAAAGGATTTCAACATCTATATTACCTTGATATTTTGTTTCCGCCCAATATTGACTTATGATGACATCTTTATATCCATTTGGTTCTATTAATAATCTTATTTCATTATTTATTTTTTCTTCTACATTAAAATGCCATTCAAGCTCATTGGGTGGAGTCTTAATTTTTATCTTGGGAATAACATCATGAGCTGTAACATTAGATATGTTTTTAAATCGCAAAATAATATATCTGTTTTGTCTTAGGATTAATGGTACTATTTTAGGGGTATTTTGTTCTTCCCATTGCCTTTTTAACTCAGAAACTTGTTCTTTGTTTTGTCTTAAACTCCAAAACGTGGCAAACGCCATAAGTAAAGTAGCAAAAGCACTAATTGCAACAAACCAATCTTGTATTTCCATGATATTTTTTTCCAAAGATAAAATAAAAATCCCCAACATTTCTGCCTGAGGATTTATTTCGTGGAGTAATCCGGACTCGAGCTACAAAATAAATATCAGATTATCTGCTTTATTTTCCATCTATCTTTATCTATATTATCGAACAAGTAAAAGCAACGGGATTCACTAAAAAGTAACACTCTGAAAAGACTTTAATTATGTTACCTTTGTTACCTTTTTGAAATAGTTATAAGTTACTTCGCCTTGCAGGCAGTTACAAGTTGTTAACTGATAACTGTTGACTGTTAACTGAAAAAAGTGTTACCTTTGTTACCTTTTAAGATTTGAAAAAGAATGTTGGATATAAGTAAAATAAAAGGAATAATCTTCGACTACGGAGGCACTATCGACAGTAATGGAAAACATTGGGCCGAAGTGCTTTGGGTTGCGTATGTGGATAATGGAGTGCCGGTTTCGAAAGAACAGTTTCGTGAAGCTTATGTCTACGCCGAGCGTTATCTGGCTACACACCCCGTTATTGAAGCAGAGGATAACTTTTTTATATTGCTTAGAAAAAAGATAGATTTACAGGTAGATTACTTAATTAATAAAGGTTTTTTACCCGAAAATGATAAAACAAAGGGCTATAGCCTTGCTATTTCGACACAATGTTATACCTTTGTCAGGGGCTTAATAGAAAAAGAGAAGCCCTTGCTCGGAATATTGAAGAGTCGTTATCCTATGGTATTGGTCTCTAATTTCTATGGAAACGTACAATCTGTTTTGAGCGATTTCGGATTACTGGATTATTTTGATGATATAATTGAATCTGCTGTTGTTGGAGTAAGAAAGCCTGATCCTGCTATATTTGGATTAGGAGTCCAGAGCCTGGAAATTCCGGCTTCTTCGGTAGTGATTATCGGAGATTCTTACACAAAAGACATCGTTCCCGCCCGCAGCCTTGGGTGTCATACTATTTGGCTCAAAGGTACAGGATGGGAAGAGGATGCCGAAGATGCAACAGCCGACCTGATTATAGATGATTTCATAGAGTTGAAATCAGCTTTTCAGCTAGATTGAAAAGTAGTACTTATTTTTTTGATGATATTATAGTGCCAGCTGTATTGTTGCTACCAATAATGGAAGTTGCCGGGCGAATGCTTTGTGATGGAAAATATCGGGTTGGGATAATAAAATGATAGTGAGGGTACACTTGATGCTATTCTATTATATGTTGTCTGATGAGACAGCAGAATTTAATGTAAGCTGCGGGTTGCAGTATAACTTAAAATTTTAATTAAAAATGGGAAAAGTACAAGTAGGAGAAGCCAAGGGAAAACTTGGTATTCTTACAGTAGGAGTTGGAGCTGTTGCTACAACTTTCATGGCAGGAACGTTGTTAACACGTAAAGGACAAGGAGTTCCTGTAGGGTCAATCACTCAATTGGCTACAATGCGCTTAGGGAAAAGAGAAGAAAACCGCTTCCCTAAAATCAAAGATGCAGTGCCTTTGGCTAATCTTAATGATGTCGTATTCGGCGGATGGGACATTTTTGAAGAAGACGCTTATGAGGCTGCTAAACATGCAGATGTTTTAACTAAAGAAGACTTGGACAAGGTTAAAGATGAAATGTCAGCTATCAAACCGATGAGAGCTGTATTCGATCAGGACTTTGTAAAACGCTTGCATGGTACTTGGGTAAAATCGGCTCCTACCAAATGGGAATTGATGGAACAAGTAAAACAAGACATCGAGAACTTCAAAAAAGAAAATAATTGCGATCGCATCGTAGTTATCTGGTGCGGTAGTACAGAAGTGTTCACTCCTCTGGGTGAAGTACACAAAACACTTGCAGCTTTCGAAAAAGGGTTGAAAGAAAACCACAAAGACATTGCTCCTTCAAACGTGTATGCATATGCTGCAGTATCTATGGGTATACCATATATCAATGGTGCGCCTAACCTGACTGTAGACATACCTGCAATGTGGGAACTGGCTGCAAAAACCCAGACTCCGATATGTGGAAAGGACTTCAAGACAGGTCAAACAATGTTGAAGACTGTATTGTCTCCGATGTTCAAGACCCGTATGCTTGGTCTTAACGGATGGTTCTCTACAAACATTCTTGGTAACCGCGACGGTGAAGTTCTTGACGATCCGGGTTCATTCAAAACAAAAGAAGAATCGAAACTTTCGGTTATCGACAACATCCTTCAACCGGAACTTTATCCTGAACTTTACGGTAATGTTTACCACAAGGTTCGTATCAACTATTATCCGCCTCGCAACGACGACAAAGAAGGATGGGATAATATCGACTTGTTCGGATGGTTAGGTTACAAAATGCAGATGAAGGTAGACTTCCTTTGTAAAGATTCTATCCTTGCAGCTCCTCTTTGCTTAGACCTTGTTCTATTCTCAGACTTGGCCAAACGTGCAGGAATGAGCGGCATACAAGACTGGTTGTCATTCTACTTCAAGAGCCCTATGCACGAGCCTAGCAAGGTTGCAGAGCATGACTTGTTTATCCAATATGTGAAGTTAAAAAACACACTTCGTCAGATGATTGGAGAAGAAACAGTAGACTTTATCGACTAATTCTTACCAGAGATAAAATGAGAAAGAGGCATCTATACAGATGCCTCTTTTGTATGTATTAACCCTGTGATAAGACTTATTTTCTTAATCTTACATAATCCACAGCATGCCCTTCCCCCTTGTGAAGTATCAGACTGGCACGCTCACGTGTAGGGAGAATATTTTTACGCAAATTTTTGCGGTTTATTTCCCTCCAAATGGTTTTAGCGGTGTTGATCGCATTCTTATCCGCTAACTTTGCAAAGCTGTGAAAATACGAATCAGGATTCGTAAATGCTCCTTTCCTGAACTTCATAAAACGGGAGATATACCATTCCTCCAATTTCGGTTCATCAGCATCTACATAAATCGAGAAATCAACAAAATCGGAAACGAATATACGAGGCTTCTCATTGGGATAGTCCATTCCACTCTGAAGCACATTCAGACCTTCCAGGATAAGTATATCCGGCTGGTCTATAACCTGATATTCGTTTGGAATAATATCATAAATAAGATGTGAATACTTGGGCACCTTTACATTTCTTTTCCCTGCTTTCAGATCGGTGACGAACTTCAATAAAGTCTTTATATCATATGATTGAGGAAAGCCTTTTTTGAGCATAATGCCCTTTTCTTCTAATATCGCATTCGGATACAGGAATCCGTCGGTAGTTATCAGAGATACACGGGTGTTTTCTTTCCAGCGGCTAAGCAACGCCTGTAATACACGGGCGGTAGTGCTCTTACCCACCGACACACTGCCTGCAATACCTACGATAAACGGTACTTTCATCGATTTTTGATTGAGGAACTTTGTCAGTACCGACTGGCGACTGGTACGCGCATTGAAGTAATAGCTCAATAATCGGGAAAGGGGTAGGTAAATATCTTCTACTTCATCAATGGAAAGCTCGTAGTCGATACCTTGCAGGGTCAATAACTCTTCGTATGTGAGCGTCATCGGTTCCGAGTCGCGAAGAGCAGCCCATTGATTACGGGAAAACTGAATGTAAGGGCTCGAAGGAAATGTTTCCATTCTTTTATTTTTAGAATAAGAATGCTACAAAGGTAGAAAAACTTACAAGTTATGAGTTATTATAACCGGAGTATTTTATCTATAGGTAAAGCTTATGGCTTTGGAGTTCTTTGAAGTATTGGGATAAGTAATAAGTTGAAAGTTATATGAGATACGAGTAGACAAGACACAAATTGTTTACTGCTACAGTAAAGCCACTTATGCGATAGCCAATGCTAATGGCTAATAGCTAAATAGCTAAAAGCTGAAATATGTGTTACTTTTGTTACCTTTTCAAAATAGTAAGTATTGAACAAAAAGTATAAAGGAGTTCTAATTGTTAACTGATGACTGATGACCTGCGAGCCAATTATTAATTTTTCATTCTTAATTATTAATTGCTTTATCTTATTCTGTGTATTTTTGCATGTGAAAACATTATAATATGATTACTGAACAACATAAAGATACTGCGCAATGGGCCATGCGATTTGCTTTGCAAAACGGATGCCAGGCTTCACGTGTTTCGATTATCACGGCAAACAACAATTCGTTTGAATACCGTAATACGCAACTGGACAAATTGCACCAAAGTTCTGAAAACAAATTGTATATCGAATTTTTTATCGATGGCAGATATGGTACATTTTCTACCAATCGCATAGAAAAGTCAGGGTTGGAAACATTTATCAAAGAAGGAATCATTTCCACTAAATATCTGGCCAAGGATACCTTACGCCAACTCCCAGATTCTGACAGGTATTATAAAGGAGGCAGCGACGGATTGGACTTATATGACAACTCATTTGAAAGCATCAGTACCGATAAAAAACTGGATATAGCCGGGCAAGCGGTTGAAGAAATATATGAATCGGATAAACGTATTATCTCCATCACTTCATCATATGATGATGGTGTGGGTGCTGAATACATGATTGCCAGCAACGGATTTGAAGCAGAAAGTATAGACTCGGCCTTCAACCTGACAGTAGAGGTTGCCCTGAAAACAGACAGCGATGCCCGGGCCGAATCTTATTGGTTCGATAGTTCTATCTACTGGGATGATCTGAAAAAGACCGGAATAGGAAAGACAGCGCTAGAGAGGTCGCTACGGAAAATAGGCCAACGGAAAATCAAATCGGGCAGATACGATATGCTGCTCGACAACACCACCGCATCACGTTTATTTTCTCCAATAATGGGAGCGATGTATGGAACAGCATTGCAACAAAAGAATTCGTTCCTGTTAGATAAACTCGGACAGCAGATTGCATCCGACAAGCTGACAATCATTGACACTCCGCATCTTGCACGTTCGTTTGGCGCCAGATGGTTTGATGGCGAAGGAGTCGCCACCAAAGAGCGTATTATCATAGACAAAGGTATATTACAAACATACTTCATAGACACATACAACTCGCTAAAAATGGATATGGAGCCTACAATAGCTTCGCCATCCATTATACAAACTACACCGGGAAGCCAAAATTTTGACGGATTATTACAATCTGTGCAAAAAGGGATCTGGATAACAGGCTTCAATGGCGGCAACAGTAACCCTACAACAGGCGACTTTTCATTTGGCATAGAGGGTTTCCTTATCGAAGGCGGTATAGTAACCACTCCTGTAAGCGAGATGAACATTACAGGCAACATACTTGTTCTATGGAAAAATCTTGCAGAAGTAGGAAATGACCCGCGTGAAAGTTCGCCATGGCGGTTACCATCCCTCTTGTTCAGCGATGTAAATTTTAGCGGATTATAAAGCATGAAATTATTCAGATTACTATCAATATTCTTTTTATTTCCATTATCGATCTTTGCACAAGTTCCTTCCACTGAAGTAAGGGCCGCATGGCTTACGACCAACTGGGGGCTGGACTGGCCTAAACAAGGAACCAGCGTAGATGCACAGAAAAAGCAATTAAGAGATATTCTTGATCAGTTGCAAGAAGAACATTTCAATGTCGTGTTATTTCAGGCACGTGCACAGGGACGTGTGTTCTACAGGTCTAAGATAGAACCTTTGAGTACCTACTTTAATCAGGCGGAAGGTTTCGACCCATTGGCCTTTGCCATTGAGGAGTGCCATAAAAGAGGTATGGAATGTCATGCCTGGCTTGTGACTTACACGATGGATAAAGCTAAGATGAAATACACAGGAAAAGGTAAAAGACGGAGGGGCACTGTAGTCAAAGACAAACCCGATTACTACAAAGAAGTCCACGGAACCTGGTATCTCGATCCCGGAAGGCCTGAATCAAAAAAGTTAGTTTCATCCATTGTAGACGAAATAATAAAGAACTACGACGTTGACGGCATACATTTCGATTACATACGCTACCCCAGTAATACTCAGAAGTTCCCCGACGATGACACCTTCAAGAAATATGGTAATGGGAAAAGTTTGCACGACTGGCGCAGAGACAATATAAACCAATTAGTGGCGGATATTTACGACAATGTAAAAGCAATTAAACCTTGGGTGCAGATAAGCAGTTCTCCTCTGGGACGGTACCAGGTATTGCAGCATGTGGCACCCAATGATGGCTGGACAGCTTATGAAACCGTCTTCCAGGACGCAGGCCATTGGATGAAAAGTGGAAAGCACGACTTGGTATTCCCTATGATGTATTACAAAGAGCACCGCTTCTATCCATTTCTCGACGATTGGGTGGCAAACAGCAACGGACGGATTGTTGTGCCGGGATTAGGAGTTTATCAGATGGATGAGCAGAACTGGTCGTTAGAGGATATCCTGAACCAGATGAAATATACACGGGACAATAATGTAAAAGGACAGGCGTACTTCCGTACCGGAAATATTCTAAGCAATCTGAAAGGGGTCAGGGATTCTATCCGGACCTATTACCCTACCCCTGCTAAATTGCCGCCTTTGACATGGCTGGATAATATATCTCCAAACTCTCCTGTCATTACACAAGTATATAAAGATCAGGGTTATCTGCTTATAAAATGGGATGCTCCCGATAGTAGCGAAACTTATACATATAATATATATGCTTCTCCTACAGAAGAAATAGATATAAATAATTCCCGCAATATATTGGTTACGGGCTTACGTACCAACAGCTACTCGTTTCCGGTAACGGTCGGTGAATTCGGGTTCCATTATTTCGTTACAGCCTCTGACCGATATCACAACGAGAGTGTACAGTCGTTTCCTGCATACTTTGTACATTCAGAAGAAGAGCATTAATCCAGTTCGGTCTTGAGCTGATTGATTGTCTTATGCAAAACAGGATGGATATAATCTCCCGCGATCTCTGCTAAAGGTAATAGGACAAAAGCTCTTTCATGCAGGTGCGGGTGCGGTAAGATCAGTTTTTCATTGGCATACACCTTATCGTCGAATAATAAGAGGTCGATATCGATTATCCTGTCGGCATAAACTTTATTTTCCGATTTGGTAGTACGTCCCATTTCTTTCTCGATTTCCTGTGTCCGTTGTAACAGTTCCATCGGGCGCAATCTGGTCTTTACTTCGCATACTGCATTCAGAAAGCGGTTCTCCGACTCAAAACCTACAGGTACGGTAACGTAAAAAGCGGAAGTGGTAATAACTTCACCAATCCGCTCTTCTATTCTGTTTATTGCATGATTAAGGTTCTCTCCTCTGTCTCCCATATTCGAGCCCAGACCCAAGAATACATCATGCTGAATTTCTTTATCCAGTAACATTTAGATTATAAGCATTGCATCACCATATGTACCGAAACGATACTTTTCTTTCACTGCCATATCATATATATCCATAATACGGTCGTATCCACCAAAAGCGGCTGTCATCATCAACAGTGTAGATTGAGGCAAATGGAAGTTGGTTACCATTGAATCGGCTATACCAAAATCGTATGGAGGAAAGATGAATTTATTGGTCCATCCTTCATTGGTTTTCAAATGCCCGTCTGTACTTACAATGGTTTCTATTGCGCGCATTACGGATGTACCCACTGCACAAACACGATGTCCTGCATCTTTTGCCCTATTTACATGCATGATGGCTTCTTCGGTAATCTGCAATTGCTCCGAATCCATCTTATGCTTGGTCAAATCTTCTACATCGATATCCCGATAGTTACCCAAACCTGAATGCAACGTAATGTATGCAAAATCAACACCTTTAATTTCCATACGTTTAAGCAGTTCACGGCTAAAGTGTAATCCGGCTGCAGGAGCAACCACTGCACCTTCATTCTTGGCAAAGATAGTCTGGTAACGGTCTTTATCGTCGGCTTCTTCACCTCTGTTCAAATATTTAGGTATAGGAGTTTCCCCTAATGCATAAAGAGCCTTACGGAACTCTTCACTAGGCCCATCGTATAAGAAACGAAGCGTACGTCCGCGCGAGGTTGTATTATCAATAACTTCGGCTACCATAGAGTCATCGTCGCCAAAGTATAATTTATTTCCGATACGGATTTTACGTGCAGGATCTACCAATACATCCCACAAGTGAAATTCTTCATTCAGTTCCCTAAGTAAAAACACTTCGATAGTAGCTCCGGTCTTTTCCTTATTCCCGTACAAACGGGCAGGAAAAACCTTCGTGTCGTTAAAGATAAATACATCCTTATCATCGAAATATTCGATAATATCTTTAAAAACCTTATGCTCAACTTCTCCGGTCTTGCGATTGACAACCAATAAACGGGATTCATCCCTGTTTTTCGCAGGATGAGAGGCTATCAATTCCTCAGGCAAATCAAACTTGAATTGAGAAAGTTTCATATTCTATATATAAATTAATTTAGTTTCTATTATAATCTACAAACATACAAGGATATATCCTGATATCCTAATCCATAAGGGCGTCTACCACTTCATCTATCTGTTCTCCGGGAATGCACTGATCGAGAGTAACATCTCCTATCCGGGTACGTTCCAAAGCTGTCAGATGTCCCCCTGAGCTTAAAGCCAAGCCGATATCCCTTGCCAATGCCCTTATATATGTGCCCTTGCTGCACACTACCCTGATCTTTATCTCAGGCATAGTATAATCAAGAAGTTCAATTTCATCTATTGCCAGCAGTTTAGGCTTCAATTCAACCTCCTGCCCCTCGCGTGCAAATTCATAAGCCCTTTTTCCCTCTACCTTACAGGCAGAATATGTAGGGGGTACCTGCTGAATCTCTCCGATGAACCGTATCAATATCTGATTAACCAACTCTTCGGTTATATGCTCTGTAGGATAGATTCCGTCAACTTCCGTTTCTAAGTCGAAAGACGGAGTCGTCTCCCCTAGTCTTATGGTTGCAATATATTCTTTGGTCTGATACTGGAATGTTTCTATCAGCTTGGTCTTTTTTCCGGTGCAGATAATCATCACTCCTGTAGCAAGCGGATCTAGTGTTCCGGCATGACCCACTTTTAGTTTCTTAACCCCCAATCTGCGACAAAGCTTGTTCCGCAATTTTCGTACCAAATCAAACGATGTCCAATTAAGCGGTTTATTTATGTATAAGACCTCTCCTGAAATAAAATCCATTAAATGATAGTTAATTCATGTCCCGAAAGCAATAGAGCCAACAGGATGCCACCAACAATAATACGATACCAGCCAAATAGTTTAAAGCCGTATTTAGTTACAAAACCAATAAAGAATTTGATAGCCAGTAGTGCTACTATAAATGCAACCACATTACCGATAACCAATACGCCTATATTATCTTTTAACAGTTCAAATCCTGTATCGGACATTATCAGCTTCAGCAATTTATAACCTGTTGCAGCAGCCATAGTAGGAACAGCCAGGAAGAATGAGAATTCGGCCGCATTCTTACGGCTGAGCCCGCGGCTCATACCTCCTACAATAGTAGCCATAGAACGGGATACACCCGGTATCATCGCTATACACTGATAACAACCTATTATAAAGGCATTCTTATATGTAATCTCCTGCTCTCCTTCTTCAGGACGGTTAAACCACTTATCTACAAACAGCATAAGGATACCTCCTAAAACAAGCATAATGGATACAACCAATACACTCTCCAGCAGTTCGTCTATCATATCATTAAAAATGAATCCTAATATGGCAGCCGGGATGAATCCCATCAGTAATTTCCAGTAGAACTCATATTTATATAAAACATATTTTAGAAAACCTGTATTTTCAGATTCGGGAACTTCCCTAAAACGAAAAAAACGTTTCCAATATAATACAATTACCGACAAGATGGCTCCAAACTGGATAATTACGGTAAAAGCCTTTACAAACTCGTTACTCTCTACTCCCAAAAGACTTTGGGCGATAATCATATGTCCGGTAGAAGACACAGGAAGAAATTCGGTCAGGCCCTCTACAATAGCAATAATAATTGCTTCAATAATGCTCATTATAAATTATAGTTTTGTGATTAGTCGCGTTCTTTCTTCTCGTCAGCCAATTCCTTCTTACGAGGATATAGAATGCCCACAATCATGAGCAGAAAGCCTGCAAAACAAATCATCGGCGCCACAACGATTCTCCTTGCACTGAAAATATCCGGTTCAAAACCGCCTTCAACACTTGATGCAGGTCCTGTCATCAATATAAATCCTACAATGATGAGAACAACAGATACTGCACAAATGATGTAATTCTGTTTGCCAAATGCAAAATCTTTCTTATCCATATTTTTAGACGTGATAAAGTTTATTCGTTGTCATTCTTAAATACCTGTTTACTGCAGATATTGTAGCAAGAACGGTAATTAATATTCCCAGAATCAATACAAGTCCATATACAATCAGTAATTCGGTCATTGTTACAATTGATATGAGTTCGGGATATTCATTCGTAAAGTAGTATATAACCCCTGTTATGGCTACATTAGCCAAAATAGCAGCTATTATACCAGAAACAACCGTACTCATTATAAACGGACGCCTGATAAAACCATTCGTTGCCCCAACGAGTTGCATTGTATTAATTAAGAAACGCTTCGAATATATATTTAATTGTATTGTATTCCTTATTAATGTAAAAGATATAAGAATAAGTATAACGGCCAATACAAGAAGGATAGAACCCACCTTCGACAGGTTCTGATTAGCCGACGCGATATCCTCTTCTTTAAAAGACAAGCCTTTGGTCAATTTGAAATCCTTAAAGCTGGCTTCAACTTTTTTTATACTGTCTGTATTTACGTATTCCGATTTGATAAACACATCGAAATAACTCCGCGAAGGGTCATAACCTAGCACTTCTTCCGGATCTCCACCCAGATCATCCACCAGTTGTTTCTTAACTTCTTCCTTACTTATGTAAGTTGTTGATTTAACATAGGGGTTGGCCTCTATTTTATCCTTCGTTTTCTGAATAGTAGCGGCGTCCATATTCCCGGTCAATTCGATAGACATCCCCATATTTTCCTTAAAATATGCAGCCAAACCTTTTCCGGTGAAGGCCACTAATATAGTCAGTCCCAACAAAAAAAGCACAAGAGTGATACTTATAGTAGATATTACTCCTGAGGTAAATAAAGATATTGTTCTAGGTTGCCGTTTATCAGACATCTGTACAGAGACAATTAAAGGTCACAGACCTGTTTGTTATTTTGCATGCAACAACATTAGTTATGATTAAGTAATGCTGCATAAATAGTCCTCATTCCGAAATAGTCCTTACATGCGGGCACAACGCACCCAAATTCGCTGCAAAGAAACAAAATAAAAGCATGTATTAGAACTATTTTTGTTTTTTTTAATAAATAAGACTTCTTTTTGCTGAAATATATAATTCATACCTATTAGGAAACAGCCCAAACTGTCTATTTGTTTTAATAATCAGGCTTATTTTTTATACTACTTGTTGATATATGTATTTTATCATACTACTTTTATCTATAAGATACCGACTACCAGCTTTTAGAAGTTAGCCGATAACTCTTTAAATATTTAAATTCAAATTTTAAAATTGATATAGAAACTAGAAAAAGGTGTCAAGTTTGTAAACTTTTAGAAAGGCCGGGATCTTTTTTATATTTCATTTTTTTAATAAACATTCCCTTATATGCACAAAAAGAGGCAATGGATTCGTTAAAATATTATTGTATATTTGCGTTTAACAATTAGTATAGGGCATATATTCCTAACAACTATAAGTGACATATTTAACTAACGAAATAATATCATGCAAACAAATGAAACCAAATCGGGGCTAACCCCGGCTAACTTCTCGGGCAAAGTAGACGGAAAAGATGTACAAATGTATGTTCTTTCCAATAACAAAGGGGCTGAAGCAACCATTATCAATTACGGTGGAAAAATAGTATCGCTTTCTGTTCCCGACAAAAACGGAAAACTAACAGATGTCGTACTGGGACATAATAATCTGGCGGAATACCTGAATTCGGAGGAACCATATTTCGGTGCGGTCTGCGGACGTACGGGAAATCGTATAGCAAAAGGACAGTTTACACTAGATGGTGTGACATATAAGCTGGCTATAAATAACGGGCCTAACAATCTGCATGGCGGATTGAAAGGATTCAATGCCGTAGTATGGGATGCTAAACAAATTGATAATCAAACATTAGAATTAAAATATCTCTCAAAAGACGGTGAAGAGGGATTCCCTGGCAACCTGAATGTAAAAATGACTTATACACTTACAGATAATAATGAATTTTCAATAGATTACGAAGCCACCACTGATAAAGCGACTATCCTTAATCTGACGAACCATTCATATTTCAATCTGTCGGGAGAAGGAGATCCGAGCATAAACGATCATGTACTGATAATGCACGCTTCTAATTACCTCCCTACGGACGATACAGCTATCCCATATGGTAAACCTGAGGCTGTAGTAGGCACACCATTCGACTTTACTACTCCTCATGCGATTGGAGAAAGAATAGAAACTGACTTTGAACAGTTACATTTTGGCAAAGGATATGACCATACTATGATATTGGATAAAAAGGAAGGAGAATGTGCTTTGGCTGTAGAATGCTATTCACCAAAAACAGGTATCCGGATGAATATATCTACGTCCGAACCAGGTGTGCAAATATATACCGGAAACTGGATGACCGGGAACTTCGAGGGTAAACACGGACATCGTTATCCTATGCGTGCTGCTGTTTGCTTCGAAACTCAGCATTTCCCTGACAGTGTTAACAGACCGGAATATCCTAGCGTAATACTACGTCCGGGAGAAGTATTCAAAAGTAATACTATACATGCATTTTCTGTAAAGAAATAATCCTCATTCATATTAATAATACTACAGCAGGTGGTAGTGAATACGCTGCCACCTGTTTATTTTATAAGCAAAAAAATATTTAACGCAACCTTTTAGTCATAACTAATTATTGCCGTTTCAGGCATGAAAGCAATAATTAATAATCGACAGTGCAAGACGAATCAAATAGATCTTTAACCTCAGACTATACCTAAATCGTATTATAATGAAAGTATTCTCTTATATATTTTTTATATCCGTTTTGTGCATTGGTATATCCTGTACTGATAGTAAAAAGAAACAGTTTATCGAAGAAAATACTGTTTTTGCGACACATCAAACTTCAGATATGCTAAGGAATATTGGTGAACCGGACGGCAACAACTATCCGAGAACTACGAATAAAGAAGGTAAACTGGTAACAACAAGTATGTATGACTGGACTCCCGGATTCTTTCCCGGTTCTCTATGGTATTTATACGAGCTATCTGGGGATTCTGTGTGGAAAAACAATGCTGAGAAATGGACCACCAGTCTGGAACCCTTAAAAACATTCACTGCCCACCATGATCTCGGGTTCATGATGTATTGTAGCTACGGGAACGCCCTTAGGCTGGCTCCTAAAGATGAATATAAAGAGATCATCATACAAAGTGCATATTCGCTGGCAACCCGTTACAGTGAGAAAACCAAAGCAATAAAGTCATGGAACTATCACAGATCGTGGGACGGAGAGGAATCTCATTTTCCTGTTATCATAGACAATATGATGAACCTCGAATTATTACTTGAAGCCTCAAAGTTGTCAGGAGATAAAAAACTATATGATATTGCTGTGGCACATGCAAATACAACTTTGAAAAATCATTTTAGAGATGATTACAGCAGCTATCATGTTGTTTGCTATGATTCGCTTACCGGGGAAATACACCATAAAGTTACGGCACAAGGCTTTAGCGACAATTCGACTTGGGCCAGAGGTCAGGCATGGGCAACATATGGCTTTACTATGATGTATCGTGAAACGAAAGACCCGGCTTATCTCGAAGCTGCTATTAAGATTATGAATTTCTATCTAAAACACCTTCCCGAAGATTTGGTTCCTATTTGGGATTTTAATGTAGGACAGAAAAGTTATATACCAAAAGGGAACTCCTATGCAGTGGAATTTCAAGCAAGCTTAAAAGATGCATCCGCTGCAGCAATAGCATGTTCAGCTTTGTTCGATCTGGGCAATTTCTCGAAGAATCAGGATTATACAGATACAGCCATAAATATGTTGAAGAATTTGGCTTCTCCTTCATACAGGGCACAATCAGGAACAAATGGTGATTTTCTGCTTATGCATTGTGTCGGAAGTATTCCCCACCATTCAGAAATTGATGTTCCATTAGTTTATGCTGATTATTACTTTCTGGAGTCATTAGTTAAATATAAGAAGCTATCACGTTAAATAAGTTATCTCACAACCCAAAATAAGCCTGAGATAAATGGATTTATTACAGGCTTATTTATCTATATATATGAGCAGGTAGAATCTGAACCTATCGGCTTTCGTCCTTTGATAAATTGAGTTAGGGGTTAAGGTTTTAAAGCAGGGAAAAAGTGTTACATATGTTACTTTTTAACTGGTAGTATGTTTTAGTTATAAGCCGTTGGTATTTGTTTTTTGGTAAAGGCTAATTAGCTCCGCTGACTGCTGGTTGTTACCTTTTAACAAGTAGTAAGTATTGAGTAATAAGTTGAAAGTTATATGAGACACGAGGTACAAGTTGTTAACTGCTAACTGTTGACTGTTGACTGAAATATGTGTTACTTTTGTTACTTTTTAGATGAAAGTCTTCGGGGATACTGATATTCATCGGTATGGTTTCTGCGATATCCTACAGTGCTTAATTCCGTGGGGGCATGTACTCACAGAGCGACAACAACAAAAAAGTCCCACACTATATCTAGTGAAGGACTTCTCTTCTTAAAACGGCGGTAACCTACTCTCCCACTTGCGCAGTACCATCGGCACGACCGGGCTTAACTTCTCTGTTCGGAATGGGAAGAGGTGGAGCCCCGGTGTTATAACCACCTGAATGCTTTTTATAGTGGATAGTTGATAGTGGACAATGGTTTATATGTAACTGTCAACTCTCAATTTTCAACTATATTGACTGATGTAAAAGAGTAAGTATTGTTATGATTATTGTCTAATATAGCAAACCTCTGGTTTGTTGTTCGGTGCCAGTTTACTACGGTGAGTCTACTGGCACCATTGAAAGCGTCCGGGCAATTAGTACTACTCGGCTATGACATTGCTGCCTTTACACCTGTAGCCTATCTAGGTCGTAGTCTACAACCACCCTTAATGGATATCTTATCTTGAAGTCGGCTTCGTACTTAGATGCTTTCAGCACTTATCCAATCCGGACTTAGCTACCCGGCGATGCTCCTGGCGGAACAACCGGTAGACCAGGGGTCCGTCCAACACGGTCCTCTCGTACTAGTGTCAGATCTCCGCAAATATCCTGCGCCCACGATAGATAGAGACCGAACTGTCTCACGACGTTCTGAACCCAGCTCGCGTGCCACTTTAATGGGCGAACAGCCCAACCCTTGGGACCTGCTCCAGCCCCAGGATGTGACGAGCCGACATCGAGGTGCCAAACCATTCCGTCGATATGAGCTCTTGGGAATGATCAGCCTGTTATCCCCGGAGTACCTTTTATCCTTTGAGCGATGGCCATTCCATACTGAAACCACCGGATCACTATGCTCTAGTTTCCTACCTGATCGACTTGTGGGTCTCTCAGTCAAGCGTGCTTATACCATTACACTCTACGAACGGTTACCAATCGTCCTGAGCACACCTTTAGAAGCCTCCGTTACTCTTTTGGAGGCGACCACCCCAGTCAAACTACCCACCATACACTGTTCCTGCATCCGCAGGTTAG
Source organism: uncultured Dysgonomonas sp. (assembly GCF_900079725.1). Classification (NCBI taxonomy): domain Bacteria; kingdom Pseudomonadati; phylum Bacteroidota; class Bacteroidia; order Bacteroidales; family Dysgonomonadaceae; genus Dysgonomonas; species uncultured Dysgonomonas sp. Next base: position 1,912,818 of record NZ_LT599032.1, read on the forward strand.
ATTCCAAACAATTAAAGGGCCGTATTTCAAGGTTGGCTCCACAAGTACTAGCGTACCCGCTTCATAGCCTCCGGCCTATCCTACACATCAAGTGCCCAGAATCAATGTAAAGCTATAGTAAAGGTTCACGGGGTCTTTTCGTCCCATCGCGGGTAATCGGCATCTTCACCGATACTACAATTTCACCGAGATCACAGTTGAGACAGTGTCAAGATCATTACACCATTCGTGCAGGTCGGAACTTACCCGACAAGGAATTTCGCTACCTTAGGACCGTTATAGTTACGGCCGCCGTTTACTGGGGCTTCAATTCAATGCTTCTGATTGCTCATGACATCTCCTCTTAACCTTCCAGCACCGGGCAGGTGTCAGGCTATATACGTCTTCTTTCAAATTTGCATAGCCATGTGTTTTTGTTAAACAGTTGCCTTGACCTATTCTCTGCGGCCAGCCGTGAAGCTGGCACCCTTTATCCCGAAGTTACAGGGTCATTTTGCCTAATTCCTTAACTGTGAATCGCTCGAGCGCCTTAGTATTTTCAACCCGACTACGTGTGTCCGTTTGTGGTACGGTTGCTATATAGATTAGCGTTTAGCGGTTTTTCTAGGCAGTCTGTTTACCTGCATTATCTACGCTCCCGAAGGATTGTAGTACTATCAGTTTCAACTCTCACGGCGGATTTGCCTACCGTAATCAACGTCTACTTCCTTTAACCAAGTAATCCGTCACTTGGCAGCAGTGTCACTCCTGCGTCCCCACATAACTCTAGATAACAGTACCGGAATATTAACCGGTTCTTCCATCGGCTTCGCCGTTCGGCTACACCTTAGGGTCCGACTTACCCTGATCCGATTAGCGTTGATCAGGAAACCTTAGTCTTTCGGCGAGGGGGTTTCTCACCCCCTTTATCGTTACTTATACCTACATTTGCTTTTCTACACGCTCCAGAAAGGCTTACGCCTCGCCTTCAACGCTGAGTAGAATGCTCCCCTACCGATAATATTTTATCCCATAGCTTCGGTAACATGTTTATGCCCGATTATTATCCACGCACGACCACTCGACTAGTGAGCTGTTACGCACTCTTTAAATGAATGGCTGCTTCCAAGCCAACATCCTAGCTGTCTTAGTAGTCATACTTCGTTAATTCAACTGAACATGTATTTGGGGACCTTAGCTGATGGTCTGGGTTCTTTCCCTCTCGGACATGGACCTTAGCACCCATGCCCTCACTCCCGGTATTAACTTATGCCCATTCGGAGTTTATCTGGACTTGATAGGCGGCGAAGCCCTCGCATCCAATCAGTCGCTCTACCTGACATAAGTAATTCGCCGAGGCTGCACCTAAATGCATTTCGGGGAGTACGAGCTATCTCCAAGTTTGATTAGCCTTTCACCCCTACCCTCAGGTCATCCGAAAGCTTTTCAACGCTTACCGGTTCGGTCCTCCATTTGGTGTTACCCAAACTTCAACCTGCCCAAGGGTAGATCACTTGGTTTCGCGTCTACTCCTACTGACTAAAGCGCCCTGTTAAGACTTGCTTTCGCTTCGGCTGCGTACATCTTTGTACTTAACCTTGCCAGTAAGAGTAACTCGTAGGTTCATTATGCAAAAGGCACGCCGTCACAATTTAATGCTCCGACCGCTTGTAGGCACATGGTTTCAGGGTCTCTTTCACTCCTCTGTTCGAGGTGCTTTTCACCTTTCCCTCACGGTACTGGTTCACTATCGGTCTCTCAGGAGTATTTAGCCTTACCGGATGGTCCCGGCAGATTCACACAGGATTTCTCGTGTCCCGCGCTACTCAGGATACTGCTAGGCTTCGGATATGATTCGTATACGGGATTATCACCCTCTATGATCGTTCTTTCCAAAACGTTCTACTTCAAATCGTTCTTGCCACAGCGCAGTCCTACAACCCCGGTATTGCCTAAACAATACCGGTTTGGGCTCTTCCCATTTCGCTCGCCACTACTTTGGGAATCATTTTTATTTTCTTTTCCTACGGGTACTTAGATGTTTCAGTTCCCCGCGTTTGCTCACTACATACATAGTGTAATATCCTCTTCGGATATTGGGTTGCCCCATTCGGAAATCCACGGATCAAGGGTTATTTGCACCTTCCCGTAGCTTATCGCAGCTTATCACGTCCTTCTTCGCCTCTGAGAGCCTAGGCATCCCCCATGTGCCCTTTCCTACTTTCTTTTTTTCTATCTAATAAACTCCCCGAAGGGGGCTTATTAGCAGGGTTTGATAGATTATATCATAATCTAACTTTACTTGCTCTTTTTTTACATCATGTCAAAGATCGTTTTTCTAATTGAGAATGGATAGTGGATAGTTGACAGTTCTTTTTGTCAATTATTAATTGTCAATCCTCAATTGAAAGTGTGGAGAATAACGGATTCGAACCGTTGACCCCCTGCGTGCAAGGCAGGTGCTCTAGCCAGCTGAGCTAATCCCCCGTAAGGTAATTAATAATGATGAATTAATAATTAAGAATTGGTTTTTACCGTTATTGTTAATTGTTAACTGTTAATTATTAATTGCGATGCCTCTGCATTGCGGTAGTCCCAGGCAGATTTGAACTGCCGACCTCTACATTATCAGTGTAGCGCTCTAACCAACTGAGCTATAGGACTGGCGGTTCTGCCTGAAACTGATTGCCAGCTTCTTGGTTTCTCTTGGTCAGTGAACAGTGAGCAGTGAACAGTTAACAGTATATTTAAACTCTAACCCTCTACCTACTCCCGTAAACTGAGTATATCTTAAAACAACAACATCATTTAAGAGTGCAGCACCTTTTTTTAAAGGTCTACCCAACTCGAACAGTATCTCCAGAAAGGAGGTGTTCCAGCCGCACCTTCCGGTACGGCTACCTTGTTACGACTTAGCCCCAGTCACCGGTTTTACCCTAGGACGCTCCTTGCGGTTACGCACTTCAGATACCCCCAGCTTCCATGGCTTGACGGGCGGTGTGTACAAGGCCCGGGAACGTATTCACCGCGCCATGGCTGATGCGCGATTACTAGCGAATCCAGCTTCACGGAGTCGAGTTGCAGACTCCGATCCGAACTGGGAGTGGCTTTGGAGATTAGCATCTTGTCACCAAGTAGCTGCCCTTTGTACCACCCATTGTAACACGTGTGTCGCCCCGGACGTAAGGGCCGTGCTGATTTGACGTCATCCACACCTTCCTCGCATCTTACGACGGCAGTCTTGTTAGAGTCCTCAGCTTGACCTGTTAGTAACTAACAATGTGGGTTGCGCTCGTTATGGCACTTAAGCCGACACCTCACGGCACGAGCTGACGACAACCATGCAGCACCTACACATCTGCTATTGCTAGCTTACAAGTTTCCTCGTAATTCAGATGCATTTCAAGCCCGGGTAAGGTTCCTCGCGTATCATCGAATTAAACCACATGTTCCTCCGCTTGTGCGGGCCCCCGTCAATTCCTTTGAGTTTCACCGTTGCCGGCGTACTCCCCAGGTGGATTACTTATCGCTTTCGCTTAGTCACATACGGTATATCGCATACAACTAGTAATCATCGTTTACGGCGTGGACTACCAGGGTATCTAATCCTGTTTGATCCCCACGCTTTCGTGCTTGAGCGTCAGTTATAGCTTAGTAAGCTGCCTACGCAATCGGAGTTCCTCGTTATATCTAAGCATGTCACCGCTACACAACGAATTCCGCCTACTTCATCTATACTCAAGACTCCCAGTTTCAACGGCAGTTCCAACGTTAAGCGTTGGGATTTCACCGCTGACTTAAAAGCCCGCCTGCGCACCCTTTAAACCCAATAAATCCGGATAACGCTCGCATCCTCCGTATTACCGCGGCTGCTGGCACGGAGTTAGCCGATGCTTATTCATCAGGTACATGCAATAAGTTACTCGTAACTCTTTTTATTCCCTGATAAAAGAAGTTTACAACCCATAAGGCAGTCTTCCTTCACGCGATTTGGCTGGTTCAGGCTCTCGCCCATTGACCAATATTCCTCACTGCTGCCTCCCGTAGGAGTCTGGTCCGTGTCTCAGTTCCAGTGTGGGGGACAAACCTCTCAGTTCCCCTATCCATCGTTGGATTGGTGAGCCGTTACCTCACCAACTTCCTAATGGAACGCATGCCCATCTACAACCGATAAATCTTTAACAAATATTCCCATGCGGGACCCCTGTTTTATGCGGTATTAGTCCGAATTTCTCCGGGTTATTCCCCTGTTGTAGGTAGGTTGCATACGCGTTACTCACCCGTGCGCCGGTCGCCATCTAAGTATTGCTACTCTCTGCTGCCCCTCGACTTGCATGTGTTAGGCCTATCGCTAGCGTTCATCCTGAGCCAGGATCAAACTCTTCTTTGTATATTCTTTTTTTTAAGTCTTTTGATCCTGTTCAAGCTTTTTTTATTACTATTGGGTAATAGTAATTGACGGTAGCACCTTTTTTAACTATCTCTAGTTTTTTCGGATCTTTAATTTAATAAAAACCCAAATTGTGTACTACACTCTATAATGTTGTTATTTCATTTCCTTCAAAGACCTCTCTCTTTCCCTACGCAAACACCCTTCTTTAAGCGTGCCCTTTAGTGGTAAAGCGGGTGCAAAGATATGTAAAGTTTTAGTATCATTCCAAATATATTAGCAATAATTTTTCAATAAAATTTAAACAAATACACAATATGCTATCAATTAATATGTTGCAAAACATGTTTTTTTCAATACATAGTTATAAAAGTCGGCTTAATCACAAAGCCCAGCCTTATACGCTGCCTATGTTTATTATAATCCAACATAGATTCTCCATAACCATTATAGTACTGAAGGAAGAGATATTGATTATCATCACTGAATAATCGTATCGAAAAATTCAGTTCTATATTTGCATTCAGATTCACTCCCCCCCTTTTTGTTACAACACACCCTATATTATATTTTTTCTTAGGACTTGAATATTCCATAGCCATAAGTCCCCAGCCTGAGTATTTTACAATATCTTTATTATTCGTTCCATCAACAATCGGTATCCAGGCTTTTGTTTGTAGAGTAAAGTGGTCATCTAAGGTAAAATAAGTACCGAAGGATACTTTATTCCAACTACGGGAGTCTTCCCCGTCTTTTCCGTTCGACTCATGCTCGAACTGAAAAGTCAGCGTTCCCAAAAACCTATTATCGCGTACCAAGGCTTTCCCTACCCCCAATGTAGGGTTATAATTCAGATCACGAAAAGGAAACGAATCCTGGAAAACATCCCAAAAAGCTTTCTGAGTATATGTCAGAAAAGCATATGTTTTGAACGGCAAAGTACTATTGGTAATCCTATGCATAATACTTATCTGAAATTTGGCATCCGAATTATATTTCGTTGGCTTACTAAGCATCTGGGTTCCCACGATGAAATAGTTGTCTTTATATATTCCAAAAGAAGGGTTTGCATCAAATTTATTTATTATACTATCTGCATTACTTAATTGTTTGGATGGTCCGAATACTGAGCCTATAATGGCATCTGTCTGATGAGAAATAAATGCTCCAACACTTGTTGTACTGTCTTTCTTCTGCTTTTCAACCTTAATAGTATCCTGCAATACAGTTTCCTGAGCAAAAAGAGAGGTCTGCACCAAAAGCGCAAACATAAATAAGAGATACAAACTCTTCATAAAACGTATTTTATTATTTATTAATAAGCCGGCACAGCACTTCGTATGCTATCGGACAAGTAGCTGAATTTTTAACAGTTAGCTTGTATATTTGTTCAAATCTCTTTCTATCCGTATGCGGATATTCTCTACAAGCCTTGGGACGAGCTTCATATATTGAACAGTAATTGTCCGACAAAAGAAATGGACAAGGCATAGACCGGAAGATATAATCTCCATCTTCATCCATTTTCAGATACTTAGATACAACTTCGGCTGGTTTTATCCGCAATGCTTTGGCCATACGCTCTATATCTTTATCATAGATAGCAGGCCCTAAGGTTTTACAACAGTTGGCACATGACAAACAATCTATTTCAGCAGATACATCTTCATGCAATTGCTGAACAATCGTATCCATCTTCATTAAACGTTTCTTATTCTTCTTATAATATAGCAGAAATGAGGATTCTGCTTTTTCTGCTAACAACTGCAGATTTTCATATTGTTTCATTCATTCTATCTTCAACACGCGTTATCTCTCCAATCAACGGCACCCTCATCCTAATCTGAATATCTTCTTTTGCATATTTGTGTCCAACCAAAAACATGAGTTTTGCTATAGCGGTTTCGAATGTAGCATCAAATCCGCTTACTACTCCGGCTTTAAGTAACTCTTGTCCTGTTTCGTAGCGATGCATATCAACCATACCGGTATTACATTGAGTGATGTTTACTATTACAACGCCTTTTTTTACAGTTTCGCGTACGAGACGGATAAACCACGGAGATAAAGGTGCATTTCCCGAACCGTAAGTTTCGAGAATAATGGCTTTAATATTTTTCAAAGTCAGTATTGTCTCTACTGTTTGCCTGTTAATCCCGGGGAACAACTTCAAGGTTGCAATACGGGTATCCAGCTGATAATGAAATATTGTCTTCTTATCATAATCAGGCTGATGTATAACCTTTCTGTCATACCTAATCTGTATTCCCGACTTTCCCAGATTTGGATAATTATAAGATTTGAATGCATTGAAATTATCTGCATTTACCTTAGTAGCCCGGTTGCCCCTCAGCAGATCATTTTGGAAGAAGATACACACCTCGGGTACAATAGGATTACCCAGAACGTCTTTGTCTGCTGCTATCTCAAGAGCCGTAATAAGATTCTCTTTAGCATCGGTCCTCAGCTTACCAATTGGTAACTGCGCGCCTGTAAGAACCACGGGTTTTTGCAGGTTTTCAATCATAAAGCTCAGTGCAGATGCCGTATAAGCCATAGTATCGGTGCCATGCAAGATTACAAAACCATCATATTTATGATAATTATACTCAATCGTCCGCACTATCTTCTTCCAATGCTCCGGCGTAATTTCCGATGAATCGATAACCGGATCGAACACGATATGGTCTACGTGAAAACGGAAGCGCTGCAATTCGGGTAAGTGACTATTTAAATGAGCAAAATCGAATGGTTCAAGAGAACCTGTAACCGGATTTTCGACCATCCCGATTGTTCCCCCGGTATAAATCAATAGAATATGAGCATTTACGTCTATCATCTCAATTTGTAATCTTTGAATCTGTAAAAATAATGAATTTAATAATACACAATATAATTTTGTCAACTATTTAGAGATAACACTCATATTATCTGCAATAATTTCGACAAATTGATTAAATGAAAGCCCCAAAACTAATGAAACAGCCTCATACACCTTACAAATAGAAATTTCAGATATATCCGTTTCACAGAAAAGAGAATTGATTGGAATATGCCGTATCGCATCTTCGTTAAAAAACTCTCCTACAGAGAATTTGAAGCCAAGTCTCACAAGCTGTTTTGTTTGTTCAATATTTCCTCTATACCCATGAATTATCCATGGAATATCTGACTTATATTCCTTGTACAAAGCCATCAATAGGTCCCAAGCTCTTACACAGTGGATTACCAATGGCTTATTTACGCTCATAGCTAGCTCGATTTGCTGCCTGAACACATTTTCCTGGACTCTCATATCAGGCCCTTTCAATTTATCCAACCCGGCTTCTCCGATAGCCAAAACCAACTTATTCGGTACAACTTCATTTAATCGCGTCAATTGTTCCCCGGCATTGTCTGCGTCCCAGGGATGTACACCACATGAGAACCGGATATTATCAGGCGCCAAAATCTCCTTTTCAAAATCTCCGGGTGAAGTATTCAGTATATACTGTACCTTATATCCGTTCATCTCTTCCGAACCTGCTTTATGTGTATGAATATTGTATAGGTACATATCTTTATCTCTAAATTAAAAACGAGGTTACTCCTTTTACCGGAAAACCTCGTATTGATTTATCTTTTATTCATCTGATTTTATCGGATAAGATTGATAAACTCTTCGCGGGTCTTTGCCTGATTAAATACTCCGGTGAAGTCGGAAGTTGTGGTTGTCGAATTCTGCTTCTCCACGCCCCGCATCTGCATACACATATGCTGAGCCTCTATCACCACCATGACCCCGAGCGGGTTAAGTGTTTTCTGAATACATTCCTTTATCTGAAGAGTCATACGCTCCTGCACTTGCAGGCGTCGGGCAAAAACATCCACGACACGGGCTATCTTACTCAGCCCCGTGATATAGCCATTCGGAATATAAGCTACATGCGCCTTCCCCCAAAACGGCAACATATGATGTTCGCACATGGAATAAAAGTCTATATCTTTAACTATTACCATTTGTCTGTAGTCCTCTTTAAAGAAGGCTTTTCTCAGGATTTCTTCAGGGTCTTCATGATAACCCTTAGTTAAAAACTGCATGGCCTTTGCAACTCTTACCGGGGTACTTAGCAACCCTTCTCTATCCGCATTTTCGCCCAACAGGTTTATAATTTCCTTGTAATGCTTTGCCAGCAGTTCTATATTTTGTTCTTCTTGCATTGTGAAGATTTTTATCGTCTGATTTAAATTTATAATTTATTGTACCGGTTTTTTCACAACATCGGGTACAACATACATCTCCCGCCCGAAGGCCGGGAATGTTTTTTTCATCTCTTTAAGCACACCATCGGCATCTGCCCTGCTTGTAAAATTGCCAACGCGCAAACGCCAGAATGGAGACTGAAAGCTCACTACTGTCTCCAACTCAGGGAAAGCAGATTTAACTTGTGCCTGCTTCGATTCGGCTTCTCTTTTCGAACGTTGTTGGTTATTGCCCGAAAAAACCTGAATCTTAAAGCCCCTTACTTTTGTAAAATTGGCTGTAGGGTCGATTACACCCACTGTTTTTGTAGTATCTATAACAGTAATCTGACGAACCCCCAGTATATTCTGTACAGCTTCGTCCTGCATCACTTTGATATTTCCTTGTCCCCATTTAGATGAATTCAGTTCATCTATAATCGTTTTATTATCATCCTGTGCTAACGCAAAACCTGAAAACAGGCACAGAACAAGAAAGATATAAAGACTTTTTTTCATACTGATTTATTTGAGGTCACTGACCTGTTTATCGTTCGTCCAAGTATAATAATTATATTCGGCTTCGGATAGCCCTTTATTTAAAAGTAATTGCAGGAGCTGTCTCCAGCCCTGCAATTTATAGTACCGAATTAGAATCCTTCAATAACAGGGATAAATTTCTCTACATCGAGAGAAGCACCACCGATAAGTCCGCCGTCGATATCCGGACATGCGAACAATTCTTTTGCATTTCCGCCATTTGCACTACCTCCATAAAGGATAGAAGTGTTATCAGCTACTTCTTTACCATACTTATCTGTGATAATCTGACGGATGTAAGCATGCATTTCCTGAGCCTGAGCTGATGTAGCTGTAAGGCCTGTACCAATAGCCCAAACCGGTTCGTAAGCTATAACGATTTTAGAGAAATCTTCTGCCGAAAGTTCGAATAATGCATCTACAGTTTGTTTTTTAACTACATCGAAATGCACATTTTTCTCTCTTTCATCTTTAGTTTCACCTATACAGAAAATAGGGCTAAGGCCATTTGCCAATGCAAGTAATACTTTTTCTTTCAGGATAGCATCTGTTTCTCCGTAATATGTACGGCGTTCAGAGTGTCCAAGGATAACATATTTTGCACCGGTAGATGCTACCATAGCAGCCGACACTTCTCCGGTATAAGCACCAGAAGCTTTATCTGCACAATTTTGTGCGGCAACTCCCAATTTAGTAGATGATGCAACACTAGCAAGATGAATAAATGGTGTTCCGATAATTACATCACATTTCAATGTCTTACCTGCCAACGCAGCTTCCAGGTCTTTAGCAAAAGCTACTCCTTCCTGTAGGTTCTTATTCATTTTCCAGTTTCCTGCAACAATGTTCTTTCTCATAATTAAAGCGTTTTATTTATATTATTATACTGAATTTATTCTTCGGCTTCCTTCCGGGCTTCCTCCTTTTTCTTTCTCCGCCTGAAAAACAGGAAATCCAGCCCTTTAAGACCGAGCAAAGGCAATGCGAAAGCTACACTTATACAAAAGAGGTTTTTCTTACCCTGTCTTTCGGTGTCTATTAGCTGACCATAAGGCAATTCCTCCAAAGGCTTTATCAAGTCTTCCTCAGCAGGAACTTCTACATTTGCCCATTTATTGATTACCACTCCGTCTTTCAGTAATATCATTCCCGGATTGGAACGCACAATGGTTTTTATGGCCCGTTCGTCCATCGTACAGAATTTGAAGTTTATAACGTTTTCTTTCGACCAGCGTAATATTTCATCTGTAGCGGACGATGTTACACAATAGAATTTATATCCTCCGTAATCCGCATAATTGTTTACATCCTCAAAGTTGCTGAGATACCATGTACTCATATCTTCAAGAGACGGCGACAACATCAGAAATACATAACTGCTGTCGGACAATATATCAGCCGTAATATCATTTTGGGCTATAACCTCAGACTTCTTTGCATCAAAAAAGAGTTCAGTTATCACGAAATCCTTTATCTTCGAAGTCTCACCTTCTTTCAGCACTTTGGTCTCCATCCTCACAAAGACCCAGGTACTGTCTTCCCATGGATAATTCTCCTCTGTAAATTCTTTTTCCACTCCGTCTTTGGCATAGACCAGCATCGATACTTCTTCCCTGCCCTTACCTTCTTCCACCCCCATCTGCTCGGGAATGGATGCCCCTATTTTGTATGGGCGGAAATCAAATAGCGGCTCATATATGTAATTACGGAATGTGAATAAACTGATAAAAATAATTATATATAGGAATGCCAGCCAATAAGTTTTACCTGTGAAGAAGTTGCTAATCCGTTCACAATACCTGAATACTATAATGGAACATATCAGCAGCACTATATTCTTATAAAACGTTTGCCAGTTGGTAATCACCAGTGCGTCTCCGAAACAACCGCAATCTTCTACAGGGTCGGCAATGGCCAGATAAAGCGTAAGGATGGTCATAAAAACCATAACCACGAATGTAAGCCGGGAATTCCAACGGCGGTAAAGTCCGAACAACATACAAGCTCCCATTGCAAATTCGACTATACTCTGTAAGGCCGAAAGCGGAAAGGAAAAGAAGGTAAGAGAGGTAAGATTAAACGCTGCAAAATAGTCGTCTATCTTATATGCCGTACCATAAGGATCTACGGCTTTTACAAACCCGGAAAAAATAAAGGTTACCCCGAGAATAACCCTGGAAACCTCTGTTAATATCTTTATCCCAATATCCTTTTTACTCATTAGCAGTTTAGTTTTCGCTATCGGGAAATTCAAGTTTTATAAGCCCGAACAACGAATAATTAATCATATCCATATAGTTGGCATCGACACCTTCCGATACAATTGTCTGACCTTTGTTCTCTTCTATTTGCTTTGTCCTGTATATTTTCGTCAGAATAAGATCTGTGTAAGAGCTGATGCGCATAGCCCGCCAGGCTTCATCATAATCATGGTTTTTCGCATACATCAACTCTTTAGTCTGGGTCATATGCTTATCATATAACGCCAGAACCTGCTCTTCGTTCAAATCCACACTATCTGAGAATCCGAGTTCGAGTTGAATAAGCCCTATGATACCATAGTTGACAATACCGATAAATTCAGGAGCGATACCTTCATCTATAAGGCTTACGCCTTTTTCTTCAATGCTCCTTATACGTTTCGCCTTGATCAGAATCTGGTCTGTAACCGACTGAGGGCGAAGGATTCGCCACGATGCTCCATAATCTTTCAGCTTTTTAGCAAAAAGGTTGCGACATATCGCAATCACCTGCTCAAACTGCGCTTTGGTATCTGCCATGTTAATATCTCTATTTTTCAGGGGACAAAGGTATGAAAAAATGTTTAATCTATGCTTTGCTTCATTTGTCATTTAATTTTTATGAATACCTACGACATAAAAAGTAACATTTTTTCAGTTAATATCATTCTCATGCAGAGGCACTAAAGCACAAAAAGGTAACAAAAGTAACACATATTTCAGCTTTTAGCTGATAGCTATTAGCCACGCACTTAAGCTATCGCATAAGTAACTTTACGGTAAACAGTATTCTCATACAAAGACACAAATTCCAGCCCATCATCATACTTACGTTTATTAACTACATTTAGTTAAAACCTGACATATCTGACAGAATTTTCATCGTTTTCTTCTTGTCATTTTCACGTTCGTTAACCATAAATAATCAAAAGGTAACAACCAACGGTCACAGGAGCGAAACGTATGTAAAAGTAACACGGAAAACAATTAATAATTAGCTTGCTGAGCAGAGCAAAGTCTCCCATCTGTGAACAGTCGTCAGTTAGCAGTTAACAACTTGTACCTTGTGTCTTGTTTACTCGTATCTCATATAACTTTCAACCTATTACTTATCCCAATACATCAAAGAACTATAAGCTGTTAGCTTATAGTCTATAGATAAAATTTCCGATAATTCTTTATAAATCAGAAACTCAAATTATACGTTCCTAAACCAGGACTACGAAAGGGACAAAGAAAAGCTGCAAGACATTTATTCTCGCAGCTATCCCTGATTATTATAAGTAGTTTGTCTGATTATCTTTTACATCTTACACTTAATAGAGCAGAAGGAGCCCAGTTCAAACGGATTACGGCAAAACTGCCTTCAGTACCCATACGACTGTGCGCATTTGTCCTTTGCTGATACGAAGAAGACCAGAAGAGAAAAACATTACCATAAGTCTGAGATGCTCCATACTCTGCATTACCGACAAGCATAGCATTGAATCCTCCTCGTATAACAATATTACTTTTACCATCGACTGGCCCCGTTACTCCGGCAACAGGACAAGGGGACTTCATTGTCGTACTGTGCCCGGTACTTTGTCCCATGGTTGGCCTATTTCCACCAATTTCATAATAATCCTGTGTCCCTGTCGGTTGAGAACCAACCCTACGATCGACCCAAGGAGTCGGTGTAGTAACTGAAGAGTATTCTTCAGGATGTTTTGCTAATTCTTCTTCCAGCTGGCTCCACTCATAATCGCTAGGTATGCGCCAACCATCCGGGCAGATACCTGGAGTCGGATCAGTGACATGCTCGGTTTCATTATTCCCGTAATCGCCCAATACGTCATCCCACTGACCGCCTGTAGCTGCGGAATATGAGTATAGTACTCCCTGTTTCAAATCCCATGTCGGAATTTTAGAATAATCAGTTTCTGTACCTCCCATTGGTTGCGGATAAAAATAACGTTTGAGGCGATACCAGCCGGCATCGTTCTCTTCACCTACTCTGCTTATTTCTATACTATTATCCAGAGGTAAATAGCGCAGATTTTCCAGCATCCATTCACCGGCACTTCCGAACGAACGGTAAGCATAAGTTTGTGTACCATGCACTTGAGGACGATCATCAACCAGTTCATGAACAGCAAGAGATTTATTCGTAGGACCTATATAAACCCACTCAGTTTCGTTCCACACATAAATACCTTTATACATCGGCTCTGGCGTGATACAGAGATCTTCGTTTGTATTGTACACCATCAATCCCACATGAGTAGTCGGATCCCAATCTCCCGTAGCCCCTTCGACAGTAGAGGCCAGACTTGTTTCAGGGCTCACAATTGTCAAAGATTTTAGTCCTACCCGGGGCATCCCCAAGCCTTTTCTCGCGGTCACCATACTGGTTGAGGCATCTTCTTTAAGATCCAGCAATGCGCCTTCTACAGGCGAATCGTCACGACCTACTGTAACCTGTGCATTTACTATTGTCACCGATAATACCAGACTAAACAATAGTAAGATTTGAATTTTTAATTTCATAAGTTTCATAAGTTTGAAAAGCGGATATCCTTACCCTCCGAAACAGGATAAGGAAAATGTTTGTCTTTACCTTTGTTCTATATTAATTTTTGTTCTTCTTACTTTCTTCCAAACAAAGAAAATCTATCCGGACTGAAGATATGTGCACAATCGAGAGTATGTTAAAGAAATAATCGCATTGCACGTCAATTTTAGATAAAAGAAACAACCTGATATGAAATAATCATCCAGACATTTCACTCTATAAACAATTTAGGGAGAAACCTTTCTTATACAAAAACCGATATAGAGGATAAAATAAAAAGGTATGTTATCTGCAGATATTTTATAGATAATATTATCTGCAATTATTATGTTCAGGGTATTATCTTTTTCATGCGATATAAATGGATATCTGTAGCGTGCAAACTATCAATAACAACATAACGGTTATCTAATGATTGTCTGTATTGACTAAAATCGTCCTGTATGGCTTCCCTATCCTGATGCACAAGAATAAATTCCGTTGCAACAAATTCCGTTGTCCTTCTTTCTTTAAAACGGAATGGCCGGAAATCTTCGGATTTCTCACCCGTCAAGACAATATATTCATTTTCAGGGAGAATCAGTTGCAACCGGGGCATAGCATAATATGAAAAATCATTTATAACAAGAGGACTACCTCCTTCAATATTTATAAACTTGCGGATTTCCTGATACGCCGATTCTGTATGCCTATAATAATTCACGCCTGAATAGAACCTCACTACGCCGGTAAAAAACAAAAGAAGTAAAAAAATATATGAGAGTTGCTTGTATTTAGGATGCTCCATAGCCCTTGCCAGGACAAAAGCAAGACTTAAAACGAAAAGGCCAAATGAACAGGTCATATAACGCGTCACTAATATAGGCAGGTATGCAACAGAGATGATAAACCCTATCGCTATGGGGATAAGAAATGTAATAAAAGAAAAGATCGCCAGTAAGGACATTTTATCTTTCTTTATATTATCGGATAGTAATACTTTTATTGTCAGCACTAATTGTGTTACCATCAAAATTATTAATCCGCACATCATTTCCCCTTTTGTAAAATTAGTAAAAGGCTGCCATATTTCCTTTGGTGAATAGAAATAGTAAATATGTAGAAATATATCGTTCAGGGTCAACGGCTTTATCCAGTAACCGGATGAAACATTATCGATTTGCCCCCACAATTGAATAAGCCATGGAAGATAGGCAATAAAAAAGGCGACTCCGCAAAGAACCAGATAAGTCAACTTCTTCTTTGTCCGTATCAGGAAGAAGAAAAAGATCACATATATGCCAAAAACACTCAATAGCCCATAGTTATGGAGGTATGCAGCGCAAAGGCCTGTTCCGAAAAATAGTACCCAATGAATCCCGGTCCCTTTTTCGGAAGCCTGATAAGCTGATAATGCGCATGCCAAGACAAAAAACATTGTCCACGAATACATTCTTATTTCTGTTGCCATATACTGGGTAACAGGGAATATAATAATCAACAGCATAAAGGTAATAGCGACCTTACCCCCGAATAAACGCCGTATAGGAAAACAGCCCAAAAGAAGAGCCGCAATAACTCCCAGTGTAGAAAATAGCCTGAGGGCAAAAAGAGAATCGCCAAAAAGAGAACTGAAAAATTTTAAACACCAGTAATATAGTGGAGGGTGTACATCCGATGCCGTTATATTTATAATATCAGTATATGATGTTTTCGCCATAAAGATTGAATATACATCGTCGTACAAAAGAGTTGTGTTCTTTATGTCAAGGTATATAAATAAAGAAACCCCGAAAGTAAGCAGGCAGATATATATCAGTGCTTGGGGAATCTTCATGGCACTACTTTTGAGTTTTTCCATTCGAGAGATTGCATTAGGGCGACAATATCTTCTCGCAGAAATCCTACTATCGGAGCAATAGAATCGGTATTGACCTGCTGGTTGAAATATAATGAGCCTCTCAGAAAGTTAGAGGTATTATCAGTCAGATAAAATTGTAGCGGACTTGCTACCGAACCTTTTACATCATAGATTATTCCCGACATATGCCCTAAGGAATCAGTATATTGTGATTGTTGTATACCATTCGCCTTCAACGCCTGGCTATATGCCAACTGGTAGCTATCTTCCAATGCTCCGGAAAGCTTTTTCTTATCGACCGGAAAATATGTACAATATAAAACCGCATCATATTCAGGATAAGAGATATTGAACCAAAAGCCTGACTCATCATTTTTCTTTACTTCTTCTATCCGGGCATTTGCCGGATACCGGAAAGAGAATGCAACATGTTCAAATCTCACCACTCCGGACTCTACCCTGTCTTTCCGCGGATACCCTACAGGCTTCGGCGTATATTCGTTACAAGAAATGAATACACAACAGATGATTAAGAATAATGTTGTTTGCTTCCCCATATATGCGCTATGTAAAAAAAGTTCTTTGGCTTAAAATAAAAACAGATTAAAGCAAACAGTCTCCTATTTGTATTAACCTGTCCAATATTTTTGATAAATCTCATTCCACGAGATCATACTCTCTTTTTAAAAAGGCAAATCATCCTCCTCTGATATATTATTGGAAGAATTATATGAATTCGGTGATTGATAAGATTCGTTTGCAGGTTGGGAATATGGCATATTTTCAGCACCCTCTCCACCTTCTCTCCTACGGCTGCCCAGTAGCTCGAGATTATCTGCATATATCTCATTTACATACCGTTTCATTCCGTTGGCATCGTCATATGTGCGTGATCGTATTTTACCTTCAACATATACCTGAGTCCCTTTTTTAACAAATTGTTCTGCTACTTTTGCCAAACCTCTCCAGCAAACTATATTATGCCATTCGGTACGGTCGGGGATCTGCGTCCCGTTAGCAGCAGTGTATCCTCTCTCTGTAGTGGCCAAAGTAAAATTAGCAACTACGCTCCCATTATCAAAATATTTCACATCAGGATCTTTCCCTACATTTCCTATCAATATTACTTTGTTCACTGACATATACAACTATCTATTTTGTTTATAATATCACAAATATAGGAAAAAAATCCACAATCAATGAACAGTAAACAATAAACAGTAAACAGTGGCTGACGCATGATAGTAAAGATTCTATTAAAGTAGTAAACTGCTTACTGTTTACTACTTACTGCTCACGGACTATCATCTTTCCATTTTCCCCACAGAAACTATTTTTTGCAAGAAAAGTGAGTTTGGAATGATAATAAGTTCATTATCTTTAGTCCTGAGATGGGTATGAAATGTAAGAATATTCTCTATTATGGCATCTATAGGAGTATCTTTATCCAGAATATGTATCTCGTCCCCGATCTTGAATGGGGTAGTAAAAAATATTATAATTCCGGCTGTGATATTACTCAGGATAGACCATTGAGCAAACATCGCAACACCTATCACTGCAAATATAGAAGACAAAGCCACCAGCATATTCTGCGGCTGTACTCCCCAGATAATAGCAAGGGTAACCAGACAAGTAAAGTTGATAAGAATATTTATCACTTGTATGATATGCAATGTCCGGGGCTCTGACTTCAGCGTAAGGGAGCCATATTTTCTTATTATCTTACCTACTATATATTTTGAAGAAGGTGTCAATAAAATTATAATCGCCGAAGCTATTATCTGCGGCAAATGATCTGTTAATATGGTTAAGATATCTTTTTCCAACATTTCTTTATACATAAAAGAGACGTAGTCCACGGGCTACGTCTCTTACTTCTATTCTCGGTTATAGATTATTTTTTGAATTGAATATAGTATGCATTACTACCCGACAACTGCCAGTTACCAATATAAATTACTTCTGCCGGTTGCCCCGAAGAGGTATATTTCTGGTATCTGAATTTTACAGGAACATTTACATAATCGGTAGTCACGCCACTAAAGTTTGGAGAGAAACTGTTTCTGAGGTAAGACAAGTTCCCAACAGCAGAAAAAGAATCGGTTACATTATTATCACCTGTTCCTTTATCTGTTATACCAAATCTTACATCAATAATAATCTTGTTATCTTTAGCCGGATCAATTTCACCTTCCGAATCTTTCTGGTTAGTTACATCATAATAGAAGAAAGCTTTCACTTCATCCCTTTCTTTCTTGGTAAGGCTGTAACCAATCATCCAGTTATCCCCAATTGTATTTACCGGAGACCATGCTGCAATACTTACGCTTGTAGGGACAATGGTATCGTTTCTGCTAACTAAACCGCTATTTTCATATGGTTTGTCCAATCTCAGAGATTCCTTAGCTATAGCATTTCCATTATTCAGTATATTCACATACTCTGCATTGTAATATCCATCGGCCGAAGAAGATGATATCTTATAACCTATAAAATAACATTGATTTATTTCGGTTAAAGTCGTAATATTATCATGCATTATATATCCGTTTGATGTAACGGCAAATTTCCGGCCATAATCATCGCTTGTTATATAAGCGAAATCCTTCTCAATAGTAAATGAACTGTCCCCATCTCCCAAGCATGATGACATCAGCAACACCACGGAGAACACACTACAAAAAATTTTCAGTAAAGATGTTTTTTTCATGTTTATTTTTTAATTGTATTAATTTTTTAAAAGTCAAATTTAATTCCCAGATTCAGGTCTAACTGAGTCTTTCTGTCAGAATATATAGTTCTGTACTTATTTCCGGCATCGAAGTAATATGCCCCTCCTATCGTCCCATAAAGATACATTTTTTTATACAAAGGATAGGAAATACCCAGAGATGATCTTACCGAGAACTGAGGATTTGATTGTTTCACAGACTCTCTTATATAATATGGCTCAGAATAAAAGACATGTCCTGCAAGATCTTTATCTTGAATATCGAGCATAGAAAAGCCCATATTGCTTACATATCTTCCATTTATATCTTTCTGTACCATTCCTCCCAGTGCAAAATAGAATTTAGTCTTACCTAATTCAAAGAACGTATAATTCAGAGATAATGGTATACCCAGATAGTTAAAATACTGCGATTCACTTATATTGAACACACTACCTGATTTTATCTTCGATGACAGGTGGGTATAAACCAGCCCCGTTTCGAATGATAATTTTGGCGCTATCTGCTTACTGATTGTTACTCCAAACGAAACAGGTTGCTTATGTTCAAGTTCAAATTCACTATTTTCCTTATTCAAGGCTGACCTGAAAGTAGAAGATCTTGCTTGACGAGAGAACAGGATATCCCCACCTCTTTGATTTACATTGTCGGCAAACAACCCTGCATCAACAGTTACTCCTAGAGACAGCCCTTTCGACGGCAATTCTACTTCCGGTAATATAACTGTCGTTTGTGCCAACATTGGCGCTGCTTTTACTTCTTTTTTCTCTTCTTTAGGTTCTTCTTTCTCTAAAGGTTCAGATACCACTTCTGGCTCTGGTTCAGGTTCCGTTGCTATTACAGTTTCTACAGGTTCGATCACAGCCCGTGCCTTGGCCAGCAGTGGCGGCACAGCTTTCGGAATCTCAATCACAGTATCCACTTCCTGAACTTCTACAGGAGGCTTAACATCTTCTGTTACAACAACATCAGCATCTTCCATTATCGGTTTATCATCTGTTGGAATAAATAATATACCAATTACGATTGCTGCTGCTACACCTACAGCAATAGCGATGGTCTTTATAGTAGATGCTTTTGAGGTCGAAGAAGCTGCATTGGCTGTCGAAGAATTTGCAGATGAAGATGAAGATGATGCATCAGGCGCTTGTACAGGCTGATTAGACAAAAGCTGATCCAGCCCACCCCAAATGGATGCAGGCACTTCCGGCTCAAAGTTTCCTAACTTTGAGGAGAATAGATCCTTTATTTTGTCTTTATCTTCTATCATTAGTTACGATCTCTCTTTAATATATTGTTTCACCTTCTCCTGTAATATATTTCTGGCTCTTACATATTGAGAACGTGAAGTACCTTCACTAATACCCATCATTTCTGCTATTTCCTTGTGTGAATAATCTTCTATCGCATACAAGTTGAAAACTGTAGAATAACCACGCGGCAGGTCTTGTACCATTTTCAGTAACTCACCCTCCGATATTTTATACATTTGTTCGTCTTCTGTAGAATCGTCCACTACATCGGGAAGATTCTGAACATCATCGGAAGTCTGAATTATTGATTTTTTCTTTCTTAAGTTTTCTAAAGCAAGGTTTATAAATATGCGCTTGAGCCAACCTTCGAAAGAGCCTCTATCCTGAAATGAATCAATATTGGCAAACACTTTCATGAATCCGTCCTGCAATAAATCCTGAGCAGCGTCTTGATCAGAACTATAGCGTAAGCAAATGCTATACATCTTACGGGCATACACCTCGTATAGCATTTTTTGAGCTTCACGCTTTTGTTCCTTACAGCCTGCTATAATTTGCAGTTCATTCATATTGGTCAAGCTTCATTTTAGAGATGCATTTTTTGTAGAAATGTTGCATCATCTATACTAAATTTCATCTACTATTATCTTTTTTTAGTAATAATGAAATTTTAGTTTTTATCTTTTTAATTTTAGAATTTATTTATTCCGGTTTTTGGGTAAAAAGTACCATCTTTACCTGCAATTTATTCCCGATATCAATTACATCAACAACATTCTGCAGACTCAATGATTTATCTGCTTGTAATAGAACATTTACTTCGACGTTATTGTTCTTTTCTTTTTCCTTTGTAATAGCTGCCATCAAGGCCGGTTCGATCTCTTCTTTTGTAACTTCCTTATCATTGACATAATACCTCAGATCCTGAGTTATTATCAAATTAATATTTTTCTTGGTTACAACTTGCTCCGAAGTTGCAGCATTTGGCAAAAGAACTCTGATTGCCGCAGGAGTAACCATTGTGGATATTATAAGAAAAAACAACAACAGGAAGAACATTATATCATTCAACGAAGAGGTATAAACCTCGGCAGCCCTTGTTTTTCTCCGTTCTATTTTCATGTTTTCTCTTTTTTAAGAATAAGCTTAAAAATTAAGCTTCTATATTGCCTCTTTTATAAGCTCTGATTGCTTTCAATACTTCGTTCGATTCTTTATCGATATTGACTACCACTTTATCGATACGCCCATTCAGCACGTAATATCCGGCATATGCTATAATCCCGACAAGCAACCCCGCTCCGGAACATATCATTTTCTGATAAAGTCCTGTAGAAATCGTATCAATCGCCAGATCGTTTGTCTTTGCTATATCATAGAATATCTTTATCACCCCAAAGATTGTACCCAAAAACCCGAGCATTGGTGCAATAGAAGCTGTAATCCCAAGCCAATTCATCTGGCTTTCCAATATGCTTATTTGCTGGCGGGCTTCGACTTCCATCGACTCCTGTATTTCTTTATCATCACGTTCAAAGTCTTTAAGCCCAGCGGCAATCACTTTAGCCGAGGCATAAGGACGTTCCACGCAAAATTTCAATGCCTTATCCACTTTTCCTTCGTGTATCAGTTCCACAACACGGGATAACCAGACCGAATCCTTTTTACCAAGACGATTTACTACCAGCCACTTATTTATAATGACATATATAGCTAAAAGCGACAAAAGAAAGATGGGTAACAGAATCCATCCACCTTTCATCACAAGGCTTAAATAACTCTCTTCGGGAGCAACTTGGGCTGTTTGCTCTGCCATTTCTACAACGGGGGTAGCCGCCTGAAGTAAAACAAATAAATTCATAAATGATATTTGTTGCAAGGTCTCAGACCTATTTATTATTTCGTTAATTTAAAGTAGTTAGACTGCCTATTATATCATTAAACACTCTCCTACTAACATGTTTTTTATTGTACAAAATTCGACAGAAGCTCAAAGATACAGTCTTCCGTCGAATTCTATTTATAAATTAATAATCTTTAATATATACCAAAGCTAACTTTATCTATATATTGGTAGAAACAGCTTACCATACCGATTACAAATATTCCTACCATCGATACTACCAATGATATCTTCAAGTATCCGTCTGTATTAACAGCCTCAATAGGTGAATTGTTCTTATTGATAAACATTGCTTTTACTACCAATAAATAGTAATACAAAGATATTACAGTATTCAGGAATGCAAGGAAAACAAGCAGGACATGCCCTTGCTGCATTGCTGTCATAAACACGAACAACTTACTGAAGAAACCAGCTGTCGGCGGAATACCTCCCAACGAGAACATGGCAATCATCATAGCCAGTGCCAGCTTCGGATTGGTATAATATAATCCGTTGTAGTCATCCATATTTACCTTTCCGGTCTTATCTTCTATCGCCGAAATTACACCGAAGGCAGCAAGATTAGAGAATACATATACGAAGATATAGAACATTGATGCAGCCATACCTTCGGCTGTTCCAGTAAATACACTCAACATGATATAACCGGCCTGCGATATGGAAGAGAATGCCAGGAAGCGTTTCATATTCTTCTGACGAAGGGCAAACAAGTTACCTATTGTAATCGTAAGCAGAATTATGATCCATATTATGTTTTGCCAAATATCTGCAAGTACCGGAAATACCTTGAACAGGATTGCCATCAGAGCAAATACTGCAGCTCCCTTCGATATCGTAGATAAATAAAGGGTTACATTCGTAGGTGCACCCTGATAAGTATCCGGTGCCCAAAGATGGAACGGAACAAGGGATATTTTAAAGAATATTCCGGCAAGAATAAATATCATTGCCATTATTACCATTGGCGTAGAATATATATTTGTAGCTATATCTGCATAATATAGCGTTCCGCAAGCTCCATAAAGGAACGACAATCCGAAAACCATCATACCTGACGAGAAGATAGCATTAAATATATATTTGGCTCCGGCTTCTGCCGATTCTTGTCTGTATTTATCAAACGCAACCAAAGCCGCGATAGGTAAAGATGCTGTTTCAAGTCCAATATAGAATAATAGAAAGTTTCCGGAAGAAACCATCAGATTCATACCTATCAGGGTAAGTATCGTGAGCATGAAAAATTCTCCGCGCTTAATTATCGAATCTGGCCTGTTGAGCCATGAATTTGCTTGTAAGAAAATAAGAAATACACCTATATTCAGTATATTCTTTATTGTAAGATAAGCCGGACCGGTAACATACATTCCCGCAAAGGATGCTCCATTGTCTTTAAAAAAGAAGCATAGGACAGTATGTGCCAGAAATAATGTACAGGCTACAGGGAAGAAATATTTCTTTGCGTTGTCCGAAGCAAACAAATCATAAATAATAAGTAAGAGAAATACCACTATCAGCGATAGCTCGTGCTTCATCAACAAATAATTACTCAAATCCATTTTTATATCTTATAATTTCAATGTTTACAATCTATTTCTTACTTATTTTATATATCCCAAACTTGAGGTGATCAAATCGGAAATCCATCCCGGGAACAATCCCATACCTGCAACACAGATTATCAATCCTACTGTTGCTATTTTTTCATGCCATACGGCATCAGTCAATTCCAGATGATGCGGATCCTGAACCGGACCGTATAATATTTTACCAACCACTTTCAGTATATAAACAGCAGTTACTACGATTGATGATATAGCAGCAATCGTAAATATCCGGTGGAACATATCGTTGTGTTCAAATGCACCAACAAAAATAGTCATCTCAGCAACGAAACCACTCAATCCCGGTAGTCCCAAAGATGCCAGACCGGCAATCACATAACATACGCTCAGGAATGGCATAATCTTCATCAGCCCCCCCATCTGACGGATATCACGTGTATGTGTACGCCCGTATATCATACCAATCAGGGCAAAGAAAAGAGCCGTCATCAGACCGTGTGAAAGCATCTGCATCACAGCACCTGTCATAGCCGTCTGGTTCATCATTAATATAGCGAACAATACCAATCCACAGTGACTCACTGAAGAATAAGCATTGATATATTTCAAGTCTGTTTGAGCAATAGCTCCTAATGCTCCGTATATAACACTAATACCTGTAAGTATAATGAATATCCAAGACAATTCGTCAGCAGCTTCCGGCATCAGACGCATTGCGATACGGAAACACCCGTATCCCCCCAGCTTCATCAATACACCTGCATGAAGCATAGATACAGCAGTCGGTGCTGATGCGTGACCATCAGGCGACCATGTATGGAATGGGAACAAAGCACCAAGAACTCCAAAGCCTAAGAATGTAAGAGGGAATGCCCAGTATTGGACTGAGACAGGAATCGAATTATTAGCAGCTATTTCCAGTATATTAAATGTATAATCGCCTGTTGTAGATGAATGGAAGTATATACCTAGAATACCTACAAAGAGGAATGCCGAACCTCCCATCAACATGAGGGTAAGTTTCATTGCCGAATATTCTTTACGTCCCGTACCCCAAAGGCCGATCAACAAGTACATCGGTATCAGAGCTATCTCATAGAAGAAGAACATGGTAAACATGTCCAAAGATATAAAGAAGCCATATACACCGATAGACAGAAGTGTCAGCCACATGAAGAAGTCTTTTGGCAACGGATTCATATTCCATGAGGCAAAAGTCCCCGTAAATATAATGACAGCGGTGAGCAGTATCATCAGAACAGAAATACCATCAACACCGATAGCGTAATGTATATTCATGCTTGCTGCCTGAAACCAGACTGCATCGAATGTGAACAGCATTTCCGCTGCATTCCCTGCTGCACGTTCCTGATAGAACATGAACAGGAGAACCAAAGCTAAAATAACTTCTATAACTGCACCTACTACACCCACGGTGCGTACTTGTTTGATGTTGCGGCAAGGTATAAACGCAAGCAACATCACAACAGGAACCAGAACAAATAATGAAAGAATATTCATATTCTTATATTTTTAACTATATCTTATTTACAAATAAAAGCAATTAACCATCCGCCAAAACCGACTACCAGTATCAACGCTCCCAGCAGGTACGCAAATGCATATTGCTGAATGTATCCCGACTGGAAGTCTTTGATTGCGCTCGACGCAGCCTGTGTTACATAAGCCAGTGAATCCATAAAACCGTCTACAAACTTCTTATCGAACCATGCTATCGTTGCAGAGATACGTTTGAAGATAATATTACGAGTTACATATAGCCACAGTTCGTCAAAATAGAACTTATTGTACGCCCATTTGTAGAATGTGCTGATGCTTGCTGTAATTCTATCAGGTATATCGTTTTTCTTATAATACATCCGCACTGCAACCCCCATCCCTATAAATGAGATAATGATACTTGTTATTGCTACCTGCCAATTGATATGAATATCATATGGTGCACCGTCAGATGTTACAAAGTGTCCGAATGGAATATACCCTGCACCAAATGCAAATATGGCTAATATAATGAGAGGTATAAACATCATAGGGCCTGCTTCGTGAGGCTTGTGATGATAGTGCTTATCACTTTCGTAGAAGAATATGCGTAGGAAAAGACGTGTCATGTAGAATGCAGTCAGTCCCGCAGCAAAACTCAATATAAAATATATTGCTTTATTGTGTTCGAAAGCCGAAGCCAGAATTTCATCCTTACTATAGAATCCGGAGAAGAATGGTACGCCGGCAATTGCAAACAATGCGATTGCAAATGTTATACACGTAATCGGCATATATTTTTTCAGACCGCCCATATCTCCCATCTCATTACTGTGTACCGCATGGATAATAGCTCCTGCTCCAAGGAACAACAGAGCCTTGAAGAATGCATGCGTAAACAAGTGGAACATACCAGCCATATAACCCAGTCCTTCGTGTTCTCCAAATTTGGAAACGCCTAAAGAGGTAAGCATGAATGCAATCTGAGATATAGTAGAGAATGCCAATACACGTTTAATATCAGTTTGGGTACATGCCACTACCGCAGCAAACAATGCTGTGATCGCTCCTACCCATGCTATAACGGTTAAAATTTGTTCAGCTCCAAAATAATATATCGGGAACAAACGCGCTACAAGGAATACTCCGGCTACCACCATCGTTGCGGCATGGATAAGGGCTGACGCAGGGGTCGGGCCTTCCATCGCATCGGGCAACCAAATATGGAACGGCATCATCGCCGATTTTCCGGCACCTC
The DNA here is from genome assembly GCF_900079725.1 of uncultured Dysgonomonas sp. Lineage (NCBI taxonomy): Bacteria > Pseudomonadati > Bacteroidota > Bacteroidia > Bacteroidales > Dysgonomonadaceae > Dysgonomonas > uncultured Dysgonomonas sp. The sequence goes on from NZ_LT599032.1 coordinate 1,938,796, forward strand.
CCATAAATATCAGAAGCATTGCCCACGATAGAACAGACATTCCGAGGAATGATATCCCGGCTGTAGACGATACACAGATATCTGCATTCGATGCTGTCAATGTGGCAAAATCAAATGTACCTGTAAAATATGATAGTAACAGAATACCTACAAGGAAGAAAAAGTCAGCAAAACGGGTAACAATAAATGCTTTCTTTGAAGCTGCTACTGCCGACGGTTTTACATAATAGAAACTGATGAGCAGGAATGAAGATACACCCACAAGTTCCCAGAAGATATACATCTGGAATATATTGGTGGCCACAACAAGCCCGAGCATGGCGAAACTAAACAGGGATAGAAAAGCATAATAGCGTTGAAAACCTTTTTCACCCTTCATATAGCCCAAGCTATAAACATGTACCATCAGAGATACGGTAGTAATCACAACCAGCATCATCACCGAGATAGGATCGAGATACATACCTAAATCGATATGTAATGTATCCGTAAATCTTAACCACTGGAAGTGGAATACATTTATAGCCTGATAAACGCCATCAGCACCTTTTCCAACTTCGAAGAAATACTGATAAGCTGTAGTATAAGCCAACACCGCCATTACAGCAAGGGAAAGGCTCCCCAGTGTTCCGGCAATTACAGGCTTCATATATTTTCCGCCCAGCCCCAGAATGAGGAACATTACGACAGGAAGTACAAGTATCAGTATAGAATAATTAAATGCGTCCATATTTTATATCTTTTCCTTGCTTAGTTTTTCATTTTAGTAATATTCTCATCTATATATATACTCTTCACATGGCGGTATATATTGATAATAATGGCGATGGCTATTGCTGTTTCTGCTGCAGCTATTCCTATAGCAAACAGCGTAAAGAAAAATCCTTCGAGCTGTCCCGGATATAGATAACGATTGAACACCACAAAATTCAGGTCGGCAGCATTGAGCATCAACTCCACAGAAATCAAAACCATCAACATGTTTTTACGCGAAAGGAAACCATATACTCCGGCAAAGAACATAATCGTACTTACTGCCAGATATGCCTCGATAGGCACCGGTCCTGATAGAAAACTTGTTATAAAATCACCCATAATGTCTATTTATCTTTTTCTGGCAATCATTATACCACCAATAATACAAGCTAACAACAACACGCTTATAGCCTCGAACGGCAACAAGTATTGGTATTTATCCGTACCCATCATCGCCATACCTATATCCTGCATCTGCAATTCACTCTGCGTAACATAAGTATAGAATTTATTCACATTGTAGAAGATAATGTGACCACAAATACCAAGTCCGGCCAGAGCTGTAATAGCAGCAACAAACATCCTGCCCGGTTTTTCGAATTTTACATCCACACCCGGCTCATGGGTGAGCAGGATAGCAAAGATGAACAATACCATCACCCCTCCTGCATAGACAGCTATCTGTACTGCCATCAGGAAATGATAATCGAGTAGTAAATACAAACCTGCTGTACCTAAAAGGACAAATAACAGGAATGTCGCCGAGCGGATAATCTTCTGTGTTGTAACCGCCATGATGGTGGAAAACACAATGATTGTCGCTATAATGTAAAATATAATCTGTTCTGCCATAATCTGTTGATTATCGTATATTATTTATTCTTTATCTTCTTTTGGCTCAATATCTCCATCTGTTTTCGATGCAGGTACTGTCTTGGTTGTCACATCCTTTTTCACATCCAGTTCGGGATGGCTTCCATCTGCCGTTTTTATATCCTGTGCAGGTATAGGTTCGAGCGGAGTCTGAGGAACATTTTCCGGTGCAGCACTCTTTCCATGCACAGCTTCTTCGGCTTTAGCCACAGGAGCTGAAACTACAGCAGGAGCCGGTTTTTCTTTTTTCTTTTCACGAAGTTTAGATCCCTCATGGTTTAACTGCTGGATAAGCTTGCTACGAGTGAAAAGCGAATTTTCAAACGTATTCGCAAAAACAATTGCATCCGACGGACAAGTTATCACACACAGATTACAGAATGTACACATTCCTAAATCGTAGATATAACGGTCTATTATTTTTTTCTTTTTCCCGTCTTCTGTCTCTATACTCTTCGATATAACCTGTATTGTCCCGTTCGGGCAATTCATCTGACAGATACCGCAAGCAGTACAGGCATGCTCGTTATTTTCATCGTGCGGCATGATCAGCTCGCCACGGAAACGGTCAGGAATTACAAGGGTCGCACGGTTTTCAGGGTATTGCTCCGTGATCTTTTTTGTCCACAGCTCACCCCATGTCACCCTCATACCTGTGAGCAATGACTTGATACCTCCAAATAAACCTGAAAAATATTCTGATACTGAACTCATTGTCGTATTTTCTATAAATTAAGGTCTGAGACCTTTTTATTATTTTTTATATCTGTAACAGTATTAAATACTATCTTTTACTCATTTAAGAGTCCAACCCAACAAAACCATAGCTACCATCAATAATATGTTTACCATATTGATAGGTAATAAATATTTCCATTCCAGGTTCAATAGCTGGTCGATACGCAAACGCGGAAACGTCCATCTTACCCACAAGCTAAGGAAAACGAGGAATCCTGCTTTCATAAAGAACCACATGAATGAAGGAATATAGTTCATTATCTGGTTAAATCCATCCCAACCTTCAATTTGTATAGGCATCCATCCTCCTAAGAATACTGTAGCGGCGATACCTGCAACGATAAACATATTCAGATACTCTGCCAGATAGAAAAACCCGAATTGCAATCCTGAATACTCCGTATGATAACCTGCTGTTAACTCCGATTCAGCCTCCGGCAAGTCGAAAGGCCCACGATTAGTCTCAGCATGTCCTGAAATCAGATAGATAATAAATGCAATAAATGCGGGCACGTGTCCTGCTATTATATTCCATTGGTGAAGATATGTCTGTCCCTGTATTATCTGAGAGAAACTCATTGTGCCCGAAAGTACAACTACTGTCATCAAAGCAAATCCTGCTGACAACTCGTAGCTAATAAATTGCGCACCGCTTCGCATGGCACCGATCATCGAATATTTGTTGTTACTAGACCATCCTGCAAGTAATACCCCGATGATACCCAACGATGAAACGGCAATTACATAGAATACGCCGATATTGAAATCCACGACTTGAAGCCCCTGCCCGAATGGTAACGCACCGAATGTAAGCATGGAAGCCACAATCATAAAGAAAGGTGCTGTAAAAAACAGGAACCTGTCGGATTGCTTAACATGAATAATTTCCTTTAGCAATATCTTAACCATGTCGGCCACACTCTGAACGAGCCCGTACTTACCTACACGGTTCGGACCTAAACGAGCCTGGAAAAATGCCGTAATTTTACGTTCTACATATATTAATATCAAGGCCAGTACTGCATAAAGAGTCAGTAGGACAATACCTATCAGTACAAATTCTATTGTCAGAGCTGCCCATGTAGGCAAATTGGCGTGTAGCCATGTATCAAGCCATGTGGTCAATTGAGAGGGCTCTAACGAAAATTTTAACAGCATATGTTTTTATATTGATAAAATGAATAAGCAAAAAAAGCATTTAATGCAACATTATTTAACCGCAACCTATTATTGCTGTTGCAAATACAAAAGCAACAAATAGGACTGAGACCTTAATCTGTATTTAACGGTCGATGTCAGGAATTACATAGTCCATAGAACCACCGATACCGATAAAGTCTGAAATTTTCTCATCTTCACAAATCAAAGGCATCACCGATACGGCAGCCATCGACGGAGAACGGAATTTCAGACGGTATGGAACTTTGTCGCCACGGCTTTCGATGAATACACCGAATTCTCCACGGCCGGCTTCCACTCTCTGATAGAATTCTCCTTCAGGCAATTTGATGATAGCTTTTGTTTTAGCTAAGAATTCGCCATCAGGTATATTGTCTACCAATTGTTCTATAATTTTCAGAGACTCTTCTATTTCATCCAGACGGTTTAGGTATCTGGCAAAAGCGTCTCCCTCTTCGCGTATAATTTCTGTAAATTCTACTTTGTCGTAAAGAGCATAAGGTACATGCTTACGAACATCAGAAGCAAATGCAGAACCGCGTCCTGCAGGCCCTGTAACCGCATAAGAGATAGCATCTTCTTTAGACAGAAGGCCAATTCCCTTCATACGTCCCAAAGCGATAACATTACCGGTAAATAACCTGTCATATTCTTTCAGGCGCTTGCGCATGAGTGGAATAAATGCTTTTACATCTTTCTGAAAATCAGGATATATATCGAACATGACACCACCGATGACGTTGTAGTTGATAATCAAACGTCCACCTGATGTTTGTTCAAATATTTTAAGGATTTCCTCGCGTTCACGCATACCATATATAAAGGCTGTAGTAGAACCTAAGTCCATACACATGGTCGCCCAGGCTACAAGATGGGAATCGATACGATTCAACTCATCCATAATGGTACGGATATATTGCGCTCTTTCCGGAACTTCTATCCCTGCGGCTTTCTCCACACACATACATAATCCGTGACGGTTGATGTTTGCGGAAAGATAATCCAAGCGGTCGGTCAGGTGTAGTATTTGCGGATAAGTCATGTTCTCACACATCTTTTCTATTCCGCGGTGAATGTATCCGCTATGAACATCTATCTTCTTCACCATCTCACCTTCCAACGCAACACGGAAGTGCATTACCCCGTGAGTAGAAGGATGTTGTGGCCCTATATTTATTATATAATCGGTTTCTTCGAATACCCTTACAGTTTCCTCCTTCAATCCGTTAGGAGTTTCCATAATCCGGGGAGCGATATCAACGATATCTTTACTCTCTACCGAAACGGGATTCAATACAGGATTTGCATCATAATCTTTTTTCAAGGGAAAACCATTCCAATCGGAATTGAGAAAGAAACGGCGCATATCCGGATTATTGATAAAACGGATACCGAACATTGCATATACCTCACGTTCGTTATAATGGGCAGTTTCCCATATATCTGTAACAGTATAAAGCAAAGGATTTTCTCTATCGGCTGTACCTGTTTTCATGACAACCTCTTTGGATAAATCTTTTGATGATGCCAAGAGGTAGTTTACTCCAAGTTTTTCACCCCAGTCCATTCCGGTCAGCATAGCCAGATAGTCGAAAGGATACTCTGCATGACAACGAAGAGCTTTTGCCAAATGGCGTAATTTGTCCGGTTCCACAGTAACCGTAAGCCTTCCGGCTTCTTCGATCACCGCTTCGGGTACGGCTTCCAATATTACTTTCCTGATGTTTTCCATCGATATATTATAGTTGCGAATTACATGTTCGTTTTATATGGGGAATAACCATCCCCTGGTGTAACCAGAAAGAGGTTACTTATTCTTTTTATCCACTTTGAACAAAAAGCGTTCTACCTTGATTTTACGTTGCAGCTGCATCAAGCCATAGAATAGTGCTTCCGGACGAGGAGGACATCCCGGCACATATACATCTACCGGCATTATTTCATCTATTCCTTTCACTACATGGTATGAATCTACAAACGGACCGCCGGAAATAGCACAACTGCCCATAGCCACAACATATTTCGGCTCTGCCATCTGGTCGTACACACGTTTCAGCAGCGGAGCCATTTTATGTACGATCGTACCTGCTACCACCATTGTATCGGCCTGACGGGGACTGTTACGCGTAACCTCCATCCCAAAACGGGCAAGATCGTAACGAGCAGCAGCTGAAGCCATAAACTCGATACCGCAACAACTGGTAGCGAATGCCAGAGGCCAGACAGAATTGGAGCGTCCCCAGTTAATAAGATCATCCAACTTTCCTACAACAACGGGAACTCCGTTTTCATTCAGTTCCTTTATATAATCTTCAAGGTACTCATTATCCTTAAACTCATCGTTAGGAATACCTTTTATATATATCTTCTTTATTTCCATTGCAATGCTCCTTTCCTCCATGCATAGGCCAGTCCAAGACCTAAGATTAATACGAAAAACAATATGCTATATAATCCGGGCATCCCTAAATTCCGAACGACAGTCGCCCACGGAAATAAGAAGATCGCCTCAACATCGAACATCAGATACAGGATAGCATAAAGGTAATATCCTACCTTAAACTGCATCCATGAAGTACCGTGAGTAGGAACCCCACATTCATAAGGCTCTCCTTTTTGTGCATTAAATGATTTTGGTGATAACAACAATGCCATGCCAAGCCCGGCACACACAAGCATAATTCCCGTCAAAAGAACTACTAAAAAAAGAGCAGAAGAACTCATATTTTCATTTTAAGATTAAAACTTTTCTATCAATTGTCAATCACTTTCGATGGTATTCGTGACACTTTGCTAAAAGCGTAGAAAGCGCACCAAATGAGAGTCTGCGGACAATCGGCGCAAAATTACAGTTTTATTTTTTAAACACAAAAATTTATATGCCAAATTATTCAAATTTGACAACTAAAGATTGCAAAATAACCTTTTATGCTTTTTCCTTTACGATGTAAATAGGACGTTTTTTGGCTTCCAGATAAGTTTTGGAAAGATATTGCCCCAAAATACCAAGACAGAATAATTGAATGCCTCCGATAAAGAAGATCACACACATAGTGGAAGGATAGCCCTGAACATCGTCTCCAAAGACCAACGTTTTGAAAATGATAACACAAATCATCACAAATGCGATAAGACAAAACAAGATACCAAACAGGGAGGCAATAAGCAAAGGCCGGGTAGAGAAAGCGATTATCCCTTCCAGCGAATATAGAAACAACCCGATAAACGACCATTTGGTTTCGCCCGCAACACGTTCTACGTTTTCAAAAGCGATCCATTTGGTTTTGAATCCAACCCAGCCAAATATACCTTTTGAGAAACGGTTGTACTCACTCATTTCAAGAATGGCATCTACCATCTGCCGGGTCATCAAGCGGAAATCACGCGCACCGTCGACAACTTCCGTATCTGAGATTTTGTTTATCAGTTTATAAAACTGTTTAGCAAAAAATGAGCGCATAACAGGCTCACCCTTTCTGTCGACACGCCTTGTGGCCACACAATCAAACTCTTCCGTTTTAAGACTCTCATACATCTCCTTCAAAAGAGATGGAGGGTCCTGCAAGTCAGCATCGATCAATGATATATAATTACCTGTTGCCGCTTTTAGCCCCGCATATATACCTGCTTCCTTTCCGAAATTCCGGGAGAAAGACACAAAATGCACCCTATCGTCTGATTCTTTCAATTCTTTTACCAACTCCAATGTCTTATCCCTAGAACCATCATTGATGAAAATAAATTCAAATTCCTGTTCCGGCATTTCGTCTGTCAGTTTCACTAATTCTTTATATAGGAAGGGGAGAGCTTGTTCTTCATTATAGCAAGGAACAATTAAAGATATCTTATCCATGTTTCGATATTTGTTTATGTTTCGTACAAAGTTATAGTGTTTTGCGGCTTATGCAAATACCAGACCCGAATAGTTACATTTTTTCTAAATATTTATGAACCAGACGAGACACAGGATATTCATCTACATCGCTAGCTCTCACCTCTATATATTCATCCACAGCCGACACCTTTCGAACCGACACCTGATAAAATGCTGCATATATAGTCTGATGAGAAAGAATGTGCTTCATTTGCGTTATATATTTAATATGGAGCTCATCTCCATTTTCGAATATATGCCTGAAACCATCTGTCCTGTGCAACTCCTCTATAGACATAACCTCTGCGGTTTCTATCAACGGTAATTCATACAAGCCTTGCCAGATATCTTTGGCCGTACGTTTATGCAGAAGCATATATCCATCGTCGGACCTGACATCAAAATAATTGAAAAACCGGGCACGCACCTTTTGCTTCCCGGCTTTAACCGGATATGCATTCGCCTTATCCTGAGCATAGGCAAGACACATTACCGAAGCCGGACAATTGATACAATCGGGAGATACAGGCACACATTGCAATGCCCCAAATTCCATGATTGCCTGATTGTGCAAACCTGCCCTTTTATCATCAAGAAGTTCCTGAGCAAGCTGAGAGAACAATTTCTTACCTTTTGTACTATCTATAGGCTCTTCCACTGCAAATATACGCGACAGCACTCTGAATACATTACCGTCGACAACAGCATACGGCTGATTATAGGCGAAAGATAGGATTGCAGCAGCCGTATATTCTCCCACTCCTTTCAGGCTCAAAACATCAGTATAGCCCTGTGGAAAAACTCCCTGATATTTATCTAAAACCATTTTTGCAGCAGCATGGAGGTTACGCGCACGGCTATAGTATCCCAAACCCTGCCAAAGCTTCAGAACCTCATCCTCTTCGGCCTTTGCCAGCAAATCTACAGAAGGAAATCTTTTTACAAACCGGTCAAAATACGCATACCCCTGATCTACACGCGTTTGCTGTAATATAATTTCTGAAATCCAAATAATATAAGGGTCTGTAGTCTCACGCCAGGGCAGGTCCCGCTTATTCCGATCATACCACCTTATTAATATAGAGCTCAATCTTAAATCTTTTTCTTTACTCATTTACAATTATTTACCATAAGCAAAAATCATCTGTCGCCGAAAGTTAATTTCTGCATTATTTAGAAAAAATGGTTATTATTTGTTTCAAAGGTAAATAAAAAGCTATATATTTGCAGTCCAAAAAATTAATTGTTTTGAATCTAAAAAAATAAGAAAATGACAAAAGCTGACATCGTTAACGAGATTGCGAAAAATACAGGCATAGACAAAGCGACTGTATTGAAAACAGTTGAATCATTCATGGACGTAGTTAAAGACTCCCTGAGCAAGAATGAAAATGTTTATTTAAGAGGTTTCGGTAGTTTCATCGTGAAGACAAGAGCTCAAAAAACAGCTCGTAACATCTCTAAGAACACGACTATCATCATACCAGCACATTCAATTCCGGCATTCAAACCGGCTAAAACTTTCGTAATCCAAGTAAGAAAGTAATTGAGACGCACATAATTATTAATTACTAAATATATAAATAACATGCCAAGCGGAAAGAAAAGAAAAAGACATAAAATGTCTACGCATAAGCGCAAAAAAAGACTGAGAAAGAATAGGCACAAAAAGAAAAAATAAGCCTTATTTCTTTCTTTAACAGAAATATACAGGAACAAACTTACAAATTGTTGAATTTTAAGTTTGTTCTTTGTGTATTATATGAAACCCGCTTCTCGGACATAAAGAAGCAACCCTATTTTCAGGTTTAAATACTGAATATATTTAAATCTAATTTTCAACTTCTAAATTATAGTTATGAATAGCGAACTAGTAGTCGATGTTCAGCCCAATGAAGTCTCGATAGCAGTACTTGAAGACAAAAAACTTGTCGAACTGCAGAAAGAAGGAAGAGACGCTTCATACGCGGTAGGAAACATCTATGCCGGCAAAGTGAAAAAACTTATGCCCGGACTAAACGCTGCTTTTGTAGACATTGGATACAAAAAGGACGCTTTTCTTCACTATTTAGATCTTGGTGCTCAATTCAAATCTGTTGATAAGTTCTACAAACAGGCACTGGCTGATAAGAAAAAATTCCCGAACATCTCCAAAATGAAACTGGAGAATGATATCGACAAGGATGGCTCTATCAGCGACATACTGAAACCCGGACAGGAAATCCTGGTACAAATAGCCAAAGAACCTATATCGACAAAAGGCCCCCGCCTTACATCGGAATTGTCCCTGGCCGGACGTTTCCTCGTTGTTATACCTTTCAATGATAAAGTCTCCGTATCGCAAAAAATAAAGTCGAAGGAAGAACGAGCCCGACTACGCCAACTGATACAGAGCATAAAGCCTAAAAACTTCGGCGTAATAGTCAGAACTGTAGCTGAAGGCAAAAAAGTAGCCGACCTGGATACTGAGCTGAAAACACTCGTAAAGCGATGGGACGACAATCTACCCAAAATACAAAAAAGCAAATTACCGACACTCGTCTTTGAAGAAACAGGACGTATTGTTGCACTTTTGCGCGATGTATTCAACCCTAGCTTTCAAGAGATTCATGTAAACGATCCCGATACATGTAATCAGATAAAAGACTATATTTCATTCATTGCTCCCGAAAAGAAAAATATTGTAAAACAATATGATGGTGATCTCACCATATTCGACAACTTCGGCGTTACAAAACAAATAAAAGCACTTTTTGGTAAAACAGTGACATTCCGCAATGGAGCATATCTGATTATAGAACACACGGAAGCATTACACGTAATAGACGTAAACAGCGGCAACAGGTCAAAGAATCCGGAAGCCGGACAAGAAAATAACGCCTGGGAAGTGAATTCCGCGGCAGCAGAAGAAATAACCAGACAGCTAAGATTACGAGACATGGGGGGCATAATCGTAATCGACTTTATAGATATGACTGAAGGCGAGCACCGCAGTCAACTGATAACAAGAATGCAGGAATTAATGGCCAACGACCGCGCCAAGCACAACATTTTGCCTTTAAGCAAATTTGGATTGATGCAAATCACAAGGCAGCGCGTTCGTCCCGAAATGGAAATCACCACAACCGAGATTTGTCCCAACTGTTTCGGAAAAGGAGAGATAAGGCCATCCATATTATTCACAGACACCTTGCGTATGAAAATCAGTTATCTTGTGAAAGATCTGAAAGTGAAGAAATTTACCTTGCACGTACATCCATACGTTGCAGCGTTTATCAATCAAGGTCTTGTTTCCCTCAAATGGCAGTGGAAATGGAGATACAGTATGGGAATAAATATATTACCAAACCAGAATCTGGCTCTTCTCGAATATCATTTTTATGATGAAAACAAAGAAGAAATAGATATGAAACAAGAGTTTGAAGTAAAATAATTATTACCTAAAATACATAAGCCCCCGCTTTGATAAATCGAAGCGGGGGCTTTTTTCATTATACAAGAATCTGATGTCCGATTCAATGGTCTTATTATTAAGATCACCTTCACCTTTCAATTTATTACTCCAACAGTTTCATAAGTAAAAGGATTATAACTAAATTTGCTCTGAACTAAACCCAGTGTCACACAATAAATGAGCTCCGAAAAGAATATATATAAGCTAGGAATAGCTCTGAGTGGAGGAGGAGCAAAAGGTTTTGCCCATCTTGGTGTACTACAGGCACTCAATGAAAGAGGGCTTTATCCTGAAATCATATCGGGTACCAGCGCAGGAGCTTTTGCCGGAGTACTATATGCTGACGGACACACGCCCGAAGAGATAATATCATTTTTTAAGAAAAAGGTTTTTCGTGAGTTTGCCGAATTTGCAATACCTCACGGAGGATTCTTTAAAAGTGAAGGTTTCCAGTCTTTTCTGAAAAAGCATTTAAAATCAAAAAACTTCGAAGATCTGAAAATACCCCTGCATGTGGTGGCTACGGACATAGAGCATGGAGAAAGTATGGTGTTTACCTCTGGTCCGTTAATACCGGCAGTAATAGCCTCATGCTCCGTCCCTATTATATTCAGGCCCGTGGAGATCAACAAACATTATTATGTAGACGGAGGGCTATTCAAGAACTTCCCGGTTTCGACCATACGCCGCGAATGCACAAAGATAATAGGGGTAAATGTAAGTCCGATTACTAAGTCCGAATTCCGCAGCTCGATAAAGTACATTGCAGAGCGCTCGTTCCACTACATGTCCGGTTCGAATACGCTGCTCGATCGTAATCTATGCGATTATCTGATAGAGTCGGTGGCGCTCTCCCGCTATTCAATGTTCGACCTCGACCACGTGGAAGAGATATATCAGGCCGGCTATGAATTGACTATGGCATTCTTTAAAGATAATGAAGATGCACTACTAAAGGATTTTCCTTATCTTGCAGTACAACCGACAGAAAGACATTTATAATATTAAGATACCAAATACTTTTTTTGTGACAACTATCTATCCATAAGACACAGATACTTTAAGACACTATATTGACCTATAAATATTCTATCCCATGAAAAAAAATCTTTCATTATTTTTACTTTGTCTCCTATTTATCAGTTGCGGACAACAAAAAGTGACTGAACGGTCATCTTTCATAAAAACAGAAGTTCCTACCCGTCCTGCCGGACAAAGCGATGTTTTAGAATTGAAAACCGATCCATTACCGACTGTCCGTGTAGCTTTCATCGGTCTGGGAATGCGTGGTCCGGGAGCTGTAGACCGTATGACACACATAAAGGGTGTGGAAGTTATCGCTCTCTGCGATGTGGAGCAAAAAAACACGGAAAAGGTGAATAAGATGCTCATGGAAAAGGGATTACCAAAGGCACAGGAATTCTACGGCGACACCTCGGTCTGGCGTAAGGTTACAGCTTTGCCGAATGTAGATCTAATATATATCGCTACTGATTGGAAATCGCACGCGACCATAGGTGTGCAAGGTATGAAAGATGGAAAACATGTGGCCATAGAAGTACCTGCAGCTATGGCAATGGATGAAATATGGGCATTAATAAATACCTCGGAACAGACCCGGAAACATTGTATGCAACTTGAGAATTGCGTATATGACTTCTTCGAACTGACCACCCTCAACATGGTTCAACAAGGGCTGCTTGGCGAAATCGTACATGGTGAAGGTGCGTATATACATGGCCTACAACCTTTTTGGGATCAATACTGGAACAACTGGCGTATGGACTATAATAAAAAACACAGAGGAGACCTATACCCTACACACGGGCTGGGACCGGTATGTCAGGCGATGAATATACATCGTGGCGACAAGATGAATTATCTTGTATCTGTAGATGCCAAACAAATATCGAGTATCAATTATATAAAAAAGAAAACCGGCGAAGATGTAAAAGATTTCCGCAATGGGGAGCATACTTCGACCCTTATCTCTACCGAAAAAGGTAAATCTATCCTTATCGAGCACAATGTGAATTCGCCACGTCCTTACAGCCGTATGTACCAGCTTACAGGGACAAAGGGTTTTGCCAATAAATACCCGGCACAAGGTTATGCTCTCGATGGAGGAGCAATAGACCCGACTGTGGCTGCCAACCATGAAAACCTGAATGCGCACAGTTTTGTACCGGATGATGTACGGAAAGCTCTGATGGAAAAATACAAACATCCTATAGTTAAAGATATAGAAGTCAAAGCCAAAGAAGTAGGCGGACATGGAGGAATGGACTTCGTAATGGATTACCGCCTGATATATTGCCTGCAAAAGGGATTGCCTCTGGACATGGATGTGTATGACCTTGCCGAGTGGTGCAGTCTGATACCTTTGACCGAAATATCTCTTGATAACAATTCGGCTCCGGTAGAAATACCTGATTTTACACGAGGAAGCTGGAATAAGTTACAGGGACTTAAATTTGCGGAATAAGAAAATAAAAAGAACACTTGCAATCATGCTGCAAGTGTTCTTCATTTATATTTGATCTGATATTATGCTAATTTAGCCTGTAAACTGTGACTGATTGTATCCAGAAAATCTTCTGTATTCAGATAATTTGAACGCTCCATTTTATCTCCATATACAAGCAAGGCCAGGTCTTTAGTCATTTTGCCCTGTTCTACTACTTCTACACAGGTTTCTTCGAGCTTATTAGCAAAATCGATCAATGGTTGATTTCCATCCAGTTTTCCTCGATGTGCCAAACCTCTTGTCCATGCAAAGATAGAAGCTATTGGATTCGTCGATGTCTCTTTACCTTGCTGATGCTGACGATAGTGGCGTGTTACCGTTCCATGAGCAGCTTCCGCTTCCATTATCTGCCCGTCAGGGGTAAGCAGCACTGAAGTCATCAGGCCAAGAGAGCCGAATCCCTGCGCCACTGTATCGGACTGTACATCACCATCATAATTCTTACAAGCCCAGACAAAACCTCCGTTCCATTTCAGGGCAGAAGCCACCATATCGTCAATCAAACGATGTTCGTATGTAATACCGGCTTTTTCATATTCTGCCTTATACTCGTTATCATAGACTTCCTGAAATATATCTTTGAAACGGCCGTCATAAGCCTTCAATATTGTATTTTTTGTGGATAGGTACAACGGATATTTCTTCTGTAACGCCAATCTGAAACAAGAATGGGCAAACCCATATATAGACTCATCCGTATTGTACATACCCATAGCCACTCCATCACCACTGTAATTATAGACAGTGTATGACTGAGGTTCACCCTCTTCGGGTGTAAAGGTAAGAGTTAATGTACCTTTCCCTTTTGTTACAAAATCGGTGGCTTTATACTGATCGGCATTTGCGTGACGCCCTATAATAATCGGCTGTGTCCATGTATTCACTAAACGTGGGATATTGCTGATAATAATCGGTTCGCGAAAAACTGTACCCCCTATTATATTACGGATAGTACCATTGGGAGATTTCCACATTTTTTTCAGATCAAATTCTTCTACACGGGCCTCATCCGGAGTAATGGTGGCACATTTTACAGCTACTTTGTATTTTTTAGTGGCCTCAGCACTGTCTATTGTTACCTGATCGTCTGTTGCATCACGGTTCTGAATGCTCAGGTCATAATATTTCAGGTCGATTTCTACATAAGGGAGAATTAGTTTATCCTTAATATATTGCCAGATGATACGGGTCATTTCATCGCCATCCATCTCCACAATGGGATTCGCTACTTTTATTTTTTGCATCTTAGTTATACTGGTTTTTGATTAAATATTATTGTTTGTTTTGTATATCTTTCAGCCACATAGCCAACAAGTCCAGCATTTGTGTATGATATTTGAAATTCTCTCTCATACCCCAGCCATGCCCTCCTTCGGGGAATATATACATTGTTGCCGGCACATCATTCTGTTTCAGGGCATCGTAATATAATATGCTATTAGCCGGCGGAACCGCCTTGTCGTCATCACTCAATAACAATATTGCAGGCGGAGTGTTCACATTTACCTGCCTTTCGTTCGAAAAAGTATACACATCGGTAATAGAAGGATTATCTCCTAATAGATTTAACTTGGAACCTCCATGCGTAGCCACTTCCATTGTGATAACGGGATAGAAAAGGATTGAAAAGTCAGGCCTTGTGCTTGTACCCTCTATAGCATAATGAGTGGAGGCTGTCGCAGCCAGATGACCGCCTGCAGAAAAACCCGCAATACCTATTTTATTGACATCAAAACCAAGTTCACCAGCATGTTCACGCATATAGCGGATTGCCTGTTGTGCATCATCTAATGGGATTTCCTTATGCTTATTTGGCATTCGGTATTTTAATATAGCGGCAGTTATTCCCTGCCCGCTCAGCCATTGCGCAAACTGCACACCCTCATGCTCGATAGCCAGTCCGGCATATCCTCCTCCGGGACATATCACAACAGCTATTCCCGTGCTTTTTGCTTTGTCGGGCTGGTAGATCGAAAGTTCAGGAGAAGATACATTTACAACCCAGCCTCCATCTCTCTCATATTTCTCAGCTTCTGTTATTTCATTACTTGTCGGAGGATTTGTACCCCATAACTTAACGGTCTTTTGAGCATTCATATTTACACATGTAAATAGCAGCAAAGTACTTGCTACTAATAATTGACGGGTGTTTATCATTTTGATCAAATTTTAAAATCAGATTTTTCAAAGATAGATATTTTAAGGTTTAAATCAAAAATGTAATAAGGAGAACGAAGCATAATATCTCTTGAAAAATTTATCTATAGTAGTATAAACTTATAGTTGATAGTTCTTTGAAATATTGATTGACCACTCCAACTTCCCCGAGGGGTAGGGCTGTTAAGTTCTGAATTCTTATACCCTCTGTGTCATGTTGAACGGAGTGAAACATCTCGTTTCTCAGGGTCGGGATTCTTCACTTCGTTCAGAATGACAGCAGAAAATAACAGAATAAGGTGGAGAACTTAACAGCCCTGCCCAAATGGGGAGGTTACAGAGTGGGTAAAAAGTAATAGGTAGAAAAAGTGTAACCTTTGTTACCTTTTTGGGAATAGTTACAAGTAGACAAGATACGAGATACCAGTTGTTAACTAATGGCTGTTAACTGTTCACTGAAAAAACTGTTACTTTTATTACCTTTTTTACTATTGAATAATCAGCAAAACTAACACTCAACTGCCCACAATAGCATTATTGAACGTTTTAATTCAATATAATATTTGCATTAATTGAAAATCGTTACTTTTATAATTCTAAAACTATGTGTTATGGAGATTTTATTAATAGAGGACAATCACCGCATCAGTGAATTTGTGGTGAAAGGTCTGGAAGAAACCGGATACTTTGTTGTTCTTGCCGAAAACGGAGTAGATGCACGTAGCCTGATCAGCGAAAAAGAGTGGAGCCTGATCTTGCTGGACATTATGTTACCAGATATAGATGGTATCGAATTATTACAATATACGCGTTATAAAAAAATCAACACCCCCATACTTGTCATCAGTGCCTTAGGTGATGCGGAGGACAAAATCAGGGCGCTGGACTGTGGAGCAGATGATTACCTGACCAAGCCGTTTCTCCTCAGGGAACTGATAGCCCATATCAATGCATTGACCCGTAGGGCAGGATTAAAGTATGATGTTGCATCCGATGTACTGGAATGTGACGATCTTAAGCTATTTAAAGACAGACACCGGGTAGAAAGAGGAGGTGAAGAGATTAAACTTACAATGCAGGAATTCAAATTATTGAAATTACTGATGGAAAATAAGGACAAAGTATTGTCCCGCGCCCAATTGCTGGATACCGTATGGGGTGTAAACTACGATACGAATACAAATGTGGTGGATGTATACATTTCGTACCTGCGGAATAAGATAGATACGGATGGACATGTAAAGCTTATCAAAACTGTAAAGGGACGGGGTTATATGATAGAAACTTATGATTAGAGGTATCGCATGAAAGTAAAAAATCGCCTGAGCCTGTATTGTTCTCTTATCTTCGGTATAATCTTCGCTATTATATCCTTGCTTATATACGGCCTGTTCTACAACAACTCAAAGAAATCCATTTATAGTAATCTTGAAAAAACGGCTCATATATCAGCTTTGTTCTACCTTGAGGAGGACGAATTAAACGACAGAGAGTTTGCAAAGATTAAGGCACAGTTTGAAGAAATGGTAACCGACTCATATTATCAGGTATATGACATGCACAATAATATAGCATATGGCGTCGGTGTATCCGATATCCCTGTTTCTATTCTGGATAAGATACGGCTCAACAGGCATTTGTCTTTCACTATAGACGAATATCTTTGCTATGGCATATTCTATGAAGATAATCAGGGAGACTTTGTCGTTATCGCCAAAGTGCCCGAAAGCGGACTTACCGAACAGGTGAATCTATTGTTGTGGATATTGATCACATCCTTTGTTATCGGACTTTTAGCTATTGTCGTCCTCAGCCGCTGGGTATCGCGCATCGCATACCGTCCGTTTAGTGATGTGATAAGCCAGGTGAAAAACATATCTACAAAAAATCTGAATGTCCGGATACAATCGCCTGATACAAAAGATGAATTGCAGAACCTCATAGAAACATTCAATGATTTACTGGCAAAGATATCCGAGACGGTTATTATCCAAAAGAATTTTGTAAGATATGTCTCCCACGAATTTAAGACTCCATTGGCTTCCATGATGGGGAATGTAGATTTATTCTCTATAAAAGACCGCAGCCCTGAAGAATACCGGCAACTGTCGGGAAAGCTTATTGAACAGATAGTGCAAATGGAAGAGATATTGGACACTCTCATTATTATTTCCGACCTGAAGAAGGATGAAAAGGAAGCCTCTTGTATGCGGATAGACGAACTGATATGGGAGATTATAAGCAAGATGAAAAGCCTCTATCCCAGTTCTAAGATTCTGGTAAATATGGATATACAACCGGAAGATGAGCAACTGATGTCTGTAGATAAGGATAGGACCCAATTACTGATTGCTTTATTCAATCTGGTGGAAAACGCGGTGAAGTATTCTTCCAGAGAGAATGTCACCATACATCTCTACAAGAAATCTGACAGGCTGTGCTTGTCCATTGCCGACAAGGGTATTGGTATTCCATCAGACCAACTGGCAGATATCAGTAGACCTTTTTATCGGGCAGATAATACGAACGAGGTGCAAGGTAGCGGTATCGGCCTTTCAATAGCCTTACGTATACTGGACAAGAACGGAATTGAATATAAGATAGAGTCAGAAATCAATACAGGGACTACAGTCTCACTCTTATTCTAGCATCAGTGCTTATCTATTTTTATATGGAATCAATGCTTCGATATAAGAAAAGAATGGTCGAGTTTCTATTACAGACAGTATTAAGGGATAAGACTATCAAATAAGAAATCGCTATATAAAGAAACGTCAGTCACTTATCCCGTATCGATAAGACAACTGACGTATATATATAAATGTTAACTTAGTCTCCTATCAGGAAAACTTCGGCTTGCGTCCACCTTTTCGATGTCCTTTATCCGACGGTTTTGAAGATCTGAAATCTGAATTTCTTTTCGATCCCTTATCAGAACGTGAAGAACCACTGTTTCCACGATATCCTCCACTTCTATCGGAACGGGAAGCGCCGGAATTACCACGGTCTCCACCTCCGCCACCTTGGGCAACTTCTACAGATATGCGACGACCGTTCTGTTCCTGACGACTCATTGCGCTTATCACTTTCTGAGCATCCTTTTCAGGTACTTCGAAGAAGGAGAAGTTTTGCATGATATCAATACGTCCGATATTCACCTTCTCTGGTACGAAATCATTTACCAATCCCATGAGTGTTGCCGGATTCACACTGTCTGTACGTCCGATATTAATGAAAAGACGAGAGTATCCCTTTTCCGCACCGCGGCTACCTCCCGAAGAACGATCAGAACGTTCACGGTCTTTGCGACGAGGGTATGACTTATCGTCTCCTTTGGAGAAGCGGTCGGAAGGAGCCTCTATTTCATCTGCATCACGATAATAGTCGATCAAGCGGTTAAACTCAAGAGCCACAACACGCTTTATAATATCTTCTTTTTCCAGCCAGTCGAGTTTCCTGTACACAGATGGGAGAAGGTTCGATATTTCATCTTCGTTTACCTTTACTTTCTCTATTCTGTCAACAAGACTGAACAATTGCTTTTCGCAAATGGCTTCTCCCGAAGGAATTACTCCCTGCTCGAATTTCTTATTGATGATTTTCTCAATTTCCCGGATTTTACCCTTCTCTTTTACATGGACAATAGAGATGGATGTACCTGTTTTACCAGCACGGCCTGTACGTCCGCTACGGTGGGTATATGATTCTATATCGTCAGGCAATCCGTAATTGACAACATGTGTAAGACTGTCAACGTCCAGTCCGCGGGCAGCTACATCAGTTGCAACCAGTAACTGAATATTATGAATGCGGAATTTCTGCATCACATAATCCCGCTGTGCCTGAGACAGATCACCATGCAGAGAATCGGCATTGTATCCGTCCTGTATCAGTTTGTCGGCAATCTCCTGTGTTTCGCGGCGGGTACGGCAGAAAATGATACCATATATATTCGGATAATAGTCGGCAATACGTTTTAACGCCAGATATTTATCTTTTGCATGCACCATATAATATACATGCTTTACATTGTTCGACCCTTCATTCTTACGGCCAATCGTAATTTCTTTAGGGCTTTGCATGTATTTTTTGGTAATCTTGGCAATCTCCTTTGGCATTGTAGCCGAGAAAAGGAGCATTACTCTTTCGTCTGGTACTTTAGATAGTATCTCATCGATACTTTCCGTAAAGCCCATATTCAGCATTTCATCCGCCTCATCAAGCACAACATATTTTATGTTCTTCAAATCTACCGTTTTACGGTTGATAAGGTCTATCAGACGCCCCGGAGTAGCAACGATAATCTGTACTCCTCTTTTCAGAGATTTAATCTGGCTCTCAATGCTCGACCCTCCATATACAGGGAGAACTCTCAGATTGTCAATATATTTTGAATAATCTGCCAGATCACCTGCTATCTGTAAACAGAGTTCACGGGTAGGACACAGTATCAATGCCTGAGGTACGTTTTCTTTTACTTCGATTTTTTGTAGTACAGGCAATCCAAAAGCGGCTGTCTTGCCCGTTCCCGTTTGCGCCAATGCGATTATGTCGCTTGTTTCGCCCAGCAGGTATGGAATCACTTCTTCTTGCACGGGCATGGGATTCTCGTAACCCATTTCTTCGATCGCTTTGCGGATATTCGCTGCAACCCCTAATTCTTCAAATGTTTTCATTAAAAATTATAAATATTCTTATGTGGTAATTAACCCTTCAACAGGCCTACTCCCACCCCAAAGAATATTCGACATAAGAGAGTCAGCCGTTAAGGACGCGCAAAGGTAGTGATTAGTTTTCAAGTTTTTACAAGATTTCACAATAAGTTTATTGAAGTTATTATATAGACGGATAAAAAATACTACTTTTGCATCTCGATATAATATACACATTCTCAGAAACTATAAACATAGAATATCAACAAATAAAATTAGTCATATGAAGAAATTATTACTGTTCTCTTTGGTTGCATGCGCAATATTAAGCCCGGAAGGCCTGCTTGCACAGAAAAAAACAACATCTAAGAAAATCGTGGCGGCAGAGCCTATTCTGAGTACTCAGGCTGATACCATATCTTATGCTCTTGGTGTAAACATGGTACAAAGCGGGTTGAAACCTTATCTGTCTCAAATGGGAGTTATAGCCGATACCGCTGCGGTGAGAGCTGACTATACATCCAAAATAGAAAAAGAGGCTGATGCCGCAAAACAAAGTAAACTGAAGGTGGAAATGGCCTCCAAGTTAGATTCCCTGACAAAAGCCAATGCTGCCAATTTAGAAGAGTTTTTGGTCGGTTTTGCGCAAACGATAAAACAAGATAAAAGTAAATCTGCATTTAATTCGGGTGTGGCAATTGGCAGCCAGCTTTCGACTATGACCGATAATTTCTCGAAAGAAATATTAGGCGGAGCCGGCAAGCTGAATATCGATGCCTTTGTTTCAGCTTTCTCTAATAGCCTGAAAGATGAAAAACTACTAATAGAAGGATCAGAAGGTATTATACAGGATGCCGCTCAAAAAGCACAAGAGGTAAACGAAGCGAAGAAAGCGGAAGAAATGAAAGCCGAATATGCCAGCCAGATTGCCGAAGGTGATAAATTTATGGCAGAGAATAAGGCTGCGAACGGAGTAGTGACATTGCCTAGCGGTTTGCAGTATAAGATAATAACAGAAGGTACAGGAGCCAAGCCGGCTGCAACAGACCGCGTAACAGTTCACTATAAAGGTACATTACTAGACGGAACTGTATTCGACAGCAGTATTGAAAGAGGAGAACCTACTACATTTGGTGTAGGCCAAGTAATCAAGGGTTGGACTGAAGCCTTACTATTAATGCCTGTCGGCTCAAAATGGATGTTATACATCCCTTACGATTTAGCTTATGGAGCAAGAGAACAAGGTTCTATAAAGCCTTTTTCCAATCTCATTTTCGAAGTGGAATTGATTGATATTGCCAAATAAACCATTATAAAAAGTACGATAGAAAACGGCGTCGGTAGTTCAATTACCGACGCCGTTTTTATTATAAAGAGATTGATTATATATTGTCCTATTTGACCTGAATTGTCTCTTCCGCTGACTTCAGCCAAGGAGATGTGAACTGGACTTTAACCTCACCCTGCTCGCCTGTAGCCTGTATGTAAGCCAGAATATGACCATGAAACACACGATGCTTATTATCTGTATAGTCACTCATATCTTCATTATTACTAGCTTCCAATCCTAATAGCTTTGCAGGGCCGCTTATTCTGCAAGTGATTTCATTATCAGATAGCATTACCGGCACACCATTCTCGTCCACTACTTGCACTATTACCTGAATAAGGCCTTTGTCTTTGCAAACCTCTTTTTCTGATTGCACAATGGTCAAAGCATGAGGCTGCGTAGAAGATTGTATCGCATAACGGGCTGTTTCATTCCCATTCTTATCCATTCCTATCACTTCCAGCTTACCTGCCTGATAAGGGATATCCCAGTAGATAATACCTGTATTATCGTCATAATCCTTTGTCTGGCCAACCTCTTTTCCATTCAGTTCCAGTCTCGCTTTCGCTGCATTGGTATAGCTTACTACACGGATAGACTGTCCTTCCTGGTAATTCCAGATAGGCCATGCATCCATCGATGGGGTTTTCTCTTCATAATTACCTTCATTTTCTGCATCCAACTGAGACCATACGTCTTTCATCTGGCTTTTGCTTCCTTTTCCCGGTGTAGGGTAAGTTCCCAGATAAGCCATCGGTTTATCAGACCAAAGTGATTGACGGAAATATCCCCTGGGTTTAATAAAGCCTCCGAAATCAAGCAGGCCCGAGTAAAAGCCTCTTGACGGCCAGCGCCCCGACTCTCCCAGATAGTCTATACCTGTCCACAGGAATTGTCCGAAAATATATTCATTATCTCTTGCCGCTTTCCATGCGCTTAGTTCATGGCGGTTTTCACTACCATAAATTACGCGCTCAGGGTATGTCTGATGATCTTTGGCATACATACCTTCTGTATAGTTGTAACCTGCGATATCCAATGCTCCGGGGTATGCAGTCTGATTAGACATAGCTACTCCCGCCAGTCCGGCTGTTGTAGGGCGTGATGTATCGTACTTCTTAACTACTGCTACCAACCGTTTAGCTATATCTCCCAAACGCATGGCATCAGGAGCATCTTTCTTATATCCTCCAAACATAGCCTGAGTAAAGCCTGTTGCAGCGCCACCATCCAATACCGGGTGAGAATAAGGATCGTTCGGATAATCTACTTCATTGCCGATACTCCATGCAAATACGGATACATGATTGCGGTCGCGGCGGACAACATCTGCTAAGTCTTTTTCTCCCCACTCTTCAAAATAATCGAAATTACCTTGAAATCCGGGAGTTCCCACATTCCAGCCTTCGAGCCATTTGCGTTTAGGAAATTCCCATTCGTCATAGGCTTCGTTGAGTACCAATAGTCCCAATTCATCGCACAGGCTATATAAATCGGGAGCCTGAGGATTGTGGCTGGTACGGATAGCATTCACTCCTATTTCTTTCAGTGTAAACAATCTGCGTTTCCACACATCTTTTGGTACAGCCGAGCCTAATACACCCGCATCATGGTGGATACATACACCTTTTACCTTCATCCATTCACCATTCAGGGCAAATCCTTTATTCGGATCGAATGTATAGTTGCGGATACCTGTAGTAGTAGTGGTTTGGTCTATAACTTTACCGTCTTTGAGCACCGTTGTTTTTAATTGGTACAGATTCGGATTATTCAAATCCCATAACTGAGGATTGTTTACTTTCAGTTCTGCTGACACCTTATTGTTTCCGGCTGCCATTTGCAGCTTCTTCGAAGCTTTTGCAACAACCTTACCATCTGCCGATAATAACTCGTTTGTGATAGTCAGATTTGCATCTTTTACTATAGAATTGTCCATTTCCACAGACACAGACACAACGGCTTGTTTCTTAGTCACTGATTTAGGATATGCAAATACACCCCATTGGGCAATATGCAGAGGATTGGCATATACCATCCATACATTACGATAGATACCCGAACCTGTGTACCAGCGTGAGTCTGCCGACTGACTATGGTCTGCGCGAACAGCGATTACATTATCTTCCCCGTATTTAATGTAGGGAGTGGCATCGTACATAAAAGAGACATAACCATTCGGGCGTTTGCCCAACGACTGTCCATTGATAAACACTTCACTACGATTGTACACTCCTTCGAAGTATAAGTATACTTTTTCCCCTTGTTTAGATTGGGGTACATTGATTGTCTTACGATACCAACCTATACCTCCGGGCAGGTAACCTGTGGCACTGGCAAGTGTAGGACTGAGCTGACCTTTCACACTCCAATCATGGGGTAAATCGACAGTTTTCCATCTTTTGTCATCCAGTGACGGAGTTTGGCCGTCTTTGACATCATTTAACGTAAATTTCCAGTTGGAGTTAATCTTCTCCGGCTCACCGAAACTTACCTGACCAGCTAGCGATAACGTCAGCAGGCATAGAACGGCACTCGAAAGTAATCTTGATAATTTCATGATATATTAAATTTGTTAATTTCAGCGTTAACAAAAATACAATATATGACAGAATGCAATGGGGTATAGATAGGGCAAAATAGGATAGTAAATGAGTCATATATTATAAATCCGGTTGTTTGGATAAGAAATAGACGAAAACCAAATACAGGAAACAATTAATAATGAATATTGAAAAATTAATAATTGGCTTGTCAGTTAACAGTCATCAGTCAACAGTATTCTCACGCAAAGACGCTAAGTCGCAAAGTTCAATTTATAATTCATTGTAATATTTATATTTATTAACTACATTCTGTTAAAACCTGACACATCTGACAGAAAATTCAGTTAACAGTCATCAGTCAACAGTGCTGGATTCTGTCATGCTGAACGGAGTGAAGCATCCCGTTTATAAAAAACTCCGTGTTACTCCTTCTACTCCGTGGTTAAAAATAAAAAGTAACAAAGGTAACAGGAAAATCAGTTAACAGTCATCAGTTAACAACTTGTTTCTTGTCTACCCGTAACTTGTAACTGCCCGAAGGGCGCAGTAACTCGTAACTCTTAAAAAACATTACACTATTTCATCCATTTGCTAATATGCTAATTTACAAATCTGCTAATTCATTTTTTCAAAGAGCTACAAGCTATCAGCTAAAGGCTAACAGCTACATACATAGATAAACTTTCCGTGAAAAGATAAAATATTATTTACTCCCGATTACTTTTTGTTCATTATCTGTTTTATATATTCGGAGGGTACTAAGCCAAATTCTTCTTTGAAGCATTGGCGGAAATAAGTAACACTATTCATTCCTACCATATAGGATATTTCGGAGATAGTATATTTCCCTGTGAGAAGAAGTTGTTCTGCATTTCGTATTCTTACTTTTCTTATAAATTCATTAGCAGACATACCCGTAAGAGCTTTTACCTTTCGGTATAGTGTGGAATGGCTCATGTTCATTTTGTCCGCTATAAATGCAACATCTACATTGTCCGAATCCAGATTCTGTTCAATAATGGACGTTACTTTTTCTATAAACTCATTATCTATTTTGCTTATAGAGTCTATTATGATGGCATTTTTGTTTGCAGTATTATTATTTATCAATTCTGCCACCTTCCGCCGGGCTTCGAGCAAATTGGTTACACGGCTATGCAGCAAGCTGGCACTGAACGGTTTTGTTATATACGACTCTACTCCAATATTATACCCTTCCGTCCGATCCTGAATAGAATCCTTAGCAGTAAGCAGGATGATTGGTATATGACTTGTACGCACATCTTCCTTTAATATTCTGCTTAGTTCGAAACCATCCATTTCGGGCATCATAATATCGCTGATAATAATATCCGGAATATGAGTATATGCCTCTTTTAAGCCTTTTTTCCCATTTGATGCAGTATATACTTTATATTGCTCTGATAAGGAGTTATGGATATAATCCCTGATATCGTCATTGTCTTCGATAACCAGAATCACCTGCTTGGTATCTGTCGGCTCTGATTTTACAATCTCTCCGTTTTCTTCTATGACATCTTTAGCCGTTTTGTCCATATGTAAAGCATCCGGATAAGTATTATCCGTTACGATCCTGAAACGGAAAGACGTCCCTTCACCGGGTTTGCTTTCGACAGATATTTCTCCCTGATGTATGGACGCAAGATTATGCACAAGAGCCAAACCGATACCTGTACCCGATACTTGCTGTTCCCTTTCGGCCTGATAATACCTGTCAAATATTTTAGAGATTGATTCCGGAGGAATACCCCTGCCTGTGTCTCTGACCTCTATTTCGGTATAGTTTACACCACTATTCTCTACGGATCTCAATATAAGGGAGATGCTACCTTTTTGAGTATACTTGAATGCGTTGGACAACAGGTTCTCAAGGATAGTCGTTATCACATCTGAATCAAAGAAAACATCCACATTCTGCGTTTCTATACTGATATTGAAAGAGACTCGTTTGTTCGTATTCAGTTCTTTATACTTCAGTCCTACTTCATGTAACAGTTGTGAAATATCGCTTTTGTAGACACTTAGCCTTTTATTTTGGGTTTCTGTTTTTCGAAATTCCAGTATCTGGTTTATAAGGCTCAACAGCCGTGTAGCACTTCTGTATATGGCTGATATTTTGGATGAGTGCTTTTCCGGCAGGCCCGGATCACTATGCAGATCTTCCAGAGGGCCCAGTATGAGAGTCAGAGGAGTACGCAGTTCATGGGTTATATTTGTAAAAAAGCGAAGCCTTTCGTTATTTAATTCTTGTTCCTGAAGATGGTTTTTCTTTTCCAGAGTGAGAGAATTTTCCAGATCAAGTTTACGTTTGTAAAAACGAAGAATAAGAATTACTATACAAAATATCGTTATAATATACAGCGCTTTAGCCCACCATGTAAGCCACAATGGCGGATTTATATTAATTGTCAGAGAGGTAATATTTTCCGACCATTCCTGATTCTTAACCCGCGATTTGATTAACAGTCCGTATGTACCGGGAGGGATGTTGCGGAACGTTACGGAGTTTTCTCCCTGTGTATTATACCACAAATCCTCCAACCCTTTGAGCATATAAGTATAGTCTACCAGATGATTGAGAGAGTAGTCCAATACATTGAATGATATATTGAATGTATTTTGATTATAGTTTAATTCGATCTCGGATGTAACCGGTATATCCGTATCATTATCCGATATTTTCAACTGGTCGCTATATATCTTGAAACTGGTAATGGCTGTAGGAGGCAAATCTATTTGGGTAGGTACAGCTTCAGGTTTAAAATAACAAACTCCGTTTTGTGAACCGAAGAAGATCGTTCCTTTAGAATCTTTTGTTACCGAACCACTCATAAAATCACCCAGAGGAACCCCATTGTAATGATTGTAATTGTCAAATTTATTATTACTATGTATAAAACGGCTGATTCCACCATTGGTACTAATCCATATGTTACCATCCTTATCTTCGGTTATGGCGCGTATATGGCTGTTTATCAGCCCGTCCTTTTCGTCAAAAACGGTATATTCATCCATTTTATCGGGAGATTTAAAACAGACAAGCCCTTCTCCTGTTGCTACCCACATCTGCCCTTTTGTGTCTTTATATATATGATCTACAGTATTGGATGGAAAGCCCCGGTCAGTCTTCAGAGTTTTAATGACTTTCAAATTCTTGTCAAGAATAGCCAACCCTTCCCCGAAAAAGCCGATCCAGATTTGCCCTTTGTTGTCTCTCGATATGGCACGCACAAGATTATTGGACAATCCAGAGTTATCCGTAGAAAACAATTGTCCTTTTTTTGTATTTATATTGTATTTATATAGCCCGGAGGTACTACCTATCCACATATTTTTTTCGTTATCTTCATAGAAGCATCTGATATCAATGTTGCCATCTATCATAAATTCTGAAACAGCCTTACTTTGCGAATCAAATATATTCACACCTCCCCGGAAGGTGCCGAACCATAAGTTATTTTTAGAATCCCTGATCGCGGCTAATATAGCATCATCAGTTATTTTATTAGTCTTTTTGTCAAAAATATGGGTTCTTTCGCCGTTTTCGAACACATTGATTCCACCACCATCGGTACCTATCCATACACGGTCTTTCTCGTCAGTGCATATCCCCCATGCTATCGGGTTATTTAAAGAATTATTCAGGGTTTGTATAGGTGAGTATGACCATGTATCGAAAAAAGGTGAATAATGGCTGATGAAGTTTATCCCTCCTCCATATGTGGCAAACCAGGAATTGTTGAAAGAGTCCTGATAAATACATCGGATTGTCGGATTCGAGAATCCTTTGCTATCGTCCCGGTAAGTTATATTGTTGAAAGAAACATGCTGAGGGGTCAGGAACATACTTTGCTTTATATCGAGGATGCTTACCCCTCCTTTTTCTGTCCCTACCCATAATTTGCCGTCGTTGAGTTGATTAATTGTATATATGTAATTCGAGATCAGGGATGCTTTATTCTGAGGATCGTGTTTGAATACAATAAACGATTCTTTCTCCGTATTAAAAAGAGCCAGCCCATTGTTCGTCCCTATCCATACATTATCATTTTTATCTACATAGATAGTCCTTACTTCATCGCCGGGCAAACTTTCCTTATCATCCGGATCGTGCCTGAAATTTCTTATCTTTTTGTCTTTCAATGATAGTATGCTCAGTCCCGACGATACATGTCCGATATATAAAAATCCTTTATTGTCTTCATTTACAGACCAGACATTATCATTAACCATTCCCGGAACCGTAGACTGATTATAGTGTTCGAATGTCTTACTCTTTTTATTGAAATATTCGACACCTCTGTAATATGTCGACAGCCATAAGTTACCATCTTTAGAATTTGTGATATCGGTAATGTCGTTTGTTATAATTCCCGATGGATTGGCAGCGTCATGTCTATAATGTGTAAATATTTCAGTATTAGAATCAAACGCATTCAGCCCTTCCCTTTGTGTTGCGATCCAGACTATATCATCGTATTTGTCGGCATATACTTTGTTCAGTTCGTTCCCGCTTATGCTGTTACTTCCTTCAATGTTATTTTTCTTATAAACTTTACATCTATTTCCATCAAACCTATTCAATCCGGATTCGGTTGCAAACCATAAGAAACCCCGCTTATCCTGCGTAATGCTCACAATATAATTGTTTGAGACACCATGCTCTATACCCAGCGTTTTTATCGTATAGAGCTGAGCATAAGATGATAAAAATGACGAAAAAATAAGAATTAGAAGTAAATACGATCTCATACGGTTTATTAGACTTTGACTATTGATATTCAAATGTAATAATAATCTGATAATATAGATACCCTAATTGAGCATTGACCGATTTAGCATTCATTAATGATTAGTTTGCGTTCACGTCTGTAGTCGATCAATATATACATTTGCTGCGGGAATGTGGTGCTGGTACAATTAGAGCAATCACAACTGCGGTTTTAATTGTATTCTTCAAGAAATAAGCTATAGAAAGTATTTAATACAACATATTTTATTTGTAACTGACTATTGCCATTGCAGATACAAAGTAATAAATAGGTCTGAGACCTTAAATTAAAAAAAATCATAAACTAAAATCTGATTTCATGAAAACAAAAAAGTGTATTAGCTTGCTGTTGATCCTTCTATTTCTATTGAATGGATGTAGCGATGATGATGGCTATTCCGATGTAGATGGGTTACCTCCTACAATTGTTATGGGCTCTTCGAATATAAAGACAGAACCCGGTAGGGAAATTACAATCAAAGCAAAAGTAGAAGACAAAGACGGGCTTCGCTCCATCAATCTGAAAAATGCGGCATTCAATCTGGATAAGACGATAGATCTTACATTAGACAGCGTTGTATATTCTTTCGACCTGAACTATAAGTACAAGATAGTCAAAGAGCTGGAGGGAGACAATTTCCAATTGGATGTTACCGCCACCGACCGCGGCGGACGTACCACTACCGAAACTCTACTGGTTACCATGGACGGGGATTTCACAAATCCTGTATTTACCGTATCTCCGGATGCAGCCATAACTGTTCTATTGAAAACAGAAACACGATTGAATGTTAAGTTTACTGTAGAAGATGATAAAGCTTTGGATCTGGTAACAATAGACATACCTGAAATCAATTACTCGAAAGAAATCACAACTTTCACAAATTCAGGCAAGACTCTTGAGTTTAACGACCCTATAACATTACCTTCGGCTGTAGCTACATATAACCTGACATTAAAAGCCGTTGACAAAGCCGGACTCGAAACTAGCAAGACCAGTGTGATCACTGTATCGGAAATGCCGGACTTCCCTAAAATGTACCTTGCGGATGTAGCGACTGTAGCCGAGTTGAACAGTGACGTTTTTGGTGTGCCTATGCGCATAGAGCGTACTGCCGCTTATGAATATAAAGCGAATTATTATTGCCAGAAAGCAGGTACTGAGATTTTCTTCTTACCACAAAAAAGCGATTTCACTCCGATCTGTTTCGGTATCGATCCCGCCGATAACACCAAATTGACTGATGACCCCGATATTGCAGAACCTATAGTGTTAACTCAGGCGAATGTATATTATGAAATTACATTTAATGTAAAAACCGCTATTTACAAAGTCAAGACATATGCCATTGCTGATGCGATTGATCCTGTTCCTCATAAATTCGGTTCTATCAGTCTGGATACTTGGGGTGATGGTGGAAGCTGGCTTCAGGAGTTCTATTTTGGTTATATGACTTCCAATCCGAGAGAAGTAAGCCGCTTTACACAGGATGCGACCAATCCGCACCTCTATTACCTGGCAAACCCATTGTCTTTGGAAGCAGGAGAGAAAATGAATTTTGTTTTCCACAACTGGCACTCTGATGGATGGTGGAACTATTGCTCATGGCGAGTAGACAATTCGGACGAACCGGAAATATTCAATTATTATGGCGACTATAAGAACCCCGCTTGGACCAAACCTAACGGTGCTGATAATTGGGCGAAACCGACAGTAAAACAAACAGGGTCTTATAAATTATACTTTGATGCTCATCTGGGAAGGGCTAAACTTGTCCGTGAGTAAACATAAACAGAAGTAAAAAATATAAATAAATACTTATGAAAAAATATCTGATAATTCTATTACTAACCTTGCCTCTGTGTCTTATGGCACAGACCAAAGTTACACTTACTGGAAAAGTTACGGCTGCCGACAATGAGCCTCTTATTGGCGTCACTGTAATGGAAAAAGGCACAACCAATGGAACAATGACAGACATAGATGGTAATTATACGTTGTTGAATGTTCCGGAAAATGCTACGATTGTATACTCCATGATCGGCCTTATAACCAAGGAAGTGAAGATGGACAAAGGCGGGGTTATAAATGTTGTGATGGAAGATAATACAAAGATGCTCGACGATGTAGTGGTTATCGGTTATGGCGTGGTGAAAAAGAGTGACCTGACCAGTTCCATAACTACCGTAAAAGGAGAAGCATTAAAGAACATGACATCCGGAAATGCCCTATATTCCATGCAGGGCAAAGCCAATGGTGTACAGATCACCGGTTCGGGTGGCCCGGGAGATAATCCGCGCGTGATAATCCGTGGTGTGACCACAATAAACGGTTCCGATCCGCTGTATGTAGTGGACGGAGTACCTATGGCAGACGGAACAAACATAAACTTCCTAAATCAGAATGACATAGAAAGCATCGAAGTACTGAAGGACGCATCTGCTGCTGCAATCTATGGTACAAGAGGTTCTAATGGGGTAATTTTGGTTACTACTAAGAAAGGATCGGAAGGAAAAGTAAAATTTCAGGTGAACGCATCTCTAGGAATGCAAACCCTGAGCAAACCCGATATGGCAAATGCCGCTACTTACGAGAAGGTATTTAAAGAACGTTACGAAAACGACAAAGCTAAAGGCGGAGGTAATGCACCCTGGGATGTTGCCGGTATCGGTTCATTCTCTGATACGGATTGGTGGGACCAGACTGTTAACGATGTAGCATATACTCAATCATACAACTTTAGCTTTCAGGGAGGAACAGATAAATTTGTTTACAGTGGTAGCTTTGGATACTTCCGTCAGAATTCTCAATTCGATGTTGGTTACTGGGAACGTATTACAGGTAGATTCAATACCGAGTATAAATTCAATAGCATTGTAAAAGCCGGAGTAGATTTTGCTCCTCGTTACGAAAACTGGGATGACACCCCTAACCTGTTCGATGCCATTATGCGCATGGACCCTACAACACCTGTATATAGAGCCAGAGAAGACTGGGGTGCAAACGAATACAATAACTATGCACGTTCTTACCACAATCAGGTTTGGAATCCGGCAGGAAGCATTGCCCGTCAAAATAAACACAGCAATGAATACGGACTAATGATGAACCCATATCTGAGCATCGAACCTATAAAAGGGTTGGTAGCCCGCACACAGTTCAGTGTAAATGCACGCTTCAGAATGACCGACAATTATACTCCTAAATTTTACATTGATAATCTTGAACAAAGCGAACAGAGTAAAATTGAACGGAATTCAAATCATTGGGTAGATTGGACGTGGACCAATACATTAAATTACATGCGTACATTCAATGAAAAGCATAATCTGAACCTTATGGGAGGTTTCACTATGGAGAAGTTTGCGCAATACTGGTTGACCGGATCAAGAGAAGCTTTACCTAGCAATCACCAAGATCTTCAATATGTAAGTGCTGGAACATTAAATCCTCAAGCATCCGGAACCGATGTATATACCTCCTTTCTATCTTATTTAGGACGTGTAATGTATAACTACGATAACCGCTACTATCTCACGGCTTCGATTCGGTCCGACGGTTCTTCCTTATTTCCGGAAGGAAGTAAGTATGCTACATTCCCTGCCGCATCTGTTGCATGGAGAGTTTCGGAAGAAGGATTTATGAAAAACCAGAATATAGTGTCAAATCTGAAAATCCGCGCAGGATGGGGACAAGTGGGAAATACCAAAATAGATCCAAATTCTTACCTGAACCTAATTGGTACATCCGACTATGTTTTCAATTCGGACCGCTATGTAGGGACTAGTATTAGTTCTGTAGGTAATACAACTTTGAAGTGGGAAAAAGTAGAAGACTACAACTTGGGAATAGACGCAGGCTTTTTAGATAACCGTCTGGATATTACAGCTGATATTTTCCTCAAAAAATCCAAAGATATGTTGATTAAACAACAAAATCTGATGGTTACAGGTTTTCCTATGTGGAATGCAGAAATGTGGTCTAATATTGGTAGTATGGAAGCCAAGGGTTGGGAATTATCGGTGAATTGGAAAGACCAGATGAGAGACTTTAATTATGAAGTTGGAGTAAACCTTTCCAGTGTAAAAAATATCGCA
The DNA here is from genome assembly GCF_900079725.1 of uncultured Dysgonomonas sp. Classification (NCBI taxonomy): domain Bacteria; kingdom Pseudomonadati; phylum Bacteroidota; class Bacteroidia; order Bacteroidales; family Dysgonomonadaceae; genus Dysgonomonas; species uncultured Dysgonomonas sp. The sequence goes on from NZ_LT599032.1 coordinate 1,971,772, forward strand.
AAAGGTTTCGGTCTTACTACAGAATACTTAAGGGGAGGATTCTTTAATGAGTACATTATAAAGAACGAAGTTGGAGGCGAGATCAGCCGCTTCTACGGCTATGTAGCAGATGGCATTTTCCAAAATTGGACAGAGATCAATAGCCATACCAGCAACACAGGAGAATTGCTTCAGCCGGATGCTGTTCCGGGAGACATCCGCTTCAAAGATTTGAATAACGACGGAGTATTCGACGAAAAAGATAAAACATATATAGGTAGCGCTTTCCCTGATCTGATGGTTGGTTTGAATATCCGTTTGGGATATAAAAACTTTGATCTGGTATCTAATTTCTACGGTACTATCGGGAACGATATATACAATAGTGCCAAGGGTGGTTTTTATGCCGGAACAGAAGGGCAGAATGTATTTGCAGACGCATACGATAAGGCATGGAGAGGTGAAGGTACAAGCAACTATTACCCACGTCTTTCCTATACTGACGCTAACCTGAATTACCGCAGGGTTTCTTCATTCTTCGTTGAAGATGGATCATATTTCCGTTGCAAATTATTGCAGATAGGTTATACCCTGCCAACAAAAATGACCAAAGGATTAGGTATACGCCTTTCTGCATCGGCTCAAAACCTGTTTACCATTACCAGCTACTCAGGAATGGACCCTGAGCGTGCGGCTTTGGGAAGCGCATTGGAAGCCGGTATTGACAATCTGGGTTATCCTAACCCTCGCACATTCCTATTCGGTCTTAATATTAACTTTTAATCAGTAGCAAACAATGAAAAATATATTAAAAATATTTATTGGCGGGGCTCTAATGCTTTCATTGGGAAGTTGTTCTGACTTTCTCGACAGGCCTGTATTAGGACAGGAAAATCTCGACACTTACTTCCAAACGGAAGAGGAATGTTTGAAACAGGTAGCAGGATGTTACCAAGCCATATTTTTCGACGACTGGTGGCAGGTTCAGGCTCCTTATGTAGGATTCGATATGTGTACCGACGACCTTTGGTTGGGTAATACAACCCAGTCGCAGAGTGACTGGCTTAGAATGGGTCATTACGGAAACCCTAAATTTGACGGGCCTATATCAAATTTCTGGCAATATCGCTACAAAGGTATATTAAGATGTAATATTGTAATAAACAGGGTTGCAGATGCTCCGATTAAAAATGAGACTCTCCGCACAAGAATGATAGCTGAAGCTAAATTTCTTCGCGCATTCTTCTATTTCGATTTAGTAAAGAATTATGGAGGAGTACCTGTTGTGCTGGATATGCTGATGCCTGAAGAGGTACACGGAATCCAGCGTAAAAGCATTGATGAAACATATGCTCAGATAGAGCAGGACCTGAAAGATGCTATCGCCGGACTGCCTAAGAGAAGCGAGTATAGCTCATCAGACCTTGGCAGGGCTACAAAAGGTGCTGCTATGGGATATCTGGGTAAAGCTTATCTATATCAGGGCAAATATAGCGAAGCCGAAACCCTGTTGGGAGAATTGATAGATACACAGGAATATGATTTATGCACCAACTTTAAGGATGTATGGTCTATAGATCATAACAATAGCGTAGAATCACTTTTCGAAGTACAATTCAATTCCGATATCAGCTACAACCTAGGAGGCAGGCTGCCTGTGTTTACCGGTTCTCGTGACGATTCGGGATGGTCTTGGGGATTACCGACCAGTAATCTGGAAAAAGCATTCTTAGATGCGGGAGATACAGAACGTCTTCGCTGGACTATTGTAAAGAATGGGGATGATGTTGCCGGAGACGATTCGGATGAAGGCAAAGATTATCTGATAACTCCATCTAAGCACAAATCGGCACGTATTAATAGAAAATATTATATCCCTCATGCTCAGCGCATTACCCCATACGACTCAAATCATAACAATCTGAATCACAGATTGCTTCGTTTTGCAGATGTATTATTGATGTATGCTGAAGCAGCAAACGAAGAAGGACATGATGAAAACGCCCGTAAAGCACTGAAAAGAGTTCGCGACCGTGTAGAATTGCCCGAGGTAACATCGTCGGGAACTGCCCTTAGAGATGCGATAAGACTGGAAAGACGTCTGGAATTAGCCCTTGAAAATCATCGTTTATACGATCTTCGCCGCTGGACAGACGACAATGGCAAAAAGGCTATTTGCAATGTATTCGGTCAAAACGGAACCTTTGTCAGATATAACCTGTATGAATCTACAGATGAATATGAATTGTCAAACCAGACCGAAAATAGCAACAAAGGAATAACATTCCAGGAAAACAGGGATTTATTATTCCCTATTCCTAATACGGAAGTTCTTTTGTCGGAAGGAAGTATTGCACAAAACCCTAATTTCTGATTTATATATCAGATAAAAATAGTGTGCTCTTTATTCTTTATAATTTCAAATAAAGAGCACACTATTACATATTTAATTTATTAATTAATGACATCATGAAGATTATAAAGCTGTTTTTATTTATGTGCCTGTTTCTATCATGCATTTCATGTAATGATGATCCCACCCCAACCATTGCGCCGGATACCGGAGCAGGTGAAGAAACAGAAGAAGGCAATGAAAATGTCTCCATATCGCTCAGTACAACATATCAGACCATCGAAAGTTTCGCGGCCTCCGATTGCTGGGCGCCTAACTATATCGGTACTTATTGGACTGAAACCGAGAAAGAGGATATTGCTAAATTATTATTCTCTAATAATATTACAGGCGGCAAGCCGGATGGTATCGGACTGTCCGGATGGCGTTTCAATCTGGGAGGAGGTACTGCACAACAGGGCGCAGCCAGTGGAATAGAAGAAGTTACCAGACGGGCAGAATCTTTCATGAACCCGACTGATGGAACGTTAGACTGGACAAAGCAAGCCGGACAACAATACTTCCTCGAAAAAGCAAAGAGTTATGGTTGCGAACAGTTTGTAATGTTCAGCAATACTCCTCCGGTATATCTTACCCGTAATGGAAAAGGATTTTCTGCATCCGGAGCATATTCAAATCTGAAAGACGATGCTTATGACGACTTTGCCAATTATATTGCTTCTGCAATAGATTATTTCAAGACTAATAAGGGAATCGACTTTGATTATATAAGTCCGGTAAACGAACCTCAATACAACTGGGAAAGCGGACAGGAAGGTTCAGGCTGGCAAAACAGTGAAATTAAGAAACTTTCTGTAGAACTTGACAATGCCATAGAGAACAAAGGGCTTAATACAAAGATATTATTGGCAGAAGCCGCCGCTTGGAATTATTTGTATGAAACCGATGGTGATAACGGAAGAAAAAATGTGATATATAATTTGTTCGACAATGCATCTTCCAGTTATGTCGGAGACTTGAAGCATGTAGCACCGATAGTTGCCGGTCATAGTTATTGGACCGATGGAAATTGGGACAACCTGGTAGATGTAAGAACTACGGTTGGAACAAAAGCCGCCGCTGCCGGACTGAAAGTTTATCAGACTGAATGGAGCATGCTTGGCGACGGATACAGCAGCAGTGAGTTTGTTGGATTCGACAATGCTTCATATATGGATATAGCCCTGTATATGTCGAAGGTTATCCATTGCGACCTTGTATATGCCAATGTTTCCTCATGGTCTTACTGGACAAGTATCGATCTGGAACGCTGGAGCCATAAGAACAGATTTTTATTGATAAAAGTGACCCCTGCCGGAGGCGATTATGGCGATATTACCCAAAGCGGAACTCATGCCGCAACCAAAACATTATGGGTGCTTGGTAACTATAGCTTGTTTATACGTCCTGACTATAAACGTGTAGAACTTGAGATGAAGAACACATCAAAAGAACTATTCGGAAGTGCATATGTTTCGCCAGATGGAAAGAAAGTGGTGGCAGTGTACACTAATTTATCTGCAAACCGGTATGACGTGAGAGCCAAGCTGGCAAATGCGGAAATAGAATCGATAAAAACATATACTACCAGCCAGACTCAGGATTTGGAAGAAGAAAGTGTAAAAGACACAGGTAATTCTATTTTTGTAACACCGAACTCTGTTCTAACAGTAGTTTATAACTTAAAGTAAATAATAAATAATATAATAAATCTGACTTCATTGGGAAGATGAAATTCTAATATAGAATCATCCCCAATGAAGTCAGATTGTTAAAAAAACAGACTTTCCCTTTCGTTTGATAGAATTATATATTAAAAACGAATTTTCGGATAAACTCGTCTCCTTCCCATTCTTCTTTACATTTTACATGTATATCTAATATCTGCAACAGACGTTTTAGCTCATTGCCCATAGAATCGATATAAACCAAGCTTATCTCCTTTATTTTCATCAACTTTGAAAAACTACGACTGTCACCGCTTTTCAGTTTTATACTTTCATAACCCGATACTTTATCATTCTCAAGCCGGAATACATTTACTTGCATATCTTCTTTTATCTCCTTCCCGGGTGTTCCTTGATCTGTTATTATTGCAATGGTCTTAATCATATCCTGTGTAAATTATTAAATCGTGCTTATTATTACAGACGTTTTAGCGGCCGATAATATTTTAAAGCTGCTGCTTTTTTAATAATCTTTTCTTTTAGCAAGCTCTATTTCTAAATGAATCTAATAAAAGTATAACAATTATTATGGGGATTTTTAAGTACAACGGAGGGATTTAGGAAGGCGATTAAGCGGGAGTAATGAATCGTTTAATAGAGTCAGGAAAGGGTTTACAGTGAGGTTTACATTTCTCTCTCAAAACCTAGTAAATTCATCAAAATTCAGGCAATAAAAAAAGACCTACATTTTACTGCAAGTCTTTCATTTTCTGTGTGGTCCCACCTGGGCTTGAACCAGGGACCCCCTGATTATGAGTCAGATGCTCTAACCAACTGAGCTATAGGACCTGATTTTCGGCGGTTATCCCGAAATCGGTTGCAATATTACTGCTTTTTGCTGAAAACAGCAAACTTTTGAACAAAAAATACGATAAAAAATATATCTAAAATAAATACCACAGCCTCATTCCGCTTGTTTCCGGCTGTTAATGATTGACATAGCTATATATAGCAATATCCCTCCGGCAATCCCCAATATTCCAATATAAGCGACCAAAGCGATCATAAACACGATCAGAAAGTACCGATATTCGTTTCCTTTAAACTTTATGCTCTTTACTTTCAGAGAAAACATAGGGATCTCGGAGACCATCAGTGATGAGAAAACCAATATAGCTGCCAAAACGGTATACATTAACAAAGGTGTGATCATTGGCGCATCGTGTGTGAGTCCATAACAGAAACTTACCCAGAACATGGCATTCGCAGGTGTATTCAGACCTATAAAAGAGTCTGACTGGCGTTTGTCTATATTAAACTTTGCTAACCTCAACCCGGAAAAAACAGCCAGTAAAAAAGCCATATATGGCAGATATTCTATAATAACCGAATTTTGAGAAATACGAATAGTATTCTCCGATAAGAAGTGGAATACAGCCATGCTTGGCGCCACACCGAAGCTAACCATATCGGCCAGTGAATCCAACTCCTTTCCCATAGGAGAGTATGCTTTCAGTAAGCGGGCCGAGAAACCGTCACAGAAGTCAAAGAAAGCAGCTATTATAACCCATACAACAACCCATGTGTATTCTCCCTGAAAAGCCATCACTGTGGCGATACAACCGGAAAATAAATTAAAGGAAGTAAATACATTCGGGATATGTCTTTTCATTTTATTATTTGAATTTAGCGATAACAGTTTGGTTTCCTGTCACCTTCTGGTCCATTTCTACTAATATTTCGGTCCCTAAAGGAAGATATACATCCACCCGGGAACCTAATTTAATGAAACCTAGATGCTCATCAATATGGGCAGTTTCTCCTACCTGTGCATATGTTACAATACGACGGGCCATAGCTCCTGCAACCTGGCGCAAAAGTATCTGATAACGGCCGTCCTCGGTTTCCATAACAACGGTCGAACGTTCATTCTCCGTACTCGATTTTGGCAAATAAGCAGCCATAAAACGGCCGTCATGGTGTTTAGACATCAGTACTTTCCCATTTATCGGATACCAATTCGCATGAACATTGAACGGTGACATGAAAATGGAAACAATTATTCGCTTATCTTTAAAATACTCACTTTCGTATACTTCTTCTATAGCTACAATCTTTCCATCTGCCGAAGCAACAATGATATCATCCGTATTTCCGGCAAACCGCCGGTATGGACTTCTATAAAAGTTTAACACAATAAGGAAGAGAACGAGAGATACCCCTCCCACAAGATAAGATAGAACGGAATGATGAAAAAAATACCACAAAGCTCCATTTAGCAGAACCAATATGATAAGGTATGTTGTTAAAACGCCGCGTCCTTCGTGATGAACTTTCATTATTGTATTTTGTAAAACAATTTTATTGTAAGTTGCAAAAGTATCTTTATTTGATGATATATACAAATTTGCTATCCGAATTTTAGGGCAAACAAAAAGAGAGATTAGCTAATCTCTCTTTCTTTTAAGATTTATTAATCAGCCTTAAAGCGATTATAACACATATAAGGAACTGATAGATTCGTTCGATAGCACACGTCGTATAGCATTAGCAAAGACGTCGGCGACCGATAAGATAACAACTTTTTCGCACTTCTTAGAATAAGGAATACTATCGGTAAATACCATTTCGGTAAGTCCGGACTGGTCTACACGCTCCGAAGCAGGGTCTGACATCACCGCATGACTGGCAATAGCGCGTACCGAGCGCGCTCCGCTGGCCATCATAATATCCGCAGCTTTGGTTATCGTTCCTGCTGTATCCACAATATCGTCCACAAGTAAGACATCCATACCTGCAACATCTCCGATAATCTGCATTTCTGATATTTCATTTGCTTTTTTGCGCAGCTTGTAACAAATAACCATAGGCATACCGAAATATTTAGCATACGAACTGGCACGCTTAGTACCGCCTACATCAGGAGTAGCAATAACAAGGTTTTCACAATCCAGTGACTTAATATAATCAACAAATATAGCTGAAGCATATAAATGGTCGACCGGAACATTGAAAAATCCCTGAATCTGATCTGCATGCAAATCCATGGTTATCAGCCGACTTATACCTGATGCAGCAAGCATATCTGCAATAAGTTTGGCTCCTATAGATACACGGGGCTTGTCTTTGCGGTCTTGTCTGGCCCACCCAAAATAAGGGATAACCGCAATAATAGAATGTGCAGAAGCTCTTTTTGCTGCATCTATCATCAATAAAAGCTCCATAAGATTATCCGAAGACGGAAATGTAGATTGTACAAGAAATACCTGACAACCTCTGATCGACTCCTCATAAGAGACAGAAAATTCGCCGTCAGCGAAGCGCTCGATGTTCATTTTACCAAGAGGACATCCTAAACTTGTACAAATTTTTTCAGCTAAATAACGGGACTTTGTTCCCGAAAAAATTTTGAAAGGTACACTACTTTCCATTGTTTCGTTAATCTTTAGATAAATATAGGTTATTGTTTTTGTAATAAGCCGTAAAATTAGCAAAAACAAATCACTCTAACGAGTAGTAACTGCTTTAATTTTACCGAAATCGTATCTTATAAAATCTTTATACTTCTCCCTCATCTTTTTCCCGGCACTTTCAAGCACTTATTCTCTTTAGCTAATCGTTACACCGGTAAGAAATATATAAAGATCTATTTCAAAATAGCATTCAGAAAGATATCCATACAGCCTGAACAGGGAACTATTGTCCGACAGTGAACTTAATTATCTTCCCCGAGTAGGACTCCATATTAATATATAAGGCCTTATCCCAGCGGGAACTTAGTGGTATATTCTTCTTTGAGAATAGCTCCTTTGCATTCTTTATCCTCTGCGGTTCAATACCCATATAGTCGAATGCCTCTGACGGAATATGCACTGATATTTCTGACGCATATGGAGCAAAATTAGCAACTACGAGTATAAATTCTTTTTTGCCGGAACGAAGAAACGCATATTGTTTTGAGGAATCAAATTCCGGATTTTCATAATTATGATACATCAGGTCGAAGAACTTGCCCGAAGTGATGCTTTCCTCTTTCGCTATTTGTATTAACTGGACATAAAACTTGCGCAGCTTCACTTGTTCCTGTGTCAGATTTCCGTTGCCAAAGGAACCATTACTCCTCCATTTCCGCACAGAATCTACCGACCAGTAATCGAAAATGGTAGTTCGCCCGTCAAGCCCGCTGAAACCTTCTTTGTCCATACCACGCTCGCCCAATTCCTGCCCAAAATATATCATCACCGGATTGGTGTGCATAGTGGCTGCGGTAATCATACCCGGTATAGCTTTGAATGCATCGCCGGCAAAAAAATCGGAGGCTATACGCTGCTCGTCGTGGTTTTCTAGGAAATTTAGCATCTTTGACTGTAAGTCCCCGATACGTTGCCAGCAAAAAGTAATTTCAGAGGCCGGCTTATATCCGCATATAACATCGCGAAGGGTGTCATACAGATCGACTTTGTCATACAGATAATCGAATAATCCCCAGTGCACATAATTGTGATATTGCGCAGGATCATATACCTCTGCAATGAAAATAAGTGATTTGTTTTTTGCCTTGACCTTAGGAATAACCCAGTTCCAGAACTCTACCGGTACCATTTCTGCCATATCGCAGCGAAATCCATCAACACCTTTCGACGTCCAATACAGTAGTATATCCTGCATCTTTAGCCATGTATCAGGAACAGGCATAAAACAATTGGTTTTACCATGATTATAATCCACTCCGTAATTGAGTTTTACGGTTTCATACCAATCATTGATTCCGGGTTTATTTGTAAAACAATTATTTCCTGTCGCTTTTGCCGGATATTCCACGTAAGCGCCATCGCCCTGCTGAACAGGAAACTGCAATTCCAGTTTTTGATTTGGTATATAATAAAAATTATTATCGGGGTCGAATGCAATTGTGGGATCGTCATCCTCTCCAAAGTCTTTCACTTTACGGGGTTTGGCATCTGAATGATATTGGCGCGCAACATGATTTGGTACAAAATCTATTATCACTTTCATGCCGTTCTTGTGAGTTCTGTCCACCAACCCTTCAAACTCAGCTATTCTGTCTTCAACCACATCGGCCAGATCGGGCGAGACATCATAATAGTCGCGTATTGCATAAGGCGATCCTGCATTACCTTTTATTACGTCCGGATTATCTTTAGATATGCCATGTGCAGAATAATCTGTTTTGGAAGCATGCTCCAATATCCCTGTGTACCAGATATGGGTAAATCCCATTTTTTTTATCTCTTTCAGAGCCTTGTTGTCGAAGGCGGAAAATTTGCCTGTTCCATTTTCTTCCAGCGTACCGTTCTCTTTGTTTATGTCTTTATTATTTCCGAATAGTCTGGGAAGTACCTGGTAAATAAATAGTTTTTCCTTCATTTTTGTGTATTTTGAGATACAAATATCCGAATTTTTTATCGAATAATTATTATGTTTATAGCAAATTGGCACTGTAAACACACGAAAATTGGCAGCAATAACCATTATTTAAATTTACATTTATTAACTATACAGTGTTAAAACCTGACACATCTGACAGTTTTTACTTTGTTTGATTTTATCGATTTCACTTTCATTAACTATATGTAGTTAAAAGGTAACACGGAAAACAATTAAGAATTAAGAATGAATAATTAACAATTAGCTTTTACCCTCTCTGTAGCCTCCCCTCGGGGCAGGGCTGTTAAGTTCTCTACTTTGTTCTGTTATTTTCTGCTGTCATCCTGAGTGGAACAAAGGATCTCGCCCCTGAGAAACGAGATGTTTCACTTCGTTCAACATGACACAGAGGGTCTAAAAAAATTAGAACTTAACAGCCCTGCCCTTTGAGGAGAAACAACGTTCGACGGAACGAAGTGTAGTCAATGGAGGGGCCATCAATACATCAAAGAACCGCAAGCTAACAGCTAAAGGCTATCAGCGTACCTATATAGATAAACTTTTATCAAAACGATTAAGATCCAGCAGAGCACATCGTAAATCCTAGTCCTTCTTCCATAGGCTTTCAATTGCATCCTTCGCATTGGTCGCAAAAGCCTTCATCTTAAGAAATGACACCTCCCCGAGTTTCTCTCGCCCCAACTCATTATCAAAAGAAGCTACGGGGAGCAGTTCGAAAAAGGATGGAGTATCCTTGTCTTTCATCAATTTATTGACCCATACAAGAGAGTACGAACAGGAGTTTATTCTGACAGGATCATTCCCGTCTTTGCTTATATCTATCTTTACCATCATGCCACCTGTTGTATTTACCGGTTTCATGGCAGAAATAAGGTTCCCCATCGAATACACGACAACATTCTTTATCTCATCGCCTTCTTTTTGTATATCTATAGGTTGCACCACATGTGGATGGCCGCCGATAACGAGGCGTACCCCATTACTGATAAGAAAATCGGCAAGTTCTTTTTGCTCTTTATTGTGTTTCAGTACATATTCGATACCCCAATGCATGTTAGCTATAATGATATCCGCTTTCATTATTTTAGCTTGTTCAATATCCTTCAGTATCTGTTTTTTATCGATATAATTGACAATATTGGGTTTTGTTACAGTATATCCGTTTGTATCATAAGTATAGTTTAACATAGCGATACGGATACCGTTCTTTATCATCATCAGGGGATAGTATAAATCCCGTTTTTCTTCATTGGCGAAAACCCCTGTGTGCTTCACCTTTATCGAATCAAGTATTGTAATGGTACGCTCCAAACCTTTTTTTCCTTTATCCAGAATATGATTGTTCGACAAGAGAAATATATCGAATCCGGCATCTTTCAATGCGTATGCGTACTCGTCGGGAGAGCCAAACCGGGGATAACCCGTATATCTTTCACCGGGTAACGTGGTTTCCAGATTGACAACCGCGATATCTGCATGTTTGATTTCATCTGTTACATACCGGAAGTATGGAGAATAGTCGTAACCTTCACTTGTCTTCGCTACATCGAGTTGTCCTTTATGTTGCATGGCATCTCCGGCGAAGAGGAAGCTGACTTTTTGTTCTTGTGCAATCGCAGTGCAAGCTAAGAATATTGCGGCAAGAAGAGTGTAGTGTTTTTTCATTTATATAGAATCGGTTATTATCTTCTCCAGAAAGCAGGCATAAATAAAGAAAGTACCGTAAACAGTTCCAGACGGCCTGTTAGCATCAGAAAGCAAAGATACCACTTAGAAACTGTAGGCACATCCGAAAAATGTCCGTTATGCCCTATCTCAGCCAGTCCTCCGCCAACATTTCCTATACAGGAAATAGCAGCGCCCAGTGAATTCTCGAATTCCATACCCGACAAAGACAGGAGCAGGCAACTGATGATGAGTATCCCCAGATAAAGGAATATGAAGGCCAGTACTTTTGTGACAATGTCTATGGATATCACCCGGTCGTTGAGACGGATGGGGAGTATAGCATTCGGGTGTACCTGCCGTTTAAATTCATTGATGGAGTTCTTGAAAAGGATAATGATACGCACTATCTTGATACCGCCCGCAGTGGAACCGGCACATGCCCCGAAAAGCATAAAGATTACTACTACAAACTGATAGAATGCTCCCCAATTCATGAAGTTCTCCGTCGAAAAACAGGTGGTGGTAAGTATAGAAACAACCTGGAACAGAGATGTACGGAATGTTCTTTCCACACCTTCTATCTTTCCCGAGGAATATAGCCCCACAGCGATTATGGATACAAAGATAAGGATGATAAGGACATACCATTTAAACTCTTCATTCCTGAGGAGTTTTTTAGGGTCGCCTTTCATAAAGAAATAGATAAGAGGGAAGTTAATACCGCCTATAAACATAAATATGGTAATAACATACTCTATATAAGCAGAATTCCAGTAAGCGATACTATCCTGTTTAGTAGAAAATCCGGCAGTAGAGATAGTAGTGAAAGCGTGGCAGACAGAGTCAAATATATTCATCGGCCCCAACCACAACAATAGGACAAGTATACCTGTAAGGAATATATAGACCATCCATAGCCGCTTGGCTATCTGAGAGATACGCGGGCGAAAACGGTCATATCCGATCCCTGTAACCTCAGCGTCGTACAACACTGAAGCATTACCTCCCATGGGTAAAATAGTGGCAACAAATACAACGATACCGAGTCCCCCCATCCATTGGGTTATACTTCTCCAAAAAAGCAGGCCTTTGGGCATGCTCTCTATATCGGTAAGTATCGTCGCGCCTGTCGCCGTAAAACCGGATATTGTTTCGAAATAAGCATTGCTGATGCTCGGTATTGCCCCACTAAAGTAGAATGGTAGCATACCAAAGGCAGAAAGAACAATCCATGACATGGCTACCATCAGAAAACTCTCACGTTTTCCTATCGGTTTAACATAGTCCTCGGTACCGGATAGACGAAGGAATACGCCCGCAAAGAAAGTTATCGTTGAACTTATCAAAATCGCATCGCCTGCTATTTCATGCGAGTAGTATGAAACAACAGTTGCGGCCATCATAAACAGAGACTCTATGATGAGTAAGAAACCTATAGTTTTTAATACAAAACGATAATTGAAATTGCTCATTAGATATTGATTAATGGAATAGCTTTTCTGCTTCGCGCAACGAATCTTCGAGACAGAAAACCACTACATGGTCGTAAGGCTCTATCATGGTCTCCCCGTCAATCATCATTGGTTCTCCATTGCGAATCAGTCCTCCCAAAGTCACATTCTTGGGCAATATAATTTTTTTTACTTCTTTCTTGGTTATCCGTGAATTTGGCCGGGCTATTATTTCAGCTACATCGGCGTTAGCTACTGTCAGAGATTTCACATTAGATACATCCGCACTGAGCAGGAAACGGTAAATATTGCTTACGGTAATAAGCTTCTTGTTGATAATACTGCCGATATCCAGATTTTCAGCCATCGAGATATAATCCATATTCTCTATTTCTGCCACTGTTTTTCTCACACCAAAACGTTTTGCTGCCATACAAGCCAGAATATTGGCTTCGGAATTTCCGGTAACAGCAATAAAGGCATCTATATCTTTTATACCTTCCTGTAAAAGGAATTCGGCATTGCGTCCGTCGTTATGGTAGACGGTTACATTCTTCGGCAGTTTTTCCAGCAACTGATAGGATTTTTCCTTATCTGATTCCAGTAGCTTTATATTTGTGGAGTCGGGCAAATACTGGCAAGTACGGATCGCGATGCGGCTGCCGCCCATTATCATCACGTTTTTTACATCAAAGGTAGCTTTACCCGCGATTCTTGGCAATTCGGCAACATTATCTTTGGTGATAGTAAAAAATACGATATCTCCTGCCAGCACCTGATCACTCCCCTTCGGGATAATCGTAATATTTTTTCGCTTGATGGCTACAATATGGAATATCTTATTTTCCTGTCCCAATTCATACAGGTACTTATTTACTAGTTCGGAATTCTCCCGGACTTTAATTCCGGCCAGAATAATATTACCATCGCAGAGTTCTATCCACTGGCGTACCCACGGACGCTTCAGTGCTGAAACAATTTCTTTGGCAGCCAACATTTCCGGATAGACCATCGAATTCACCCCCAGCTTCCCAAAGAACTCTTTATTTTTTGGTAAAAGATATTCATAATTATCTATCCGGGCGAATGTTTTCTTTGCTCCCATATTCGAAGCCAGCATACAGGCAGTGATATTCACAGACTCATCGGGTGTGACCGCTATGAACAGATCGGCTTCTTCAACATCCACTTCTGTGAGGTCTTTCAGTGATGTGCATGATCCGGCCATAGTCATCATTTCCAAATTTGTATTTGAAAAATTGAGCTTATCCTTATCGGTATCCATCAGTACAATATCCTGATTTTCTACCGATAGTAGTTTTGCCAAATGTGTACCCACTGCTCCTGCTCCTGCGATTACAATTCTCATAGACATATTATCTATTTAAAGTCTCATACCTGTTTGACCCGCCTTCGCGTCGTCGATTGCTAATTGTTACTTTTTTATTTATAACAACAAGAGTTAGTTATAATAAAATTGCATTAAATTCTTTCTCTTACTTATATATATCCTCATGTTGCTGAGGTACGACATTATACCGGATTAATGTTTCATGCATACGTTTTGCCAAGCCCGGGGCATCTATTTCACAAAGCTTATTCAACTCTTTTATTGAACCATGAGTTACAAACTCGTCAGGCAAACCTACACGTGTAACATTTATATTATGATAGTTATTCTCCGAAAAATATTCAAGCACAGCACTGCCCAACCCTCCGGTTTCGACGCCATTCTCTATGGTCATAACATTCTCATAGTTCTCGGCTACTTCTTTCAGTAATGCTTTATCTATTGGTTTCAGGAATATCATATCGTAATGGGCAATGGAATATCCCTCACCTTCTATCACAGCTATAGCTTCTCTGGCCGCATTCCCTATAGGTCCTATCGTGAGAACTGCGAGGTCTTTACCGTTTTTCAGTTTTCGACCTTTACCTATTTCCTGCTTCTCCATCTCACATTCCCAATCGCATAATACGCCCTGCCCTCTCGGGTAACGGATGACGAATGGCCCATCATAACCATAAGCTGCCGTAAACATCAAATGGCGAAGATAATGCTCATTGTATGGCGAGGCAATCACAAGATTCGGAATACAACGCATATATGCAAGATCAAATGCTCCATGATGGGTAGGCCCATCTTCTCCTACCAGACCGGCTCTGTCGAGACACATTACCATATGCAGATTTTGCAAGGCAACATCGTGTATCACCTGATCATAAGCCCGCTGCATAAAAGAAGAGTATATATTACAAAAAGGCAGAAGACCTTCTTTTGCCAGTCCGGCCGAATAAGTTACAGCATGTGCTTCGGCAATGCCGACGTCGAAAGCCCTGTCGGGAAACTCCTTCATCATATACGTCATGGAGGAACCTGTCGGCATGGCCGGTGTAATACCTACTATTTTTTCATCCTGCTGCGCCAGTTCTACAAGTGTATGACCGAATACATCCTGGAATAACTGAGGTTGATTTTTCGATTTCACGATAATCCGTTCCCCGGTTTCTTTATCAAACTTCCCGGGTGCATGCCATACAGTAGCTGATACTTCGGCAGGTTTGAAACCCTTACCTTTTACAGTATGTATATGCAACATCTTAGGGCCTTTCAGATCCTTGATATTTTGTAAGATACGGATCAAACCACGCAAATCATGTCCGTCTACAGGGCCAAAATAGCGGATATTAAATCCTTCAAAAAGATTATGCTGTTTAGTCAGCAATGACTTCAGACTGTTATTAAAGCGGAGGATAAAGTTTTTACCTTTCTCCGTGATCAGGTTCCCTTTCTTAAATTTCTGATAAACATCGTTCCTCACACGGTTATAAGCCGGGGAGGTCGTCATTTTCACCAGATAATCGCGTATCCCACCCACATTATCATCGATAGCCATATCATTATCGTTAAGGATAATAAGTATATCGTTAGGCTGAGAATTTGCATTATTCAGTGCCTCAAAAGCCAATCCTCCGGTCATGGAACCATCACCGATAACTGCTACAACGTGCCTGTCCTCTTTTTTCAGGGCCGAAGCCACAGCCATACCCAGTGCCGCTGAAATGGAATTGGATGCGTGCCCGGCAATAAATGCATCGTATTCGCTTTCTTTCGGATTGGGGAATCCGGCTAAGCCGCCAAACTGTCGGTTGGTATGAAATCTATCTTTTCTCCCTGTGAGTATTTTATGGCTATAAGCCTGATGTCCGACATCCCAAACGATGCGGTCGTATGGGGTATTATATACATAGTGGAGGGCTACGGTTAACTCTACTGTACCTAGACTGGACCCGAAATGCCCCGGATTATTGCTTAGTTGGTCGATAATAAAATTCCTCAAATCGGAGCAAAGAGTTTCCAACTCTTCGATGCTCAGGTTTTTCATATCGGAGGGGTAATTTATCTTCTCTAGTATTGATATATCGTTTTGTTCACTCATAATAGTTTTCTTCAAATATAGAACCGCCCTTTTTTATGGGTATAATAAACAGGCAAATATATAAAACAAATAGCATTTATATGTTAAGTTGCATGTAATTTAACCTGTTGAGGCAGACACTTTTTACATACCGTAAGAAAAGGAGTGCTTCAGACAGAGCATTTTAAAGATCAATCTCCGACAAGCAGATTATTTGTTAATTAAATTAACACGACAAACCATTCAACCTTTACAAATAGATAAACCCTACGGAAAATAATATATCCATCAATCCCTATTTATTGTGATAATTATATAAAATTATCATTATTTTTTGCGATTGCCAGCCTAAGCAATAATCAGGACCTTTGCCCTCGATTATATTTATCTATTCACACATATACAAAATATATAATAACTATGAGGAAAATTATTTTTCTAAGCCTATTACTTATTCTCAATATATCATTTGTTGTTGCACAGACAATAAAGGGAAGAGTACTTGATGATAATGGACAACCTTTAGCTTCGGCTACTGTTGTTATTAAAGAATTGCAAAAAGGAGTATCCACTGATAATGAAGGAAAATTCAGATTTGTACGTCTACCAAAAAGAGAACTTACTGTAGAGGTGAGTTTTGTAGGTTATAACAATAATGAAAAAAAGGTAAATCTTTCTGATGATCAGGAAATACATCTTCAATTTAACATGGTGCCAAATACCAATCTGAATGAAGTGGAAGTATTCGGTGAACGATATAAACAACCTGAAAAGCTGGATGCGATTACACGTATGCCGCTTCGCCCAAGCGAACAGATACAAAGTATATCGGTTATTTCGGATAAAGTGATAGCCGAACAAGGTGCATTGACCGTAACCGAGGCAATACGAAATGTTCCGGGTGTTATTCTTTTCGGCTCATACGGTGGAGTAAAAGAAAGCTTCTCCAGCAGAGGATTTAGAGGCATTCCGGTTTTGAAAAACGGGGTTAGAACAGATTCTCAGTTTCAGACTGCATCGATCCTTACCGACATGCAAGGTGTAGAAAGCATTCAGATGATAAAAGGCTCTGCAGCGATTACACAAGGAGTGATTACCGATATAGGAAATGCAGGAGGCGTGATCAATGTTGTAACAAAGACACCTAAGTTTGTAAACGGAGGAGAGGTTGGCGTACGTGCAGGCAGTTGGGGACAGTTTCGCCCTACATTCGACGTACAGTCTGTACTGGATAAAGGGAAGACTGTTGCTTTCAGATTGAATGGCGCTTATGAGCGTTCGGATAATTATCGCCCGATCGTTTCCTTGAACAAAGTGTATATCAATCCATCTTTGGAATGGAGACCTGATGAAAAAACCACAGTAACTCTCGAGATGGATTATATGAATGATGACAGAACTCCGGTTTCGAGTGCAATAAATCTAGCCGACGGCGGTACAGAAGCGATGTACGAGATACCTCACGATAAGTTCCTTGGCACCAAGGCAGATAATATAAACACAAAAACACTTACATATGCAGCTCGCATAACACGCCAGATTGCGGACAAAGTGAGCGTTAGGGCTGCCTATTTCGGATCTTCTTACAAATTTGATAATTTGAATACATCTATTGGAACAAAAGCTATTAAGGATGATTATAATGTAAGAGGTAGATCATTGACAAGAAACATGAGAGATGACAAGAATTCAACATTCCAGCTGGACCTGGTAGGTAAAGACATCTATACAGGAAGTATTAAACACACATTCCAGCTAGGTTTCGACTATAGAACAGCGGATGTATCCACCACCAGCTATTCGTCTTATCCGTTAGGAAATATAGATATTGTAAATTCTCCTTCTATACCAAATGATATAAGCCAGGACTCCATCATAAAATATATAAAACCAAACACTCCTGTTGATACATACTATTCTACATATGGCATTATGGCTCAGGAGGTAATGACTATAAACGATTACGTAAAAGCAATTTTGGGACTTCGCTACAGTTCTATCTCTACGAATAATACCGGTGGTGGTGTAACTACAGAAGATGCATGGAACCCGATGGTAGGAGTAATGGTTACTCCTTTAAAAAACATGAATTTATTCGGCTCATATACAACTAGTACCAATCTTAGAAATGCAGCAAACATCCTGGAAGATAGAGTAACCCTTGCAGGTCCTGCGACAACAAAACAATGGGAGTTCGGTATTAAATCAGACTGGCTGAATGAAAGATTGCGCTTTAACTTTACGTATTTTGATATACTTACCGATAATCTTACCAATTCGGAATATGAATATAATGAAGAAACAGGGAATCAGGTAACTACAGGCTACTATTACAAAGCAGGAGACCTGAAGAGAAATGGGATAGAAGTGGAATTAAGCGGACGTATACTTACCAATTTACAGGTGATGCTGGGATACTCATACACGAATGCCAAATACAAGAACAGTCCGTCATACGAAGAAGGGTCTGCTCCTATAAATGCAGCTAAACATACGGCAAACGGATGGGTATACTACACTTTGGACAGAAGTCCGCTGAAAGGTTTATCTATTGGCCTTGGCGCCTACTATGTAGGCAAGCGTCCTGTGGATGACTTCTCGCTGAAACCAAATGGACATGAAGGCACGCTTACCGGGACAAAACCGTTCGATATGCCGGCCTATACAACCGTGAATGCTCAGTTGGCTTATACTTACGGCAAGGTGACTACCCGTGTGTTCTTCAACAATATATTTGATGAGGTAGGATATAATTCATACTTCCGTGGAGGCTTTATCAACCAGATAGACCCGCGTAATTTTGCAGCAGTGGTTTCGTACCGTTTCTAAGACGAATCACCATTTATGATTACGGGACAATAAGAAAATCATTATTTATTGGGATTGCAGGTTGTTACAATTAGTCCGAAATTTGCAGAGATGATAGTTGATTTAATCTGCTTCAATTCTCAAAAAGATATAGATTAAAGAATTACTTAACTTTGATGATAGTTGTTCCGATGAATTGTTTGATAGTCAATCCATCGGAACTTTTTTTTAGAATACAGAAATACATTTATGCGTAAATTTCTCAAACAGCTACACAAATGGCTTTCGATTCCGGTGGGAATCATTATTACAATAGTTTGTCTTACCGGAGCAATACTTGTATTTCAGGATGAAATACTTCAACTTTCAAATCCTTCTCATTATTTTGTAAAAGAGGTAAAAGGCAACCCTATACCATTGGATGAACTGATACCAATGGTAAATGCTCAACTAGACAGTAATACTGTGGCCAGTGTACAAATACTGGACAATCCGGAGCGCACCTACACAATGACTCTCAAAGAAGGTTTCCGTATATCAGCCTTTGTTAACCAATATACAGGTGAAGTAACCGGAATGTATAAATTCAGGGAAAGCCCGTTCTTTACCATTATGTCGCTTCACCGTTGGTTATTGGACGGCGGACGCACATGGGGAAAATATACAGTAGGTATTTCTACTCTGATATTCGTATTTATTCTTATCAGCGGTTTTATAGTATGGATGCCCCGGCGACTAAATAAGAGCCGTTTCAAAATTCAGTTTCGTAAAGGAGGGAAGCGTCTATGGTACGACCTGCACAATGTGCTTGGAGCGTACGCCTGCCTCGTATTACTGATATGTGCCCTTACAGGAATGGTGTGGTCTTTCGAGTGGTACAGAAACGGAGTATTCAAGTTGTTTGGAGTGGAAGCACCCAAGGAACATGGACACGGAGGGGGCAACCGCGGAGGCGGAGGAAGAGGTAAGGAAGGCAAAAAAGAAGAACTGAATATAGCAAACTGGCAAACAGTATTCAATACATTAAAAGCAGCCAATCCGGATTATGAATATATCCGTGTGCAGGACAAATCAGCAACAGTACATTTAAAGTCATCCGTCACATCGCGTGCCACTGATAAGTATGACTTCGATAAAAACACCGGAGAGATAACAAAAATCACTCTGTTTAAAGATCAGGAAGGAACAACCAAAGTGTGGGCATGGGTATATAGCCTGCATGTAGGGAATTACTGGGGCATCTGGTCGAAAATATTCACTTGTTTCTTTTCTCTAGTGGGCGCAAGCCTACCCATTACAGGCTATTACATCTTCTTCGCAAAGAGAAGGGAAAGAGCTAAAGTAAGAGCAAGAAAAGAAATACGCAAAAGTTAATTAACGTTTGAGCGTTATCTCACGGGTAAAAAACAGTATCTTTGTCTGACCTATTTAATCAAAAACAATAAAGTCAGAACCCATGATTAACGAACAACAAAAATTGTATCTGAAAGGTACGGTGATACTACTTCTGTTTATGGTATCATCTACAAATTTCAAAGCACAACAGTTAACTAACTTATGGACGGGACTCCGCCAACATCAGCCTCAATCGGAATTACCGAAGGGCAATGCTTCATTTCAGGAAGCAAAAAGAATTGCAAAAGAAAACTTACCTACTAAGTTAATCCCAACCCAAGAGGGAGAATGGATTATTACTCAGGGCTGGGAAATGACCGACGGAGCAACGGCAATTGAATCCGGAAAGTCAATCTTCGATCCGCAACTGAATACGGCAACATGGTACAACGCCACTGTTCCCGGCACAGTACTTACCACATTGGTAAATCAGGGAGTCTATCCCGATCCGTTTTTCGGATTGAATAATATGAATATCCCCGATTCGCTGAGCCGTACCGATTGGTGGTACAGATGCAAATTTACTATTCCGCAAGATATTGCCGACAGGCAATTGCACCTCCTCTTCAATGGTATAAATTACCGTGCAGAAGTGTATCTGAACGGAAAAAGGCTGGGTAGTATAAAAGGAGCTTTCATTCGTGGCGAATTTGATGTAACAAATATCGTAAACCCGAATTCGGAAAATATACTGGCCGTTCACATCCTTCCTCCCAATAATCCGGGAATACCTCACGAGCAATCGATGATTGCCGGACAAGGTTTGAACGGAGGAGTACTCAGCACAGACGGGCCAACGTTCATATCTTCTATCGGCTGGGACTGGATTCCGGGTATTCGCGACCGTAATACGGGTATCTGGCAGGATGTAAGGCTCAGATCGAGCGGTGATGTATTGATCGGCGATCCGTTGGTGACAACAGATATTCTCCTACCTGATACTACCCAAGCAAAAATAACTATCCGTACCAATATCCGTAATATAAGTTCAAAAACAATAAACGGTACGCTCTCTGCCGAAATAGAAAACATCAATATCAGCATCCCTTATTCGCTGAAAGCTAATGAGGAAAAAGCATTGGTTTTCAGCCCGGAGGAGTATAAGGAACTGAATATAAAGAATCCCCGCCTGTGGTGGCCGAATGGCTACGGCAACCCGGAATTATATGATATGAAACTAACTGCCCGGACAAATAGCAGTACCTCGGACACCAAGAAAGTACGTTTCGGCATCCGTGAGATGTCATATGAACTGATGGTGAGTGATAATAACCAAAATAAAAGGGTGCTTTATACGCCAAACTCAACAACAAATAAAGGAAACCCTATATTCGATTATGAAAAAAGGGCTTTCTTTACCAAAGATAATCAACTGCCTACAATTACCAAAGGCGCAGACGTATCCGGATTGGAAACATTGCCAGCCGACGACCCCATTGGCCCTTTCCTTGCAATCAGGGTAAACGGAATGAGGATATTCTGTCGTGGCGGTAACTGGGGAATGGACGACGGCATGAAACGGGTATCGAGGGAGCGTATAGAGCCATATGTACGTTTGCATCGTGATGCCAATTTCAATATTATCCGCAACTGGACAGGAGAATCGACCGAAGAAGTATTTTATAGTCTTTGTGATGAATACGGCATGCTGGTTTGGAACGACTTCTGGATTACCACAGACGATACTGTGGAGCCAAGCGACTTCGACCTGTTTGTTAAGAATGCTACTGATGTAGTACGCCGTTACCGCAATCATCCGTCTATCGCTATCTGGTGTCCGCGCAATGAAGGCTTTGCCCCGGAAGGAATGAGCGAAATGCTAACAAAAATGGTCGCAAAAGAAGACCCTACCCGTCATTATCATGGTCAGTCCCGTTTTCTGAATATGGGAACAAGTGGCCCGTGGGGATACTTTAAAGACCCGTCACTCTATTATACCCAAAACGCAAAAGGCTTTAATACCGAGATGGGTAGTTATGCCATCCCTACAGCAAATACGATTCGCAAATTCATAGCCCCGGAAGATCAATGGCCGATAAATGATGTATGGGCATACCACGACCTGCATCACACAACCCAGAACTTCGGAGACTTTATGAATGCAGTAAACCGTTATGGAGAAGCCGACAGCATGGAGGATTTTGTACGCAAATCGCAATTCGTCACATACGATGCATGGCGCAATATGCTCGAAGCGTGGAATAGCAAAATGTGGAACAATACGACAGGCCTTGTACTATGGATGAGCCATCCGGCATGGCCGAGTATGATCTGGCAAACATACACTTACGATTATGAAACTCCGGGCTCATATTTCGGAGCAAAGAAGGCTTGCGAACCGGTACATATACAGATGAATCTACCGGATAATGATGTGATGATTATTAATACGACATTACACGATTATAAATCGGTGACAGCTAGTATCAGGTATATAAGCCTGCAAGGGAAAGTGTTGTATAAAAAAGACATAAAACTGGATGCTAAAGCAAACTCATCCTCTAAGTGTTTTGTTCCTGAAAATGTGAATAGTTTGCCTAAGCTATATCTGGCCCGTTTAGAGATGAAAGATGTAAAAAGAAAAACGATTTCGACAAATGACTATTGGATGACTGACGGCAATAATGATTCATACAAGGACATGAACACGCTGCCTGCTGTAGATGTAGTTGTAAAAGCTATAAACACTAAAGGCAAAACATTGGTAGAGGTATCAAATCCATCAAAAGTATTGGTCGCCGCCCTAAAGCTGAATGCAGTAGATAAAAACACAAATGAGATACTGCTTCCGGCGTATTTCTCTGATGGCTATATCAATTTATTGCCCGGAGAGAAGAGAACCGTAGAATTGACATTGCCTCAGCATTTAACGGGTAACTATAAGGTTATAGCCGAAGGGTATAATGCCAAAAGCAAGTAACGTATAAAGACTTTTATACAGAAAGATTTGTAACCGTATTTGTATGACAAAAATGCGGTTACTTTTTATAAAAAGCCGCTATCAGTATAGTTGCTTATATTAATCAGTAGTTAAGTTTTAACGTTCGATTTTTTCTAACGCACCTGTCGGCTTGTTTTTCATTTTGCCTTGATGCAAAACGAAACAAAAAATCAAGGCTGCATCCCTCCGGCGACCCAAAACCGCAACTCCGGTGGGGCAAAATAATACGGAATCATCTTTAGCCGGATTATCAGCCGTGTATAACAGCAGCCGTATTTTGCCCTACACCTCCGCTTTACGGATTGGGTACCCCGCCTGCGAGGTGAGGCCGGAATCGCGGCGCGACGACAGGACAAAGGTTCTTCAGGCTCTGGCCATACGTGCGTCAGCCGACTCGTAACTGCCCACAGGCGTAGTAACTTGTAACTAAAAAAACAATATTTAATCCCAACGACTAATCCATTAAACTTTATGTTAAAAAAGACAATCATTTCCATCTGCATTTATCTATACTGAAAAACAATTGATGAAATCGTCTAGACTTTTTATTTTCATATCTTTTTGTCATGCTGACAATAGGAAGCATCTCGTTTCTCAAGAGATTTTTCACTCCGTTCAAAATGACAAAGAGGGTATTTGTCTCATAATGTTACCAGATTCAAAAAAGTATAGACGACTTCGATAATAAAAAATTTTTAATCTTATGGCAAAGTATAACGAGAGTGTGGCAGAAACGATTGTTTCGCTGATAGAGGATGATTTTTGTTCAGTAGCGGAAATTTGCAGGGTGACGGGTATCAGCCGAAAGACTTTCTACTGCTGGAAAGAGACTGTGCCGGGTTTGGCTAAAGAAATATTCGACGCGGAATGCAGGCGTGAAAACAGGGTTAGGCAAATGTTATATTCATCCCTTAAAAAGAGGCTGGACGGGTATATGATGGTAGAAGAGAAAGAAACATTCCTGCCGGACGAACTTGAACCGGAAAAACTGGTTCTACAATCGAAAGTTATCCGCAGGAAATATTGCCTGCCAGATCTGAAAACAATTAAACTGTTACTGGACAGGCAGGATAGAATTGCTCTTTCCAAAAAGAATGAGGAAGATATCCCAGAAGAGATGGATATACATATCATCGACAAAACTACTCCAACTGATATCGAAAATGAAATAACTGAACACATCGAGGAAAGCGAGATTGTTCCGGCAGAGGAAAAAGAAAGCCTTGTTGATGACCCCGAAGAAGCTGAAGTAAAGATAATGCTTGACAGGCTGTACAGGCTCAAGGCTGAGCGGATGCGCACGATAAAAGCGAGTAATAACCATCCGGTATTCAGTCCGGCAGGAAAGAGAGGAAAGAAACGGAGAAAATAATTATTTTATGTTACTTGTGTCACCTTTTTTTAACAGTCTGATATCTCCCGGTTACATTTATATCAAGGATTAATTACATCTCTTAAAATGCTAGAATTTTCGCCTAATATTTTACATTGTAGTTCCTTTTTTATCACTACTTTAACAAATAAACAATTATCTTTGTCTAAAACCTAAAAAAGGAAACACTAAATAAAACAACAGTTTTTCCGTTGAGATTGAGTATGGCTTATTGTTAGCCCTAAAAGATAAGATATGAAATTTCTCTTTATTGTGCTTCTGCTAACTCTCACTTCGATAGCTTTGGCCCAGAACAGATATACAATAAAAGGGCGGATAAATAATGCCGATAGCGGGGATACTCTTGTCGGTGTCTCTGTCGGAATAAAAGAACTACCCCAACAAGGTAGTTTCGGCGATGAATCCGGGAATTACTCTCTTACACTTCCACAAGGAGAATATAGCCTGATCTTTAAACTTATCGGCTATCATACCAAACAGGTTAAAATTAAACTGAATGATGATAAGACGCTCAATGTAGACCTCGATCCGGAAGTAGTTTCGCTTGGAGAAGTGGAAATATCAGCCCAAAGGACCAATGAGAATGTAAAGAATGTTCAATCCGGAGTTGATAAACTGGAAATAGAGATGGTAAATAAAATACCCGTTCTATTGGGTGAACGCGACATATTGAAGACTATACAATTACTACCCGGAGTAATGAGCGCAGGGGAAGGCAATACTGGCTTCTATGTACGTGGCGGTAGTAACGACCAAAATCTGATAATGCTGGATAATGCCACGGTATATAACCCTTCGCATCTTTTTGGCTTCTTTTCTACATTTAACTCGAGTGCGGTAGATAATATGACAATTTACAAAGGTTCTATGCCTGCACAATATGGAGGTAGGCTATCCTCCACACTAGATGTAAGTATGAGGGATGGAGACCTGAAAGGTTACCATGCTAATGGAGGTATAGGCCTCATTTCTTCAAATCTTACTTTCGAAGGGCCTATCCAAAAAGAACGGTCGTCTTTCATTGTTTCGGCACGACGTACCTATGCTGATGCCCTGGCCCGGGTAATCGGAGTAGAACAGGTAAAAGATTCTAAACTATACTTTTACGATCTCAATGCTAAGTTGAGTTACGTGTTGTCGGATAGGAATAAACTTACCTTAACCGCGTATCTGGGAAAGGATAAATTAGGATTGGATAAAGTGGCTATGATAGATTGGGGAAATACAATAGCCAGTCTGAAATGGAATCATATATTCAATGCAAAAGCAGCCTCGGCTACAACCTTGTCATATACCGACTATACCTATAATGTGAGTGTAGACCTCACGACAGGACTGAACGTAGCGTCACATATCAAAGACTTTAACCTGAATCAGGAATTCAGTTTTTATCCGAACGATAAGAATGCAATAAAGGCTGGTTTTACCTCTATATATCATCAGGTTGTACCCGGCGATCTGAGCAGTAAAGATCCGTCTCAATTACAAATCTCCCCATACGAACACCGTAAGTCGTGGGAGAACGCCATCTTTGCCTCGAACAGTATGAAACTGCATGATAAGATGGAGTTGAGTTACGGCCTGCGCGTGTCGTCTTTCAGCGTATTAGGCGGAGGGGACTATTATGAATTCGAAAATCATACTATTACAGATACTATATCCACAAAGAACGGCCAATTCCTTAAAACATATTGGAATATAGAACCTCGGTTGTCCGCAGCTTATCAGCTAAACGACGTATCCTCTATCAAAGCGGCATATACACGCACAACCCAGCATTTACACTTGCTTTCTACGTCAAATCTTTCCAGTCCTACCGACAGATGGATTGCGAATACCAACTATATAAAGCCGGAAATAGCGAATCAGGTTTCGATCGGTTATTTCCGTAATTTCTCAAATAATATGTTTGAGTTTAGCGCTGAACTCTATTATAAAGATCTTCGGAACCAGATAGATTATAAGGATGGAGCAGATGTCCGGGCAAAAGAGATAATAGAGACAGAATTACTATTTGGAAAAGGACGGACATATGGTATGGAACTATTCCTCAAAAAAAGATTTGGAAAATTTAATGGTTGGATTGGCTACACACTTGCCCGCAGTGAGAAGAAAATAGACGGCATTAACGACGGAAAATGGTATGTGGCAAATCAGGATCGTACACATGATGTATCGGTAGTAGGCATCTATGATCTCAATAAGAAGTGGACATTGTCTGCGACTTGGGTTTTTGCAACAGGTAATCCGATGACATACCCATCAGGAAAATACATTGTGGACGGTCATGCAATATATTACTATGAAGGCCGGAACAGTTATAGGGCTCCATCGTTTCATCGGCTCGATCTGGGAGCAATATGCACACTAAAGAAAACAAAGAAGTATACCTCAGAACTGGCCTTTAGTGTATATAACGCATATGGGCGGAAGAACCCCTATATGTTTGGATTCAGGCAAAATGAAGACGAGCGGATGGTCTCGGAATCATATATGATCTATCTATTCAGCGTTATCCCTTCCATATCGTGGAACTTTAAATTTTGAACAGTATGAAGACTATACATCAGCTTATATCTATCATTACTCTTTCTTTCTTACTGTTTTCATCTTGTGAGAAAATTGTGGATTTGGATTTACGCACTGCTGCTCCCAAGCTAGTGATAAATGCGGCTATCACAGAAGGCTCACCGTGTACGGTATACCTGACCAAATCGCAGGCGTTCAAAGATAATAGCGCTTTCAAAACGGTTGCGGATGCCGAGATTATATTAACCGACGAAAATGGAAATACTGAAATTTTGAGGGAGGCTCAAAATATGTCCGGATTGTACCTCTCCAACATGTTAGGAGCAGTAAATAAAAGGTATCACATACAAGTGACAGCAGAAGGAAACACGCATGAAGCCAGTGTAGTAATACCCAATTCTGTACCCATTGAAGAAACCTATATCTATGAGATCAAGGCCGGAAAAGATTCCTGGTACTCGCCGTCTTTCGTCTTTCACGACCCTGTAGATGAAACGAACTATTATTATACAATCCTCTATGTAAACGGCAATGCCATGAAAAGCATATATCTGGATGACGATGAATTCAGAAACGGATTGAAAGTTCACCGCATACTATACTTCGACAAAGACGACAACAATGATAATGATCTGAAAACAGGAGATCAAATCAGGATAGAGATGCAAACTCTTGATAAAGGCATGTACACATTCTATAAATCATTGTTCTCTGTTGCTGCTGATGGAGGAACTAATCCAATAACCAATTTCACGGGAGATGTATTAGGCTGTTTTAAAGGATATAATACAAGCTTTGCCGATTTTATCGTAAGTCCCGATGCTATATATTCCGAATCTGATGAATAATCTGTATATTTGCTTATCCAATTAAGTAAAAGATCGTATTTAATGATACATTATTTCAATCTGACTACTTATTGTACTTTAATTTAATGAAGCAACAAAAAGGTCTGTGACCTTAATATCTGAAATTCGATTATTATATGTTTAAGTTTCTCGGCTTTCTATTAATATTGGGCCTATTCGGTTTTCTGGTAATAGGCGTCCTTTTGGGACGTGTCATCCGCTTTTTCGGTCCAGAAGAAAGAACCAGACCCAATAAAAAACGATCAGGCAGCAAGTCTCAAAATTCGAAAACATCGAATATCTCCCAGAAAAAATTCTCAGAGAACGAAGGCGAATATATCAGCTATGAAGAGGTAAAGGATGATGAGTAAGAATTATTTAATGCTCTCAACGAAATCCCATGTACGGGCAAACTCATAGCCTTTACTCTTTCCCCATTCGATAAGTTTTCCAAATCTTTCTACCATCTTTACATCTGTATTTTTCGTTACATAGAACGGAAAATTATACTTCTCCTTCGGCCCTATATCCATAAATTCCCACGGATGAAAATAGACATTCAGATATCCGTCTTTTTTCAAAGTCCGGTTTGCCAGGCTTGTATAGATCCCTAAAGGCAGATTATGGAAAGATATCCAGAATAATGGGAAACGGAATGTCGGTGTCACCGATGCCGGTAGTTGCCATACCCCTTCACGCATAAAGCATGTACGCGGCTCACTCAGTTTATTATATCTACCGGGCAGATATGTCGGGTTTATTGATGAGTTATATATATACCCTGCCTTGAAGACTTCTTCTTCGGGCACAGGCGCCATGCGTGCCATGCGGTAACCACGTACCGGTACCCCTCCTATTTCTTCCAGTATATCTTTCGACATCTTTAGATGGGGAGGTTCGAAGTGGTCATGTACATATCCGTGCGAAGCCAGTTCGTGCCCTTCGTTAACTATCCTGCTTACTATATCTTTAGCATGACTGGCAAAATTAGCTGTAGTATAGAAGGTCGCCTTTACTCCGTGTTTTGCAAGCAAATCGAGTATACGCGTTGTACCTTTTACGGAAACTTCCATCTGTTGGTCGAAAGGAATAGGGTCTCCGTATTCGCGAGGCATCTCGAATTCCTCTATATCAAAACTTAATAATATCTTTAAACTCATTTGTCAATAATATTTGTACTTCGTATAATATATGGAGGGAAACCTTTAGTCTGCGAGAATATCCGTCCTATATACAATCCGATAATTCCAAGAATGAATAATTGTAATCCGCCCAGAAACCCAACTGTAATTATCAAAGACACCCAACCTGCCATGACATGCCCCGTCCAAAGGCTGATAATAGCATATGGCACCAATAGTAAGGATAATACGGCTATGCCGAAGCCCAGATATAAAGCAAGGTGGAGAGGCTTTGTACTGAAAGAAAGTATTCCCTGTACAGCAAGGTTGCGCATTTTCTTGAACGTATACTTCGTTTGCCCCGACAGCCGCTTGTCAGGCATATAGTCCATTGCGTATTGCTTAAAACCTATCCAGTGAACGATACCTCTTATAAACAAATCACTACCTTTAATATTGATAAGGACATTTGCCGCCCGCCGGTCCATTAACCGGAAATCGGCAACCCCCTGTTCCAGATGTATATCGGATACAATATTCAGAAATTTATAGAAAAGGCTCGAGCTTCCGCGTTTCTTCTTCGATAGTGTCGGATCATCCATACGTCGTGTATATACGATATCGTAGCCTTCTTCCCATTTTTTGATAAAATCGGGTAACATTCGGGGCGGATGCTGCATATCGGCATCCATGGATATGATACAATCGCCCGTGGCATTATCCAGTCCTGCTTTCAAAGCATTCTGATGCCCGAAATTACGGGAAAATTCAATATAGAAAAGCTGCGGGTCTTCCGCACACATTTTCTCCAGTATAGTTTGGCTTGTGTCATTACTGCCATCATTAACGGCTATAATCTCGTACTGGTAGCCTGTTGTGTCCATACTGTCATGGATTGCTTTTATCACTGTAGGAATATTAGATTCCTCGTTATAACAACAGATTACAATTGAGACTTTTTTATTTAATATCATTTCTATTCTCGATCTTATGTAAAGATAAGGTTGAATTATATTATTTGTTTTCGTGACTCGGCATAATCAAAATAAATTTTGCTTCTGCTCTCGCTACTTAAAACGTTCTTATTTTATATAAAGATAAAGTTATTCGGATATCATAATTTCTTTATATCAGTTTTCAAGCAGGTAAATCGAATCACTTGTATATGTATTGTCCGGAGAATATATAATCCAGTCGGTAAGCAGGTCGAAAGGATATGTTTTTATATCTCCTTCGTTCAGCCCCGATATCCAATAAGGTTGATTGAGGAGCTTGCCTTCAATTTTTCCATTCTCTATAGATATCACATCATACCAGAGATGCTCTTTTTCACTTCCCGAATCGGGATTATCTACAGTCAGCCCCAACTTTACAAGGAAAGTCCATCCGGGTTGTTCCTCTTCTTTTTTCGAACCAAAAATATTTTTGAGGAACGATTTCTTCTCCGGTTGTTTATGTTCCTTCCTGAAGACTTTCTCGAACGAAGAAAAACGTTCCTTTGCCAAAGCGCTCATTCTTTCAGTCTCCTCATTCGTTATATAATAAATCGGATTTTCAGCCAACGTAGGCGCGTATATTTCGGGAGAAACCATATTGCCATCTTCCACAGCAAAGAGAATACCCGAAGGCTCGGCATGTACATTATCTGCTTCGTCCCTATCGGCCACACTACCGAGTATACCCTTGGGCAGATCTTTCAGTGCTTCCTCCCACCGGAGCCAGCACAGGTTGATTCCCATACCGTCGTAACCTATCGTAAACCGTTCTTTCTCCTTTGCAGGATGCGACAGAAATTTCTTTACTGTCATGTTTATCAATGTATTCATTTGCTCTGCCCCCTGACTGAAATTAAGAATCTCCAGTTCTACAGATGCGCAGCGATGCAACCCATGCGTATGGAACCAATATCTGCGATTACCATTCTCCCCATTCTCGTCATATACACAATGCAATGTATAGAGATAATCGGGCGAAGGAGGTGTCGGTGATTTAGCAGTCATACTCAGCCATTTGGCAGACAGCAGCCTGTAAGACATGAAGTCGACTACAAGGCTTGCTCCGGGGACAATAGCATCCATTATTTTCAATTGCAAATGAAATGAAGTCAGAGGCTCCAACTCGAAGTACATGGATGTTTCGAGGTAATGTTCCTGCTCCATTGCGATTTGCAGGGATTCTTCATCTATCGAATTTGCAAAACCGTAGTCGCCAAGGTTTATATTTTTGGCCTCACAGACATACAAGTCCACATTAAACACAGTATCCTGATATTCAATTTCTGCGGCAAAACTCATAATAGAAAACTCTATATCGACTTCTGCTTTGTTAAAAGAGATAAGTTTGAAATCTTTTCGAGAAGAAAGTGATTTTTCTATCTGTGCAGCATCGAACTTAAAGCTTTTGCTACGGGGATAAATACCCATTCCGGAAGCCAGCCCTGTTTCGCCTTCAGCCAGCAAGTCATATTTCTCGTTGTTATCCATATATGAGATTGATCAGATGTGTTTATAAAGATTTGTTTATAATCTACTTAGCATTTTTATATATACAAACGTAATGAAAAAAATCGGTATATTATATAAGGAAATCTTAAATATATACCGATTTCTGTATGCTTAGAGGCACAGAGTACATTGGAGGGAAGTCCCGATAATCAGAACTTATGTATCCCCATTATTTCCCTTACTTCGTTTATTGTTTTCCGCGCACTCTCCCGTGCTTTCTCTGCTCCTTCGGTGGCAACTTTATGCAAGTATGCGTCATCGTTCTTAATATCGATAATACGTTCGCGTATAGGAGTCGTAACCTTTATGATGTCTTCGGCCAATTGTTTTTTCAAGTCTCCGTATCGTATCTCACAAGTATTCCACTTGTCTTCGAAATGCTGAACAACATCTTCTGTAGAAACTACTTTCAATATTGTAAACAGATTTTCTATATATTCCGGCTTTTCGGAGTTCGGAGCTTTAGGGCCTTCATCGGTCAGGGCACGCTTTACTTTTTTCTCTATACTTTTCGGATCCTCATCCAGATAGATACAGTTGCCTTCCGATTTCCCCATTTTGCCACTGCCATCCAACCCCGGTATTTTTATCAGTTCCTGTCCGAAGTTATAAGCTACAGGCTCTTTGAAGTATTCCACGCCATAGAGGTTATTGAAACGGCGGGCAAACTTACGGGTCATCTCCAGATGCTGTTCCTGATCCTTACCAACAGGTACTTTATCAGCATTATGCAATAATATATCGGCAGCCATAAGGGTTGGATAAGTCAATAGCCCTGCATTTACATTATCCTGATGTTTTCTTGCCTTTTCCTTGAATGAAACGGTTTTGGATAATTCGCCCAGATACGCGTGCATATTTAAAAGCAAGTACAATTCACAGACTTCGGTTACATCACTTTGTATATATATAGTCGATATTTCGGGGTCTATACCTGCTGCAAGATATTCTGTCAATACACCCTTTACATTGCCGTGCAATATCTTAGGATCGGGATGTGTGGTCAGTGAATGATAATCTGCTATGAAAAAGAAGCATTTGTTTTCATGCTGCATTCTTGTAAAATTCCTCAGTGCACCGAAATAATTTCCAAGATGCAGATTCCCTGTAGAGCGGATACCGCTTAAAACTGTTTCCATATGTGTTTATATTCTGTTTTTGATATGCAAAGATAGTCAAAATCTGCAAAATGCCGGATATATCTTACTTATTGTATCCGGACCGGTAAGTAGTAAACAGTGAACAGTCAACAGTTAACAACTGGTATCTCGTGTCTTGCCTACTCGTATCTCATATAACTTTCAACTTATGACTCAATACTTACTACTTTGAAAAGGTAACAAAAGTAACAGTTTTTTCAGTGAACAGTTAACAGTCATCAGTCAACAACTGGTATCTCGTGTCTTGTCTACTCGTATCTCATATAACTTTCAACTTATTTCTCAATACTTACTATTTTGAAAAGGTAACAAAGGTAACACTTGTTTCAGTAAACAGTAAACAGTTATCAGTCATCAGTTAACAGTGCTGTGCCTTATCATGCTGAGCAGAGCGAAGCATCCCATTTATTAAAAACTCTGTGTTACTCTTTTTTGGCTCTGCCGACCGTTGGTTCTCTGTGGTAAAAAAGTGACAAAGGTAACAGCATTCTCAGTGAACAGTCAACAGTTATCAGTTAACAACTTGTATCTCGTGTCTTGTCTACTCGTATCTCATATAACTTTCAACTTATTATTCAAGACTTACTGCTTTGAAAAGGTAACAAAGGTAACACATTATGTCACCTTTTTGTTGTTACCTTTTTCGTCTCAAACCTTGTTAAAATACAAAAAAACTTAACACACTATATTTTCAAAGAACTTTATCTATAGATAAAGATTCCGGACATTATTCACGCTCATTATTTATCCTTTAGCCGCTTATCTCTCCTGTATGCGAAATAGAACACTTGTGGCAGGACTGTAAAGGATAAAATCATACAAATAAGAATCCCTCCTACTATCATTATTGCCAGCGGTCTTTGAATCTCGGAGCCCATACCCTGAGATAGCGCGGCAGGGAATAACCCCATCGAGCCCATCAGCGCAATCATCAGTACAGGCCTGATACGGCTTTTCACAGCATCGTCGATTGCCAGCCGCAGATTTCGGGTACGTTGCATACGGGTTTTCATCAGGGTAATCAACAATATACTATCAATAGCTGTAATACCAAACAGAATGACAAATCCTATCCCTGCCGATATACCGAATACCGTGCCTGTGACCCACAAAGAAATGAATCCTCCGATAAAGGCATAAGGTATGGCGCTTGCTGCGATAAGCGTATCCTTGACCGTCCCAAAGTTAAGGTAGAGTAAGAAAAGAATAAGAAGCAACACCGCAGGAATGATAACCGCCAACCTTGCCGTAGCCCGTTGCTGGCTTTCAAATTCTCCGGCCCAGACCATTTTGTTTTCAGTCTTAAGCGTTACACTCTCACTCACTTTTTTCTGAGCTTCGGCAATGGTAGACCCTAAATCACGATCACGGATACTGAATCCGATACCCACATACCGGCTGCTGCCTTCGCGGTAGATAAACGTCGGGCCTGTAATAAACCGGATATCGGCTATCTCTTTTAACGGAACATACTTGCCGTCCATTGTCGGGATAAGAATATTCCCTATTTTATCTTCATTGTCCCTGTACTCTTTCTGAAAACGTATCTGGACATCGAATGTGCGTTCGCCCTCATAAAACGTTGTAGCGGCTTTCCCCCCGATAGCCATTTCCACTACGGCCTGCGCATCAGCCATAGATACCGCATAACGGGCCATTTGTGATTCTTCCAGCTTTATCTGTAGCTCGGGTAGTCCTACACTCCTGAAAACATTTACATCCTCTACACCCCTCACATTCTTTATAGCAGCGGCAGTCTGGTCGGCCAAACCTTCCATCTGGGAAAGGTCGGAACCGAATATTTTAATCACCAGAGAGCTTTTCACTCCGGCCACATATTCTTCTACATTGTCCTGGATAGGCTGACTGAATGCGAGTATAATACCCGGATATATATCGAGTGAATCCTTGATCTCGGCTAACAGCTCATCCTTTTTGATTTTTCTCTTCCATTCTTTTTCAGGTTTAAGTTGCGCATGGAATTCTATATTAAAAAAACCTGTGGCATCTGTTCCGTCATTAGGCCGGCCAGTCTGCGACAAGATAAATTCTATTTCATCGAACTGACGGAGTTTTTGCTTCATTTCTTTGGTGGTCCGCACCGATTCGTCAAGATTTACACTATTTGGCAATGTTGCACGGATGTAGATTGCTCCTTCGTTCATACTGGGTATAAACTCAGTACCCCAAAAACACATGCGAACAACACAAACAGTTAACAGCAAACAGAAAGTTATAATTGCGCCTTTGCGGTACCGGGAACTGAACAAATACACTTTATGTAAGGCAGATATGAAAAACCTGCTGATAAAATTCGTTTTCTCCTCAACCGGTTTATTCAACAATATCTTACACATGACCGGCACATAAGTAAGCGAAAGAATAAGGGAGCCCAATAGAGCATATCCGAGCGTGAAAGCCAATGGCGAGAACATCTTACCTTCTACTTTCTGAAACGAAAATATAGGGAATAATGCTACCACAAGGATAACCTGTGCAAAAAAGATGTGGGACGCCACGCTTCCTGCGCTTTTCTTTATAAGTCCGCTTTTCGATATTTTAGTGAAACGCTGCCCAAGCTCTTGCGACCGTTTCTCCATCGCTACAAATATAATTTCTACAATGACGAGCGTTCCCTCCAGCAATAAACCAAAATCGAGCGCTCCCATCGAAATCAGGTTAGCAGGTAACCCCTGTATCCGCAACATAATGATAGCAAACAAAAACGATAGCGGAATCACAGTGGCTACAATTACAGTTGTACGCCAGTTGAAAAGAAATACAAATACAACTATGGAAACTAAGATAATTCCTTCCAGCAAATTTCTCATAACTGTATGCACTGTAGAATCCACTAAAGTAGTACGGTCGAGGAAAGGCTCTATTTTCACATTCTCAGGTAATATGCGGTCATTCAACTCGGTAATCTTCTCTTTCAGGTGCCCTATCACTTCACTTGGATTTTGTCCCCTGAGCATAATTACAATACCCTGCACCACATCATCTTCGTCGTCCAGACCTACCTGCCCGAGTCTGGGCTTGGAGGAAACATCTACTGTTGCCACCTGCTTCACCCGGATAGGAGTCCCACCCTTTACTTCAATCAGTATATTTTCAATATCTTCCACACTCTCCAGCAAACCTATTCCCCTGACTACATAAGCCTGACTCCCTTTTTGAATAATATCTCCGCCGACATTGATATTACTCTTCGACACGGCTTCGTAAACCTCAAGGGGAGATAGGTTATAGTTATTCAGCTCTGCCGGATTTACCTTTATCTCAAACATTTTTTCCTCTCCGCCAAAACTGGCTATACTGGCTACTCCGGGTACCGAAAGCAGCTCCCGCTCTACTACCCATTCGTTTATGGCGGCCACTTCGCGGATAGGCAGATCACTCTTTAACACATACCTGTATATCTCACCCGTGGCACCGGACGGCGGCTCTATCGAAGGGTCTGTCCCCTCCGGCAGATCCAGATCCTGCATCCTGTTGGATGAATACTGCTGGGCAAAAAAATCATCCACCCCGTCTTCGAAAATAACAGTGACTACCGACAACCCGAATAAAGACGTGGAACGTACATCAGTTTTGCGTGGAATTGTATTCATTTCCTTCATAATAGGAAGGGTTACGAACTTCTCTACTTCTTCTGCGCTTCTTCCCGGCCATTGTGTTATTATCCGTACGCGGGTGTTTGTTACATCTGGGTACGCTTCTATAGGGGTATGTATATAACAAACGATGCCCGCGACAAATAAAAGTGTAGTTAAGAAAAGTATGAGTATATGATTGCGAAGCGCAAATGCGATGATATTTTCTACAAATTTATGCATGATTCAATTCTCTTTAAGGCCTGAATATATCAGCAGTTGATTTTTCACGACAACATTCTCGCCTTCCGATAATCCGGATGCAATGTATGTCGTCTTGTTATTGTGACCGCGAAGGCCTACTTCTCTTATCTTAAAGCTATCCGGAGATTCTTCCACTACCACGAAGTAGCGGTCGTTATCAAAAACCAGAGCATCGGAGGGTACAGACACAAACTGCTCATGCGCCTCATTTTTCAATTTAATTACAACCGACATTTCAGGTTTGAACTTCATTTCTTTATTAGACATAATAATCCTTGCCTTCAGAACTTTCTCTTCCGGATCAAAAACCTGCGACAATTGATTTATCTTTCCGGAGAATACCTCTCCCGGATAAGAAAGAGTAGTTATAGCTACATCCATCCCTTCTTTCACAAAAAGAAGATTACTCGCATATACATTGGCCGTTATCCATACCGTGCCGAGATCGGCTACCGTAAACAGAGGCTCGCTGTCGGTCGACACCGTACTGCCCGACGATACATTCTTATTTACTATATAGCCGGTCATCGGCGCCTTAATAGAAAAAGTACCATTTCCTTTATTTATGCCATGTACGGCAATATCACTCTGAGTTTTGTTATACGAAGCCTGCGCCTGCTTCAGCCGTGCCTGCGCTTCCAGTAATTCTTTTTCCGACAGCATATTGTCTTCATACAGCGACTGGGCTGTCTGCAGTTCGCGTCGGGCTATTTTCACGTCCGATTCCGAAACAATAGATTCTGACTGTAATGAACTGAGGTCGGAACTTCTTATATCTAACAGTGTCTGTCCCTTCTGCACTTTATCACCCAGTGAAAAATAGGTACGGTCTGCGATTCCATTCACAAGCGATACATAGTTAATCACTTTGTCAGGATCGTATTCTACCTTTCCGGTTAATACCAATTCTTCGTTCTGATTATCCAATCCGGCCTCTACTGTTTTTACGTTTTGTAAAAATGCCTTATTTATCCTGCCCGGGGTTGTCTCGCTTTCGGTCTTCCCTGAACAAGAAAATAGTAAGACAATACAAAATATCCCCAATCCTTTCTTAATTTGCTTCTTTATCATAGTTCTATCTTATTTCTGTACCAACGGTATATTGTAGTTCTTCAAACTGCATACTTACTTTTTTCTTAGCAGTAAGTACAGTTTGCTTATTTGCTCTGTATGCATCCATAAAGTCTATATATTCGAGCATACTAATATTTCTGTTCTGTAAGTTCTTTGTGTATGTATCGAGCATATTGTCCAGTTCAGGGAGCAGACTGTCATCGTTTATCTTTTTATAGAAGGCATAAGTATAAACATAGTTGTTGTAGGATGCAGCGACTTCGTGCTGTATAATATTCTGTTGTTGCCGGGCCAGATACAGGCTTTGATCCCTGCTTATCCGCGCTGCCCTGATATTCCCCTGATTACGGTTGAATAAAGGCAAATCTATACTGACACCAAAACCTATAAAATCCTTCCATACCCCACCATACCGGTCATAATTTGCACTGATTGTCAAATCGGGTACTCTTAATGATTTTTCGTAGGCAAGTGATTTTTCGTGATATTGTGTTTGCAGATTATGCAATTTCATATCGGGGCGCGATTCTTCAGCTAATTCCATTAAGCGGGCTAATAAAATAGAATCGGGACTTTTTTGAGTATTAGAATTCTCTTCCACCTCAAGATTTGTAAACGGATCTACATTCAATAATACTTTAAGCGTTTTTTGCTGTTCGTTCAGATCAGACCGCAATTCGTTTATTTCATTCTCCAGTTCAAGGAAGGAAGACTGTAGCCGTAGCAATTCGTTTTTGGCAATATTCCCTTGGGACACCTGCTTCTTATGCG
This sequence comes from uncultured Dysgonomonas sp., assembly GCF_900079725.1. Taxonomy (NCBI): domain Bacteria; kingdom Pseudomonadati; phylum Bacteroidota; class Bacteroidia; order Bacteroidales; family Dysgonomonadaceae; genus Dysgonomonas; species uncultured Dysgonomonas sp. Next base: position 2,010,161 of record NZ_LT599032.1, read on the forward strand.
ATTCGATAAGCCGCGATAATGATTCCCGCTGATTTGTCAATATAGCCAGGTACGCTTGCGAATATTGTATTTCGTAAACAGACTTGCGCAGTTCGACTTTAAGTCCCCGCAATACCTCTTCAAATTCCTGCAATGCTATCTCCTTCGAAACCTTTTCTCTATTAACGAGTTTTCCTCTTTTATTTGCCGTTTGAATCAATTGGCTGAGTTCGATACTGAATTCCGTATTCTTTGCAAAGGAACCGAACAACGGGGGGATAACTTCACTTTCTCCATCCCGTTGCGACCGGGTAGACCATAAGTTTACGTCACTGATAGATAAATTGGGATTGTCCCACAATTTAGCCTGTGCTATAGCGGCATCGGCAATATCGACATCGAAACGGGTTGCAATCAGTTGGAGATTGTTGGACAGGAATAATGACTCAACTTCCCCGGCAGTCAATTTTATTGATTTCTCCTCTTGGGCAAAAAGGCTTAATCCACTGAAAATAAGCAGCAATAAATATAAATATTTTTTCATTAGGTGAAACTGATATTCTTTGCTGCAAAGATATACCTCAAAGATTAGACGCATCTTTGAGGTATATTAGATATAGGTTACAGGTACATTAGAAATGGATTAGAAAGTTTTTATACCATATTTCAATTACTTATTTTACTATCTCCAGATTTAAAGAATGTTTCCCTGCGTCAAGTTTAATAATACGTTCACCTTTTACATTATCCGGCAAATAAAGAGTCGCATTGCTATTTGCAGGAATCTCTATATTACAGATTATATTTTTTTTCTTTCGCTCCCATCTGGAAACAATCTGTCCATAAGGGGAATTATGCTTCGCTTCAAAGTGGTCCAGTCCGCTTACAAAATTAGGGCGCAGGATGATATGTTTAAATCCGGGCTGTTTCGAATCAGGAAATATCCCTCCCAGCCCTTTATAAAACCAGCCTCCTATTTCCCCAAACATCATGTGATTATCGGATATATCCCGTTCGGCTTTCAAATCCCAGTTTTCGAGTAAAGTCGTAGCACCGTTTACAATCCACCAACCCCACGAAGGGTAAGTATCCTGCGCTGCTACTTTATATGCGGTTTCGGCATGGCCATTCTCACTTAAAGCATTCAGTATAGCTTTTGCACCTAATACTCCTACATCCAGATGAAAGCCTGCTTCCTCCACTTTTTTAGCGAGATTGTCAGCCACCTTCACTATCATATCATCCGGAACAACCCGCCACTGCAATGGCACACTCTGCTCCGTCTGAGTTCCAGTGGCATAGATACCTGTTTCGCGGTTCAGGTATTTAGTATTGATGGCATCTTTTATTTTTCCGGCCAACGCAGAGTAGTATTTATAGTCTTCCTGCTTATTGAATAACCTGGCGGCATCGGCCAGTATTTTAGTATCTACATAGTAATATATTGAGGATGTCAGTTCCTTAGATGAGCGGGACTTAACAGGTACCCAGTCTCCCCTTCCCCACGATGTAAGGCCTTCAGGACTCGTACGTTCTATATAGTCCACATACCGTTTTATATTTTCATAACAGTCGGATAACAGCTTACTGTCTCCATAAAACAAATAAATATTCCATGGAATTATGGCAATCGTGCTCGTCCAATCGGTCCCATTATCGGTTCCGTATCCCCATCCACCAGTAGGAATAATATCCGGCAGCACGCCATTCGGTTGCTGCTCGTCGCGATGATCAGCCAGCCATTTTTCGTAAACGGTAATACCATCATAATTATACAGAGCCGTTTCGATAGCAAAATGCCCGTCACCTGTCCATCCGTTTTTCTCCCGTTGAGGGCAGTCGGTAGGGTATCCCATCAGATTTGATAGATACGCATTGTTTGTTGCCCACCACAGCTTGTTCACAAGGTTGTTCGATGTCTTTATCTCTCCCGACTGTGGGACATCGCTATGCATAAAATAAGCAGTAAGGCTCTGTTTATTGAGTTCTATAGGTTCATTACTTGTAACTTCCACATACCGAAACCCTTTGTAATTGAACCTTGCCATGAATTCATCCTCTCCTTTTCCACTCAAAATGAGAATATCCGTCTGGAAAGGATCAGAATCATCCACCGGACGGTGATAGACATCTATATTCGACATGTCCACCCGCCCGTTTTCATATAAGCGTTCCCCGTGCTTCAATCTTACTATCGTCCCCTCTTCTCCCGATATTTTTATCCGGGTAACACCTGACATATTCCGGGCAAAGTCGAATACATAAACGGAATCGTTTATCCGGTTTAAACTTTGAGCAGGAATCGTTTCTACATTCCTGATCGGCTCTACCTGCTGTGATACTATATTCTGAGACGGGACGCCTCTATAACCTACACCATGCCATTTGGAGTCATCAAAGCCTATAGTATTCCAACCCTTTTGTTCCAAACGGGCATCATAATGCTCGGCTGTATAGATACTATTAAAAATAAGGGCACCCGACGAAGTTTTCCAATCCCTTTCTGATGGGATGGTTTCAACAGTACCGTCTTCGTACGTTATGCGCAGATCCATACAAAATGCAGGCCTGTTACGCCACGGAGCCCGGTGAAAATCCCATACGCCCATCGACTGATGATTGTACCATCCGTTACCAAGCAATACACCGATCGCATTTTTTCCGCTCTGTAGTTGGCTGGTTACATCGTAGGTAACATAAAAATTTCGCCTGTCGAAACGGGTATATAGAGGATCTAACCGATGATTGCCTATTTTTTCTCCATTGATATATAATTCGTACAATCCGGCTACAGCAATATAGGCCCGGGCAGATTTTATTCTCTTTTTGGCTTCAAATACTTTACGGAAATAAGGGACAGGTTTATAATTAATATCTTTGCCATCACCAATCCATGCTCCCTGCCAGTTAGAAATATTCATCATACCGGTTTCGAAGTAGCTAACAGCAGAAGAGGCTTGCACTTCATCTTTATCCCATATATTGACTTTCCAATAATAGCGCGTAAAAGGTTTTAGTTCTTTTCCCGCATAGGTCAACAATATATTATCTGAAGCCACCCTTTCAGAATTCCAGCTATCACCCGATCCGTTTGCAACAGTCGCAGAATCGGTCCCTACTATGATTTGATAGGCAGTCTGTACAGCGCCAGGACGTTCATCGTTTATCATCCAAGATAAGCGTGGCGCTTGGGTATCGATGCCTATCGGATTAATTAAATGTTCACATTTAAGATTTTCAGGTTTGGAACTATCCTCTTTCTGAGCATAAAGAGCCGGTAATGAGAACAACAAAGAGAATACAAATAAAAGCGTTTTCATGCTTATTAATTTTATCGTTTAGGTTACATTTTTGATTTTCTATTTTGTATCAGTCAATATAATAATGTTCAGGCCAATACATTATTCTCTTAAAGATAAGAGAAAAATTACTTTTAATTAGGTATATGTTAATTTTTTTTGAGATTAAACCTTTCCTGTCACATTAAAGTACCAATATGGCAGAAATACATTCCAACTACATGGATGAGAACATTCAACCGGCTGTTCCCACAGTATAAATACTGATCCTGCAATCTTTGCATTTCAGTATTTCTCTCGCACACGATTCGAGGGTAGAACCTGTGGTAATTACATCATCGACCAGCAAAATATGTTTTCCCTCAAAATTATCAGTATCAGACAAACTGAAGATATCTTCTACATTCTTCCATCTGTCGAAGCGGGCATTCTTTGTCTGAGACTTATTATTTACTTTCCGTATAAGTGTTTTGTCATCTATGGGGATACCTGTTATATCCGATATGCCTTTACAAATCTCCAGAGACTGATTGTATCCTCTTTCTTTCTGGCGTTTAGGATGCAGGGGAACGGGAACCAGATAGTCTATATCTGCAATGAAAGTACTGTCTTTGATATTCTCTCCGCACAACGCTCCTATAAAACGCCCTATTTCCGGATTACGTTTATATTTCAGTTCGTGAATTATACTTTGAATGCTTCCTCCTTTGACAAAGTAAGCGAACGCCGCTATTTGCCGGAATGGCATCCGTCCCGCAAAGAATTGCTCAAGACGGTTATCAGGCTGTAAATGAAAATTTGTTTTGGGCAATAATAGTAAACAATCGGTACAGATATGCTCTTCGCCTTCGCTTAATCTTTGATTACAGACTACACAAAGGTCAGGGAAAAAGAGATTAAGGAAATCACGAAATAAATTCCTCATAATCACCTCCGAGCAATTTATTCACACATCTGATTGCCAAATCCATAGAGAATCCACGTCCAAGAGCAAAACGGATTAGTTTTGTCTTTCGTTCATATTCTGTCTTTGCTTTTATCAATTTAGCTTTTATAGCCAGGATATGCATCAGCTGTTTCTCGAATTCATCGCCGGACAGGTCTTCCAGTATCGGATTGTAAACCGATTCGGGGATATTCCGTTTTCTTAGTTCATAAACGATTTTCGTCTTTCCCCATTTATTGAATTTCAACTTATCATTAATAAAACTCCCTGCAAAACGGGTATCATCAAGATAGCGTTCCTTCTTCAGGCGGTCAAGTATCCGTTTAACGGCTTCGTCCGGTAATTCCCATGCCACAAGCTTCTTACGCACATCGAGCTCGCATCGTTCTGCTTTGGAACAATAAGCTGCTACACGATTGAGGGCTTGAGGTTCGGAAAGTTTCATTCGGTTTATTGTTTTAGTTTAGCTCTTATCATCCGGTCTTTCTTACTTAAATCCTGAGACAAAGCAACGTCTGTAAAGCCCTTTGTTTCAAGTATTTTTACAGTCTCTGCACCTTTTGCCTGATTAATCTCAAAATAAAGCCTTCCGGCCGGAGTTAATAAATTCAGCGCTATATCTGCTATCCGCTTATAGAACAGGAGCGCATTATTGTCGGGTACAAAGAGAGCCGTATGAGGTTCATATTCCAGTACATTCTGTTCCATTTGCTCCTTTTCACTTTCCAACACGTATGGCGGATTGCTGACAATAATATCATACTTCTTATCGGTGGGATAATCTCCCAGCACATCTACCCTGCCAAACGAAATATCTGTTGAGTTTGCTTTTGAATTAAGTACAGCCACATCCAATGCTTTATACGAAATATCCCATGCCGAAACCAAAGCCCTGTCCATATTTTTCGCCAAGGCAACGGCAATAGCTCCACTACCTGTACCGATATCCAACAGGCTCAACCCTGATTTTTTATTTTCAGAGAGAATAAGCTCTACAAGCTCCTCTGTTTCAGGACGGGGAATAAGTACATTCCGATTAACAAAAAACGGTAACCCATAGAATTCCGTTTCTTCTATAATATATTGTATCGGTTCATATTGCTTCAGACGGTTCAGGATAACATCTATCTGGTCGTGTAATTCAGGTGTAAAAACAGGCGGATCGACACATACTTGCAGATAAGGCTTCTTTGTAATATACTCTATTATAATACGCGTAAATCCCGAAATTTCACTTTCGGGATAATACGCTTCCAATGATTCTTTTATGTGCGAAACTACCTTACGCATCGTTAGCTTCATCGTCATACTTCTGAAAAAGAAAATCATTATACGGATAGCGCTCTATATGAATAGCTTTTACCCGTTCGTAAACTTTCTTTTTCAATTCATCAATATTGATCTTTTGTTTTGCCGAGATAAAGATGCAATCATCGTGCAACTTGTGCATCCACGATTTCTCCAGTTCCTCCAGAGATATATTCTCTTTTGTGGCAGGCGTCAGATCATCCTCATCTTTTGGCGTGTAGGTAAAAGCATCTACCTTATTAAATACCAGAATAGTAGGTTTCTCTTCCTTGTCTATCTCCAAAAGCGTTTTATTCACCACCTCAATCTGTTCTTCAAAGTTTGGATGGGAAATATCCACTACATGAACCAGCAAATCCGCTTCACGAACCTCGTCCAGTGTAGATTTGAAAGATTCTACCAAGTGAGTCGGCAACTTACGGATAAATCCTACCGTATCCGATAACAGAAACGGAAGATTGTCAATAATCACTTTGCGCACTGTTGTATCCAATGTGGCGAAGAGTTTATTCTCTGCAAAAACTTCAGACTTACTCAACAGGTTCATCAAGGTAGATTTACCCACATTGGTATATCCCACAAGGGCAACGCGCACCATTTTTCCTCTGTTCTTGCGCTGAGACGCCATCTGTTTGTCTATATTCTTCAACTCTTCTTTTAGCAAAGCGATCTTGTTGAGAATAATACGGCGGTCGGTTTCCAGCTGGGTTTCCCCTACCCCACGCATCATCACACCCCCGCCTCGCTGACGGTCGAGATGAGTCCACATACGGGTAAGCCGGGGCAACAGGTATTGATATTGTGCCAGTTCTACCTGAGTCTTTGCATAAGCAGTCTGCGCACGCATGGCAAAAATATCCAGGATAAGACTGGTACGGTCCAGTATCTTCACCTGTAACTCCTTTTCTATATTACGAATCTGCTTTGGAGACAGTTCATCGTCGAAGATTACGAGGTCTATTTCGTTGTCTTCCATATACTGCTTTATCTCTTGCAGCTTTCCGGTTCCCACAAACGTGACAGGATTGGAATGTTCCAGTTTCTGAGTAAAGCTTTTCACAGGTATGATGCCTGCCGTCTCAGCAAGGAATGCAAGCTCGTCCAGGTATTCGTTTACCTGTTCTTCGGTCTGGTATTGTGTAATAAGGCCAACAAGAACGGCCTCTTTATTTTTTGATTCTGATATGATAAAATCTCTCATATAAATTTCTTCTGTATTAATTTTTAATACTCCAGTTCCAGAGTACCGCCTTTGACAATGTCATTGTGGCTGATTCTGAGATCCGGTATAATATTCCCGTTAAATGTCGCTTGTCTGATTATATCCGCAGGCGATTTACGATTCTTTACTCTGATGTTCAATTTTTTACCATTATCCAGATGGATAACTACCGAGTCATAGAACGGTGATGTGATTTCGTACCAGGGCTCCCCTATTACGAGAGGGAAAAGACCAATAGATGAAAATACATACCATGCACTCATTGTTCCATCATCTTCATCCATCTCGGGCATAAACCCTTTAGGTTCAACCTTAAACGGCTTGCCATAATATGGAACGGGATATTCGGCATTTCCCCCATAAAGATGGTTCAGGTCTTCTTTTATTATCCGTCGGACAGCTTTCTGAGACTTTGCATATTGCCCTAATCTATTGAAGATATAAGGAGTATGTATCCCGACTTCATTACCCTGATTGAATAGGTTATTAGCAAAGAAATAATCGAGCTGTCCTTCTAGTTTTTCTTTGCCTCCTACACTCTCTATCATTTCATCCAGATACTGTGGCAGTGCCCAGCGGTATTGCCAGCGTGTTCCCTGATATAGACCGCTATTGCGCATTTTCATATAAGAATCGTCAATGTCTTTAAATTCCTTATTCCATGTCTGTATAAATGTATTTTTTGCTTTTTCGTTATAATATTCTGCATCATCAGTCCTCCCCAATATTTCGGCTATCTGTGCCATTGCCCACCAGTCAATACAACTTTCGAGGGTTTGATCGGGACGATTGGCCGGAAGATTATCCATTTCCTTTTTTATGCCGCTATATGCTTCTTCCAAATGAATATTGGGTACACCTTTCTTGTAAGCATCCAATAAGACTGCGATTGTATGCTCGGTACGTACAGTCGGCGTTGATTCAAATTTCGTCGCCCAATCCTTTTTTCCATAAACATAGAGCTTACATAAAGAGTTTGCAATATCATGCATCGACTTCGCATCCAGCAATGTTATTAAGGGAAATTTTGTACGGTATGTATCCCACATAGACCACGAACTGTAATACGTAAAATCTTCTTTCGGGTATATATTGCCATCGGTACCTAAGAATTTATTATCCCACGAAGTAGTGTTAGCCGGGCTAAGGAATGTCCGGTAAATAGAAGTATAGAACAAGGTCTTATCCTCAGTACTCCCACCCTTCACACCCACTCGCGACAAGATATCTTCCCATTTATCGGCAGCCTGTTTCTTTGCTTTATCAAAAGTGAGCTTACCTGCTATGACATTTTCTTCTTTTGCAGTGGTAATATCTATCGGCGATATGGCAATTCGCAGTTCTACAGGTTTGCCGTCTGTGTTCTTGAATAGTAATTCAGTATCATATTCACTTTCTGAGATTAAGCTAAATGCCTTGTTAGTGGTTAAATAAAAATAGAGTTTAAACGCACCATGATCGCATGTGTTTCCGGCATGAATATAGCCTTCTATCTCGGTATCAGAAACAACCTCATATTTCGCATCCAATACCTTGGTAAAAGAAGCTCCGACATTCAATGTCAGATTTGCCTCTTTGTCTGATGGATAATAAAACCGTTCGAAAGCTATATTGTTAGTTGCTGTGAATTCAGTTTTCACCCCATTATCCAAGACCACGGAATAGTAACCGGGTCTAGCAGTTTCTGTCTCCTTATTTATATTCAATCTTTCTTTTTTCAGGGCGGGCCGTACACTTAAGTTTCCACCCGCTCCACTACATCCTATTCCTGAAATACGATTGATAGAGAACCCTGATATTTTAGTTACATCATAATCATAACCGACATGCGTCCTCGGGTCGGAATCGGGGCAGATACGCACCATACCGTAAGGAACGCACGCGGCAGGATCAACCTGACCATTATCCCCTGCTGTTCCGATAAAAAGGTTTACATATTCACTTTTCTTTTGAGCAAGAGTGAAATTGATATTGGCAACAGATATTACCGACAGAATTACAATCAAATAATAAATCTTTCTTATTTTCATAAATCAATGCCTATGGAAATGGAATATAAAAGGTTAAAGATAAAAATATTTTAAGACAAGTACGGAATCGGGATCAGGATAGTAACCATAATTAATTCCGATTGTATTACCGGAATAAAAAAAGAGCCTGTTTGTAGACAGACTCTCCTATATCTTTTTCCGCGCAACCGACAGAATAAAAAATTAAGCTTGCTTTGCAACTCTTTTTTCTTTGATTCTGGCTTTTTTACCTGTAAGACCACGTAGGTAATACAATTTAGCACGACGAACTTTACCAATTTTATTTACAGTGATGCTGTCAATAAATGGAGATTCGAGAGGGAAAATTCTTTCTACACCAACGTTATCAGACATCTTGCGAACTGTGAAACGTTTTTTCTCACCATGTCCTGCAATTTTGATAACTACCCCGCGATACTGCTGAACACGTTCTTTGTTACCCTCTTTAATACGGTAGGCAACGGTCACTGTATCCCCGCTTTTAAATTTAGGATGCTCTTTTCCTGTAGCAAATGCTTCTTCAGCAACTTTAATTAAATCCATGATTATATGATGGTTTTCTTGTTAATATACGCAATATACACGAGCCTCTCCCGTCAGAGATTACGCAAAGCGGATGCAAAGATAAATATATTTTGCAAATATGCAAAGGTCTTACTTCCTTTATTTTAGTATTAAAGAATGAAAATATATCCTCACAGTGTATCAAATTCAGTCTAATAAATGGTCGGATTTAGAATTTTATGAAGAATAAAATCGTATCTATTATTCCCTAACGTTCGTACCTATCCCCTATTGTAAAGGTTATCAATGACAGATTCGGCTACAGGGTTATTTATTTCTACACATAATAATCCGTTCCTGTCCAGAAGACGAACCTTATTTTCCCTCAGCAACCAGCCCAATGCCAAAAATATTATCCTATCCTTATCATGAGTAAAATCACCAATTTCCCGGATCGACATTTTCCCTTTTTCTAATAGCAATAAGAAGATATTGCCGGCTTTCATTCCAATATCATTTTTTGTCATGGCATTTATATATTTAAAGGATTAAACATTCGCAATATATCACACAGGTTATCACAACCTTATACCAAGCAGAAGTTTTTCAAAAGATCGAATTATTTGATTGAGCGGAGATATGGTTATATAAAAGACTGGATTAGGGGCATCTGCTATTTAAAAAGGTTTTCTCAAAACTCAATTATCCATTTGTCTCTTTATAAATTTAAACACCTAAATGAGAAGTAATGTTCACATTTAGGTGTAAAAAAGACGCAATATCTAAATAGTTCCTATTTTTCCTATTTGGTGGAAGGATCAAATATGTATACATTAGCAACACCTCTCGGCGATACTTGCCACATGGCTTGATAATAATTATTTGCACTTCCATTATTTGCAACGATATATACAATATCTTTCGGCTCATTGTAATATACCACCATATTATCAATTTCAGGCTCAAACAGGTGCTCATAAACTTTTTTAGGGAAGATAATATTTTTTCCTTTTATTGTTACCGATATAGACTGGTAACGTAATTTAGGAGCAGCCCATCTTGAAGTCCCTTTAGCTGACTTACCGTTTACTGTATAACCGCCATTATTGCCAAGCTTAACAGAAGTATCTTTTGAGGTTACGTTCGCTACAGCAATATGAACCCTTACGTTATCGTTCTTAAAAGAAATTGTTCCATGAGACGACAGCCTTTCCACCTCTACAATGTCATAATCATCTACACGCATCAGTTTAGTTCCCTGTATATAGCCACTCTTTGTATCCCTCGATGGGAGGTAATAATCTACATATCTCCATGGATCGGTTTCAGGTGTAGGAGGAAACATGTAAAAAACAGAATCATTAGGTACAATTGTTGTATTATTCAGGTCTCCCAAACGAGGGCTGAAATCAATCCTCCCCCTGATCGTATCCTGAGCTACAACAAATTGTGCAGATGCATTATATGCAAAAGCACTCAAGAAAAATAACATGAGTAAAATTGTGTAAGTTTTTTTCATAACCGCTATTCTATTATGTTGTACAATTGTTTAGCTTCGGTCAGCGATACAGCATTAAAATGCCACCACTCGCCCCTTATAGTCAGAAAACCCGCTTGTGTCATTACCTTACGCAGCAACTTTCTGTTTTCTACCTGTTGCCTGGTTAATACCCCCTGTTCTATCAACTCCGTCTCTTTGTTTATTCCGGCAGCACGCCCAAAAAAGTCGAAAGGAGTTCCCATATCCAGCGGTTTACCATTTTTGTCGCAGATAGTCAGGTCTACAGCCATTCCGTAGTTATGCAATCCTGTGCGGGTGGGATTCGCCACATAAGCAGCATACTTCGTATTTTGTACTACCTTGTACATTTTCTTCTGTACGCTCAATGGGCGGACGGCATCATAAACCAATAGGCTTAAACCGGGATGAAGCGCCTTCAGGTACTTCTGCGCTTTAACCAATTTGGCTGCCGCAACGGGATGCATATACACATTAAACAAGGTATCGTAAAGAATTGTTTTTGTAAAGTTATCTGTTGTCGCATACTTCAGGTCCGCACGGATTGAAGTATCCAACGTGTGAATATTTACAAGTTCTTTTGTCTGTAAATATCTTTCGAGAACGGAAACACTCCTTTGCCCTTGTACGGAAAGCCATAACGGGCAAAGAAATAAAAGGAGATATATTATCCTATTCGTCATCCTCCTCTTCATCCTCGTCGAAATCAAATTCCTCATATTCCCGGCTTAGCACCTCATCTATAACCGCACATACTTTCTCAAACTCAGATGTATCTTTCAGTCTGTCGATAGAGGCATACGCCTCCCGTAAAGCCCGTAACATAACAGTATCATCTTCATTCGCTCCCATTTCGGGACTTTCTACAAACCAATGTAATTCGCCTTTAAGATTCTCCTTCACCAGATTATAGAAACTGAGTGCTGCGTCCCGCTCGCCTACTTTCTCCTTTATTTGCGCCGATTCAATCATGTCATGCCCCAGCACATTTTTGTAGTTGCTCATAATGGCCAGCGTGATTTTGGAACGCATTACGATTACAAAATGCAAGGCATCCGTATCATCTTTCCGGCGATAATAGTAAACAAAACTCATTAATGCTGCCCGCAACGTAGACCCTTCTACCAGAATAGTTTCATCTACCCTTCTCATTGGGTATCCGGTCGACTCTTTCTGAATTTGCTCAACCATAGCGGGTATTACATCAAACATTCTGTCAACCAATACAAGACGGGCTTCTTCGAAGTTCCCGTTTATATCCAAAGCGAAGACCAAGCGTACCAAATCTCTGAAAAGTACATTGTTTCCCTCCTCTATTTTTATAAAGTCATATGTTTCGAATGTCTCACTTTTGCCTGTCGATAATAATTCTCTTATTATCATGTCCAATGTATTATCCTCTTCACGGGGTAAAGTAGCCAATAGATCATCAATCTTATTTTCAATGATTAAGTCCCATATTTCTTTGTCATCGGTTTCGAAAAAAGGTTTTACCTCATCATTCAGCGTCAGTTTGGTCGTCGTCATCAGTGTCAATATTAGTATTAGTATTTATGTTAGTTGATTCTGTCAGCTCAGACAAACTTCCACCTTTCCTTGTAGCCCTATACATTTCCTCCTGTATGCGTTGGCGGATATTCATGTTCATAAGCTGTTTATGTGTACGCTTGTCATTTATTCTGTTAGACAAAAATATGAAAATTAAATCATTATCGGGGTCTATCCAGAAACAAGTTCCTGTGAATCCCGTATGGCCGTATACACTTGCCGGCGCGCTTGCCGATGTAGGACCGGATTTATTGGTTCGCATTTCCGGCTTATCAAAGCCCAATCCCCGGCGCGAAGTCGCACTTTTAGTCTTCGTGAAAAGCTGCCAGGTTTTTTCCGACAAATATTCCTCTCCGCCATATTCCCCTTTATTAAGCCACATCTGATATAATTTAGCCAGATCATTTGCATTGGAAAACAGCCCTGCATTTCCCGAAACACCACCCATAAAAGCAGCTCCCTCATCATGCACATATCCCTGAATTAACTGCTTACGAAGAAAATCATCCTGTTCGGTAGGTACAATACGGCCTTTGTCGAATTTCTTGAGAGGGGTATAAGTCGATGTAACAGATCCCAATTTGCTAAAGAAATTATCCTGTACAAAAGAATTCAAATCTTCCTTCGACACTTTTTCCACCACTTCTTTCAATAACATAAAATTGAGGCAGCTATACAAATAGGTTTTCCTCGGCCTTAACTTAGAACTAGCTATAGCCGCTATAATCGTATCGTTATAGGCCTCATTTATAAACAATCCGTCTGCCAGAGGGACAAAACCTGCTTTTTCTGTTGTGGATACTAAATTAGATTTATATTTATAATCTGTACGCGCCCATGTATTGGAATCGAATAACGCAGAATAAAGGCTCGTGCGGCTCCTGTTAAACAACTTTCCGTCATAGCTCGATTTATCAATGGCATCCATATAGTACGGAATGAAAGATGTAAGACCTGTCTCATGCAACAACGCCTGACGAATGGTTATCTGTGACTTATCCGTCCCCTTCAGCACAGGCACATAGGTGCTGATCGGCGTACTCAGTTTTATCTTCGATTCGTCATACAACTTCATAATAGCGGGCACTGTAGCAGTAGCCTTGGTCATAGATGCCAAATCGTAAATATCATCATTTGTCACTTTACGGTTTCCGTTATATTCGAACGAACCGAACGAACGGTTATATATCACGATGCCGTCTTTGGCTATCAATACCTGACAACCGGGGTAGGCCTCTGCCTTTATTCCTTCCTGTACTATTGTATCTATTTTATTAAACCGTCCGGAAGAGATTCCGGCTGCTTCTGGCATGTCATAACTCAACCTTGTCTTTTTTATATCGATACCTTTCCCTTCTTTAAACAGGCCTTTTACTGTTACAGGTATTTTACCATTTACTCTATTGCCCCCAAATATCGCCTGGGCAGTATAATCCTGTGCCAGATCAGAGTTTTCATAAGCAAGGATAACTCCATCGGCAGCTTTGACAGACGCAGCATAAGAAGACATACGATAGGGAACAATAAAGAATGCCATAATTGTCTCTTTTCCCTGGCCAACAGACTGAATCGCAGCATTCGAATTCCCCCTGTTATTATAAACAGACATGATAAGCGTAGTGAATGATGCTAATTTATCTTTCAGCTTTAATAACTCGTCACCATTGGCTACACTAAAACAAGTTACATCCGCGTATAGCTTCAATGTATTGTGAAAGGTATTATCCGCCCGTTCTCCAATAGAAATAGCGGCAATCTTTCGCTTATCCAGTTCTTTTAGAGGGATGATCTTCTGATCATCTTTCAATAACGTAACAGCACTCTTGTGCAACTCCCTGTTGATCCATTCGCCATGGGATGTATTCAGATGTTGTAACAGTCCGTTTGTATCTATAGGCTTGATATCTTTCACACCCAGAATATATTTATAGGCCAGAACCTTTTTACACTTGACTGCTATTAATTCCTCACTGAGAATTTTATCTTCCACGGCTTTTTTTACAGACTCATAATCTTTTACAGGGTTCAGCGGCCCTACTAATATATCATTTCCTGCCTGCAATGCCCTTACACAGTAATTTTCTTCGCCGGAAACCCCTTTCATCTGTAGCCCGTCGGTAAATATTAGTCCGGAAAAACCGAGTTCATCCTGAAGCAGGCCGGTAACTATCGATTCCGACAAAGAACTCGGCTGTTTTTTATCGTCCAAAGCCGGAATATTCAGGTGGGCAATCATCATTCCCGAAAGGCCGTTTTGTATATACTCCCTGAACGGCTTAAATTCTACATCTTCCAGTCGATCTTTGTCATGCGCTATCAATGGTAGCACTTTATGAGAATCGGTGGAGGTATCACCATGTCCCGGAAAATGTTTCGCTACAGCCATCACTCCTCCGGCCTCTAATCCTTTAGCGTACATTACTCCCAGCCTGGACACATTATCAGGTTCTTCGCCGAATGAACGATTACCTATAACCGGATTTGCCGGATTACTGTTCACATCCAATGCAGGGGCGAAATTCACATGGATTCCCATCAGTTTACACTGGCGGGCAACTTCCAGCCCGTAATAATAAAGCAGGGAATCGTTTTGTATGGCACCCAGCATCATATTCCGTGGGAAACGGATCGTATTGGATAAGCGCATGGATAACCCCCATTCTCCGTCGAGAGAAATCATAAGGGGAACTTTTGCGCTACCTTGTGCTTGATTGGTCAGTTCCGCCTGATCGACAGGAGTACCTTTCGAAAAGAGGATACCTCCTACATGCTGATCGTTGACCAATGAGAGCATCCTTCTTTTGTTAGCATCTGTATTATCGCCTGCTACGACAGGCATAAACAATTGCCCTATACGTTCTTCCGGCGACATTTGATTATATACCGAGTCGACCCATCTGCTCATCTTTACAGAGTCCGCTGTTTTGTAGAGTGTCGGGGTCTTTTTTTTATTTTCGGTGACTGGTCCGAATGAGCAAAAAACTGTAAATGATACAGCCAGTGCTGTTATATATCTGATATTCATTCTATTTATTGTCTAAGGATATTGTGCAGTTGTCTGCTACCTATATACAAAAATATAACGAATATGTTTTATGGAAAGATTTAACCCCATTAATTAAACATAGATTAACAAGTAGAATATTACCCGGCAACGATTGACAAAGAAAAATTCTAAATCCACATTCAACAGAAAAAAAGTAACAAAGGTTACACATGTATCAGTGAACAGTCAGCAGTTAATAATGTTGCGCTTGGTTATACTGAAGTGAGATTCATAACTCATTATCTTATTTATATTTATTAACTATATTTCGTTAAAACCTGACACATCTGACAGTTTTCCCACTGTCTTTACCTTATTTATTTCACATTAATTAACCATGTCTGATTAAAAAGTAACAAAGGTAACAGGTTTTGCATTCTTCTGTAGGGGCGAATTGAAAATCGGCGGAGCCAAATATTTTCCGCCCGCAGACCTTTTTCTATTTCGGGCGGAAAATATTCCGTCCCTACAGCTTTTCCAAAAGGTAACAACCGACAGTCACAGGAGCGTAGCGTATGTAAAGGTTACACTATTTCACTCATTTGCTAATATGCTAATTTACAAATTTGCTAATTAATTATTTCAAAGAACTATCAGTTGACAGCGAATGGCTAACAGCTTACTATATAGATAAACTTCTTCCAAAAAAACAAAATCCCGTTTATCCTGATGCATGACTGATTACTAAAAAAATCCTATCTTTGCAGCTTAATAATATAATGCATATCAACAGTAAAACTATGTCACAACCTTCTATCCCGAAAGGAACAAGAGATTTTTCGCCGGAAGAAATGGCGAAACGCAACTATATTTTTAATACTATCCGCGAAGTGTTTAAACTGTATGGTTTCCGTCAGATAGAAACTCCTGCCATGGAGAACCTGTCTACATTGCTAGGTAAATATGGGGAAGAAGGCGACAAACTACTGTTTAAGATCCTCAACTCAGGCGATTTCCTGAAAGATATTTCTGATGAAGAACTGTCGGAAAGAAATGTAAACCGTCTTGCAACCAAGCTGAGCGAGAAAGGGCTTCGTTACGATCTCACAGTGCCCTTTGCCCGCTATGTGGTTATGCACAGAAACGAGATAACTTTTCCTTTCAGACGTTACCAGATACAACCTGTATGGCGTGCCGACCGGCCCCAAAAAGGACGTTATCGCGAGTTTTTCCAGTGCGATGCCGATATTATCGGTTCAGATTCGCTTATCAATGAAGTGGAACTGATACAGATCATAGATGAAGTATTCAACCGCTTTGGTATCAGGGTATGCATAAAGTTGAACAACCGCAAAATACTATCGGGCATAGCCGAAATTATAGGTGAGTCGGATAAAATTACAGACATTACGGTTGCCATAGATAAACTGGACAAAATCGGGCTGGAAAAGGTAAATGAAGAACTGGCTTCGAAAGGCATTCCTCTGAAAGCCATTGAACAGCTTCAGCCGATTATCTTGCTACAGGGTAGTAATGAAGAAAAACTGGACACACTAAAAACAGTACTTAAAGACTCTGATACAGGAATAAAGGGTGTTGAAGAGCTAGGCTTTATTCTAGACAGGCTAAAAATTATAGGCATCCGTTCCGAACTGGACTTGGATTTAACCCTTGCCCGCGGATTAAACTATTATACAGGAGCGATTATTGAAGTAAAAGCACTGGATGTACAAATGGGAAGCATAACAGGCGGAGGGCGTTACGATAATCTGACCGGAATATTCGGATTACCCGGTGTATCCGGTGTAGGCTTCTCTTTCGGAGCAGATCGTATCTTCGATGTATTGAACCAATTGGATTTGTATCCGAAAGATTCGATTCAGAATACGCAGGTACTGTTTGTTAACTTCGGAGAAAAGGAGGAAACATATATATTACCTATAATCACCAAAATGCGTCAGGCAAATATATCCACCGAAATTTATCCGGAACAGTCAAAAATGAAAAAACAAATGTCATATGCCGATTCCAATAAGATTCCTTATGTTGCCATTATTGGGGAAAACGAAATGAACGAAGGTAAAATAATGCTCAAAAATATGGCGACCGGAGAGCAAAATTTATTGAGCCTAGAGGAATGTATATTAAGTATATCCCGGATATAAGGAAAAGCTGACAATAAAATTATACGATTTAGATAGTCATCCGTATTCTTAAATTAAGAATGCGGATGATTTTGTTTATCCAAGTATACATCTTTTACCAAGATAAAAAATTCAGTATCAAAACAAAGGGATAAAGGATAACAGGCATCCTAGGACAAAACTCCCCAAAAGATTATATATCACTGACAACCAACAATCTGCCAATCTATGACATCACAAATAATATAAAAATTGCCTGAGATCACTTCCCTTAGTCAGAACATTCCATATTTATCGATTGTTAAAGAGATAAATACGTTCAAATTACATATATGACTATACCAACTCCTAATATAGAAAAAGCCTTGACCGAATATGAGAATTCTCAACAGAACTATATTTTACCTTTAGAAAAAGATGATTCATTTAAGGTACATTATATAGATAATGACAAAGAATTTACAATAGGTATACCTGGCGAAAACAGCATCATCTTTGTGATGAAAGGCAAAATACTCGTTCAGAAAGACATTTCTGAGCATAAGTTATTCGATGATAATAGTATGTTTTTTATATCTAAGGTATTCGGTCCATATAAAAGTATTACTAAAGAAAGTACCATATATATAGAATTAAAGTCTGATAACCTTCTCCCGTTTATCGATCAGGTTTTGCTGAATCAGATCGTGTCACTATACGCCCCAGACCCGATAGAGCTCAATAAATTACTCATAAAAAAAACTTTACGCTATTTCTTGTCGGGAATTATCTATTACAGACGAAATAAGATATTTTCAAAATATGTATATGACATCAAGAAAAAAGAGTTTGTCTTCCTGATGCGTACATTATATGACAAACAGACTCTTGCGGCTTTCTTCTCCCCGGTACTACTTAGCCAAAATCATTTCAGGATAGGTGTGCTAACTAATTACACACATAACAGTACGGTGAAAAGCCTGGCTAAGAACTGCTTTATGACCACCAAAACCTTTACGAGAAAATTTAAGTCTGAATTCGGGACTACTCCTCATAAATGGATTGTGCTTCAGAAAGTGAAAGGACTGGAATATTACCTGGCCCATCAAACCGTGTCGATAGACAAAGTCCTGTCTGAATTCCATTTCTCCAACATGGCCGAACTTCTCCAGTTCTGCGACAAACACAACCTAAAGACTAAATTATTAAGCAAATAGAGATTTTATCTTTGTCCCTTTTAATAGATATTTTGTCCCTTTTTCTTATTATGGGGCATAAATATTCGCATTACTTTTGTGCCGTAATGTAAATGTAAGCGTATTGATTTTTGCGGACAAACTGTAACCCTCTTTACAAATCATAAAAGAGAATATTTTCCGAATCCGTTTAAAAAGGAACAGAGAAGAACCGGCCATTCATCTCAGGAAATTCATTGTCTCAAAACTCACAAGGAAAATCAAAAAAGTATCTATTAAACCTATTAAAAATGAATTCAAAAAAACTATTTCTATTTGCAATTATTATTGCACTTTTCACTGTGTCATGCGATAAAATAGAAGAAAGCGATGCACCTGTTGTAGTAGCAGGCCAAAAAGCTAGCATAAGTTTACAAATTTCAGGAACATCACAAACTAAGGCCTCAGGCAATCCTACTCAAGAAGATAAAGTACTCAAACTAGATGCATTTGTTTTTAATGCTGACGGTACACTAGAAGCTATAAAAAGCCTTACAAGCCAAAACAACAGTATAACTAAACTGGACAACATCGCTGTAACCAGCGGGGCTAAAAAAGTATTCGTTCTGGCAAACTATGCAGGAGATGTATCAGCAATAAAGACTCTTACTGAGTTGCAAAAAATCACATCGGATCTCAAAAATGAAAAAGAAAACGGACAACTGACAATGTCGACAGATATGATCGAAATCTCTGTTCTTCCGGGCAAGAATTATCTAGGCTACTCTACAAGTCCGTCCGATGGTACTTCTCTGGAGCCTCACACTTTCGTTCTTAGCAGATTAGCAGCAAGAGTAAAAATAGAAGATATGCAATGGCAAAGCTCTGAATATACATTTGAGGAACCAACAGCTTTCATCCTGAATGCAGTGCGAAACTATAATGTTAGCAGTCCTTCATTATCTTCTCTACCTGTTGATTATTACCAGGGATTTTCCGGAAATGGAGATTTGTATCCTTCAACAAGCACAATATTGTCTGGCGCAGAGAACTTCTTAACTTCTCCTGCATCTAACAATAACACATACTTCTATCTTTATGAGAATCAACCTGTGGATGGCAAGATATACCCTACAATGATCGTATTGAGAGCTAGAGTTAAACAAAGCAACAAATACATCAGTAATGTACCTGGACGTGTCGATGCTAACGGCTACACATACTTCCCTGTAATTATAAACTTGGAAGGAACTAACTCTTCTGTATCAGGTGGAGGTTCTAACAGTCACCAATATGTAAAACGAAACAATACATATAACATCAAGACTGTTGTAAAAGGTTTAGGAACAAGTAATCCTTTCAGCTCTGAAGCTCCGTCATCATTGAATGTACAGATTACAGTTGCACCCTGGGCTTTAACTATTTCACAAACCAGAATATTCGAATAAGATCTCTTTTAATATAAGCAAGAGGCTCAATACATCGTTGTATTGAGCCTCTTTTTTATAGCTTAACTCACAATGTTACAGCCTGGTAATATTATTATGAAGGATTCCCGATTATATTTTATTCGAGTATTTTTTAGAATTAAAAAAATAAGTTATCAATCCCAATATAACATTCATCAATCCGGCTAAACTCTCATAAGTATTATTAAGGAAAGCAAATATAATCATCCAGATAGCCACTATTGCAAATATAATTTGGAAAAACGGAAAAAACGGGCTCTTATAACCTTCAATAATCTTTCCCCTATTCCGATATCTTAAAATAAATACTCCCACAATAACCAATAAAGAAGAAAAGGTCAACAAAATGCCACAGTAAATCATTATCTGATTAAATGTTCCGGTAATAATTAATATAGAACTAATAGCGAACTGCAACCATAACGCTTTTACAGGAATTCCTTTTGAGTTATTTTTAAAATACCGCCATAGATGATGTCTTTCTGATATACTTGCTGTAACTCTGGGCCCAACCCATACCATAGCACTAATACCGGAAATAAGCAATAGTGAAATTCCCGTGCTGAACATTTTCGCAAATCCGGGTCCTAGCATATATTCACTGGCAATAGTTCCAATATTCAATTTACCCACTAATTCCGATAAGGGTACATGACTAAGGAAAGTAATCTGTAGTAACGTATATAAGATTGTAACAATCAAAGTTCCTCCAATCAATGCAATAGGTAGAGATCTCTGAGGGTTTTTAAATTCTTCAGTTATATATGCAGCAGCATTCCATCCTGAATAAGAATAAGTAACATATATAAATGAAACAGCAAATGTCGCAGATGTAATTTCATTCACATACGGCGATTCAAAACTAATCGCACTATTAGGTTCGGTTGGGACTATTACTCCTACCAGTATAATAACCAGAATCAGAAATACCTTAAAAAAAGTAGTTATATTCTGAAACTTAGAACTTGAATTTAGATTACGACTATGTATTAATGTTATTATTGCAATGAGAGCAATACAGATTATTTGGGGATACCCGGTTTTGACAGGAAAATATTCAGTAAAAGCTAAAGCGGACAATGCTATGGGAGCAGCAAAACCTACAGTTAACGATATCCACCCGGACAAATATCCTATTACAGGATGATATATGCCGGAAAGAAAAGTATACTCACCTCCCGATTTCTTAAAAAAAGTTCCAACCTCGGCATAACTAAATGCTCCACATAATGCCAATATGCCGCCAAGTATCCATAAGGTAATAATTGAGGCTGTATTTGTTATACTTTCGAGTTGAAACCCGAGACTTGTAAAGGCCCCGGTTCCAATCATATTCGCTACAACTAGCGATATACCAGTGTAAGCACTGATCTTAGTTATCTTCTCTTTGTTCATCAAAAATCAAACGTCTATTTATTTTGATGATCTATGAAAATCCTGAAGTAATTTGAAAGATTGTACAGTGCTGTCTGCATTCAGATATTTATTACGCAATGTCTTATAATTATCCAGAATATGCACACCTTTATAGTAAATAACCGAATCGACTTCCGCTGTAGGAACATGGTCTTTGGGATAAGTATAGACAAAGTTCCCCATTTCGGGCATAGAATATGTAGGTATTCTGAATGCGTTTCTTTCCACAAATTTACCAGTGGATTCAGTTTCCAAAAATGCATTAATAAAGAAGTCTACAGCATAATCGGGATAGCCAAAAAGATAGCCGTATCCTCTCCAACGCTCAAATTTGTCACTGCATTCAATTGTACTGACAACTACATTAGGATCAGTCCCCGGTACTAATCCAAACTGGCCAAAAAATTCTTCTTTAGCTTTCAATAAGCTGTCCAGTGAACTTTTTCTAACAACACTCAATTGCAATATTCTATTTTTCTTCTGAGGGCTTTGATATGGAATAAGCACTAATTGAAGATCAGGGATGCTCGATTTGTTTATAGCTTTCACAATCGCGTATAACCGATCCAGATATTTTCCATGAATAGATCTGTCCAATATTTTAGAACTTGAGACCTTTGTACTATCATTATTCGCTATCGGATAATTGAATGTAACCAACGAGCTCATTGGCTTTAGATCCCCTAACAATGTAAACAAAGCCTCATTGTCAAGACCAACCTGTAAAACTGAATCTATAAAATGTTGTTCGTAAGAATCGAAAACTATATTTGCCAATGGCTTTACTCTTTGTGAACTACATCCTACAAATATGGTAACAAGCAATGTCAATAAAGATATTGTGATATATTTCATTTTTATTTAGATTTTAGTCTGTTTATACTTTTAGTTGTTTCATTGATTAAATCGCTGTCTTTTTCAGTAGACAAAATTTCGTTTAACTTTTTAATAAGATATCCTTTTCTATATGAGTAGTTAAACCATCCCAGTGCTTCTATCGTTACAGAACGGATTGCTTTTTCGTTCGCAGTATCAGCAGCAATTGACAATAGCGTATCTATACCATCCGATGCGGGCTGGTTACGAAATCTTGTTATATCAAAGATTCTGTTCTTCGCCTTTTCCTCCGTGTTGGTAATCAATGAAAGGCTACTATTCTTACTTTTCTGTGCAGATTCTATATCTTTCAGCGTTTTGTCCAGCATATCACGGCTGTAAAATGGTCTTCCTGCAGCTTGTAATTCTAATTCTGCTTTCAGTTTCTCGAGATTGACCATTCTTAGCCCCGATGAAATTTTAAAGTTTATACGTTTTGAAGTATTATCGTTCAATATAGCTTTCGCAAGAGATGGAATTAGCTTTTCCGACCCGTTCTTTACAATATATTCTGCTGCGTAACGGCGGGTTAGTTCGTAGCTGTCGGACATGGCAGCAGCTAAAACCTCAATAAAATCATCATTGTCTATTCTCGATAATAACTGTAAGGCTTCAAGTCTTACAACCATATCCTGAGATTGGAAATAAGTC
The DNA here is from genome assembly GCF_900079725.1 of uncultured Dysgonomonas sp. NCBI lineage: Bacteria > Pseudomonadati > Bacteroidota > Bacteroidia > Bacteroidales > Dysgonomonadaceae > Dysgonomonas > uncultured Dysgonomonas sp. The sequence goes on from NZ_LT599032.1 coordinate 2,033,212, forward strand.
TGTTTCAACAGATCTGAAATGTTTCTGTAATCGTTATCAAAAAGGACACGTAGTGCTATTGTTTGTATATCTGCATCTGCTTCCGATAATGCTTCCTTCCAGTATGCGATATCATTCTTATGGATTGTAAGCGCTTCATTGATATTCAAATTCGAATTCAGATTCTTCGCAAAATGATACGTTGGATCTCCGATGATATGTGTTTCAAGAAAATGGACATATTTCCCCCATAATCCGATGCGAATACCACTGTTTAGTAAGCCTAAAAATTCATCAGGCCATTTATCCTGAATAGTATTTACTGTATTTCCTTGTGTAACGATGGTTTTACCACTATTAAATAAATATGCGCCGGCAATGTATTCATCCTCATAGAACGACCCGTTGTAGCAGGCATCAAACATCACAAAACGTGCATTAGGTGTTATTTTATAAATATCCCTTACCAGAATATCCAGAGAATCATTCAATATGGAATCCTGGGCAAGTATTGCCGGATCAAATGCCTCCTCGCACCAAGACCGGGGAACATCTAACGATTTCATATAATACTCAATTGTCTCTTCTTTATCCTTTCCTTTTTTTACAGCTCCGGAGATTTTACTTCGTAGATACAGTTTTATGTTTTCTTTAGATGTATTTACATCGCTTCCCTCTTTATATCCGTTTATATACTGATAATCATTCGATCCATGATGATGAAATAACATTACATCTAAATCAGGGCGTTGAACCTCATTCAGCCAATAAGCTTTCATTGGCCAATAAGAATCGAACTCCATGAATTTCACAAAATTATTTGCAGCAAATAAATTAGGGAATTGCTCCTTTAGTGCAAGTTGCTCTCCGGACCATGCTACTCTCGACTCTGAATTGTATCCATGTCCTCGTGCTACAGTCAGATTATCGATAATATTACTTTTTTCAGAAGAACGTATATCTACTACTTTTTGTAGATAGGCTCGCAACTGGCTGTATTTATCCGTTTTACCGTTTTCAAGAGGTTTTATTCGTGCTGAATAAATATTAGAAGAAAGTACTTGTTCCGAGTCTGCCCGAAGTGAGTAATAAAAGTATAAAGGTTTTATCGAATCTTGTTTTAGATAATCGAATTTTAAATCAAAATCATCGTAAAACCTGTCAGAAGGCACACTCGACTGTTGCCAGTTTCGTTTCTGGTCCATTTTGAATGCTGAGGTTAAATGCTGGGCATCGCGTAGCATCGCAATTGGAATATCTCCAACCAGAACAGTACCCTCCAGTGGTGCTTTTTTATCATTATATAGTTTGATTAATATCTCGCGTATCTCATCAGGCTTGGTCCATGTATGAGATATTATATATGTACCTAATCCATCATTCTCGATGATCTTCTTATATTCGTCTACTTCTTTTTTAGCTTCTGCATAGCTTTTACTATCAATTATTATTGCAAAAGTTGTCTTCGTATTAATTGATGGCTTCACAATGCTTTGCCCGCATACTATGCTGGATAATAGCAAACTAATGGCCAATAACAAATAAGTTTTTTTCATCTCTATTTTAGTTTTTTTGATCTTTATAAATGAAGTAAAGGAAATGAAGTGATTTCTTCATTTCCTTTACTGAATTATTTAGAAATTACATCCTATTGATATTTGTAATCGATTTCGATTACCAAACTCATAAGAAGTAGCTTTCGTATATCTAAATTCAGCCTTAGCAAACAAATTGGCGAGCATATCTCCTTTTATCTTTTGTGAATATGTTAGATTTGCGCCCAAGGAATAAAAGTTGGAATTAAGATAATCTGTATCAGTCTGTTCAAATTGGGTAACAACTATATATTCAGGATGGCTGCCATTGTAACTGTATCCTCCCGACAGATTGTTATTATAACTATAGTCAGCACCCAGTAACACTCTTCTCTTTAATACATCATCTGAAAGAATAAAATTCTTTTTTATTCTGAATTGAACAATAAGATTTTCGGCATTTTTTTCAGATCGCGGAGTAAGATAGACATCTTCTTTGTTTGTATATTTCACTCCAATTCCGAATTTCCAATTATATTCCAAGTCTCGGTCAATTGTAAAATCATAATCGAGCGATGCTTGTTGAAGCTTATACTTTGAGCGTATATCTTTATATATAGTTATATATCCACTCTGATTCTCAGTATTATCATATTGTGTTATAGCTTCAATTCCGTCTATTTTCTTATCTGCATAATTCAGGGTTAAATAGTGAGTGGTTTTATTGAGCCGTTTATTCAATTGCAACTTACCACTCCATATTTTACTCTTGACTGTTGCATTTTGTTCAGGCGATGTAAATGATATTTTTACATCCTCTACTTTATAATTATAATTTGATGAAAATAGCAAATTGAAGAATCCCTGATAATTATACTGAAATCCTCCCCCAACGCCATTTCCCTCATAATTTGTTGTGCGCCCGGATCCCAGTCCCCTGGTAGCTGTCCCCAATCCATACAAAGCATAGTAGTTCTGATCTACATAGACATTCACATTGGACATATTCGACTCTTCCTTTAATGTTTGGAAATCAAAATTTGCACCTACGTGATGGTTATTATTGATAGAGTATACAACTCCCGGTTTCACCTGTAATATATAGAAGTAGTTTTCGGTGCGAATATCCCGTTGCTTGGCTCCACTAGCTGCATTGTAGCTACCTTCTAGCCCCAGGGACAATCTATTCCATATTTTAGGTGTCACCACTTTAAATTGTAAATCGTAGATCTGATTGTTCCACTTACTCATATTAGTATCTGCAACCATATATGGCATATCGCGGTACGGATCAATAATAGAAGCATTAAATAGGGCATCTTTAATATTAGAACGAGTATAGTTAAACTTACCCCAAGCATATACATTTCCCACAAATACAGCTCCTTCAACATCAAACTTGAGATCATTGATTTTCTCTCCTGTTTGTGGACGATGGAAACCACCCGAATGAGAATCGTATGAGAATTTTACCTCCGCGTAATCTATCGGTTTATCCAGTAACAAACCGGCGGCATTATTTGTATACATCCATTGGCTTCTATCCTTGAATGTTTCAAATGCAGCAGGAGTGTTTATTTTATCTTGTCCGTACGCAACCATTGAGAATGCAAATAGGATAATTGCCGAAACAAGTTGTTTAATATTCTTCATCTTTTTCTTTTTTAATCTTCAATCTTTATTTATTGGTCAACGTATGATTCCAACTTGGCATCTTTGATCCATAACGTCTGAATTCAGGAACCACTCCTCTATCGAAGTCCTCTGTACTATTATTGAGGTCTTGCAAAATAGGTGTCCCATCTTTATGCTCTCCTATTTTTTTACGAGCCACTCCCTGTGAATTATACGTAGCCCCAACATATGTCATACCTTTGTCTAGCGCTGCCGGAACACGTTTAGCTGTCAACATACTCTCATTATGTCCTGCTTCTACTGCATCTATAACATAGGTTATCGGAATTTTGGCATACAATTTGGTCGCCGTGACAGATAAATCCTTGGTTCGCATAGACAGATCATTTACAGGGTCGTAAACATCCCCCGCAAGAGGTTTAAAAATAACGTATGCTCCTCCAAAGACAGATGTCAAATATTGAGGTAAACTTCCTTTTGTCTCTAATCCGTCATAGAATACATGCGTCATATCTATGGCTGGCTGATCCGGATAATTCGCGTTATCCATATTGAACTCAAATTCAGAGGAAAATCCATTTATCGGGGAGTTCGGATTATACTGAGGCAGCTGGTGGTTAGCAGCAAACTGAGAAATAACACACGATTCTCCCGGTGCCAGAGGGTAATCTGTCCCATTTCCGGGAAATTTCCATACACGTTCTGCATACACATATCTATCTCCATCTTCTTCCGGCCATAGAGGAAGTTTTGTTGTAGCTGTAAGTGGGGCTAAATTGGCAAAGTGGACTCCATCGAGATATATTATCTGATCTTCAGAGTTGTTATATATTTCGTAAAATTGATTTCTAAAATAGAAATTTGCAGTACCTGCATAGAATATTTCCTTAAACATCAAATCATTCTTACGCAATCCATTTACAGTTATATCTATCGTAGCTCCGTCTTCAACAACCGGGAAGTTTACTTTATTTCCATTCAATAAATAAGTATCATGGGAATCATCGATAAACTCTCCGCTTACGTCAATCTGATAAATGCCCGGAATAACTTTCAATTGCGTTATTGAACTTTCATTAAGTTCGGAGGTATAGACAGTACCGTATTTTACATTTTTAAATGTAATAGTAAAACCTTCGTATGAAGTTACTCCGGGAACTAAGGACTGTACACTAATCTTCACATCTATTTCGCTAACTTCCCCTGCATCGGATGCTTCTTCAAAAGAATTGCATGCCATAAATAAAAGCGAGCTAAATAACAGGATATATGCTAGTATGTTTTTTGTTTTCATCTTCTTATTACTGGTTTATATTACTTTTACAATGTTAGAGATAGTTCCATACCAAAAAAGAACTGTTGCTGTTGTTTCCTATTCCTGTAAGTACTAGGTTCCCGGTTAGATCTAATTTTGTAATAAGTTCGAAACATATTATTGGCAAAGAATGAGACCCGCATATAATTGCCTAATTCCTTCGTTACATTTATATTAAATGTATATGCAGGAGGATAATTCTCTCTGATATAGTATTTATCATTAACCTGTCGGATTAATGGCTTAAATTCAGCTTCATCTTTCCTACCCGGATCAAAATCATATACTAATCCATCATTCTTCGATATATATTTTACGGGAATAGAGTCGTTTCCGTAATTGTACCATTGCGATTCGTTCCAGATAGCCTGCGCTGTCAGAGTAACTACAAAACCTATTTCAGGAATATTGTGCGTGGCTCTCAATGTAGTAGTAAATCGCTGGTAGTTATTCTTTTCCATTCCTTTCTCATACAATGCTATATGAGTCCGGTTTTTCTCACCCGTTCCGCTATTACCATCAAAAAAGGTATAATCGCTCGAATAACTTTGATTCCTGATCCACATACCATTTATAGAAAATGCAGTCCTGATAGCATCAAAACGTCCCAAGTTCAGATCAAATTCAACTCCTTTAGCTTTAGATTGTATATTATTAGTCGGTGTATAATATTTTGCTAAAACAGGTAAGGCCTCTGTTTGTACAATCTCGTCATTAATCCTTTGGTAAGCATAATAGGTGACCGGTTTGAAACTATTTATTGTTGGAGACATGGAGTAACCATCTTGTAGTCTGTCAATGAAGCCGGTTACTGATAAGGTAGCTTGCTTTATATTTAAGTCAAAACCGACCTCAGCTTTTTTACTTTTAGCTATTTTCAGGTTTTTATTCTGCGTATCGAATACGCGCGTAGTTGTAATATATAATCTTTCACTTTCAGGGATAGCCTCATTGCTTAACTCATCCATATTTACATATTCAAAATATGCTAATTCGGGATATAGAAACAGGGTGCTCGGGGCTTTTGCTGTTACCCCATATCCTCCCCGGATAGAGAGTTTTTGAGGAATTATTTCGAAAGAAGCATTTACCCGGGGAGAGAAAACTTCTTTTACTACCGATATTTTATCATATCTGAGTCCTCCGGTTATCTGAAGTTTGTGGTTTCCAAAGCTGTATCTAAAATTTTCTTCGGCAAATAAGCCTAATTGTTTAACATAGGGAATATCTTTATAACTTCTTGGTCGGAAAGAGGCATTTGGAGCACTTAGATTCCTATAAGGAGGCTCTGTCTGGCTAAAAGTTTTACCAGCTCCTTCATTTCCGTCAGTTTTGAAATCAGCCCCGACTAAGATAGTATGGTTTGTATTTCCCAATCGCTTAAAGAGAGTACCCATCAGTTTAGCAAACACATTCACTTCTTTTCCTTCTATATCATATCTACCCTCATAACTAGCAGGCAGTTGTACTGCATATAAATTAGCATCGGCATTACTGAAGTTTGTAATTTTATTACCATTATTGTCAAAAATATCGACTCCGGGTCTGTTAGACAAAACAGTTCCGTCATTTGTCGTCATCGAATAGGGAGATGTCGCATTTGTATACAATTGGGACATATAACTCTTTTTGGATGTATAAGAGGCAGATACAACATATCGTATATTCGACAACCAAGGGGTAGCGATCCGTAAGATACCATTCGTATTAAGGGTCCCGCCAATGTTATCTCCTTTTTGATGCAACTTGGTTATTTCATCGTCGGGATTCTGCCTTCTTCTATCAGCACCATAAACAAAATCAATTGATGTATTTGTAAACAATCTATCAAAGAACCGATTAGAATAAAGAACTTTAATATTACTACGTTCGTAAGTTTGATATGATTCTGTAGGATCATTGGTGTTATGCGCATAATCTCCACTTACATTTAATGCACCTTTATTACCTCCCAGATTGAATCCTGATGCAGCAGAAAATTGATAAACATTTGAATTGGTCTTGGCTGCAACTCGTAGAGGTTGATAACCTGCTTTTGAATTTATAATAACAGCACCGGAGGTGAGGTCGCCATATTGTACAGAAGGAATACCCCTTATGATCTCTACCGATTCTATATTATCAGTAGAAATCAGCCGTAGATCCGTTCCGCCGGTTGGAGGACTACCACCGGCTAAAGTTGTTGTTGCTCCGGCTACAGAAGGACTCATTAACTGCAAATTAGCATTATTAGAGATAGGTGAGCCATCTTTGATAATAGATAAACCAAAAGTATTCATCATAGAAACTCCCAAGTTATCGGCCGAGACTTCTCTAATTTTAATCTGCTTAGCATTTGTCAGATCAGGATTAGATGTCAGACCTCCCGGCAGTAATGATGCAATATCTGATAAGTTAGTTGCCTGAAGGTGATCAATCGCGTTACGGGATATGAAAGATGCTGTAGATTGTCCGGCTTTGTTATTAGTGGCAGTAACAACTACTGTCGATAATCTGAAGTTCTCTTTTTTCAATGTAAATGATAATGAAATATCTTTATTGACGTCGAGCAATGTGTCAATCTCGAGCATACCTACGTACTTGGCTCTAAATCTTACTTTTCCGGAAGGAATATTCTGCATGGCAAAATATCCATCCTCATTAGTTACTGTCCCCATCGCATATTCAGGAATAGAAACCGTTACATATTCCATCCCTACCAATTTTTTTTGGTCACTTTCCTCGAGAATTTTTCCGGAAATACTATATTTCGGACTTTGAGCATTAGCAAAAGATATGCAAGAGAAAAAGAGGAAGAGAATGGAAGCTATGATTTTGAATGGAGAGTTTAATTTAATCCAAATATTTTGGATATTCTTAATCTTTATCTTATTCATTTTTTTATTGTTATTTTCACAAAAATTAAAACACCATGCAAAATTCGTTCTTTCTTTTATCTATATAAATACCTAGAAATTGCGATTTATAATATAAAATATCATTATTTATAGCTATTCGACCGATAGCATTTTTACTATTTAACATAAAATGAAAAGAAAAATCAGAAAAAAGAAATGAAAAAAGACAAAGATTGTAAGAATCATCTTGTAAAATAAATCTTTTGAGAAAACATTGTATTCCCTAAATATATAACTTCGTATAGTAATATTTAAAAAACAAAACTGATGGAAATATTATCTAAAATATTAATAGGGTTTGTCGCTCTTGAACATATCTATATCCTTTGGCTTGAAATGTTTGCATGGACAACAAAAGGGCGCAAGACATTCAAAAGTATACCGGATGAATTATTCGAGAAGACTAAAGGTTTAGCAGCAAATCAAGGTTTGTACAATGGCTTTTTGGCTGCCGGACTTATCTGGGCTCTGTTGATCGAGAATCCCGGTTGGAGCCAAAATATAGCATTATTCTTTCTTAGCTGTGTAGCTATTGCAGGCATTTATGGAGCGATCTCTGCTCAAAAATCAATTTTCTTCAAGCAAGCCTTGCCTGCTCTGATCGCAATTGTTGTTTTATTATTGAAATGTTGAAAGTTTATGCATGAAACGAGTAAAGGATATTTCAATAAAAATCACCACAGTCTAATCTAAAATCGTTTGAGATTGTTGTATATGGTAAAACAAGTATTATGAGTATATATGATTTTACCGTAAAGGATAGCAAAGGCAATGATATTCCGTTATCCAACTATAAAGGAAAGGTGCTACTTATTGTTAATACCGCTACAGCATGTGGCTTCACCCCACAATATAAAGATTTACAGGATCTATACCTTAAATACAAGGATAAGGGCTTTGAAATATTGGATTTTCCGTGCAATCAGTTTGGGAAGCAGGCTCCCGGAACAAATGATGAAATTACCTCCTTTTGCGAAATGAAGTATAAAACGACATTTACCACATTTGGTAAGATTGAGGTAAACGGAGATAATGCCGATCCTCTTTATAAATACCTGAAGCAAAATAGCAAAGGCATCCTAGGGGATTCTATAAAATGGAACTTTACTAAGTTCCTGATCGACAGAGAAGGAAATGTCATCGATCGCTATGCTCCGATAACTAATCCGTCAAAGATTGCCGGGACTATCGAAAAACTCTTAGCAAAATAATACATGCGGTTATGGTCTTTACATCCTCAGTATCTTGACTCGGCAGGGCTTAATGCCTGCTGGCGTGAAGGGTTATTGGCTAAGAATGTACTCTTGGGCAATACAAAGGGATATACGAATCATCCTCAGCTGATTCGTTTTAAGAATAGCCCTGATCCGAATTTTTACATCGATGCTTTCCTTACCGAAGTATACAAAGAAGCTATGAGAAGGAATTTTTCATACAGTAAAGAAAAGATTCGTATGATTGAGAATTTTTCTCCCATCCCTGTAACTAAAGGGCAATTGGAATATGAATACGAGCATCTGAGGCGAAAACTTCAAAAACGAAGTCTGGAGCTTTTAGAGAAGTTACCTGCATTGACTGAGTTAAAACCGCATCCTTTATTTGAAACAATAGAAGGAGAAGTTGAGCATTGGGAGATCATAACATAACAGTAATAACAAGAATTAATATTCATATGAGAAAAATTTTATACATATCACTTCCTGTAATTATCTGTTTCTTTGTCGGATTCACAGCCAGTTATTTTCAGACGGAATCTATACAGACATGGTATCCGACATTGAATAAACCGGAAATAACTCCGCCCAATATAGCTTTTCCTATTGCTTGGAGTATAATATACCTATGTATTGGCATTTCTATTGGGCTGATATTGAACTCAAAAGAAAGGAACAAGAAATTTCTCACCTCATTATTTGCGGTTCAGTTGTTCCTTAATTTTACATGGAGCATTTCATTCTTCTATCTGCAAAATCCTCTTTTAGGTTTTATCAATATTATCTTGTTGGATCTGGCTGTTTTATACTACGCTTTCAAATGTTATCCTGTGCAGAAGGTGAGTGGAATATTGTTTATTCCTTATATTCTTTGGTTGTCCTTAGCAACATACCTGAATGCTTATATCGTGATATACAACTAACGGAGATCAATCCGCCTATAAAGTCTCTTTAATAGAAACTAAGCAATTATTAGATTTTTCACATCTGATATTTATGGCTGAGTACTTTTTCTTTTCACCCAATATCCGAGGCGATTTTCATCAATATAGAGGAATAATTAATCAAGTTTTTTTATTGCAGGAGGGTGTAATGTTATTGTTTCGATCATCTGATATTTAGAATCAGTTATTTGATCGAATAATAGCATTAAGGCTTTTTCACACATAATATCGAGAGGTTGCTCTATCGCGAAAAGACTAATATAAGAGAATTTACACTCTTCGAATAAATCGATACTGGCATATTTCAATTTTTCTAAGACCTTACGGGATTTCAACGATACCAAGGACTGCCTCCCTGTTTTACTCGTAGCGAAGAATATAGAATCAATACTGTTTTCCAATAAAATATCCAGTGCATTATCTATATTTTGTTCAAAATCATCTAAGCCCACAAACTGTACAAGATCGTCAGCAGTTTTTATTCCATATTTGCTTAAAGCTTCTTTATATCCCTCATATCGTGAAATTACATTTGTAAAATTCTTGTTATGACCGATTAAACCAATTTTGCGGCATCCTTCATTTATCAAACGTTCAACCAATAAATAGCCAGCTTTAAAGTTATCCATCATTACAGTATTTAATGGAACTTGCTCGGTTTCTCGGTCTATCACTACCAGAGGCATTTTATTTTCTGCCAATTTTGTTAAAGCTGCAGCAGCTCCCATAGGAGGGACGACAATCATACCATCAACAGATTTGCCGATAAAGACATCACACAATTTTTCAAATTTTTCATCTGATTCGTCCGAACTGGCAAAAATTACCTGATATTTCTCTCTTGTCGCTATATTTTCTATATGACGAGCCATTTTAGAAAAAAATGGATTTGATATATCAGCGACAATCAGCCCAATCGTTTTTGTCTTCCTTGTACGCAAACTCCGGGCGGCCATATTAGGCGTATAATTCAATGCTTTAGCCGTATCCCTCACCTTTTCTGCCAGCTCTTTACTTATACGCACCTCTCTTTCTTTTCCATTCAATACAAATGAGACTGTTGAAGGTGATATATTTAAAATTTCAGCTATTTGTTTAATTGATGCACGAGCCATGTTTTTGCTTTGTTTTATCGATTTAGCAGTTGAACAACGGTCAAAGATAAAAATATTTTGTGTAAAAATAGGTTGTTATCCGCGGCAAACAAAGTATAATACATATTTACTATCTTCTATAATAGAATAATGTAGAAATATGCCGAATATTTTTATGCTATAATGATTTAGCCAACCTTATTTAAACTAAAGTGCACAAAAAACTACTATTATGATTATATTTCGAAGCAAATATTCTTCATTATACCCATATAACATAACAATGTTAAAAACAAAAAATAATTTGGCTAAAACGTTTTAGTTTTATATGTTTGTATTAAAATCTTAATATAACTAATACCTAAAGCTAAGTCTAACAACATGAAAAACATTCAAAAATATAGATTTTCGAGGCACAATTTCTTTATAGTGTTTTTATTTTGGATGTATTCGGGTTCAATTATCGGGCAAGAAAACATCCGCGTAAAATACAACAATCCCGACCTGTCTGTCGACATGGGAGGTGGCCTATGGGGAACTCCGATCCCTGTTGATTACGATGGGGACGGCGTAATGGATATAATAATTTCTTGCCCGGACACTCCATTCCGCGGGTTATATTTCTTTAAGAATATAGGTACCGCTGACAATCCTTTTTTTGATGCTCCACAGCAGATATCCACAGAGGCTTATGGCAATACACAGGCATCGTATGTCAACGGAAAGCTTTATGTAATGAATCCTGCAAAACTATATAGTGATTTCAAAAATAATTTGATGAATAATCCTCAAAAAATAAAATATGATATATATCCTGGCCATGATATGCAAAAAGCAAGGAGTAATATGTGGTCTATGGTCGATTTTGATGGTGACGGGGATCTAGACATTGTTACAGGAATAGACACCTGGTCTGAATATGGATGGGACAATGCCTACAGTAAAGAAGGAGTCTGGCTGAATGGCCCATTACGAGGGTATATGTATCTACTTGAGAACAAAGATGGTGAATACTTGAATAGGGGACGAATTATGGCTGGTGATATCCCGTTGGAAACATATGGTGCACCAGGTGCTAATGTAGCTGATTTCGATGGAGATGGTGATCTGGATATCATTTGCGGTGAATTTTTGGATAAGTTGACATGGTTCAGAAACTCTGGAACAAGAAAGAACCCTAAATACGAAAAAGGACAAATATTGCTGGATAACAAGGGTGACACTATGCGGCTGCACACACAAATGATAGTTCCTGTAGCTGTCGATTTCAATAATGATGGCCATATTGATTTAATAGTCGGAGATGAAGACGGACGGATTGCTTATATAAAAAACACAGGCAAAGTAAAAAACAAAATGCCGATATTTTGCCCGCCTGTTTATTTTAAACAGAAAGCATACTATTTAAAGTTTGGAGCATTAGTATCCCCATTTAGCGCCGATTGGGATGGAGATGGACTTGAAGACCTAATTTGCGGTAACTCAGCAGGGAATATTGCCTTTATCAAAAATTTAGGAGGTAAAGATATCCCTAAATGGGATGCTCCTGTTTTATTGAAATCAAGAGGAAAAGAAATCCGTTTGATGGCTGGGAATAATGGATCGATACAAGGTCCGGCTGAAGCTAAATGGGGGTATACAACACTATCTGTTGCTGATTGGGATAATGATGGCAAGCCCGATATTATCGTTAATTCTATATTCGGTGAAATCATATGGTACAAGAATAACGGAGATTTACTTAATCTGGAAGGGCCTTACCCTGTTCTGGTAGATTGGGATACGACAAGCATACCAAAACCTGTGTGGAACTGGTGGAATCCAAACCCCAATACATTGGTTACCCAATGGAGAACTACACCTGTGGCTATCGATTGGAATAAAGATGGCTTAGTAGACCTGATAGTTCTCGATCAGGAAGGATACTTGTCTTACTACGAACGATTCGACAAAAACGGAGTTTTATATTTAAAGCCCGGCAAGAGAATCTTTTACATGGAAGATGTTTCTGAATATGATCCCAATAACAAGATGGTAGGGAAGAATACTTTTCATCTAAGGCTTAACGCATTGGATGCCGGTCGTTCAGGCAGACGCAAATTATGCTTGACCGATTGGAACAATGATGGCCGTCTCGATATTATTGTAAATAGCAAAAATGTTTGTTTGTTCGAAAACATCCGACAAGTTGGCGATACTGCATATTTTGTAAACAAGGGCGACCTATCCGACTACAAACTTGCAGGCCACGATACAAGTCCAACTCCCGTAGACTGGGATAAAGACGGGATTTTCGATATTCTTGTTGGCGGCGAAGATGGACATTTCTATATAATTAAGAACACATTAAAAAAATAAATTATTATGCAAACCACTTATCATGGAATTATTCCGCCACTGGTAACCCCTCTGCTCGACAATGATACACTAGACATCAATGGTCTTGAGAAGTTGATAGAGCATGTAATAGCCGGAGGGGTACATGGACTCTTTATTTTAGGCACAACAGGCGAAGCTCAAAGTTTAAGCTTTGATTTACGGGCTAAAATGATAAAAGAAACTGTTCGCATATTGAGGCATCGTTTACCATTGCTGGTAGGAATTTCTGACACGTCAATTTCCGATAGCATCAGCCTGTCTCACATTGCGAAACAGGCTGGTGCAGAAGCTGTAGTATCGGCCCCTCCTTATTATTATGCCACCGGGCAGCCGGAGTTGGGTGAATTTTATGAAGCACTTGTAGAGCAATTACCTCTGCCTGTTTTCTTATACAATATGCCTATACATACCAAGGTTTCTTTTGCCCCATCTACTGTAAAACAGATAGCACAAAATCCCAAAGTAGTAGGATTCAAGGACAGTTCTGCCAACGGGGCATATTTTCAGGCAGTAATGTACGAAATGCGTGGACACAAGGATTTTTCAATATTTGTTGGACCCGAAGAAATGACAGCAGAAGCCGTACTATCCGGAGCAAGCGGAGGGGTTAACGGAGGAGCAAATATATTCCCTGAACTTTACGTAAGGTTATACAATGCTGCTTCCAGAAAAGATCTGGATGAAGTGAAGAAATTGCAGGAAATAGTGATGCAAATCAGCTCGATTATTTATACACAAGGTGCGTTTGGCTCCAGTTATCTTAAAGGAGTAAAATGTGCGTTATCCGTATTAGGCATTTGCAACGATTACCTCGCCCCTCCTTTCAACAGATTTGGAATAGAACACCGTGCAAAGATAGAGCAGGGATTGCATGAAATTGCAATCTGACAAATCTAATATATAAAATACTATGAAAAAGATAATCTTGAGGAGACAAATATTTTCCCCATATAATTGAGTCTCTTGAATATCTTTTGAAATTACAACAAAAAAATGTTCATTAGTTCGCTTATTTCTAGATTATTCTGTCATTTAAAATCAGAGTAACCAATTGTTTTTCAATATAGAATATTAGTGAAGATGAGCATATCGAAACCGACTGATTTTTTAGCCGGATGGGCTTTGTATATATAAATTATAAACAAAATATACATATATGCGACCAAGAATATTTGGATTATTAGGACTGATTATCATTTTATTATCGGTATGTTCCGGCACAAATAATAAATATGGTTTATTAGATAAAGATGACTTTTATTTATCTGATACACTTTCCTGTGAAATAAAAACAATTCTTTGGTATTCAGCAAATGCAGATACAACTATTATTGTAGACATATACAGGTCAGGAGAGATAAATGAGGATGTCCATGTAAATATAAGCATCAATCCTGATTCCTCAGATAGAAAGATTGAGAATGCAAGATTGGATGCGAAACCAAATATATTCAAATATTCTGCCCTGCTTGCCTCTGATTACTATAGGTTGCCGGGATCATATCTGTTTAAGAAGGGAGAACAAAAATGTTCGATAGCACTTCTTGTTAAAAAAAATGCGTTATTAAATAATTGGGATGGAGCATTAGAAAGTTATATTTTGCCGGTTACCCTCTCCCCATCTAGTCCATACGCCAATATCAAATCTTCAACAGCAATGGTTGTTTTCAGCAGAATGAAAGCGCCCGGAACGGTTATTGCTCATATTCCGGCTAGCGAAAAAAAGTTTATTGGATCACCGAGTATTTGCATCATGCCCAATGGCAACTATATAGCATCTCATGATGAGAATACTGTTGTAAATCCAACAACCAATAACATTACGCATGTGTACAGATCTGAGGACAAAGGCAAGACCTGGGCTTATATGTCGAAAATAACCGGGCAATTTTGGTCTTCCGTATTTGTTTATCAGGGCGATTTATATATACATGGGCCTGATAAGGTCGCCGGCAAACTAGTCATCCGTAAATCTACTGATTACGGGAAAACATGGACAAACCCCGATAAGGATACCAATGGTCTTCTTCTGGAAAGACGTATCAGTGGAGCACCTACTCCGGTTATTTTTCATAAAGAACGGATATGGAGGGCAATAGAGGATGCTTCTTTCTCTGGTAATAATTCGGAAGGGAAATGGCGATATCAGGCAATGATGACTTCAGCTCCTATGGGTTCAGACTTATTAGACGCCTCTAATTGGACTACTTCAAATACTTTGCAATATGACAGCACATATTTAGATGGAAAATTCGGAGGTTGGCTCGAAGGAAATGCGGTTGCCGGACCTGATGGAAAACTGCATAATATCCTTAGAGTGGAAGTCCCTGTTGGTTGTTATCAATACGCCGCATTGGTCTCAATATCTGATGACGGAAAAACAGCCTCATTCGACCCACATACCGGATTTTTCAGGATGGCAGGAGGAGCCAGCAAATTTACAATCAGGTATGATGAACTAAGTAAGAAATATTATACTCTCACTAATTACAACTATGAAGAATATACTGATATAAGACCTACCAGAATAAGAAATGTACTCGTATTGATGAGTTCTGATAACATCCGTAACTGGAAAATCAACAGAATATTACTCAGACATTCGGATGTAAGGAATGTCGGATTTCAATACGTCGACTGGCAGTTCGATGGTGAAGATATCATTTTTACTTCACGAACGTCATATCCCGATGAATTTGGGGGAGCGATGAACTACCACAATGCAAACTACCTTACATTTCACCGCATTTTCAGATTCAGAGACACAAAAGAGACCGATCTCAATCGGAATACTACTTAAACACTAAATATATAATTATGGAAAAGAAAACTCATTTAAAACTTTGCGATGAAGACGGATCATTATTCCCAGAAAAAGATAATGGTTTTGGAGCAACGGTAAACAACACAAATGCATTGCCGGAAACACTGAGAAACTACCATTACAGTATCTCGAAACAAAAAGAGAGTCTGTAGCTACACCTTCTGTAAGATACGATTTTATGAAGAACTATTTCTATGAAAAATACAACAAAAAACAAAAGAAAACAAACCCGTATCAAAGTCTATTTGATATGGATGATAGTATTGGGCGGAGTATTTCTAGCGACTGATTTGCCGGCTCAGAACAAAAAAAGTCCGAATATCCAACAGGACAATAAACATAAGATTTCGGGAATTATAAAGGATTCTGAAGGTATTCCTCTGATTGGTGTTGCCGTAGTAGAGAAAGGCAATCTTAAAAATGGTACCGTAACCGATATAGAAGGAAAATTTGATCTTATTATTTCCGGAGGTGGAACTATTATCTGCTCATACGTAGGCTACAAAACACAAGAAATCATAGTCGAAAGCCCGATTCTGGATATTGTTATGGCTGATAATGTAGAGACACTTGCCGATGTCGTGGTAGTAGGGCATGGTATACAGAAAAAGGAAAGTATCACTGCGGCTCTTACTACTGTTGCGACAAATGAATTGATAAAATCTCCGGTAAGCAATGTCAGCAATGCATTGGCAGGTAGAGTACCGGGATTGACGATGATTCAGAAAAGCGGAGAACCAGGCAAAGACCAGTCTACAATGCGGATAAGAGGTATTGGAACATTATCGGATCAATTGAGCTCTCCTCTGATTATTATAGATGGAGTAGAAAGGGAATCTATGGATGCTATAGACATGAACGAAATAGAAAGCATAAGTGTGCTGAAAGACGCCTCTGCAACAGCCGTATATGGGGTAAGAGGAGCCAACGGGGTAATCATCATAAGTACCAAAACAGGAGGAGAATCGAAACCGGTAGTCAGTTTTAGTTCCAATGTAGGGATACAGCAATTGGCCAATTCTCCGGCTTTTCTCAGCAATAGTAATTATGCAAGGCTAAAAGATGAGGGACTTGAAAATGATGGCATGGATAAAGTGTTCACCGATATGTATGACAAGTTTGATGGAAGTGACCCTATATTTTTTCCAACAAGGGATCTTTACAGCACTTTTATAAAAAAAACATCACTCAGGCATCAGCACAATGTAAACATAACAGGGGGTACAAAGATGGTTAAATACTTTGTTTCGCTGGGTTATATGAGTCAGGAAGGGCAATATAACACGGAGGGTATTGAAAATCTCAATATTGGTTTTGACCCGAATCCGCTCTACGAGAGGTATAACGTTAGGGCAAATGTAGATTTGGATATAACCAAAGATTTGAGCATAAGTGTAAAGCTGGGAAATCAGTTATCATACGCAAATTATCCCAATCAAGATACAGAAAGCTTATTCCTTTCTTTTCTGCAAACTACCCAGCTGTCGGGTGGTGGAATTTATGATGGAAAACTCGTAAGTGGCTATTTAAACGACCCTATGGGAAGTTTTCTTCCCTCAAGGACATCTTCTCCTGCTTTGTTCCTGTTGCAAAACGGCGCAAATAAACAGAAATCGAACACTTTGAACCTAAATATCGGGGCAAAGTATAAATTAGATAAATTGACTAAAGGCCTGTCCATCAGGGCAATGTTTGCATATGATAATTACTATACTAAATCGGAAACAAGAAGTAAGGAAATTGACCGATATAGTGTATATAAAGATCCTGAGACAAATGAAAATAGATTAATACAGACTCATTTTGCTGGAGAATTTACAAACTATAATGTAGGGACTACAAATAACAGGATAGATTATTTTGAAGCTGCAATAGATTATGACCGAGCCTTTGGTTTATTTAAGGTAACTGGCCTTTTCCTATACAATCAACGGAAAAGACGGAACCCTACTCTTTTATATAATGTACCCGAAGGACTCCAAGGCCTGGTAGGACGCGCCACAGTATCGTATGCAAATAAGTACCTCGCCGAATTCAATATCGGTTATAATGGTTCTGAAAACTTTCCCGAAGGGAAGCGTTTCGGAGTATTTCCTGCATATTCGTTAGGATGGGTACCTACAGAAGAGGCTTTCTTCCCTAAGAACGAAATTATCAATTATATAAAAATAAGGGGATCATACGGGGAAGTCGGGAATGATAAGATAGGAGGCAGCAGATTCCTTTACTTGCCATCTGTCTATTCATACACCTCAGCTCCGACCTACAATTTTGGGACTTACATGGTAGATCAACTACAATACTCTGGTGCAGTAGAGGGTAAGCTGGGAAATCCGAATGTGACGTGGGAAAAGGCTGTCAAAAAAAATATAGGGGCAGATATACGCTTATTCTCCGAAAACCTGACTATCAATGGGGATTTGTTTAAAGAAGACCGTGACAATATATTGATAAACAGAGCTACTATCCCTACTATAGTAGGAGTGACCTCCCTTCCTGCTATAAATATGGGAAAAGTAACAAATCACGGGTACGAACTCAGCGTCCGTTGGGATGGTAAAGTTAGAGACTTCACATATTATATAGGAGCCAATTATGCTTACGCCAAGAACAAAATATTGTTTAAAGATGAGGCTAACGCCCTGTATCCATGGATGATGCAAACCGGATTTTCGGTAGGACAACTCAAAGGCTATAAAACTTCAGGTTTATATAACTATTATTACGAAACCGAAAGTCGCCCATATAACAGCTTCTATGGGAATAAAGTACAGCAGGGTGATATAAAATATATAGATATCGATGGCGATGGTATTATCGACCAAAATGATGTAGTACCAATAGGATACAGCACATACCCAGAAATCAACTATGGGATAACACTAGGAGCCCAATGGAAAAACTTTGATATATTCATTCTTTTCCAAGGTGCTTCACATAATGCCCTTATGCAAACAAGTTCCATTGGATGGGCTTTCGATAATCAATGGCGGCAGACCCTCAACGAACATCTGAACAGGTGGAATCAGGAACGTTTCGATAACGGGGAGAAGATAACGATGCCAAGGTTAAGCAGCGACGGATCTCAAAGCCCCAATAGTGTTACTTCCGACTATTGGTTGCATAATGCAGACTATCTAAGATTGAAGAATATAGAAATTGGATATTCTTTTCCTTCTAAATGGATATCAAAAATGGGTATATCAAGCTTCAGAGCCTACGTAAATGGAAACAACGTCTTTACTTTCACTAAACTTAAAAATTTCGACCCTGAATATTCGGGGTCAACATCAAGAGGAGAAACATATCCATTGATCAAGGTATTCAATTTTGGAATTAATCTTAAATTTTGAAGATATGAATAAGATAATAAAACATATAAGTATAACAACTGCCACAATTCTTACCTTATCACTTCTGTTTGTCAGGTGTGGCGACTTTCTGGAAATGCCGCTCGTTTCATCAGCCGTAAACCAGGACACGATATTCTCGTCAAGGGCTAAAGCTGAAATGTTCCTGTGGGACACATATCAGCAGATAATGCCTTTCGGGCTACCTCTCTACAAATCAACAAACAATGATAATTACGATCAGATTGACAGATGTATAAGGGCAAATCTGACAGATGAATGTAATCAGTCGATAGGGGCATGTCCTGCCACAGAAATGAATAATGTAGGTTACACAGCAGCCGGTTCTCAGACCACACCAAGCCGATATTCTGAAACCAAAATGATAAAGTGCTATAGCGGAATAAGGAAAGCCTGGACTTTTATTGAAAATGTAGATAGAGTACCAGATATACCACAGGAAGAAAAAGAAAGGATGAAAGCAGAATGTAAAACTTTAATAGCACTGAGATACTTTACATTGGTAAGAACTTTTGGTGGAGTCCCTCTGGTGAAAAGAGTATTAAGTCCCGAAGATGATTTAATGATAGGACGTAGTTCTTTCGATGAATGTGTAAATTATATTGTATCCCTATGTGAAGAAGCTGAGCTTATACTTCCCGACCAGTATCCGACTCAATGGCGCGGACGTGTAACTAAAGGCGCAGCACTCTCTGTTAAAGCACGGACATTATTATACGCCGCAAGTCCACTGTTTAATACTCAGAACCCTGTATTGAACTATGGAAATCCGGAACATAATAAATATCTCTGTTACATGAATTACGATGTTACCCGATGGGAAAAAGCATATAAGGCCAATCTGGCCGTGATCGACTGGGCCACATCCAAAGGGGGCATAAGCCTGATAAATACGGGAAATCCGTTTGATGACTATGGAACTGCTACATCAGTACCCGATAATACCGAAATTATATTAGCCAATAAGACTTCTACATTGGGGCATTCCAATACCGGAGGCTTCACAACATATTACTTACCGAATCTAGGCGCGTTCAACAAAGGAAGTTCAATCATGGTGAATGCTCTATATCAGTTTTACAAAGCTGATGGAACAGAGCAATCATGGCCTGCAGTAGGGGAA
Organism: uncultured Dysgonomonas sp.; assembly: GCF_900079725.1. NCBI lineage: Bacteria > Pseudomonadati > Bacteroidota > Bacteroidia > Bacteroidales > Dysgonomonadaceae > Dysgonomonas > uncultured Dysgonomonas sp. The sequence continues at coordinate 2,053,522 of NZ_LT599032.1, forward strand.
GAAAAACCATTTAGCGAATATACTGAAAAAATGGCGCAAATGGAGCCACGCTTTAAAGCAATAGGCTGGATTTATGGGGAAAAGCCGGCCATGTGCCCTGACAGGTATGCCGGATGGAACTATGTTATCACCGGAGCCAATTCGGGAGATATACAAGGATGCGCAGTGATGATGAAGTTTACATATAAATTCAGTGGGTCTAATGACCAGCCGTTTCCCATATTCCGATTATCCGAATTTTATTTAAACTGTGCAGAAGCCATCAATGAATACTCAGCTAATAATCCGATAGCATATGAGATGTTGAACCAAATAAGGAGACGTGCAGGCCTGCCTGCCATTTCATCTTCAGATTCGAGATATAATACCCAGAATAAATTGGGCGAACTGATAAAGAGAGAGAGATTCATTGAGCTTTTTGGTGAAGACCACAGAATATATGATGTAAGGAGGTGGCGAATAGCGGATACTCCCGGTATAATTGGCGGTAATATGCTCGGCTTTGTATTGAAACAAAATACAACGAAAACCGATTATTTGACCTATACCACCAAGAATTTTGAGAACAGGTATTGGAACGACAAGATGTTTTATCATCCGTTCCCACAACTGGAAGTTAATAAAGGATATCTGGTTCAGAACCCCGGATATTAATATAGAAACCAGACAATTAAATGAATTATGATGAAACACACAAAATATAAAATTCTGCTCGCAAGCTTGCTATCCATTATTACAATAATCGGAGCTAATGCACAATCGATAAGTGGAATCATAAAGAATCCGAAAGGAGAAGCTGTTCCTAATGCCATTGTAAAACTGGATGGTCTGGAAGTGACAAGAACTGACGAAATGGGTGAATTTCAAGGAGTGGATATTACATCGAAGCAGACATTAAGTATTGAGCATGATTTGTTCCAGAAAAAAGCGATTGATGTGAACCTTGTTCCCAACATAATAATCTTGACTCCTCTTAGCCATAAACAGGGCATTCAGATAGGGTATGGCGAAATAGAACAGATGAAGTCCACACAGGCTACGTCGGCAGTATCAGGAGAAAACCTGAAAGGATTTTCTACATTCACGTTAGGCAACAGGCTGTCGGGAAAAATAGCCGGACTAACTATTGTAAGAAACGGGAACGAGCCCGCCAGCGACATTCCGGATATGTTTATTCGAGGTACAAGTACTTACAACTCGAACAATATTTTAGTCATGGTAGACGGTTTTGAAGCCACGATAAATAACTTATTACCCGAAGAGATTGAGTCTGTGACAGTGCTGAAAGATGCAGCTGCATTGGCTATTTACGGAATGAGAGGCGCTAATGGCGTTCTTCTGATAACAACCAAACGGGGAGTAAATAGCAGAGTGCAAGTAAAATTAGACACCAAGCTAGGCTTCTCCAGCCCTGCCAGAAGGATGAAGTTTACAGACTCCTATACTTATGCATCTCTTTATAATGAAGCGATAAGCAACGACATAGGCTATTGGTCTCCTATATATAGTAAGGATGATTTGGAGTTATACAAAAACAACTCAGACTCTTATTTTCATCCTAATGTGAGCTGGTATGATGAGGTCATGCGTTCTTCGGTTCCATATACAGAGAATACGCTTTCCTTTACCGGCGGAAACAATTTTGCCAAATATTATGTGATGCTAGGATATGTGAGTTTTGATAAACTATATGGAAAGAATAGTAAGGCCAAAGCAGACGAACTCAAGAATATGAGTGAAACCTCCCGTTTCAATTTCAGGACCAATATAGACCTGAATATCAATAGCTTTTGGAGCGCATCCGTGAGTATAGGAGGAAATATAATAGAAAACTCCAAGCCAAACCATAGCAATATGTCCGACTTACTTGCTTCCACTCCGCCCAATGCTTTCCCTATAAAAAACATGGGAGGAACCTGGGCGGCGAATAATATACATACTGAAAATCCTCTGGGAACATTGTATGAGTCGGGCAAATTATCTAATCATGATGTAAATGTACAGACTGGCATTACTCTAAATCAGAATTTGGATAAATTAATCAAAGGCCTCAAATTATTCGAGTCTGTATCATTCGTGAGTTGGACAAGAAAAAACTATGACAGAAAAAGAGATTATGAAAGATACCAGATGAATAAAAGTGCGGATGGGACAATTTCGACAGAAAAAGTAGCTGGAACCAATACCGACTACCAGATAGATGAAAATACCAGGGAACAATCGTTACGCACGGCATACAATCTGGGAGCGAGCTATAGCACTAAATTCAATTCGGTGCACGAGGTATCAGGCTTATTAGGTTTTACGTATAGTAATTACGAGATAGAAGGTAATAATGCACCATATCGGAATACAGGGCTTTACGGACGATTCGGTTATTCGTTCGATAATCGTATACTGAGTGAGTTTTCATTTGCTTATAATGGGTCCGAAAATCTGCCTCCAAACAAACGGTTCGGATTTTTCCCGGCCGTTTCGCTTGGTTGGATTGTTTCGAATGAAAACTTTGCAAAAAAGATAAATTTTCTCAATTATATGAAGATCAGAACTTCTGCCGGCATTGTAGGAAACAGTCATTTCGGAATTTCCCGGTTTGCATACCAAACCTACTATGCCAATATGCAAGACAAGTTTAATATTGGTTCTTCAGCCAATGTTTCTCTAAACGGACTACAAGAAGGCCGTATCGGAAACTCAGATATTACCTGGGAAAAGAATTATAAATATGATTTGGGTGTTGACCTAAGGCTGTTCGACAAACTGGATGTATCAGCTGACGTTTTCTATGAAAAAAGGACTGGAATTTTGTCTACATATGCCTCTACAACCCCAAGTACTATTGGAGCCATACTGCCGTACGAAAACATAGGAAAGGTTTCAAATAAAGGGTTTGAACTCACTCTAGAGTATAGCGATAATCTAGGGAAAGTAGATTATTATATCGGAGGAAATATATCTTACGCTAAAAATAAGATAGACTATCAGGCTGAAGTAACCCAACCCGAATCGTATTTGTACAGGACAGGAAAATCAGCAAACCAATTTTTTGGATTAGAGGCGATAGGTTTATTCCAGTCTTATGACGAAATAAATAACCCGAATACGCCGGTACAATTATTTTCGCCGGTACAACCGGGTGATATCAGGTATAAGGACCAAAACGGAGACGGATATGTGGACGAAAATGATATGATAGCAATAGGAAAACCTACTATCCCGGAAATAAATTATGGTTTCTATCTGGGAGCAGCTTATAAAGGTCTGGATATTAAAGCAGATTTGTATGGACAAGCGAATCGTAGTATTATGCTTTCAGGAAATCATGTGTGGGCATTTTACAACAATGGGCAAGTACCGGAAATAGCAACCGAAAGATGGGCTTATTATCCTGAACAAGGTATTGATACGCGTACAAAAGCAAAATATCCTCGTCTATCGACAGCAAACAATGACAATAATTACCAAAGTTCAACCTTTTGGCAACGGAACGGATCTTTCCTCAGATTACAAAATCTTGAGCTTGGTTACACTCTCCCCGAAAAGGTATGCCGTAAAGCTTACCTGAATAAAATACGACTTTATGTACAGGCTTCAAATTTGCTGACAATTTCATCAATCTCAGATTATGATCCTGAAATCGTATATGGTTATCCTATCACAAAATCGTATAGTGTAGGATTAAGTATCCAATTTTAACATTCTTACTACTATGAATAAAGTAATAAAATTATCATACCTATTTATCGTGCTGTTGTGTACAGGATGTGACAGCTTGTTAGATAACGATTTGGAAACAGAACTAAAGCCCGAGCAAGTTTATGTGAATTATGACCGGATGAGAAGTGTAGCCAATGGGGCATATACTTATCTGGATATACCTGCCGGATTCTATCATATGGGAGGTTCATTACGTGCAACTACAACCGACGAAGCAGTAGAGGCATCATATAACACCCAGGTTCAAAAATTCAATCTAGGTATATGGAACAAGTTCTCTAATCCTGATGACGTATACAACCAATGCTATGAAGCTATAAGGCAATGTAACATGTTTTTGGAAAACTCTACCGATTACAAATCTATTCTTGCTACCGATACTGTTACAGCTACAGGTAAGGCCAATTACCAGAAATACTGTGACGATATAAATTGGTATCGTCATGAAACCCGCTTTCTCAGGGCATTCTATCATTTCGAATTGGTAAAAAGATATGGTGGCATTCCTCTGGTAAAGAAAGTACTAAATAGTAAAGATAACTCAAAGATACCTCGCAGTACTTTTAGCGAGTGTGTCAATTATATCACAGAAGAATTGGATGACATAAAAAATAACGTTGTTGAAGACTGGTTGTCCATAAACTCGGCAGAACGGCAGGGACGGGTCACAAAAGGAGCAGTTTTGGCTCTTAAAAGCCGGATTTTATTATATGCTGCCAGCCTGCAAAACAATCCGGAAAAAAACCGTGAGAAATGGATTATTGCCGCCGAAGCTGCCCGCGAGATTATCGACATGGACAAATATTCATTGTATAGCAATTATCAGAATCTATTTTTAGCTCCACAGTCATACAATTGCTCTGAAATAATAATGTATTATCGGTATACAAATTCTAACACCCTCGAAAAGGCAAATTACCCTATCGGTACGCCCGGAGGGAAAAGCGGAGTTTCTCCAAGTCAGAATCTGGTTGATGCTTATGAACATCTTTCCGGTTGGGACGAAAAATCGCCTTATCAGAATATAGACCCAAGATTAGGCATGACAATCGTTTTGAACAATACCTCATGGAATGGGCGTACAATAGAAAGTTACATTGGAGGAAAGGACGGAATGGATCAAAAAAATGCATCGCCAACAGGCTATTATTTAAAAAAGTTTTTGAGCCCTAATCTCGACTTGGCAGGCAGTCCGGAGGGAGTTTCCATGAAAGCATGGATATTATTCAGATATGGGGAAGTTCTTTTAAATTATGCTGAAGCTATGAATGAAGCATATGGCCCTGCAACTGTTCCTCCAAACTATAAATATTCCGCATTGCAGGCTATCAATATCTTGAGGAAAAGAACGGGAGTGGCTTTGCCTGAACTGACGATAACAGACAAAGATTCTTTCAGGGAAGCAATCTACAGAGAAAGAAGGGTTGAGCTGGCTTTTGAAGATCACCGCATGTGGGATTTACGCCGTTGGAACAAGGGCAGTACATTAGGAGATGAGATAAAAGGTGTAGAAATAATAAAAGATACTGATTGCAATGAGTTCAATTATGAATACATCACAGTCCAGAAACGGATTTATGACAACTCTAAAATGAATTTGTATCCGATACCACAAAGCGAGATTAATAAATATCCAGATATACTAAAACAAAATCCTAATTGGTAAACAGATTATGAAAACAACAATCAACTTTTTTAAGATAGGAATGATTGCTCTGATCGCTTTATTGTCTACATCTTGTGACGACATAGATAGCGAAAAAGAGTGGGGAAATGCACTATTGTATATTTCTCAGTCAACGATACAGTCGGGAGGTACAAATTGTAATTATACTGTTGTTGTCAAAAATATAGCGTCTGACACAACAGTTGTTGTAGGAGTGTACCGTAGCGGGTTACAGGAATTGAAGGCGGTAGAAGTTAATCTAAGCATCGATAATGATTCTCTGACACAAGCAATTGCCAGAAGTAGTGACCCTGCAGCATCTAGTGATTTTAATATTTATAAAACAGCAAAACTACTGCCTGCGAACTATTACACCATACCCGAAAAGATATCTATAAAAAATGGAAACCGGGAGGGATACGCTGACATAATATTAAACAGAAAGGCTCTATATGCCGATCCTTTCTTTGTTGCGGGTAATAGATATATATTACCATTGCGGATAAGTAACCCTACACGGTATGAGCTAAATTCTAAATTGAGCCTCACAATGTTCATTTTCGAACCATTCTGAGTAAATGGGGGTAGGCAAATAGAATGTTTATGAAACAGTTAGTAAAAAAGGAAGTTAACTAAACATGATAACATATAAAATATGAAAAATTTAAAAAAAGTATTATTAATCTTTACACTATTGGGCAGTTCTCTCTTTACTTCATACTCCCAAACTGTGCCTAATATAGGTGCTGAAATCTGGATAGAGCCCGGGCAAACGAAAGAGCAGATCTATGATTGGTTTCGACTGATGGATGAAAATAAAATGTATTCAGCCAGATTATTTGTTATGTGGAATTATATCGAAACCCAACCTGGTACTTTTGATTTTTCGTTATACGACTGGGCTTTCGATGCAGCCAATAAATATGGAGTTAAAATAGAAGCTACTTTGTGCGCTATACATGGCCCTGTATTTTATAATCAGAAATTTCATGGTCGTCCACAGTATAACGAACTGTTCGATTCTGAATATATAAAAGAAAAAGCCGCAGTATTTATAGAGAAAACGGTCAACAGATATAAAGCAGATAAAGCATTAGGCTATTGGTGGATATTGAACGAACCCAGAAGTTTTTTGCCGGATTCGGAATTAGCAACAAAACGGTTACAAGAATGGGCGAAGAACAAATACAAAAACATAGAAGAAGTTAATAATCAATGGATTGAAAGCTACAAAGATTTCTCGGATATAAAATTCGACCCTTTATGGACAAAAGGTTCTTATTTCTATTGGCCTGTTCCAGCCATCGACTGGTATCTGTTTCATCGCGATTTCCTTACAGAAAATCTGAAATGGATAGCCGATGAGGTTCGGAAGCATGACAAAAGCACCCCATTAACCACCAATCCGGCCGGAGTATTCGAATATGCACATTTATACGATTTTCCCAAACACAGGGAAATATTCAATGTACTGGGAGCGTCTATGCATGCAGCGTGGCAACTGAGAAGCCTGCAAAGGGAACAATACGCATATGCAGTCGCCGGTATATCTGAAATATTGCGAGGATCGAATATGGATGGTGAGTTTTGGATGAGCGAATTGCAGGGAGGAAATAATATTTGGAGTGGGAGGAGTCCTATGTGTCCCGACCCTAAAGATTTGTCCCAATGGATATGGACAGGTGTAGGATCAGGGGCTAAGAAGATCATTTATTGGTCATTAAATTATAGAAGGCAAGGTATCGAATCCGGAGAGTGGGGACTATTAGGTTTTCGTAACGAACCTACCGAGAGATCTGTTGAAACGAAGAACCTTAACTCTGCAATGATTGACAATCAGGACTTCCTTAAAAATGCAAAACCTTTGAAAAACAAAATATCGCTCATACTTAGCCCCGAATCGATGCGTGTACTTTTACACATAAACAGTTTCAATGCCGGAGCTAGAGGTCTGGATGCCCATGGGCATATGCGCAGTTTGCTGATGTGGTTTATTGCATTGCAGGAAAAAGGATATCAGATAGATATTCGTCACCTGAGGGACTATGAGTGGGACTCGGAAGAAGTGGGTAGGGTTGCAATACTATCTAATATTGTTGCTGTTCCAAATGAAATGGTACCGAAACTAGAGAAATTTGTGAACGATGGTAATTATTTGATAGCTGAGGGTTTAACCGGTTTTTTTGACGAATATGAAACCAATACATTCCAAACAGGATTCCCTCTCGAAAACCTTTTAGGAGGGAGAATGATAGATATCCCTTATAGGAATGACAAAACAATCTCCTTTAAGTTTAACGGTATCGATATTCCGGGTTATGTATTCCAGCCGATACTTCAGCCATTGACCGGAGTTTCAGCAGGCGAAATGAATGGTTCGGTGTTTGCCATAAACAATAAAACAGGGAAGGGTAAAACTCTTTGGTTGCCCGCGGTGGTCAGCATGGGGGCGTATCCAAACAATACAGAACCTTTATCATTAGTAGCCAATAGCTTATTAGAAGAATACCTGCAGAAACAACCATTTTACTTTCAAGAATACACAAAAGGAGGTTTGCTTAGAATATTAAAAAATGGCAATAGTTATCTGACGGTAGTAACAAATAACAGGCAGTCTGATATTGCTCTTACCTTAGTGAATCAGACTAATCTGAAACCTCAGGTGATATATGGGAATGAAACCTCCTATTTAAATGGGAAGCTATCTCTGAAAGACCGTGAAACGATTGTTATTTTATGGAAGTAATGATTAAGAGAAAAAAATGATGATAAAATTACAGCAGAAACGATCCTACCCATGGCTGGTAGTAAGTATGTTATGGGTAGTAGCCTTGCTAAACTATCTGGACAGGCAGATGCTCTCTACCATGCGTCCATTTATGGTAGAAGATATTGCCGAGTTGGTTTCTGCAACCAATTTCGGGCGCTTGATGGCAATCTTTCTCTGGATATATGCTTTGATGAGTCCTATCTCAGGGATGATAGCTGACCGGATGAATCGTAAATGGCTGATAGTAATAAGTTTGTTTGTCTGGTCTGGTGTAACTATGGCTATGGGGTTTACTCACGATATGAACCACCTCTATATCCTGCGGGCCATCATGGGGATAAGCGAAGCTTTCTATGTTCCGGCAGGACTATCACTCATTGCAGATTATCATCAGGGTAAGACACGGTCTCTAGCTATTGGTGTTCACACATCAGGTATTTATCTTGGACAGGCTTTAGGTGGTTTTGGTGCAACTCTGGCCAGTATCACTTCATGGCATTTCACATTCCATACATTTGGAATTATAGGTATGATATACAGTATTGTCCTGATTTTGTTCCTCCGCGAAAAGAAAACATATCAAGTGAATACAACAGAAAAAAAGACATTCAGAATGGAATTATCGGCAGCTTTTAAAGGGTTGAGTATGTTATTCAGTAATATTGCATTCTGGGTTATCCTATTTTATTTCTCCGCCCCTAGTTTACCTGGATGGGCTACAAAAAACTGGCTTCCGACCTTATTTAGTGAATCATTGAATATGGATATGGCGCAGGCCGGACCATTATCCACCATGACTATGGCCTTGGCTTCGTTGGTAGGCGTTTTATTAGGTGGATATATTTCAGACAAATGGGTTGCTAAACACCTGAAAGGGCGTATATACACAGGTGCAATTGGTTTAGCTTTGACTTTGCCTGCGTTATTGCTGATAGGATATGGAAGCGGTTTGTTTGTAATTGTTACAGGAGCTATTATGTTTGGTCTTGGCTTCGGTATATTTGATGTTAACAACATGCCTATTCTTTGCCAGTTTGTCCCATCACGTTATCGGGCTACAGGCTATGGTTTACTTAATCTAGCTGGAATATCGGCAGGGGCTGTCATTACCAATGAATTGGGTAAGGCTTTGGATGCAGGATATATGAGTCTGGTATTTTGTATTATGATAGTAGCCGTTGCGTTAGCATTGTTGTTACAGCTAACAGTTCTACGGCCTAAAACAATAGATATGAAAGATTAAATAAATGGAGATAGATTCGTAGTAAAAGGGAGGGCGATGCCCTCCCTTTATTCATTAATCTCAATTATGTATAATATAATTGAAAAGTATACATCTGTTAGGTAAAATCTATTAGTGCTTCTAATAAGGCCATGTATTTTACTAATAAATATTCACATTATAAATTCCTTTGTATATTGAACACTAACACAGAGGTTAAAATGATAACAATGGTAGAAAAACAAGCAATTATACACATGTACTCTACCGCGCATCACAGTAAACTAATCATAATAAAACAGTTATAAACATCAGCCTGGATATATAAGAGTTTTCCTTCCAGATGTTTATTTTAATCTTTGAGGCTTAATTTCTTGTTTTTCCATTTTATAAGGCAACTTCCATACGTTACCTTTACTATCTCCAAAGTATAGTTCCGATATACTCAATTTATCGGTATCTCCATCTCCCCAGAAATACATAAATGGATCTATTCCATTTACTACTTTTCTTATATAATTATTGTTTCTCTTACTGCTTCTTGTTACCTGTTTTTTCTTTTTCCATGTTTTGCCTTTGTCTTTGCTTTCCCACATAACTACTTCTCCGCCAGCGCCCCATTTTTGAGGGCCTTCTTCGGATGGAATCACCGCAAGCCATCTTTTTTCATCAATCCAAAGACTGCCTGTATCATAATTATTGTTGGATGTCGTAATATGTTTGTTTATCCACTCTTTACCATTCCAACGAATGGTAGACCACTGCCTTGGTCCATTATCCGGTCCGGGCTCGGGACCTTTCCCTGAAAGATAAAGAGCTACAGGAAACCCATTTTCGTCAAATGACATGTCTTTTATATATACATTTTCACCTTTACTAAAAAACTCTTTCACCATAGTAGCATTACTAACTTCAGTGATAGGTAAATTCAGAGGAGTATTCTCTACCGTTGTCCATGTATTACCAAAATCGGTAGTTTGCATATAATAAATATTAGTTCTACGATTTCCAACTCCATCAGGATGCCAATTATAGAAGAACCCTACCTTATCACCATCCTGTCCGCTGATTTGATAATGTCCTGCGTATTTGTCTGTCTTGCGCTTTATTGCTACCAATTGTTTATCTTGCGTCCATTTCATACCCTCCTTATCGCTTGTATTAAAATACAATAGCCTTGCTCCATGATATTTTGTAAAAAGATGAAGAAAGCCTTTGTCCTTTATATATTTCGGTTGAGGATACGTCATTTCGTCTTCACTGATAAGATCAAATTTATCGACAGAATAAGGCACCGAACTTCTATATTTATAACCCGGACGTTCTACCCCACGACCGCTGACAAAAACCCAAATATATCCTTTGGGGTCTAAGGCAATAGATGGATTATCATGGGGATCGTATACTCCCCCTTTATCATGAACTACTGTTGGCCTCGATACCGTTTTCGTCTTATGATCGAAACATGCTGCCATGCACAATAAGTAATTTCCATAATCTTTAGCGGTGTGTTTTTTCTCAGCGATATCCGCATTTGATGATCTACCTTCGGCGATTCCACCATAAACGAAAAATGTTTTATCCACTTCGGGTGCATAAATAGCCAACGGTATATGTTTGGCAGTGTATGTCCCTAATCCTCCCGAATATTTATCTCCATACTTTGAATACTGTCCGAGGGTAAACCATGCGCCCTTAAATCCATCTATCTTAGTGTTACTCATGGATTCCTGCGCATTTATCTCAACAGTTAAGAAGAGGATACTTAGAATTAAAAATATCTTTTTCATATCTCGTTTTATTATAATCTCAAATATTTATTTTTATGATTTGTATACCCCAAGCTTCAATTTCTTCAATGTTTGTTCTTTTCTTAACTTTTAAGCCTTTTTGTTTTGCTACAGAGGGATTGATACTCCATTTTACATTATTCACCTTTTGCTGTTGGTTAAGTAAAACAAGATAGAATGATTCTGTATTTTCCGCCTTCATGAAAAAATAATCTATATTTGGATTATCCACTTCCAGTAAATCGGGATATAATAACAAAGAGACTTTTTCATCGTTGAATGTCCCTTTCTCGAAACCAACAGGTTGGTGAGGACCTACTTTAGGAGACACGTATCCTCTAGGAAAAGAAATAGTATTCCCCGATCTAATTTCAGCTTCTGCTACCAGATAATCCGTAATCCAGCCCACTTGCCACCAAGCATGATGGGGAAATACGCCCGGCCCTTCATCAAAACGTTTCCAATAATATGATGCTACATTATTTCCTTTATTCACAAAAGCATCCCGGCCTATCGCGGCGGCTCTCGCCATATCCAGAAAAATAGCTTCTTTCGTCAATTGATATATTCTAACAAACATACCCGCGTGGCTAGACAACAATATGGGACCATGATTGACAGCAGAACCGATAGTACCGCCATGTTCGAATCCGAGCCCTACTTGCGAAAGTTGCCAATCTTGTACCTGTTTTCCCTTAAATATTTTCATTTCCGAACTAGGTGTAGGATATGTATAGATAGATGTTGTGTATATTTTTGCCGTTTCTATCGCTGCGTCCAGATAAGTTTGTTCGGGTACTATTTCATACAAATCTAACAATGCTTGTGCGCTTTGTGCAGTGGCAAAGTCGTTTACAAACCTAACGTCCCCACATACACCTGTAAAAGAACCATTTGCCACAGCATTTTTCACATACCAATCTGCGCCTTTTACCGCTGCATCGAGATACTTTTTATCTTTTAGCATTTTGTAAGCAACAAACATTCCGTAAAACGTAGGTCTATAATCTTGTAAATCTTTATATATTACTTCATGCGTATCTTTGTCAAAGGCTAAAGGCCAGCTTCCATCTTCTCGTTGCCAAGATATTAATCGCTCAGCTCCATCTTTCAATTTTTCTAATAATACACTGTCATTGGGTTCGTACAATAAAATGTTCGCAATATCTATAAGTGTATAATAAGTCAGCCCGATAGGCTCGTAATGATTCCCCCATTCTTCTATGAATTTTTTCTTCTTCATCAAATAGTACTGCCCTTTAGCTGCTCCATGAAAGAAACCATCATTTTCATCCTGCTGAGCAATCTTAAAATTGCGTAAATATGGAAGTCTTGCTGTTTTTATTTTCTCATCATCAGTAATAGAAGCCAGCATCCACGCAGCAGCAATATCCGAATTTTTAATAGCATCATTTTCAGCTTCCGATACTGCACTCATGTATAATTGAGCTCCTATTTTAAGATTATTATAATCTGCAGTATTCCAGAAAGAAGTCTTATCGTCGGTCAGATATTTTCTCATGGATAAAATGCGATCAGTCAAAGATTTCGTAGATTCCTTGAGTGCTACTGATTGGTTGAAATCATAGATATTGTATACTGCATGTTTGTAAACATCGAACCAATCGGACTGTTTGAGAGTAAACCTATATGCAAAGTTTATTGTATCGCCCTTTGTTTTTTGAGAACCTTCTTCCCCTAAAATCGGATGGTAAGCGGTGGGAGTCAGTTTTGATTTTTTATTCATATGCGACAAAGCTATTTTCCATATTTTATTATGTATTTCTTTGTCTTCGACATATCTTTCACTCACATGTTCGGGATTTACAATTACAGCCAAGGTATTTCCTGTCTTATTAGTAATAGCAGACATAGGAGATGTAATAGTACTTTCCCTGCATAGCACTGGAAATTCCGGTAATCCTTGTGCATACACATAGCTTAGATCGAAGTCTTCGTTTATTTTGTTGCCCTGAAAAAAACCGGGAACTACCCCCCATTCCAGCATATCTCTATCTATATTACCCAACGAAACCGATGCAAGTGAAAAATATCCGTCTTTGTAAGCAACAAATGAAGTTTTTACACAGATATCATGGGAATAATTCTCATCAAACATATAAGTGATCAATACCTTACCTATTTCCAACTCCTTGCTAAAAACAGCCGAATTATCGGATAAAGTTTCCAGCTCAGGATAAAAAGAATAGGGTTTGCCTGCTCTGTTCATTGGAACTTCGGATATTGCCCGCTTATATTTATCTATAACATATTTGAAATCTTCAGGAAAACTAGCCGTATCTCCATTTTGTTGTACCACCGTCAAAGCAGTATCGGTTGGTTTTGTTTCCGAAAATAAGATTGTAATTTCTCCATCCGGGTTCCCCCATGATTTCCAAACATCCTGATTCTTATTTTTGACAGAAGAAATGATCCATCCATCCGATGTTTCTTTCCATTCTATTTTTATCTCTCCATTTGTCAATTCTGCTTTTCGGCTACATGCAAGAGTTAAAATGGGAAAAATAAATATGATTAAAATCTTAAATAATTTCATATTATTCTATTTTATTAGTTTAATCCTAGTCCTCCACCTCAATTATAAAACCATACCTATATTCTTTGTCCTTAAATCTATATTGTCCCAAAGGATGTTCGCTCCATGAGTTTAGTCCGCCTACTCCTCGTTGAAACAAATCCACGCAAAGCACTGTTTCTTTACGGGGAATGACATCCGACCAATGTTGCTGTTTCTTGGTCAATCCTGCATCTAAGTCTTCGGGAGTGAAATTTGTCGCACTTACAGATATGGGTTGTAAACCGCTTACTTTGACTTTTCTACCCATGTTATTTGTTAAGCTCAACCATCTGACATCGGTTTTATTTCCTGTCTCTTGTGGACGATAATATTCAAATGCTTGTTCTCTAACTTTACCTTCCCAAACACCCATAAAGGTATCGCTATTGCGGTCGATATAATTCTCACCCGGACCGCGCCCATACCATCCGAATTGATTGTATTCCTCTGGCAAGGTCATTATCATGCCAAACCTCATCATTTCAGGTATATCGTCCGATAAAGCTTTATAATGTGCATCTACTGTCAGGCTTCCATCCTCATTGACAATATATATTAAAATAACTTTCGCTTCTATTCCTCTCGGTTTTGCCTCATATTCAAAAATTTGTTTTCCCTCCAGTTTTTTGTGTTGTATAAAAGTATATGCCAGATTGTGTGCGGCACCATCCCACAGGCGATAACTATGATTGGGGCGCGAACCCAAATCATTATCAGTAGGAGCTCTCCAAAAATTAAGTCGGGGTAAAGCGTTGAATAAAGGTTTATCATTTACATTCATTTGTAATAGAGCATTACCATTCTTAGTCGAAAACTCATATGTAATATCTCTGGATTTTATAATTACACTATTTACCCTTTTTTCTACATTTAAGGAACCTTTAAAACGTCTTACTGCAAAATAATCATTTGTTTCAAATGCGAACTCTTCCCTAGCAACTTCAAACGCGATTGGAATAAACTCTGTTGCTTCTTTTGTATAAGCAAATACTTGTAAGAAATATTCGTTACCATTTGCACTGCTTAGTTGAGGTAAATTTAATTTCACATCTTTGCGGGAGTCTGCCGAGATTGTAACATCAAAAATTTCATCAGCCACTTTACTGCCATTTTGCAATAATACCCATTTGAAAGAATAGTTTTCAGGAGATAAATCTGTAAATTTAAAATCATTGATGACTGTAATAATCCCTTTAGACAAATCTTTAGCTTCGAACAGGATATTTTGATAAACCTTCTTAACGATCTTAGTATGAGGAATGTATTGTTGATCGGGGCTAATAAGCCCATCCATACAAAAATTCCCATCATTGTAAAGATGATATCCACCAAGGTCTCCCCCGTATGCCCAATATTCTCTCCCTTGCTCGTCTTTAGCCTTATAGCCTTGGTTATACCATTCCCAAATGAAACCTCCTTGCATATTTTTACTAGACCGTATCAGGTCCCAGTATTCTTGAAAATTACCCATACTATTCCCCATGGCATGAGCATATTCGCACATGATATATGGACGGTCTAAAACGTTCTTAGCAGCTTCCGTCATCTGTATCCAAGTAGGGTACATTGGACAAATAATATCTGTATTACGATATGAAGACTTTGCCTCTTCATACTGAACAGGACGACTGTTATCTCTTGCTTTAGCCCAATCGTACATATCATACAAAGCTTGCTCATTACTGGATTCATTGCCTATCGACCAAAATATTACAGATACATGATTTTTATCTCTTTCCACGAGACTTTTAATTCTGTCTATATGTGCAGCATTCCATTCCTCGAAATTAGCCAGGTTTTCTTTTCCATGGCCCATCCCATGAGATTCGAAGTTTGCTTCATCTACCAAGTAGATTCCATATTCGTCACACAGTTTATACCACAATGGAGGTTGAGGATAATGCGATGTCCTGACAGCATTTATATTCAATTCTTTCATCAACTGAATATTTCGCATCATCACTGTTCTGTCCACAACTTGCCCTTTATAAGCATTAAACTCGTGAAGATTTACTCCTTTGAAATATACTTTCTTTCCATTGATAAACAATTGACCGTCTGCTATCTCGATCTTCCTGAATCCTATTTTATGTGATGTAATTTCAATCGTTTTTCCTGTATTATCTTTCAGGGTTAATAAAAGAGTGTACAGATTTGGAGTTTCAGCTGTCCATTTACGAGGCGAAGGTACTTTTCCCGAGAGAGTCAGATCCAGGGTATTTTTTGCTGGTATTGTCACATCCTTGTTAAGCTTCAAAATATTCCTACCATCTTTATCCCAAAGGCTCACTTCCAATTTTTGAGGTTTTGGAGTTTCTTCATAGTTGTTTAGCTTGATATCTATGTCTAACTTTCCATTTTTATAATGGCTATCTAAGTCTGGATGAGCAAAAAAATCTTGAATACGTGTGTGTTCCGTGCTGTATAGGTAAACGCTTCTATTGATCCCTCCCAGTCGCCACATATCTTGATCTTCGAGATAAGACCCATCGCTATATTTAAATACTTGGCATGCTATCGTATTATTCCCTTTTCTGACATAAGGAGTTATATCAAATTCGGCAGGACTTTTTGCATTCTCTGTGTAACCTACTTTTTGCCCATTTATCCATACATACATAGCAGTCGTTCCTCCTTCGAAATGTAGATACACTCTTCTGCCATTCCATTTGTCCGGAATGGAGAATTTGTGACGATAATGCCCCACAGGATTATCATCTTTATTTACAAAAGGAGGATTTTTTGGGAAAGGATATATTATGTTTGTATAAATGGGAATGCCATACCCGTTAAACTCCCAATTTCCCGGAACGGATATTGTTCCCCATTGGCTCACATCATAATCTTCTTTGTAGAAATCATGTACAATATCAGATGGTTTAGCCACCCATTTAAACTTCCAATCGCCATCTAACAATTGGAAATAGGGTGATTGGTTAAAATCGTCAACTAAAGCCTCTTTTATGGACGAATACGGAATTACTGTTGTGCGCGTCTCCTCTTTATTGATTGCAAATATTCCAGGATTCTCCCAGTCCGGATGACCCCCTTGACCAAAAGCTAAGCAGGTAAACAGTAGAAACAAAACAATCAATATGTATATGTTTTTCATTTGGTTACTTATATTTTCCGGTTAAATGTGAAAAATAAAGATTAGAAACAGATTCAGCACTTAATTATTTAAGCACTAAATCTGTTTTCTATTTTTAAGAAACTAATAACCAGGGTTTTGTTTTATATTATCATTAATAAGAATTTCTTTTGATGGGATTGGCCATAAGTACTGACGATTAGCATCAAATTTACGTTCTACGAGTAATTTAATTTTTTGATTCTGATATAATGACGAAAAATCAGTAATCCCATCCTCATCTATTTTAGGAGTTTCGGAGAAAAACCATAATCCCTCATCTACCACATCACTTTTCAAATTAGCAGGATCTAACAATCCATATATTGGCAAGTTTAAAACTTTTTCAGCCAGTTTCCAGCGAATAATATCCATATATCTGAGTCCTTCGAAAGCAAATTCCATTCGTCTTTCTAATCTTACAATCTTTCTCAATTTTGTGGCATCTGTTGTAGCGACAGATGGATATGCTGTGGTTTGAGTTCTTTCTACTCCGTAAGCTCTGGCTCTGATATCATTAATAGCATTTAACACTGTTTGATCTATTTCACCCAGCTCTATTTTGGCTTCAGCATACATCAACAAGACATCTGCATATCGCATGACGATCTCATTCTTGTCGGCTTTGTGCCCATTCTGATTCCATGTATCGTCTACCCATTTTTTCCACACCAAACCGTTATATGATGCATACTGGGCAACTGCTCTATTGTCAGTGTTTTTTATTTGTGCTCCTGTATTGTAATTTAATACCGTAAGAGCATCTGGATGAGGGTTATATTCAATACCCACATGTCTCGTTTTAAATTCAACAATCGTTTTTGTACATCTTGGATCTCTATTTAAGAATGGTTCTCTAGGATTGAATAAAGGTGATTCGTCAATAGGTTTCCCGTCGGTACATAAAAAAGCACAAAGCAAATCCCACGATGGAACGTATTGCCCCCATCCTCCGGCAGTACGTGGAGTGAAAGCTTGTGTACCGATATAAATACTTTGTTCTATGGAACGAGGCCGGGTGAGAATAAATTCTTTGTTGCTTTTTGTTGAACTTAAAAAGATTTCAGTAAAATCATTATGAAGAGAGTAAACCCCTAAATCGATACATTTTTTTGCAGCATCGGCAGCTATGGCGTAGTCGCCTACATAAAGAGCTGCTCTCGCCTTGAAAGCATAAGCTACTCCTTTACTGTTTGCCCTTATTTCTCCTTCTATCTCTTTATCAAGTACTGCAATTGCATTATCAAAATCTTCATATACATATCGCATCACCTCTTTTTTATCTGTTCTGCCGATTTTAAAAGCTTCACTAATTGAAGGAATAGTATGTGAAACATATACTACATCTCCATAATGAGCCACAAGCGAAGCATGCTGTATTGCTTTGACTAACTTTGCTTCAGCTTCCAATTTTTTGACCAAGTCAGCAGGCACTCCAAGCTCTCGTGCTTTATCTAAATTGGCCAATAGTTCATTTGCTCTTCCTATTGCCGCATATTTATTAGTCCATGTAGTAGTAGGGATTGATGACAATCCGTCGATTGTCCCTCCTGTAATATTATTTACCTCGTTTCTATTTGTCCAGTCATCGGTGTACGAATCATCATCGAGCGACCAATAAGCAATGTTGTACAAACTACGGACAGACATCATTAGCTCTTCTTCGGTTGTATACCAGTTCTCACTCGAACCCTCGGATAGTGGATTCAAATCCATATCATAACAAGACGTAAGCAATAATGTTATAAATATATATATAATCGTTCTTTTCATTTTCGTTCTTTTTTAAAAGTTAACAGATGCTCCAAAAATAAATGAAGTTGTTATAGGTTGGGAACCTCCTGCAGTTTCCGGATCCCATCCTTTAGGGTAATTATCAATAGAGAACAAATCATTTATCGCTGTATATAATCGTATATTTTGTACCTTGAGAGTGTTTTGCAACCACGGCAATTGTAGTGTATAGCCTACTGTGATATTTTTCAATCTCAGATATCTCCCATTGAACATCCAAAAATCTGATGTCGCATAGTTATTAGTAGCTCCGGAATATGTCAAGCGAGGATATTTTGCATGTACATTTTCTTCTGCCGGGTTATAATGACTCCAATATCCGCTTTCTATGACATCTGTGATGTTACCTCTATTCTCAATCAAAGGTTGTACCATATATGTACTCATTATTGAGTTTTTCTTCCCCACACCTTGTATTGTCAAGGAAAAGTCAATATTTCTATACCCCAGAGAGAAATTAGCTCCATATAGATATCTTGGTAAAGAACCTCCTAGCAAGGTCCTGTCATATTCCGGAGAAATAACTCCGTCAGGCACTCCGTTCGGTCCGCTTATGTCTTTATACTTGATGTCGCCGGGTTTTACTTGTTTATTTAAGACGGGAGAATTATCTACCTCTTCTTGTGTTTGAAAAATTCCATCTGATAGATATCCATACCATTCGTCAAACTCACTTCCTTGTTTTTTAATCTTGCTTCCCAAAAATTCAGTACCGCCCAATTCTCCCATCTTTGACCTGAAATCGGACAGGTTCGCCGATAATGAGTAAAACCAGTCTTTCCCAATCTGATCACTCCAACCTACTTCGATTTCGAAACCTTTAGTACTCATTTTTCCGGCATTTACATCCGGATTTGTAGAGAATCCCATATACCGTGGGATCTCCAAGGCTAAAAGCATATCTTCTGTCGATTTATCAAAATAGTCGGCACTCAGTCTGAGCCTGTTATTAAATAAATAGGTATCGATCCCGATGTTCCATGATTTTGTTGTTTCCCAGGAAATATCACTTACAGCATATTTATTCTGTGATGCGGTTTGTTGAGGTACAACATTATCTCCATTAATAAATAACACATTACTAAAAGATATTGCAGCTTGATATGGATAATTGCTCCCAATACGCTCATTCCCTAAAGTACCCCACGAGCCTCGGAGTTTGAGAAATGAAAGTATATTATTCTCCGGGAAAAAAGATTCTTCACTAATTACCCAACCTGCTGAGACAGAAGGAAAAACACCCCATCTATGATCTTTATGGAAACGGGAAGAACCATCTCTTCTTACATTTGCCTGAAGTAAATACCTGTTTTTGAAATTATACATTATTCGTCCGAAGAAAGACTGATAGGCTGTTTCGTATGCATTCCCCGAATTGGAAAGTTCGGTAAGAGGGCCGATATCCAAATATGGATACTCTAAGACGTATTGATTACGGCCTGCATACAAATTCTCGTTAAATGTTTTATAGCCTTCATATCCAGCCATAAAATCGAAATTATGGTCGCTGAAAGATTTGCTATATGTTGCAATTAATTGAGAAAGCAAGCGATAGGAGTCGTTCCGGTTTTCTTCTAATCTGGAATTATCAAAAGATGCATTATAACCTATAAATAAATTGGGATCTTTGGCATCATAAAGTTTTACCTTCTTTTTGAACATCTTGCTTTTACTGTTATTATAAGTAGGAGAAAAAACAGCCGAAAGTTTAAATCCTTCAAATGGGGTAAAATCTAATGAGGCTTTCCCTAAAAAGTGATTGTGAGTATTTGTTGTTGTTCCTCCTTCTTTGCTAGCAGCATAAATATTACTTTTTCCACGTCCGTTTCCATACCTTCCATCACTCCATACCCCTGCCTGTACAGCAGTAGCCAGATTAATCTGAGGAAATGGATCGGCAACAGGAGATAGATTTTTCTGATTCCTGAAGTTTATATCCAATCCTACCGAAAGATATTCGTTTATTTTTATATCATTATTTACACGAAGAGTATATCTTTCAATATTCTTGTTAGCATACATTCCTTCTACTTTGTCATAACCAAAAGAAGCTTTTGTTCTCAATTTATTAGTTCCTCCCATTAAACTTACCAAATGACTTACACGAGGTGCCGTTTTGTCCAACACTAGATCGTACCAGTCTGTAATCGGATACAAGTCTGCATCTTCTGCATGGAGAGCATAATAATTTTCAATAAGTTCTTGAGCATAGGTTGGGTATTCATTTTTTCCATTTCCTGCATCATTCCATCTCAACTCGTTTTCCATTTGCATAAAACGTGTAGCTGAAACAAATTTAGGTGTCCTTGCCAATTTCTCCAATCCATATTCAAATGAATAATTTAGCTCAAACTTGTCCGATGTTCCACGTTTGGTAGTAATCAGTATTACGCCCGATGCTGCTCTAGAACCATATATGGATGCAGAGGCTGCGTCTTTCAGCACGGATATATTTTCCACATCATTAGGATTGATATAATCAATATTGTCAACCGGTACGCCATCTACTATATAAAGAGGGTTGCTGTCACCAATAGTAGTTATCCCTCTTATTCTGATAGTACTACCACCTCCGGGTGCGCCATTATTACGAGTAACCATCACTCCGGGAATAGCCCCTTGCAAAGCTGTAGATAATTGCATAACCTTTCTGTCTGAAACAATATTTCCCGATATTGCACCTACAGCACCGGTCAGGTCTTTTTTCTTGACAGTGCCATACCCCACAACAACAACCTCATCCAAATCCTTCGTGTTCTCATGTAGTATGATTGGATATGAATTTGCTCTGTCAACAACAAATTCCTGAGTAATATAGCCCAAATAGCTTATAATTACAATTGAGCCTTCAGAAACAGTTAGTTTAAATAATCCATCAGCATCCGTTAGAGTACTATTCATAGAATTATTTTTTTCTATAACTGTGGCTCCCGGTAAAGGGAGTTCATCAGTATCATATACTGAACCCGAAATCTCCTTTTTTGTAGCTTGTTCCGAATCCTTTGTTTCACCATATACAGGTGTTCCTGTAACCATTTGCATAATCAGACACAAGGAAAATAACAGAGCTTTATTTAAAGCTTTCCTATGCCATGTGTCCGAATTGAGTAATTTGATAAAGATTTTTTTCATGGTCTAAATATTAAAAAAGGTTATACAACTAATTTTTCATTTGTTTCGTTTGCGAAAAAGGGTAAGCGTCAGGCTGTGTACCTCTTTCCTGGTTCTCTTTGTCACTCATCTCAAAATCAATAACTACTCCTTTGGATAAAGAAGAAAAAGAAATGTAGTTTTTAGAATGTTCTTTCTTATCGATTGATATAGAGTTGACATATATATTCTGCTTTGAATTTTTGGGTGCATTTACGACTACTTTATTACCATTGGCCAATGTTAGTTCTGAGTACTGAAACAGCGGACTGCCAAAAACATATTCATTTGCCGTAGGGCATAAAGGATAGAACCCTAATGCCGAGAATACATACCAAGCCGACATTTGCCCATTGTCCTCATCGCCGCAATAACCATCAGGTGTCGCTTGATATAGCCTGTCCATAACCATGCGAACCCAATATTGTGTTTTCCATGGTGCTCCATAGTTATACATATATATCATATGGTGCATGGGCTCGTTAAGGTGTGCATATTGTCCCATTTCTGCATTCTGCATTTCACGTATCAAATGAATAATACCTCTTTTGTAATATGAGATATCGTAGGTTTGAGGTTGAGAAAATACAGAATCCATCTTTTCTATAAAGTCCTGATTGCTTCCCATCAAGTTTGATAAGCCGATAGGATCATGAGGTACAAACCATGTATATTGCCAGCTGTTGCCTTCAGTAAAATGATCGCCCCAACGGTATGGGTCAAAATTCTTTTGAAATATACCCTGACTATCTTTCGGGCGCATCAACTTTGTTTCTTGATCAAATAGATTACGGTAATTAAAACTTCTATTGTAGAATATGTTAATCTGCTCATCAGGTTTGTTTAACATTTTGCTCAACTCGTAAATACAAAAATCATTATAAGCATACTCCAGCGTGCGCGAAACATTTTGGTTTATTCCTGTATCAAATGGAATAAAGCCCATAGAGTTATACTCTTTTGCTCCTAGCCGTCCCAACGAACTTATTTTTTCATTGCTTTCTCTAGTATTTTTCATAATTGCTTCATACAACAGGTCAATATCAACATTGGTGATACCTTTCATATATGCATCTGCAATTATTGAAGAAGAGTGAGAGCCAATCATACAATCTCTGTGTCCCGGGCTTATCCATTCGGGTAACCATCCGCTCTGTTGGTAGATGTTGGTCATACTGTGCAATACTTCTTCTACAATCTGAGGATATAGTAAGTTCATAAAAGGGAATTGTGCTCTGAACGTATCCCAGAAGCCATTGTCTGCATACATGTAGCCTTCATGAACCTTCCCTGTATAGGGGCTGTAGTGTACGACCTTACCCTCGCTATCTATTTCATAGAATTTTCTGGGAAATATTAGCATTCGGTAAAGACATGAGTAAAATGTCTTATATTGATCATCGGTACCTCCCGAGACTTTGACTTTTGACAATTCTCTGTTCCAGATATTATAGGCTTTCTCTTTCGTTTCATCAAAACCAGCATTTCCTATTTCTTTCAGGTTTATATTGGCCTGCTCAAAACTTATATAAGATGAAGAGACTTTCACATTTAATTTTTCGCCTTCTTTCATTTCAAAATGCAGTATAGTACCTACATGGTTATCTTCAATTTCTAATTTGTTATCATACAAGGTATCTTTACTCCATACAGCTCCATCTCTTAGGGGTTTGTCAAACTCCATTACAAAATAATTTTTGAAGTTACTTGGAGCCCCTCCGCTTTTTGTACTCGAATAACCTATAATTTTTTTATCGTCCTTTAGTATCTTGACATATGATCCCTTATTGAAAGCATCTACAACCAAAAACGCACTGTCAGGATGAGTATATGATATGCGAAAACAGGCAGCGCGCTCTGTTGGCGTTACCTCAACATGGGCCTGATGATCTGCCAGATACACAGAGTAATAATGAGGTTTTGCGATCTCTGTCTTATGCGAGTACCAACTCTTTCTTTTTTCTTGAACAAACTGTTGTTTATTGCTAACCGGCATTAGGGAAAACTGCCCATAATCGCCAATCCAGAGACTAGCTTGATGAGTTTGACGGATACCATATAAGTAATTGTTCTGGTATGCATACTGAAAATTGTCCCCCACTTTACCTGTATGCGCAGACCAATTGTGCATGGCAAAAGGCATACATACAGCCGGGTACGTATTGCCTGCCGAAAGTTCCATTTTAGACATTGTACCCACCAACGTGTTGACGTAGTCTACCGGATTAATCTGTTGCGCATATGCGAGATGTGGCATAATCAATAGAAATAAAAGAATTCTTCTCATCATTTTTATTCTTGTTTTAGACATTCTATATCTAGTTGATAGTTATATAATATACACTTACCGGAATATTGATTTGAGGATTATCCAACTCGATAGTGATAGAACTAGTTTTTATTTTTTCTCCCAATTTGATAACATTGATAGTCTGATAGTTTTCTATTTTTTCGTAAATAATATTTCCTGTCTGATCTTTTATCCTGTAGTTCTGTACACAAAAAGGGATTATATTTTCAGGATGCCCCATTTGCACAGATTCCAGAGCATGGTCATAGTCTGTATCGAAATAGAGGGTTATGCTATTTATTTCTTTCTCCGACTCCCACAATACACTCATACACACTTCTTTATCCGAAATATCAGAAGCCCATGCATTAGGTTGGTTTGTCGGTCTGATCAGCCCTTCCAATAAATTTTCTTTTCCAAAAGTTTTCAATGCCGGTACAATCTTCATAGCAATATTATGCCCTTGGGGACGCCTATCCGGACACCAGAATTCAAAAGATTCTATTCCTGAATCGGGAGGAGCAATTTGTGCACCGTTATTATTCACTGCATAATTAAATTTATTGAAGACAGAGACAATTCCGGAGAAACGATCTTCACTCATTTCTATTTTTGCTTTATCATTTTTCAGAAAAGTAAGGAAACCGTACTGATCATTCGGCAGCCCTTTATTAAAAATCAGCTTTATACTCTGTTTCCCTTCAACTAATTCTATCGATAATTTATCTACAACTATATCAGGTGTATAATTATTTATCTTTGACGAACAACGCAGTTCAACTTCAAGTATAGTTTCTTCAGCCGCATCGACCTGTATTTCAAAGGAGTAACATTGTCCTTTCTTTAGCGGAAGCATCTGAGCTACAGAATAATCCAGATTTATCCATATTCCTGCTTCCCGTATTCGATCTAATATCAATTCGCTGGATACAGAAATATTGGCAGAGGCTAAAAGATTGTTCTGATTTTCTATTCTTGTATTAGGTATACTTTGCCCGATAATATTTAGTTGTTGTTGTAGTTCTTTGATTTCTTTGATGTCAATTATATCTTTAGGCTTTAAACCCTTTTTTATACATTGCGCGGCGGCAATTCCAACAGCCTGCCCCCCGAAAGCAGAGGTTGCCATTACCCGACTCGAACCATGAGCTACATGTGAAGAGCTGATATTACGCCCCGCAAAGAAGAGATTCTCTATATCCTTGCTGACAAAACATCTGTAAGGAATTTCATACACACCTTTGGAATGATATTGGATGCATCCGCCTTTTTCGCTATAGACTCCATCTGCCGGATGAAGGTCTATTGCCCAACCTCCAAATAAAACAGCATCGTCGTGATGCCTTTGCTCCATTATATCTTGTTGGACAAGAGTATAAAGCCCAACAAAACGCCGGCTTTCTCTCTTCCCCGGTATAGTGCCCACCCATTCAAGAGTCAAATTATCTGCTTCTGGAAACTTGCCCGAATTTTTTATATAATCCCATACTCCACATACTATACTCCATAATTCCCATTTTATTTTTTCCGTATCATGGATGGTATCCAAACGTCCACCATACTCAAGCCACCAAAATTTACAGCCATGCTGGCCTGAATTGATATTACCAAAACGAGGAATTTTCTTTATATCTTTCAATGCATAAGATGGTGCTACATATTTTATAGGATTACCTACGTTTTTTGTGTAGAAATAAAGGGAATGCCCCAGAAGTTCTCCGTATTCGCTAGTGTCTGGTGCAAATTTTTCATTATACTCTAATTTATCCTCTGCACCCATCCTATATGCTGCACCTGCCTGATATGCAACTATACCATCACCTGAAGCATCGCAAAATAAGGTACCTGCAATTTCGTATCTTATGGAATTTTGACTATTAAAAGCCAAAACAGCAGAAACCCTATTTTTCTCTGATTTTATTGTTTCATAAACAGAGGTGTTCAGTAATAGTTGGATGTTAGATTCTTGTTGTACTTTGTCTAGAAGAATTGTATCAAAAATGACAGGATTGCCTTCTTTATTTTTGTATAAATTTTCCAATAAAATTTCATCGATGATCCCTCCTTCTCTAGACCATCTATTGTTACTACCCATATGCGATGTTGCACCTAATACCCATAGTCTGACTTCACTTGATGCATTGCCTCCTAGTACAGGTCTATCTTGAATCAATACTACCTTTATTCCGGCTCTTGCTGCGGCAATGGCTGCACAGACTCCGGATAAACCTCCACCTACAACGACCAGATTTGTAGTCAGTGTAAGTTTTTTCAGGTTTCGTTTATCTTGATTGAAATCTTCTTTAATCATTTTTACTTTTCTTTTTAATTATAAAAATGCCCAGTAAAGCAAACACACATCCGGTGGTTATAACTAATACTCTGCTCGAGTCGGACATACCACCCAACAATGCCACTCCAATCCCCGTGAATAGTACTCCATAACCAATTACTTTCCTACTGAATTGATTATCATTCTTTCTCTCTTCAATTTCTTCTTCATTTATATTGGATACCTTTGTTTGATTCTTTGATTCCCATGACAAATAAGAGTTATACATAGGTGATGTCTGTTTTTTAAGAATGTAGTACACTTCGAAAACAATCATACACAGAATGGGGAAGCTGACCCCAAGTAGCATCTCCTGTTCTCTATTTAAAGTGAAATTAAAAAGAGGGGCTACAAATTTGAATATTCCATTAACAACTAAACTTATTACAGTTGTAGATACTGTTGACACCTTTGTCTGTCGTTTAGAGAACAATGTCCAGATAACAGGTAAGTATAAAGGAACTCCGGTCAGAGCAGCCAAACTTATAACGACATTTACTACCCCGCCCATCATAGGTATTAGTAATGCGATTAGAATAGTTAAAATCCCAAAAGCGATTGTAGATAGACGGGCTACCTGCATCAATGTCTTATCCGAACTATCAGGCTTAAGCCTTTTGAATATATCGTTTGTAACAACACCTGATGATATATTCAGCTTTGAATTGAGAGCACTTGTTGTTGCAAAAATCATCCCTCCTATCATCAAACCCAATATACCATGCGGAAGTACATCTTTGCACATCATTAGATATGCTCCTTCTGCCTCTACATCGGAGAGACTCCCATTGTACATTTTGTAGACCATTGGAGGCAGCATCCATAGGATTGGGCTGATTATGTAAAGCACTCCAAACATCCAACCTACTTTTTGGGAATCAGCTTGGGTTTTTACACATGTATATCGTTGTACATATGCCCAATTTCCTCCTAAAAATATAGTGTTATATATAGTAAATGCAATTATAAAACCGAGGGTGTATTCTCCATTCAGAAAATTAAAGAACGAATCGGGAGCTTTACCCACAAAGTTGGTTATACCTCCTATTTCCTCTAGAGAGAGAGGTACCACGATAACTACAGCGGCTGTGAGTATTACAAATTGTAAAATATCTGTTGATATTACGGCCCACAGTCCTCCTGCCGAAACATATAATATGCAAAAAGCACCTAGTAATAGGATACATAAGTTCAGGGGTAAAGCTGTTGACACTTCCAATATTTTAGCAACAGGATATAAGAATGATGCTGTCAGAAAAAGTGATATAAACAGGAATAAATAAGTGTATATTTTTTGGGTAGAAACCCCCAACCGTTTATTTATATATTCGGCAACGGTCAATGCTCCTGTCTTGTGCCAACGAGGTGCGATCAGTGTCCCAACAACAAAACCGGCTATAGCCATTGTCCATTGTATGGTAACAGACACCCACCCATGTGAATAGGCTATTGATCCCCAAACAACAAACGTTCCGGCAGAGAAAAACCCCATAAAGAGAGATAATCCACTCATGCTCCAAGGCATCGCTCCTCCTCCGGCAAAGAATGATTTCATATTTTTCCCTTGTTTTGAAAAGGACATCCCAACAAGAATTATTCCCAAGGAAAATATTACAATGGTAATAATATCAATAAAAGTCATAAGGTTATTATAGTATTAGAATAAAGCAATCTTTTTATTTTTTTAATTTAATTACTTCGCTTGCAGCCAGTAGGAACGCTCCCGGACCATAGCTTTCACTACTACTGTCTGCTGAAAATTTTGCTTGCGGTGAATCGGTTATTGGCTGTACCCATCCTACTCGTCCTTCGTCGTTCACACATTGTATCAATGCGATCCAACTCTTTTTTACAACAGGAAGGTAAGATTCATCTAATAGTCCGTTATTGATTCCCCAAGCCAAAGCATAACAGAAAAAAGCAGAGCCACTTACTTCGCCGTTCGAGTAAGATTCAGTATCTAATAAACTTGTACGCCACAATCCATCTTCAGGCTGTAGTTTAGCTATACGGGCTGCTATTTCCTTAAATAGTTGTTCATAAAAAGGTCTTTCTTTATAGGTAGACGGGAGATCTGTCAAAACAAGGGCTAATCCTCCCATTACCCAACCATTTCCGCGTGACCAAAAGATAAGTTCTCCATTTTTTTCGCGGCGCGTGCTGCCATCTTCTTTGATTACATAATTTAAGTCACGGGCAAAAAGAGATTCTTCTTTATTGTACAGCAAGTCATAACATTCTTTATAATAAATATCATTGAAAGCTAAATAACTTTTATCACTGGTTTCTTTGGTTAACTTTACAAAAACAGGAGGTACCATAAATAAGGCATCGCACCACCACAATTTAATCTTTTCAATATCCTTTTTTGAAGGATAAGGTTTAGCTACAAATTTGTTAATCACATCAATAGTCGGTTGTATCATTGCGATTTTCTTTTCTTTGTGATATAGATCTAAGTATGTTTGACAAATAGCTATATCATCGGCATGAAACCAACGGTTATAAGGTTTCCAATTCTGACTATCACCCATACCCATTAAAGCCTGATAAAGAGACTTGTTTTTTGTTGTTTGCCAGGCCGAGAAAAGACCTGAATAAAAAGTGGCATTTGTCCAATGTCTCATATCTCTCTCCGAAGGATTATTTAACTGCCAAAGTGAAACTTTTTCGATTTTATCTTTAATATACTTTTTGCTAAATACATCCTTGTTATAAGATCCTTGAGCGAATGTTGTGATGCAGAATAATAGCAATATGAATTGCATGCTTAATTTTTTAACTGATTTCATAATGGTAATATTTAATATCTCTTTATAAGGTTATATTCAATAGTGAGTTTTTATTATTTTGATTTAATTACTTCGTCACCAGGCAGAAAAAGCGCTTCTGCACCATAGGTTGCCTAGTTACCTCTAGCAAAAAATGGTATCATATTTTTCTTTTTTGGAAAATGATATCCCGACAAGCCTTATTTATATGGAAAATATTATAATGGTATTAACATCAAAAAAGGTCATAAGGTTATTTATAGTACTAGAAAAAACGACTCATTTACTCAATATCAAATTTAGGGCTATTTATGTAATGTTTGCAACATAATTAACCAATATCGTCGGGAACGTTTGCGGGAACGTTCCCATAAAAAGCAAAAGTTAAATCTCAAGGATTAATGAATTAAAAATTATAATTTTGAGAGAAACAAAGTATTTATTATGACCAAAACACGAATAACAATAAAAGATATAGCAAAGGAATTGAGAATTTCGACTTCTACTGTTTCAAGAGCTTTAGCAGACCGATGGGATGTAAACCCTGAAACAAAAAAAGCAGTTTTGGACTTGGCAAAAAGATGGAACTATAAGCCAAATCCTATGTCAAAAAGATTGCAAGAGCAACATTCGAAGCTGATTGGAGTTGTTGTGCCAGAATTTATTAATTCTTTTTTTGCAGAGGTTGTCATTGGCATCGAGAGCATATTACAACCTGAAGGATTCAATATCTTACTAATGCAGTCTAATGAATCTCATACAAGTGAACTAAATAATCTTAATATTCTTGAAGGACAAATGGTCGATGGTATAATCGTATCGGTTTGCCACGAAACAAAAAACTCAAAGAAATACGCTGCGCTTCAGGCGAATAATTATCCTATCGTTTTTTTTAATCGTATTTGTACCAATATTGTAGCTCCTAACGTAATTATAGATGATTATAAATGGGCTTATAAGGCTGTGGAGCATCTTATAAAGCAAGGGGCTAGACGTATAGCTCATCTTGCCGGCCCTGAAAGTCTTACTGTCTCAAAAAGCAGGAAGAGAGGATATTGCGATGCACTAAAAGATTATGACATCCCTATTGATGAAGAATTGATAATTCCATGCGGACTGAAAATGGAAAGGGGAATAATGGCTGCTTATAAACTTTTGGAGATGGAGGAAAAACCCGATGGAATTTTTGCATTTAACGACCCGACAGCTATTGGAGCAATGAAAACTATGCAAAAATGCGGATATAAAATTCCTATTGACATTGCTGTTGTTGGATTTACTCAATCTAGAATGGCAATGATTATAGAACCCAATTTGACAAGTGTGGAACAACCAACTTTTGAAATGGGTAAAGTTGCTGCAGAATTGATGCTGGAGCAGATAAGAAATGGAAATGAGGAAACAATTTCATCGAGAACAGTAACCCTCGATGCTATCTTTAATATTAGAGAATCTTCTTTGAAAAAATTGAAAAAACAGCAGATGCTAAAATAAATCATGAAATATCATCACTATGTAAAATGAAATAGTCACGATTTAATCTAAATATGTCTGGGTAATCTTTTCAGAACTATGCCCTAAAGATTCAGAAATAATAGAATAGTTTTTAAATTCTTGTTTATATGTCCTGTGTATTTGTAAATAGGATTAAACTTCTGTATTGCTGTTATATGTATTTTCTTATTTAAAATAGGAAAAATATAATCGTATTCCGATTTATCTGCATCATAGTATTTGTTTATAATATTTTTTGCTTCACCCTGTTATAGGTTCTCTTTGTAGATTCGATAAGAGTAGATGCTGTAAATTCTTTGTCTTTTGCTTTCAGTTCTAATATTTGCTTTTGATATTCCATCTGCTTATCTAGAATAGTCTTCTTAATATAGTCGATATTGGGACAATTGAATTTTGGTACATCCTTTTTAAAGTCCCAATATTTGGGATCCAAAGATATGCCAAGACTAAGATATTTCACCTTTCCTTGCTTGCAAATACGTAGCATAATTGGATGTTCTCCGTTTTTAATGTCTTTGACTTGTAACAAACCGCATTAATAGTAGCATTCATAATGGTTTTTCGGTTTAAGTCTTGGTTTAAGTCTGACTTTAAAAACCATAGAAAAATAGGAGAGTATAAAAAGAAAAAGACTCACGATTCTCCGTAAGTCTTTAATTTTAAAGTGGGCGTTGACGGATTCGAACCGCCGACCCTCTGCTTGTAAGGCAGATGCTCTGAACCAGCTGAGCTAAACGCCCTTGTTGAGGTTGCATTTTCTCTCAAATGCGATGCAAAGATATAGCTTTTTTCAATATTACAAAACATTTGAAATCTTTTTTTGAAAAATATTTTGAAACGAAATGACTTCAAGCATTTTAAAATCTTAATTTTTATCAATTAGCTAAGTAGATTGCAAAGATTTAACTAATTTCGCAGCAACTATAAATATATGACTTTAAAACGATGAACATAAAAATTATAAATAAATCACATCATCCACTACCCGAATATGCGACACCTTACTCTGCCGGAGTAGATCTGAGAGCAAACATTACAGAACCTGTAACATTGAAGCCGCTGGAACGGACTCTTATTCCGACTGGTCTGTATTTGGAATTACCTCAAGGATATGAAGCGCAAATACGTCCCCGCAGCGGTTTGGCTTTCAAGCATGGACTAACAGTATTAAATTCCCCCGGGACTATCGATGCAGACTACCGTGGAGAAATCCGTGTCATCCTTGTCAACTTATCAAATGATGAGTTTGTTATAAATGACGGTGAGCGCATTTGCCAAATGGTTATAGCTTCACATGAGCAAGTACTTTGGGAAGAGGTGGAGACAATTAACGAAACGGAGCGCGG
This sequence comes from uncultured Dysgonomonas sp., assembly GCF_900079725.1. Taxonomy (NCBI): domain Bacteria; kingdom Pseudomonadati; phylum Bacteroidota; class Bacteroidia; order Bacteroidales; family Dysgonomonadaceae; genus Dysgonomonas; species uncultured Dysgonomonas sp. The sequence goes on from NZ_LT599032.1 coordinate 2,085,593, forward strand.
AGCCGGAGGCTTTGGCCACACAGGAAAACAGTAATATTCAGAAACGTCATTTTTGATATGCATAAAAAAGCACGTGTTTTTTATTTAATCTTACTTGTCATCGCAGGCAATCTTCCGTCTTTTGCTCAAAGCAGTCAAATTTCCAGTCCAATTGCAGAGAAGCTTTCTGTTGACGACAGTCGTAAATTCGACTACTTCTTTTATGAGGCAATGAATGCCAAAGCCACCAATCAATACGATGCGGTTTTCGACTATCTCAAATACTGTATGGCTATCGATTCTACAAATGCAAACGTATTATATGAGCTAGGCAATTACTACAATTCCATCGAAAGCAAAAATAAGGCTATAGATTATTATCGCAGGGCCACAGTATACGATAGCGACAACCATTACTATAATATGGCATACGGAAGCATGTGTCTCGAGTTTAAACAATATAGCGATGCCATAGAACAATTCGAAAAATTAGTAGCCAAAGATCCCGACAATACGGATTTATACATCTATCTATCGGAATCGTACCGTATGGACGGAAATTTCAAAAATGCCATATCGACACTGGATAAACTGGAACAGATAGTGGGGATGAACGAAAAAATAAGCCTCCAGAAATACCAGCTATATACGATGATGAAGCAAGAGAAACAGGCCTTTGCTGAAATACAGAAATATATAGACAAATATCCGCAGGAAATCAAATATCAGATTCTTCTCGGAGATTTGTATTTACAGGCTGGAAAAACGCAGGAAGCATACATGGTATACAGCCGTGCCAAATCCATTGATCCTGATGATCCCTACCTCATTTCATCTATGGCCGAATACTATCAGCAGACAGGAAATAAGGATGCTGCAGAAAACGAATTGCACATTGCTCTTGTTAGCCCAAAAATGGACATCGATACCAAACTATCCATCCTTGCACAGTACGTAGGCACTTTGCAAAGAACTCAAAAAGATACGCAGGCAGCTAACGCCTTGTTCGATACACTGATGATACAGCATCCGCAAGAACCGAAACTCAACCTGATGTATGGCAACCTGTTGATGATGCAGAATAAAAAAGAGGAATCCCGTTTTCAATATCAGCTGTTTGCTGAAGCTAATCCTACAAATCCTGTTGGATGGGAACAGATGTTGTATACCACTTTCCCTGACAGCATCGATTTATCCATAAAAGTATGTGAACAAGCACTCACCTATATCACCGACCAACCACAGTTCTATTTCTATTTGGGAGTATCTCAATATATGAAAGAGAATTATAAGGACGCACTCGATGCTCTGCAAAAAGGAGTTGTATATGTAGATGAGAACAATACAAAGCTTCTGGCCGACTTCTACGGACAGATAGGAGACCTTTATTATCAGATAGAAAAACGCGATAGCGCATTTGCTATCTACGATAAGGCTCTTTCCTACGATCCTAATAACCTGGGTGTACTGAACAATTATAGTTATTATTTGTCTTTAGTAAAAAAAGATCTCGACAAAGCGGAACGAATGAGCAGTATCACTGTAAAGGCCGAACCATCGAACCCAACATATCTGGATACATATGGCTGGGTATTATTTGAACAGGGAGCTTATACCATCGCTAAAATTTATATCGAGAATGCGATAAAATACAGCGAGGAAAAGAAAGAAGATGTCAGTGCCGAAGTACTGGAACACTACGGCGATGTATTATACAAAACGGATGAACCCGAAAAAGCCTTGGAATATTGGGAGAAAGCAAAGGAAAAAGGGGGTAGCAAGTCCAAAACATTGGAAAAGAAAATAGAAACGAAAACTTTTATTGCTGAATAATGAGACTAAACGGATTAAATAAAATAGCTGTACTACTGTTCATCATATCCGCATTATTTGCAGGAAGCAGTTGTAAATCAAAAAAAATAATTACCACAGGTGGGACTCTGGAAGAAAAGTCCCATAATCGTATAATTGAAGATGCATTATCCTCGGAAGTCAATTTCAAGACATTAACAACTAAAGGGAGTGTCGAATTCAAGGCCGGAAATTCTTCTCAAAAAGTACCTGCTGTATTCAAAATAGTAAAGGATAGCATCTTACAAGTATCGATTCGTATCCCGATCCTTGGAGGGGAAGCCATGAGGCTGACTATCACTCGCGACAGCATTTTCATGGTAGACAGGATGAAAAAGCAATATATTGCAGAACGTTTCAAAGATTCGAAAGCTATAGCCGGTTTCGACTTTAACTTTTATAATTTACAGGCTTTATTCACCAACAAATTATTTATTCCGGGCAACAGGGAAGTAACCGAGAAAGACTTTCAGAAGTATGATATATCATCAGCAAACGATGTATACATGCTAAAGACAAAAGGAAAAGGCGATTTGTTATACAACTTTGCTGTAGACGCCACCAACCATGTGGCATCAACATTGATCTACAATGAAAAGAAAAAGATAACCCTGCAATGGTCTTACAACGATTTCATCAAAGACAACAATCTGGTATATCCGACTAATATGCAGGCTAAGGTCGATGTTGCAAAAAGGCGTGTCGACATTAATATCACATATGACAAATTGGAAATAGACAAGAGTTTCAGCATAGATAATTCCATATCATCTAAATATACCAAAGTGGATTTCTCTGATCTTATAGGCACATATATCAAAAAGAAATGAGAGTAGCAGCTTTTCTCTTTATTCTCCTTATCAGCATTTGTTCTTTCGCTCAAAATTCGAAAATAAAAGAACTCGAACAGCAAAGGAAGAACGCCCTGCGTGAAATATCGAACACCGACAAACTGCTGAAAGAGACTAAAAGAAGCACCACTACCTTGCTGGACAGAATACAGCTTATATCCAACCAGATATTCTCACGGCAAAAAGTATTAGACCTTCTGGGACAAGAAATAACAGGTATAAATGTAGAGGAAAAACGGATCGAAGCCGAAATAACGATACTTGAAGCCGAACTTAAAGACAAGCAGAAAAACTACTCGAAAGCTATTGACGGAATGCTTCAGAACCGCCAAAGTGAGAATAAAATGCTTTTCGTACTCTCCGGGAAATCTTTGACAGAATCGTACCGGAGGCTCCGTTACCTACGCGATTACTCGGAATGGAGAAAAGAACAGGCCACAGAAATTAAAGATAAAAGTGCGAAATTAAAAGAGCGGAAAGAAGCGCTAATAAAAACAAAACAAGAGAAAACGGCCTTATTAGGGCAACGTAATACCGAACAGGAAAACTTAAAGAAGGAAGAAACAAACTACCAGACAGAAGTAAGTGAAGCACAAAAAAAGCAAAAAGACCTGCAAAAAATACTGACTCAAAAACGCCAGCAGGCGGAAGCCCTCGACAGACAGATAGCTAAACTGATAGCAGAAGAGGTTGCCCGTCAGGAGCGGGAAGCAAAACGCATTGCAGCTGAAAAAGCCCGCGCCGAAGCAGCAAAAAGGACCTCGAAGAAAAGCGGATCTGGTACTACCACTGTGACACCTCCTAAAGAGGATGCAGCTAAAGTCGTAGCAACACCCGAAAACATAGCTTTATCAAACAACTTCGCTTCGAACAGGGGAAGACTCCCTTACCCTATAACAGGCAATTATACCATAACCACACGATTCGGTTCTCATCAGCATAGCCGTTTCGTTACCACATCGAGCAGCGGGATAGATATACAGTCGCAATCGGGAGCCGAAGCCAAATCCGTATTCAACGGCGAAGTGACTTATGTAGCAGCCATACCGGGATACAACACCTGTATTATTGTGCGTCACGGAAACTACTATACATTCTACGGAAATATACAAAGTATATATGTAAAGCAAGGCGACAAGGTAAAAACAGGCCAGTCGCTCGGCAAAGTATATACAGATGCGGATACAGGCCTTTCGCAACTGCATTTCCAGTTGTGGCAGGGGACCAACAAACTCAATCCTGAGCCTTGGTTGAGATAAAGTAACCGGATTGCTATGAAAAGAGAACAATTCATCGAATTACCGGGAGTCACGGATCAAAGGGGAAGTCTCTCTTTCATCCAAGCCGGAGATCATATTTCTTTCCCTATTTCGTCTATCTGTTGGAAATATGACAGTCAGCACAATGACAGCGATATACATAAAGCCCAGGATAAGATAATAGTGGCTTTATCGGGAAATTTTACCATTTTGCTTGATAATGGAAAAGATGAACGAAGCTACATTCTAAACAATCCGTCTCAGGGCCTTTATATTCCAGCCCTAGTGAGTTGCAGGCTTGAAGGCTTTTCACCTGACTCCGTATATCTGATTATTTCATCAGCGCCTTCTACTGCCGGGCTATCCGGTGAAACAGAGAAAAATCAGTTAAAGACATTCTCTGTAGAAGATTGTACACTCATTAAGTTTCCACTGGTACAAAATAGCGCCGAAAATATTCCGTTCGATATAAAACGTATATTTTATATATATGATATCCCATCGGGGCAAACAAGGGGTATGCATGTCCATAAATATTGCCACGAAGTATTGGTTGCAACAAGCGGTAGCTTTCAGGTAGAGTTGGATGACGGAACCAATAAGAAAATAGTATTACTCGACCGACCTGATCAGGGACTGTATATACCACCTGGCATATGGGCAACAGAAACAGAGTATTCGTCCGGAGCTGTTTGTCTTGTTTTGGCCTCTGATGTATATGACGCGGAAAATTATATACATACCTATTCGGAATTTAAAAAATACCGGCAGCATGAAAATTAAGCTTTATAGTTCGGAATATAAGGACGCATGGGATAAATTTGTACGCACCTCTAAAAATGGTACATTTCTTTTCTATCGCGACTTTATTGAATACCATGCCGACCGTTTCAGAGATTACTCCCTGATGTTTTATCTGAACGATGTTTTGGTGGCTTTAATGCCTGGGCATATGAAGGATAGGATATTTTATTCGCACAAAGGGCTTACATACGGAGGTCTTATTATGGGTGATAAGACTACTGCTGCAAATGTACTTTCCATATTCGAGTATCTTACAACGACATTCCGCCATCAGGGAATCAGGAAGATTATATATAAGGCTATTCCGCATATCTATCATATTCGTCCTGCCGAAGAGGATTTATACGCGTTGTTCAGATATAAGGCGACACTCACATCATGTAATATATCTTCTACCCTATTACTTGCGGACAGAACAAAATTTTCGGACTTGCGTAAACGGGGTGTAAAAAAAGCTCAAAAGAACAATTTGTCCGTAAAAAAGACTACAGATTATTCCGGTTTCTGGCAAATACTTTCCCGGAATCTGAAAGATAAATACGAAACAGAGCCTGTTCATTCTTTAGCGGAAATTAATTATCTGAAAAGTAAATTTCCACGTAACATACATCTGTTCACTGTCGGGAATACAGATAGTAGCATAATAGGCGGCTGCCTTGTCTTCGAGACAGAAAGAGTAGCACACGTCCAGTATGTAGCAGCAACGGAGGAAGGTAAAAGACTCGGAGCGACAGATTTGGTTATCGACCATATAATAAATACAGCATTCGCTCACAAAACATACTTCGATTATGGCACATCGACAGAAAACGGCGGCTGGCACCTGAACGAAAACCTGATACACCAAAAGGAAGGATTTGGGGCACGGGGAACTGTATATAATATTTATACGATTGATTTATCTATATAGTGTGGCTGATCGTTTTCAGCCGATAGCCGGCTCTTTGATATTCTGTATTTACATTTAAGATTCAATGTTTAAGGATTTAAAAATTGATTAGAAAAGTAAAGTAAAAGTGTAACCTTTGTTACCTTTTTAAAGTAGTAAGTATTGAGTTAATAAGTAAAGGTATTCTAATTGTTGACTGTTAACTGAATCATGTGTTACCTTTGTTACCTTTTTGAGTCTTTTCCTTTTGGGAGAGATTTTTAAACACACAAAAAAGAGTAATACAGAGTTTTCAGAAAAATAGTAACAATAAGAAATTATGTAAAAGTGTCAAGTTTGTCAACTTTTATAATGAATAGAAAACTCTCTTTAGAATTATCACATAAACGAAATGAGTTTAAATTCCTTTTTTAGAAAAAAAAATATCGATAGTATATCCGGAGATGGAGACTCTATCGGGTCGGGAATGAAAAGAGTATTGGGCGTAAGAGACCTTACTCTTTTCGGTATAGCCGCCATTGTAGGCGCAGGCATTTTCAGTACTATCGGGCGGGCGGCATTTCACGGAGGCCCGGCGGTATCGCTTCTCTTTGTATTTGTGGCTATCGCCTGTGTGTTTACAGCCTTGTGTTACGCACAATTTGCATCCATGATCTCAGTCAGTGGCAGCGCCTATACCTACACATATGTATCATTGGGCGAAATATTCGCGTGGGTGATCGGATGGGCGTTGATACTGGAATATGCCGTATCGAATATGGTAATTGCCATCTCCTGGTCGGAATATTTCACTACCCTGCTCGAAGGTTTCGGCATCATGTGGCCCGACTGGCTTGGCATTGGGTATTCGACAGCCTATAAAGCATATAATATAGTATCGCAAGGTGTAACAGATTTACCATACCACACCATCAAAGCAGCGCAGACATACCAGAATGCGCCCGAGCTTTTCGGCACAAAAATACTGATAAACCTACCCGCCGGATTAGTGGTTACAGCCCTTACATTCCTTGTCTTTATAGGCATTAAGGAATCCAAGTTTGTGAACAACCTCTTGGTGTATCTCAAAATCGGCATCATACTATTAGTCATCGGAGTAGGGGTCTTCTTTGTAAAACCCGAAAACTGGTCGCCATTCGCACCAAACGGGCTGCAAGGAGTGCTCGGAGGAGTCGCTGCTGTATTCTTCGCCTTTATCGGATTCGATTCTATATCTACCACTGCCGAAGAAAGTAAAAATCCGCAACGGGATATGCCCCGTGCCATGCTCTACTGCCTGGGTATCTGCACCATACTTTATGTAACGATAGCGCTGGTACTGACCGGAATGGTCAACTACAAAGAATTAGGTGTGGACGATCCTCTTGCGTACGTATTTCAGGTGGTGAATATGGACTTTGTAGCAGGCGTTATTTCCGCTACTGCAATTATTGCGATCACAAGCGCCATCCTTGTCTTTCAGATAGGGCAGCCTCGCATATGGATGAATATGAGCCGGGATGGTCTCCTTTGGCCTAAGTTTGGAAAGATTCACCCGAAATATAAGACTCCTGCTTTCTCTACTATTATCACGGGAATAGTTGTCTGTATACCGTCGCTGTTTCTGGATATGCAGTTTGTTGTAGACCTTACCAGTGTGGGCACATTCTTTGCTTTCATCCTTGTATGTGCGGGAGTGTTGTTCCTCGATCATAAAGGAGACAGTAAAAAGGCGAAATTCAAGGTGCCTTATATAAATGGACAGTATATCATTTTCATATTACTCATAGTTGCCGTATATTTGTTCGTCAGTAAGACGGATTTCCTGACAGTCATAAGCGAAAAACCGCTATTGATCGTTTTCTGGGCTGTGTGGCTGGGATTATCGGCAGCGGCATTCAAGTATAAGTTTTCACTATTGCCTGTAATGGGGATTCTTACCAACTTATACCTGATGACAGAGCTTGGCTGGTCCAACTGGGTCATGTTCATCATCTGGCTGGCAATAGGATTAGTCATATATCTGGGATACGGATATCACAAGAGTAAACTGGCTACTGCTAAAACAGTGGCAACACATATAAAAGAATAAGAAGAATGAAGGAAAAGGAAATGATTTTCGGCATACGTGCTGTTATAGAAGCGATCGAAGCCGGAAAAGAAATAGATAAGGTAATAATCAGGCGTGAACTACAAGGCGACTTGTCGAAAGAACTACTCACCCTGCTCAAATCTCATGATGTTGCCGTGCAACGCGTGCCAAACGAACGGTTAGACAGATTCACGCGCAAAAACCATCAGGGTGTTATCGCGTTCCTTTCGGCCATCACTTACGAAAAAATTGAAGATATAGTTCCTTTCCTTTACGAAAACGGAAAAGATCCCTTTATCCTCGTACTGGACGGCATTACCGATGTCCGCAATTTCGGGGCTATTGCCCGTACCTGCGAAGTGGCAGGCGTTAATGCGATTGTTATTCCGGCAAAGGGGAGCGTAACCGTAAATGCGGATGCGGTAAAAACATCGGCAGGAGCATTACTCAAAATTCCGGTTTGCAAAGAGCCGAATCTCACTTCTGCAATTCAATTCCTGAGAAACAGCGGAATAAAAGTTGTGGCAGCCAGCGAAAGAGGAGCAGATATCTACACCGAGATAGATTATACAGGCCCCATAGCCTTTGTGATGGGTGCTGAAGATACCGGTGTGGCGAACGAAAACCTGCGCATAGCCGATAATCTGGTAAAAATTCCTCAATTCGGCACTATCGGCTCACTGAATGTATCTGTGGCCGCGGGGGTGCTCATCTATGAAGTTATCCGCCAAAAGGGTTTAAAATAAGACAAAATCTTAAAATATAAAACGATGAAGAAAGTAATAGCCACTGATAAGGCTCCAGCGGCAATCGGCCCATACAGCCAGGCAATAGAAATAAACGGATTAATATTTATTTCGGGACAGTTACCGATCGATCCTGCTACCGGAGATTTTCCCTCGGAAGACATTAAGGAACAAACAGCGCAATCCTTCGCAAATATCAAAGCCATACTTGCCGAAGCAGGACTTACGACAGATAATATAGTAAAAACAACTGTATTATTGAATGATATAGCAAACTTTGCCGGGATGAACGAAGTGTATAACGCCCAGTTTACCGGAACATTTCCCGCCCGCTCGGCCTTTGCAGTAAAGGATCTTCCGAAAGGCGCATTGGTAGAGATAGAAGTTATTGCTGCTCGCTAATCGCTGAATAAAAAACAATATAAATAAAATATCCTTTTGATTATTGCGTTTCTCATTTTGTAGAAACTCAGAAAAATGACTGTTGAAGAGAAATATATGTACCGCTGCCTGCAATTGGCTCAGAATGGGAGAGGCTTCACAAGTCCTAACCCAATGGTAGGTGCAGTTATAGTCCATCAAGATAAAATTATCGGCGAAGGCTACCATCGTCAGTATGGCAAAGCACATGCCGAAGTAAATGCGGTAAACAGTGTTAAGTACAAAACCTTGCTAAAGGATTCTACAATTTATGTTTCTCTTGAGCCATGCTCTCATCATGGAAAAACCCCGCCCTGCGCCCAACTAATCATTGACAATCAAATACCTAAGGTGGTAGTTGCGTGCCTCGATCCCTACCCTGCCGTATCGGGACGAGGAATAAAAATGCTGCAAGATGCAGGTATAGAGGTTTCTGTGGGCGTATTGGAGAAAGAGGCGCAGGCTCTTAACAGAGCGTTTTTCACCACGCAAATCCGCAATCGCCCCTACATATATCTGAAATGGGCGCAGACACAGGACGGCTTTATAGATAAAGAACGATGTGAAGGGGAAAAACCACAGCCTACCCCTATTTCGAATGAATTTTCACGTATGCTTGTGCATAAGAAAAGGGCGGAGACCGCAGCTATTATGATAGGAACTAACACTGCAGTAAACGACAATCCATCCCTGACCACGCGTTACTGGTACGGGAAAAGCCCTGTGCGGGTCATCATAGACAGACAGGGCAGGATACCTTCAGGTTACCAATTATTTGATGGAAAAGTAAAAACAATCATATTTACAGAGAAGGATTTATACGAAAAACAAACCGACAGCGTTATTTATATCCGGACGGACTTTAACGAAAGCCTCTTTGAAAATATATTCTCCATATTGAAAAGTCACAAAATAGACTCAGTCCTCGTCGAAGGCGGACGTGAACTCTTGCAAAGCCTGATAGATATACAAATGTGGGATGAGGCATATATCGAGACTTCAAATGCCTGTTTCGGCAAAGGAGTAAAGGCCCCCGACATCAGGGGATATGTCTTAAACAAAGGACATTGGGGATCATCTGAATATGTGCATTTAAGCACTACAGATACTTATAAAATTATATAAATATTAGATTTATTGACGCGTAAGCCGAAATTCTTTCTATTTTTGCACATTGATACTGAATAAATCTGTTTAAACTAATGAGATTGAAGCAAATTACTAAATTATTATTCATCTTTTTATCTGTCTTTGCACTAAGTTCATGTAATGACAGTTCATCTGAATACGATACTTCCGCATTATCGGGAGACTCACAGATTTCGAGCTTCAAAATAGCGGCATTGCCCTATACTGCTATAGATACGGTAAATTATCCGTCACTGACAACAACAAGGTTCTCTATAGACCAGTTTAGCCGGCTGATATACAATCCCGATTCGTTGCCTTACCAAACTACACTGAGGAAATGTGCAGTTACTCTATCGTATACCGCCGGGAGTATAGGAAAAGTAGAATTAGTATACCCTAAGGATTCTATAGTTGATTGGAATACGACGGATTCGGTAGATTTCTCTACTTATCTGTATCCTAAATTCAGGATTACTCCTCTCAACGGTCAAGATCCAAGAGAATATACCGTAAAAATATTGGTGCATAAGGTAGATCCGGATACATTAGTTTGGAAAGAAAAAACCGTAACTAACTATCCTGCTTCTTTCAACAAACAAAAAACCTTGCTGGTCAATGGAGTATTCTATACATTCACTGCCGGCACCGACAATAAAGTATATTTATCCAAAGCAGATAAGCCTGAAAAAGCAGAAGACGCCCTGTCTTATGGAAATAAAGAAGCTGTTTCGACACTCGATGCTTCCACACTAATTCTAGAAAGTATAACATTCTTCAATAATGAATTTTATGCAGTAGACAAGAATAAGCAAGGCTATACTTCTGATATAGAAGGTACATCATGGAGCAAAGAAGGAATAAGCAATAATGTGACAAACATTGTAGGAGTAATACCTACGTTAGATGCTGCAACGGACCTACTCCTTGTCATTACCGGTGATCAGTTCGCTACAACTACGGATTTGAAAACATTGGTAGCTAAGGGTACGATAGACAGCGATTTCCCGACAACAGGATACTCATCACTAACTCATAACGACAGAAATAATCTGAATAATTGTATATTAACTGTTACAAAAAATATCAGTCCGGGTTATGTGAAGACATGGTCTATAAAGATAACCAGTGATAACAGTCTCCAGGTTGCGTCTAATCAGTCTAATCCGGTGATCCCGAAAAAAGATGGGGTTGTAACTTTCTTATATAATGGGTATATGTATGCCCTGACAGGAAATAGTTTTTACAAAACACTAAGCTATGGTTACAAGTGGACTACAGCTCCTAACAAGGAGATCTTAGACACAAGAATACCTAAAGCTTCGGGGCAATCGGTTATTGTAGATGACGAAAATTATATCTGGGTATTCGGCGGAGTACCGGATTCGGGAACAAGCCCTATACAAAAAGTCTGGATAGGCAGAATAAATAAACTTAGACCAAAACTTTAGAATTGAGATTTGAGTGATATACTTTTAGTCCTGCTTTCTGCGTTAGATAAATAAGAATAGAATACAGATTAATAAATGGGTAAAAGAAAGATATTATTTACTTTACTGTTGATTATCATCTATTCTCCCCTCTCATTCATCGAACTGAAAGCGCAAGATGATTACAAGTATGAGATAGGAGGGATGGCTGGTACGTCCTTTTATATGGGGGATGCCAATAAGAGTAAATTGTATCAGAACCCGGGCCTATCTGCAGGAGTTGTTTTCAGATACAACAAAGACCTGAGATGGTCAGTGAAGAGTAATTTTGTAATTGGAAAAGTTTCGGGCGACACTCGCGATTCGGGAAATAAATACCCGTTTGGACAAGAAACCTCCTTTAGCCGGATGTTTTACGAATTAGGTAGCCAGATAGAATTTAATTTCTTCAATTACAGCGATAAATTCGGTTACCTGGGAGCTAAACGCATATCTCCTTATATATTTACAGGGATAGGGCTTACATTAGGCTCCGGTAGCAAAACATTTTTTGATGCCAACATTCCAATCGGGATTGGAGTAAAATATAAATTGAAGGATAGACTGAATCTTGGATTTGAATTCTCTTTCAGAAAACTATTCAGTGATTCGTTCGACGTTACAAAAGATGGAGATGGTCTGAGTTTGGATGCACCATACAAGATAAATGGCGGCATTTTCAAGAACAACGACTGGTATTCTCTTACCATGATAAGTTTAACATGGGATTTTGGAGCACGAATATGTCCTTGCCTGAATATTGATTAATTTATTAAACCAAAATACAGATGTCATATCTTGACCAAATAGATAAAACGCGGGTACCTAAGCACATTGCTGTCATAATGGACGGTAACGGGCGGTGGGCCAAACGGCAGAACTTGGACCGTACATTCGGTCACAAGGAAGGAATTTCGGCCGTACGCAGAGCTATTGAAGGCGCATCAAGAGCAGAGGTCCGTTATCTTACGCTTTATACATTTTCTACCGAAAACTGGAAACGCCCGGAAGAAGAAGTGAAAGCCCTGATGAGCCTGATGGTACAGGCTGTAGCAAATGAAACACCGGAACTGGTTAAGAATAATGTCCGGGTGAAAGTTATCGGAGACATTGACCGGTTACCCGAAGATACGAAAAAAGCATTGGACTATTGCCTTGAAACCACATCTGTATGTACCGGTACAACCGTTATTTTAGCGTTGAGCTATTCTTCTAAATGGGAGTTGACCAGAGCTATGAAAAATATAGCGATTGACGTTAAGTCGGGAAAGATAGAACCAGATGCAATAACAGAAGACCTTGTCACATCTTATCTGGAAACAAAAGGTATTCCGGATCCTGATATATTGGTGAGAACCGGGGGGGAGTTACGCATAAGTAATTTTCTTCTTTGGCAAATCGCATACTCCGAACTCTTTTTCTCCGATGAATTGTGGCCTGATTTTAATGAAGAATCCTTATACAAAGCGATTGTCGATTTCCAGAACAGAGAAAGGCGATTCGGAAAAACGAGTGAACAAATTTCAGGAAAATCCTGATCTTTTTATGTCAACTCCATACTATAGATAATAAAACAGGTTTAAATATTAGAAAGTAACTACGAAACAAAATATGTTCAAAAAAAGTTTATTTTTTCTATTCATTATCTTCTTCTGCTCAATTTCAACAGCCGTAAAAGCTCAGGGAATTACAGACAGCACAGAAATTAAAAATGTGAATAAGGCCCTTCAGGTAAATGTGGACAGCCTGCCTGTTATCTCTTACAACAGTAGTAAGAAATACGAAATAGCAGATATGAAGCTTTCCGGCATCGTGAATCCGATGTACGAAGACTTCACGTTATTCGGCTTTGCCCAACTGCAAGTAGGGGACAAGATTGAGATCCCGGGACCAGAAATAACTAATGCAGTTAAACGTTTCTGGAGACAAGGATTATTCTCTGATGTAAAAATTCTGGCTACCAAGATTGAAGGTAATAAGATATGGTTGGAAATAAACCTGAAAGAACGCCCGCGCATATCTGATATAGTATATACCGGGATGAAAAAAAGTGAGCGGCAGGATATTGAGGCCAAGATAGGGATGGTAAAAAATCTGCAAATTACACCAAACCAAATGGACCGGGCTAAAACTATCATAAAAAAATATTTTGACGAAAAAGGGTTTACCAAAGCTGAAATCACATTGAGCGACAAACCCGACTTATCTAAGGAAAATCACGTTATCCTTAATATCGATGTAGTTAAGAAGAACAAGACAAAGGTCAACAAGATAACAATAGAAGGTAATACTGAAGTTAAGGCCAGAACACTGGAGAAAGCAATGAAAAAGACTCGCCACAAGAGTAATTTTCAGGCTTGGATAGCAAACTTCCTCCGTTCTACCAAATTCGTATCCGAAAGCTATGAAGAAGATAAAGAACTCCTGATAGAGAAGTATAATGAACTTGGTTACCGGGACGCTATAATCACATGGGACACCGTATATGCTGATGCTCAGAAACCGGACAAAGTGGATATCGAAATCAAGGTGGATGAAGGAAAACAATACTTCCTCAAAGATGTAAAATGGGTTGGAAACACTGTTTATCCGACATGGCAGCTACAACAATTGCTGAACATGAAACCCGGAGATGTATATAATCAGAAGAAACTGACAGAACAATTATCTGTTAATGAAGAGTCTGTAATGAACTACTTCTATCAGAACCACGGTTATATATTCTCTAACGCCGATCCTGTGGAAGTAAATATAGCCAATGATTCTATTGATTTGGAAATACGTATCTCTGAGGGTCCGAAAGCTTCGATCCGGAAAGTAACTATAGCTGGTAACGACCGTGTATATGAAGATGTTGTACGTCGCGAATTACGTGTTAAGCCGGGAGCACTTTATAGCCGCGACGACATTGTACGTTCACTACGTGAAATCGCACAGACAGGGCACTTCGATCCTGAAAACTTAAATCCGGGTATTGTGCCGGATCCCGAATCAGGAACAGTGGATATCAACCTGCCATTAGTATCTAAAGCAAATGACCAGGTAGAATTTTCTGCCGGATGGGGACAGACCGGTATTATAGGAAAATTAAGCTTGAAATTCTCTAACTTCTCTTTAAAGAATATGTTAAACCCTAAATCATATAAAGGGATTATTCCTCAGGGAGAAGGTCAGACTCTTACATTAAGTGCTCAGACAAATGCTAAATACTATCAATCATACTCTGCATCCTTTATGGATCCTTGGTTTGGGGGCAAGCGTCCAAACTCTTTATCAGTAGGAGTATATTATTCAAGACAAACAGACATCAATAGCCGCTATATCAACAATAATTATGGATACGGGTATGGCTATGGATACGGATATGGGTATGGAAGCGGATACGGAAGCGGATATAGCGACTATAGTTTCGCAGCTGACCCTAATAAATCTATCCAGATGATCGGAGCCTCGGTAGGATATGGTAAACGCCTGAGCTGGCCAGATGACTACTTCTTTGTACAAGCCGAATTATCTTATCAGTTATATAGAATGAAAGACTGGGCA
The DNA here is from genome assembly GCF_900079725.1 of uncultured Dysgonomonas sp. Taxonomy (NCBI): domain Bacteria; kingdom Pseudomonadati; phylum Bacteroidota; class Bacteroidia; order Bacteroidales; family Dysgonomonadaceae; genus Dysgonomonas; species uncultured Dysgonomonas sp. Next base: position 2,100,606 of record NZ_LT599032.1, read on the forward strand.
TACTTTATTGTAAAAGATGGAGTTTGTAACAACCTAAGTGTGAATCTATCATTGAACAGACGCTCTATCGACAATCCGGTATATACCCGCCGTGGTACGGATATATCCCTTAGCTTGCAGATAACACCTCCTTTCTCTGCTTTTGACGGCAAAGATTATGCGAACATGAAATCAGATGAATATGGTTATGAACCAGGCGAAAAGTTCAAATGGATAGAATATCATAAGTGGAAATTTAAAGCCAAAACTTTCACCTCCTTATATGATACACAAAAGACACCGGTGTTGATGACCCGCACAGAATATGGATTTGTCGGATATTTCAACAAAAATAAGAAATCTCCATTCGAAACATTCTATATGGGAGGTGATGGTATGTCAGGATATTCAAGCACATATGCTACAGAAACGATCGGACTACGTGGTTATGAAAACGGTTCATTAGGTACACAGGCAAGTGCATACTCACGTTTAGCACTAGAGTTAAGATACCCTCTTATTCTGGAACCATCATCAACAATATATTTGCTGACGTTTGTTGAAGCCGGTAATGCATGGAATGACCTAAAGAAATTCAATCCATTCGATCTTAAACGTTCTGCCGGAGTAGGTGCACGTATCATGCTCCCAATGATCGGACTTATGGGTATAGACTGGGCATATGGATTTGATTCTGTTAGCACTACAGGTGAAAAGAGTGGTAGCCAATTCCACTTTATTATCGGACAAGAGTTTTAATCAACCGGCAATTAACATTATTTATAGAAACCGGAATAAACAAATGCATAAACTGTGTGTCTAATATATATCATCAAAAATCAACAGTTATGAAAAGAATATTTTTACTATTTGCTTTATTTATAGGAATAACCGCAGGAAGCTATGCTCAAAAGTTTGCTCTTATAGATATGGAATATATATTGAAAAATATAAGTAGTTATGAGACCGCACAGGAGCAACTTGACGTAATGTCTAAAAAATGGCAAGGTGAAGTAGAAAAAGTGCAACTCGACGTAAAAAACATGTACAAAAAATATCAGGCCGATCTTGTTTTCCTATCTGCTGAACAAAAGACCAAAAGAGAAAATGAAATCGTAGAGACAGAAAAAAGCCTGCAAGAACTGAACAAGAAATATTTTGGGCCAGAGGGTGAACTCTTCAAGAAGAGAGAAGCCTTAGTGAAGCCCATTCAGGATGATATATATAATGCAATAAAAGAGATATCCGAAGCCAAAGGCTATCAGCTTGTTCTCGATAGGGCCTCAGCCGAAAGTGTTATTTTTGCTTCTCCAAGAATAGACATTAGTAATGAAGTTCTTGCAAAACTCGGATATTCAAAATAATTATTTATATTTGTCCTCAATAATATAGAATTAACCACTTAAAAGAACTTATAACTATGTTTAAAAAGCTAATCCTATTGCTTATAGTAATAGCGCCAATGTCGATGTTCGCTCAGGATAAAATTGCATACATCAATGCAAATGAGATCTTCTCAAAAATGCCTGAACTAAAAGACGTTGAAACTAAACTTGCAGCAAAAAGCGAAACAATTAAAAAGAATGCAGCAGCTATAGAAGCTGAATACACAAAGAAAGTAGAAGAGTTTCAAAAAGACACTACAAACTTAACAGAAAGCGTTCTTCTCGACAGACAAACTCAATTGGATGGACTAAGAGACAGATATCAAAACTTTATTCAAACAAGCCAAGCAGAATTTGAGAAAGAACAACAAACGCTAATCACTCCTATTCAGCAAAAAATGAGACAAGCAATCAAGGATGTTGGCGATGAGAACAACTATGCATATATCTTAGATGCTGCAACTTTATTACACATAGGCTCACATGCAACAGATGCGAGCAAAATGGTAAAAACTAAGTTAGGAATTACAGACTAATAAGTCACATAACATAATAAGGATAGGCTAACCCGATAAGGATTAGCCTATTCTTATTTTAAGCGGTTGGTTTTTTTATATCTTAGCCAAAGCTTGTTCCAAATCGGCCTTTATATCATTAACATTCTCAATGCCGACAGAGATACGCAGTAAGCCCGGTATTGCTCCCGTAGCCACTTTCTCTTCATCCGACAACTGTTCATGAGTAGTTGCTGCTGGATGGATAATCAGAGACTTAGCATCTCCCACATTCGCCAAATGGCTTATCAGCTCAAGAGAGTTTATCACTTTGTCGGCATTTTCGCCTGAGCCTTTTACCTTAAAGGACAGAACCCCGCCAAATCCGTTCTTGAAATACTTCTTAGCCAGACTATGATAAGGACTGCTATCGAGTCCCGGGTAGTTTACATATTCCACTTTAGGGTGCTGTTCCAACCATTTTGCAATAGCCAATGTATTTTCTACATGACGTTCAACACGCAGAGACAATGTTTCCAAACCTTGCAACAAGAGGAATGAATTGAACGGGCTGATTGTATTACCCCAATCACGAAGGCCCTCTACACGGGCACGGATAGTAAAGGCAATATTACCGAACGGACCATTTGCCCCAAAGACATCCCAAAATACCAAGCCATGATAACTTTCAGAAGGTGCTGTAAATTCCGGGAACTTACCATTACCCCAGTTAAACTTTCCACTATCTACAATAACACCTCCAAGAGAAGTACCATGTCCGCCAATCCACTTGGTAGCACTCTCTACGACGATGGTAGCCCCATGTTCCAAAGGACGGAATAAGTAGCCTCCTGCTCCAAAAGTATTATCTACAATCAATGGAATATCGTGTTTATCCGCCACAGCTGCAATAGCCTCAAAATCGGGTATATTCAAGTCAGGATTACCAATTGTTTCCAGATAGATTGCTTTTGTTTTGTTGTCGATCAGTTTCTCGAAAGAAGCAGGTTCGTCATCCGGTGTAAAACGTGCTTCTACTCCTAAACGTTTGAATTGCGATTTGAATTGGTTATATGTACCACCGTAAAGATGAGATGTAGTGACAAAATTATCTCCGGCCGACACTATATTATTTAATGCAATGAATTGTGCAGACTGACCGGAAGAAGTGGCCAGCGCGGAGGCTCCACCCTCAAGAGCAGCAATACGCTTTTCGAAAACATCTGTGGTCGGATTCATCAGACGGGTATAGATATTCCCAAACTTGCGCAGACCGAACAAATCGGCTCCATACTGGGCATCGTCGAATGTATATGAACTTGTCTGATAGATAGGAACTGCACGCGAACGCGTTACCGGCTCTTTTTCCTGTCCGGCATGTACCTGAAGGGTTTCAAATTTATACTTACTCATCTCTATAATTTTTTATATGATATATATTATTAAAAATAAAAAGTAACAAAAGTTACACATTTTCCATTTTTTCATTGTGCCTTTCTTGAGAATACCATGCTATATCTTTTATTCTGTGGTCAAAATATGATCTCAGTTAACATTGTAAAAGGTAACACCTCTCACTGTTAACGACGAAATATCAGAAAACCATATACTAACCGATGCATATATATAGATAAATATTTACCTAAAAATAACAGTTACTATAATAAGTATGAGTAACCGGCAACAAGGCCAATTACTCAACTAAATCTAATAACCAAACAATTTAACTATATACATGATTAAAGAGGATACTCCTCAAAGGCATACAACACTGTAGACAAATAGCGCTCACCTGTATCAGGTAAGATAACAACTATATTCTTACCTTTATTTTCAGGTTTCCTCGCTAACAAAGTTGCGGCATAAGCAGCTGCACCAGAAGATATTCCGACTAGCAGACCTTCTTCTCTGGCCAACTCACGGCTTGTGCGTATTGCATCATCGTTGCTCACTTGAATTATTCCATCTACAACAGAAGCATCATATGTTTTAGGTATAAAACCGGCCCCGATACCTTGTATTTTATGTGGCCCAGGTGTTCCGCCCGACAGCACTGGGGAATCGGTTGGTTCAACTGCTATAATCTTTACATTCGGGTTGTATTTTTTCAATGTCTCCCCTACTCCGCTTACTGTACCTCCTGTACCTACTCCGGATACAAAAATATCAACTTTCCCATCTGTATCCCGCCAGATTTCTTCAGCCGTAGTACGTTTATGAATTGCAGGGTTAGCAGGGTTAGCAAACTGCTGCAAGAGCACAGCTTTTGGATTTTCTTTCTGTAATTCTTCAGCCTTTGCAATAGCGCCTTTCATACCCTCCGGACCCGGTGTTAAAACGATATTAGCACCTAATGCTTTCAACAAATTACGACGTTCGATACTCATCGTCTCCGGCATTGTCAAAGTCAGTTTATACCCTTTAGCCGCAGCTACAAAAGCTAGTCCGATACCTGTATTACCGCTGGTTGGCTCAATCAGCTCACTATCAGGCTTTAAAACACCTGATGCTTCAGCATCTTCTATCATCGCATTGGCAATACGATCTTTTACACTCGATGCCGGATTGAAATATTCCAGTTTTCCGATTACTGCAGCTTCAAGTCCGTGTTTTTTATTATAATTTGAAAGCTCCAGCAATGGAGTGTTACCAATAAGGTCTGTTAGTTTTTTAGCAATTTTTCCCATAAGATTATAATTTTAATATCTGATTTTCAATAATACAAAGGTATATGGTATTCTGCATTTATGAAATCGCTAAAGTAAGGTATTTTCATACCATAAACATGGTATATTTTAAGTCTGATATCCTACTTCCAGCTATCCTCAGACCTTTAAAACTATTTTCTTACCTGTATATGATAATCTCCTGATTGCAATTCAAAAACCATATATCCGTTATCAGACTTCAGGCATTTCACCCCTTTTAATGATGAAAGAGGTTTACCCCCTTCGGTTACCTTATCGGCGGAGGAGGCTTTCAGGCAAAGCGTTGCCGAAGTATTGGCCGGAATGGAAAACTGATAATGGTAAGCATCACCCCTTATTTCCCAGAAACTTTCTATACGGCCGTACATCGAGTCATAATATCCTTTTGCATACGTCATTTCACCACTAGGGTCAGGTTCCGGCTTTAGAATAAAATGTTTGAATCCGGGATAGGCTTCGTCCCTCTCAATTCCTAAGGAATAATTATACATCCATGCTCCGATGGCTCCAAAAGAGTAATGGTTAAAAGAATTCATCCGGTTATTCCCTCCAAATCCATCTGAATGAGTGTAGGAATTGAGGCGTTCCCATATTGTAGTCGCCCCTTGCTCTACTGAGTATAACCAAGACGGATAATCTGTCTGCTGAAGGAGACGATAAGCTATATCTGTACGCTCGCAATCAGAGATAGCTTTGTTGATCCACGCCGTCCCGATAAATCCTGTCATAAGAGAGTAAGGAGGGCATATAGTTCCTATATCAGCTATGTTCCTCCGAGTGATAGTTGAAACAAAGTTATTCAATGCTTTTTCTTTGTTAGAATCATCAAAAATATCAAAGACAAGAGCCAAGGCATATGACACCTGTGTATCTATCAATCTCTTTTGTCCCGTATCATCTTTATCAGGAAAAACTGTTTTACCTGTTTCACTGTCAATATAAGTCTTATTAAAAAATGCTTTACGTTCTGTGCATAGTTCCTCATATCTGTGGGCGTCTTCTTTTTTATCCAATACAGTTGCTATCTTTTTCATTAATGTCAGATCATAGATGAAATAGGCTTCCCACATAAGCGATTTTTCACTCTTATCATATTCGGGACTAAGCCAATCACCGAGGCTTCCCCAGTTTTGCCTGTATTTATTTCCCATTATATTGGTATCTGGATCAATTTGCCGAATCAGAAAATCAACATAGCTTTCCATCGCATCGTAGTGTTCCGCCAACATCTGTGTATCATTATATTGCTGATAGTTTTCCCAAGCCACCGTTATACCTGCGCTACCCCATAAAATACCGCCAAAACCACCACCCAGAGGAGCTACATCGGTAAACCTACCGTCTTCTCTTTGGGTATCTCTCATCGCCAATAAATGCCTATTGAGGAATTGCGACACATTCGCCAGATAGGTCGCTGTGCGGGAAAACACAGATATATCCCCGCTCCATCCCAAACGTTCATTCCGTTGAGGGCAATCGGTAGGTATGGATAGAAAATTACTGAATGTAGACCAAGTGATATTCTTCCAGAGTTTATTGACTTTAGGGTTCGATGTCTCATAGTGTGATGCCAGTTCGTGTATCGAACTCAGCACTTCACCTTCTACAGCATTCAGAGGCAAAGGTTGTTCTATTCCTGTTATTTCAATATAGCGATATCCATGGAAAGTAAAGCGAGGATTGATCGTTTCATCTCCCCCTTTTGTTATGTAAATATCCTGTGCCATAGCTGCACGGATATTTTCCAGCATGATCATTCCCGTATTATCTTTATATTCCGGCAGATCGGGATATTTAACTTCGGCAAAACGCAGTGTTATTCTTTTCCCTGCACCCATTCCCTTTAGCTTTATTTGGGGAACTCCTGCCATATTTTGTCCCATATCATATACAAAAACACCCGGACGAACTTCTTCTACAGAAACAGCAGTAAGTTGTTTTATCTTTTTTACAGTTTCGCCAAACTGACCGATAAGCCTCATGTTGGTATAGTCGTCTGCCATCGGCATATTATGCTGCTTGTTTATAGGATCTGTACTAATATACCCGGTTAAGCCGGTTTCCACCGCATTTTTCCATTCGGAATCGTCATAATCCGCCATAGACCATCCCTCGACCAGCGAATCCCGGGAAGCATCATATACTGCTCCCTGAAAAAAACTGCTATAAACTAAGGGTCCGTTATTAAAATAGTTCCATGTCGAAGGATTAGTCACGATGACCTCTTCTTTTCCGTCAGAATAAGTTATCACAAGTTTTGCCAGCAAGGATTGCCTGTCTCCGAAGAAATTCCAGAATTCACCTGTATAAGTAGCACCGCCACTCCACCAGCCTTCGCCTAATGTCGCCCCTATGGCATTTTGTCCGGTAAGCAAATGATCTGTAACATCATATGTCTGATACAGATGAGTTTTGTTGTACTGGGTTAGTCCGGGATTGAGATAATCATCACCTATTCGCCTGCCATTCATAAATATTTCATAAACTCCGCGGGAAGTCACATACAACCGGGCTTTGGATATCTCCGATCCGGATGTGGCAAAAGTAGTACGCAACATTGGCATTGAATTCCTTTCCGGATTTGCAATTATAAAAACACCGGAGTCTTTTCCTTCGATCTGATAAGAAGCGTTTTTTACTGTTAAATTCTTGCTAAAAGCAGAGAATATTCCCACATACTGTTGTTCTTTCAGATCCTCCGAAAACAGAATATTAGACGGACTGCGATAATTACGAATCTCCACATCCGAGAAATAAGCTGTTTGGCTTTTGGGCACAAAAAAACCTATTTCGGCAAGCATAGGAAAAGCAATAAAATCACCACCCTGTCCTAAAGGGTTAAGATTCATCTCTCCTAATAAATTATCTTTTTCTGTTCCATCCATATAAATATGGGTGTATCCGAAAACGGATGACAGATAAACTCTATGGATTTCATACTTGTTCCTATCATTAATTATAGCAGTCGGAACAGGGATACTCTTCAAAGGTACATCCTTCTTATCCTGAGGGTCATATCCGGCCCTATAGATATGCAAATATGCAGAACCATTTACCGATAAGGAAGAAATATCCAATTCTACAAGAAGAAAGGAAGTATCTTTTCCGTTTTCCAGTTTGTAGAGGTTCTTATATTTATCCATTAGCCGGCTATCGTTAGCTCCGTAAATGAATCCGGCTTTAGTCGTTCCTGAAGCTTCATCCAACTTTAATGAGAACCCGATTTTGAAAACGGGTAGATATGAAGAATATAAGATCATATCCTTATTATCTCCACCAATCCATTGAGCCCCATTCCAGGCTGAGAGCAGAGGATCGGGATTCATCAGGCCTGTTTCAAACCATGATTCCGCTGTATGTTTTGTATTACTCTGATCCCAAACAGAAACTTTCCAGATATAGCGTGTAGCAGGTTTTAAAGGAATGCCTGCATATATTATATTCAGTGAAATATTCTCTTCTGTTTTTTCCGAATCCCATACTTTTAGACCCTTCTCATCTGTAACCTGTATCTGGTAGGCCTTTTGATAACACCCCTGTTCTGTAGATTTCATTTGCCAGCTGAACCGGGGTTTTTCCACATCGATACCTAGAGGAGTCTCTGTGTATTCAGTTTTCAGATTCACGATTTTGATATTCTCAGCACCCAAAAGAGAGAAAGAGAAGCAACTATACAGTAAAAACAGGACTGAAATAATATTTATTTTATACATAATAATTCTTTATTATTAGTACCGACTAGGTGTAAATATAAAGATAATCCCTCAAATAATGAGCATATTAAGTATCACTAATTAATACGCTTGTATTATAATAGAAGATTCGGGCAATCCTTCCGCAGACACGCTAAGGTTTATTTCACCTTTGCTTTCATCCGGTTGAATAATGGCTATCGCTTTTCCACGGAAAGTGTTTGGGTTCAACGAGCGAAAACTTTTCATATCATCATACGCGGCATTTCCTGCAGCAATAACGGAACCGTTACCTGTACATTTTATATTAACAGGCAGTGTTGCGTCGGGTATAACATCTCCGTCTTCATCTACAATCTCTATTTTGACATACGAGAGATCGTTCTTGTCTGCCTTTATTGTTTCACGGTCGGCTGTCAGTCTGATAGAGGCCGGTATTCCTGTTGTTTTCAGTACAGAAGTTGCTGTTTCTTTATTCTTATCTAAATTCACAGCCCTCAGTATTCCGGGAGTATACGCCACATCAAAGGTCGCAGTATAATTCTCCTTATCTGTTTCCTTTTCGCCTATCAATTTATCATTAAGGTATAGCCTTACTTTAGGTGAGCGGCTGTATACATTCACTCTCATTGTCTGTCCTTCCATCCCTTTCCAGTTCCAGCTTAACAGTTCATCGGTCCATCCCCAACCATTCACTATTTCCTTTTTCCCCGGAGCTACCGGAGGGCGGACGGCCATAGATATTTTACGTTCCCGCCACAGGATATCCCGATAATAAGATTGCGGTTTTTTATCTCCACAGAAATCAATGTCGCCACACCATGCATTATACCACGGCCAACCCATAAACTGAGGGTTATGTTCTCCTTCGGATAGTTCGAGTGTATGACCCAATCCGGCTTCCCCGATATAGTCTATAGCTGTCCACACAAAATCGCCAATGATATACGGATGTTTTTCTACCAGATTCCAATTCTGAGCGGCATCTTTCGGGTATGATTCACTTCCGTAGATTATCCGGTCGGGATAAGCCCTATAATCGCTTTCGTATTTCCACCATACATAGTTATATCCTGCAATATCTACATTATCAAATGCCCTGTGAGAATCCTTGTCCCAGCTAAACTGCCGCCTATCCCAAAAATCATTTGCACCGACAGTAGTATAGCGGCTCGTATCATATTGCCTGATCGTATTTACCAGCCTCTTTGCTATCACTTCGCCCACAGAGTCGGCACGCTGTTCTATTTCATTTCCTATACTCCACATAATTATCGACGGATGATTCCTATCCCGGCGGACAGAGGCTGCAAGGTCCTTATCGCTCCATTCGTCAAAGAACCGATGATAATCCTGCTCGCGCTTAGGCTTCTGCCATTGGTCAAATGTTTCGTGGATAACCAGAATACCCAATCTGTCACAAGCATTCAGAAATTGTTCCGAAACTTGATTGTGGGCGCACCTCACTGCATTATACCCGTTAGCTTTCAGCAGTTCCACTTTCTTTTCCTCTGCCCTGTCTATGGCGGCGGCTCCTAACAACCCATTATCGTGATGTACACAACCTCCTTTCAGTTTAATGGATTTTCCATTCAATAAGAAACCTTTTTCGGAAGAAAAGGAAATAGTACGTATCCCGAAAGGTATCTTTATGTGATCATAATTTTTCCCATTAGCCTCTACCGATACCTCTGCCGTATATAGCATTGGTTTATCAACCGACCATAATTCCGGATTTTTCACATTAAAAGACATTGACACAGGGGTTTCTGCAGACAATACTGCATTGTAATATGTAGAAGAGACTTCCTGTCCCGAAGGTGAAACTATCTTAATCTTCAGCTTTGCAGAATCGCTTTGCATATCCCGATTACGTATAATTGTGGAAAATCTGATTTCTGCATCTTTCCCTGCTAACCGGGATGCATCTATAAATGTATCCCATTCATTCAGATGTATTTTATCCGTTTTTATTAACCATACATTCCGGTAAATACCCGACCCTGAATACCAACGACTGTTTTGTCCGGTGTTGACCGCTTTCACAACTATTATATTCGGTATGCCGGGAGCATTACAATATCCGGTTATTTCTGTTTTAAAAGATGTATAGCCATAAGGATTGAAATAGACTTTCTTACCGTTGACCCATACTTCCGATTGATTATATATTCCTTCAAAATAGAGGGTGAACAATTTATCCGCATCTTCTTTTTCGATTGTAAACTCTTTACGATACCATCCTTCACCTCCAAGTGTTTGTCCCGTATCCGCTCCTCCTGCCCCGCTTTCGTTGATTTTGGAAAAAGGACCGACTGTGATTCCCTCTCTTTGGACAGGAACAGGTTCGATACTCCAATCGTGAGGCAAATCAAGTGTCCTCCATTTAGTATCATTGAAAGCCGGCTGCTCAGCGTTTGAAGTGCTACCCCGATGAAACTTCCACCCCTTGTTTATGCTTATTCTTCGATCCGAAGCAGATATGTCGCTGATACAAGCTAGGATAAGGAATGAAATAACGAATAACTTGAATTTAATATTCATAACTAAAATTATTTTATGACAAACGTATTAAATGACTTCGGTTCGAGATTCACAGACATGTAATCGTCATTCACCTTTATACTTACTCCAACTGGTGTCTCTTCATAATTAGCCGCAATCAGTATTATATCATTCCCCGGAGTTTTGAAGGCCAGCATATTAGGCTCTTTTCCGTTAGCACTTTCTACAGGAAGTCTTTTTGAGCCGTTAGGAACCATAGAGATAACATGCTTATACACATAATATTCAGGAGTATATATAACTTCTTTCGTATCACTCATAATACGGATCAATGCATTCTGTTTCCAGCACCATGTGCTGCTACCATCATCTTTGAGAACAGAATTCCAGTTCATATAAGAATTAGCTCCACCATTAATATAGCGCTTCATCAGGTTAAAAGTATGTTCGGCATGTTTCCAGCTGAAATCACCCCATCCACATTCGCTTTCAGACTGCATTAACTTGAAGCCCGGGTATAATTCTCTCAGTTTTGGGAATATATCACGCCCTTCCCATTGCACACCAACTCCTTTTATATATTTTTTCGAATCGGGATGATTTAATACAGCTTCATATACCTGAGGATCGGATGTATTAAATGTACCTGCATATATCTCAACTTCAGGATGGGTCTCTGCCAGATGCGGACCAAGGTATTTCATATTAAAATCAGCAATGCTCTGAGGTTTCCATGATCCATTTGGCCATTGGCTGAATGTAAAAGCTTCGTTCTGATACATTATCATTGATATATCGATACTTTCCTTTTTGTAAGCATCCAAATATTTAGAGTAATAAAGAGCCAATGCCTGAAGATATTCCGGCTTCTGAATTACCTGGTCGTTATAGAGAGGGACTTCCTTTTCCTTAGGTAAATCATTGCAAGGGCCGCTCTGATTTGCATAATATTTATTCGTTTTCATCCATGTAGGTACACTCCATGGCGAAGCCCACAATTTTATATCGGGGTTCAAAGCCAACGCGGACTTTATAAATGGTATTACAGTCTCTTTATCGCGTTCGATACTGAAATTCTTCATTTCGAAGTCGCCATCCGTTTCATTATAGCTATACCATTCCCGCGAATAGTCGTTTGCAGCAATAGATGTCCTGCAAAATGTAAAATTTAACCCGTCTTCAGGATCAAACAGATTCCTCAATATTTCCTCTTGCTTTGCCTTATCAACCAACTGGATAGCATCCCAGCATAATTCATTAAAGCAAGTGCCGAATCCTTCTATTGTCTGATCAGGGTTATCTACCATGATCTCATAGTAATCAGCAGTTTTCGGCGTGTTTTCTAATATTACCCCCGCTTTGTATTGCCAGGCATTATCGGCAGTGGTACTTATCCAGTTAGCTTTTTGGGATGTACATGCACCCATCGATAGAAATGAGAGTGCAATAATAAACAGATTCGTCTTTTTCATGGTATGTATTTAAATTATTTTGAAATATTTATTATTTTATTTTCATGTTCATTTAACAAAGATATCTAACAGAGGCTTCTACCAAGAGACGCTAAACGGTAAAAAACAAACTCTATTTATTCAAACACCATCATACAATACTTTTTTCGTATAAGGGTTACATAAAGTCGTTATATTTGTATTTATAGAAATCTGCTGCCTGAATCATGATGCTAAGAAAGAAATTGTTCCTGCTTATTTTTTTAGGGGTTTCTCTCCCCTCCTTTACTATGCCGCCTGTAATCGAAAAGATGGGAATAGAAAAAGGCCTGTCTGATAATTATATTCTCTGTGTAGCTCAGGATAAAAATGGTTGTATGTGGTTTGGTACCGAGTGGGGCCTGAATAAGTTCGATGGCTACGTTTTCAAAAACTACAAAACTCATTCTTTGAATAATAATACAGTAAGCAGCAATGGTATAAACAAGATATTAGCCGACAAGGATGAGAATATTATATGGATTGCTACTAAATCGGGAGGACTAAACGTTTTCGACTGCTCCACCCAACAATTCAATCATTATCCGGTAAGCTCAGACGAACCCAACAGCACAAAATCAAATGGAATAACAGACCTCTGTTTTTCGGAAGGCGGCAATATATGGATTGCCACTTATAACAACGGATTAAAAAAGCTGGACAAGAAGAGTAATACAATTACTCACCTGAATTCATTGAATTTACCACAGCTAAAAGATTACAAGATAAAATGTATAGCCGATGATATGAACGGCAACCTGTATATAGGCCATTGGGGTGAAGGTTTCAGCATTTTATCGACTAAAAACAACACAATAAAATTTTTCGAACACAATCCCGATGATCCCCATAGTTTACCGGGAAATGAGGTACTGGATATGTGTATCGATTCCAGAGGCCGCATATGGCTTGCTACACACAAGGGGCTGGCCTTATATAATCCCGGCAGCGAAAAATTCACCATATTCAAACATAATAAGGAAAATCCATTTAGTCTTTCCAGCGACGATATCCATTCTATTTGTGAGGTAAACAATTCCCTATGGATAGGAACATGGAGAGGCGGGGTTAGTATCCTTGATCTAAGTACAAAAAATTTATCTTCTCCTGAAGATGTTCACTTCGACCATATTAGGCCCAGTGATTCACAAACAGGGTTATCATCATCGTCTATCGTTGAAATTTTCGGGGATTCTTACGGGAATGTCTGGATGGGAACTTATGGCGAAGGTCTTAACATAATTAAGCATATAGAGCCCTATTTCAATACACTATCTTATTCACCAATAAGGGGTGATGATAACGGGCTGAGTGATAAAATAGTGTCATGCATCAGTTATGATCCTCTGAACCAGCTTTGGGTAGGTACGGCAAACGGAAATGTCGATGTTTATAAAGGGGGAAATAAGGTGCAACATTATAGTAAAGCCAATAACAAACTACCCGGTAACGATATCATTTCATCTTTAGCCGATGGCAAAGGAAACATTTGGCTCGGAGTAGACAGGAACGGCCTTATGCGACTTAATAAACATAAGAATATATTTGAAAAAATAAAATTAACAGAAAAAGGTGAACTATATCAATACATTACCTGTATATATGAAGACAAGTCTCATAATATATGGATAGGTACACATGACGGGCTTTTGCGATACAATCCGGCCACTAATGAGATTAAAGAGCAAAACCTGCAAAAAGCCGAATTACCATACGGACTTATCACCTCTATATTTCAGGATGTTAATGGCAATTATTGGATAGGAAGCCGTATCTATGGATTAAGTCTCACTACTCCCGAATTTGATTTGATCCGGAAATTTAGCCTTGAGAGCGACTTTATTTCTAATAATATAAATTATATATACCAGGACTCTGATAACAGGATATGGATAGCGACAGCCGATGGGCTAGCAACCTTCCCCTCTGTTGCTTCAAAAAAATATGACTTTGATGTTTTAGGTCAAAGTAACGGTATTCCCGATAATAATATACGTGCTATAGTAGAAGGAAAGAAAGGGGAGATGTGGATAACAACAAATGCCGGAATCACTAAATTTTCGGTAAAAGATAAGCACATCGAAAATTATGATTTCCATGATGGTATACCATGGGGAACCTTTATCAATGCAGCAGTGGCTAAAGCCCCGGATGGAACGGTCTTCTTTGGTTCTCAGAATGGGATATGTTACTTTAATTCCAACATAAATCCCGGAAACTACAAGATACCTCCGGTTGTCATCACCAATTTTAGTATCTATGACACGGAGGGCATTCAGTCCAACAATACGATCGATATGCCCATAAGCCCTGGAGCAAAACTAAAATACGATCAGAATACCTTTACCATTGATTTCAGTATCATGGACTACGCCCTGAAAGACCGCATAGAATATGCTTACTTTCTCGAAGGTGTAGATAATGCCTGGTACGAAACAAAAGGTCAGAATCAGGTTACTTTTCGTAATATTTCCCCGGGGAAGTATATATTTCATATCAAATCGAGAATACGGAACCAGGAATGGTCAACCAATATAACGAGTCTAAAAGTAGAAATCGATCCCCCTTTCTGGTTCTCATGGTGGGCCAAAACTCTTTACTCGCTTATTCTAATCTCTATCATTACAGGTATTATATGGTTCTATAAGCGAAGATTATTTTTGGAAAACCAACTCTATCTCGAAAAGCAAAATCATTTGCAGGAGCAGGAATTAAATGACGAAAAGCTACGTTTCTATACAAATATAACACATGAATTAAAAACCCCTTTAACCCTTATCATAGGGCCTTTAGGAGACCTCACAGAGGATAAACTAATGCCCGGACAGGCAAAAAAAATATCACTTATCCACAAGAGCGCAATACGTTTGTCTAATCTGATCAATCAGATTATGGAATTTAGTAAAAGTGAAACGCATAACAGAATATTGTCCGTTTCGTTCGGAAACATATCAGGTCTTATACAGGAAATAATTCTTAAGTATAAAGAGTTGAATCAAAATAAGGATATCTCGGTCAATATGTTTCTTGAAGCAGATCCACTACTCTATTACGACAGCGAAGTGATAACGATTATTTTGGACAATATCATATCCAATGCTCTGAAATACACAAAGGAAGGCTATGTATCTGTCATACTTCGCGAAGTTTCTTCCGAAGAAATAAGATACATGGAAATTGAAGTATGCGATACAGGATATGGTATGCCAAAGGAAGTCCTGGATAAAATTTTTGATCGGTATTATCAGGTCAAAGGAGAATACCAGGCCTCCGGTACAGGCATAGGACTGGCTTTAGTGCAAAATATGGTAAAACTGCATGAAGGCTCTATCAGCGTAGAAAGTAAAATAAACAAAGGCACTTCTTTCTATTTCAGGCTCAAGATAGACAACGATTATCCTGATGCTTTACATGATGTAAAAGAAGAACTCATCATTGAAAAGAAAAGTGATTTTGCCCCTTTGCTTTTAGTAATTGAAGACAATGAAGATATAAAAGACTATATCTCTGATTCATTATCTGATTCTTTCGAGATTATTACAGCCAAAGATGGAAAAGAAGGACTAAAGCTGGCAATAGAAAAAATTCCTGATATTATTATCAGTGATATAATGATGCCTGTAATGACCGGAACGGAACTATGCCGTACATTGAAGGAAGATATGCGGACCAGTCACATTCCGATTATTTTACTGACCGCCAAAGATTCGGAGAAAGATAAAACTGAGGGCTATTTGGCTGGAGCCGACTCTTATATAACAAAACCGTTCAGTGCAAATCTGCTAAAAACCAGAGCAATCAATTTACTGCAAGGAAGAGAAAAAGTTGCCAAATATTTCTCAACAGATACCTACAAGAAAGTGGTATCTTCAAATTCGCTTAATCAACTGGACAATGAATTTGTTGAAAAAACGATTTCTATTATTGAAGACAATATGCAATCCGAACAGATAAATGTGACCTTCCTTGCAGAACAAGTACATATGAGCTATTCCTCTTTCTCACGCAAAATGAAAGCTCTTACCGGAATGACCGTAAATGAACTGGTACGGAAGATAAAAATGCAGCATGCCGAACAGTTGCTTCTATCACGCAAGTACACAGTTTCAGAAGTGGTTTTTCTGGTAGGATACAACAGTATGGCCTACTTCCGGGAGGCCTTCAAGTCCGAATTCGGGGTTCTGCCGTCTAATTATCTTAAGGATTTGGGAAAAATAAACGAGGATTCAAACGAGAATTAAGTAGGCTTGAAAAGGTTGTTAATCTCCGATATTTCCGAAGACCCGTTGTTTATTATACTCACTTCTGTATTCTGAAGGGGTTTGGCCGACATGCTGTTTAAACATCCGGTTGAAATATGAAATGTTATCTATCGCCAATTCGAGAGCAATATCCCTTATAGAAATACCGGTAGTAAGTAACAGCAATTGAGCCTTTTCTATCTTTTTCAGATTTATATACTTCAATGGCGTACATTTCATTTCTTTTCTGAATAACCTGATAAAATGGTCTTTGGTTATACAGGCTATCGCTGCCAGCTGGTCTATAGATATATCTTTATCTGTATTTTCATGAATATATTTCAATCCGCTGATTATCCGGCTATCTCTATTATCCGATTTAACTTTAGCCGTTTCAAAAAACTTAGCCATCAGCTGATATAATATACCTTGCGTTTCGATGATGGAATGACGGGGTATCTTATTGTTATCGGCTATATATTGTGAAAAATTCGGAAAATTGTCGTATAACTCCGGATCTAAATTTCTTAAATGGCGTTCAGGATTAATCTTTAGCAGTCTCTCTGTCAGCAAAAAATCCAATGATTCAGCTTTTATCCCTATTGGGAAATCATATTTGTCAAATACAGATTCCTTATTCATCACTCTTTCATAGAAATGGATGTAGTATAGCGAAAAATAGCCGTCACATTCATCATTGTGCAGAGTAAAAGGCGGTGTCAGGTAGATATGATCGGGCTTTAGTGTATATAGTTTACCACCAATCTTTGTACGTGCCTCTCCTCCTTTCACATAATATATTCTGGCGAAAGGACTATAGATATTTTTCCAGTTCCAGTTTGCATTGAGCTCCGAGTAGCCAATGTTCAGAAGAATAAAATCAAAGTTATCGGCAATAGTATACATAGACACGTATCGCTTTAATGTTATTTAAATAAATTATAAATATACTTATTTATAATATATAATCAATTATTCCAGGTACAACATATCGATATAATACTATCTATCCATCGAAAAAGTGACAGTTATTCTTGTATTTTATCCATAAATTCGCATTATAACCTGAATCAACCTTCTTCGGTAAGAAGCGACTAAGATATACCGAACAAATAATTTTAAATCTAAATCGATATCATGACAACAAAAAGATTTCAAGGCCAATGGCCGAAAATTGGCATCCGTCCCACTATCGACGGCCGTATGGGTGGTGTACGCGAATCACTCGAAACCCAGACAATGAACATGGCGAAAAGCGTAGTATCTTTATTGACCTCAACGCTGAAATATCCGGATGGTTCTCCTATAGAGTGCATCATTGCGGATTCAACTATCGGACGTGTAGCCGAAAGCGCCGCCTGTGCCGAAAAGTTCCGGAAAGAAGGTGTAGGCGTTACCATTACCGTTACTCCGTGCTGGTGCTATGGCAGTGAAACGATGGATATGGAACAACACACCGTAAAAGCCGTTTGGGGATTCAATGGAACAGAACGCCCCGGAGCGGTATATCTTGCGGCGGTATTAGCCGGACACGCACAAAAAGGATTACCCGCATTCGGCATCTACGGACGCGATGTGCAGGATGCAGGAACAACGGAAATCCCTGCCGATGTGAAAGAAAAACTGCTCCGTTTTGCAAAAGCCGGTCTGGCTGTGGCTACCATGCGAGGAAAATCATACTTATCTATTGGAGCCGTTTGTATGGGTATCGCAGGCTCTATCGTAAATACCGATTTCTTCGAAGATTACTTAGGCATGCGCTGCGAAGGTGTCGACGAAGTGGAAATCATCCGCCGTATGACCGAAGGCATATACGATAAAGAAGAATATGAAAAAGCGCTGGCTTGGGCTAAAGCGAATTGCAGGGAAGGCGAAGATACTATCAACCGGGCAGACCTAAAAAAAGATCAGAACGGAAGAGATAAAGACTGGGAGTTCATCGTGAAGATGACATTGATAGTCCGCGACCTGATGATAGGCAATCCGAAACTGAAAGAAATGGGATTCGGCGAAGAGGCTTTGGGACACAACGCTATTGCCGCGGGATTCCAAGGACAACGCCAATGGACGGATTTTTATGCAAACGGTGATTTTACCGAAGCAATTCTGAATTCATCTTTCGACTGGACTGGCATCCGCTCTCCTTATATACTAGCTACCGAAAATGATGCACTGAACGGAGCGGTTATGTTATTCGGCTATTTACTTACCAATACAGCACAGATATTTGCAGACGTACGTACATACTGGAGTCCCGAATCTGTGGAACGTGTAACAGGTAAGAAATTAGATGGTCTGGCTTCCGGAGGAATGATCCACCTGATTAATTCAGGCGCTGCAACCCTAGACGGCAGTGGCCGTCAGAACGACAAGGATGGAAAGCCTACGATGAAGCCATTCTGGGATATTACAGAAGCGGAAGCAAAAGCCTGTCTGGACGCGACAACATGGATGCCGGCCAACCGTGAATATTTCAGGGGAGGTGGCTTTTCTTCCAAATTTCTGACACGTGGAGGAATGCCTTGTACAATGGTTCGCCTGAATCTGGTAAAGGGTCTGGGCCCTATATTGCAAATCGCCGAAGGATGGACAGTAGATCTGGACCCGGCAGTGCACAAGATATTAGATGAACGCACCGATAAGGGCTGGCCTACAACATGGTTTGTCCCTCGCCTGACAGACGATCCTAACTTCAAAGATGTATATTCGGTAATGAATAACTGGGGGGCTAACCATGGTTCTATCAGCTGCGGGCATATCGGAGCTGATCTGATTACACTGGCTTCTATGCTTCGCATTCCTGTATGTATGCATAACGTAAGCACTGATGATATTTACCGTCCGTCTTCATGGAACGCATTCGGTATGGATAAAGAAAATGCCGATTACCGGGCATGCCTGACATACGGGCCTCTTTATAAGAAATAAGAAGAATGATGAAAGACCTGAAAGAAGGGTATAAAAAAGAACCGGCAGGGGCGACAAAACACTTCTGCCAGTTCCTGAAACTAAACCCGGATACCTTAGAACAATATAAATATTGGCACAACAGCCATAATATCTGGAAGGAAATTCCTCAAGGCATTCGCAAGGTAGGCATTCTGGATATGGAGATATATGTGATAAATGATATAGCCTTCATGCTAATAGAGACAGCTCCCGATTTCGACTGGGATGTTTCTTTCGGTAAACTGGCTACATACGAAAGGCAGTCCGAATGGGAAGAATTTGTATCTCAATTTCAGATAGCCGGAGAGGGGCAGCGTTCGGAAGAGAAATGGCAACTTGTAGAACGTATATTTTCCCTTACCGACGCATTGACGTGATCCACATTGTAAACTAAACATTAAAATGATAACAAAAGAACATATTGCAAAATTTATAGAACAAGCTCATCGTGTCGGAAAAGAGCGATTGCAGCTTTGCAGCAGCGGTAATCTTTCGTGGCGTGTAGAAGGAAATACTGCATTGGTATCGGGTACAGGCTCATGGCTTCCACGTCTGGCGGAAGAAAATGTAGCCGTATGCGATATATCGACAGGATTGCGGATAGATGGACCGAAACCCTCTATGGAAAGTGTCTTCCATCTTGGAGTATTACGAGAGCGGAAAGACATGAATGTAGTGCTGCATTTCCAGTCGGAATATGCCACAATCGTTTCATGTATGAAAAACAAGCCCGAGAATTTCAATGTCGTAGCCGAAGTTCCCTGCTACTGCGGCCGTGAAATTCCGGTAATACCCTATTTCCGTCCCGGTTCTAAAGAATTGGCTGATGCTGTGACAAATGCCCTGAAAGAACATGACTGTGTATTGATGAGCAAGCATGGTCAGGCAGTTTGTGGAAAAGATTTCGATGATGCCTTCCAAAAAGCGGTCTTCTTTGAATTTGCATGCGGCATAATTGTACGTGCAGGTGAGGGTAATTATCAGACTTTGAGTGATGAAGAAATTCGTGATCTGGAGGTTTATATCTTAGGAAAATCCGGAAAATAATAGTTATGAGTTATGGTGTTACGTTATCTGCTTATTAATGGGCACATTGGCATATTAATCAATTAGATCATTATCATGGCATATCTGGCTTTAGACCTCGGGGCAGGAAGCGGCAGGGCGATTGTCGGCTTCATTGAAAACGGGAAAATCCGGCTGGATGAAGTCCATCGCTTTAGCAATCCTCCCATTTCGTTAGGCAATACGCTCTATTGGGATTTCCTGTCGTTGTTCTCGAATATAAAAGAGGGTATCCGTTTAGCCGCAAAAAAAGGCTATACACTGAAAGGCATTGCAGTAGATACCTGGGGTGTCGATTTCGGGCTGATAGACAAATTGGGACATTTACTATCCAATCCTGTTTGCTATCGTGATCGCCGTACCGAAGGTATATCTGCCATAGCATCCGTATCTATCTCTACTGAAGAACTGTATGCAATTACAGGAATTCAGCAGATGGAAATAAATTCCGTTTTCCAACTTTTAAGTCTTAAACAAAAAGAAGACCCGGTATTATCAATCGCCGATAAATTGTTGTTTACTCCCGATCTTATAAACTATTTCCTTACGGGAATTGTCTGTAATGAATATACTATAGCTTCTACATCCCAATTATTAGACGCGCAGACACGGCTCTGGAGCAAAGTTATCCTTGATAAGCTGGATTTACCATATCGATTGATGGAAAATATCATCTACCCCTGCAATCTTATTGGTAAACTAAGGAATGAAATTGCAGAAGAAACAGGAGCTGATGGTATCAATGTGTTTTCTGTTGGCTCGCACGATACAGCCAGTGCTATTGCCGCCATTCCGGCAAATGGTAAAGACTGGGCATTTCTGAGTTCGGGTACATGGTCGCTGTTGGGTGTAACAACAGACAAACCTGTTCTTACAGAAGAAGCCCGAAAAAATAATTTTACAAATGAGGGCGGTGTAGATGATAAGATTCTCTTTATGCGAAACATTACAGGGCTTTGGCTTTTGCAAAGACTGATTGACGAATGGGAGAAAGCAAACGAAGAATGCAATTATGAGTACCTTTTCGCAGAGTGTAATAAGGCAGAACCTTTTCGCAGTATTGTAGACAGCGATAACCCGGTATTTACCCATCCCGCTTCTATGGAAAAAGCCATTCGGGAATATTGCCAACGCACCAATCAACCGATCCCCGTATCGAAAGGAGAATTAGTTCGTTGTGTATTGGAATCTCTTGCCGTTAAGTATTATTCTGTAATGGACAAGTTGCAGGAATGCACAGGTCTGGAAATAAAATATATCTTTGTGGTGGGTGGCGGAAGCCGCAATGAGTTGCTGAACCAATATATAGCCGACGCATTGAATATGGAGGTGATAACAGGCCTTACTGAAGCAACGGCAGTGGGTAATATTATTCAGCAGGCAATAGCCGACAAACAAATACAGGACTTAGAAGAAGGACACAAGATTATAAAAAACAGCTTTGAACAAAAAATATATTATCCCGAAAACACAAAAAGATGGACTGATGCAATAGCTAAAATAAAACATCTGTTCCTATAAATCTTGGAGCAACTTAACCTTTTTAATACCGATACATACCATGCAAAATAACTTGAAAAGTAATTCCATGTTCAAGGGGAAGGATGGCCAGAACTATCTGTTTCCGTTTATACTTGTCACCAGCCTGTTTTTCCTGTGGGGATTCGCTCATGCCTTACTGGATGTTCTTAATGCCCACTTTCAGGAAATATTGCAAATCTCCAAGGCTCGCTCTGCATTAGTACAGTTTGCCCTGTACGGCGGTTATTTTGTGATGGGTATCCCCGCCGGATTAATAATAAAAAAATATGGATATAAGAAAGGAATTGTTTTCGGTTTATTGGTCTTCGCAATCGGAGCATTTCTTTTTTATCCGGCAACATTGATCAAGACATTCCTGCCTTTTCTGATAGCACTGTTTGTCATTGCCTGCGGACTGACCTGCCTCGAAACGGCAGCCAATCCTTACACAACGGTTTTAGGCCCTGCCGAATCGGGGGCAAGGCGCATCAATCTGGCTCAATCCTTTAATGGTCTGGGTTGGATATTAGGCCCTCTGGTGGGAGGATTGCTTATCTTTTCGGATAAAGGTGATCCTTTCGCAGCATTGGCTACGCCTTATATTGGTATCGGGGTGGTTGTACTGCTTATCGCTGTATTGTTTATACGCACTCCTTTACCACAGATAGCAGCAGGAGAAACGGAAACGTCTGATAATACGGCAACAACAGATACCAAAAGCCGTTACAGAGACCTGTTGAAGCATCCTCTTTTTATATTTGCAGTCATAGCGCAGTTCTTTTATGTGGCCGGACAGACAGGCATAGGCAGTTTCTTTATCAATTATGTAATTGAGGTACGTCCCGACATTTCGCATCTGGAGGCTTCCCAAATACTTGCATTCGGCGGTATGGGTATGTTTATGATTGGCCGTATATCGGGAAGTTATATGATGAAATTTTTTAATCCTAAGAAATTGCTGGCAATATATTCTGTAATGAATGTCTTATTGATGATTGTTGTGGTTATGGGATTGGGTATGGTATCGGTGGTATGCCTCTTTGCTTCATATTTCTTTATGTCTATCATGTACCCTACGATATTTGCGATAGGTATAAGCGGATTGAAAGAAAATACAGAGAAGGGTTCTTCCCTTATCGTTATGGCTGTAGCCGGAGGTGCTGTTATCCCTATGCTGATGGGACGTATCGCCGATCTGTACTCTATGGCTACCGGATTTATCATACCACTGATCTGCTTTGCTGTGATATTCGTTTTCGGAATGAATAAATTGAAGAATTAAAGGTTTATCTCTTTCATCGGGTTCCAGAATACGGATTTCCAGTTCTTTATCCTGTCGTTTGCTACAATAACTCCTTCGGCTTCGAGCAGCGTCTGCATTTCTCCGGAACTGCCGAATGCTTCCTTGGCCGATAATACCCCGCTGCTATTGACTACACGGTGGGCAGGAATACCGCTTTTAGCCGAATTACATTCGCCCATAACACGCCCGACCATCCTCGACATGTTGGGATGACTGATAGCTTTAGCTATCGCTCCATAACTGGTTGCCCGCCCGTAAGGTATCATTCTTACAATTTCATAGACGGCTTTAGTAAAATCTTCTTTATCGAGTTTAGACATAATCCGATATTTATACAAATATAATATTAAAATCGGATGAATAAATGATGATGTTTTTATAAGAGGTTTATCTATATAGAGTTGATAGCCTTTAGCTATTAGCTGATAGCTCTTTGAAATAATTAATTAGCAGATTTGTAAATTAGCAAATGAATGAAAAAGTGTAACCTTTTAGTCTCTCCAACCTCCCCTAAGGGCAGGACTGTTAAGTTCTCTACTTTGTTCTGTTATTTTCTGCTGTCATCCTGAGTGGAACGAAGGAACCCGACCCTGAGAAACGAGATGTTTCACTCCGTTCAACATGACACAGAGGGTATAAAAAATTAGAACTTAACAGCCCTGCCCCATGAGAGGCTACAGAGAGCGTAAAAGCTAATTATTAATTGCTCTTTGTGTAAGCTTTACATACGCTTTGCTCCTGTGACCGTTGGTTGTTACCTTTTGAAAAAAGATACAAGTTGTTAACTGTTGACTGTTTACTGTAAAAGTTGTTACATGTGTTACCTTTTCGGAAGCTGTAGGGGCAATCCCTTGTGGTTGCCCGGTATTGGAAAAGGCAGGTACCCACAAGGGTACCCCTACGAAAAATAGCAAAAGGTGTTACATGTGTTACTTTTTAACAATTGAGAGTTGCAGCCAGATGAGATACGAGTAGATAAGACGCGAGATACAAGTTGCTAACTGATGACTGTTAACTAAAACACTGTAACCTTTGTTACTTTTTGTGCCTTGGCATCTTTGCGGATGGTCTTTTAATTACAGAGTATGTGTAGTGACGAAGACTTATTGAAAAAAGTAGCAGATGAAAAATCTGTAAAAAGTGTCAACTTTGTCAACTTTTTTGAAAGAGTTATAAGTAAACAAGATCTAAGTTGCTAATGTCTATTGGTTAAAAGCTAAAGAAACTAATAAACAACATAAAAAAACTTTTGTAAGTTTGTGATTGTAAAAATACATTACTTATATGAATAACTACGGATTTGTCCGCGTTGCGGCAGCCAGCCCTTCGCTAAAGGTTGCTGATTGTGATTATAATACAGACGAGATACTTAAACAAATAAATGAAGCGCAGAGTAAGGGTGTTTCGGTCATTGTATTTCCCGAACTGGGTATCACCGCCTATACTTGCGGCGACCTGTTCCTGCAAAGGCTGCTCCTCGAAGAAGCGGAGAAATCGCTGCAACGGATATGTGATGCTACACGCGACTTGCCGGTGACAGTCATTGTCGGTGCGCCTGTCGAAATATCGGGCAGGCTTTATAATATGGCAGTAGTTGTCGCTGCCGGGTATATTCATGGAGCAGTACCGAAAACTTTCCTTCCCAATTATAATGAGTTTTACGAAAAACGTTGGTTCTCGTCCTCAGAGGAATTGAAAGCGCAGTCGGTATCCCTCTGCGGACAGTGCGTGCCTCTCGGTATTAATTTGATATTCAAGATGTCCGGATTCAGCTTTGCAATAGAAATATGTGAAGACTTGTGGACACCGATTCCTCCATCATGCGCGGCAGCGTTGAGCGGGGCAGAACTTATATTTAACCTGTCGGCCAGTAATGAGACTACAGGTAAGCATGGTTATCGCAAAGCTCTGGTGAGTCAGCAATCGGCTCGTTGCATTGCCGGATATGTGTATGCGGCAGCCGGAGNCGACCCTGAGAAACGAGATGTTTCACTCCGTTCAACATGACACAGAGGGTATAAAAAATTAGAACTTAACAGCCCTGCCCCATGAGAGGCTACAGAGAGCGTAAAAGCTAATTATTAATTGCTCTTTGTGTAAGCTTTACATACGCTTTGCTCCTGTGACCGTTGGTTGTTACCTTTTGAAAAAAGATACAAGTAAACGAGATACAAGTTGTTAACTGCTGACTGTTTACTGTAAAAGGTGTTACATGTGTTACCTTTTTGCGCCTTTGCATCTTTGCGAGCGTCATCTCTCATCCCTGATTAAGATGAAGTTACGGATTTTTTAGAAGAAAATGTGACAATAAAAATTGTGTAAAAAGTTGTCAGGTTTGTCAAGTTTTGTACATAAGCTATCGGCTAACAGCTAATAGCTAAAAATGTGTTACTTTTGTTACTTTTTTTAAGATAAAGATGGCATGGGCTTTTCCGCCCCCTCAAACATTAAAGGAAACAGGGGCGCCATGTTATGACTACCCCTGCAACAAAGTATATTGTGTAATTATTTCCTTGTTATTTTGATTACATAGCCTCCACCCGGAGCCATAGATACCGGTAGCTTTTTATTTGACGGAATATCTATTGTTTCTTTCTTGTAGTCGCGGGCGGCACGATCGGCATTTATCCCGTCTTTGAATATTTCACCTTTGAAGTTGCCTTCCCCTAAGAAAGACAGGTCCAGTTCCATGTTACGTGCATCCCAGTTAGTCATAGCTCCTACATACCAGACATTATCTTTTTGACGGGCGATAGATACATACTTTCCTATTTCTCCACTCAATGAGATGGTATTATCCCACACTGTGGGTACGGTGGCGATAAACTCTGTACATTCCGGTTCCGACATGTAATTGGACGGACTATCACATAACATGTTCAGAGGGGATTCGAAGATGATGTATTCGGCCAGTTGACGACAGCGCGTGCCCTGACTCATGGCTTCATTATACACATTTTTGTAATTTCCTTTTGTCGCATTACGCATTGCGCCTTGTGTATAGTCCATCGGACCTGCTACCTGACGTATAAACGGAATAGTAACATCATAGGTGACCTGATCGAGTTCGGGACCGGACCATTTCAACTGCTCCAGACCATTTACCCCTTCAAAGTTGATTACATTCGGATAGGTACGTTGCAATCCGGTTGGCTTGTATGTACCGTGGAAATCTATAAGTACTTTGTATTTAGCCCCCATTTCAGCTGCACGGCGGTGAAAGTCTACCATGATCTGGTCATCCCTATCCATGAAATCGACTTTAAATCCTTTGATGCCCATCTCGCTATAATGCTTGCAAACCTTTTCCAAGTCCCTGTCGAAAGCATGATATCCGGCCCAGAGGATAAGGTCTACATTCTTTTCTTTAGCATAATTGACTAGTTCCGGCAAGTTAATTTCTGGTATTACCTGAAACAGATCGGCTTTTTTGTTGACAGCCCATCCCTCGTCGAGGATTACATATTCAATGCCGTACTTAGATGCAAAATCGATATAGTATTTATATGTCTCATTGTTTATACCTGCGCGGAAGTCAACACCATACAGGTTCCAGTCATTCCACCAGTCCCAGGCTACTTTTCCGGGTTTTACCCAAGAATAATCCCCTTGGGAGGGAGTTGCAAGTTTGTATACCATATCACTGTCGGCGAGTTCCGAATCTTTTTCGGCAACAATAACTGCTCTCCATGGGAAGTTTGTAGGGCCATCGGATTTTGCTATAAATGATTCACGTGAATCGACCAATATCTGGAGTTCATTATGTCCTCCCTGACGGGTATCTTTAGGGTAAGGGGCGAATACACCTTTCAGACCATTTGCTGTTTCAGCCGGATACAAAAACATTCCGGGGTAATTCATCAGGTCAGCCTCTGTAATGCAAATCTTTTTACCTTTCGCTCCTTCGACTACCAACGGTGAAATACCGAGGCGCTTTTTGTTCCATGCAGATAGAGCTATATTGTGATATGGTTGCTCAAATGAGTTGGAGAACTGACCCTCAAGAGGGGCGGATTCCGGTTTGTTGGCATAGGCAACAAATACTTTCTGATCGGCAGGGAAATTAAACTCAGCTTGTTCATTCTCTATAACAAACGGTTTCTTTGAGGTAGAGACAAAGCGATAAGCAATACCATCATTATAGGCGCGAAATATGATATTGTAATCACCTTTGAACTTTAGAGTCAACTCATTGTAGTTATCCGCGATCTTATTTCGTTTATAAACAGAAGCGTCAATGGTTTGATTTACAGATTTTACGGATGAGCCGGATAGCTTGGTATTAATACCAAAGGCACTGCCATCAGCCAAGGTCATGGATACCGGCGATTTAGCCAGCATTATATCCCCATCATGAGACACTGAATATTCGACTGTTTTGCCCACGCTGATACTGGCTTCCAGCTTGCCATCAGGAGATTTCAGGGCGAACTGCTTTTGGGCAGTGACTGTCATTGTATAACAGAATAAAAGACAGAATAAAGACAGGATTACCGGATTGTTTTTTCTCATTATTAGTTATATTTGAAGGTTTATTATCCAATTTATAAGCTATCCTTTCAGATTAACAACAAGCCTGTTTACGATTTCACACATCTTCTCGTAGTTCTCGTCCATCGACTGCAGGAGTTTATATTGCGCATGTGTGCGTATCAGGTTATGAGTATTATTCTTCACTTTGTAATAGTTATCACCGTCAATGTAATCCATGAGAAAGCGGAGAACCTGCTCGAACGTTATGTATTTGGCGGAAAAGGCTAAATTCTCTATTTCGGCCGGAGTAAGGAATGTAATTGCCTCAGATAGGTAGCCTGCCGTGTATCCCTCAAAGATGTCCATCTTGATATACACATTATCCGAATTCTCATCATCTTCTTTACCGGCATTGGTATATGAACGGATAGCATCACCATAGTCATTAAGGCACATACTGCTCAGGACTGTATCCAGGTCTATTACACATAATACATTACCTTGTTTATCAAACAATATATTGCTGATCTTGGTATCATTGTGCGTAACCCGTACCGGGAGTTCACCAGCTTCGAATTTGTTCCATAAAGCAAGCATTTCGTCGCGACGGTTCTCTATCCATCCGATCTCTTTCAGCACATATTTTTTGCGTCCTATGGGATCTTTCGCCAAGACCTCATCCCATTGCTGAAAACGGAACTTCATATTATGAAAACCAGGTAATATATCAGCTAACGGTTCCTTCATATCGGCCAGCATGGACTGGAACTTGCCGATTCCCCGTCCTCCTTGTGCTGCTAATGCGGGGGAATCTGCGTAGTCATAAGCAATTGTATTATCAATGAATAAACATGCAGCCCAATATTCTCCGTCTTCATCCAGATAATATAGCTTATTATCCAGCGTAGGAGTTATTGTAAGAGCCTCACGCAAGGGATTACCTCCTTGTCTGACAATCTTTTCTTTCAAGTGACTACTTACCTTATAGATGTTATCCATCATGGCAGGAATATCTTTGAAGATATTCTTGTTTTTCTTTTGCAGTATATAGTTAGGGCTATTTCCTATAGTTTCTACAAAAAAAGTATCATTAATGAGTCCTTCGCCTAAAGAGCGTATTTCCTGTACAACCCCATCGAAAGCAAAGTGTTTTCCTACATTCATCGGCTGGTGGCGTTAATTTAAGATATATAATGCTGGATGCATTTTAAACTAAAGAATAGAACGAAGATAGAGGTTTCATTTATATTAACATCTATTTTTTATACTTTTTATTGGAGTCTGTATAAAAATTAATTGATAAAAAAAGGCTCTCTATAGTACAGAATAGTATATAAAAGAGAATCTAAATATGATTTTGGTAAAAATAAAGAATAAGTGATCAATCGGTAGATTGAAGGACCTGCTTTTACTAATCGTTTCATCTCTCGAAAAAGACTTAATTGGATCGAGTAATAAGTTTTAAGTTATAGATATATTTTTCAGATATTACAAAAACATAGTAAAAAAAGCCTTTAATAAAACTTACGTTTGTTCACTGGTTTCATAATATAAGATTCCTTTATTTGCTATCCTCCTAAAAGAAGGTATACGATAAAAGTTCCTATGATTAGAAATAAAATTATTGATAGAACTGCTATAATAATTTCTTCACTAATGCCACCCTCTTTATTCTTCGGATAAGACTTGAAGGACTGCCAGTTTAATTTTAGATGAAATATATTTAAGATTATAAAAGCGATTCCGGCTAAAGCATGACATGATACGCTAATATGTTTTTCAAGGCTATCAGGATCATCTTCAAAGAATTGAATTAATATAGCTGTAATAAACAAAATGATNGGAACTTCATATTATGAAAACCAGGTAATATATCAGCTAACGGTTCCTTCATATCGGCCAGCATGGACTGGAACTTGCCGATTCCCCGTCCTCCTTGTGCTGCTAATGCGGGGGAATCTGCGTAGTCATAAGCAATTGTATTATCAATGAATAAACATGCAGCCCAATATTCTCCGTCTTCATCCAGATAATATAGCTTATTATCCAGCGTAGGAGTTATTGTAAGAGCCTCACGCAAGGGATTACCTCCTTGTCTGACAATCTTTTCTTTCAAGTGACTACTTACCTTATAGATGTTATCCATCATGGCAGGAATATCTTTGAAGATATTCTTGTTTTTCTTTTGCAGTATATAGTTAGGGCTATTTCCTATAGTTTCTACAAAAAAAGTATCATTAATGAGTCCTTCGCCTAAAGAGCGTATTTCCTGTACAACCCCATCGAAAGCAAAGTGTTTTCCTACATTCATCGGCTGGTGGCGTTAATTTAAGATATATAATGCTGGATGCATTTTAAACTAAAGAATAGAACGAAGATAGAGGTTTCATTTATATTAACATCTATTTTTTATACTTTTTATTGGAGTCTGTATAAAAATTAATTGATAAAAAAAGGCTCTCTATAGTACAGAATAGTATATAAAAGAGAATCTAAATATGATTTTGGTAAAAATAAAGAATAAGTGATCAATCGGTAGATTGAAGGACCTGCTTTTACTAATCGTTTCATCTCTCGAAAAAGACTTAATTGGATCGAGTAATAAGTTTTAAGTTATAGATATATTTTTCAGATATTACAAAAACATAGTAAAAAAAGCCTTTAATAAAACTTACGTTTGTTCACTGGTTTCATAATATAAGATTCCTTTATTTGCTATCCTCCTAAAAGAAGGTATACGATAAAAGTTCCTATGATTAGAAATAAAATTATTGATAGAACTGCTATAATAATTTCTTCACTAATGCCACCCTCTTTATTCTTCGGATAAGACTTGAAGGACTGCCAGTTTAATTTTAGATGAAATATATTTAAGATTATAAAAGCGATTCCGGCTAAAGCATGACATGATACGCTAATATGTTTTTCAAGGCTATCAGGATCATCTTCAAAGAATTGAATTAATATAGCTGTAATAAACAAAATGATCAGGGCAAAAAATAGTCCGATGGATATGAACGCTCGATAATTAAATCCTCTTTTATATGATACTTTCATAGTTTATTCTTTAATGGTATAATCTTTAACATCGACCTCTGATAGTCGGAAATATCCATAAGCAAAATTTTTACTGTCGGTCTGATTTACAATATTGCCCCGAACAGCAGCCGGTGTTGGAGCAAACATAGGTCCATCATCATTACCTGATGCTAGTAGTAGTTTAGCCATATAGTCATAATATCTTTTAGATATCCCGTATAACTTGAGGTTTAGAACATCGCCTACTTCCAAATCCTCATGTGAATAATAAACAGCGGTTAAGGCTCCCTGATTCATTTCGTTATTTTCGACACTGTATTGTGGAAATACTATATGTCTCATCTTAACGCTATACAGATAGTAGTTATACTCAGCACCATTGTCCTGATAGTAGTATGTAATTTCAATCTCGTCACCTGCCATACCTCCTTTATTGTTCTGTTCGATTGTATCTTCGATCTTTGGTGTCCCGATTAGAGTTTCCATAGCTGTATATGTTTCTCCATTCAGGTTAACAGTCAATGTATACGTTTCTCCAATAACAGGTTCAAAATCGGTACAGACATATTCTCCTTTACCGGCAGTCTCAATAAAATCAAAAACCATATCTTTTGTATTGGTTACAGTTATGGTTGCTCCTGAAACTGTCGGGAATTTATCCTCGTAATAACCTGTTGTAGTTGTCAATTTAATTTTTTGTTCGTTGCCCGTTGTACCCTTTATCCAGTCAATAGATGCATCTATTACCAGTCTTGGCTCGGCTGTCTCTAAATCAACTTTGATAACATCTTCATAGCACGCAGTAAAGGACAAAGCGATTATGACGATTAGAATTATATTTAATGATTTCATCTTATGATTTTTTGAATGTTTATTTTAAAACTTGAAATTGTAAGTGATTCCGGGGATAATACCGAATATGGACATTTTCTTAACTTCACTCAATCCTGTCGTTGCATTTTGTCCGAAATTGTAAGAAGCTGCATTGTGCCTGTTGTAAACATTGTAGATACTAAATACCCATTCGCCTTGCCATCCTTTTTTCTTATTCGGATTTGGCGTGTAAGTTGCCGATAAATCTAAATGGTGATATGCTGCTAATGAATTTGCGTTTCGTGTACCATAATTCGCAATAGTTATTCCCTGATACTCGTATTTTCCATTCGGAAATGTTGCGGCTTTACCCGATTGAAAAGTAAAAGTGCCTCCTAAAGACCATTTTTTACTTAGTTGATAAGCTCCTGTAAGTGAAAGGTTATGCAATTTATCATAATTGGCCCGATACCATTTGCCATTATTGATTCCCGGTTCAGTGGCATTCCTCCCCGGAGTCTGTTGTTCTGCTTTAGAAAGGGTATAAGAAAGCCAGCCTGTCAGTTGTCCTGTATTTTTTCTTGCCATCAATTCCAACCCATATGAGCGAGCCTTACCATTCAGGAGGACTCTTTCTATTGCTTTATGTGCAATTAAATTTGCCCCATCAATGTAATCCGCTTTATTTTTTATCGTTTTGTAGAATGTTTCGACTTCTAGTGAATAATCGTCATCACCAAAGTTTTGTAAATAACCTAATGCCACCTGATCGGAAATTTCCGGTTTAAGAAATTTGTCACTGGGAGCCCAAATATCAAGAGGTGTTGCAGATGCCGTATTCGATATCAGGTGGATATATTGACTCATCCGGTTATAACTTAACTTTATAGATTTATCTTCATTTAAAGCATAAGCCATTGCCAATCGTGGTTCAAGGTTTCCAAAACTTACGATAGATTTATTTGTGCCGTAATATTTTGTTCCTACTGGGGTTCCTTCTTCATAAATCTGAAATTCAGGATTGAAGACTACCGCTTTATCATTTTCGTATATATTTATTTCTTCTTTGCCGAGTCGTTGGAAGTTACTGTATCGGAGTCCGTAGCTGACTGATAACTTATCCGTTAACTTCTGCTCTGCACTAAGGTACAGGGCATTCTCAAAAGCATTCTTTTTAGCAATCTGATCCGGAATAACTCCCGATGTTTCATCGAAGGGTCTGATTGTTCCGGGATTAAACTGATAATAAATAGAATTAAGTCCATAATTCAGGATCAAGTTATTGGATAGATAATGCTTAAAATCATATTTGAAGTTATAGTTTCTAATATTTGACTTCCAATCGATACCTGCAAACTTTATCTTTAATCCATATTTATAATCGCTATAAATAGCTGACATATTAGAGAATATCTTATCGGTAAAGATGTGATTCCATCTTACATTGGTTAGAATATTTCCATAATTGTTTATCAAAGATTTATTCATGTCAAATACATCATTACCCAAATATCCGGAGACAAAAAGATTATTCTTATCGTTGAACCGATAATTAAGCTTGGCATTCAGGTCATAGAAGTATGCTGAGTTCGGCTCGTCTGCCAACTTCAGTAAAAGGTGTGCGTATGTCCCTCTTCCAGCCACAACAAACGAGCTTTTGTCTTTTACGATTGGTCCTTCGACCAATAAGCGACTGGAGATTAAACCGATTCCCCCATTTACATGATATTCTTTATTATTTCCCTCTTTCTGATAGATATCTAATACAGAGGATGCCCGACCTCCGAAATTGGAAGGAATACCTCCTTTATATAGTTTTAGGTCTTTGATCACATCAGAATTGAAAACAGAGAAAAAACCGAACAGGTGTGAAGTGTTATAAACTACCGCTTCATCCAGTAAAATGAGATTTCCATCTACAGAGCCTCCTCTTACATTAAATCCTGATGCGCCTTCCTGTGCATTGGTTACCCCAGGGAGTTGTAACAATGATTTCAATACATCGACTTCCCCCATAACCGCTGGCATTTTCTTAATTGTACTTATGGGAAGCTTATTGACGCTCATTTCGGGTTTGAAAATCCTGGTCTTATTTTCATTGACAGTAACTACAACCTCTCCTAATGTTGAACTTTTCTCAAACATCGAAAAATTTTTCGTTGTATTTGCGGTTAGGGAAATACTCTCTTGAATACTTTCAAAACCCATGTAACTGATGATAACAGTATAATCTCCTTTGGGTAGTGTGATGGAGTAAAAGCCGTAGGAGT
Source organism: uncultured Dysgonomonas sp. (assembly GCF_900079725.1). NCBI lineage: Bacteria > Pseudomonadati > Bacteroidota > Bacteroidia > Bacteroidales > Dysgonomonadaceae > Dysgonomonas > uncultured Dysgonomonas sp. Next base: position 2,134,533 of record NZ_LT599032.1, read on the forward strand.
TGGTAACGGTAGAAGCACTTCTTGCTTCTGAAATGATAATACTTGCACCAATCAATGTCTCATTATTGGAGTGATCGGCAATAGTACCGCTCAATGTAAATTTCTCTTGCGAGAAAGCATTGGATGCAGTGATTAAAAGGAAGAGCATGCAAAAAAGTTTCATTCTACTTGTTTATTAGAGATTATATCATAAAGTATAATTGCGATACAAATATGATATCAATAATAAGCGTGTAGAAATTTTTGAGAAGAAGGACAAGATTTATGCGATAAACGGAGCTATGTCTAGCTTTTAAAGACTATCTATAAATCTAACTTCATTGTATAATTATAATAATAGTCGTGTTTATATTGAACTTTCCCTTCATTCAGCTTTTGGAATCCCAATCGACTATAGAAGGTAACATTCTCCGGCAATTGAGTTGTTAATCCGATTACATGGCATTTCCTCTCTTCGGATCTTAATTGTCTGATACTGTTCTTTATCATAAAAGAGCCAATACCAGTTCCCCTATATTCTTCTTTGACTACAACCATTGATAAGTAATAATATTCATTGGTGTTGATCGCTTTCGTTAGTAATTGTTTATTATAGGAATCCATTCCTAACATTTTCTGTAAAGTTAGTAAGCCGAATTTTATAATAAATCCAGGTAATCCTATTTGTAAATAAGTTTTGAATTCCGGTTTGACACCTCCGGGAGGGAGTAAACTATATACACCTATTATGCGACCTGACTTATTGTCTTTAACAACGTTTGTCACTGATGCTTTTTGATTGAGAAGAAGCAAAGTCGTCTTGAACAACCAGAATAAGCCATCCCATAAATTATCTTTTCCTGTGAATATTAAAGCATAAGCCGGATTCGACACAAATGTATCCGTCAACATAACAGCCACTTCTTCTACATCTCTTTTTTGTAGCGTTTCTATTTGAATATCAATATTAGTCATATATCGTTAGCTTTTTATTCACAAAGATATTTAAGAAGAGTAGCGAATAAAAAAATCATCAGCATAAGTTCTTCCGATGGGGAACTCTTTATCTCCTATAAAAATGGTGGTTCCTCTAACAGCTTCAATTTTATTGAATGGTAAAATATAGCTACGATGTACACGGATAAAATCCATAGAATTTAGTTTTTCCATCATATCTTTCATAGACATTCGGGCTACAATCGTTTTGCGGTCTTTTATGTGAATTTTGAGATAATCGGCTAATCCTTCAACATATAGAATGTCCGCTAAAGGAATTTTCACCAGATTAAAATCGGCACGAACAAAGATATTCTTATCTGTACTTTGATCTTGCTTATTGATATAGTCAAAATACTCCTGAGCTTTGGATATAGCTTGTGCAAATCGTTTCAGATTAATAGGCTTAAGTAAATAGTCAATAGCATTTAATTCATAGCTGACAACGGCATATTCACTAAAAGCAGTAGTGAAAATCACCATTGTTTTTTGCCGCAATGCTTTTACTAAGTTGATTCCGGTCATCGCTGGCATTTGTATATCGCAGAAGATCAGATCGACCGGATATTTATGTAGATATTTTAGAGCTTCACTCGGTTGAGTAAATGTTCTTTGAAGATTGATACTATTATTCTTGTCACACAATGATTTAATCACTGTAAGAGCTAACGGTTCATCATCTATGGCAATTGCATTCATCATTGTAAATCGATATATAAAGAAACGAGAAACTGCTTTTCTGTATTATTGATAACCAATAAATGTTTTGATGGGTAAATTAAATTTAACCGATGCTTTGTATTTTCAATACCTAATCCACTTTTTTCATACATATTCTGCTGAATACTTACTTTATTGTTTGACACACTCAACTGAAGTTCTTGCTTATTCATCGTTATTTCGATTTTTATATGGCTTTTTTGCTCAGAATTTACTCCATGCTTAAAAGCATTCTCAACAAAAGGAATAAGTAGCATAGGAGCAATTTGCAAGTCTGGAATATTTTCCATGCAATTATATTCCAGTTTCACGCTCCTGTCTAAGCGAAGCCGTTGTAATTCAATATAATTACTAATATAATTTATTTCATCTTCCAGTAAAACAAAGTCTTGTTGCGTATCCCTCATTGTATAGCGCATCATCTCGGATAGTTTATCTACCATATCCGCAGCTTTGGGTGAGGTATCAATAACTGTCGCATATATATTGTTCAGCGTATTAAATAAGAAATGAGGATTAATCTGTGATTTCAGGGATGCTATTTGTGCTGAAAGTTTCTCGTTTTCTGCCTGCTTTAGTCTCGTGTAAAATGCCCATAAAATAGAAGAGCCGATTGATAAGAGCCACAATACAATAGCATTGATCATAATAACCGGAATGATTTTTTCAACTATCGGTTCTGATTCAGTTAGCCTTTCAGGATTAAAATCAGAGAAATAAAATATTATGCCAAGAGTAAATAACACTATTACTATTATCAATAATAACAATAGAAAATAGAGCCAATTCTTTTTTGAAAATAAGAACCTAGGGATTAGACAAAAATAATTGAAATAAAATGTAATTAACAGCACACTGCTTATCATAAAGCATAGGAAAAGATACTTGATATCAGAAGCCGGATCTAATGAGTTGAATACCTGATCGGTTGAAATATATGGAACAACCAGCAACAACAACCAGACTAAGGTATGTATGGCAATGGTAAGTCGTTTAGTTTTCATAATTATATCTGAAATAAATTGCAAATTAAAGGTTTGTTTGTTTTCCTCCAAAAGAAATGAGAAGAACGTAGATAGTTTAGAGAAGTATGAGGAACAATCATGCTTTTTCGATTATATTGAATATTATTTTTTCTTTCCAACTGATAAACCACCTGTTTAAAAAGAGAATAATAAAAGCAAGGTTTTACCAAAGAACACTCTTTCATAAAAAGGAAGATTTTTTGAGTAAATTCGTAGAGCGAGATCTTGCTATATTATTCTCTGATTATACATTTGTGTTCAGATGAAAGAAAAGAAACTACAATGAAAATTTCTTAATCTACTATCTCTTTCAAAATAAAAAGAACCTAAGATCAATTTCCAATTACAACCTTATTAATCAGTCAATCATGGCTATCCTCTATTATACAGACAACAAAGCCTCCAAATAAAAATCCTAAAACACAATCAACCCAACATTCCGAAGACATTGGATATGCGCCCCAGTAGCAACCCCAAAAATACCAATACAAGTAGCCTAGTATTAGTCCGATAAACATGGCAAAGAATACTGATTTATTTTGAGTTATAAATACCCGTAGCCTTTTCATTATTTTCATGGCTCATTCCAATAAAAGCCTGACATATTCAATGTATTTGATCTTTTTTCTAAAATTATATTCTTTCGGATTTCCTTTGCAAAAAGATTATTGATTGCATGCCCCGGATGATTAGCCTCTATTTTCCCTTTTATGAAATATCCGACTAAAGCAATATCTCCGATTATATCGAGCAGTTTGTGTCGCGCTGGCTCATTTGAGATATTTAATGGCTTATTCATCATATATCCAAGATGATTAGCATTTCGTTTCTTTACATGTAACATATCTGATAGGTTATCCAATTTATCTTGTTGTATAACCTGATCGTAGATTATAATTGCATTGTCTAGATCTCCACCCTTGATGAGATTTTTATCTATTAAGGACTCAATCTCCCGAACGAAAACAAAAGTTCTTGCAGGAGCAAAATCTCTTACAAAAAGAGATAAGTCTGATAAATATGCGCCTTGTTGTTTCAATAGTACCGAATCAAATGAAATACTGCTCTTAATACTGAATGATTCGTTAGGTGTTAAGCTAAGAGATGCACCTGATATTTCATCTCTCACTTTAATTTTTTTTCGGGGGAAACTTAGATATATCCTTTTTGCATTTTGGGTAACAGTTCCTGTTTCTAATATCTTTTGAACAAATGAAATAGAACTTCCATCCATTATCGGAAACTCAGGAGCATCTACATCAATTAAACAATTATCTATTTCGCATCCATATAAAGCGGCTAATGCATGCTCAACAGTTCCTATTTGCATTATTGAAGAGCCTAACACAGTTCTTCTTTCTGTGGACACGACATTCTCTGCCACTGCATCTATGATTGGTTTATTAGGTAAATCTATACGTCTGATTTTATAACCATGATTTTCAGGTGCCGGATTGAATTTTATCTTTACACTCAATCCTGAATGCAATCCCTTTCCTGTAAGCAGAAAGCTGGTTTTCAATGTTCGTTGGTTTATTATCATATTGGATTTACATTAATTATCTCCTTTTTAATTAAGATGGGTGATTAGAATATTTAAACTAATATGCCCAAACTCATTATTGATGCAAATATTTGTTCTCATTTGAGATCACGTTCATATATCATTTCTAAGTTTGAAAAAGGGACAATACCCATAATTCGCTTGTATTCTTGTCCGTTTTTAAATAGCAATATATTGGGTGTCCCTGATATATTATATTTATCAGTAACATCATTTTCATCTTTTATGTTGACAGTATTGAAACGAACCATCTTGCCTTTCTCCAGAGCCAATCGATTCAGTTTACATTCCATGTTTTTGCAAACGTCGGAGTTCGGTTGATAAAACAGGACAAAGGACATTCCCATCGAAATACTGTCCTGAAGTTTATCCGGAGTTATATTTATCAAAGACGAATTGGTTCCCAACTGATCCTGATTCTCTATTTCACGATTCCCAAGAATGTAACAAAGTGAAATAACAACAATCAGTGCGAGTATAAAATACTCTGGTTTGATTCGCATACTCTCTCTCTTTGTTTTGTCGGTATAGGGAACTGCACTATTAGGCGACAGGTATGATATCGCCATGCAGTTCGCCTCTCCGACTAGTATGAAATGAAAAAAATTAACGTCCAGTTACTTGTAAGTATTCAATCCGTTTCTTTTGGTAACCGGTATACGACTCTACATACTTGTCCCGATTTTGCTGCAATAAGGTTTGGGCATCAAGTACATCGGTTAATGTAACCGTACCTGCTTTATAGTAGTTCGTATTCAGTCTTAGGTTTTCAGTAGATTGTTCTACACCGTCTTTTGCCAGTAAAATCTGCTTATAGGCATTATCCAGCTCATTTTTCACATTCTGCATCTGTAAGAGCAACTGTTCTTGTGTGTCAACTTTGTTATTCAACGCAATCTGTTCCTGTATTTTTTGCCGTTTGATAGCATGTGAACCTCCCCACCAACCTGAAAGAGGTACACTTACCGACGCGAATAAAATACCGTTTCCTCTCCATTTATCAATGATGTTCTCACCGTAATAGGATGCTCCTACCGCTACTGTAGGCAAATAATCACCCCTCTTCATCTTTGTTTGTAATTTGGTTGCTTCCACATTTTTGTCGAGTAATTTGCTTTCCATCCTTTCGGATAAAGCTGTGCTATGATCGACATAATATGCTATGGGCGATTCTGCATTTTCAATATCCGGTACAGCAATATCAAAATTATCAGATACGGACAGTTCCAATCCCATTAGCTGGCACATAGACATTTTCACAAGTTTAATCCCATTTTCCAGATTGATATGATTACTTTGTACTTCATTTTTTTTCAGTTTTACCTTCAGTACATCGTTATTTGTTATAAGCCCTGTTTTATAAGACAGTTCCACATCTTTGAGTAGTACATCCAGTTGAGCATCTATTATATTAAGCGTTTTTTCTTTTTCGTATAATGAGACCAATTGCCAATAGAGACCTTCAGTATTTAAGAGTACTTCATTTTCTGATAGTTTTGCCTGGTACTGGCTTACTTCTGTTCCTAAATCAGCGAGTTTGTTCCCTGTTACTATTTTCCCTCCGGCAAATATTGGTTGAGTAACCGTTATCCCAGCTTCAAACCCTTTGTCTAACAAACCCAATGACATTCCTGCCAGATTCAAAGACATCAAGGGATCTTTTGGTAATAGCCCCATACCCGAAGCACTTATCGATGGGAAATAGTTCGTAAACACTTCCTTCTTTGCTTGTTTTGAGGCATCGATCTCTAAACGGCTGTTTTTTATTTTCCGGTTATTCACGATAGCCATCTCTTTACAACTTTCAATATTGTATTTGTTCTGTGCTCCCAGATTTAGACTTGTCATGCACAGTATTATAATTGTAGAGGTAATATATTTATTCTTCATTTTCAATTTTAATTTTAGGTTTATTGTCTTCTTTGCGATATGCAAACCAATACATCAGAGGAAGCATCGTCAAAATAAACATCATTGATATCATTGTGCCGAAACATATAACGGTTCCCATAGGTGCCCAAAGTGGACTTTGACTGACAATCATCGGGATAACTCCCATCGATGCAGCAGCCGATGTCAGAAATATGGGGCGCATCCTTCGTTTACCGGCCTCTATACATGCATCAAGCACCGAGTGTCCGTGTTTATATCTTAGCTCTTCTGTATAATCATACATAATAATGCCATTACGCACAATGATACCGATCAAGCTAACGACACCGAGTACACTGGTTATACTGAAATCGAGCCCCATTATCTTTAATCCGATCACAGCTCCGAGTATACTAAGCAAAGTGGATGACAATACCAAAGTCGCTAAGCTCACTTTCTTAAAATGGAATACCAGAATAAAGAAAATGATAAAGATAGATATAGATAACCCTTTGATTATTTTAGGGAAGTTTTCCTCATGAAAATCTTTTACACCACCATAGGATATGCTGACGCCATGTGATAGAGAATCAGATGAGGATTGATTCTCAACGAGTTTTTCAATTTTTGATTGTACTTGACTCACTTTTTCCCCTCTTTTCAAATCTACATATACCGATAATGTACGTACACCGTTACGTCGTACTATCTGCCCTTGGTTCCAGTCGGCAGATACAGTCGCCACTTGGCGTAGGGGAACTGCCGGCGAAACCAGACCTGAAACATACTCATTTGAAACATCTTCGGCTGTTGGGTCTTTCTTTTCCCATTGTGACTTTAATACGACAGGAACCGAATAATCTCCTTCCCACAAAGTAGTTATCGGGGCTCCTCCAAAACGTGATGCCAGCCCTAATCCTACTATTGCCTCACTGATATCCTGCCGATTTGATTCGACAGGATCGAGTGCGATATTGATCCCCGGTAGTATCTCTTCGTAGTTTGTATAAACCCTGAGAGGTTCATTCATCTGTTTTAATCTGACCATCAGGCTGTCACTGAATTCCTTCAAGTCGCTGATACTATCTCCTGACAAACGGATCTCTATATCGGCATCAACACCCATTTGGTAATCCAACTGTTTAAATTTGACAAACGCATTGGGATAACGGTAAGCATATTTAGAAGCATACTCGTCCAATAAGTTTTCTGTATCGCTGCTGGAAGTTGTATTGACTATGAATTGTGCAAAATTTGTTCCTCCCAATTTTGGCGCATAAACCGTATGAAAACGAGGAGAACCACTACCCATAAAGGCTGTTACAGATAACACCCGCTCATCTTTATGAAGTATTGTCTCCATATCTTTTGCTATCGCTTCAGTTTGTTCCAATGAGCTGCCCTGCGGTAGATAAATTTCTACGGCAAATTGATTGCGTTCTGCTATTGGCATCAGCTTTATCGGTAAGGTAAGAGCTAGTGCAATACCAACGATAATAGACAAGACCCCAATAGATAGGGATAGCTTCGGATAGCGGAAAACAGCTTCGATCAATCGGTTATACGAAGATTGTATTTTGCCGAGCATCGATTTTTTCTTCGGCCTACTCTTATCTGTGACTTCTTCTTTTACTAACCCTTTTTTTATAAATACATATTGAAAATAAGGGATAACCAATATAGCTACCAGTAATGAGATACTCAGTGTGATAAGTATCGTCCATGGGAATGCGATCACAAAGTCATACATTTGTCCGGTGAAGGTTATTAAAAAAGGGAAGAAGGTTATTCCAATGGCTAATGTTGCAGAGAAAATAGCTTTAAAATATTCCTTAGCACTGGCTATGGATGCTTCCCGCCTAGGGATGCCATGATCCAGCTTTTCCAGATAGCTGTCGACAATCACAATCGAATTATCTACAATCATACCCAAGACAACAATAAGGGCTGCAAGCGTTACCGTATTAAGTTCCATTCCGAATGCAAACATCAGACCGATGGAAATAAAAATGGTAATGGGAATAGAAGACGCAGCAACTCCGGCAACACGTAACGGCAGCAGAGTCATGGTTACAATTATTACAGCTATGATAGCCATTAATAATTCTTTCAGAAAGGTATTGGTTGAATCGTTTACCACCTGAGGTTGATCGGCTATTCGTTGTATTTTTATATCATCGGGAATTGTTTGCTGAAATCTGGCAATAACGATGTCTACATCTTTTCCGTACTGAACAATATTATATCCTTCCCTCATTTCTGCCGATAGAATAAGGCAGGCTTTACCATTGTTGGTAGTATAGCTTGTCGGATCCGGGTATTCACGTACCACTCGCGCTATATCTTTCAGGCGGATATGGTTGCCTTGCACATCCGAATAGACTATTTGTTCTTCCAAGTCTCTTTCTGACTGATAAGGACGTGAAATGTGGATGGGAACAACCATATCTGCATTGTCAATTTTTCCACTGGCTGTAATAAATCCCTTGGTTAGTAATGTTTTGTACAGGCTGGCAATATTGATTCCGTAACTTGCTATTTTTTCTTTTTCAATATAGACACTAATCTGTTCGTTTTGAACACCGTAACGACGTAAATTGGATACAGATTCTACTGTTCGTAGCTTGTCCTCCAGATTCTCCATGTAAGTTTGTAACTGGCGCGGAGTTTTGGTATCTGACTCTATCGAAATAAGTAGGGCAGAGGTATCTCCAAAATCATCATTAGCGATAAGAGCCATTACTCCACCTGGTAACTGCATCTTAAACAGAGATAAACCATGTTTTATTTTTGACCAGACTTCGTCCTTATTATTTACATTATCATTCAGCTCCACAAAAACATAAACCATCCCGTCTTTGGAATAAGAATAGGTCTTTGATTTTTTGACTTCTTTGTAGGTAAATAGAAAACGTTCCAGAGGTTTAGTCAGTTGTTCTTCCACTTCTGCTGAAGTAGCACCCGGATATACTCCAACCACGACTCCTTGGCGGATAGTGAAAACAGGAAATTCCTGTTTGGGCATAACCTTCAATGCAAAAATACCGAATATGATGAGTATTCCCACAATAAGCAAAATAATCTTATTGTATCTTATAGACCAGGCTATAAGGCCTTTTTCTTCTTTCATTATGCTTCTTTTTTATTTATTAGTGACTTCAACCACTGATCCCGGGCTTATATTCTGATAGCCTTCGGTAATAAGCTCATCTCCGTCCTTAAGTCCTCCCACAATGGTTACACCGTTACCGATCAGTTTACCTAAAACGACTTCTTTATATACAGCTTTATCCTGGGAGTCTTTCAGCCACACAAAATGTTTACCTGATGCATCCAGTTGCACAGATTTAAGCGGTACAACGATATCCGAGAATTTATTTCCTGTTGAAGTCCTGTCATTAGACAGGTAAGCTTTACAAACCATCCCCGGCATGATGCGGGAATCTTTATTTACGATCTGTACCTTGATGTCATAAGTATGGGATACCGGATGTGCGGATATCCCTTTTTCTACAATTTTCCCATCGAATGAACTATCGTCCAAAGCCGATATTTTAATTGTACAGGCTTGTCCCACTCTCAAAGCTGATATTTCGCGTTCGGGTATTGCAATCTTAACTTTTACCGTATTTATTGTCACCAGATTATAAACAGGAGACCCCGGCATCACATTGGCTCCTGCATCGAGGTAGCGCTTACTTACAATTCCGGAGAAGGGAGCATACAAATTACAATCGGATAATCCTTTACGGGCGATACGTTCAGCGGATTGAGCCTGCTCCAGTGCAGTTTTTACTTCTACATATTGTATCTCCGGCAGGCTGTTGTTGTCATGTAACACGGTTAATCTGTTGTAGGCATCCTGCGCTCTGTTTAAAGCTGCTTTAGATGCATCATACATACTTTGCAGGGATATTGTGTTTAGCCGGGCCAACAGTTGCCCCTTTTGCACAGCTTGCCCTTCCTGGAAGTATATCTGTTCAATATTTCCACCTGTTTGAAAACTTATATCCACGGCGTTTTCACCTTCAACGGAACCGATGTATTCCTGTTTATAACTATTATTCATTGAACTTACCTCCTGTATTTTTACAGGTACTCTGCGTTCCTCATTTTTATCTTCTTTATTCGCAGAACAGGCTACTGTGCCGATTAGGAGCACTCCATAAATGCACTGTCTTAAGACTAATTTATTCATACCTTAATAATTTGAGACTAACTATTTTAATTCCAGTCGCAAATTTCAGCCTATTTAGTAAAATTACTTTTATCAAAATGTTGGAAAATATGTTCAAAATCTTGCTTTTTAGATTATCTTCGTATTACCTATTAAGGAATGTATTTTAATTTGTTAGGCTGTGAATGAGAAGAAATACGCGAAAATATCTCTAGAAGATATTGTGAATCAGAATTCAATACCTGGTATTCAGAATTTTATTATATCGGAAGAAAAAACGTATGTAAAGAATTCTTCAGTCAATTTTCAAAATTCTTTTTTTGATTTGAAATATCCACATGTCTGTGAAGGAATAGGTTTTGCTATTTGTACAAAAGGTAAGGCAAAAATCAGGATTAATCTTCGTGAATATCAATTAGACTCTAGTTCAATTATTACATTACTGCCCAATTATATTATTCAAATACTAGAGCAGGACGGAAATTTAGAGATAGAATTTTTAATGTTTTCTTTTGACTTTGTTTCTGATATTAAGATAGTGGCTGAAGCTGATTTTATCGAGAAAGTGCAACTGGCTACTTATCTGAAGATTGATGAAGAGACAGCTCTCGATTTACTTGAATTTCACGCTTTTATTGTAAAGCAGTATAAAAAGACGAATTATGATGAAGCTATCATGAAGAACTTGCTTATTGCTTTGATGACTAAAGTTTTACTCATTCATCAAGAATCAGATAATAAAAAGAAATCGGAGCCTTTAACCCACAGAGAAGAGATATTTCAGAGTTTTTTAAGGTTGTTATTCAGATATTATAAAAAAGAGCGCACAATAAAATTCTACGCTCAGAAGTTATTACTCACCCCTAGCCATTTGAGTAAGGTTATTAAAGAGGCAAGCCAGAGGTCTGTTTCACAATGGATTGATGAAATAGTTATCATGTCAGCCAAAGCAATGCTCAAAAGTTCCGATATGACTGTATCACAGATAGCAGAAGAACTAAACTTCGCAAATCCCTCATTCTTTGGCACATACTTCAAAAAAAGAACAAACCTTACTCCTTTACAATATAAAGAAAGCTAGTTTTTCAGTTCATCGACTTTCCTTCTTTATTATTCTTTAATTTTTACAATTACTTTATCTTCAGCATGCCCTCTTTGTATATATTCCAGAGCTTCATTTGTTTGCTCAAAAGGGTAAACTTTGTCAAGAATGACCTTGATAATTCCTGACTCTATAAATTTCGTTATTTCTTCAAGCTGACGACCATTTACTTTCATGAAAAGAAATTCATAAGCAATGCCCTTTCTTTTAGCTTTTCTACGAATACCAGAACTTATTACAGACAAAAGAAAACGGATAATCCGAGATGCACCTATATTTTTGCAAAATCAGGTGTTGGTGGCCCAGATATAGAAATAACTTTACCTCCCTTTCTTATATATTAAGTGACTTTTTAAGTGTTTTGGAATCTTGCGATTGATTGGATATTTCCATAAAACAGTCCCTCGTATTCCTGATCAAACTGGTCACCTTTTCTGCCTATTTGGACAAAAGAAAAAACCTTGACTTTCTACTGAGAATCAAGGCTTTACTTCTTTCTGCATCATTTGCTAGTGATCCGCTTTGGACCAACCAATTTGTATCTTAAACCAATGTTTATTAATATTTTACCAAATAACTACTACTACATCAGTAGCGGTTTAGTAGTTATTTTGGGCTTTTTGTTGTCTCTCATAACACCACTTTTGGCTTGGAGTTGACTTGTATTCTTTATATATACAAAGGTATAATGAATATTTGACATGTAATAAATTATTCCTTTTGTTTAAACATATTTGTCTTCAGACATTTGTTCTGTTTTGCTTTTGAATAGACGGCTGAAATATTGCGGATATTCAAATCCAAGTGAAAAAGCAATCTCATCAATCTCATCAACTGAAAGTGTAGTTATCAACAGCAGGCTTTTTGCCTTTTCAATTAAAAAGGTGTGAAATATGCTGTTGTGTATTCACACCTGTCAGATTGCGAAGTAGATCGCTCAAATAGTGCGTAGACATGGCTAATTTGGATGCAATATCATTCGCCGTAATAAGTTTGTCTTTATTATCATCAAAATGTATTTGTAGTATAGACTGAAAGCATGTCAGAATATCTGATTCAACACTATTTCTTGTCCTGAACTGTCGTGTGTAAAAGCGTTCGGCATAATTCAATAGTACACCCAGTTGAGATACTATTATATCCTGACTATGTTCGTCGATGCTCCGCTTATCCTCACTTTCAATATTCTGCATCCCAATACGGCATTCCTTCGATAAGAGGTAGAGACAGGCATTAAATACAAAAGGGACAATAAAATAAACATTTAACAGGCTTGCCTTTCTAGAAGCAAGCCTGTTAAGCAGATAATATTATCTCCAATATACAACTAAGTTTTAAAATATACGTAATACCAGTCCAGGATCGGAATTATCGCCCGTACCTGCTGCCATTAATCCCACGTGGCGTATCACTTCGCTAGGAATTATCAAACGATTATTTTCCAATTTAACTTCATTAGTTATTTCTACTGGGGTATCGCCTGCTAGGTCTTGTGCATAAATCTTATGCTTGCCCCATTCCACATTTTGTGGGAACACGAGAGTTACATCTTTAAAATATCCAAAGATTCCTACCGGAACATCAATATCCTCTACAGGAATTGTCACTCCCACCTCCTTGGTATAGTATTCACGTCCAAGGGTTCTGCTTACCGATACAAGGGCTATAGCTCCATTTGGATACCTTGAAGCTAGTACATAAGGCCGGTCTTCCATACTAGAATCCGAGAGTTCGGGAAGCGCCATTCCACGGCTTACACGTGCTGGAGCTGAAACCTGTACAGCCTCTCCGATTGTATGTGTTTGAACCCAGGTTTCGTTTTCATGAAGTATCCAGTTGTCATGTAATCTCTGCTCGTCTATAGTGTAAGGGACACTGCCAATGCCGAATGGTTCAGCAATGCGATGCCATCTCACCCCACGTATAACCTCATCAATACGGGATTTCACGTTACGTCCAACCTCTGGAAACGGTTTATCAGGAGTGCCATCAGGTAGGTTGCCAAGAAATGGATAACGCATGATACCAATTGCACATCCCAGCCCTGCAGCTATATAAGGTTCGTCTTCACAATTGAGGATACCTTTCGCACCCTCTTCGGCAGAGAAGGGCAACAGGTCGCAGATACGCTGTATGGTAACTGGCTGTGCAGTTATGTTTTCTACATCGTAGGTACGGAATATATCGCTAAAACGGGCATAATGCAAGTGCATAGGTGGGGCGAATTCCCAATAGTTGTGTACAGAAGCATGTTCCACCCACATCCCCGGAGCGTGCTGATGCCCTAGGTTGGTAATCATTCTGCGCCACTCTTTATTGTGACATTGGCGTCCCCAGTCTACTTTCCAATAGCTGAGTCCTGCATGGTTCGACTCTTGGAGGCGCATTGTCCAAAAATCTTTATCCGGTATTTCAGTAAACTTTTCTGCTTTTTCGGCAGCTATCCATCCGCCAGCACCACGCCATCCCCGGCCCTTGATACTGTCGACAAGTTGTTTTAGTCGTTCCTGATCATTCCCTTTAAATGATGGAAAACGCGTTGGGTCAAGTGCAATTGTTCCGAAATTATGAGAGTGGGTAGTATCAGTTACCGGAACATCCCACGAATCATCCATTACAAAAATAAGATCTTTGCGTATTTTCGGGTAAAAGTTAGTCCATCCTTCATATTTCCCTTTCCCGAAAAGGTTTTGTTCTACCATCCCTTTCATTGGGGTGCGCCCATTCATCACATAGGTTTGTACATTCCATGTACAAAAATAATCGGGGGCATTGGATGGTTTATCGGGAATGAGACTTTTAATGTCGCTACTTTCCGTACATGCTATGGCCCCAGCAAGACAAACGATGAAGAATAGACATTTTCTTAATAAATCGGTTGTTTTCATTTCTAATTTGTTTTGAAACAGAGGTTTATATATTTACTTCTCTTTGAGTCCTTCCAAGATACCTTCATAACCTGGCTTATGTTCATATTTTTCGCTGAAAGGCAATACTTTGTCAGGTATTCCTTCATATAGCCATCTCCATGAATATTGATCTGTCACACCCCAGAAGGTAATTCCGAAACGTTGGTTTGCGGGCAGTTCCATCATTGCTTCGGTAGCCCAGCGATAAACTTCTTTTTGTTTCAGTGCACTTTCTTCAGTGAACACATAGTCTGAATTATTTTCCATATTGGTCTGTACATCCAGTTCTGAGATGTGTACTTTCAATCCCTTGGCTCCGGCATCCCTGACAGCTTGTTTGAGTTGCAGATCGTTTATGTTGGCATTGGTATGCATTTGCAAGCCGATACCATGTATAGGAACTCTCTTTTCTATTAGTTCATCCATCAACTTGTTTACAGCGTCACTCTTGACTTTGCTGTACTCTTGTCCGTATTCATTATAAAAAAGTAAAGCATCGGGATCGGCTTTATGTGCCGCACGAAAGGCAATCTCAATATATTCGAGTCCGATTTTCTGATACCAGATGTTTTCTTCAATGCGTATTGAACCATCATCCAGCAGTGCTTCATTTACAACGTCCCATGATACAACCTTACCTTTGAAATGCCCAGCAACGGCCTTAATATATTTTTCAAGTAGCATAATGAAATCTTCACGGGTTCCGGTATAATTCTTTAACCATTCGGGAGTTTCACGATACCATACCAAGGTATGTCCGTGAACACGCATTTTGTTCTTTCTGGCAAAATCAATTATTTCGTCAGCTGCCGCGAAGTCATAAACATCTTTGCCCCGGCTGATAGCAGTCATTTTCATAACATATTCGGCAGTTATACTTGAGAATTCCCTAGCCGCCAATTCCCTGTATTGTGTGTCGTTTTTCAGAAACTCGGGCGAAATGGCACCTCCGAAGGGGAATACTGCTTCCCGCAACGTCTGTTTTTCGGGAGTGGGTAAGTCCTTAGAACTGCCGCAACTGCTTCCAAAATATGTAAGGAAAGCCAATGATCCGGTCAGAATTGCCGCATATATTGCTGTCTTTATTTCCATTATTTTTCAATATTGTTAAAAAAACTTGACAAAGTTGACATATATTTATTATTTTGACTCTGTCAAGTTTTCTTCTATTTGTAGGGCAATCTCTTGTGGTTGCCTGTTTTTATGTATCCCGGGTACCAAAAGGACACCCCTACTTTTTAACCAAATTAGCTACTCTTCGCTCCGCTGAGTGATATTTGACTCGTTTTCGCTTCATCAAACGATGTTTCCGACAACCAACGTTCACAGGAGTGTAGCGTATGTAAATCCGTCAATTTTAGCTAACACTGAACATTATTTCAATGATCCAATTGTTAATTATTGACAGCTAACTATCAACTGAACAAGGTATAGATAATTATTTTCAAATCTGATAAAACCTTTACCTTTCGAAATCTTCAGAGCCTTATTTCACATTAAACTGAGCCTGTTTCAAATCCGCATCCCGGGAAGAAGAGCCAATAGATACAGTAAACATTCCGGGTTCAACGCCATATTTCATATCAACATTGTAGAATGCCAATTGTGCAGGAGTTATCGTGAACTCTACGTTACGCGTTTCACCTGCACGCAGGTCGACACGGGCGAAATCCTTGAGTTCTTTTACCGGACGTGTTGCCGAACTTATATTATCAGTAATATATAACTGTACGATTTCGGTACCATCGCGCATTCCGGTGTTGGTCACTTCGACCGAAGCAGTCAGTGTGCCATCTGCTTTGATCTCATTGGTAGAAAGTTTTACTTCAGAATATTGGTAAGTTGTATAGCTCAATCCATAACCAAACTCATAAAGTGGGGTAGATTTTCCTGTAGCATAAGGAAACCATTTCGATGTGAACCTGTAATTATAATAGGTTTGTATCTGCCCCGAATGGCGAGGTATAGTCATCGGCAGTTTGGCCGAAGGATTCACGTCTCCGAATAGTATTTCTGCTACAGCCTGCCCTCCTTGTCCACCAGGTTCCAGAGCATTTACAATAGCAGGAATATGGTCGTCAATCCATTCTGTAGTCATTGGCCGTCCGCTCGTAAGCACAACTATTACAGGGATGCCTGTTTTGTATATTTCTTCAACAAGTTCCTGCTGAAGACCGTAAAGCGTCAGATCATAGCGGTCAACATTTTCGCCGTTGGTTCTTTCGTTCCAATTCCACCGCATTGAATTTTCACCCACAACCACAATGGCAAGATCACTCGTGCGTGCCATACTAACAGCCTGCTTTACTTTTTCAGTATCCATCTTGCGGATGTCCCAGTCGAAATCGCAAAGTGAAAACTGTACATCTGGGCGTACTTGCTTTAGACCTTCCCAAATGGTGATCACGTTTTCTTCGGGCTGTTCCATGGCCCAATCGCCTAATATAGACTGATTATTGCAGTTTGGACCTGTCACAAGTATTTTATGATACTTTTTGTCGTCAATAGGTAATAGTCCTTCGTTTTTCAAAAGCACAATACCCTGCCTTGCCGCTTCGAGCGCTGTCGCACGGTGGTCTTCATTGAAGACGATCTTGCGTGTAGTTTCGTCTTTCACATATGGGTTTTCGAAAAGACCGAGACGGAATTTGGCTTCAAGGATCATCCGAACCGATTTGTCTATCCTTTTTTCCGACAGCTTACCTTGTTTCACTAGATCAATGACACCGAAGTAGAATTCGGGCCCATGCATGTGGATATCCATACCTGATTCTACAGTCAGCTTAAATGCGTCCTCCCACGTGGGTACGACTCTGTGGTAATCCTCAAGCCGCTCGATATCCATCCAGTCGCTCACGAAAAACCCTTTAAATTTCCATTCGCCGCGAACTACGTCTTCGATCAAGTATTTGTTGGCATGGCAAGGTATCCCATTGTATTCGTTATGTGCAGACATAAAAGTTGCAACTCCGGCGTCAATACAGTCTTTAAACGGTGGAAAAAATATCTCGCGCATGGTTCTCTCCGACACGTCGAACGGAGCACCATTGATACCATTTACAGACTGGCTTCCTCCTACAAAGTGTTTGGCACAGGCAAGTACCTTGTCTTGGCCTGTATAATCTTCCATCTGAAGCCCTCTGACAGTAGCTGCCCCCATGCGTCCTACGAGTAGGGGGTCTTCTCCGAATGTTTCTCCGAACCGTCCCCAACGGGCATCCCGTGCAACTTCCACATTGGGCGTGAATGTCCAATGCATTCCTGTAGCCCGCATTTCAAGAGCGGTTTGGCGTGCCATCTTTTCAATCAGTTCGGGATTGAATGATGCAGCCTGATTTATCGGGGTAGGGTAAACTGTTGCTCCTTTCACCAATGCATTGCCATGGATGGCATCAATTCCGATGATAAGCGGAACTTTGAGCCGGCTTTCGGCAGCTAGTACCTGAAGGTGGTTAGCTTCCTCTACTGTAAGTACATGCAAAAACGAGCCAATCAGGCCTTCACGGGTCATTTGCTCGATCTTCTCGGGTGGAAATTCAGGATAGAAACCATTGGCATGACCTTTTTCTATTTCTTCGGGATCGACTCCGGCAGCAGTTTGCCGCATATGTTCCAGACCTACATACTGGCACATCTGACCGACTTTTTCTTCAAGTGTCATACGCCCTAAAAGGTCGGACACTCTTTTTTCTACCGGCTGTGCAGGATCAAGATAGGCGGCTTGGCCCTTTTCTCCGCCGCAAGCGAAGAAAAGAGCAGATACCAAGCCTATCAATGAAAATCTGATGATGTTCATCTTCTTTTTGCTTATAGTGTTTATTCTACTACAGTAAGGATATATTTACGATGCGTAGAGTGGTGGGGGGTACTGACTTCGAACAGGATTGAGACTGTGCCTATCGAGGTTGGCGTATAGGATATACTTGCTCCTCTTGCATATTCCACACCATCGACATACCAGATGGCAGTGCAATATTCCACAGGTGTGTACTGTAATTCTGCCTCCCATGGATGCCCCATCTGAGTCTGGACAGGTCTTTCTTCAATATCCATCAAGAAACCCATTATACGCGGATAATCATATTCTGTCAGCACCGGCGCTTCGGGATCGTCGCTGCATTTTGTAAATATCAATACTCCCGCCGCCATCAATAGTATTATATATATAAACTTTTTCATAATTATAAATTTAATAATTCAATTAGTCTTTATCCCACCATACACGGGCGTTCCAGCTATCTTCTGTTAAGCCCATAGCAGCGATGGCTGCCCTGTAATTTTTACCGTTCGAAGATGCTTCATCGAGAGGGTAGAATAGTCTGCGTGGCACAGTCTGTGATTCGATGGATTTACCCCCGGGGTAATCTTTACCGGGTTTAAGTGCAGGGTATCCAGTCCGGCGCCAGGAAGCAAAAGCCTCCGGCCCGTTTACATAATGCAATACCCATATTTGTTCGCAAACTTCTTTCAGCCTGTCAGCCGTTGCTGATGGAAAAGGATTTTGCAACATATACGCATCTATCTCATCTTCTGTTATTGCTTTCATTTCAGGATAATTGCTCTGGTATTTCATACTGGCTCTGAGTGCTTTTTCGTATAAGACTTCAACAGTCTCTGGTATCGAAGCAAGGTTCCATCTGAGCTTGGCTTCCGTTAAAAGCCATTGACTTTCGGCATAAGTCATCAGGTATCCAGGAGTAGCACCACCTAAAAGTGAATTATTTACCTGAGGCAGAGTCACTTTGTTGTCCCAGTAGTTTTTGGGGTCTCCAAACCAGTAGCCTTTTGCAACCCAAGGCTCGTAATTGAAGCATCCTGGATCGATTGCGGTAATATTTGCCTTCAAAGCATCATCAGCAAGGAACATTTCCAATGCATCAAAACGGCTCCACGGGTCACCTGCTGTATAGAAATCTGCGTTCTCAAATGAATAACATCCGGCTAAACGTGTCAGCCGTGGGTCGTTCATTTCAAGCAATTTGTTAAACCATGTAGAGCAAATAAAAGCTTCCGGATAGTCATCAATTCTACGGTATCTTTGCGATATTGCATTTCGGCGGAATTCTTCCGTTTTAAAGTCATAAATATCCATATACGGGACAAAAGCATCATCATCTAGTTGTAGTAACCCTGCGCTGTTCGCCATAATCTTGTTGATTTGTTCCTGCGCTGTCTGAGGCTCTATTTTGACCAACCTCATGGCAGCTCTCAACCACAACGAGTTTGCAAAACGTTTCCATTTTTCGATATTACCGTCATACACAATATCACCTGAAACTGCATCGCCACTGGTATTAAGAGCTGCACCCGCCTCTTCCAATTCTTTAAAAAAGTCGTAATAGATATCTTTTTGTGGAGTATAGGTAGGATTGAGGATACCACTATAATAACCCATTCCGGCATCGAAATAAGGAACATCGCCATAAGTATCTGTCAGGATCATCATGAGGTATACCTTAAATATTCTGGCAACAGAGTATATATTCACCTGATCCGGATTTTCTTTGGTCTGTTCGAGAATATCCACAAGGTTTTTAATTTGTACTGAATATATTTTCTTCCATAGTTTAGACATGGTTTCGTTATTACGGGTATATTGCCCTCCATATAGAGTCGCATTATATTCGCCTACATAAATCTGTGATATGGCCGACAAATAAACAACCATAGTTTCTGTGGTTTCCATATCTCCCCATGTCATCAGCTGTACATAAGTGAGCTGATTGTTCGGGTCCATCGAGGGCGAAGTCGTAGGATTGGTATTCATCTCGTCGAAATCGGTGCACGACGATGGCAGAACGACCAGGATGGAGAAAGTCAGGTATTTTATTATTCTTTTTAGCATAACTGTCTTTTTTAGAATTTGATGTTAACATTAAGTCCAAAACTACGTCTCGATGGCATTGAACCCCATTCTAAACCGAGGGAAGTCGAGTTATTGTAATTGGAGTCGGGATCTATATTGTCTATGTTCTTCCAGATAATGAACGGATTACGTGCAACGAAAGAAACAGAAACATCCTGAGCGAATTTATTTATCCACTGTTTGGGAAGATCGTAAGTAAGAGTCAGCTCCCTTAATTTTACATAGCTGTTGTCGTAAACGAACTGTTCCGGATCGTTGTCGGAAATATGTTGCCAATACACTTGCGGGTCGATTATTTTGGTATTCGCTGTATAGGATTTTGTTCCATCGGCGTTTGTAGTTTCCACAACACCCGGAGCAACGAATCCTCCAGTCGGTTCCCAATCGTTGGTATGTTTCCCTGCAGCTTTGCGTTTTTCTTCCGACTCATACCATGCATCACGTCCTTCAATGGTCGACTTGTGCTTACCACTGCGTACGAGATCTCTTGCTGTAAGGGAGAAGAGGTCTGCACCCACTTTTACGTCAAATATGGCTGAAAGAGCAAGTTTCCTGTAACGGAGAGATGTTGTTAGTCCTCCGGTCCAGTCCCAGCTGGCATTACCTATCACAGATCTGTTAGTCGATTTTAGAGGAAGCCCGGTATTAGGGTCTATGATAACATCGCCGTTCTCGTTTCGCTGCAATGTAAGCCCTGTGATCGAACCATATTTTTCACCTTCTCTTGCTTCAACTACAACATCTAGCCATCCCGCTCTGGATAGTTCCTGTGATTTTACATCAGGGTGAAGTTCTATGATCTTGTTTATGTTCTTGGAGAAGTTTACACTTACGTCCCATGAAAAATCTTTAGTTTCAACTGGACGTCCATTCAGCACGATCTCAACACCTTTGTTATCTACTTTGCCGGCATTGATCCATGCACCTGCGTAACCTGTACTTGTTGATGTGGTCATACTTAATATCTGGTCGTGGCTACGTTGGGAGTAATAGGTAAAGTCAAATCCCAGCCTGTTTTTCAGGAAGCGCATATCCAATCCTATTTCGAAGGAGTTTGTCCGGGTTGGTTTCAGGTCTTTATTTGGGATAACGGTGTTGCTTATGCTTCCTGCACCCATTGAACCGTAACTTTTCGATGACATTTTGTATTGCAGTTGCAACTGATAAGGATCAGTGTCGCTACTAACTTGCGCAAAAGAGGCCCTGACTTTGGCATAAGGAATAATATCCTTATTCACGTTCCATACTTCAGAAAAGACGAAAGATGTACTAACTGAAGGGTAAACATACGTTCTGTTACCAGCCGGCAGAGTGGATGAGTAATCCATTCGCATAGTAGCATCCAGGTACAGGAACCCGTTGTAACCTACGTTTGCCATGGCCATCAGCGAGTTGATCTGTTTTTCGTACGGAATTTCGTCAACTTCTATGCTGGTAAAGTTTTTCCAGCTTTGTACAGTACGGTCGACCATATTTTGTGCGGTAATAAGGCTTGTCTTATTGTCTACATAAAATATATTACTACCGACATTTGCGCCGAAGTCAAATTTGCCGAATTTGTCTTTGTAGAATGCAAGAGCCTCTACATTGTACGATTTGTTTTTGAAGTCCATCTCCTGCATGTAACCGGTTTCACGGCCAGGTGTAGTCATTGGAGCAAATTCCCTAAAGTTCATAAAGTTAAGGTCTGTACCACCTGTCAGACGGACCGAGAATTTGTTGTTGATTGCATAATTAAGCGATGCCATGCCGGAAAATTTATCCTTTGTCGAATTGTTTTCCATCGCATAGAGCATCCAGTATGGATTGAGAGCATAAGGATTTCTGCTGTTCCAATCGCCATAATTTCCATTTTCATCTTGATAATAATTTTTCAACCAAGCTTGATTGAATGTGGTAGGAAGCGTTATTAAGTTTTTGGCAGCGTTATAGCTGTCACCAGCTAGTGCCGGGCGATTCTTAACGTCTTCGCGGACATACGTTATCTTTGCATCTACGTCAACTTTACTGGCGATTTTTGTATTTCCCCTCAGATTGATACTGTTACGTTTCATATTTGTATTGGGAACGATGTCTCGATTGTATAAGTTGGTATAGGACAGCCTGACGCCATTGTCATCTTTTACATTGTTGATGGTTACAGTATTCTGGGTTGTAACACCAGTTCGGAAAAAGCCGTCGAGATTGTTCTTTGTGAGTTCGTAGGGACGTGTTTGCCCATCGAAATAATAGTAATGCAGATTAGGGTCAATCTTTGGTCCCCAACTTTGATTGGAAGATGTTCTGTCGCTGGGATCTTCACCATAGAACGAGCCATTGAAACCTTGACCATAAGAAGTTTGTAGGTCATTGTATTTGGTAAGCTGCTTTTCGATTGTCGTTGTCGAATTGAATTCCACACCTAAGCCTTGTTTTTTACCAGCCTTTTTAGTTGTTATCAGGATAACACCATGTGAAGCACGGCTACCATAAAGTGCGGCTGCAGCCGGACCTTTCAGTATCGACATGTTTTCAATATCGTCGGGGTTGATTGAAGAGATACCGTCACCGAGGTCAAAACCTCCACTCCCGTTTGCATCCGCAAAATTGGTATTATCAAGCGGAATTCCGTCCACAACATAAAGAGGCTGGTTGTTCCCAGTCAGTTCGGTCATACCGCGTAATACTACGCGTGTACTACCCGAAGGACCACCGGCAGTCTGAGTAACTACTAGTCCCGGAATCTTCCCGGCAAGCGAGTTGATGACATTTGTTTCTTTAGCTCTCTGTAACTCGTCTCCTTGCACTTCGCCGATAGAATAACCAAGGGCTTTTTTCTCTCTCTTAATGCCAAGGGCTGTAACTGTTACTCCTTCCAGAAGCCTGCTTTCGTCTTCGAGAACGACATTGAGATTGTTCAGGGTCGGGGTTATTAGAATCTCCTGTGTTTTGTAGCCAATGAAGTTTATAACAAGAGTCTCGTTTACAGCAACGTCGATTTTGAAATTTCCACTTTCATCTGCAATGAATCCACGCTGACTGTTCTTCACCGTCACGGTTGCACCGGGCATGGGCTCTCCACTGTTGTCTTTAATAGTTCCGCTTAACTTCCACATCCCACCCTGGGCATACAGACCCAAAGAGTTGGTAAGCAGAAAGAGAAACAGAAGTCCCACAATCTTAAATCTTTTCATGGTTTAAATTTTAAGGTATTAACGTTAGGGTTTAGTCTTACATTCCGGTCTAAATTGAGGAATGCTCAGTACAAAACTAAAGCATTTTTTATCGTCCGTAGGTTTGAAAACTGTCAAAATAAAGTTTGAAAATTGACATATTTTAATTTTTAGAAGATAATGGACCGCCGCTTCACGGCCCGATTTTACTAGGACTTACGCCGAAATGACGCTTAAAGGCAGTACTAAAATATTTGGCATCGAGAAATCCTGCCATAAGTGATACCTCAACGATTGAATAATTATTTGAGAGCAGTAGTTCTTTTGCATACCGGAGACGAATTGTGCGTATGAATTCATTGGGTGACTGGTCGGTAAGAGCCTTCAGTTTTTCATAAACCAATGTCCGGCTCATAGCCAGTTCCAGACAAAGGTTCTCTACCGAAAAACTGCTATTGGAGATATTGTTGTTCACTATTTTTATGCATTTAGCTATAAACTGTTCGTCTAGGGTGGCGGGTTTCACATGGTCTTCTGTTTCTGTGGTTACATTATCAGGCCTGACGGTTTGCAGGCTGTCGGAAGTCATATAGTACTGCTGGAGGTGTATACGGGTTTTGAGTGCATTAGAAACTTTAATTTTTAGAGCATCTACATCAAATGGTTTGGTTATATAATCGTCAGCCCCTAAAGACAGGCCTTCTATCATGCTCTCCTTGTTGGAGATGGCAGTTAGAAGAATCACATGTATATGTGAAGTCTCTATATTGCTTTTGAGTTGATTGCACAGTTCATCTCCGCGCATTCCGCTCATCATAATATCTGATATGACGATATCAGCTTTGTTCTTTTTGAAAAAGTCCAATGCCTTTTCAGCTGAAGGAACGCTATATACCTTGTACTCGGAAGAAAGAATACCTGAAAGGTAATTCCGCATGTCATCGTTGTCTTCAACAAGCAGTATATTATAATGGTGGTTAGCTAAAGTTGATCTCTTTCTCTTACCTTTTTCCTGTATTTTGTGTATAGTATTTTCCGAATGATCCTTTGCTACTCCGGTATTATAGGACGGGAATGTAAGGAAGAATGATGTCCCTTTACCTTGTTCACTTTCGAAGGATAATTCCGCTCCTATTTGCCTCATTAGTTTGTATGTATACATAAGTCCTATTCCCGCACCGGTTTCGGTTGAATTGATCGCATTGGTTCCCCGGTATATTTCCCGGAAAATTTTTTTCTGTTCCTTTTTGGCAATGCCTATACCGAAATCCTGCACTTCAATTACAGCTTTTTTACCCTTCGTGCTTAAACGGACAATGATATTACCCGGCCCGGGAGAATATTTCACAGCATTGGAAAGCAGGTTGTCAAGAATACTGTCAAGTTTTCTTAAACGTGTTTCGATATATATAATTTCGGGCGGAGACTCTATTGATATCTCCAGATTCTTTACTGCGGCCAGTGGTTCGAACTGGATTACTTTATCTTTTAGAATGTCCTGTAATTCGCATATAGTGAATTTTTGCCTGCCCGGATCGGACATTCCTTCTTTATGGAATTCCAGCAACTGAGACACCATCGTGTGTAATTTGTTGGCGTTAGAACGGGCCAGTCTGAGATATTCCATCCCTCTTGTTTCCAATCCGGCTAACTGGTCAAGACTGTCGAGAGGAGCCATTATGAGAGATAGTGGTGTCCGGATATCGTGTGCTACATTAATGAAAAAATCGAGTCTCTCACGCGAGGCTTTTTTTAGCATAAGTTCGCGATAATATCTCCAACCCCAATAGACAAGTATCGCCAGTGCTAACCCATATAAAGCCCATGCCAGATATGTATTCCAAAAAGGTTTGCGGACAATTATATCGAGTTCGCGTTCAGCGAGTAATACGCCGTCTATCCCATCAAGGCATTGAACCCTAAACCGATACTTTCCGGCAGGTATATTGGTGTAACCTGCCCGGGTAGATTGTGTACTTGTAGTCCAGCCCTCATCAAAGCCTTCCAATATGTATTTATAGGTATAGTTATGCTTACGGTAAATGTTGGGGGCGACGAAACCCATAGAAAACGAATTCTGATTGTGTCCCAGTGAGATACTTTTTGTTTCGGACAAGGGACTTTTCAGTATTTCGGGTGCATCAGCCGGAGTTATGTACTGGTAAGAGAGCATAAAGTCGGTGAAATAGAGTTGCGTTTCATTCTCCATTTTAGTCATCTGATCGGGGCTAAATATTACAGCACCATCTGTACTCCCAAAAGCCATTCTTCCATCGGATAATTGTGCAAATGACATGAACAGAAAGTCCTTGGTTGGCAGGTCTATGTTATAGAGTAACTTTCCGGTTGAGGGAGCAAAGCAAAACACACCCTTGTCGGTACTAATCCATAATATTCCGTTTCGTCCCTTAATAATACCATAAATAAAATTGGATAGCAATCCATCGTTAGTGGAAAAAGTACGAACTTCTCTTGTTTTCATATTCATACAGTTAAGTCCGCCACCGTCGGTGCCAAACCATATCTCATCGCCAATAACCACCGATGAATAGATGAAACTATTACTCTGAATACCTATACCGATGGGGTCGTTAAAGAAAAGTCTTCTCTTATGAGTATATTTATCGAACAGGTAAAAGCCGTTGGATGTGGCAAGAAAAAGTGTCCTTTTATTGAAAGAATTTATCGACCGTATTTCATTTATGTTATGTAATGAGATCTTTTGTGTACCATCTTTAAATGACACTTGGGCAAAAGGTGTATAAAGACAACCGAACCACAAATCCCCTTCTGCATCGCAATAGGAAGAATAGATACAGTCGAGTTGCGACGCCTCACTCAAAGAAGGTATATGGTAAATATCTCTTGTAGCTTTATTTATACGGTAAAGACCTGTACTGTACCCTCCTGTCCATATTTTTCCGTTTTTATCTTCACAGATAGTAAGGAAACTGTTGTATTGTTCAAGAAAATGAGTCCACTTTCCCGATAAGGTATGCAATAAACTGATGCCCTGATTAGTGGCGAACCATAAATCGCCGTCGCGGTCTTCGTGTATTGCATACACATGCGAGCCTTTTATTGATTGTTCGTTATTAGGTTGATGACTGATCCATTCAAAGTTACGGCGTTCACTTATTGCTGTCACTCCCGATGTATAGGTAGCTACCAAGATATTGTTATCGTCCACGAGAATATCGTAAACGCCGTTTCCTTTCAGTATACGCCCATGATGATCTGAGTCGGAAAGTATCTGTTCACAATATCCAGAAATGATGTCGACAGCATAAACACCACGTCCGTCGAACCCTATCAGGTATATATTGTCTTTCCATTCCCTGAT
This sequence comes from uncultured Dysgonomonas sp., assembly GCF_900079725.1. Taxonomy (NCBI): domain Bacteria; kingdom Pseudomonadati; phylum Bacteroidota; class Bacteroidia; order Bacteroidales; family Dysgonomonadaceae; genus Dysgonomonas; species uncultured Dysgonomonas sp. The sequence goes on from NZ_LT599032.1 coordinate 2,161,238, forward strand.
AGCTTTCACAGGAGAGGGAGGAAGATTATCGAGACACTTTACAGACAGATATTTCTTATCCTTAACGTTCCATATTCTGATGCCATTGCTGAACGTACCTATCCATAATAGATCAGATTTGGAATCATAATATAAACTCATTATATTGTGCCCTTCGGCCAAAGTTTCACCTTCGGTCGTATTAGTCTCTGTATTGGTCCATTTTACTCCATTGGTAGTTCCAATAGCTAATTTCCCTCCAGAAAGGGGAATAATACAGTTCACGCCTATTTTTGAGGATGATGCTAAGATATCAGTTCCGGGCTTTTTCGCATCGAACCGAAGCAGGCCGCACGATGTACCCAACCAAAGTATACCCATCTGGTCTAGATAAAGATCATTCAACCAGCGTCCTGAATCCCGGATGCTAATATCATCTATAAACTTGAACGAGTCTGATAAGGCGGAATATTCATATATTTTGCCTCTGTCAGTAAAAGCCCACAGTGCCTCCTCAGGTCCCATTCTTACATACACTATTCTGCCATCATTATCCTGCATAACTTCAGCTTCAGCTAGTTGATAATGTCGGTAATTATACCCATCGTAGCGGGTTATGCCTGAACGCGAGGCTATCCATAAAAATCCATTCGTATCCTTTACCATTCCGGATACTGACTGACTCATACGCTTCTGTGGATCCGACAAGACAGCATGGCTGAACCCATATTGAGCCGATAGAGAGTATACTCCAGTAAGTATCAGCAAATTAATAAGCGATATTATTCTCCGATAATGAAACATGGTTTATTAGATTGGGTTAATGATCTGCGTTAATGTGACGGGTTAAAAACAAATATAATCAATATGATTGAGAATTCTATTAATTATTTAGACATAAAGGGATGTTTTACCTTTACTATTTTCTCTATAGGTAAAGATAAATTTATAATTGGAAAAACAAGGAAGCATTATTTTTGTAATCTCTAAAAAACAAATAAAAAATGCTTCCTAATTTTTCATCCTAATCTTCGGTAGTCACTATTTATTAAATCTAAAATAGAACCTCATGAGCTATAGTTCAATGAATGGTAAAAGCTCCATCAACCAATAAAGCATGCCTATGAACAAAAATACTTTTCCTCCAAATACTTTCATATTCTTTATGAATTAGTTAAAAAGAAATATGTGCAGAATTATTTTACTTTGCGGCTCAAACGATGTTACCGGGAGGTTCAATTGTGTTTATGAGGCTGATTTCTTATTTTTAAGCAATACACCACTAAAAGGTTTAAGATCAACAGTCAATTGCATTATTAATACTCGGAAAGTGGTTAGGAATGATAATCGATAACAGGAATTAATTGATTTGGAAAAGTTGTTTTCACTTGGCGGTTGAAAATAGATAAAAATCAGAGACAAACAGTAACAATTTAGTAGTGCTTTTTCCTTTGTTGTTTATAAACACAAAATCGATAGATCTTATAAATAACTGAAAATAAAATATTAAAATAATTATTATATGTGGGTTCTGATTCTGCAGGATCAATAAAAAAAGCTCTGTAAATAAATTATTTACAGAGTTTAATATTTTCTAGTGATCCCGCTGGGACGGGTCGTATATCTTCAACTCGGCTATACAAGCCAGTTTGCATGATGTCTAAAAAGTAGTCCTTGAGTCAGGCTACGATTGTATGTCACTATTTTTCTGCTTACTTCACAACTTCTTGTGGTACAATAAAGATATGGCTTATTTTTAGAAAATTCAACACATTAAATCAATATAATAAAGATAAGTTTCTGATCTGAGAATACTTATTTTACTTACGATTATCACCAATAGGGTATAATAGATAGTTCCTGATGTGTATCTATACCCTAAAAGGTGCATTTGCTAATCAAGATACTGATGTATAGGTATCATGTTGATAACTATATCATCTTTTTCAAATCTGTCACTTTGGTTGAGAGTAACGATTGTTCCTTCTTTGAGTCCAAGATTCTGCATAGCTTCTAATAAACCATTGTACTCTCTGTCGAAGTTCTCATCGTTTATATTCAGGCACACTTGTATTGCTTCTTTGATTGTGTTTTTCTCCATTGCTACAAAATCACATTCTCCACGATCTTTATAATAGAATATTTGTTTGTATTTTCTACGAAGATGCAAGAAGATTAGATTTTCTAAACGTCTCCCCATATTTTCACTTGTTGATATGGAGTTTTCTGTATAAAGTCCCATATCCATTACATATACTTTCTTTGGATTGCGAGCCTGTATTTTGAGCGAGTGACTGAACATTGGCATGAATTCCAATAAGTAAGAGTCTTTCAAGAAGGAAAAATATTCTAAGAAAGTAGCTGCCGATTTTATGTCAAACATCCCTACTAACTTATTTGCTGATACAAGATTGCCAATATTAGTTATCAGATAGGCTGTTAATTGGCGTAACGAAACAACATCACGAACAGAATGTCTTACAGCTATGTCTCTCATTAGTATATCATCAACAAGAGTATTTAGAATAAATGCCATACCAGTCTTTACATATTCGGGTATACCTCCCATCTTTAGATATTCTATTACCGCATCTTCGCCATTATCCAGTCCTTTGAATTGGATAAACTCTGAATAAGAAAAAGGAAATAGTTCCATCGATAAGTGTCGACCTGTCAAATGTGTTCCCAATTCAACACTCAGCATAGATGCATTTGAGCCTGTAATAAATACTTTATATCCGTCTCTCAAAAGTTGATTTACATACTTTTCCCATTCCTCAACAACTTGTATCTCATCAAAGAATAAAACTTTTATTTCTCGTTTTTCTATCTCTCTATGAAGTCGAGTGAAATCACCTACTTCAAATCCAGACAAACGAATATCATCAAAGTTTAAATATATAGCATCCTGATAGTCTCGACGAAGCAATTGTAATAACAAGGTGCTTTTTCCACAACGGCGGATACCTGTTATGATTGTCGCAAATGAATCTGCAACTGGTACATTAACCAGTGCATCACGAACAAATCCCGAATCTCGTTTAAGAAAACTATCTCTTTGTGAGTCTATAACTAAGGCTATTTCATCTTGTCGTATCATGTATTTCGATTTCTTTTGATGCAAATATAAGATATCTTTTAATATAACATAAGATATTTATGCCTAATATTTATCATGAAGATCCAATTAGATATTTTGTTAAAACCATGTTACAATATTTCTTTTAAATTATCTTTGTATATTAAGGTATAGATTTTTTAATTAACTCTTAAAAGATAAAGTGAATCGGCTAAACCAATTATATGAACAACTTGGCTTTAACAGAGAAAATGGATTGTTTCATCTGAATGAATACGATTCATGGATTCACAATTTCCCCTATAGAATAAGCCGATTAATAAAGGAAGTTATAAGACCTGTTGCATTTTTTTGTATTTTCAGTGATATAAAAACAGAGGATGATCATCCAACTCCGTTTAATAAATCATTTATTTTTTTCTTTGACAATCCAACAGTGGAAGAAGAAGAGAATATTCATAAGCATATTATTAACTTTAGTCTTGCACAATTAGTATTTATAAATAGAAACAATTCATTAGATTTATTTCACGGTAATAATTTTGAAAATTCCCATCTTGATTTTTTGCTAAGAAATGGGACAATAAGAGATTTTGACGATTATTCTTTTGTAAATCAACTAAACGGAAATGTTTATAAAAAGTTGGGGGCAAAGAGTAAGTCAATTGATACATTCTTATTGAACAATATTATAGATGCAAGACGCATCTTAGTTGCTAAAGATGGTTTAAACCTTTTACCCAAAGCTGCAAATAGGCTAATAGGTAGGCTTCTTTTTATCAGTTACCTAATAGATCGAGATGTAAAGTTCAGCGATCAAGAGATTATAAAAGGAGCAACAAAGGAAGAGCGAAAAAAAGCTTTTAGAAGTATAATATCAGATAGGGATCTCATATACAAATTCTTTTCATATTTGACAGATAAACATAATGGAGAGATATTTCCACTTATAGAAAAAAATAGGACTGATAACATTATTTATAATGAATATGAAATAGTAAACGAGTCTCACCTTAATGTATTAAGCCATTTATTCAATTGTGCTTCATTCTTCCAAAATGGAGAAAAATATGCTAACTATGTTGTTCAAAGATCATTATTCGATTTATATGATTTTGAGGTAATCCCTGTAGAGCTAATAAGTAGTATTTACGAAACATTCATAGGGAAAAAATCCGAAAATGAAATCCGAGAAATATCTAAGCAACAAACAATTAAAGCATATTATACCCCACCTTATATTGTTGATTATATCTTATCTCAAACGGTTGTTCCTTTCTTAGAAAATAAGAATGATACAAACTGTAAAATCCTTGATCCTGCTTGTGGCTCAGGAATATTTCTTGTAGAGACCTTACGGAAAATTGTAGAGAAAGAAATATCTCTGACTAAAAAATCGATTCCTGATGACCGCTTATGGAGCTTAATAAAAGCTAACATATATGGAATAGATATTGATGCTGATGCTATTGATATAACAATTTTTTCATTATATGTAACCATTCTTGATTATAAGAAACCAGCTGAAATAGAAAATTTTAAGTTTAAAAATCTTAAGGGAGAAAACCTATTTGGAGGAGATGATGCCGATTTCTTTAATATAGATCATGAGTTTAACAATGAAATCAAGGATTTAAATTTCATTGTTGGTAACCCCCCTTGGGGGAAAGTCTCTAAGTCCAAATATGTTGAATACATTAAAAGACGAAATTCTGAGGAAAACAAAGGAAATAAGAAGGAAGATCAACTGACTCTCAGCATTGGTGATAAAGAAATATGTCAAGCTTTTCTTGTTAGAACAAGTGATTTTGCAAAATCAAATCAAAATCAATTAAAATGTTCTTTTGTTATAACCAGTAAAATACTGTATAATACTGACTCAAAATCATTCAGGAGCTATTTCTTGCAGAATTTCAAAGTCCGTCAAATGTTAGAACTTTCTCCTATTAATAACAAAATACGTGGAGGGAATCATGTATTTGACACGGCTAGATATCCAGCATCAATTATTACATTCGAACCAGAGTTAGATAGATATAAAGTTTTAAATAATGTAGTTCAACATATAACAGTAAAACCGAATATTTTCTTCACAACATATAAAAGTATTGTAATAGAAAAGCATGATGTAAAGAAAGTTAAGCAACAGTATTTTATAGAGAAATTTGGAGGTTTTGATTGGTTATGGAAAACATTAGTTTTTGGGAATCATTTAGATTTTCAATTCATTGGTAGATTAAAGTCTCAATTTAAGACAGTAGCTGAACTAGGGTTTAACGATTACAATGGCGGTTTTAAGGCTGTTGATGGAGATATACAAAAAGAAGCTTCTGCTATTTATAAATATCTCTTTTTAGATGCTGAGAAAGGTTTTTCTCCTTATTTCATAACTACACCAACAACGTGGGAAGAATATATTAAGACAAATAAAGATTACAAGAACAATGAGAATGTAAAAAAAGGAATACTGGGATATATACCTCTTTTAAAATATTTCCAAGGAAATCGTGTAATCATGAAAAAAGGAGTCGTGCTTAAACCTAATTTATATGCAGGAGAACATTATTTTGGAGCCGTGACAGCTTTTTGCAAAGAGAATATATGTTATACAGCCACCGTTGCGGCCTTACTTCCTCCTAAAGATTGCACAGATCTGCAATTGAATGCATTAACAGCTATGTTTAATTCTAAATTATTTACTTATTATGCATTGAATACAGGCTCTTCTATTGGTGTAGAAAAAAGTCGTTTTAATTTTGAAGATTTCTTTAATCTTCCACTCAAGTTAACCGATAGATTAGGTGAATTAGCTATTTCTATTACGCAAAATAAAGATAATGAAAAACTCATCTTTTCTTTAAAACAAGAGATTGAAAAAGAAATATACAAAGCTTATAATATCTCAAAAAAAGAAGCATCCCTTATTGATTTTGCATTGAATGTATCTATTCCATCTCTACTTAGAGAAAAAAATCATGATAGCTTAAAATCGTTAGAACTTTCTTCTGAACAAGACCAAAATTACATAAGTGAATATACTGAAATCTTTCAGAATCATTTTATCAATCGATTTAAAAGCATAGGGAAAAAAATTATTCCCGAGGTTGTATACTCGAATAGCTTTTTAAGAATAAATTTTCATATAGTTTCAAAAACTTCTATTGACGAAGTAGATCCACGAAAAGTAAGTAAAGATGACTTGAACCTAATTTTAGGAGAACTATCTCTTTATCAGGTAAGCAAAGAGCTTTTTATACAACAAGATGTAAGAGGCTTCGCTCCAACATATTTTTATATCATCAAGCCGAATGAGCGCAAAGTATGGCACTCTGCTGTTGCTTATATTGATGCACTAGATTTTGAACAAGAAATAGTGAAAGCGGAAATTAGTTTAATGCAAAAAGGAAATTGAACTATGGTAGGTGCAGAAACTTTTGTAGAAAATAATTTCGGTTCTATCAATTATACGTTTAAAACCAGTTTAGAACTTATAATATATGGATATTCACAACTCAAAAATAGTGGATTGAAAGTGTCAAGAAGTGAGTTGTTAAAAGAAATGATGTCAATCCGCAATAAGAAAGAGGGAGAAAAAACGTCTTTGGATTTAGAAGATTACCTCAGAAATGTTTTGGTTAATGATTATATAGAACCAAATAGAGTTTTTTTTGGACTAGAAAACTTTAAATTTCACTGCGGAGTCGAAGAATTATATAACAATATAAGAACAGGTATATTAGATATTAAAGTTTGCTCTTCAGGGTTAGAGGATAATGTGTACTACATTTTTGAATGTAAACGCCTTAATAAAAATATCATTTATCAATATATTCATGAGGGGATAGTTCGATTTACAACTGATCAGAAATATTACCCAAGTTCTAATACCTCTCTATCTGGAATGATTTCCTTTCTTGAGTCGGAAGATAAAAATAAGATATTAAATGCTTGCGATGTGTACAGTATTCTTAATGCCCATTTAAACAAGCATAAAGAGGCAATAAATTTGTTAGAGAACCTCAACACAATAAATTTAATTAGTGATCACATAGAGGTTTCTAATTTTAATAATTTATATTATAGTAATCACAAACGCAACGATAAGCCGAATATTCTGATCTGTCATATTGTATTAGACTATAACGATATTGTTATAGAGTAGGTTAGGGAAATAATGTGGCAGTTTTTTTGTATATTGCACTTTGAAAACACATAAGTCCTATAAAATGTATATCTATGGAATTAAAAGAACACCGAAATTACAGTCTCTTGAGAATTGAAGAACTATCAAACCGAGTCTCTCAAATTCAAGAATTAAAAGATAGCAACCTGTGTATATATTCAACAGGTAGCTATGGACGACTCGAAGCCTCCAAAAATTCGGATATAGATCTTTTTTTAATTGATACAGGTGAACAACAAGCTTCTAATTTAGAGAAAACTCTTATTAATGCGGAGATAATTAAAATTTGTCGTAATTTTGGATTGCCTGAGTTCAGTAAAGATGGATTGTATCTGAATGCCCTATGGTTAAAGGATATGAAGAAAAATCTAGGTAGCCCATCAGATGATTATTTCAATTTCTTTACAGCTAGAATGTTATTACTCTTAGAATCAAAGGCTATTTATAATGCGGCACTATATGATAAATGTTTATCAGAAATAATCAATTGCTATTATGTAGACTTCCATGACCACACAGAGCATTTTCAACCAATATATTTGACAAATGATATTATTAGATTTTGGAAATCTTTATGTTTAAATTATGAGCATCGAAGGATCCGAAAACAAGTGGATAATCAAAATTCAGGTCAAGAAAAACTTGTAGCTCATACTAAGAATTTGAAGTTAAAGTTTTCGAGAAAACTTACTTGCTTCTCTTTTGTCTTAATGTTACTTGCACGTGAAGGAACAATAGATCAAAATGAAGTGAAAGAAATAGCATTGCTAACACCTACAGAAAGATTACAATCATTGAAGAGTATAAATTCAAATGTTTCAGATAAAATACAGAAAGCACTTAATTCGTATCAATGGTTTATTGATAAAACACAAGTGCCAAGTCAAGAAATGCTAAATTGGATTAGTGATAAAGAAGAAAGAAATATTGCATTTGAGAAAAGTAGACAATTTGGAGATGAATTGTTTGATATTCTAGAAGCCGTTGATAAACAATGCATTCTTCCCAAACTTTTAATATAAATGGATAGAAGAAATTCTTTTTATGTGCTTTACCCCAAAAATGATAGATTAAAAAAGTATTTAAACTCTATCAAACTAATCTGCGATTATAATCAGCGGACGGAAGCTCATATTACAGTTAGAGGACCATATAAAAATAAAGTAGGAGACGATTTTGTTGCAAAATGGTCAAATATTATCTCTGGTGAGATACTGTATATTTCTTTTGTCGAGAATTTTTTCCCTTTTGGACAAAATACAGTTTACTTCAGATGTGATGATAACAACGCTCTTAAAAAGGTGTGGAACAAATTAACATATAATGATTTTAAGCCTCATATAACTATGTATGATGGCAAAAATAAAAGATTTGCCATCAAGCTGTATAATTTGATTGCAAGTGATTTTGAACCCTTCCTCTACGAAGTTGACAAACTATCATATCTAGAACCTAAAAATCCAACTTTATTGGATATGTTCTCTCTTAAAAGTAACTTTGATTATACTTTTTATAAAGAAATCTTGGATATAGATATAGATTTAGAAATATTAAAAAAAATGCCAGAAGAAACAAAACTTTCTTATATAAAATCTATTTTGAGACATTTAAAAATGGAGTTTAACACCTACAATTATAAAGGTTAAATAGCGATTACAAACCTTGCCGATTGTTAGTTTCTCTTCTAATATTTTGCTTTTCAACAGTTCTACGTTGTTCCAATTCTTCTTTTTTACTTATCAGCACATCTGCACCTAAGCTTATTTGCCTATTTTCTTTTTCACAGGTAAGTATATCTTCTTGCAAACTTATCTGCTCGGATATAGAACCGTTCCTCATAGCATTATAATACTCAAAGCTTTCATCTAAAGGTCTGTTATAATTAAAAAATTTATCAAAACCTTTCTCAACTTGCTGAAAAAGATTAGTCCTATCAAACCCTCCTTTAACCGTTCCTTTTTTTGTGTTTTTGTGATTGGTTAGCGGACTTATTTTGATTTTGTTGGATTGGTCTTTACGGCTTACAATCAAATGGCAGTGCATATTCTGTTTGTTGTCTGACCTATCCCTGTCGAAATGTATCTTTCCGTAGAACTTTATATCTTCTGCCGATAATCCTTTATTGAAGTTTTTGGCATATTCGGGAATAACCACTTCACGGATATAGCGTTTCATGGCTTCGGCCTGCTCTTGTTCAGTTGCTCCCATTGCTTGTAACTCTTTCGTCGATGGGCTGATATGGATAGCGTAAAACTTAGCATCTGTTTTCAGTAGTTGAGCTTTATTGTTATCTATGTCCTTTACAACTTGTGATTTATACAGGTTCTCTTCTGTCAGGTTAAAGAAGCCTTCGGTATAAATACCTTTCTCCATACGTTCTAAGTCTTCGTGCTCTAGGTAATTTCCTAGTCGTCTACAGCTACCTGCATTGTTATATACTCCATTTGATGGTGGTGGAAAATCTATATTCATTTAGTCTATTCTTTGTGTGTGTTTGGTGCTATTATTCATTTATCAGATTTATAATTTCTGTTTTTAGGTTTTCTTTTCGTTTTCCATCCATTAATCCTGCTGTGGCTAGTTCTGAATAAAGGCTAATTAATTGAAGTAATTTCTTATTATCCTTCTGCTGTGTTTTATATATTGCCGATAGCTGTTTCGCCTGATTGTTTATTGCATCTGCGTGTCCTGTGAATTTTTCGCTTAACATTCTTAATAAATTACTCTGCCCTTCCTGATTGGCTTTAAGATGGGAAAGGATAATATCTTCCATTGATTTGACAATCTGGTCAAATCTTATGGCAATTGAATTGCTTGTCCGTATCATTGGATTGAGCTGTTCTTCTTCATAGTGTCGGATAAAACGGATAATATCATCCTGCCGTTTATTGATCCTCCTTAGTTCTGCCTTTGTTGATTCGGGAGCTTCGCTCGGATTGATATTTGCCTTATCTAAATACTGAAAAGCAAGTTTTGTTATTTCTCCTTTTTTCAGCAAATAGCGTTTGCTGAGTTTCTCTATAATCCTATCTGTTTCCTTATCTATCGCGATGGTGGTAAAGATGGTTTTTCTATTCTGTTTTTCCATTGTTATAACTATTTTATAGTTATTCATATATATAACTTGCTTAAGCAGAATTGTCTATCAATTCCAGTTATAGCAAGTGTTATAACAGTGCTTTTTAATAAAGCACTAAAGCCGAAGGCTTTGCCCCGAAGGGCAAGAGGAGAACAGGACGATAGTCCAGTTCCCTCTTGCTCAATTTAGCTAAACAATCCGAAGCGGTGGAGCGAGGGTGTTTCTGCTAAATGCGGAGCCTTTAGGGAGGGTGATAGACTGACACAGCCCTCACCTTTTTGCTTCATTCTGCTTAGATGAGTAAATGCAGAATCATTTCAGGATTTTACCCTCTTCTATGCCCTTGTTGAACATTACAATCTCCTTCTTTGAGGCATAGGACTGGATAAAATCTTTGACATCTGCCATACGATAAAAGGTCTTTCGCCTGACTAGGAAATAACGAAGCTGACCACTGTCCCGATATCTTTGAAGTGTTCGATAGCTGACTTTTAGTAGAAAAGCGAGATCTTGGTTGTCTAATAATTTATCTTCATTGTTAAATGCTTCTCCTGTAGCCATCATTGCTTTTAGGTCGCTACCTATAATTGTAAGCTTCTTGAATAGTTTCTCCATCCATGATAGAAAGTCTTCATTGTCTAAATACATAATTCTTTGTTTTGAAATTAATAATTGATTAATTCCAATCGATTGGTAAAGCAAAGAACTGACAATTGGAGACAGAAAAATAGAGGGATAGTTAACTACCCCTCTAATGATTATTTGAAATCAACTTATATACAATATGTTATAAATGCATTATTTTTCATCTTGTTTCTTTATCCTTACGCATGATCATATTACGAAGGAAATCGAGAGCTTTCGTTCGGTTGAATGGTTTTCGTTTATATATTTCACAGGTCTTATCTGAGATCTCGCCAAAAGAAACATTGAAGATCAGTTCGAATTTATTCCCAATCTGACTTTTACTTGCTGGCTTTCCTTCATTATTCAAGACTTCCTGACTTAGATAAAGGCTTTCGACAATCTCTGCTAATGCGACAATCCCCAAGTCTTTTGACTTAGGAATTATATGCAGATCGGATTTAAAGGTCTGCTCTTTTATAAATCGTTCAGGATGGGCAAACCTTGTTTCTAACAGAATCAACTCTGAGTTTATAACAGAAATAGCTTTTTGTAAATACAGCTTTCTTAGGACATTTTTCCCCCTGCTCGTATGTAATTTGTGACTGTAATGATTGAAACTCTACACGAGTAAAATTTAATCTCTGATAAATCGTTTGATAATCAGGATTAGATTGATTTAAGGTTAATACATGTTCTAAGAAGGTTTCATAGGCATGTTGCATTTCAAAGTTAGATACTTTTTTCGAGGGAGCAGATAAGTGCTCAAATAACCTCGACATCATCAATTGTTTCATAATATACAGAATGTATTAATTAATAAATAAGAACTACTTTTTATAGTATTCTTGATTCTAATTATCTACTAATGAAACATATTTTTTAAAACTCAATTTGAGAAACCTTTATTCCTTGAACGCTTCCTTATCCTAGTCTTTTGAATAATTTCTCTTTTAGGATCATTACTATATCTTTTTTCTGGTTTCTCAACATCGAGACTCTTCTGCATAGCATGGCTCAATAGTTCAAGCAATAAGTAATACATATATTTTTATTTTATTCTTTAATAAATACTATAAAAGTCAGGTTTGAGGCAGATGCCAATTCTTAAATAGTTAGAATATTTATCATACTCTAAGAGCTTTTCTGAATATCCGTTATAAAATTGAACGAATGTATATTGGTATGATTTTTTAGTTATTCTATACGCTATCCCTAAAGCAAGATTTCCATTCCCGATGCCTTTTCGTGGTGTTATATCCAAAGATAACCACCAGCGTTTTGACGAGTTAATTACATTAACTGAAAATATCCCATATCCTTTATAATCAATCAAATTTTTGTTGTTCTCACCGTCAACATATGGTATCCATGCTTCTGCACGGAGACTTATCCAAGAATTAAGGAAATACTTCCCTGTAAGGCTTAAGAAGTTCCAACTACGGGACTCATCTCCAGTTCTTCCATTTGATTCATGTTGAAGTTGGAGAAAAGCAGCACCCGTTAGTTTATTCCCATGAATAATGTATTTTCCTAAACCTATTCCCGGATTGTAATTATTGTCTTTAAACGGGCTTGATTCTTCGTATATCTGCCAAAATGATTTTTGAGTATATGTTAAATAAGCAAATGTATTAAAAGGTAAAACTGTTTTAGTAAGACGCTGTCTGATACTGACTTGAAAAAGAGCATCGGCAGAACTATTTGTTATTTTTCGGTTCAAGGGTATACCTGTTATAAAGAAATTATCTCTGTATGCAGCAAATGCTGGGCTACGATCCTCGATCTCAATTGATTCATCAACTGTTAGTTCAATATGATTGGGAGAAAGTAGCTCCTTCACAGAACTAGGAGCTTCTTTTCTCATCAAACTATCTAGTGTAACCTGTGCATCTAAAGAATAGATTGTTATGCAATAAAGAGAGAATAAGACTAATATTTTATATGCTTGCATCTTATTCTGCTATAAATATTTCGTTCTTATTTTTATCTGTATTAAATTTAGTTAGAGACCTATCAATCAAATAATATACTAACGGTACAACTACTAATGTCAAGAACATAGAGCTTATTAACCCTCCAATAATAACCCAGGCAAGTCCATTTTTCCATTCAGCTGCAGCTCCTGAGGCTAATGCGACAGGGAGCATTCCTACAGCCATTGCTAATGTTGTCATAATTATAGGTCGAAATCGTTGTTTCGTGGACTCCAATAAAGCTTCTTTTAAAGGGGTTCCTTTAGCTTTCAGATGATTAGTAAAGTCAACTAACAGAATAGCATTTTTAGCCACAAGCCCGATAAGTACAATTATCCCTAGAATAGTGAAAATATTAAGTGTTTCCATTGTGAAAGCCAAAGCCCAGAGTGCACCTATCATAGCTAAAGGTAAAGAACCGAGAACCACCAATGGGTAAACAAAACTGTTATAAAGTAAAACCAGGATAAAGTATACAAGGAAGATAGATACAATTAAAGCAATACCTAATGAACTAAAACTATCGCCCTGTGTTTCAAGTTCTCCTCCAGGTATTATATTGATCTGATCAGATAAGTCCAAACTCTCCACAGCCTTATTTATATCAGTTCCAATATCTCCAATAGGTCTGCCTCCAGTTTGTGAAGTAATGCGTATACATGGGGTTCTATTTCTTCTCTCTAAAAGAGTTGGACCTTCTGTCTCTTCAATCTTAGCAAACTGCTTTAATAAAACAAGTTGACCGAAATCGTTTAGCAATGAGAGATTCTCTACATTCCGGATATCTTCTCTATCAACCCTATCAAGTCGGATATTAATATCATATTCTTTGTCGTTTCTTAATAATTTAGAATCTGTGTTACCACTGAAAGCAAGGTTTAAAGTTCTCCCCAAATTGTCGAATGATATGCCTAAGTCTGCCATTTTATCACGATCCGGAATGATACTGATTTGAAGATTCCCTTCTTTAGAAGATATTTGTGGATGAATAAGACCTTCTATACTTTTCATTCTATTCAATAATAAGTTTGCAGCAGTTTGGACTGAATCTATACTTTGTCCTGTAATATAATATTCAATTGGAGATGCATCTATATTTCCCATTATGTCGGTCATTCCCAAGCTGACTATAACATCAGGAAGTGTACCTTGCAGTTCTAATTTTAGTTTTCTTGCTAAATCAATAGATGATATTTTGCGGTCTTTATGAGGAATTAGCTTTATCCGTAACTCAGACAACCTAGGTTGTGTCTGTCCATTTTCTTCAGCACCTACCGTTGTAAAAACATTTTCTACAACATTATTGCTTCTTACAATGCTTTCAGCTTTAAGGGTTATCTGATTAGTTTGTTCAATCGTTACCCCACGAGGTAATTCCAATTTAATAGCAAATTGTCCTTGATCTCCTTGAGGTGCAAAATCACTACCAATAAACCCTAGAACTAAAAGAGACAGGGAACCAAAAAATAATATAACAACGCTTCCCAAAACAATTATTTTATGAGAAAATGACCATGCGAGTATCTTACTAAACCAAGTAGCTATATGTGTTATCACTTCTTCAAATGATGATTGGAACTTTCCGAAAAAAGAATTCTTTCGGATACTTTCATGTTTACCAAAACGGGAATAAAGCAACGGAACAACTGTAAAAGACACCGCTAAACTTCCCAGAACCGAAAATGCAATAGTCAATGCAAATTGGCGGAATACATCTGAAATGATGCCTTCTGTGAAAGAGATCGGTACAAATACAACCATAATTACAAGTGTTATCGACATAACCGTAAACCCGATTTCTTTAACACCATCATAAGCAGCTTGCACTATTGTTTTCCCCTTCTCTAAATGTTTATGAATATTCTCTATCACAACAATTGCATCATCGACTAAAATTCCAATAACCAGCGTTAATCCAAGCAAAGACATAATGTTCAGACTAAATCCTAATAAGGACATTGGAATAAAGGTTATAATGAGAGAAAGAGGTATCGCGATAGCTGCGAATATTGAATTTCTAAAGCTCTGTAAGAATAGGAATACCGTTATTGCCACCAGAATAATAGCTAAAAATAAATCGAACATTACCGAATCGGCACTTTGTATAGTAAATTCGGCATTATCAACTGCGACTACGAAAGAAATATTTTTATTTCTGTATTTAGCTTTTAGTAATTCTAGTTGGGAGGTTATCGCTTTTGATATTTCGACTGTATTGGCATCGGCAGAACGTTGTATTGTAATACCAATGGACGGAATTCCATTGGTTCTATTTATGGTAGTTACTTCTTTATATGTATCTGCAACTTCTGCTATATCTTTTATCTTAACAACTGTTCCGTCTTCAAGCCGCTTAACCACAATATTCTCAATGTCTGAAATTTTCTCAAATTTACCTTCTAATCGAATCTGTAGATGTTTTTCTTCATTGCTAAGTTTCCCTGTGGGAAAGTCCATGTTGGAAGTAATCAAAGTTCTTACAATTTGGTCTACAGATAATTGATATGATTTTATTTTGTCTTCGTTAATATTGACTTGTACTTCTTTTTCCAACCCTCCAATAAGAGAAACTCTTCCCACGCCAGGAATCCTTTCAATTTGTGGTCTAATTTCTCTATCCACAATTTCAAACAGCTCTATTTCTTCAATAGAGGATGTTACACCAATAGTCATAATGGGGATATCGGTTATTTTGAAATCGGTTATCGAAGGATCTTTGACTCCTTCGGGTAGATCGGAACGTATCGCATTTATATTTCTTTGCGCATCTTGAATTATTTTGCTGAGTTTTGCTCCAGGCTTTAACTTAATGGTTACTAAAGAGAAACTCTCCATAGAAGTAGACATGATATTGTCTATTCCTTCCAAAGAAGAAACAGCCTCCTCGATTTTCTTGGTAACAGAATTTTCAACATCTTGCACTCCGGCACCAGGGTATGTTGTACTGACTGATATTGTCTCTGTGGAAATCGCTGGCATTAATTCTTGATTAATATTCATTAAAGAATAAATACCATATAGGACTAAGGCAACACAGCATATAATAACAGCAGTGGGTCTTGTTATTGATATTTTTGCAATCTTCATAATTATTTATATGGTAATTAGAATGGATTGTAGGATACTCCAAAAGTAAAATAGCCTGATGCTTTACGATTTAATTCAAATATATAATCGTTAGACAATTTGCTCTTTTCGACTAATCGATCTTGAAAGAAATTAGACATTCCTCCTTTTAGAGTAAATACCAAATCTTTTACAGCATATTCATATGTAATTCCCGTTTTTAGCTCCATTTGCCTAAAATCATACATAGAGCCTGAGCCAAAAGCTGTATTTGAAACATAAAAATTATCTCCGTCGAGTTCACTACCTATTGATATTCGACCATTTTTAAGTAGACTTCTTTTAAAAAGTAGCCTTTGTGGTAATATCAAGTCCATAGTCCATGCACTATTTCGGAACTGATGCTCAATAGCAAAAATAGGAGCTGCGGGTATAGGAGCTGCAGGATCAATAAATACAATAGCACCTAAACTAATCCTAGTACGATCTGTCTTTTTTAATACAAATGTACCACCTACAATCCCCTTTAAAAGTCCACGACCTTTATCGCTTGCATCGTAACCTAAACTTCCATTTATTATAAATGGCTTATTAAACAATTTTGAAAAATAAGTATAGCTCAAAGTCCCGGAAAAATAATGGAAATCATCTTTGTAGTCATGCAATGGGATATCAGGATTTATTCTATTTTCCAGTTTTTTAAATTGGAGCGAATTATATTTATATCTCAATGTTCCAGTAACAGTCCATTTAGGCTTCTTTATAATTGGTATATTTGTTGTTAATCGCAATTTTGTGTAATTAGCCACTTCTCCACTTTGATAATCTTGTCCGAAAAGTTCAGAATCAAAATTGGCAGGAAGATACTGATCTACCTGAAGATCAAATGTTCTTGTCACGGAGAATTTATCATTGATGTTTTTCTGGATTTGAGTCTTATTTTCATCACTTTCTTGTGCATTTAATGCAGAGCATAGAAAAGATAAAATAAGAATAGCGGGAAAAAATTTAGTTCCTATCATAAAAATAAGTTTAATGTATTATTATCAATTGAATATCTATTTGGGAGATCCCCTTAGTCTTGTTTATTTAATATGGAGACAGGTACACCATCAGTTAGATTTATTTGCCCACTATTAACGACAACATCATCAATAGATATTCCTGATTTAATCTCGATTTCTCTATCATTATAAAAGCCAGATTGCACACTTCTTTTATATGCTTTTCCATTCTTAACAATAAAGAGATAGGGTCTTTTCAGTCCACCAACAATGGCTTTTCGACTTATAATAATTTGTTGGGTTTCCTTTTCTAAGGGCTGAATGTTTACATTAGCATACATTCCCGGCTTTAAGGATTCATCGATACCTTCTAGTTTAATATCAATAGTGTAGAAATGTAAGTTATTTGCTTTAGGTGCAATAATATCCACAATACCAGAAAAGGATTCATTCTCTAAAGATGGTACCTGAATTTTAACTTTCCGGTTCTTACTAATTTTGAGGACATCTTCTTCAGTTGCATTTACTTGTAATTTCAATTCCGATCCTGAGATGATATGAGCAACTTCTCCTCCAGTTGTTACTAATTGTCCTTCTTCTACAAAAGTCTTAGATATAATACCTGAGCTAGGTGCGACTATAGTTGTATTTTCAATTTGATCTTTTAAGTTTGTAATATGTTCCTCCATCTCACGCAAAGACATCTGGCTACTTTCCAATTCTTGTTGGGATACCGCTCCTTGTGTTTGTAAAGATTGATAGCGCTGTATATCCTTTAAAAATTTAGCATAATCAGCTTGAGCGATAGTCAAACTCTTTTTCAAAACAGTATTTTCAATTTGTATAATTGCATCACCCTTTTGAACTCTGTCACCTGTCTTTTTGTATTTATGTATGCATATGCCTTCTGCTTTTGAAAGGATAAAGACCTCCTTATCCGGAATAATAGTTCCGTTGAGCATAATATCATTATTTAGCCTTGAAAACCGGGGGCTTTCGGTGATAACGGGTATAGTCGTATTAACAATCATTGATTGTTCTAATTTATCCTCCATCATTTTTTTATTAGTAGATAATATCCAAATTACCAACCCTATAAAGAAAATCGATACTGGGATTATAATTCTCATTTTCATTTTATTACAGCTTTAATATTATTTCTTAATCTTCCTTGCGATTTTAACAAATCAATGTGTGATTTTTTATAGTTGATCAGTTCTTTGATGTACGATATCTTTGAGTTGAATAATGTGGATTCTGTATTAAATACATCCGTGATGTCAATTAAACCTTCTTGATATAGTAGATTAGTTTTGTTATAATTATCTTCTGCAAGTAGGAGATTGTTTTTTTGCTCATTAATGGATTCATAGGATGTTTGCAGTTGATTAATAGCATTGCGTTGGTTAGCATCTAATTCCAGTTGTTTCTCCCTGATTTGAAAATCGATATTTTGCTGCTGGAAACGTAATTGTTTTATTTTATTCCGTTTTGCGAAGCCATCAAAAATTGGGAAACGAAGCCTCAATCCAACAACTACAGAACTGGCCCAAGGATCTTTTGTTATTTGAAATTTATCTGATTGAAACTGATATCCCCCAGCGATCAATCCAGACAATACCGGCAAATATTTCCGTTTTTCTTGCTTAATCTGTATTCCTATAATGTCTTTTTGCTTTTCTAGTATATCGAGTCCGATATAGTTATAGCCTGTTACTGAAGGAAAAATATCAGCTATTTCAATCAATTCTGAAGAAGTATAATTAATTTCAAATAAATCTTCTATAGGCATTCCGATCAGAGTCTTTAGATAATTTTTCTGCTGAAAGATCACATTAATCAATTCCTTTTTTCTAAGTTTTAGATTATTAATATTCACCTGAATCCGATTCAAATCTATTGGTCTGGAAGCCCCTTCACTGACTTTTTGACGGATTATTTGAAATAGCTCTTCTTGCTTTAGTGATATTGTATCTACGACTCGTAATTCTTCTTCGGAACTCATTACTTCATAGAATACATGGCTTACATTATAAATAACTTCTTCTTCGGTAAGAGATTTTCGAAGTCGCTGCAGTTCTACGTTGCTTCTCGCTATCTTTATTCCCTGAAATAAACTAGGATCATAAATAACTTGCTCTAGTCTAGCTGAAAGATCCAAAACATTTTTAGTACCTGCCTGTACTGAAATCTTTTCCCCGGGCTGTCCGATAATTTCCCCTGGAAGTATCGTCGATGGTATCTCGATGTATCTATCATACTGGCTATTTATTGAAACCTGAGGTAACAGTTGTGATTGCTGCTCTTTTCTTTTATATTCAGATTCACCAATTTCAGAATTGTGTTGCTGAATTACATTATTTCCTTTTAAAGCATAATCAATGCATTTTTCTAATCTATATCCTCCAAGAGATTCTTGAGCGTTGATCCTTGTGACGAATAATAACAAGAAAAATAAAGGATAAATTTTCTTAAGCTGATATTTCATTTTATACACCTTTTTTTTAGTTTGGTGTAAAACTATTCAGCAAGGTCTAACGAATAAAATAAAATCAATGAATGCAGAATAAATCAGTATAAACACAATTAAATCACTAAATAGCAATTAATAATCGCTTTATAAGGTAAATTAAACCGTTTGTGCTGTCAATTACCATTTTGGTAGAATACATTGAATAATAGAGCTAATATTTAATACTTTTGATTTAGATTATCCATTTAGTATAGAGTTTACTAAGTAAAATACAAGCAGATAAAAGGGTTACACATATATAAGTCTATATTTAGAACTAAAATGTAATCTCTCCTTAAATATTTCGTTTGATAATATATATACCACCAACAGATCAGACACGTATGAATTTCAAAACAATAATAACAACTCTTTATTCCAGACGAGCTACAGTTATATTGATTATGCTTATCCTATTTATATTCGTAAAGAATACCATAGAGCATAATGTCTTACAGTCATTCGTTTTGGTGCTTTTTTTGCTTATTCCTTCACTTCTCACTTATCTGTTAACTCATTATCTATTGATTCCAAAATTTATAGAACAACAACGAAGTGAAGGATATTTGCTTTATATTGTCGCATCTTGTTTCATGATATGTGGTATTGTGTATGTATGTGCAAGTATAGAGTCTTTATTGAGCGAAATTATCAATTCACTAGTTATGGAGCGTTATATCGGCGACATCAGACTGAAATATTTAGCTCTTGTAATGCTTACATATGCTATTAGTACTATAATATACTTTGTAAAGAAATTCAAGAAAGAGAACGAACACAAGGAAGAAGTGTTAGCAAGAAATAAAAATATGGAAATGGAGATGTTGAAAACCCAAATAAATTCTCATTTCTTATTCAATGCCCTCAATAATATTTATTCCATGACCTATTTCGACAACCAAAATGCTTCTAAATATATCATGAAGTTGTCTCAGATGTTACGTTATGTATTAGAAGATTGTGAAACAAATCAAGTACCAATATCTAGCGAAATCAAGTACATAGAAAACTACATTGATTTCCAGAAAGCTCGTTTTGAGACAGATCGGGACATTGTCTTTAATTATCGGAATGAAATAGGAGATGTATTGGTGTCACCGATGATTTTTCAACCCATTATCGAAAATTGTTTTAAGCATTGCCCGTTACAACATCAGAATAGTTATATCCACATTAATATAATAGTAGAGAAAAATCAGATTAAATTTACGTCTGAAAATACTCAAACATTGATGGAGGTACCAGTTAAGAGGAGTAGTATAGGCATAGAAAATATGAAAAGCCGGCTAAATATTCTCTATAAAAATCATTACATACTGAATATTGAAGATGGGAATGATATTTATAAAACGGAATTGATTATCAATATCTAATTATGGAAAATATGATGAAGGTTTTAATTATTGATGACGAGTTTCATGCTAGAAAACTCTTAAAAGACTACGTCGCTAGAGTCCCATTTCTGACTTTAATAAAGACTTGTGAAAATATATTCGAGGCTATCGAAATAATGCAAAAAGAGAATATAGACCTTTTAATCTTAGATATTCAGATGCCTGATATGACTGGAATAGAATTTGCTCGTAGCCTTAATAAAAAACCAATTATCATTTTCTCAACTGCATATTCTGAATACGCGGTTGAAAGCTTTGAACTTGATGTGGCTGATTATTTATTGAAACCTGTCGAATTTCCACGCTTTCTTCAAGCTATGTATAAAGCAAAAGGTAGATATGACGGAACTTCGCAGAGTACTGTTAACCCTATAAAACTAGCAGTTGTAGATAGCGATGATTTTATTATAGTAAAAGACGGAGCTAAAATATATAAAATCGAATATACTGATTTATTATATGTTGAAGGACAACGTGAATATGTTACTTTCCATACTATACAGAAAAGAATAACAGCTTTATATGTAATGAAAAATCTCGAAGACATCTTACCTTCTGAACGCTTTGTCAGAATTCATAAATCATATATTGTAGCCGTCAAAGCTATAGAAATGATAGAAGGAAATATGCTTAAAATAGGAGGAAAAACAATTCCAATTGGAAGTAGTTATAAGAAAGCCTTATTTGATCGATTAGGCAAATAAGGCTTTATCTATTTTATTCTATCAATTTACAATATTGAATATTATTTTTTCTTTACAACTGATAAACACCCCAATTAAAAAGAGAATAATAAAAGCAAGGTTTTGATAAATAATACTCTTTCGTAGAAAGGAAGATTATTTATTCAAACTCGGAGAGCTAGACCTTGATTAAATTATTCTCTTATAATACATTTGTGTTCAGATGAAAGAAAAGAAACTACAATGAAAATTTCTTATCTACTTCTTGAATGTCTCTCATAATAGAACTATCCAAAACTTTGGCATAATGTTGGGTCGTACGGACATTTGAATGCCCGAGTATTTTAGCTACATTTTCCAGCGATACTTTATTCGCTAAAAATACAATCGTTGCCGCTGTATGTCGGGCTACGTGCGTACTGAGCTTCTTGGTAATACCACACGAATCAGCAATTTCCTTCAAATAAGAATTCATGCGTTGATTCGTAGGCACAGGAAACAATACGTTTTTCTCGAGACAGTCTGGATGGGTCGCATATTTGTCTATAAGCATCTTTGCAGCTGTTATTAAAGGAATATTACACATATTATTCGTTTTCTGTCTGTTCTTGCGAATCCATAATGAGCCGTTGTTGTCTTTTACCAAATGTTCAGACTTTAATTGTTCAATATCCGAAAATGCCAATCCGGTAAAACATTGGAAGAGAAAAATATCTTTAACTGTACTTAGTCTTTCAATAGAGAAGTTCTTTTGAATAATAGAATTCAATTCTTCTTGTGTTAGGAACTCGATATTTGTTTCCTCGAACTTGAATCGGTAAGTCATAAAAGGGTCTTTCTGAATCCAGTCATTAGAATAAGCGATACGCATAATTTTCTTTACTTGCTTCAATCGGGTGATAGCCGTATTTTGAGCACAATTCTTCTCAGTCTTTAAAAAGGTATCAAATTTCTGAATGAAGGGTAGATCAATATCCTTTAGATTGATATCGGACTTCTTATATTCTTTCTTTAAGAACTCCTTCAGATATCTTACTGTACCCTCAAAACGGATTATAGTCTTTTGAGCATAGCCTTTACCTTGTAATTGCTTGATCTCTTTATTATGTTCTTCAAAAACGTCAATAAGAGTTTTGTACTTTTCTTCTACACCACAAAAGCGGTTACAAATTTCTTTTGCTGATATTTCGAGGTTGTCGGCTTCTAGTTGTCTGTGGATATTCTGAATTTTAGCCCTGACCGTATCAATATACATATTGATCTCAGTTGATAGTTTGTCTTTGGTTTTAAGCTTTCCTTTGGTCTGATCCCAATTCTCTACTAATGCACTTCTTCGGACAAACATTTCACAGAACCGCTTATCCACAGTGATTCTCATGGCGATAGGGGCTTCTCCGTTTGCTTTGATTTTATTCTTTTTTAGAAAGAATAAAACATGAAAGGATTTTTGTTTCATTTTACTACTTTTTTGTGGTTAAAATTACGTTTAAACCATCAAGTAGCTATGAGGTAAGTTGCTGACAAATAGTGACTAATACTCAAAATCGTGGACCATTTTTCGCACGCTTGCTTGTCCACGATTTAGGCATGTATATACTGTCGTAAATTGCCCTTTTTTGCCTATTTGGACAAAAGAAAAAACCTTGACTTTCTACTGAAAATCAAGGTTTTACTTCTTTTTGCATCATTTGCTAGTGATCCCGCTGGGGCTCGAACCCAGGACCCCATCATTAAAAGTGATGTGCTCTACCTGCTGAGCTACGGAATCTCCCTGTTGCTTTATCAAAGCGAGTGCAAAGGTAATAGAAAATATTTATTATCCAAATTTATAATTCTAAAAAATGGCTGTAATAAAAACATCCGTTACTCCCATCTCTCCCAAAAACAACCATAAGATAATTATATACAAACACTTACTTGCAGACATCCATATTGGCTAAAAAAATATTTTTTTAAAATTTATTTTGTTCCTAACCGTAATTTAAAGCCAAATTGAAGACACTGAAGCCGTTCATAATACCTCGGCCAAAAGAATCTGAGTTAGCCTAGCATCAGAGAAATAATACCCGATCTATCGGATGGGAGATAAAAAACTCACAAATCAATAATTCTCTCTACTATACAAAGATATATTTTACTAACTTTGCTTAAAGTCATATGCTATCGATGAAAAGAATACTTTCCCTCGTTATACTATTATTTTGTATTAGTGCTGTTTTTCCAAAAATATCACAGGATACAATACTTATTTCCCTGTATAAATTAGTAGAGCATAAAGAGCTTTACATGACAGAGAAGGAAGAGGAAATATCTGAGATAAAGAAAATGCTCAAAACTCCCAACATTACACCGGAGCAGCGATATGATATTAATCTTAAACTCTATAATGAATACAAAACTTACATATCAGATTCTGCAATTTATTATGCCAGAGAAAATACTGTGATAGCAGAAAAGCTAAATAATCCAGCTTGGGCATACGAATCTCAATTGGATTTAGTATCACTATATATCGTTGCGGGAATGTACATAGAAGCAATCGATATTCTTAAATCAATAAATAACAAGAATCTTTCCGACTGGCTATTGATAAAATATTATGATTGCTATAAACAATTATATAACTACTATTCAAATAATAACCCTTATACCCGCATATATATAGAAAAAAGCAAATTATATAGGGATTCTTTGCTCAATGTTCTGGATGAAAAGTCCAATCACTATAAAATAGTATATGCTGAAAAACTATACGACGAGAATAAGTTGCTAGAAGCCAGACAGATATTACAGGATATTTTAAACCAGACGGAATCCGACACTCATGAAAAGGCTGTGCTTGCATATGCGCTTGCAAACATTTACAAAAAAGAGGGAAGCATCGGTTTACAAAAACACTATTATGCTATATCCGCTATCTGTGATATAAAAAATGCGATCAAAGAGAACGCATCTATGCAGGCTTTGGCTTCCGCCTTATACGAAACAGGGGAAGTAGAAAGAGCTTATGATTGCATAAAATCCTCAATGGAAGATGCAATGTTCTGCAATGCACGATTGAGAACATATGAAGTATCTCAGATATTCCCGATTATAGACTCTGCCTATCAGGAGAATGTAAACAAACAAAAGTCGGAACTGCAATTATTCCTCATTCTTGTCAGTATATTATCCATATTTCTGATTATAGCAATAATATATGTGTACAGGCAAATGAAGAGAGTTGCCCGTATACGCAAGGAACTCTATCACACTAACGTAAAACTGAACGTGCTCAACGCCGATCTACAATCTACTGTTAACCAGCTAAATAGCGTCAACAAAGAGCTCTCTGACGTAAATAATGAACTATCAGAAGCAAATCAAATCAAGGAGGCATATATAGGACATTTCCTTGATTTATGCTCGACATACATCAATAAACTCGAAAAGTATCAAAATACACTCAATAAAAAAGCGGTAGAGAAGAAGCTTGATGAATTATACAAGATATTAAAATCCAGAGAGATGATTGACAATGAACTGAAAGAACTATACGAAAACTTTGACAATATATTTTTACATTTATACCCTAACTTTGTTGAGGAATTTAACTCCCTATTGGTGAGAGACGGACAATTTATATTAAAACCAAACGAACTATTAAACGTAGAACTTCGTATTTTTGCATTAATAAGACTCGGAATAACCGACAGTTCCAAAATTGCAAGCTTTTTACACTATTCTGCAAATACCATTTATAGCTATCGCACCAGAGTTCGGAATAAAGCGGCTGTGCCCCGCGAAGAATTTGAATCCATGGTAATGAAAATAGGCATAATAAAGAAGAACTAAGGCATACCACATCCATATTTTTCAACATCCTCAAAGCATTTAAATATCTATAAATTAAACGTTTAACAGTTTACACTATCTATATTTTATCCATGCGAATTTTATTTACTTAATAACTGCTTATATTTTTGCATGTAAGAGGTTAGGTCCATTTTCAGTCTCCAAAACTGAAGAAACTATGTTAACCATAAACAAGAAAAATTCATAAATCGTATAGACCATGAGAAAAGATCAAAAAAAGAAATGGGCATATGTGAGTAGAATAGGTTTACTTATTCTGACTTTACTTTTTACACTTCACTTATCTGCTCAAAACAAAAAAACAATTACAGGAACAATCCTCGATGAAAAAGGAGAAAGCATTATAGGGGCATCTGTAGCAGTAAAAGGTACCACTAATGGCACTATTACGGATATAGATGGTAAATTCTCTCTCGATGTAAATGAGAATGACATTCTGGCCATAACTTATGTAGGGTTCTTAGCACAGGAAATTCCGGTAACAGGCAAATCCAGCCTGCAAATCACCCTGAAAGAAAATGCGAAGATGCTCGACGAAATAGTTGTAGTAGGTTATGGCGTAATGAGAAAAAGAGACTTAACCGGAGCTGTTTCTTCCATCGATTCAAAATCGATGCAGGATAAACCCGTCGCCAATATTGGAGAAGCCTTGCAGGGACGGGCTTCCGGTGTTCAGATCATAAATTCAGGTGCACCGGGCAGTAATGTTTCTATCCGTATAAGGGGAATAAGTACAATTAATAACAGTGAACCATTATTGGTAATAGACGGTGTCCCGACAGACCTTTCTTTAAACGCTCTCAATATGGACGATGTGCAAACAGTCGACGTATTGAAAGATGCCTCGGCAACAGCTATTTACGGCTCAAGAGGTGCAAATGGGGTCGTTATTATTACAACCAAAAAAGGAAAATCCGGTGATGGTGTTGTATCATTCAGCGCCAATTGGGGTATACAGAATGCAACCAGCATGCCCGATATGCTAAATGCAAGTCAATTTGCGTCTTACCACAATGACATGATCGCAAATTATAGCGGGACGGAAAACCTGATGCAAAGACCCGATTTTGCTGACCCGACAACATTGGGAAAAGGAACAGACTGGATGGACGAATTGTTCCGGACAAGTACGATCCAGAATTACTCCGTATCTTATTCCGGCGGTACAGATAAGAGTAATTATTATGTATCAGCAGGTATTCTGGATCAGGAGGGGATTGTTATTAATACCTCTTATAAGCGGTATACCGTACAATTCAATGGGGAATCGAAAGTAAAACCCTGGCTTAAATTGGGCAATAATGTTACATTAAGCCATGATGCCAAGAAACAGGGAAGCTACAGTATCCGCGATGCGATGGCCGCACAACCTACACAACCGGTTTACAATGAAGACGGAACTTATTCCGGCCCGGGCAATCCAGCATATTGGTACGGAGATATTAAGAATCCGTTAGGGAATGCAAAAGTCAATAGCCAGACTACCAAAGGATATAACTTGCTGGGAAATATTTTTGCCGAAATCAATTTCTTCGATAAAGTTACTTTCAAAACGCTGGGTGGTATAGATTTTAAGTTCTGGGACAAGGAAAACTTTAGCCCTAAATACGATTGGAAACCGATTTCCCAACCTGAATCATACCGCTACGAAGAGTCCAACAAAAGCCTCACTTACCTTTGGGATAATACCCTTACCTATATAGATACCTTCAATGAAAATCACCACCTGAATGTGATGATCGGCTCGAGTGCCCAAAACAATGTATACAACAAAATGAATGCCAGCGTACAAGGTTTTCTGAGCGACAAGAATAATCAGTTATCTAACGGCTTGAATCAACCCACAGTCGGCGGAACGAAAAATGACTGGGCGCTGCTTTCATTTATGGGCCGTGTAAACTATAACTATACTGATAAATATTTGCTGACATTAACCGTCCGTCGCGATGGCTCTTCTCGTTTCTCAAAAGACAATCGTTGGGGAACCTTCCCTTCCGTTGCAGCAGCATGGCGTCTGTCGGAAGAAGCTTTTTATCAGAAGAACAAATGGGTAAACGATATAAAGGTGAGAGCGGGTTACGGAGTTACGGGAAATCAATGGGGTATAAATGAGTACGCCTATTTTACTAAACTAAAAACAGGACAATATGTATTTAACGGAACGCCTGTATCGACACTGTATCCGCTTGTAATGCCAAATCCGGATGTGAAATGGGAGACCGTAAAACAATGGAATGCAGGGATTGACCTTTCACTGATCGACCAGCGTATTAATTTATCATTAGACGGATATATCAAAAACACGACCGATATGCTGGTGCCGATGGCAGTGCCTATCACAACAGGATATTCGGATATCTATGTACCAAGTATTAATGCCGGAAAAGTGCGGAATACAGGATGGGAATTAACCATATCTTCCCGGAATCTGACGGGAGAACTGGAATGGAACACAGATTTGAATGTCTCTTACAATAAAAACAAAGTCATCAGCATGAATGAAGGTGTACCTTTATTTACCGGAGATGATATCAATATGACGAAAGTATTGGTAAATTCCGAAGGCAATCCAATCAATTCATTTTACGGCTATGTAACAAATGGTTTATTCCAGAACTGGGATCAGGTCAACAACGCCTCCATACAAGTTCCGGGAGGAACAGCACCGGGGGACATCCGCTTCAGTGATCTGGACAATAATGGGGTCATAAATGACAATGACCGTACATACATAGGTAATCCGACTCCGGAATGGTCATTCTCGATGAATAACAGTTTTGCTTACAAAAACTTCGATTTGCAAATATTCCTGCAGGGAGTAGCCGGTAATGATATTTACAATGCAAACCGTATCTGGCAGGAAGGAATGGCCGTACCTCAAAATCAAACAGCTAAAGTATTGGACAGATGGACAGGGGAAGGAACCAGCAATTCAGTACCAAGGGCTGTATACAGCGACCCGAATAAGAATGCACGCCATTCCAGCCGGTTTGTTGAAGACGGTTCTTATCTAAGAATTAAAAACCTGACATTAGGATATACATTGCCGCAAGCAATCTCAAAGAAAGCTTATTTACAAACAGTACGCATGTACATGTCATGCCAGAATCTCTATACTTTCACAAAATATTCAGGATTCGATCCGGAAGTCGGAGCTAATGGTATAGACCTCAGCACATATCCACTCACCCGTACGATCAGCTTTGGAGTAAATGTTAAATTCTAAGGTTATAAATTTAATATTAAAGAAAAGAAAATCATGAAAAAAATAATATATACAAGTCTTATTATGTTAGCATCTTTACTGGTTTCCTGTTCGGACTTCCTTGATAAAGAACCTTATGAAGACCCTAGCGCAGAAGTATTGAGCGACAAAGAATCTGCTATCGCTTTAGTAAACGGGGCATATCAACCCCTCCAACGTCCTAAGCTCTATAATATGCGTATCTGGACACTCGATATTATTGCAGGCAACAGTGAAGTAGGTGCAGGAGGCGGTACGGATGGAATAGAGACTGTCGACATAGCTAATTTCGTGACTACTACCGACAATGCTGCAGCTTTGGATATCTGGCGTGGCCCCAATCCCGGTATTTTGTATTGTAACACAGTTTTAGAAAGTGTCCCTTCTATGGATATCGATCAGGCTTTAAAAAACAGATGTATAGGGGAAGCCAAATTCCTGAGAGCACATTATTATTTCATTCTGGTACAACTATTTGGAGATGTACCTCTAACAACAACCACTCCTAAACCGGGCGATAACCTCAAGCCAACCCGTACAGACAAGATGACTATTTACAACGAAGTAATCATTCCTGATCTGAAGGAAGCTATAGAGCTTTTACCTCCACGCGAAGAGTATTCGGGCAGTGACATAGGCCGTGCTTCCAAAGGAGCAGCAGCTGGTATGCTGGCTAAAGTTTACCTTACATTGGGGATGCATGATGAAAGCCTCAAAATGTGCAACATGGTGGAAAGCCTGGGCTATACATTAAATCCGAATTATAGCGATTGTTTCGGCGGCGAAGCCAAGAATAAGAATACATCGGAGTCACTTTTCGAAGTTCAGTATTATGGGCTTACAAAAGCCGATTTCTGGAGTGATGAAAATCAGGCAAACTGGCTCAGCACCTATATGGGGCCACGAAATTCAGGATGGGTAGGGGGAGCCTACGGATGGAACCAGCCTACACAGGAATTTGTAGACCAATATGAGAATGGCGATTTACGAAAAGACAAAACAATCCTGTATGAAGGATGCCCGTCTTTCGATAGTAAGACCTATAAGTCAAATATGTCTAATACAGGCTATAATGTCCGTAAGTTTTTGGTTCCGCTATCAATCTCAGCCGATTATAATACAAACTCAGCAAGTATTATCGTATTGCGCTATGCTGATGTATTACTGATGAAAGCAGAGGCCCTGAACGAATTGGGACAAACATCTGATGCCGAAGAGCCGCTTTATCAGGTAAGAAAAAGAGCTGGATTAACCAACCGTGACGATGTGGAGGGGCTGACTCAGGATCAGATGCGCGATAAAATCAGACAGGAACGCCGTATAGAATTGGCATTCGAGGGACATCGTTGGTTCGACATGATACGTTGGGATAATGGGCAATATGCTCTTGATTTCCTGCATTCCATCGGTAAAATAAATGCTTCACAAAAGCACTTGCTCTTTCCGATTCCACAAAAAGAAATAGACACAAATCCAAATCTGAAACAAAATACAGGATATTAATTTTTAAATACCGACTATCATGAAATTATATAAAATAATATCATTACTTACACTATTATTTCTATTCTGGTCGTGCACCGACGAGGATAATACGGAATATAATAAAGGAGACCAGCCATTGGAGATAAGCGCGTCAAAGGAAACTGTAGAACTGGATGCGTTGAATCCTGCATCGGAAGCTATAAAATTCATCTGGACATCGGGAACAAACAACGGAACCGGACTGGCAATAGAATATGTTTTCCAGATGGACAAACAGGATGGTAATTTCGAGAACGGGTTATCCATAGACATGGGACGCAACGTGTATGAGAAATCGTACAAGAATGAGGAACTTAATGATCTGCTTATTGATAAATTCGGCATAACCCCAGCTTCGGAGACAATATTCCAATACAGGATTATTGCCAAAGTGGCTTCTGAAAATATTGAATCTCAGACTTCGCCTGTTCAGACTATAAATATCAAGACTCATAAACCTATTACGAAAACATTGTACCTTATAGGAGATGCGACACCGAATGGATGGAGCGCCGACGATGCTACCGAAATGAAACCGATAACAAACACTCCGAAAGCATTTTCGTGGACAGGTGCGCTTTCTGCCGGAGAATTCAAACTTATAGCAACACAAGGGGAATTCTTACCTTCTTATAATAGAGGAGAAAATGACACTAAACTTGTACTCCGTGAATCAGACTCAGATCCGGACGAAAAGTTTGTAATTACAGAAGGAGGCACTTATACGGTCAAAGTGAACCTGATATCGATGGCTATCAGTATTACAAAAGGAGAAGGCCCTGAATTTAGCGAACTATGGTTTGTAGGTAATCCTTCCGGCTGGAATTTCAATCCGATGACTGTAGATCTGCTCGATCCGTTTGTATTCCATTACAATGACGATCTATCGGTAGGTGGAGAATTCAAAATAGGAACTGCCGCAGGCAACTGGGATGCTGTATTTTTCCGTCCTGCAATAAATGAACAACCGGAAGGGACTAACCTCGATGTAGACAAATGGGCGGGTGATCCTGACAATAAATGGAAAATCACAGGAGGTGTTTACAAGATTAAACTCGACACCCGGGACATGAAGATAGACATTGTGCCATTCACTCCTTTTGCCATGATTTATCTGGTAGGAGATGCTTCGCCTAACGGCTGGAATATTGGCAGTGCGACACCGATGACCGCAACAGGCAATCCATATGTATTCACCTGGACAGGAACATTAAATGCCGGAGAATTGAAATTCACACTGGATAAGCAGGACGACTGGAACGGTGCCTGGTTCATTGCCGGAGAAGCCGATAAAAACCCGACAGGAGATGTAGAGCAAATAATATACAATTATCCGGGAGCAGGTGTAGATTATAAATGGAAAATCACACAAGGAGGCACATATACAATTGAACTAAATCAATTGAAAGAAACTATTATAATCAAAAAACAATAATTAAAATATAAGGAGTGTCTTCTCCGGAGGCACTCCTGCTTAAAAATATTATCATGAAGAAAATATATGTATATCTAATATTCTGCCTGACAATCTCTTTGTGGAGTTGCGAAGATTATTACGATACGGATAATGATCCCGTAGTATATGGTGTGACTTATTTCAAAGCAGATTTACATACGGATAAAGCTTCGTACAAACCGGGTGAGACAGTCCGCTTTTACCTCAAAGAAAAGCCGTCAGGCAATGTAAAAGTAAGGTATTCCCACTTAGGCAAAGTGATTTCGGAAGAAACCCTGTCGTCTGCCACGTGGGACTGGACTGCACCCTCCGACGACTACAAAGGGTATATGGTAGATATATATGAAGTAACCGATAATGCAGAAAAGATACACCAGAGCATTGCTGTCGATGTATCGTCGGACTGGAAGAAGTTCCCTCGCTATGGTTTTCTTTCATCATATGGCAAACTATCCGAAAATGAAATAGAAAATAACATCGAAGCCCTTAACCGTTATCACATCAACGGCATTCAATTCTACGACTGGATGTATGACCACCAACGTCCATTGGCCGGAACGGTCGACAATCCGTCCGCATCATGGGCAGACCTTATAGGCAGAACTAATTATCTGTCCACAGTCAAAGGATATATCAATGCTGCCCACAATAAAGGGATGAAAGCCATGTTTTACAATCTTGCTTTCGGAGCATTGAGCAATGCGGCGGCAGATGGGGTAAAAGAGGAATGGTATCTTTTCAAAGATCAGAATCATACCGAAAAAGACAATCATCACCTCGACGCTCCTTTCCGCAGTAGCATTTATCTGACAAATCCGGGGAATAAGGAATGGCAGGATTATATTGCAGGAAGGCATGGTGATGTCTATAAAGTTTTCGATTTTGACGGCTATCATATCGACCAATTGGGAAACAGGGGAACAGTCTATGACTATACAGGAAATGCTGTTAAGCTCGAGGAGACTTATAAACCTTTTATCTCGGCGATGAAACAAGCCAATCCGGACAAACGACTGGTTATGAATGCAGTTTCTCAATACGGGCAGCAAAAGAGTATTGCAAAATCAGAAGTTGATTTCCTATACACAGAAGTTTGGGACGAATCTAAAACTTTTGACCAATTGGCTCAGGTTATACTCGATAATAATAGTTATAGCGGAAATGAAAAAGCGACTGTTCTGGCGGCATATATGAATTATGCACGATCAAACAATTCCGGCTACATCAATACACCCGGTATATTGCTTACCAACGCTGTGATATTCTCTTTTGGAGGCTCGCATCTCGAATTAGGAGAACACTATCTGTCGAATGAATATTTCCCGAACTCTAATTTGCAGATGAAATCCGGGACAAAGGAATCCCTTACTCATTACTACGATTTCCTTGTTGCATACCAGAATATCTTACGCGACGGAGGCACTTTTTCTCCAATAAACGTACAATCGGCCGCGGGAACCCTTTCATTCGAAAACTGGCCTGCATCGCAAGGCAGTATAGCTGTGGTGGGAAAGAAATTCACAGATAAAGATGTGGTTCATCTGATAAACTTTTCACAGGCTAATTCTATGGAATGGAGGGATACGAACGGCACACAAAAAGAACCGTCGCTAGTCGCCGGTATACAGGTAAAAGTGACCGCATCCAAAGCTGTTTCGAAAGTATGGATTGCCTCTCCCGATATCAATGGAGGAGTTGCGATCAATACTGAATTTTCCCAATCGGACAATGAGGTTTTGCTAACACTCCCTTCGCTTAAATACTGGGATATGCTGGTACTTGAATATTAATTAATAAGGAAAAGGTAAGAAGGTTATGATAAAGAAGGTTTGGTTATTTCTAATAGGTTTGATATTTTCTTCGGCAACACTATTTGCCGGAGAATGTATCTCCTATACTAAAAACGGGAATCAGGTTATTTTCAATTGTAAAGACGGGTCGAAGATGTCTCTGACAATAAACAGCAGCTCTGTCATTAAAGTCTGGTTCGACCAATCGGGGAAATTTCTAAGAAGCAATGAATCATTTGCTGTAATAAATGAAAATCTCGAGGATATCGGAGAAATTAATGTGAATGACGAACCCGCATGTTATGAAATATTTACGTCGAAGCTGCGTATCAGGGTAAATAAAAATCCGATGCAGTTACAGATATTCGATAAATGGCAGAAACTGGTTTTCAGCGATTTTAAAGAGAGAGGGCACGTTGCCGATTCTAAAGCCGTAAAAGCATACAAGGTTTTGCGTAACGATGAGCAATTTTTCGGGCTGGGCGAAAAGACAGGCCCCCTGAACCGCCGCGGACGCTCTTATAAGATGTGGAATAGCGACCGTCCCTGCTACAGTGTCACAGAAGACCCTCTGGCAAAAAGCATTCCATTTTTTATGAGTAGTTACCGTTATGGTATATTTTTGGACAATACATACAAGACTGAGTTCAAATTTGGTACTGAATCAGATGAATACTACTCATTTGAAGCACCGGACGGGGCATTTGTTTATTATTTCATATTCGGAAAAGATTATAAAGATATCCAACAGCAATATATCGACCTGACTGGTAAACCCATCATGCCTCCTAAATGGGCTTTGGGTTTCGCTCAGAGCCGGGGGTTATATACCAAAGAGGCTCAGGCTTTGGACATAGCGGCTGAATTCCGTAAACGTCAGATCCCTTGTGATATAATTTATCAGGATATAGGATGGACACAATATTTACAGGATTTTGAGTGGCGCAAAGGAAACTATACAGACCCAAAGGGGATGCTGAAATCATTGAAAGAACAAGGCTTTAAGATGATCGTCTCGCAAGACCCTGTTATATCACAGGCGAATGAAATACAATGGAAAGAAGCTGATAAATCAGGCTATTTCGTAAAAGATGTCCGTAATGGAAAATCGTATGATATGCCGTGGCCATGGGGAGGAAACTGCGGTGTAGTAGATTTCACTATTCCCGAAGTTGCCGATTGGTGGGGCCAATATCAGCAAAAGCCAATAGATGACGGAATAAGCGGATTCTGGACTGATATGGGTGAGCCTGCATGGAGCAATGAAGAAGACATAGACCGCCTGAATATGAAACATCATATAGGCATGCACGATGAGATACATAATGTATATGGTCTGACATGGGATAAGGTTGTAAAAGAGCAGTTTGACAAACGCAATCCGGATAAACGGATCTTCCAGATGACACGTTCGGCCTATGCCGGTTTACAACGTTACACATTCGGATGGACAAACGATAGCGGTAACGGAAATGATGTACTGGAAGGTTGGGGACAACTTGAGAATCAGGTAGCAGTAGGAATTTCTGCCGGACTGGGGGGAATTCCGTTCTGGACTACAGATATATCAGGTTATTGCGGAGATATTACCGACTATAACGCAATGGGTGAATTATATACGCGTTGGATGCAGTTCGGTATATTCTGCCCGTTGAGCCGCGCTCACCATGAGGGAGACAATGCTGTTGAGCCATGGATGTTCGGCGATGTGGTGGAAAAGAATACTAAAGCGGCTATCGAGCTGAAATACCAGCTATTCCCCTATCTGTACACATATTCACGTATAGCTCACGATACAGGCTTACCGATAACAAGAGGCTTATTTATGGAATATCCGAATGATGCAGAAGCTGTAAAAACAGATAACCAGTTCATCTTTGGAGAAGAAATATTAGTGGCTCCTGTGCTAAAAAAAGGAGAACGGGTAAGACGTGTTTACTTACCTGACGGGGAATGGATCGACTTCAATGATAAAAAGACTATCTATCTGGGTGGGCAAACCGTAGCCTATCGTGCACCGTTGAATACAATCCCTGTATTTGTGAAAAAGGGTTCGATTATCCCGATGATGCCTGTAATGCAGTATATACATGAGAAGAAAGACTACCCCCTGTTTATCCATATTTTCCCTAACTATGAGGATGAAAATGCCAGCTTTGAGCTTTATGAAGATGAGGGTGAAAATCTGGACTATCTGAAAGATATTTATTCAAAGACATATTTTGTATGTACAACATTGAGTGACGGATATACAACTATGATAGAACCAAAAGATAAAGGTTTCCGGCAATCGGAGAGGCGAAATATCGTTCTCAAATACCATTTAGAGGCAAAACCGAATAGCATATCCGCAGATAACAAGGTTATCAGAAATGTAGAAGAAAATATAATCCTGGATAAACAGGATACAGATTTTTCTTCAGTAGAATGGTCGTGGAATGAGACAACGAAAGAATGTTGGGTAAAAGTACCGGATAATAGAAAAACTGTAAATATATCAATCAAATAAAATAATAAGAATGAAGAAAATACTTTTGCTAATAAGCATCTGTTTATTAGGAGGATCGGCTTATGCCCAGGATTTAAAATCTCCTGATGGTAATTTCGTGATGAAATTCCATTTGCAGAATGGAGGGATTCCCTGCTATCAGCTTGACTACAAAGGAAAACAAATCATAAAGCCAAGTAAATTGGGTTTGGAACTAATGGGCAACACAACCAAAGTTGAATTTGGTGCGGAAATGGATATAAAGTCCGGGACTAATGACCCTCAGACCTCGCTTTATGACAATTTCCGTATAGTAGATACAAAAAGCGCCTCTTTCGATGAAACATGGCAGCCTGTGTGGGGAGAAACTAAAGATATCCGGAATCACTATAACGAATTAGCTGTGACATTGAATCAGGAAGGAACAGACCGGCAAATGATCATCCGTTTCCGCTTGTTCGACGATGGTCTGGGATTTCGTTATGAATTTCCTCAACAAAAGAATCTGATCTATTTTGTTATTAAAGAAGAACGTACCCAGTTTGCCATGACGGGCGACCATACAGCTTATTGGATACCGGGCGATTATGATACACAAGAATATGATTATACGACTTCCCGTCTTTCAGAGATCAGAGGCCTAATGAAAAATGCGATTACACCGAATGCTTCACAAACACCGTTTTCTCCGACAGGAGTACAGACTTCCCTGATGATGAAAACCGATGACGGCTTATATATCAACCTGCACGAGGCTGCGCTTATCAACTATGCTTGTATGCACCTTAATCTGGATGATAAAAATTTTGTTTTCGAATCGTGGCTGACACCGGATGCGAATGGATCGAAAGGACATATGCAGGCTCCATGCAGTACACCCTGGCGGACTATTATAGCGAGTGATGATGCACGGGACATTCTGGCATCGAATATGACTCTGAACCTGAACGAACCGTGTAAGATTGAAGATACATCATGGATCAGACCTGTGAAGTATGTTGGCGTTTGGTGGGAAATGATAACCGGAAAAAGTGAATGGTCTTATACTTACGACCTGCCAAGTGTACAACTTGGGATTACAGATTATTCTAAAGTAAAACCTCATGGCCGTCATGGTGCGACAACCGGGAATGTGAAAAAATATATTGATTTTGCCGCAGAGCATGGCTTTGATGCTGTATTGGTCGAAGGATGGAATACCGGTTGGGAAGACTGGTTTGGAAATTCAAAAGATTATGTTTTTGACTTTCTTACTCCTTATCCCGACTTTGACCTTAAAGCGATTCGCGATTATGCAAAAAGTAAGGGAGTGAAAATGATGATGCATCATGAAACTTCCGGCTCTATCCGTAATTATGAACGCCACCTGGATGCAGCATATAAATTCATGAATGATAATGATTACACTTCAGTTAAATCAGGCTATGTAGGAAATATGATACCGCGTGGTGAGTTTCATTACAGCCAATGGCTAAACAACCATTATCAGCATGCCATAGAAAAAGCGGCAGAACATAAGATCATGGTAAATGCCCATGAAGCCACCCGTCCTACCGGAATTAGCCGTACATGGCCCAACCTTATAGGAAACGAGTCTGCACGGGGCACGGAATATCAGGCTTTTGGAGGCAGCAAACCGAACCATGTGACCGTACTTCCGTTTACCCGCCTGATCGGTGGCCCTATGGATTATACTCCGGGTATCTTCGAAATGGATATCGAGAAAATCAATCCAAACAATAAATCACATGTAAACAGTACATTAGCGAATCAATTGGCGCTATATGTAACAATGTACAGCCCTTTGCAAATGGCTGCCGATTTTCCGGAACACTATGAGAAGTTTATGGATGCTTTCCGGTTTATCAAAGATGTAGCTCTTGACTGGGACAACAGCAAATATCTGGAAGCCGAACCGGGAGAATATATAACAGTCGCCCGTAAAGCCAAAGGAAAAGATAACTGGTTTGTAGGGAATGTAGCCGGGGAAAAAGGATTTACATCTAATATCGGCTTTGATTTTCTGGATGCAAATAAACAATACATAGCTACTATATACTCAGATGCAAAGGATGCTCATTATAAAACTAATCCGCAGGCATATGAAATAAGAAAAGTTATCGTAAATAATAAATCCAGATTAAAACAACTTTCAGCTCCGGGCGGGGGATATGCGATCAGTATAATACCGGTTACAGATAAAAATGAAACTAAAGGACTGAAAAAATTATAGGAAACCGTCCTTCATAGATACAGGAAACTCTTTTAATATTCCCCTAATACCGTTTAAATAAATATTTATTTAAACGGTATTAGGGGAATATTTATGACTAAATTTTAGTCTTCATGAAATAATTAATGAAATCAGGGTTATTCTTATTATTCAGAATTAATCTCTTATAAGGCATACCGAAATCTAATCTTTTAGTAAAAAGTTTATCTATATAGTAAGCTGTTAGCTTGTAGTTCTTTGAAGTATTGATCGGACCATCCAACCTCCCCAAGGGGCAGGGCTGCTAAGTTCTAATTTTTTAGACCCTCTGTGTCATGTTGAACGGAGTGAAACATCTCTTTTCTCAGGGTCGGGATCCTTCGTTCCACTCAGGATGACAGTAGAAAATAACAGAACAAAGTAGAGAACTTAGCAGCCCTGCCCCTTGGGGAGGCTACAGAGAGGGTAAAAAGTAATAGGTAGAAATAGTGTAAGCTTTTTACCTTTTCAAAGTTGTAAGCGTTGAGTAATAAGTATGAAAGAGTTCTAATTATTGGCTGCTAACTGTTGACTGTTTACTGATATATGTGTAACCTTTGTTACCTTTTTTATAGTTACAAGTTACTTCGCCCTTTGGACAGTTACGAGTTACGAGGGAAAGAATTAGCTCCGCTGACCGGTGGTTCTTAATTTTTCATTCTTAATTCTTAATTGCTTTCGGTGTTACAAGTGTTACCTTTTTGCGCTTCTGCATCTTTGCGAGCGTTATCTCTCATCCATGATTAAGACGAAGTTACGGAGTTTTTAGAAGAAAAAGTGACAATGAAAATTGTGTGAAAAGTGTCAGGTTTGTCAAGTTTTGTGCATAAGCTATCGGCTAACAGTTATCAGCTAATAGCTAAAAACTGTTACCTCTGTTACCTTTTGGAAAAGGCTGTAGGGGCAGAATATCTTCCGCCCGAAATAGAAAAAGGTCTACGGGCAGAAAATATTCCGCCCCTACAAAAGAATGCAAAGCCTGTTACCTTTGTTACTTTTTAGCCACATATAGTTAACAGATGCAAAAACAACAAGATAAAAGCAATAAAAAAAGTGTCAGAAGTGTCAGGTTTTAACTAAATATGGTTAATAAAAGTAAATATAGTGATGAGTTATAAATTATGAGGATGGGTTATACTTTGTACCTTAAGCTCTTTTCGAGAAACTCATTGTTAACTGATGGCTGTTCTCTAAAAAGTTGGCAATTTTCGTGTATTTATCCAAAATCTCTTTAGTGTAACAAATGTGACATATTATTTGTTATTATCATAATACCTTCACATTGTCAAATTAAAAACAATAAAGAAGATGAATAATATATTTGAAAAAGGAACAGTCTTAAACTTATCCCAACTCGTCGATTATTCTGACGGAGGAGTTATCAGCAAACAAGTACTAAAAAGCAATGCAGGAAATATTACCCTGTTCTCTTTCGACAAAGGTCAGGGCTTGAGCGAACACACAGCGCCATTCGATGCAATGGTACAGGTACTCGATGGTGAAGTAGAAATCAGAATCGGTGGCAATCCCGTATTGCTCAAACAAGGGGAGACCATCATTATGCCTGCCAATATCTCACATGCCTTATTTGCTGTAGAAAGGTTCAAAATGTTATTAACCATGATAAGAGGATAACCATGAGTGAAGTAATAAATAATTCGCAGAAAAGGAAAGAGTTGCTCAAGCATCTGATCCTTCAGTTACATAATAATGAAGCTCCCGAAATTGTCCGGAAACGGTTAATCGAACTATTGCGCTCTGTTCCCTATAACGAAGTGGTGGAAGTAGAACAGGAACTTATATCCGAAGGCTTGCCCGAAGAAGAAGTCCTGCGCTTTTGTGATATACACACTGCCGTACTGGACGGGAGTATAGATACATCAGCAGCAAAAACAGTACAGCCGGGGCATCCGGTAGATACCTTCAAGCGGGAGAATCGGGCTCTGGAAGAATATATCCAAAAGGCAAAAGTTCTGTTTGACAAAGGTAATAAGCTGAAAGATGAAGAAGTAAAAGAATATCTTTTGCAACTCAAAGGTGTCTTTAATAACCTGTCGGATGTAGATAAACATTACAAACGGAAGGAATACCTCCTATTCCCATTTCTGGAAAAGGCGGGTATTACAGGGCCTCCGAAAGTAATGTGGGGGAAACATGATGAAACGCGCGAATTGCTAAAGGCGGCCCATGAGGCTCTCCTGGCAAAGGATGTATCTGCCGGAGAAGTACCGAGTCTGATCCTGTTGGTTCTTTTGCCTGCTATCGACGCCCTCGAGGGTATGATAATGAAGGAAGAGGAGATATTGTTGCCAATGTGTCTCGATACACTCACAGATAAAGACTGGTACCAGATATACAAGGAAACTCCTCAATTCGGGTTCAGTCTGTACGATCCGCAAACGGAATGGGCTCCTGAATCAGTAGAAGTGGGGGAACTTACGTATAAAGAAGGGGATGCTATACACCTCTCTTCTGGAAACTTTACTACAAAAGAACTGGAAACAATATTCAAAACATTGCCTGTCGATGTCACTTTTGTGGATAAAGATGATAAAGTGAAATTCTTCTCACACGGAACAAAAAAAGTCTTTGAACGCAATCGCTCAATAATCGGCCGGGATGTACGCCTTTGTCATCCTCCGGGTAGTGTACATATTGTAGAGCAAATCATCAATGACTTCAAAAGCGGGAAAGAAAATGTAGCAGCATTCTGGATCTCTTCGTTTATGGGACGTTTCGTCTATATTGAATATACAGCACTCCGGGGAAATGACGGCGAATATCTGGGGGTGATGGAGGTTACACAGGATATAACGGATTTAAGGAAACTCGAAGGAGACCAACGTCTGTTATCTTATGGAACAAAGTAACAATGAAAACGGATATCAACCTTCAGACCAAAGTTGCCAACCTATTGGAATCTTATCCTGAGTTGGAAGATATACTAATGGAATTATCTCCGGTTTTCTCTAAGTTGAAAAATCCTGTATTACGCCGTACCATTGCCAAAGTTACATCATTGCAACAGGCAGCAGGAGTCGCAGGGATTTCCCCGCCTCTGCTAATTCAAAAACTAAGGAAAGCCGCGGGATTATCGGAGATTGCAATGGATGCAGATACGGACAATATTGAAGATGCAGCCGCACCCGTTTGGTTCGATGAAAGTAAAATAAGTTTCCGGTTCGATGCACGCCCTGTAATAGAATCAGGCGAGAGTCCCATGCAGGATATTCTAAAACTGTCGTCGAAGTTAGAAGGTGAGCAGATATTACAGATAGTTACTCCATTTAAACCTATACCGATTATTGATATTCTGAGTTCGAGAGGTTTTAAAGTCTGGAGCCGGGGAGATAATCATTTTTTCGTAAAGGAATAATAGTTATTAAATAAGAATTTGCAAGTAGCTTAGAAGTCCCCTTTTATTATATTCTCCACAGCATGTGATGAATATGCTGTGGAAAGCTACAAAGGGGATATGATCAGTTCAGAACTCAGCCTAAAGTAAAAAAAGAAAACCAGAGCAAATAAGATTGTATTTCTTTATTAAAGCTTTATCTATACACGGCCGTCGGCTAATGACTGACAGCTATTCGTTCTTTGAATTATAAATCTATGGCGTATAAACATTTAGCGATGAATGAACAGTCTGAAATTGAGTAATATATAGCGAAACCCATACTTTGTTTTTGTATTCTTCACATCCCTTTCAAGACTATATTTGTAGAAAAAACAGTATGACACCGATCAGATAAGATGGTATTAAAACTGTTATTTCCTCTTTGTGATAATAGCAGATGAAAGGTAATAAATAATCACTCAATTAAATAGCATTACCGGCACTAAAAACGGGGATATAAGCGTATATTTTCATAAAGTAAAAAACGTTAAGAAACATCTCGTATATGAATAATTAACGTTACATTCGCGTAGCCTTAAATAATCTTATAGACTCATACAAAGACCAAACAATAATAGAGAAATAAACGTTGTTATTAAAAAACATCATCTTAAAAGTGCTATGGAGATATCGGAACTGTATAAAATTTATAAACAATACCCGGAAGTTTCAACAGATACACGCAACAGCCCAAAAGATTCTATTTTCTTTGCACTGAAAGGCGCCAATTTTAATGGAAATGAGTATGCCGAAAGAGCTATCGATTCGGGATGTAGTTATGCTATTGTGGATGAATCCAAATATGCTACACGCCCGAATATTATATTGGTAGAAGATTGCCTGGATATATTGCAAAAACTCGCAAATCACCACCGTAAACAACTAAAGACCCCGGTGATAGGCATAACAGGAACAAATGGCAAAACAACTACCAAGGAACTAATCACCTCTGTCTTATCGCAGGAATACAATGTTCTTGCCACTCAGGGTAACCTGAACAATCATATTGGAGTGCCACTAACGCTACTGCGTATAAAAAAAGAGCATGAGATAGCTATTATAGAGATGGGAGCCAGCCATGTAGGGGAGATAAAAGTGCTTTCGGAAATGGCTATGCCTAATTATGGAGTCATTACCAATATTGGCCATGCTCACATAGAAGGCTTCGGTTCATATGAAAATGTAATCAAAGCCAAAGGTGAATTATACGAATATATAAGAAGTACAAGAGACGGGAAAATCTTTATCGACTATGACAATTCCCTGTTACGGGAAATGTCGGAAGGTATTACATCCATATACTACGGATTGGAAGAAGACTTG
Organism: uncultured Dysgonomonas sp.; assembly: GCF_900079725.1. Classification (NCBI taxonomy): domain Bacteria; kingdom Pseudomonadati; phylum Bacteroidota; class Bacteroidia; order Bacteroidales; family Dysgonomonadaceae; genus Dysgonomonas; species uncultured Dysgonomonas sp. Next base: position 2,204,145 of record NZ_LT599032.1, read on the forward strand.
TTCATATCCGGAAAAGTATTATCTATAAGACCATTCCTCGAATTTGAATGGAAATTTGGCAGCAGACGCAATAAGGTTAAGACTAATCTTATCGGAGAATACAATCTGTCCAACGCATTAGCAGCAATCACTATAGGCAAATATCTGGGAGTAAAAGCCTCCTTAATATGCAAAGCAATTGAAGAATACCAGCCTACAAACAATCGCTCGCAGCTAAAAGAAACGGACAGGAATATGCTCATTATAGATGCATATAATGCAAATCCTACAAGTATGCATGCAGCCCTTGAAAACTTCGATCATATGGACGTGAATCACAAAGTTCTGATCTTGGGAGATATGAAGGAGCTTGGCCCGGACACGGATCTGGAGCATCAGAAAGTAGCCGACTATGTATCCCATCATAATTTTGACAGAGTAATATTCGTCGGAGATAATTTTAGCCGTATTACAACCGATTATCCCCGTTTCAAGGATCTGGACAGTTTGAAGTATTATCTGAAAGAGAACCCTATCGCAGATAGCTATATATTGCTTAAAGGCTCACGGGGGGTGCAGCTGGAAAGGTGTATCGATGTCCTGTAAATTGGGAAATATATATTTCGAAAAACCACTATAAAAAAGACAGGATAACCCATCGGATTATCCTGTTTTTTTAAATAAATGCTGTTGCTTTTATTATTTTGTTGCTTCAATCGATTTCTTGCGGAATTCTTTCAAAGCTTTCTCGATTTCAAGAGATACTTTTCTTGCTCTCTGTCCAGCTGCTTTGTTTCCACTTTCAACCTGTGCAGCTGCATCTTTAGCAAAGTCTGCAAAATCCTTGTGTAATTTTTCTACTAAATTTTTCATTTTACTTCTTTTTTTAAATTCGTACAAAGATAATTTCTTTAACTAAACAAACAAAAATGCCGGATAGTTTATTTAAACACGCATTAATAGTAAAGTTTTAGCGTTTTTTCTTCCTTTAGACAAAGACTAAATATCTATATTTTGTTCAACTTACTTATAAACATGCACATAATCTAGAATCATCTGATGAAAAAAATAGTATCACATACACCTCCAAGTCCGCATCTGTAGCCGTCGACAACAATATTTAATACAAAAAAACAGGGTTATCTTACCTAATTGTGATAACCCTATTTCTCAAAAGATTAAAATCTACCAATGAATATTTACTTTTTTATAAGTTCGAGTGTTTTGTAGATGTAGCATACATACCGATCATGGTGCCTGTAAATCCTCCGGCGACCTGAGTGCTGAGATTTTTTGCATCCAATCCCGACGCAATGTCAATCCATGTAGTACCACTATCGAACGATGCCTGAAAACTATATTTATCTTTGTCTCCCATTACTTTCAGGATGACGGGATTTCGACTCTTCTGCTCCGGAATTATATATTCAGCTATTCTCTTATTATTTTTCTCGGAACGGTCTAAAGTGAGTGCGCTTTTTCCATCAATTAACGTCTTACCAAAAACAAAATTATGTGATTCGTTCTGATAGCAAACTAATCCTGCTAGATCATTATCCGACTGTGGAGTGAATACCATCTCTATTTCAGCTTCGAAAACAAGATTTTGCTGACGGTAACCAACGAATGCCGGATTTGTGACTTCATAAATATTTTGAGGAATAGCATTAAGCATTATAGCCCCATCCTTCAAACTCCACCATTCTGCTCTTGGCGTACGGATAAAAGTCCACTTATAATCAAGAGTTTCTATGTTGAAATCATCTTTCCATACGAAATTTCCTGTCAACGTATTTTGTTGAGGGGCAAGGCTATCCTTAGTTACTACGATAGGTAGTGCTTCACCTTTTTCCAGAATAACAGGGAAACCGTCTTTCCACATAACAGGAAGTAAAAATGTTTCACGTCCCGTATTATAATAATTACCAAAATAAGGCCTGCAACCCAAAAATACGGCATACCAGTCTCCCCCCGGTGTCTCTATAAGATCAGCATGTCCTACACTGGTAATTGCATCAGTCCGGGATTCAGGCAAGCCGCGCTGTGTAAGGATAGGATTACCTTCATATGGTTTATACTCACCTTTTATATTATTTGCTATAAGAATTACTTCCGAATGGTTTGGTCCTGTACCGCCTTCAGCCGCCATCAGGTAATATTTTCCGTCTATTTTGTATATATGAGGACCTTCTATCCATACAGGTCTGGTGCTCTTATCCACACCTCCGTCCAGTATTACTTTCCGTTCACCAAAGGTCTTATCTGTATTCACATCAAAGTCATGTATCCAGATAGCGCGATGCCCCTCCCATTCGGGGACTCTCGCAGGAGCATCGTTATGGACTATGTATGCGGAACCATCATCATCAAAGAATAGAGACGGGTCTATCCCTCCTACTTTAGGTAATGTTACAGGATCTGACCAATTATTTTCAAAAGGGTCTTTTGTTTTCACCAGAAAGTTCCCGATACCATCCACACAGGTGGTTATCAGATAGAAGGTATCATTATGTCTGTTATACTCGATAGCAGGTGCATAAATACCTCCACTTAGCCGGATTCCGTCGAGGTTCAATTGAGATGGCCGATTGAGTACAAATCCTATCTGTTTCCAGTTTACTAAATCCTTGCTATGAAAAATAGGTATCCCCGGATAATATGAAAATGTAGAATGCACCATGTAAAAGTCGTCTCCTTTTCTGCAAACACTGGGATCGGGATAGAAGCCGCTGATAATGGGATTGAGATACTCCTTGGTCGGATCAATCTTCTTATCGAAGCTACTGTCCATCCCCCTGTATTGGAAATAATTAAAACAAGCCCTGTTTGTCTCGTCTGTTACAGTTTGCCCTTTGATATATATAAAAGGGAATATTCCTAAAAATAACAATATAAGTTTTCCACAGTTCAGCATAGTAGTTATCTATAAATGTTGAGTAAACAAATATAGAGTCTTTGCCGAAACTTCATTTACATGGTGGTTTCATTTACTTTTCCACATGTAACATTTATTGCAAAAGAACGATAAAATAAGGAAAGCTTTATATTTCAGCAAAGTTTATTCCTCATCCTGCAGCGGCGGAGAAAGATGTGCTGCCAGATACTCCTTTGGCGACATTCCATAGAATTCCCTGAATGAGTTAGAAAAATGAGACAGATTTGAAAACCCTATCGCATAGGCTACTTCCGAGATAGTCAGCTTCTTACCCGAAAGCAGTGTTGCCGCCTGACGCAAGCGAATACCTTTTATAAAATCGCGGGCCGATTGATTTGTCAGTTCTTTCAGTTTACGATGCATATGTACGCGGCTCATTCCTACATTCATAGCCAACATTTCCACATTCAGTTCGGGATTGGAAAGATTTTCGTTTATAATCTTCATAATACGTTGCATAAGTATCTCATCCGAAGATTTCAGCTCTATTTTTTGTATTTTATCCTCTGGCTGCTGTTGTCCGCTAAACTTATTCTTCAGCCGCTCCCTGTTCTCGATCAGATTAGCTATGGTACTTTTCAGCAGATCTGTATTGAAAGGCTTGGAAACGTAAGCATCCGCCCCTATATCCAGGCCTTCTATTTTATTTTCGGGAGTCGACTTTGCTGTGAGCAGAATGATCGGTATATGATTTATATTTATATTCTGTTTCACCTTACGCGAAAGTGTTATACCATCCATTTCAGGCATCATCACATCACTGATTATCAGATCAGGCTTTTCTGTCAATATCAGATCGATAGCTTCTTTTCCATTTTCACTTACAGTAACCCGATATTCGGACGACAGCTCATCCTTGATATACTCACGGATTTCATCTTCATCTTCAACCACCAGAATCCTGTATTTTGTCCGGGGTTTTATTTTTTTATCGCCACCTTCAATGTCTATTTTATTCAGCAGTTCATTAGAGACATACATAGGAGAAATCCTTTCGGCCGCAACTTTATATTCTTCTCCATCTTCCAGTTCCCTGGCTACCAGATGGTCGCTACCCAAAGGTAGCCGTATTATAAAACGAGTGCCCGGCATTTCAGGTCTATTTTCGGCGAAGATGGTTCCATGATGTAACTCTACTAAGGATTTAGAAAGATGCAAGCCTATGCCTGTTCCGAAATTAGAATTGGTAAAATCATTGCTTATCTGATAAAATCGCTCAAAAATCTGTTCTATTTTACCTTTATCGATACCTATACCATTATCCGTTACTGAAATTTCAAAATATTTCCTCAATGCTCCTTTTACATTTTCATCCTGGCCGATAGATAGTTCAATTGTTATATTACCATTATCCGGTGTATATTTAAAAGCATTCGATATTATATTCAATAAGACTTTATCAAAGTTATTCAGATCGATCCACACATTCAGCTTATCCACCTCATGCCTGAAATTAAAACTTATATTCTTTCTTTGAGCAGAATACTCAAATGTCATCATCAGATCGTCTATAAATCCTACAATATCAGTTTCTCTAAAATGCAATTGCATTTGCCCCTTATCCAGTTTACGGACATCCATTAGCTGGTTTATAAGTCGAAGAATCCGCAGGCCATTCCGATATATCATCACATAAGTCTTTTGCAGCTTCTGATCTTTATTCTCCGACAATAACTTTTCCAATGGATTTATAATCAGTGTCATAGGCGTGCGTATCTCATGCGATATATTAATAAAAAACTGTAATTTGGCTTCATTTATCTGCTCCAGGTGCTGCCGCCTCATTTCTTCCTGACGATGACGGATACGGGTATAGATATAATTCGCAATAAACAAAACCAACAAAACGCTCAACACTGCATAGGCAGCATATGCCCATGGAGACTGATACCACGGAGGTGTAATTATTATTCTTATTGTTTTTACATCTGAATAATTATCATGGTCTTTCGCCCTTAATTTGAAAGTATATGTTCCCGGATTCAGATTGGTATAAGTAACCCGTCCCATACCGGGATACGAATTAAGCCAGTCCTGACTGATTTCTTCAATCATATATTGATATACAATACGTTCGGGGTTTGAAAACTCCAGCGCAGAAAATTCTATACTGAATGTATTGTCGTTGTAAGCCAGAGTAAATTGGTCCGCATCCATAACCGATGTAGAAACAATCTCGTTATTACCCGATCTATCTCCCATCTTTATTGCCCGGTTGAATAGAAAGAAATCTGTAATCAGTACTTTCAGTTCCTTCTTAGCTTCGGTTATGTCTTTGGGATAGAAACTGGTGACACCATAAATACCACCAAAATATATCTTACCGGCTACGTCCTCAAATTTTGCTCCGCGTGTAAACTCATTGCCCTGCAAGCCGTCGCCGGTGTAGTAATTGATAAATCGGTTTTCACTGACAATAAATTTACTGATACCAAAATAGGTGCTTATCCAGAGATTCCGTTCTTTGTCTTCCCGTATGCCACATATAACATTGTTGGGCAATCCGTCTCTGGTCGAATAACTTTTAACCGATTGCTCTTTCTTATTAAAAACATTCAATCCGTCAGATGTCCCTATCCATATATTACCTGTCTTATCTTCAAAAAGGGTGTATGCTACCGTATGTGGTAATATTGTATTTTGGTTGAGATAATTCAGAAAAGTGTTCTTTTTCGAATCATAGCAACTTACACCTTTATAATGTGCAATCCAAATCAACCCCTCACTATCGAACAGGATGTCGTTTACCCAGTCGTTACTCAGTTCATCTATAGAAAAATCATCATTCTCACTTTTGCGTGATTCATAATGAGTCATTTTCCGGCTTGCCAGATTCAACCTGAAAAAGCCCGAACCATAGGTACCTATCAACAGGTTCTTCTCGTCATCTTCTGCTATACAGTATATCTTTTCATTTAGCAATTCAGGAATATATTCACAGTTTCCCGTCTTTCGATTAAATTTTGCCAGTCCTTTAGTATATGAGCCTACCCACATATTATTATTAGAGTCCTCAAAAATACTAAGTATGATATTTGAAATAGATGAAGGTGAAGAACTCTGCATAAAGTGGGCAACCCTTTCTCCTTTACTATTGATGCCGTATATACCTTCGTTATCTGTACTGACCCATGTGATGCCTTCCTTGTCCTTATAGATGGACATTACCGAACTGGAACCAATAGGGTTATTCTTTAAAGATTTGAATCCGTAATAATCAAACTTCTTTTCGGTACCGGGAATAAATATTATCCCCTTCTGAAAAATACCAAGCCAAAGGTTATTATCCTTGTCCTGAAGGATGGAATGGACTTTTCCTTTCGAAAAATCAAATGGAGCCGAACTGATTTTATAATCTTCAACAATATTTCTGTTTCTGTTGTATAGCTTCAAGCCTTGCCCGTCTGTACCTATATACAATATATTTTCTTTAGTCAGTAGCAAGTCTTTAATCAGTAGCTGAACATTATTGTCGGAGCCTATTGCTTCAAATGTCTTCGTCTGCTCATTATACTTATTCAGTCCTCCGGTTAATGTTCCTACAAATATATTACCTTGTTTGTCTTCTGTTATGGACGATATATTATTACTACTTATATTAGCAGGAGCTGTGAATGTTTTTATCTGATTTGTAAGAGGATTATAGAGATTCAGCCCGTTATTTTCAGAACCTATCCAAAGATTCCCTTTCGAATCTTCAAAAATCGAGTTCAGATAATTACTAACCAGCAGATTTGTCAGTTGCAGATTCGCATGAAATTCCCTTTCTCCTTTTTTGATGAGAAATATCCCTTGTCCCGAAGTTGCCACCCAAATATCTCCATTCCGGGTTTCTATCATACGGGTGATATGAGGTGAAACCAGGTTTCCTTCTTTGTACATTTTTATTCCCCTGAATGAATTCGTTGCCCAATCATATTTCATCAGGCCATTGATACACCCTACCCAGAAATTACCCGAGCTATCTTCGAATACGGTACGTACATAATTATTTTTCAGGGAGGTTGAATCTTCGGATGAATGCTTGTAGATATTGAACTTCATTCCGTCGAATTTATTCAATCCGTTTTCGGTCGCAATCCATACAAATCCTTTTTTATCCTGATATACCTGATTGATAAGACTGTTTGATAAGTCTTCGTCAGGAGAATAGAATCTGCCTATTTGTGAAAATATATAGGAATTTGCGACAAGGGAAAAAATACATATCAGAACAAATACTTTTAACCTCGTGTTCTTTGTTGTCATGGGTATCCAGATATTAGAAGCAGTATATATGCAAATATAAAAAAATAATAAGGAATATGTACTTTTCAAAAGCGAATGTAACGTAGAGAAAAGTATATGTTATAGTCGAAAAGCGGATGTTACACAGACAAAATTATATGATACACTTATTCTGTATAAAAAAAATAGATCTTTATATGTTTGTATTACATAAAATCTATGCGAATTGACAAATACAGGCCATACCTTAAATTCTAAATTATTTATATCTATGAAAACTTAAAACTTCCAGACTTGAATAAAAAGAAAATAACCTATTAATAATAGTAAATAATGAATCTTAATCATGAGAAATGCAAGAATTTTTAAGTCCTTGAGACTTTTATTTTTATTTTTTCTTATCCCCGCTTTGGCTTTTTCTCAAAACATATCCATAAATGGAGTTGTGAAAGACGCCTCTGGTGACGGATTACCGGGTGTTGCAATATCGGAAATAGGGACTTCTAACGGAACATTGACCGATATAGATGGAAAATTTACATTGACTGTTTCTTCCAAAGGAAAGATTAAAGTATCTATGATCGGTTTCCAAGCTCAGGAAATCAACGTATCAGGGAAAACATCTTTTAATATAGTATTGGAAGAAGATACAAAACTACTCGATGAAGTGGTAGTTGTCGGCTACGGACAAATGAAAAGAACTGACCTTACCGGCTCGGTAGTTTCGGTAAGTAGCGACGCGATATCAAAATCGGTGACCACATCTGTCGATCAGGTACTGCAAGGTAGAGCTGCCGGTGTACAGGTTACTCAAAATTCTGGGATGCCCGGAGGCGGTTCGTCAATTCGCATCCGTGGAACAAATTCTATAAACAGCTCCAATGAGCCTATTTTTGTTATCGACGGAGTTGTTATTGACGGTAATACTGATTCGGGATCGGAGAATGCATTATCTTCTATCAACCCGGCAGATATCCTATCAATGGACATATTGAAAGACGCCTCGGCTACTGCCATCTATGGCTCACGCGGAGCAAACGGGGTTATTATCATCACTACCAAAAGAGGTGAAAGCGGTACACCACGTATTACATATGATGGCTACGTAGGTATGCAGACAATGCCGAAGAAACTAGACTTATTGAATCTACAGGAATTTGCCTATCATAAGAATGAACGTACCCGGATAATGGGGCATCCTATGGACGATAGCTTCATCCGTCCCGACCTATTAGGTGAAGGTACTGACTGGCAGGATGAACTTTTCCGCACGGCAGTGATGCACAACCACAACCTGTCTGTTTCAGGTGGTACCAGTAAAATGACTTATGCTTTTGGCGCCGGTTATCTGAATCAGGAAGGTATCGCTTTAGGTTCGGGCTTTGAACGTTTCAGTCTGCGTGGAAATATAGACGCTGAAGTTAAAAGCTGGCTGAAAATGGGAGTAAACTTTGCTGTGAACAATTCAAAACAAAACATAACCGTATCTGATGATAATCTGATAAATATAGCATTACAGCAAACACCGAATGTTGCCGCCCGCAATCCTGACGGAAGCTACGGTGGGCCTGACACAGACGAGTTTGTACAAACCAATCCTGTCGGATTAGCCATGCTAAAAGACAACAGGAATGAAAAAAGCGGTTTCCGCAGCAATATATATGCAGAAGCAACAATCATAGATGGACTGACTCTGAAAACAGAATTCTCCAGCGATATAAACAATACCAACGTTTATAAATTCACTCCGTCTTACGAATTCGGTGCAATCAAGAATGAAGTAAGGGAGTCGGAACGCTCTAAATCATACAGCAAGTTCTGGGCATGGAGGAATATCGCTACATACAATAAAACAGTAGCAGAAAAACATGCGATAAACGTAATGCTAGGTCAGGAAATGCAGGAATCTAAATGGGACTACCTGTGGGGATATCGCAAAGGATTCATTACAAATAATGCAAATGACCTCGATGCCGGAGATGCAACTACTGCAAAAGCAAATAACAGTAGCGGTATCAATTCGCTTATGTCATATTTCGGCCGCGCATTCTATTCTTTCGACGACAGATATTTACTTACAGCCACATTAAGACGCGACGGTTCATCCCGATTTGCCGACGGCAACCGCTGGGGATGGTTCCCTTCTGCAGCATTGGCATGGAAAATTTCGAATGAAAGTTTCCTGAAAGAAAACAAAACGATCAACAATATGAAATTCCGTTTGGGATGGGGTAAAGTTGGTAATGAAAACATACAGAACTACGGATATACGTCTACGATGTCATCTGTAGCTACTATATGGGGTACCGGATTATTGAGTGGAAATACAGCCAATCCTGACTTGCAGTGGGAAACTACCAGCTCGGTGAATGTTGGATTCGACCTGAATCTATTCCGCAACCGAATAGAGCTGATCGTAGAATGGTACAACAAGGAAACTGACAACCTCCTTTTATTAATGCCACTGCCTGCATATGTCGGCACATCGGGGCAAGGCTCTACCACGCCACCATGGGTAAATATAGGATCTATCCGCAACAGAGGGTTCGAGGTTACATTAAACACATTCAATATCGACAAAAAGGATTTCTCATGGAAATCTAATTTCGTTTTTTCTTCCAACCGCAACAAAGTCCTGTCCCTAGATATGGAAAGCAGTATCGTAGATGCTACAATGTCACGCGGCTCGGAAACATCCATTATCACACGTACGGCAGTAGGCCAACCGATAGGCCAATTCTACGGTTATAAGGTAATAGGCCGTTTCGAAAGTGCAACCGATTTCTATTATAAAGATGCTAATGGCAATATACAGCAAACGGCTATCCCCGAAGGTGTGCCTATCAGCAAGACCGGGGTATGGGTAGGCGACTTGATGTTTGAGGATAAAGACGGCGATGGAAAAATTACAGAAGCAGACCGCGACTATATAGGTAATCCTGAACCTAAATTCACATTTGGTATCGGTAATACATTTACATACAAAGATTTTGATCTAACCGTCTATCTTAACGGATCTTATGGAGGCGACGTATTCAACTGGATAAGACGCTGGACTGACGATCCCCGCCAATCGACAAACGTAACCAAACGTGCAACCACTTTTGCCCGCCTGGGAGTAATCGACCCTACTCTGTCTGATGATGATTTCCGTAACGTAAGAATTATTGGAGGAGCCAGTAATATGCCTCGTCTTGCACCTTCAGATGCAAATGCAAACAACCGTGTATCGGATCGCTATATCGAGGATGGCTCTTACCTGCGTATACAGAATATTTCGTTAGGATATACATTGCCTAAGAAAATGGTGAACAAACTTCATATAGAAAATCTGAGAGTATACACCAACATACAAAATCTTCATACATTCTCTAAATATAAAGGTTATGATCCTGAGTTGGGTTCTATGTCTCAAAATGCATTATTGACAGGTATCGATAACGCCCGTTATCCATCACCGGTTATCTATACATTTGGGTTAAATGTTACGTTTTAAAAAAATTAAACAGTTATATCTGATATGAAAACTAAGAATAAAATAATAGCATGCGCTCTGACCCTTGCAGCTTCATTCACATTTTCGGGATGTAGTGATTTTCTGGACCATTCACCGGACGACAGGGTAACGCTGGAAAACTTCTTTCAGTCTCCTGAAGATTTGCGCACAGCTACAGCCCCATTATATAATAAAGTATGGTTCGACTTCAATGATAAGTTCTACTTCGGACTGGGAGAAGGCCGTTCAAACAATATGTTTGCTCCTTACTCCGATTATGTTTATCCGTTTACAACCCTTACAGAAACGTCCCTTACAGGCCCATTGGTAAGTGCATGGCAGTCATTCTATAATGTAATCGCACAGTCAAACAACACGATAAATAACATCAGGGATAAATCCAAAAATGTAACGGAGGAACAGAAAAATGAAGCAATGGCCGAGGCCCGTTTCATGAGAGGAACCGCCTACTGGTATCTGGCTTCACTTTGGCAGGATGTTATCATTATTGAAGACAATACGAAACTGATTGCCAACCCAATCGTAAACACGAATCCGAGAGCCGACGTATTTGAGTTTGCAATACGCGACCTTGAGTTTGCTGCGAAACATCTACCCGAAACATCAATTGCTTCGGGACGCCTGAACAAATACAGTGCTTTCGGAATGCTTTCACGCGTCTATCTTTCACGTGCAGGCTTATCAGACAGCCCCAATAGCGGACAACGGGATCAAACATATCTCGAGCTGGCCCGTAAAGCAGCAGAAAAGGTCATAAAAGACAGTAAATTCAGTTTGATGACCAATTATGAAGACTTGTATTATGTAAAAAACAATAATAATAGCGAATCCATGTTTGCTCTGCAATGGGTACCAAACGGTGACTATGGTGTTACCAATACCCAACAGGCTTATTTTGCAGCTTCTTCTGCCATTACAGGCGATGATGCCGCATGGGGAGGATATATGTTTGCATCGTATGATATCATAAGGACTTACGATCCTAAAGACGACATCCGCCTGAGAGCCACCTTTATGCCACGCGGGCAACATTATCCGGAGCTGAATGCTGCCGCAGGAGGTTATACTCAGGACAATACCAACCAATGTTATGTAAAGAAAGGGGTTGTTGGTACAAGTAAAGATAATGATGGAAAATCGGGCCGTATGAATTCTGCACTGAATACATATATGCTCCGTTTGGCCGAAGTATATCTGATATATGCCGAAGCCATACTGGGAGACGACGCATCTACATCCGATGCCGAAGCATTACTTTACTTCAATAAGGTAAGAGAAAGAGCCAAAATGCCTACGCTTACATCCATTACCTGGAACGACATCTTCTATGAACGCCGTATAGAACTGGCTATGGAAGGCCAATTCTGGTACGATCTGGTGCGCCGTTCATATTACAAGCAACAGGAAGTTCTGAATTATATGAACAATCAGGATCGTGCCGCACAGTATACATATGACAAAGAAACACATACCACTACTCTTGAGAATGAAGACTCGCGTCCTGTTGAAACGGCTACTGCCGCTCGCCTGAAGCTGCCTTATCCTGAATCGGAAGTTGTACAAAACAAACTTCTGAAAGAGCCTCCTGTTGCATATCAGTTTACAGAAGGTAAAATAACAGATTTGTTCAATTGATTCAATCGATAAAAATTACTGACATGAATAAAAAAGTAATTCTAAAAAATATTAGTGGGGTATATCTGGCTTTTTGCCTGTTAGCAGGCTTGGCGTTTTTCACTTCGTGTGAAGACGATGATAAATCTGACAGCAGCCCCATTACAGTGACAAGTATCCACTTATCCGACGCGGACGATGAGGTTCCGGACAGGACACTTAACTATGTACGTCTGGGTTATCTTATCCGAATCGAAGGTTCCGGCTTCACCGGAATGCAGAAGATATATATTAATGGTGTCAGCGCATATTTCAATACGACGCTGATGTCCGACAACTCTATGATCATTAAGGTCCCCAATGATGCACCTACAGTAGAGGCCACCGAAGATGTACGAAATACAATCCGCTTTGTAAAGAAAGGAACAGAATATACTTACAACTTCGATGTACGTTCGGCTGCACCGTCCATTTCCCGTATATCCCACACCATGCCGCAAGCCGGTGAAGAGATTACCATCTATGGTTCGGGATTGTATGAAATATCGAAAGTTACATTCCCGGGAGGAGTTACAGTTACAGAAGGTATAGAATCTGACAATGAGGAAGGAACTTATTGTATACTCAAAGTTCCGGCTGGTATTACCGAAGGCGGTGCTATCCTGGTAGAAGGTTCGGCGGGAGCAACTTATTCTCCTGCATATTTCAACTTTAAGAAAGGTTTGTTGCACAATTTCGATGATGTGAACAACTCAAGTTGGGGAGGTGGCCTCGTTTCAGGCAATCTGACAGATGTAATCCCGGCAGCGGGTGACGGCCCTAAATCCCAGGGAATATACCGTTCTTTCAACAAAGACAAAGAGGTTATACCTGCGCCTGCGGCAAAAGCATCTTTCTATTGGGCAAATAGTGCAGTGTGGCCTACCATACTTACCAACAGCGTAATACCTGTGACTACAGAAACATCGAAAGTAGCCGTGCAATTCGATGTATACTTTGAAGGTGCATGGAATTCGGGAACAATCAGAATGGTTATTGCCGACGGATATGGAACAGACAGGTACTGCATGCTTTATACCCCATGGCTGGTGAATGGAAAAATAACAGAATTCGAAAATCCGGGTTCATGGTACACTGTAACATTACCATTCAGCAATAGTGCTGACTTTGTAGACAAAACTTTCGAAAGTGTATTGAATGCCGTTAATGGAGCCAGTTATAAACAATGGGGACCTTGGTTCGACAATATTAAGATCGACGATATAGAACCCGAACCGACAAACGTGGTAGTTTACTTCGATAACCTACGCGTCGTTCCTCTCGAAGTTCCGGCATACAACGAGTTTGGAGATGAATAAATTTGATTATCTGGCATCAGGCTGTCCTCAAAAGATGGCCTGACAAACAGAATAAACATTAATAATAAAAGATAATTATTATGAGATATATAAAATCACTCATTCCTGCGGCACTACTCGCAATTGGCTTTCTCGCATCATCCTGCGACAATGAAAAGATGGAATGGTACAAAGATCCCAACAAAGGTGATGTTACTGTCAACGAAATACCTCTGAAATACAGCGAAAAACTGGCACTCTATAAATCACTCAAAGAATATAACAAAGAAAATGTTATACTGGGAGTCGGCATGGGAGTAGCCGAATATATGGACAATGAAACATACCGTACTTTTGTAAATGAAAATTTCGAAGCGGTTACAGCAGGCTACCACATGAAACATGGCCCGATGGTAAGCAGCAACGGGACTCTGAATTTTACACGGGTAGATAATTTCCTGAATATGCTCCCTGCTTCAATAGCTGTTTACGGACATACATTAGGCTGGCACCAGAATCAAAACGGAGATTATCTTCGCGGACTGATTGCTCCAACCATTATACCGGGTGCATCAGGAACGAACATTCTGTCGAATGGCGATTTCGAAAATGACCTTACAGGCTGGAACTCGTGGGGAAGTGGTAAGCAGAGCGTAGAAATATCTACAGAGACAAAACTCAGCGGCAATAAATCAGCAAAGGCTGTGACCAAATCAAATGCAACTAACTTATGGGATTTACAGATACAAAGCCCGTCAGTGGCCACAATTCAAGACCACCGCTACGAAATCTCATTCTATATAAAATCGGAAGGTGAAGGAGAGATGCGTGTAAACTTTGCAGGTATGAGTAATCAATATCCATATGCTAACGGAGGAGGTGCAACTGTAAAAACATCTTCTACTTGGACACGTGTGGCTTATTCCGGCGATTCATTCAAAGCTACCGGAACGTCCATGTCTTTCCAGTTCGACCTTGGTAAAGTAGGCGACATGGTTTATTATATAGACTTTGTACGCGTAGTAGACCTCGATGCCGGCAATGAACCGGTGAATGTTGTTCCGAACGGCAGTTTCGAAAGTGACTGGGGCAACTGGGTTCGCCAGAATCAAGGCGCAGGCATGTCTATCACTACAGACGAAAAGATGGATGGAACTCATTCGGCAAAAATAATAGCAAAGAGCGGATCTGCCAGTGCATGGGACTTACAACTCATCACTCCTAGCTTGGCAGTTACGGCGACTCATACATATGAATTATCTTTCTATGTGAAATCAGATGTTGCAGGACGTGGACGGATATCATTCCCGGGACAAAGCAACGAATATCCGTATATGAGCTGGACAGGAGGAAGTGCAACGGAGTATTTCTCAACAACAACTGCATGGCAACAGATTAAATGTGATGTAAAAGCAGATAACAATTCATTCAAGCTAAGCTTCGACTTCGGATATCTGCCTGATGTTACTTACTATATCGATGATGTAAAACTAGTAGATAAAGCTGGCGGCTCTTCCGGTTCTACCGAGCCAATTATTATAGAGAAAACTGCTGAAGAAAAAGCAGAAATAATAGATGCTGCCCTAAAAAACTGGATTTCCTCTATGGTTGGCCATTACAAAGAGAGAGTACACGACTGGGATGTAGTGAATGAGCCAGTAGGAGACAACGGAGAAATACGTGTAGGTGACGGCAAAGGCGACTCGGGCGATATTTTCCATTGGCAGGACTTCCTCGGCAAAGATTATGCAGTGAAAGCATTCAAATATGCAAGAGAAGCGGGGGCCGATGGCGTATTATTCATAAATGAATATGCTATTGAATCTAATACGACAAAACTGGACGGATTCCTTAAATATGTGGAATATATAGAAAGCCAAGGCGTAAAAATAGACGGATTAGGTACACAGATGCACGTCAGAGTCGGTTATACAACAAATGAAGGAATCGACAATATGTTTAAGAAACTGGCTGCCACAGGCAAGAAAATAAAAGTTTCGGAACTTGATGTACAGGTTGGCACAGCAACTCCTAGTGCAGAGCAAATGACTGCACAGTCCGACATGTTCCAGTATGTAATAGAATCATATATGAAAAATGTACCTGCAAGCCAACGCTATGGTATCACAATATGGGGTGTGACTGACGAAACAAGCTGGATTGAAAATGATGCTCCTTGCATCTGGGATGCCAAAGACGCACGTAAACCTGCGTATAAAGGCGTTGCCGACGGACTATTTGGTGAAGATGCCAGCGCAAACTGGACGTATGAAGATATTGTGAATGCAGCAAAAGAATAATAACGGTTAAATGGGTTTTAGATAATACATAGATTGTTCATTAAAAAGGGGAAAAGAGGGCGACAACCTCTACTACTCAGTTGTCTCCCTCCTCCTTTTTTCAGAGAATTAAATACCAATGAAGAAATATATCATACTGCTTTTAACGCTTGCTTTTTCATCATTTATCTTTGCTCAAAAGGGAAATACTTTTCCGCACCTTGCTAAAAGCGGAACTGTTACCCAATTGATAGTAAATGACAAACCTTTTCTTATCCTTGGCGGTGAGTTAGGCAATTCGTCGGCTGCTTCCGGTGAAGATATTGAACGTATTTTCCCGAAACTGCAACGCATGGGACTTAATACGGTTCTGGTTCCTGCATATTGGGACCTGATCGAACCCACCGAAGGCAGTTATGATTTTTCACTGGTCGACAAAGCAATTAAACAGACAAGAGAAAATGATCTGAAAATTGTATTTCTCTGGTTTGGGGCATGGAAAAACTCGATGAGTTGTTATGCACCCCTATGGTTTAAGAAAGACTACAAAAAATATCCACGTGCAAACACAAAAGCCGGGAAACCACTCGAAATAGCCAGTTCTTTTTCTGAAAATGTATATCAGGCCGACAACCGAGCTTTTTCTCAATTGATGAAATATATCGCATCCATTGACAAAGAGGAAGGTACTGTAATAATGGTACAAATAGAAAATGAGATAGGCATGCTCGAAGATGCCCGTGACTATTCGGCAGAAGCAAATAAATTATTCAACGAATCTGTTCCCGAAGTTCTGATAAATTATCTAAACAAGAATAAGAATACGCTCCACCCTCAGATGCTCGAAAAGTGGGAGAAACAAGGGTTTAAGAAAAAAGGCAACTGGCAGGAGATATTCGGTGCAGACCTCTATACCGACGAAATATTTATGGCTTGGTCATATGCCCGTTATGTGGAAAAACTGGCACAGACTGCACGCTCGATGCACAATATCCCTCTTTATGTAAACGCTGCCATGAACAGCCGCAACCGCAAACCCGGAGAATACCCATCTGCAGGGCCATTAGCCCATCTGGTAGATATCTGGCATTGCGGAGCACCAAATATAGACATTCTTGCACCCGACCTATACGATGGTTTTGTGGATTGGGTAGCTAAATATAAACTGCATAACAATCCGCTGTTTATCCCGGAAATCAAACTATCGGATAGTAACGGCGCTCAGGCCTTTTATGTCTTCGGCGAGCACGATGCTATCGGTTTTTGCCCGTTTTCCATAGAGAATGGCTCCGATTCGGAGCGTTCGCCACTAGTGCAAAGCTATGCCAAACTGCGCGAATTAATGCCATTACTGACTGAACATCAGGGTAAGAATACGATGAATGGCCTTTATTTCGATAAAGAAAACCAGAAACGTATCATATACAGGGATGACCTTAGAATAACCTGCCGCCATTTCTTCACTCTCCCGTGGGATTCACGCGCTACAGACGGGAGTAAATGGCCCGAAGGCGGCGGAATTATACTTCGGTTGGCCAAAGATGAATATATCATTGCCGGTAGCGGAATCGTAGTAGAATTTGAGAAGACAGATGAAAACAAAGCTATCGACGCCAAGGAGTTAGGCGAAGACGGATTTGCTAGTACAGGAAAAAACGACAGAAAAGAACAAATCTGGAATAGCAGTTCCAGATGCGGGATAGGCCCAGTAGACGAAATCTCCGTAAACAAAGATGGTACATTCGGTTATATCCGCCGCCTGAACGGGGATCAGACACATCAGGGACGCCATGTACGCATTGGGGTTGACGACTTTAGCATTCTTCATGTAAAATTGTACGAATATAAATAAGAGACAGGTATCAGAATGATGAAATCAGGAAAATATATAAGTATATCGTTGTACAAGGCACTGTTATTATTGGTATTAGCCATATCAATATCAGGACTACAGGCTGCTGTAAAACTTCCGCGGCTTATCAGCGACGGGATGGTATTACAACGTGACATTCCATTACAATTGTGGGGTTGGGCCTCTCCCAAAGAAACTGTTACAGTAAAATTTCTTGATAAATCATATCAGACTAAAGCCGATAAAAAGGGTGATTGGAAAATTACACTACCCGCCCAACCTGCCGGTGGGCCATATACTATACAGATAAATGACATTCAACTAAAAGATATCCTAATAGGTGATGTATGGCTTTGTTCGGGACAGTCGAATATGGAACTGCCCATACGCCGTACTCTCGATTTATATGCAGATGAAGTAAAGCAGGTAAATAACCTGATGATACGGCTATTCAGAGTCCCGATGTACTATAATTTCAGCGAAAAAGAAGCAGACTATCAGGGAGGAAACTGGAAAGCTGCCACACAGGAGAATATACTCGATTTTTCGGCTGTCGCCTACTTTTTTGCAAAAGAACTTTATAATAAATATGAAGTACCTGTTGGAATTATCAATACTGCAACCGGTGGATCGCCTGCCGAAGCGTGGATCAGCGGCAATGCATTAAAAAATTATCCGTCTCTTGAAGCCGAAGCGCAAAAATGTGCAGTACCGGGCTTTATAGAAGAAACGAGAAAACAGGAACAACAAGCAAGCAATGAATGGTACTCGGCAATGATAAAAGCAGATAAAGGTATCGGAGAATGGCATAAGAAGAACATCGACACATCGGGATGGAACGACTATTATCTGCCGGGATTATGGAAAGATAAAGGCATGGATGTGAAAAACGCAGTGATCTGGCTTCGTAAAGAGTTTGAGGAGGCAAAAGAGGATGAAGGAAAATCTGCTACCCTGCGCCTGGGATATATTATCGACTCCGATTCTGCCTTTGTAAACGGAACATTTGTGGGTACAACTGGTTATCAGTATCCGCCGCGTATATACCGGATCCCCGAAGGAACATTAATAGCAGGCAAAAACACTGTTGCAATAAGAATAGTAACAAATGAATGGGGAGGTATAAAAGAAGATAAGCCCTATAAAGTGATCATAGGGAATAAGGAGACAGACCTTACCGGAGAGTGGAAATACCGTATCGGGACTGAATTACCTCCTTCCCCGCCAAATACATTTTTTCAGTACAAACCGATGGGATTGTATAACGGGATGATTTCACCCGCAACAAATTATAAAGTAAAAGGGATATTGTGGTATCAGGGAGAATCAAATACAAGCAGGGCAAAAGAATACAGAACTTTATTCCCCGACCTTATCAATGATTGGAGAGAACAAAGGAATGAGCCGCAATTGCCTTTCATATATGCGCAGCTTCCCGAACTTAACAGGCCGTGGAAGCAACCTGTCGAAAGTGGAATGGCTGAACTCAGGGAGGCTCAACGACTGGCTTTGTCTCTACCCTATACGGGCATGGCTGTAACACTCGGCTTCGGAGAATGGAATGATATTCATCCTTTAAATAAAAGAGATGTAGCCAACCGTCTGGCACTGGAAGCAAAGCGTATAGCCTATGGCGAGAACATTGTCAGTACAGGCCCGCAACTGGAAAATATGCAGATTGAAGGAAATGCGGTCATCCTCACATTCGATTCTGTAGGTGAAGGTCTGTATTCCAACAGTATAATCAATGGCTTTACTATTGCCGGAGCAGATAAGAAATATGTATGGGCGGAAGCCGCTATTTTAAATAAGAATCAGGTAAAAGTATGGAGCAATCAGATACAAAATCCCGTATCGGTAAGATATGCGTGGGCGGATAATCCCGAAGGTGCTAACCTGAAAAACAAAGAAGGATTGCCTGCTTCACCATTCGAGGCCGAGTAATAAGAAACTGTTTAAATTTTAATCAATGAAGTATTTTGAATCTAAAACGGCTCTTATCTTGTCAGAAATTTTATCGTTTAGCCCGCTAAACTCAAAAGTTTTGACTTCGAAACAGCTCGTTTTATCCTTCAAAATCATATTCTTGAAAAATTTAAACAGATTCTAAGAAAACAATAAAAAAACAACATAAAATGGAACTAAGAGAACAAACTCATACCGAGTCCAAAGGCTTTTACAAACTATCACTACTGCAACGTATTGGTTTCGGTTCAGGCGATTTAGCTCAGAACCTTATCTATCAGACAGTTGCTCAATACCTTCTTCTTTTCTATACGAACGTTTACGGGCTACCTGCGGCAACGGCTGCCGTTATGTTCCTGATAGTCCGCCTGGTAGATGTGGCATGGGATCCGTTGGTAGGGGCTTTTGTAGATAAGCACAATCCTAAACTGGGCAAATACAGATCTTATCTGGTTCTGGGCGGTATCCCTCTTACAGGCTTTGCTATCCTCTGTTTCTGGAATGGGTTCTCCGGTTCACTGCTTTATGCTTATATCACCTATGTGGGCTTATCGATGTGTTATACATTGGTAAACGTTCCTTATGGCGCGCTGAACGCATCGCTTACACGCGATACCGATGAAATAACAAAACTCACCTCGACACGCATGTTCCTTGCCAATCTAGGCGGACTGGCTGTAGCTTATGGCATTCCGGTTCTGGTTAAAACACTTTCGCCTGATGGCAAAATTAATTCTTCCGAGTCGGGCAGTGCATGGTTTATCACTATGACTATATATGCGCTTGCAGGGCTGGCCTTACTGATTTTCTGCTATACCCAGACCAAAGAACGGGTGGTAATGGACGAAAAGGATACATCACACGTGAAAGTCTCCGATCTGTGGACAGAGTTTAAACACAACCGTCCTTTGCGCGTTCTGGCCTTTTTCTTCGTCACAGCTTTTGCAATGATGGCTATCGGAAATTCGGCGGGTTCTTATTATATGATCTATAATGTACAGGCACCGGACTGGCTACCATATTTTGCGGCGCTCGGCTCTATTCCGGCATTTATATTTATGCCGTTGGTTCCGGCTATAAAACGTGCGATAGGAAAAAAACAAATGTTCTATGTATTTCTTTCCATTGCTATTTTAGGAATGGCCATGCTCTATGCAATATCGGTAATTCCCGCCCTTAAAACACAGATATGGCTGGTGCTTGTTGCCCAGTTTATTAAATCTACCGGAGTGATTGTTGCCACAGGATATATGTGGGCGTTGGTTCCCGAAGTAATATCGTATGGAGAATACACTACCGGAAAAAGAATATCGGGTATTGTGAATGCATTGACCGGTATATTCTTTAAGGCAGGAATGGCGCTGGGTGGAGTTGTACCCGGATTTGTACTCGCATTTGTCAACTTCGACGAGAAGAATACGGTCTCACAATCGGCCTTTGCCGAGCAAGGCATTCTATGGCTTGTGGCAGTGATACCGGCAATATTACTCATTTTAGCCATGTTTGTTATCTCGAAATATGAATTAGAGGATAATGTGATCGACAAAATAAACAGGGAGATCGAAGATAGGCATTTGAATAAGAAATAGATAAAACCTCAATAAAAACAAAAGAAATCATGAAAGTATTAACTCCTGTTCTCTCTCTTATCATCGCCTTCACTATCTTGAGTTGTTCGGCAGAAAAGAAAGAAAATAAAGTAAAAGAACGTTCATTAAAAGAAGCCCTTAAAGACAAATTCCTGATCGGCACAGCCCTGAATACAAATCAGATATGGGGAACAGACTCTGCTGCCGTAAAGCTGGTAAAAGAGCAATTTAATTCCATCGTTGCCGAAAACTGTATGAAGAGCATGTTCTTACAACCAAAAGAGGGTGAATTCAACTTTAAGGATGCCGACAAGTTTGTAGAATTCGGAGAGCAAAATAATATGTTTATCATCGGACATACACTGATATGGCATTCTCAGGCTCCTGCTTGGTTCTTTACGGATGACAAGGGAAAAGACGTTTCGAAAGAAGTGTTGACAGAGCGTATGAAAACCCATATAACAACTGTTGTCAGCCGCTACAAAGGACGTATTAAAGGCTGGGATGTAGTAAATGAAGCCATTCTCGATGACGGTTCATGGCGCGACAGCAAATTCTATAAAATCATAGGAGAAGATTTTATTCCTCTCGCCTTCGAATTTGCTCACGCCGCCGATCCCGATGCAGAACTCTACTATAATGATTACAACGAGTGGCATGCAGGAAAGCGTGATGCAATTGTCAAACTCGTAAATTCACTGAAAGAAGAAGGACTCCGCATAGACGGCGTGGGAATGCAGGGACATATAGGGATGGATTATCCAAGCCTGGGAGAATATAAAGCAGCTATAGAGGCTTATTCTGCCACTGGTGTAAAAGTTCATATCACCGAACTGGATATGAGCGCGCTTCCATCGCCTTGGGGAAATACAGGGGCTAATATTTCAGATACAATTGCATATCACAGGGAAATGAACCCTTATACAACAAACTTACCGGATTCTATCTCTACAATCTGGACTAAGCGGATGGGCGATTACTTCAAACTGTTTTTAGATAATAGTGATAAGATTGCGCGCGTTACCCTATGGGGTGTTACAGATAATGACTCGTGGAAAAACGATTTCCCGATACGCGGACGCACCGATTATCCGTTATTATTCGACCGTCAATACAAAGCAAAAGCTGTGGTTAAGGAAATAATTAATGAACTAAAAGTGAAAAATGAAAAGTGAAGAATATATAAATAAACAGATCCGTGAATTTCTTTAATTTTCAACTCTCAATTTTCAACTAAATAATAAGCACGTAATGAAAAAAGCTAAATACTTATTCCCTCAGGACTATATGGCAGACCCGTCTGCTCACGTATTCGAAGGTAAAATCTATATATACCCATCCCACGACTGGGAAAGCGGGATAGCCGAAAATGACAACGGCGACCACTTCAATATGAAAGATTATCATGTATTCTCTCTCGATGAAGTGGACGGGCCTATCACAGATCATGGGGTGGTACTGGCCGCAGAAAATATTCCGTGGTCGGGACGCCAGCTGTGGGATAGCGATGTCGCATTCAAAGACGGTAAATACTACCTGTACTTTTCACTGAAAGACCAAAATGATATTTTCCGTCTGGGAGTAGCTATCAGTGACAAGCCATATGGGCCGTTCATCCCACAGGAAAATCCGATTAAAGGAAGCTATAGCATCGACCCGTGTGTATTTGAAGAGAACGGAGAATATTACATCTACTTCGGCGGCATCTGGGGTGGACAGCTTCAGCGATATCGGAATAATAAAGCGTTGGAATCCGCAGCTTTTCCGGCAGATAACGAACCGGCTCTTTGTGGAAAAGTTGCACGTTTGAGAAACGACATGCTGGAGTTTGCGGAAGAACCACGCGATGTTGTCATTCTGGACGAAAACGGGCAGTCAATAACACAAGGGGACACAGACCGTCGCTTCTTTGAGGCTTCGTGGATGCATAAATACAATGGAAAGTATTATTTCTCATATTCTACAGGTGACACTCACCTCCTTTGCTATGCCATAGGTGATAATCCTTACGGCCCATTCATTTACAAAGGGGTAATTCTTACTCCCGTTATCGGATGGACAACCCACCATAGTATTGTAGAATACAAGGGTAAGTGGTATCTTTTCCATCACGATTCTGCACCGTCGGGTGGTAGGACATGGCTCCGTAGTATGAAGGTCGTGGAACTGGAATATAATCCGGACGGGACAATTAAAACTATTGAAGGATTGGAGAAATAATTTATCTATAGGGTATAGCTAATAGCTTTTAGTCGTTAGTCAGCTCTTTGATATTTTGTATTTAAAATTTAAAAATTCAATGCTTAAGAATTTAAAGATTGATTAGAAAAAGTAACAGATGAAAAATTATAAATAAGTGTAACCTTTGTTACCTTTTGAAAAAAGATACAAGTAAACGAGATACAAGTTGTTAACTGTTGACTGTTTACTGTAAAAGTTGTTACATGTGTTACCTTTTAACAAGTAGTAAGTTTTAAGTTGAAAGTTATATGAGATACGAGTAGACAAGATACGAGATACGAGATACAAGTTACTGTGCTGACTGTTGACTGTTGACTGAAAAAAGTGTTACATGTGTTACCTTTTTAACTAAATATGATCGATTAATATAAAATGAAAATTAAGTTATAAAATATGAAGCGTACAAAATTCACACTTTTAATTTTTAGTTTTTCATTTATAATTTTCCTGTCACCTTTGTTACTTTTTGCAGAGGATGGTAGCCAACTGTGGTTACGTTATCAAAGTGAAACTCACTTCAAGGCAAAAGTTACATCGAAAGAAAAAAGCCCGGCAATAACTATAGCCATAAGGGAGTTGGAAAACTCCTGGCAGGGACAGCCTATTGAATTTAGCCTGGATAAAAGACAGAAGCATCTGAAAGATGGCTATCAGATAAAAGGTGACAAAGACAAAATAACTATCACTGCACAAAAAGATGTCGGACTATTATACGGCGCTTACCATTTGCTTCGTCTGCAACTCACAGAAGCTGACAGGACAAATATGAATATAGAGGAAATACCTGCTTACGATGTGCGCATTCTCAATCACTGGGATAACCTGAATCGTACCGTAGAACGTGGCTATGCGGGCTATTCAATATGGAAGTGGAATGAGTTGCCTAATACGCTCTCGCCCCGATACGAGGCTTATGCACGGGCCAATGCATCGATAGGGATTAACGCTACAGTATTGAATAACGTGAATGCTACACCGGAGATACTGACTGATGCCTATCTGGAAAAAGTAAAAGCACTGGCTGATATATTCCGCTCTTACGGAATGAAAGTGTACCTTGCCGTAAATTTCTCTTCACCGAAAGAACTTGGTGGCTTATCTGATTCCGATCCGCTTAATCCGGCAGTAAGTAAATGGTGGAATAGTAAAGTAAAAGAAATTTACAGCCTTATACCCGACTTTGGCGGCTTCCTTGTCAAAGCCAATTCCGAAGGTCTTCCCGGCCCACAGGATTACGGCCGCACTCATGCCGATGGAGCGAACATGCTGGCTGATGCCCTGAAACCTTATGGAGGTATTGTTATGTGGCGCGCATTTGTTTATAATCCGAGTGATGAAGATAGGGCCAAACAAGCCTATCTGGAATTTGTACCACTCGACGCGCAATTCCGCGACAATGTAATAATCCAGATAAAGAACGGACCTGTCGACTTCCAACCACGCGAACCGTTCAGCCCGTTATTCGGGGCGCTCCGCAAAACACCGGAGATGGTCGAATTTCAGATCACACAAGAATATCTGGGTTTTTCCAATCATCTGGTATATCTTTCGCCTTTGTTTAAAGAAACACTCGACAGCGATACTTATTCGGATGGAGAAGGCTCTACCATTGCAAAGATCACAGATGGCACATTGCGTCCTAATAAGGTTACAGCAATATCTGCCGTAGCAAATATAGGAGAAGACACTAACTGGTGCGGACATCATTTTGCCCAAGCCAACTGGTATGCTTTCGGACGTTTGGCATGGAATCACCAATTGACATCAGAGCAGATAGCAGACGAATGGATAAAAATGACTTTCTCAAACAATAAAGACTTTATTGATCCGGTAAAGGATATGATGCTGACATCGAGAGAGACCGCAGTAGATTATATGATGCCACTTGGATTGCATCACATATTTGCATTCGACCACCACTATGGGCCTGAACCATGGGGAGATGTGCCCGGCGCCCGTCCCGACTGGATGCCGTGGTATTATCATAATGCAGACAGTACAGGTCTAGGATTTGACCGTACAATGAACGGAAGCAATGCCGTATCGCAATACTTTCCGCCATTGAATAACATTTATAATGATATTAAACTTTGCCCTGAAAATCTCCTGCTATGGTTCCATCATGTGCCATGGGATTACAGGATGAAAGACGGAAAAACGCTATGGGAGGCGCTTTGTTACAAGTACGATTCGGGTGTGCAGCAGGTAAGAACTTATCAGAAATTATGGGACAAGATGGAACCATTCGTTGACGAACAGCGTTTCAGGGAAGTACAATCGAAACTGAGAATACAGGCACGGGATGCTGTATGGTGGAAAGATGCCTGCCTGCTTTATTTCCAAACGTTTTCGAAACGGCCGATACCTTACGATATTGAACGGCCGGTACACGAACTGGAATACCTGAAGAAGATTAAACTGGATATGAAACATCATAATTAAAATGAAGAATGAAGAATTAGGAATGAAGAATTAATCTTGTAAACTCTTAATTTTTTAAATCTTGAAATTCAAATTATATGGAAAAGACATGGAGATGGTTCGGCAAAAAAGATAAGATAAGCCTGTCTATGCTCAGACAGATAGGAGTAGAAGGTATTGTAACTGCCCTGCACGATATACCCAATGGAGAGGTGTGGCCATTGGAAGCAATAAACGATCTGAAGAATTACATTAAAGATGCAGGCCTTCGCTGGTCGGTAGTGGAAAGCCTGCCTGTTAGTGAAGCTATAAAATACGGTGGGGAAAATGCAGATCAATTAATAGCTAATTACATAGAAAGCCTTGCCAATCTGGGAGAAGCAGGTATAAATACGGTATGCTACAATTTTATGCCGGTTATTGACTGGATACGCACCGATCTCGAATATCCATGGGCGGACGGAACCTCTTCATTGTATTTCGATAAAATACGCTTTGCCTACTTCGACTGTTTCATCCTTAACCGGGAGGGAGCTGTAAAAGACTATTCTGCCGAGGAGATGGAGAAAGTATATGCGTTGGATAAGACAATTACCGAAGCAGAAAAAGAACAACTGATAGATACTATAATAGTAAAGACACAGGGTTTCATTAATGGGAATATCAAAGAAGGGGATAAACATCCTGTTGCGATATTTAAGAAGCTGCTATCGCTTTATAAAGACGTAGATAGGAATGCATTGAGAGAAAACCTGAAGTATTTCCTTTCGCAGTTGATGCCCGTTTGCGAAGAATATAATATAAACATGTGCATCCATCCTGATGATCCTCCTTTCCAAATGTTGGGACTCCCCCGTATTGTAACAAATATGGAGGACATTAAATGGATTTTCAATGCAGTAGACAACCCTTACAACGGACTCACATTCTGCGCGGGTTCGCTTAGTGCAAGCATACATAACAATGTTCCTGAGTTGGCTCGCAGATTTGCATCACGTACACGTTTCATCCATCTGCGCAGTACAGATGTCTTCCAGAACGGAGACTTTATAGAAGCCCCGCATCTGGAAGGCCGTGGCCATTTGATAGAACTGGTGCGTATCTTCGAAAAAGAAAACCCTGCCCTGCCTATGCGTGTAGACCACGGGCGACTGATGCTAGGCGACGGAGATAAAGGCTACAATCCCGGCTATTCATTTTATGGACGCATGTACGCCTTTGCCCAGATGGACGGAGTGATAGCCACAATACAGGATGAGATAAGAAGAGAAATAAACAATGACGATAAATATGCGCAGGAGTATGAACGAACTTTTTAGTGTTAAAGGTAAAATAACAATCGTAACAGGCGGATACGGCGTACTGGGTTCAAGTATTGCAAAATACATGGCATTGCAAGGAGCTGTCATAATCATATTAGGCCGCTCGGAAGAAAAAGGGAATGCTTTGGCTGACGAAATAAAAGCCGCCGGAGGGGAGGCTGTATTTTTGACCTCGGATGTGCTCGACCTCGCCATACTCGAAAGCAACAAGGAAAGTATTTTATCCATGTATGGAAGAATCGACATTCTGATAAATGTTGTCGGAGGAAATGTACCCGGTGCTACCCTGAGTCCCGAACAACCCTTCTTCGATATGAAAATAGCCGACTGGGAGAAGGTTACCAACCTGAATCTGAATGGGACTGTTTACCCCTCTTATGTATTCGGTGAAGCGATGGCCAAACAGAAAAGCGGGAATATTATCAACATCACATCCATGGCAGCCTATTCTGCCATCACACGCGTACCGGGCTACTCTGTGGCAAAAACAGGCATAAGTAATTTCACACAGTGGCTGGCAACAGAAATGGCATTGAAATACGGAGATAATGTAAGAGTCAACGCGATTGCTCCGGGCTTTTTTATCGGAAATCAGAACCGTGCAGTACTTATCAACCCTGATGGTTCACTGACCGAAAGAAGCGAAAAGGTACTGGCTAAAACCCCGATGAAACGCTTTGGAGATATAACGGAACTGAACGGAGCAGTACAGTTTCTGTGCAGTGACGCCGCCAGTTTCATTACAGGAGCGATACTACCTGTAGACGGGGGATTCAGTGCATTTAGCGGAGTGTAGAAAGTTTTACATAACGAGAAGTATGTTTTATAGGCAATTGCCTCTTTCAGGAGAGAGGAAGTATTTGAGGGATAAAATATCAGTTATATCGAAAAAGCTATTGTTATAACTGGAAAAAATTCCTACATTTGCTCTATTGATAATATGCGAAATTTAAAATCTAAAACATACTGATAATATGAAATTTGTTGTTTCCAGCACTGCTTTATTAAGTCACTTGCAAGCGATAAGCAAGGTGATCAACTCAAAAAACACGTTGCCTATTCTCGATTGTTTCTTGTTGGAACTGGAAGGTTCTACTCTTACTCTTACTGCAGCCGATGCCGAAACCCGTCTGGTTACTTCCCTCGAAGTAAACGAAGCCGATGGTAACGGAAAGTTTGCCGTAAATGCGAAGAACCTGTTGGATCCGTTGAAAGAACTGCCTGAGCAACCGCTTACATTCGAGATAAACAATGACAATCTGGAAACATTCATTTTCTTCCACAACGGTAAGTATAATTTCATAGGACAAAGCGGAGATGATTATCCTCAGCCGAAAGAACTGAAAGAGACTGCCGTTAGCCTGACTATCGAACCGCAGGTGCTGTTTGCAGGAATCAACCGCACATTGTTTGCCAGCGCAGACGATGAGCTTCGCCCTGTAATGAACGGTGTGTTCTTCGATATCACCCCTGAAGACCTGACCTTCGTAGCATCGGACGGTCACAAACTTGTTCGCTGCAAAACATTATCGGCAAAAGGAGCCGAAAGAGCATCTTTCATTCTTCCAAAGAAACCTGCCAACCTATTAAAGGCTATCCTGCCAAAAGAAGCTGAAACAGTAGAGATTAAATTCGACGAAAATAACGCATATATAAAGATGTCGAGCTATACAATGACTTCCCGCTTTATAGAAGGACGTTACCCGAACTACAACTCTGTTATTCCACAGAATAACACAAACAAGGTTATACTTGATCGTCAGACTTTCCTGAATGCACTGAAACGTGTATCTGTATTCTCTAATCAGGCAAGCAATCTTATCAAACTTCAGCTTACTGACAGGAATATTGTAGTAACAGCTCAGGACATCGACTTCTCCACAGCTGCCGAAGAGACTATCGCTTGCGAATATACAGGTTCTCCTATGAACATCGGATTCAAATCGAGTTTCCTGATCGAGATACTGAACAACATTCCATCTACAGACATTTCGCTCGAATTGTCTGACCCTTCACGTGCAGGATTGATTATCCCTACCGAGAATGAGGAAAATGAAGATTTGCTGATGTTGCTCATGCCAATGATGCTAAACGACTAAAGACAGAATTTTAAATACAAAATATATAGACTTTATCATTCTTCTGATTCTAAAAAATGGGGAATGATAAAGTTTTTTCTTGAAAGCTTATGGAACTAAACCTCAAAAACCCGCTTGTATTCTTCGACCTCGAAACCACAGGTACAGATACGGTAAAAGACCGGATAGTGGAAATATCGTACCTGAAAGTATACCCTAACGGAAAGCAGGAAGTAAAGACCAAAAGGCTCAACCCGGAAATGCCTATACCTCCGGGAGCAACGGCTGTACACGGCATATCGGATGAGGACATAAAAGACTGCCCTACATTCAAGCAGATAGCAAAATCTCTGGCCGACCAGATGGAAGGTTGCGATCTGGCAGGTTTTAACTCGAGCCGTTTCGATATTCCGCTCCTTGCTGAAGAATTCTTACGCGCCGGAGTGGATATAGACTTCAGCAAACGGAAAATGATAGATGTACAGATCATCTTCCATAAGAAAGAACAACGCACCCTTGAAGCTGCTTACAAGTTCTATTGTGACAAGGAGCTTACCGACGCGCACTCCGCAGAAGCCGATACATTAGCCACATTCGAAGTATTGAAAGCCCAACTGGACAAGTATCCGGACTTGGTAAACGATATGGAAAAACTGGCTGAGGAGTTTTCATTCTTCAACAACAATGTTGATCTGGCAGGACGCATCATAAGAGACGAAAACGGAATCGAGGTCTTTAACTTCGGCAAGCATAAAGGGAAACCTGTGGCTGAAGTATTGAAGAAAGAACCGAGTTTTTATGCATGGATGATGGACGCAGACTTCCCTCTAAATACCAAACAGGTGCTGACCAAAATAAAGTTGAGAGAGATGCAGCGGTAAACTCTGCGAAGATGGAAAGCTATGGAATGGGGTAAGAATATCATCGATTCGTTGAAATGGTCGGACACCATTATCAATAGAGAAGGGAAAGAGAAGGTTGTCAAAGAAATCGCAGCTAAGATGAAAGACGGACAGATAATCGGGGTTGGCTCAGGCTCCACTGTTTATCTGGCTCTGATTGCCATCGCCGAAAGAATCGAAAAAGAAAACCTGCACATACAAGTCATCCCTTCTTCTTTAGAGATATCGATGACCTGCACCCAGTTAAGAATTCCTCAAACTACACTTCTAGAGAAAAAGCCCGACTGGACTTTCGACGGGGCAGATGAAGTAGACCCGCAACGAAGTCTTATAAAAGGACGAGGGGGAGCCATGTTTAAGGAAAAGCTGTTGATCTGCAATAGTACCGAAACTTATATCATTGTAGATGAATCTAAATTTGTCACACAGTTAGGCTCCAAATTCCCGGTTCCTGTCGAAGTATTTCCAACCTCTCTGCTATATGCAGAAAAAGAACTTACAGCATTAGACGCTAGCGACGTATCGCTAAGAATGGCAAAAGGGAAAGACGGGCCTGTTATTACAGAAAACGGAAACTTTATTCTTGATGCATGGTTCGACTCAATAGAAAGTTCTTTGGAACGTGACATTAAGTCAATAACGGGAGTTATCGAAAGCGGATTGTTCATAGGATACAATGTGGAGATAATAAGTATCTAAAATTTCGTCATTATCTTCTGAATATTCATTCTATATTCAGACGGGGTCTGCCCCTTCTTCTTTTTGAATATCCGGTTGAAATTAGAAATATTGTTGAAGCCTGACGAATAGCATACCTCTGCTATCGTATGAGTAGTTTCGTATAAAACTTTTGCTGCATGGCCTATCCGTATATCATTCAGATAGTCAATAAAGCTCCGGTTAGTCCTCTTCTTGAAAAAGTGACTGAATGCAGATTCCGACATGCCCACGCTTTCGGCAACAGCCGAAAGTGCAATATCCTCCTGAAAATGCTCCTGTATATATGCTATCACTTTATTGATTCTACGGCTTTTCGATTCCCTGATAGCGAAATCCATTTTACTACTGCCTTCCAAGAGGAACTTTTGATCAGGAGAGACGGATAAAAGATAAAGTATCCTGAAAAATTCCAATGCAGACTCTACACCCTGCTTATGTGACAGGTTGAGTAAAGCATCTTTCATTGCCACTTTGGTCTCGTCAGAGAATTCGATTCCGTAAAATGAATTGGTGAACAACTCTTTTACCGGGTGAAATATCTTCTTATTTATAATAGGATATTCCAGCGTCTCCTTATGGAACTGGATAGTCACTACATGAGCATTTCCATTATCGTCTTCACTTACCCAGCGATGGGGAATATTCGGGCCTACCATTACCAGATCAAGGTCCCGGTATTCTGTTACACAATCGCCTACAATCCTCTTCCCCCTGCTGTTGAGTACAAGATTAATTTCATAATCGGAATGAAAATGCGCTGCATAATCGAACCTTGCATTAGGATGATTCAGGACAATAAATAAGTCCTCATCATTGATCGGTGTTATCTCTCTTTGTATGTATTCCATGGTAGTAGTTTTTTACAAATATAGAGATATAATTCAAAAAAGTACAATCAATTATAAAAATAATATACATACTTAAATGATTGATAATCAGAATAAATATTTAATTCTAAGACTTTTCCTTCAAAAAAGTACAACAGTTTAACAGTATTATATTACAATTTATACAAATACTATTCTATGTTTGTGGTAGCTAAGTTCCAAATGTCCTAGGTATATTTAAAATTTACAAAAGCTAACCGATTTAATAAATCTGATTATTTTATGAAAAAGAACAAAATCTTATTAATCTTGTTTTTATTGGTCTTTCCGGTTGCACAAATACTTGCCCAAGAAATAGGGCTGAAAGGCAATGTAACCGCATCCGACGGCGAGAGCCTTATAGGTGTAACAATCACGGTAAAAGGCCAAAATAGAGGAATCACAACCGATGTAGATGGTAACTTTGCCATCACGGTGAAGAAAGGCGATGTTCTCGTTTTTTCTTATATTGGTTTCACTACTATCGAACGAACCGTAGCAGAGAATACCCTCAATGTAGTGATGGAACCTTCTTCCGAAATGCTGGCAGAGGTAGTAACTGTAGGTTATGGAGTACAGAAAAAAGTGGACATGACAGGTTCCGTCTCCACGGTAAAGGGCGATGTATTACTCAAAGCTCCTACCCCGAACCTGGCAAATGCTTTGACCGGAAAAATGACCGGAGTAATAACTACCCAGCAAACAGGAAAACCCGGGTTGGATGATCCCGCTTTCTTTATCAGGGGAAAAAGTACATTCGGAGATAATGGTACATTACTGCTTGTCGACGGAATAGAGCGCTCTATCAGCAAACTCGACCCCAATGAAATAGAAAGCATAACAGTACTCAAAGACGCAGCCTCGGCTGCCGTATATGGGGCACGGGCAGCAAATGGGGTTATAATCGTTACCACCAAGCGCGGTACCGAAGGTAAAACCAAGATAAACTATTCGGGAACATTCGGATTTCAGACCCCTACTGTCATCCCCGAAATGATGAATGCCTACGAATATGCGAAATATCTGAATTTAGCATTGGATAACTTCAACAACAATGCTCCACGTTTTACCGAATCTGAGATTCAGGCATATAAAAACGGTACAATGTCTTCAACAGACTGGTGGAAAGAAACCTTGAAAAAAAGAGCAGGAATCCAGCAGCACAGCCTGACTGTAAACGGAGGGAGTAAAACGACTAAGTTCTTCACATCGCTGGGATACCTCAATCAGGATGGGCTTTATGATCTGTCAGGGTTTAAGAGGTATACAGTCCGTTCTAACATAGATACTCAAATAACAAATGATTTCAGTATATCACTCGACTTAGCCGGCCGATATGAGAAAATAAACCAATCTGCAATAGGAGACGGCCTATTCTCAACCATCATCAATTCTAAACCGACAGAAAGCCCTTATGTGCCCGACAGTGTAGAAAGAGGTGGTCTCAACTCAAATGGGCAAAATGTTTCACCAATAGGTCAGGCTGAGAATTCGGGATATAATAAAACTGAAAATTCCGTATTCCAGAGTACGTTACAAGGTGTATATAATGTACCTTTTGTGAAAGGACTGAAAGCAAGAGCCAGTTTTTCTTATGACCGTTGGTTTTCGAAAGCCAAAACATTCACTATGCCATACGAGTTTTACCAACATGACAGAGTGATAGATACATATACCAAAAGAAAAACCGGTGGTGGCACGAGCCTGTACGAAGGTACCGCGGAAGACGAAAGACTTACCGTACAAGCTGCTCTGACATATGATGCAACATTCAATAAAGCACATAACGTTTCTGCACTCTTCCTATTTGAAGAGTCATCATATAAGTACAGCGATTTGCAGGCATCACGCGTAAACTATATATCAACAGCCATAGACCAGCTATTTGCAGGCCCTGACAAGGACAAAGATAATGGAGGACTCGCCAGAGAGACTGTAAGACAGGGATATGTAGGGCGTCTGAACTACAACTATTTAGGCAAATACCTGTTTCAGTTCAACTTCCGTTACGATGGATCATACAATTTCCCTAAGAGTAAACGCTGGGGCTTCTTCCCTGCGGTTTCAGCCGGATGGAGAATCAGTGAAGAGCCTTTCCTAAAAGACAATGCTATATTGCATAATCTGAAACTACGGGCATCGTACGGAGAATTCGGAAACGACAGAGTGGCTGCTTATCAATTTATGTCAGGATACAGATTCAACTCAGGCTCTGTAATCGGAGGCTCTTTTCAGTCGGGAATAAACGATACAGGTATCGCCAATCCTAATATTACATGGGAAACTGCAAGCAATACTGATGTCGGTTTGGACTTCAGCTTGTTGAATGGAAAAATATCAGGAGAATTTACATACTTCTACAAAAAGACCAGAGATATTTTATTACCTAGAAATGCATCTGTTCCTCAGTCATTTGGGGCAACACTACCTGACGAAAATATAGGTAAAGTAGACAATTATGGTATCGAATCTATCCTTCGCTACACAGACAAAATCGGCGATTTCAATTTTATGGTAGAAGGTAATATAACATATGCGAAAAGCAAAGTTGTATTCATGGATGAAGCGATAAACAAGCTGGATCATCAAAGATCTACAGGGCGTCCATTCGACCAGAATTACGGATATAAAGCCTTGGGTCTGTTTCGTAGTCAGGAAGAGATAGATAGTTGGGCAATACAAGACGGACGCGGCAACACATCTCTTAAAGTAGGAGATATAAAATACGAAGACTTCTACGATGATGGCGTGATTGACGGCAAAGACCATCAGTTTATCGGTAAAAGTGAGATACCTGAGATAATCTTCGGATTGAATATCGGATTATCATACAAAAACTTCGACATGACTATGAATTTTCAGGGTGCAACAGGATTTGACCAATATCTGAGGTGGGATCCCTTCAATCTTGAATCCAATGCACTGGCGATCTTCAAAGACTCATGGTCGGAAGATAACCCGAATGCAAAGTACCCACGCCTGTATGCAGGAACAGTACAAAATAATCGTGAAAAATCATCATTCTGGTTATACGATGGCACATATTTGAGACTGAAGAATTTTGAGCTGGCCTATACTTTCGACAAAAAAGACTTCCTGAAGAAAATAGGTATACAGAATCTTAGGGTATTCGTTTCCGGAAACAATCTGCTCACATTCTCCAAAATGAAAGATTTCGACCCGGAAGCACCAAATATAGACCCCGACAGAAATGCATATTACTATCCTCAGATGAAAACATACAATTTTGGTTTTAACGTCGAATTTTAATCGAATATGAATATGAAAAATATAATATTATCAGTTTTTACGGTGTTTTCCTTATTCTTCGCCAATGCTTGTATGGATTTGGACAAAGAGCCTCTCGATATAATTTCGGATGATGCCGTATTCAAAGATGAAGCATTAACAAAGGCATATCTATATAAAATATATGGTTATATGCCATGTGGCTACGGCCTGTTTGTAGAAGGCGGGGCAAATGTTCTTACAGGAATGGGTATTACCGATCTGCTCGACGGCAGTACCGACCTCCTGCGTTCACCTGCCGGATGGAACGAAAGCAATGGTGTAATGATTCCCGGGACTATCTCTGCATCTTACAATCCACTGGAAACATGGGGCAGAAGCTATGAAGTCATCCGGAAAGTCAACAATCTGATCGCCGGATTGACAAACGACAGCCCCTTGTCGGAAGATTTCAAGACGAGAGTAATGGCAGAAGCCCGCTTTGTAAGGGCATTTATATACTTCGACCTGGTACGCCGCTATGGGGATGTCCCACTTATTAAGGAATTGCAGCATTTCGATAATCTACAGGAATTGATGGTTCCCCGTACTCCAATATCGGACATTTATGATTTTATCGACAGTGAATTGGAACAAATAGGAGATATATTACCATATGCTAAAGACATTACTGTAGCCGAACACGGACGGGTTTCGCGTGAAGCTGCATGGGCTCTTAATGGCCGGGCAATGCTCTTTGCCGAAAGATATGCGAGATCTGCCTTGTTTTCCAATAAGGTAATAGAGGGGGATCACTTTATCCTCGATCCAGATTACAATGCATTGTTTCAATCTCATGGAGGTAACAAGGAAGTTATATTCGAAGTAATGTTCGACGGAGTCAACAAAGGACATGCTTGCGACAATCTTTACATGCCTCCGAGTATCGACAACGGATGGGGATCACAGACAAACCCTACTCAGGAACTTGTAGATGCTTATGAGATGCTTGACGGCACACCGTTCGACTGGAGCAATCCCGCACATGCCGCCAATCCTTACGATGGAAGAGACAAACGCCTGCAGGCAAGTATTATTGTAGACGGATCTGTTTTCAAAAACAAAGTAATAAGAACAGGATACCTTATGCCGGACGATGGGCTTGGACTTGTAGAGCGTACATACTCAGGATACTATATCCGTAAATTCTTGGACGAAACATTACCATTCGAAAAGTTGAATTTTATGGGAAGTATTACCAGTTGGAAAGAAATCAGGCTGGCAGAAGTACTGCTCAACTACGCCGAAGCTCAGAATGAAGCCAACAGTGGTCCCGACGCATCAGTATATGAAACTATGAGGCTTGTTCGCGAACGTGCAGGTCTACCGGCATTGCCATCGGGACTGAATCAGACGCAAATGAAAGAACGGATAATGCAAGAACGAAAGGTGGAACTGGCTTTTGAAGGACATCGATTCTGGGATCTGAGACGTTGGAAATTGGCCGAATCGGTATTGAATAATAAATATTTCCACGGGATGAAAATAACAGAAGATGATAACGGAGTGAAGACTTATGAGAAATTCGAATTGAACATGCTTCCAAAACAGGTATTCCTTCCAAAACATTATTTGATGCCTATTCATCA
Organism: uncultured Dysgonomonas sp.; assembly: GCF_900079725.1. Lineage (NCBI taxonomy): Bacteria > Pseudomonadati > Bacteroidota > Bacteroidia > Bacteroidales > Dysgonomonadaceae > Dysgonomonas > uncultured Dysgonomonas sp. Next base: position 2,240,866 of record NZ_LT599032.1, read on the forward strand.
GGGAGAACTGGAAAAGAATCCTAATTTGGGCAACAATAATCCCGGATACTAAAAAAGATGAAGATGAGACTGAAAACCATATTTTATATTCTCCCTATCCTGCTGACACTCATTATAGTGTCGGCATGGTGCAGGAAACCAGTGACTCAGCTGATCTTGCAGGATGTTCATTATGGCAGCGACTCCTTGCAGACAATGGATATTTATCTGACTGAGAATAGAACGGAAGAAACCCCTCTTGTTGTTCTGGTACATGGTGGAGGCTGGATGGCCGGAGATAAGAAAGACGCCGATTTTATGAGACAAGCATGTTTTGCCAATGGTATAAATGTAGTAAATATAAATTATCGCCTTGGCACACCGGGTGTTCCAGGCATCCATTACAAAGAGATGATGGCAGATATAGACAGCGCCATGTCATATGTATTGGATCGTGCCAGCGAATGGAAGATACGCAAGTCTAAGTATATATTCTGGGGAGGGAGTGCAGGCGCTCATTTATCACTGTTATATGCCTATAATTACGATACGCGGGACATTATTTCACTCGTTATAACCCTGGGGGCTCCTACCCGCTTCGATGCTGAAAGCATGAAAGGAGCCAAACCCGGCGATATACAAGGATTGCTTCCTCTGATTACAGGAAAACCGTGGAATGACGGCCCTGAATTGCTGGACAAAGCGTACAAGGATGCGAGCCCATATTTTGGCAAGAATCTGAAACCATCTTTCCTCATTCATGGAGAAAAAGACGACATTGTCCCTAAACAGCAATCTATAATGATGAGTGAATTACTTAAACAGAAAAACATTGCCGACACTCTCGTTATTCTACCCAATGGAGGACACGGAGGCGAAAATACACCTCAGGAAGTTTCTGAAAGGCTAAATTTGGCAATGTATCAATGGATTATAAGATATAGCAAATAAGTGTATCACCTTTAAATATAATCGCTATGAATACAATATTCACCAAAAGTGCAGCAATAATCGTTTGTCTGTCCCTTATATTTTCATTCTATTCCTGTTCAGGGGATATAGAAGAATCATTCGACAACAATGTATTGAATACAAAAACAGCAGTAGCTACCGACAACTCTGCTGTGGAAATGCTCAATGTGGCTTATGGAGAACATCCTCAACAGGTAATGGATATATATCTTTTAGAAAACAGGACATTAGAAACCCCATTAGTGGTTCTTATACATGGTGGAGCATGGGTGGCCGGAGACAAAGCTGATGCGGGCTTTATGAAAGACGCCTGCTATAACAATGGGATGAACGTTGTCAATATTAATTATCGCCTGGCAGACAGTACAATCAACTATACTCATATAATGGAGGATATAAGTAGTGCTATGGCAATGATACTAAACCATGCAGCAGAATACAATGTTCGTACATCCAAAATCGTATTTTGGGGTGGGAGCGCCGGAGGACACTTAGCTTTGTTATATGCTTATAATTATGATGCACAGAATGCTGTATCTCTGATAATGACATTAGGTGCGCCTACGGCTCTCGATGATAAGATAACAATCAGTTTAATACCAGGATTGGATAAGAAAATAGAGGCAATAGGGTTACTAGGTGTCATTGTTGGCAAGCCTTATGATATACTTTATCCGTTAGATCCGGCCTATATCGATGCCAGTCCTCTTCATGGAAGAAATCTGAAACCTACATTACTCATACATGGCATGTCAGATAGCATTGTCCCTCTAAGGCAAGCTTGGTTAATGAGAGACAAACTGGAACAAAAAAATATAAACTATCGGCTCTTTGAAATCCCTGGCGGCGCCCATGACGGAAGTGGCGGATGGCCCGGATATGCGGAGGAAGCTCAAAGAATAATGTATGAATGGGTTATAAATTATAGTAACTAAAAACATAAAATAATATGAATACAAATACAATAAGGAGAGAGGGATTCAAGTTCCGTATTATATTTTCTTTTCTGCTCGGAATTTTTATCCTCACTTCATGTACAGACAATATTGCCGACAGACTTGTAAACTACCCCACGGCATCAGAACCGAATGCGATCTATTATATAGACTCGGAAGGAGGTAATGACTCGAATGAAGGCACATCCGAAACTTCGGCATGGAAAACGTTCAACAATCTGAACCGCATGTCGCTACAGTCAGGCAACAAAATCCTACTGAAAAAAGGAAGCCTATGGACCGGACAATTATCACCGAAAGGTAGTGGCACATCAGCCAATCCTATTATCTTAGGGTCATATGGAGAAGGTAACAGGCCTGTTATAGACGGGCAGGGAGAAATACTTGCCGCAGTTTACCTAAGCAATCAGTCCAACTGGGTTATTCAAGATTTAGAAGTAAAAAATTTCGCATCCGAACGTGGAGATACTTATCGTTGCGGAATACTTGTAGAAAATAACGGAGGAGGCACTATCAGTAATATTAAGATACTGAATAACTATGTACATGAAGTTTCCGGATCTTTCCGTTATGTCGGAGCAGCGCACCCGCATCAATATGGGGGAATTGCTGTCAATGTAATCGGACAAGCAGGCAGTGATAAATATGACAATATTCTCATAGAAGGCAACGAAGTGGAAAAAGCCGGACGTACCGGAATTGTAGTATGGGACAATATTTTTGCCGGAGCTACAGAAGCTTCTACCAATGTAGTGATACGAAACAATAAAGTAAAAGACATAGACTCTGATGGTATTCTTACCTTCGGATGCAATGGCTCTCTTATAGAATACAATGTGGCCAATGGCTGCGGTTCGTATCGCGAAGACAATCAGTTTAACGGCTCGGCTGCTATTTGGGCTACACGCGGGCGGGATTGTATCATACAATACAACGAGGCTTATAATACAAAAGCCCTCCCGGGTAATGACGACGGAACAGGATTTGACATAGATATGGATGCCGTCAATTGCATTGTGCAATATAACTACAGCCATGACAACGAAGGTGGATTCATGCTCTTCGTGGATGCTTCCAACTCATCGGGCAGCATTGTTCGTTACAATATCAGCCAAAACGACAAAACACGTATATTTATGATTGCAGGCGGAGTTACGCCTAATACACAGATATACAACAATACTATATATCTGCCTAGCGGTTCTACTACTAAAATAATTGAACACACGTGGGACGATGGCGGAGATATAAATGCACCGTGGTTATTCAAAAACAACATCATTTACAATCTGGGATCGGGAGGCTATCAGATTCCGGGTACGGGAGGTGTATTCGCAGGAAACCTATATTATGGCAACCATCCTGAGAGTGAACCGAACGAGGCGGATAAACTGACAGTCGACCCTCAGTTTGTAAATGTAGGTAGCGGAGCTTTAGGCATAGGCTCGCTTGACGGTTATAAATTGCAGGAGACATCTCCTATAATCAACACAGGAGTTAAGATACCAAAGAACGGAGGACAAGACTTCTGGGCAAACGTCGTTTCCTCGGGAGGAAAACCTACACGCGGCGCTCATGAACCAAATGGTATGGCATCGGGAGAATCCGAATTTACCGACATGCTAAATGACTGGAATTATGCATTCTATTATACAGGAAACTGGAATCTGGACACCAGCAACCCTCATTTTTTTGGAGGAGATGCTTCAAGGGCAGTAAGAACAACATTGGATGATGGTATAATCATATATAATTATCCGAATATCAAAGCTATTACTGTAACTATGTATCTATGTGTATGGTATCCTACACTGACTCCGGAAAAGATAGAAATATACGGCTCGTTCACAGGCGGAGATTTAAGTAACTACTCGAAGTTACCTGTATCTTACGACACCGATCCTACCGTAACCGAAGGTTGGCAAAAAACAACGATTAATCTGAGTAGCGCTCTGCCTGAAGGTGTGAACTTTATAGGTATCCGTGTAGCGGATAATACGGCTGAAAGTTGGGCAACTCAGATAGGAGAAGTATCAATTACATATGTGGAGTAGACCGTAATATTACCATTCTGAACGAAGTGAAAAATCCCTTCTGAAAAATTGAGATATTTCACTTCGTTCAATATGAGAGAATCAAATACAACAAAATAACTTATGCGCAGATTATCAGGAATATTATTATTTATACTTTTTTCCGTATGCTGCCTTGCACAAGGGGGCAATATATATTATATCGATAGCCAATCGGGAAATGACAGCCATGACGGATTAACACCCGAAAAAGCTTGGAAGACATTCAGCATAGCCAATAATAAAGAATTCAAGCCGGGCGACCGTATTCTATTGAAATGCGGATCTAAATGGTCTGGTTCGCTTGCTCCCAAAGGTTCGGGGTCGGATGAGGCTCCTATCACAATAGCTTCATATGGAGAAGGAACACGCCCTGCGATAGATGGCGGAGGGACAGTGAAAGCTCCTGTATATCTACGTAATCAGTCCAACTGGACTATCCAGGGACTTGAAGTCTCAAATCCTGCACCCGAAAGAGGTTATGTCTATAGAGGAGGAATACTTGTAGAAAATGACAACGGTGGTGTACAGCGGAATATAAAGATATTGGACAACTATGTTCACCATGTCACCAGTTCGTTTCGCTATGCCTACGATTTTCATCCGCACCAGTTCGGAGGAATCGCTGTAAACGTTACAGGATCGAAAGGAACTGATAAACTCCAAAATGTGCTGATTGAAGGCAACAAAGTAGAGAATGCGGGACGTACGGGAATTGTAGTGTGGGACCACATATTTGCAAAATACGATGAAGCTAGTACAGGAGTAAGAATTAAGAACAACTCTGTGAAGGATATAGATTCGGACGGGATACTCACCTATGGCTGTGACGGCGCAATTATAGAATACAATGTAGCAGACGGCTGTGGCTCTTACCGCGAAGATGGAGGGTTTAACGGTTCGGCAGCTATCTGGTGTACACGAGGCAGCAATTGCATTATTCAATACAACGAAGCATTTAATACGCATATGTTGGAAGGCAACGCCGATGGTACGGCATTCGATATCGATATAGATGCTATCGACTGTATCGTGCAATACAACTACAGTCACGACAATGAGGGAGGATTCATGTTGTTTATCGATGCGTCCAACTCATCGGGTAGCATTGTCCGCTACAATATCAGCCAGAACGACAAGACACGCATATTCATGGTCGCAGGCGGAGTGCCACCCAATATGCAGATATATAACAATACGATTTACATTTCCGAAGGGTTGGATACAAAAATCATAGAACATACATGGGATGAAGCAGGTAATATAAATGCCCCGTGGATATTCAAGAATAACGTCATCTACAACTACGGTTCGGGAGGATACATGATTCCGGGTACAGGTGGTATTTTTTCCAATAATATCTACTGGGGCAATCATCCAGCCTGCGAACCTCAGGAGCCGAATAAAATCACAAAAGACCCCATGCTGGAAAGTCCGGGGAATGGTAAAAGAGGGCTGGATTCCCTGTCAGGATATAAACTGAAAAAGAAATCACCTGCCTTGAAAGCGGGTGCCGTGATAGACCATAATGGCGGGCTGGACTTCTTCGGAAACAAAGTATCTGTACATGACCGCCCTAACATCGGAGCTAATTAATGATTACAACTATGAAAAGACTTGTAGGAACACTGCTTTTTATCGTATTATTTTATAATACTTCTATCAGTCAGTCTGTACAGGGGTTTGTAAAGACTGATAACCCCGACGCTATAGGATTCGATACAGAACGTCTGAAAAAGATAGACAATTTATTATCAGGATATGTAAACGACGGAATAATGCCGAACGCCTTATCTCTGGTGATCAAAGATGGGAAAATAATACACTTCTCGGCATATGGTTATAGTGATGTCGAAAAAAAAATCGCGGTAAAGAAAGACGATATTTTCAGAAAGGCATCACAAACAAAGGCGATTACATCCACTGTATTGATGACGCTATTCGAAGAAAACTGGTTTATGCTGGATGAACCTATCGAAAAATACCTGCCTATGTTTGCGCATCCCCGTGTTTATGTATCAGGAAGCGCTAAGGAAGGGAATCTTGTTACCCGCCCTGCTAACCGTAGTATAACCATCCGTCATTTACTAACACATACATCCGGCTATGGATACGATGCTTTCGGGGAAAATATACGCGGAGTAAACTATATTGAACCTACTACATCGAAAGAAGTAATGGAACGATTGGCACGTGTGCCGTTGATGCACGATCCGGGAGAAAGGTTTACATATGGTTTCAGTACCGATATAGCAGGATATCTGGCAGAGGTACTCACAGGTAAAAGTCTTGGTACACTAATGAAGGAACGGGTATTCGATCCTTTGGGCATGAAAGATACTTATTTTCATCTGCCAAAGGAAAAACACAGTCGATTGGTGAAATGCTATATGCGTACCAGTGACTCTACCCGTTATGTCCTCAATTCCGACCCATTTGAACAAACATTTCCATTTGCCACAGACCAGCCTTATAATGGCGGTGGCGGCGGACTATGCGGAACGATAGAAGACTATGCCAAATTCTGTCAGATGATATTGAATGGCGGAGAGTTCAACAACCGCCGTATACTCGGACGCAGAACGGTAGAACTGATGTGCACAGACCAGTTGGCAGGCATCCCTCAAAATCATCCATTCAGCCTGGGATTCGAGGTTACTGATTTCAACAGGTTCAAACGTTCGATGGTATCGGAAGGTTCGGTCAAGTGGGGCGGTGCTTACGGTACGGATTATATAATCGACAGAAAGGAAAATATGATAGTACTGCTCTATACCAATATAGTTCCCTGGGTCAATCCCAATGTACAAGATAGATTTCACATAGCTGTTTACCAAAGCCTTAAATAGAAATTCAGAGGAAATTTTAAAACAAAATATTAATACATATACTCATGGTATTTTATACTGTGCTCACCCTATACATGTAAAATAATCGACTAAAAATATAAAAAGCTACGACTATGATGTTGAAAAAGTATGATAAAAATCCTGTCCTTATGCCTAATCCGGCAAATGATTGGGAGAGTCTTGTGGTTTGTAACCCCGGGGTATGGTACGAAGACGGAACTTTCTACATGCTCTACAGAGCAGCCGGAAACGACGCCGAACATGTTATCCGCCTTGGACTTGCAATAAGTAAAAATGGTTATGATTTTGAGCGTGCATCTTCCGAACCGGTTTTTTCTCCGAGTGCCGATGGCCCCGATTCGGGATGTGTGGAAGACCCGCGCATAGTCAAATTCGACGATGACTATTACATCACTTATGCCTTCCGCCCTTATCCTCCGGGACAATACTGGAAGTTTGCACACGACGTAGTATTGCGCCCCAAAGCAGGAGAGAATACTCCCATATTTCTCAAAGAGAACATGGGTAATTCGGGACTGGCCGTCACGAAAGATTTCCTTCATTACAAAAAGCTGGGCAGGATAACAGAATCTATACTCGACGACAGGGACGTTATACTTTTTCCAGAGAAAATACAAGAGCAGTATGTACTAATGCATCGTCCGAAGCAATACATCGGAGAAAAATATAAAGTTAAATACCCTTCTATCTGGCTGAAATTCTCAGATGATTTATTAAATTGGACTTCTAAAGAAAGTCATCTCCTTATCAGTGGGATAGAAAATTCGTGGGAAGAGAAGATAGGCGGCAGTACCCCACCATTGAAAACCAAAGACGGCTGGCTGGTATTATACCACGGTGTGGAACATGGAGGACAGGGATATTACAGAGTAGGAGCTTTACTTCTCGATCTTGAAGACCCCTTAAAAATAATCGGCCGTACAAAAGACTATATACTCGAACCTGAAACTGAATTCGAAACCAAAGGGCATTACAATGGCTGTGTTTTCCCTACCGGCAATGTTATTATCGGAGATACACTTTATGTCTATTACGGCGCAGCCGACAGATATGTATGTGTGGCGACCTGTAATGTAGACGAACTGATTCAGTTTATCAAAACCAATAAATAATGAAGAAGATATTAATTGCTGCATCTGTTTTGTTAGCCATGTTCTGTTCATGCGGAGAGAAACATCCGGTACTCGAAATATCCACACAACCTGTATCCATCGGTTTTCTCGGCAACGGAGTAGAATGGTCGGCCTATCCTCACGGCGATTCCCCTGATGCAGAATGGGGTTACCTGATGACCGATGAAAAACTGGAACGTGTATGCAAACGCCTCGACTATATGAAGCCCCGTATTGTAAGATTGATGGATGTTGCGGGATGGAGATATTTTAAAGGAGTGGATTCGAAAGGCAATCCAATACTCGATTTTGAGTGCGCCGAGGTAAAAATGGCATGCAAACTACTCGACTATTGCCAGAAGAATAATATAACAGTACTTATCGGTGATTACGGAGTTCCCGGATTCTGGGGATACGCAGGCAAGATAGATCGTGTAGATGATCCCCGCTATGTGGATATGACAATAAAATACATATCATATCTGGTCAAGGACAAAGGATACGACTGCATCAAATATTATATTATCACCAACGAGCCGAACGGAACATGGGCATGTACCAATGGCGACTGGGATCAATGGCAGAAAGGTGTGGAAATGTTCGTCGACGGATTCAATAAAGCGAACCTGAATATAGAAATATCCGCTCCCGATGTAGTGGAAATGTCCGACAATCCGCATTCGAAGTACACAGGCCGCCAATGGGTAGAGCAATCCGTTATACAGATGGATTCGAGAATCGGAAATTATAATGTACATTGCTATGCTGATGCGTATATGGTTCGTGACGGAGGTTTTCAAAAGCATTACGAAGAAGTTGCCAAGATACTGAAACCTACAGGCAAACCTTTTATCTTCGGAGAAATCGGGGTACTTTATAAAACGGGCGAATTAGGCAGGGAATATGAAAAGCTATTGCCTCAAAAACCTTTCGCCAGTGAAGATTCACAGCTTCATGTCTACGATTATGTGTATGGAATAGATGCAACCGATGCCCTTATCCAGTCTATGAAGGCCGGATTTCATGGCGCCAGCGCATGGATGCTCGACGATGCAATGCATACCATCGGTGACCTTGGCGACAAGAACCAACTCAAAGTCTGGGGATTTTGGAATTCGCTGGGCACGGAACTATTGGGAGATGCGAAAGAAGAGAATATCCGTCCGTGGTTCTTTACATGGTCTTTGATGTGTCGTTATTTCACTCCGGGAATGGATGTATTTAATCCGGTTAATGAATCTTCTTTTGCTAACCTACGGGTTGTTGCAGGTAAAGATAGCAAAGGATCTACTATTGCCCTGATAAATGCAAGTGACTCAGCATACACACTCAATCTGAAAATGGATGTCTCAGGCACAGAACCGTTCAGCATATATACTTATACCGAATCGGGATACAAAACAGATGAAAATTCGTTCCCTGTAGCAGAAGGTGTTACTGAAGCCAGCCAAATATCTTCGGGCAAAGAGACTGTAGCCATACCGCCCCGCAGTTTCAAGTTATATACAAACATAAAAGTAGACTAAGAAAATGACTGCAACGATTTCCCCGATAGACATTGCGATTATAGTAATCAGCATGGCATTCATCATTTGGTGGGCATTAAAAAACGGTAAGAGCAGCGATTCGAAGTCTTATTTCCTTGCGGGTCGGAGCATGTCGTGGATAGTGGTAGGATTGTCTTTATTCGCTGCCAGTATTTCCAGTACTACGTTGATCGGACAAACGGGAGATGCTTATTCTACGGGTATTTCCGTATTCAATTACAATCTGATGGGCGTTGTGGTAATGGTATTCTTTGCCACTTTCCTTTTGCCTGTTTACATCAATAGCGGCATATTTACAATCCCCGAATTTCTGGAAAGACGATTCGATGCACGCTCACGATACTACTTCTCTGCCATTTGCATTATAGGAAATATCTTTCTCGATGCGGCAACAGCATTGTATGCAGCCGCTCTGATTATCAAACTGCTTATGCCTTCGGTCGATATACAGATAATAGTGATTGTGTTTGCCATACTGGCGGCATCTTACACCATACCCGGAGGCTTGTCTTCGGCTATCAATGCAGAGATTATACAAGCTGTTATACTGATTGTCGGGTCGGTATTGCTTGCTGTATTTGTAACAATGAGTGGTGGCTTCGAATATTTCAGGGATTTGCTTGCATCGGGCGATTACATGACAAAGCTTATCCGTCCACTCGATGATCCTTCTACACCGTGGCTCGCCCTCTTTATAGGGATGCCTATTACAGGACTGTACTTTTGGGCAAACAATCAGACCTTGGTACAACGGGTACTGAGTGCAAAAAATCTGAACGAAGGACGTAAGGGTGTTATGCTCAACGGAGGTATTACCTTAACTACTCTTTTCTTGTTTGCAATACCGGGGGTAATGGCACAGAAACTATTTCCGGGATTAGCCAGTCCCGATATGGTGTATCCGGCAATGATTCTCAATCTGATGCCTGTAGGGCTTCTGGGGATTATGATAGCCGTTCTTTTTGCCGCGCTTACGTCGGCACTGAGTGCAATAATGAACTCTACTTCTACGCTGTTTACTATGGACTTTTACCGGAAGATAGATAAGAATGCAGATGATAAAAAACTGGTACGAGTAGGGAAAATAGTATCTGTGATAGTTGTCATTATAGCAGCTTTATGGGCACCTCAAATAGGCAAATTCGGTTCCATATTGAAATATTATCAGGAGATGCTAGCCTATCTGGCTCCTCCTATTGTTGCAGCTTTCATAGTAGGTATTTTTAGTAAACGGGTAAATGGACAAGGTGTATTTACAGGGCTTATCAGCGGACTTGTTATTGCTATACTCCTATTATTCTTCAAGTCTGCGATCTTCGGTAATATGCATTTCTTATTCATCGTACCAATACTATTTACATTCAGTATCATAGTTATGTATCTGGTAAGCCTTCGTTATGCTGCACCATCAGAAGAAAAACTAAGAGAGAATATATTCACGCTGGATGGGTTCAGAAAGGAAACTATAGAACTAAGACAGGTTAAATGGTATTCGAATTATCGGATATGGGGTATTATATTGCTCGTGCTTTCGGCTTTACTATTGATTATTCTGTCATAGCAATTATACATAGAATATAAATAAATGCAGGCAGGCTATAATATGGTCTGCCTGCACTTTTAAGACATATTATCAATATGAAAATAAAGCTAAAACAACCCTACTAGTGACAATGCATAATATCAAATTTTAAAATATTTTCGCTACATTGCACTTTATATACCAGAATAACATACTCATATAAAGATGAAAGACTCTATTCATTTGAAATATCTGATAGTAAATGAAACAGACTTACTATGGGGGCTGACTGTAAACTCGGTAGGCTACCAGAGTATAGAATCCAATATGCCTTACCCGCCGGGAAATCACCCTACCAGATACTTATTTTCTACAGATAGAGGACGCATTTTGGATGAATACCAGCTTCTATATATTACCAAGGGGAAAGGCTCTTATATATCCAACATATCGGGAAAGAAAGAAACTCATCCGATAAATGAAGGCCATATGTTTCTCCTGTTTCCGGGCGAGTGGCACAATTATATGCCTGACAAGCAAGCAGGATGGGACGAATACTGGATAGGCTTTAAAGGGATTAATATCGATAGCCGAGTTAGCAATGGTTTCTTCAACAAAGAAAAACCGATATACAATGTAGGTCTCAACAATGAGGTTGTCCAATTATATAAACAAGCGATACAAATTGCGATTGAACAGAAATCGGGGTTCCAACAAATGCTTGCCGGAATTGTAAACCATTTACTCGGATTGGCATATTCTTTAGATAAAAACTACCTCTTTGAAAGTTCCGAATCGGTCAATCAGATCAATAAAGCCAAAATCATTATCCTTGAAAATTTCAAAGAGATAAAACCTCAGGAGATAGCCGACCAATTAAATATGAGCTATTCCAATTTCCGAAAAATATTTAAAGAATATACAGGTTTTGCTCCGTCGCAATACATTCAGGAACTAAAAATACAGAAGTCGAAAGAATTACTGACGAACACAATGATTCCTGTAAAAGAGATAGCCTATATGATGGGTTTCGAAAATCAGGAATATTTCTTTACTGCATTCAAAAAGAAGAATAATACAACACCTATCGAGTACCGGAAATTTACACAGGGCCCGAAAAACCCATAAAAGGCACATCACCCGATTTTGTCATTTTTTATAATAGGACTGTCAAATTGTTAATTTATATAGACAGGCAAAACTACTATCTTTGTCAGTTTCCATAAATCTCTATCGTAGCCTGATAACGAAGAAAAATCATGAATCCTGAAGTCAATCAATAAATGAAGAGCATGCGAATAATATTAAACCTAGCATTAATTACCTTATTATTAGTAAGTAATAATATATCCGCCCAGCAATTACCACTCCCATTTCAGGATGGTACCAATGTAAAATCCAGGACAAGCAGTCTGGTATATAATTACCTTACCCCTACGCGTATTATCTGGACTTCTGACAATAATAGCGAAAAACATGTAATAAACACCCAATCTATCCTAAAACAAGGAACAGGCCAAGCCGATCTGAATGCAGGAACTTATCTTAAACTAATTGGTGATAATACGAACAAAGGCGGTATTATTCTCGATTTTGGCAAAGAAATACAGGGTGGATTGGAAATAATAACGTCTATAAACAATAAGAATCCGGCAGGAAAAGTACGTATCCGCTTCGGAGAGTCCGTTGCCGAGACCATGAGTGATATTGGAGGTGAAGGCGGAGCTACAAACGATCATGCCATGCGTGATTTTATAGTGACACTACCCTGGCTGGGACGACTCACTGTAGGCGATTCCGGATTTCGCTTTGTCCGCATCGATGTTGTAGACCCTGATACGGAAGTGGAAATAAAGGAAATAAGTGCTGCATTTGCATATAGGGATATCCCCTATCTGGGCTCTTTCCGTTGTAATGATGAACGCCTGAACCAGATATGGCTTACAGGTGCATATACGGTACATCTCAATATGCAGGATTACCTGTGGGATGCTATAAAACGCGACCGATTAGTATGGGTGGGAGACCTTCACCCTGAAGTAATGACAATCAATGCTGTTTTCGGATATAACAATGTTGTACCTAAAAGTCTCGATCTGGCACGGGATATTACACCTCTGCCTGCATGGATGAACGGTATCAGCTCATATTCCATGTGGTGGATTATAATCCATCGCGACTGGTATCTATATCAGGGCAATCTGGAATATCTTAAAGAGCAACAGGAATATATGTCTCGATTACTTAAACTTTTAAGTGAAAAGATAGACAACAACGGAAAAGAGATACTGGACGGCAATCGTTTTCTCGACTGGCCATCGAGTGAAAATCCCCAGGTCATTCATGCCGGCCTGCAATCTATGATGGTAATGACATTCGATGCAGGGGAAGAATTGAGCAGAATACTGAATGACAAAGAGAGTGAAAAACTTTGCCAATCGGCTTTAAAGAAACTAAGAAAATATGTACCGGACATAACTTCGTCCAAACAGGCAGCTTCCCTGCTAAGCCTATCCGGGCTTATCGCACCAAAGAAAGCAAATGATGAAGTATTGGCACAAAACGGAGTGCATGGTATGTCTACCTTCTATGGCTACTATATGCTGAATGCCCGTGCAAAAGCAGGCGATTATAAAGGTGCGATAGATAACATACGTGAATATTGGGGTGCTATGCTCGACCTTGGAGCAACCTCGTTCTGGGAAGATTTCGATATAGACTGGATGAAAAATGCAGCACGGATTGACGAGGTCGTACCCGAAGGAAAAGTAAATGTTCACGCCTCTTATGGGGGATATTGCTATAAAGGATATCGCCATAGTTTTTGTCATGGCTGGGCTTCGGGTCCTACTACATGGCTTAGTAGACATGTACTGGGGGTAGAACCTTTAGAAGCCGGATGCAAAAAGGTACGGATTACCCCTAATCTGGGAGATTTGGAATGGGCAGAAGGTGCTTTTCCTACTCCGCATGGGATCATAGAGATAAAACATACAAAACAAGCCGATGGGAAAATCAAATCGGAAATTAAGGCTCCTGAAGGAGTCGTTGTGGTGAAGTAAAACAAATCCTGCTATACAAAATAGTTTCACTTTATACCGCACACACCATTTTTAACAACAACTTTATTTTTAACTTATATCTACTGGACTTGTATTCCTTTTAGGCTATCCAAAAAGGAATATGGGTTATTTTGTGTTTGTATATATCCTAAAAGAATAGTACATTTAATACAAATGTATAATTAATATTATTTATAAATATCACCTAAAAAGAACTGTTGACAACTTGTTTACAACCTGTTGACAAAGTATTACAAGTCAAACATTATCAAGTCAATATATATGTTGAAAACTTATGAACATGGTTGTTAAAAACTTTTAGTCAATTTTAAGTGGGGAAATGTGGGGAAAAGTGTATAATTTTCATACCTTTACGTCGCATATTGTATATAGTTAAAATTCAAAGTGTTAATGATTCAATTTTTGGGTAATATAGAAGCGAAAATCGACGCGAAGGGGAGGGTCTTTGTGCCGGCTGCCTTCAGGAAGATTCTTCAATCTTCTACCCAGAATACATTGATACTCAGAAAAGATCTGTTTCAGGATTGTCTTGTCCTCTATCCCGTGGAAGTATGGGAAGAAGAGGTAGCAAAATTACGTTCGCGCTTAAGCAGATGGGATCGAGAGCAACAAGCTCTTTTCAGGCAGTTTGTTGTTGATGCCGAGCGTCTCGATATAGATACGAACGGACGCATCCTGATATCGAAGCGATATTGCCAGATGGTAAGCATCCTATCCGATGTTAGATTCTTAGGGGTAGATAATACAATTGAGATATGGGCAAAAGAAGGGCTGGAAAAGACGCTTATTCCGGCAGATGATTTCAGTTCCCGTATACAGACATTAATGAACAACGACTCACAATACGACTAATCATGACTGAGATATACCATACACCTGCACTGCTCCACGAAAGTGTGGACGGTATGAATATTCGTACCGAGAGTATTTGTGTAGACGTAACATTCGGCGGTGGCGGACATTCGAAGGAGATCCTTTCCCGCCTCGGCAACAAGGGACATCTGTATGCTTTCGATCAGGATGAAGACGCTATCAACAATATACAGGAGGATAGTAAATTCACGTTCATCCGGAGCAATTTCCGCTTCCTAAAGAACTTTATTAAATATCACGGCGTAGAAGAAGTGGACGCTATTCTTGCCGATTTGGGCGTGTCATCACATCATTTCGATGCCGAAGACCGTGGATTTTCTTTCCGTTTCGAAGATAGTGATCTGGATATGCGCATGAATCAGAAAGCCGGGAAAACGGCAGCACAAGTGCTGAATATATACACCGAAGAGCAGCTGGCAGATGTCTTTTACTTATATGGTGAGCTTAAGCAGTCGAGGCGCATTGCGTCTGCGATTGTAAAGACTCGGAAAGAAAAACCTTACAGGAAAGTAAGTGACTTGCTGGATACGCTGAATTCCTTTGTCGGGAGAGGCGAAAAAGAAAAGAAAGTTTTGGCTCAAGCCTTTCAGGCACTTCGCATAGAGGTGAATGAAGAGATGGAAACTCTGAAAGAAATGCTTGAACAGGCTCTTGACATATTGAAACCGGGCGGTCGTTTGGTCGTTATCACCTATCATTCTTTGGAAGACAGGCTTGTGAAGAACTTCTTTAAGACAGGTAACTTTGAAGGGAAAGTGGAAAAAGACTTCTTCGGGAACTTTGAAACGCCATTCAAATTGATAAACAATAAAGTAATTGTGCCTTCACGGGAAGAAGAGGAAAGAAACCCGCGTTCGAGAAGCGCTAAACTAAGGATAGCAGAGAAAATTTGAGTTGTTAATAAATTACATAGGACTTGTAATAGAAATGAAAGCGAAAGATATAAAAAAGAAAGTGATGTATATTCTGGGAGGGACAGTTCTTACAGAGGACTTCTTCTGGAAGAATGCACGTTTCATTATCACTGTTTTTGTTATTCTCGTCTTATATATAAGCAACAGATACAGTTGTATAGAAAAGAGGTCTCAGATAGAGTCGTTGCAGCATGAACTGAAAGATGCGAAATTCGAATCATTGACTATTGCGGCACAGTTGATGGGAGTGAGCCGTGAGTCGAAAGTAGAGTCTTTGATCCAGCAGAACGGAGTAGACTTGCAGCAAACCAAAGAGCCTATTTATAAAATTAAGAAATAGAAGAGACTTTCTCGGAAAAAGGATATGGCAAAGAAATCAGAAGGAACGATGAAGAATGTAGCAGTCAGCCGTTATGGTTGGATTGTCTTTTTCATGTCTTTCGTGTTTATAGCAATTATTGTTTGCATTTTCAAAATCAAATATGCGGAAGGGCCCGAATGGCGCGAGCTTGGCAAACAGGAAACTGTAAAAAAAGACCGGGAGATACGTCCCAACCGCGGAAATATATATGCCGATGACGGCCGTCTGCTTGCAACCAGTGAACCCTTGTATGGCGTATATGTCGACTTCATGTCGGAGGGTATAAAGAAAGATACGTTGATGAAATACGTAACCCCTCTGTCTCAGGAGTTAGCGAAAAAATTTCCGGATAGAAATGCCGCTCAATACAAAAAGATAATATTAGATGGCTGGGCACTTAGCCGCAAAGAACTGGACGAACTGGAGCGCAACCGGAAAAGTGGTTCCAACAAGAAGGTAAAAGTAAGAAGCCGTTATGTAAGAATTATTCGCCCCGATATAAATTATGTCGACCTGAAAGAACTGAAAACATTTCCGTTCTTTAATCAGCGCAGCAACAGGAGCGGTCTTTTCACCGAAGAAAAGACAATGCGTCTGAAACCTTTCGGCCGATTGGCTGGACGGACCGTAGGCTCTATCTTTAAAGATTTTGAAGACGGGGGGGCGAGTGGACTGGAGTTGAAATATGATTCAATACTCAAAGGTGTGCCCGGGTTGAAAACACGTGAGCGTGTGCAAGGCCGCTGGATAGACGTAGTATTGGAAGAACCTGTCGATGGCTGGGATATAAAGACCACACTGAATGTGGATATTCAGGATATGGCAGAAAAAGCCCTTTACGGCAAACTGGCTGAAACAAAAGCCGAATCAGGTGTAGCCATTGTAATGGAAGTAGCTACCGGCGAAATAAAAGCGATAACCAATCTCGACAGGGTATCGGAAGGAGTATATGCCGAAGGAAACCCGAATGCATTCTCGTGGATGTCCGAACCGGGTTCCACATTCAAGACCGTATCGGTGATGGTAGCCCTCGAAGACGGGGTAGTTACACCAAATGACTCTGTGCGTGTCGGCAATGGGCTTTTCGAATATAAAGGGCGTGTTGTGCGCGACCACTACTGGCGTACAGGGGGACGCAAAGAGTTTATGACTATTACCGAAGGGATGTATATTTCTTCCAATGTTGTTATGACTAAAATGATTCTGAAGGGCTATGAAAATAATCCTCAGAAATATGCACAACATATCCGTGATTTAGGTATTACAAAGAAAATAGAATGGGACGTACCTCTGAAGGGTATAGAAGGCACATCCATAGTCCGCATGCCGGATGATAAGGCAAATCCGTGGTCAAAAACGACTCTGGCATGGATGTCGTTCGGTTATGAGACACAGATTCCGCCTATCTACATGCTGATGTTTTACAATGGGATAGCCAATAACGGGAAAATGATAAAGCCTTTCCTTACCAAAGCCTTTATGAAAGATGGCAAGGTGAAAGAAGAATTCGAAACGGAAGTTATCAATCCGGCGTTATGCTCCGAGAAGACATTAGGAGAGGTGAGGGAAATGCTCAGAGGGGTAGTGTCTGACGGTCTGGGAAAAGCAGCCGGTTCTCAACTTTTCCAATCGGCAGGTAAGACAGGTACGGCAATGATTGCATCTCGGGGAGGATACGAAGGTTATTATGTTTCGTTCTGTGGATATTTCCCCGCAGAAGACCCAAAATATACATGTTTTGTTGGGATACGCAGGCCGCAGGGTTCTCCGTCGGGAGGGCTTATGGCTGGATCGGTATTTAAGTCTATAGCCGAAGGCATTTATACTAAACACTTAGTGTCGACTCCTCTACCTGCTCCGAAAGATACTGTAAACTCATTGATTCCTGTAGTTAAGGGAGGATTGCTTAAGAATACAGAATATGTATTGAAAAAGCTAGACCAGAATTATACGTTTTCGGGTAGTAATATCGATTGGATAAAGACGAAGAGCGACTCTCTGTCAGGAGGAATTATATTGGAAGATAATACTTCCGTAAAACAAGGCCTTGTTCCTAACGTTATAGGTATGGGGGCACGTGATGCAGTATATCTATTGGAGAATGCCGGACTTAGAGTCAACCTGACGGGAGAGGGAAAAGTGAAGCGGCAATCTATCCCTGCCGGAAGCCGGATAGTAAAAGGCGGTGGTATTACAATAGAATTGAATTAAGGTCGCAGACCTGTTTGTTACTTGATTAAGTTTATAAGCAATAGGCAGTTAAGCTGGTTAATAATATTATTAAGTACTTTCTTTTACTTAAATAAAGAATACAGATATGAAATTAAAGGATTTATTAAAAGGCATAGATGTAGTTGAAATAAAAGGAGATGAAAATCTTGAAATAACAGCTATTCAGACCGACTCACGTAAAGCAATCGCCGGTTCGGCCTTTATTGCCCTGAAAGGGGTACAGGTAGACGGACACCAATATATTAACAATGCCCTTGATTTAGGAGCTAAAGTTGTAATCCACCAGGAGAAAGTAGATACTTCGAGAGAAGGAATTACTTATGTAAAAATAAAGGACAGTGCAGATGCAGCCGGTAAAATTGCCACCCTATGGTATGGAGACCCTTCTGCCAAACTGAAACTGGTGGGAGTTACCGGAACGAATGGCAAGACTACTACAGCCACATTATTATATGAGATGTTCCGTAAACTGGGGTATAAAGTAGGATTACTATCCACAGTAGCTAACTATATCGATGGCACGGTATATCATGCCACACATACTACGCCTGATCCGCTGTCGCTGAATGAGATGCTGGCAAAGATGGTAGATGCTGGCTGCGAATATGCTTTCATGGAAGTGAGCTCGCATGCGATACATCAGAAACGTATCAGTGGATTGAAGTTCGATGGTGGTATCTTTACCAATATCACGCAGGATCATCTCGACTATCACAAAACGATGGCTGAGTACCTGAAAGCCAAAAAGATGTTTTTCGACAATTTGCCCGAAACTGCTTTTGCCCTTACCAACGCCGATGACAAGAACGGAGCGGTAATGCTTCAGAATACAAAAGCGAAGAAATATACTTATTCGGTAAAAACGCTGGCCGATTTTAAAGCTAAGATTATAGAGAAGCACTTCGACGGCACAGCTGTCGAATTCAATAATAAGGAATTGCAGGTGCAGTTTGTCGGTGTGTTCAATGTGTATAATTTATTAGCAGTGTATGGAGCAACCGTTCTGCTAGGGCAGGACCCGGATGAGGCATTGCTTATCCTGAGTACATTAAAACCGGTATCGGGACGTTTCGAGACATTACGCTCGCCTGAAAACTATACAGCGATTGTTGATTATGCGCATACACCCGATGCTTTAACGAATGTGTTGGAAGCCATCCACGAAGTATTGGAAGGTAACGGGCGTGTGATTACGGTAGTGGGTTGTGGAGGCAACAGGGATAAGACCAAACGTCCGATTATGGCACGTGAGGCTGTACGCCTGAGCGATCAGGTGATACTTACATCCGACAATCCGCGATTCGAAGAGCCACAGGCTATTATCAACGATATGGCTGACGGGCTGAACAGTCAGCAAATGAAGAAAACACTATTGATCGTAGAGCGTGAACAAGCGATTAAAACAGCTTGCACATTGGCCAAAGAGGGCGATGTAATCCTCATTGCAGGTAAAGGCCATGAAGATTATCAGGATGTGAAAGGAGTGAAACATCACTTCGATGATAGAGAAGTAGTAAGAAATATTTTTGGAGAATAAAAAAATCAGAAGGAGCAAATGTTATATTATCTATTCGACTATTTAGACCAGTTAGATTTCCCGGGAGCGGGGATGTTCAGGTATGTCTCGTTCCGTGCAGCCATGGCACTGGTATTATCATTATTGATATCCACTATCATAGGGCGTCGTATCATCGACAAGCTGCAAAAGCTGCAAATCGGAGAAATAGTCCGCAATCTGGGACTGGAAGGACAATTGAGCAAAAAAGGAACGCCTACAATGGGAGGAATTATCATTATCATCTCCATACTTGTACCCGTTTTGCTTTTGGCCCGTTTAGACAATATATATATCATTCTGATGCTTATTACAACCGTTTGGTTGGGAGTTCTTGGCTTTTTGGACGATTATATCAAGGTATTCAAAAAGGATAAAGAAGGACTGCATGGTAAGTTTAAAATAATTGCCCAGATAGGTCTGGGACTTATCGTTGGCATGACGCTTTACCTGAGTCCTGACGTTATTATCCGTGAAAATATAGAATTTCGTAATCAGGATAATGTCATAGAACGGGTCAGTTATACTGCCGAAGGAGCGAAGTCTACACAGACTACCATCCCTTTCATGAAGAATAACAACCTAGACTATGAAGACCTTGTCTCTTTCATGGGTGACTATGCTGAACCTGCTGCCTGGATATTGTTTGTAACGATTGTTATATTCATTGTAACGGCTGTATCGAACGGTGCAAATCTGACCGATGGGCTCGATGGGCTTGCGGCCGGTAGTTCGGCAATAATAGGGGTCACTTTGGGGATACTTGCATATGTATCCGGACACATTGAGTTTGCCTCCTATCTGAATATAATGTTTATTCCGGGTAGTCAGGAGCTCGTTATATTTGCCTCAGCATTTATCGGGGCTACAGTTGGTTTCTTATGGTACAATGCATTTCCCGCACAGGTATTCATGGGAGATACGGGTAGCTTAACGCTGGGGGGTATAATCGGGGTTTTCGCGGTGGTTATCCATAAAGAATTATTGCTGCCTATATTATGTGGTATCTTTATGGTGGAGAGCCTCTCGGTAATGATACAGGTATTTTATTTTAAACTGACCAAGAAGAAATACGGTGAAGGACGCCGTGTATTTAAAATGACACCTCTGCATCATCATTTCCAGAAGGCCGGAAATTCAGGCATACAGGCTTTATTCCAAAAACCGATAGGGGCTGTACCGGAATCGAAAATTGTGGTACGTTTCTGGATTATAGGAATTATCCTGGCTGTACTTACATTAGCAACATTGAAAATGCGATAATATGCAATTTCAAAATTTCAAGATTAAGTCTTGAACAAAAATCTTGAAATTTGAAATCTTGAAATCCTGAAATTAAAGAATATATGAACAAGATAATCATACTGGGAGGAGGCGAAAGCGGAGTTGGTTCGGCCATACTTGCACAAGCAAAAGGATTCGATGTTTTTTTGTCGGATAATGGTCCTTTGCAGGACAAGTATAAAGCAGAACTGGAGCAATACGGTATTCCTTACGAAGAAAAGGGTCATACTGAAGAGCTGGTACTCGCCGCAACCGAAATCATAAAAAGTCCGGGTATTCCTAATTATGCTCCTCTTGTTCACAAAGCCATAGAAAAAGGTATTCCCGTTCTTTCCGAAATGGAATTCGCCAAACGTTATACGACTGCCAAAATGATTTGTATAACAGGGAGTAATGGCAAAACGACCACTACCAGCCTGATATATCATATACTGAAATCGGCGGGGCTGAATGTAGGGCTGGGAGGAAATATCGGGAGGAGTTTTGCCCGTCAGGTCGCGGAAGAAAATTATGATTATTACGTGTTGGAACTAAGTAGTTTCCAGCTCGAAAACATGTATTCTTTCAAAGCTGACATCGCCATCTTACTGAATATCACGCCTGACCATCTGGACAGATACGACCACGATATACAGAAATACATAGACGCTAAGATGCGTATCGTACAGAACCAGACCGAGGCCGACGCTTTCATATTTTGGGAAGAAGACCCTATTGTAAGTAAAGAAATTAAGAAACTGGTATCTAAAGGTAAACAATATACATTCGCCGAACACAAGGTTGGCAATGCAGTCGCTTACCTGAATGATCATGAAATAGATATTAACACTCCTAATTCCGCATTTATTATGGAACAGGATTTATTAGCTCTGGAAGGTACACACAACCTCTACAATTCGCTTGCTTCAGGTATTGCCGCTAAGTTGCTGGATATAACTGACGAAAACCTTCGCCATTCTCTCAGCGACTTTCAGGGAGTAGAGCATCGTCTCGAGAAGGTAGCTAAGGTGAAGGGTGTCCAGTTTATAAATGATTCGAAGGCTACCAATGTGAATTCATGCTGGTATGCTTTGCAGAGTATGAAAACAAAAGTAGTTTTGATACTTGGGGGAACGGATAAAGGAAATGATTATGCCGAGATAGAACAGCTGGTAAAGGACAAAGCGCGCGCCCTTGTATTTCTGGGTGTGGACAATAGCAAGCTGCATAAGTTCTTTGATGGTAAAATAGAAAAGATACAAGATACATCATCGATGAAAGATGCTGTAGAAAAAGCTTACGCATTGGCTGAAGAGGGAGATACAGTATTGCTATCACCTTGTTGTGCCAGCTTCGACCTCTTTAAGAATTACGAAGACAGAGGTAACCAATTTAAAGAATATGTCAGAAAATTGTAATTAGATATGGAATTCAATTTTTTAGGAAGGGCATTTAAAGGTGATAAGGTAATATGGTGCATATTTATAGCATTGTGTATTATCTCTTTGCTTGAAGTCTTTAGTGCTACAAGTACAATTGCCTACCGTCAGCAAAGCCATTGGGCTCCGATACTCCGTCATGCTGCATTCTTGCTGATCGGGTTTGCTGTGGTTATGTTTTTGCAAAGGGTGCCTACCCGCTTTTTCTCCATCTTATTACTGGGCTTACCCATTTCGGCCATACTGCTCATCTTCACTATGTTTATGGGGCAGGACGTGAATGGTGCGCAACGCTGGCTGGGAGTAGGTGCATTTACGATACAGCCATCTGAGTTTGCAAAGATATCGGCTATCGGCTTTATCGCTTTCTTCCTTAGTAAAATGAAGCCGGAAAATGAGACGTGGATTTTTAAGACATTGATTATAGGGATAGTTGTCATTTGCGCATTGATTGCCCCTGAGAACTTATCTACTGCATGTCTTCTCTTTGGGGTATCCGTACTCATGCTATGGATCGGACAGGTGCAATTTAAGCGGCTATTGAAGGTCGGTTTAGGCGGTGCGGCTTTGGTCGGGCTTGTGTTACTTTGTATAACTTTATTACCCGATAAAGTTGTTAAGGACTACTTTCCTGATCGTCTTACCACATGGAAAAACCGTATAGAAAGGCACTCCGGCGAACAGGAAGGAATCTCTATCCACGATAGAAAAGAAGACGGGACAATTGCCTATAAAATCACAGACGACAACTATCAGGTATCGCATGCTAAAATAGCGATTGCAAACGGAGGTGTTATCGGGCTTCCCGGCAGTGGTGTAGAGCGGGATTTTCTGCCGCAGGCGTATTCCGACTTTATTTTTGCAATCGTTCTTGAAGAGATGGGTTTGCTCGGCGGATTATTTGTACTCCTTTTATATGTCGCATTAATGATCCGGTGCGGAGTACTTGCATCGAAATGCGAAAAGAAATTTCCCCGCTACCTCATTCTGGGGGCAGGGCTTATACTTACAATACAGGCTTTGGCTAATATGGCCGTTGCAGTCAATCTTATACCCGTAACAGGGCAGCCATTACCATTGGTCAGCCGGGGAGGAACTTCTACAATTATTACTTGCGCTTATTTCGGGATTATTTTGGCTTGTTCTTCAAAACTGAACGATTCAGATCATGAAGATGTAGACGAAAGCATTGCGAATGTGGATTTTGAAACTTTTGATGAAGCAAATAGAATATGAAACAGCTAAAAGTAATAATAAGCGGTGGGGGCACAGGAGGGCATATATTCCCTGCTATAGCTATTGCCAACACGATAAAAGGGCGTTATCCTGATGCTGAAATCCTCTTTGTAGGAGCTACCGGTCGTATGGAAATGGAGAAAGTTCCTGCAGCCGGATATGAAATTATCGGTCTGGAAATATCTGGTCTTAACAGGAAAAATATCTTTAAGAATATATCTACCGTATTGAAATTCCAGAAGAGCTTAATAAAAGCGAAACGGATACTCAAGGATTTCCGGCCCGATGTCGTAATAGGTGTGGGAGGCTATGCGAGTGGTCCCGTGCTATACAAAGCGAATGCGTTGAAAATACCGACGCTTATTCAGGAACAGAATTCCTATGCCGGGGTTACAAATAAATTCTTGTCAAAGAAGGCTTCTGTAGTATGTGTTGCATACGAAGGGATGGAACGTTTCTTCCCTAAAAGCAAAATAGTAATGACTGGCAATCCATGCCGTCAGGAGTTACTATCTGCTACTATTACCAAGCAAGAAGCAAATAAGGAATTTAACCTCGATCCGAACAAAAAAACAATCCTGCTCATAGGAGGAAGCTTAGGTTCGAGGATGATGAATAAAAGTATTCTGTCGGGAATTGATGAACTGGCTAAGTCTGATGTACAATTGCTTTGGCAATGCGGAAAACTCTATTCGTTCGAAATGAATATGGATTTATCCAGTAAAGGTAGTCCTGAAAATATACATATCCATGAATTTATATCGCGGATGGATTTGGCCTATAAAGCAGCTGATCTGGTTATTTCCCGTGCGGGGGCAAGCTCTATCTCCGAACTTAGCCTGCTCGGAAAGCCTGTGATATTAGTACCTTCGCCGAATGTATCGGAAGATCATCAGACAAAGAATGCGATGGCGCTGGTAAACAAAAATGCAGCTATTCTGATCAGGGATGATGAAGCAATCGAAAAACTTGTACCTGTGGCATTAGACGTAATACAGGATAAAGAAAAACTTAGCATTTTATCAGAGAATATTCTGAAAATGGCACAACCCGATTCTGCCAACCGTATTGTGGATGAGGTTATTAAATTGGTAAAGGAAAATGAATAATATACAATCTATATATTTTATAGGAATAGGCGGTATAGGCATGAGCAATCTGGCGCGTTACTTTATGTCGAAAGGCAAAAAGGTTGCCGGATATGACCGTACCGAAACTTCTCTAACAAAAGATCTGGTTACCGAAGGCGCTGAAATCCATTATACTGATGATGTAAAGCTTATACCGGGCTATTGTAAAGATAAAGGAAGTACACTGGTTGTATATACACCTGCCGTACCGGCTGAGAATGAAGAAGTCAGATATTTTCAGCAGAACGGATTTACTATACAGAAAAGGGCACAGGTATTAGGCATAATCACAAAATCCAGTAAAGCTCTCTGTTGCGCAGGTACACATGGAAAGACTACGACTTCCAGTATGCTGGCACACATTCTTAAGCAGTCGCATCTCGATTGTAATGCCTTTCTGGGCGGTATATTGAAAAATTATGGCAGTAACCTGATGCTTTCCGATAAAAGCGAATTTACGGTGGTGGAAGCGGATGAGTACGACCGTTCTTTCCACTGGCTTCATCCTTATATGGCGCTGGTAACTTCTGTCGATCCCGACCATCTGGATATATAT
Source organism: uncultured Dysgonomonas sp. (assembly GCF_900079725.1). Lineage (NCBI taxonomy): Bacteria > Pseudomonadati > Bacteroidota > Bacteroidia > Bacteroidales > Dysgonomonadaceae > Dysgonomonas > uncultured Dysgonomonas sp. Next base: position 2,266,538 of record NZ_LT599032.1, read on the forward strand.
GGTACAGAGGAGGATTATCTGAAAAGCTTTGAGAAGTTTACAAGCCTTATCCAGCCCGGAGGGGCATTGGTGATGAAGCACAATATAAAACTTTCGCCAAAAACAGGAAAAGATGTGCGGGTATATACTTATTCGATGGATAAAGGAGATTTTCATGCACAGAATATAAAAATAGGAAATGGCGAGATCCGGTTCGATTTTGTAACACCGAAGGAAACAATTGACAACATACAGCTCGGTGTACCCGTAAAAATAAATATAGAAAACGGCATTGGTTCCATGGCTCTGGCATGGCTTAACGGAGCCACTGCCAACGAACTACGGCATGGTATGGCCACCTTTATGGGAGCAAAGCGTCGTTTCGATTTTTTGCTGAAAACAGATAAGATAGTGATGATAGACGATTACGCGCACCATCCGGAAGAACTGGCCGCTAGTATAACATCTGTCAAGGAATTATATCCCGACCGTAAGCTGACTGGTATTTTTCAGCCGCATCTGTATACGCGGACGCGAGATTTTGCCTCTGAATTTGCAAAGAGTCTGTCTTTATTGGACGAGCTAGTCCTGCTGGATATTTATCCGGCAAGGGAAAAGCCGATAGAAGGAGTGACTTCGAAGATTATTTTCGATAAAGTCACATGTCCTAAAACATTGTGCAGCAAAGAGGAATTATTACCTTTATTGGAAAATAAGAATGATATAGAAGTTCTGCTCACTGTAGGGGCAGGAGACATCGACCAGCTATTAGGTCCTATAAAGGATATATTGGAACAAAAAATATAATGGTGAAAAGAAGAATCAATAGCTTTTCGCTTTCGGTCGAGGCTGTTGTATTCTATTGATTAATTGCCCCCACTTTTAAGTGGAGGGTATGTAGGAATAGATAAAAATGGCTTTAGCCAAAACTGAGATTAAAATGTCTTATCTTAAAGTATATATTCATTGTGTATGGAGTACGAAAAATAGGATTCCGTATCTTAACTCAATTGAATTAAGACAAAAAGTATGGCATCATATTAAAGAAAATGCGATAACGAAAGATATTTTTATAGATTCTATTTCCGGTTATTCAGATCATTGTCATTGTATAATATCACTTGGTATAGATCAAACAATTCAAAAAGTGATGCAACTAATTAAAGGAGAATCCTCTTTTTGGATAAATAAGTCTAAGCTAATTAATCAAAAATTTGAATGGCAAGACGAATATTTTGCATTGTCTATTTCAGAATCAATGATTGGTAGGGTGAGAGAATATGTGTTGAATCAAGAAGTACATCATCGTAAAAAAACTTTTCAGGAAGAGTTTGATGAGTTTATCAAGAAGTATAATTTCGACTAAAGTCATTTTATATATTACATTTGAGAACCTCCAGCTAAAGCAGGAGGCAATTGAAAACAAGGAACAAAAAATATGAAAAAAGCATTAGTCATTATCGGAATTTGTATGCTTGCAGGCTATCTCATTTTTTCGGTTTTCTACTTTCAGGGGAAACCAAAGGATGGCGTATGCTCCAAGTTTGAAGTCGAGGTAAAGAATGGTACTGATGACGAGCAGTTTGTAGAAACAGAAGATATAGCGCAATATGTGAAAGAAAAAGGGCTGGATCCGACAGGCAAACAAATAAAAGACATCAACACAAACGCAATCGAAGAGGCTATATTGACAAATCAACTTGTAAAAAAGGCTGATGTATTTGTTACCAATAATGGAGCTATCAAAGCGTCTATAGAAGAACGTAAACCCGTACTGAGGGTTATGTCCGGCACAGGAGAAAATTACTATATCGACAATGAAGGACGTAAGATGCCTCTGTCGAGACGTTTCACCGCATACCTTCCCATTGCCACCGGAGCAATAAAAGAAGACTTTGCAAAGACCGACTTATACAAATTTGCACTATTTTTGCATAATGATAAGTTCTGGAACGCACAAATTGAGCAAATTGTGGTCCTACCTAATCAGGATATAAAATTAATACCCCGTGTGGGTGATCACCAGATTATTTTGGGAAACCTATATGGATATAAAGAAAGGCTGGATAAACTCTTGGCTTTTTATGAAAACGGACTTAACGAAACGGGATGGAACAAGTATTCCGTTATTAATTTGAAGTTTGACAAACAAGTTGTCTGTACAAAACGTTAAATGAAGAATAGATATTTTGCCGGTTTTATCCAAACCGGTTTATAAAGATAGGAATTATATGGAGCAATCAGGATTTATAGTAGGCATCGACTTAGGTACATCCAAGATAATTGGAGTAGTAGGTCGTAAGAACGAGCAGGGAGTGATTTCCATTCTTGCATCGGAAAGTATTCCTTCCGATTCGTGTGTAAAATACGGTGTAATATACAATATAGACGAAGCGGCAGGTAAGATTAAGAAACTTATCAACTTGCTCGAGAACAAAACAGGAAAGAAAATAGGGAAAGCGTATGTATCGGTTGCCGGAAAATCACTTCGGGCAATAGAGCATAAAGAAACCAAATTATTGGATGGAACAACGCCTATCACTTTTGCTTTGTTGGATAATCTGGAACAACAGGCGAAGCTAAATAAACCTGAGTTTTTTACTAACTACAGTGTTCTTGCTCCCGAATACTATCTGGACGGAAACTATGAAGAAGACCCTATAGATAAAATAGGCTCTACTCTCGACGGTCATTACCGTCTGGTTATAGGCCGCCCGAATATAAAGACCAATCTGGCAAAAAGTATAACCGAGAAAGCCCAGATAGAAATTGCAGGCTACATAGTAGGACCTGTTGCTGCCGGAGCGCTGGTACTTGACGAACACGACAGGCAGGCGGGATGCGCCCTAGTCGATTTTGGGGCAAGTACTACAACTCTTTCCATATACAAAGGCGGTTTGTTGCGGTTCATGTCAGTCATACCATTTGGCGGGCGTACTATAACGAAAGACGTACAGGAGCTTGGCTTCGTTTTCGAATCTGCAGAGACTTACAAAATCCGTTACGGAAAATTAGGAAAAGAGAAGAATAAGGCAGCTGCAGACGTTTCTCCCGATGTAGATTTAAGAGAACTGAACAAAGTGATACAACTCCGTCAGGATGAAATTATACTGAATGTTATCAATCAGATAAAACTATCAGGATATGCAGATGAACTGGATGCAGGTATTATCATGATAGGTGGAGCGTCTCAGATGAACGGCCTGGTCGATTACCTTGCCGAAAAATCACAACTTCCGGTAAAACGTGCAGTAGCAAAACGCGTATACATAAACAATGCAGCCGAATTGCTTCAGAATCCTTTATATACACAGGCATTGAGTCTGTTGCTTTTTGCAAATGAAAATTGCGAGAAGAAAGAAGTTGTGATGCCTAAGGTAGAACCTGTAATTGCTCCCACTCCGACCCTTACCCCTCCTGTTGAAGAGGAAGAAGAACCGGAGGAAGATACAAAGAAAAATAAAAAGCACAAGAAGCAAAAAGACGGCAAACAAACAACTTTGTTTGGCTTTTTTGAAAAAATACAGAACTTCGGAGGAACAATGTTCAACGACGAAGAGTAAATGCAGTAATAAGTAAAATAAATATAAGCTAACAGCTATCAGCTAAAAATAAACAACCTCTAAAATATGGATGAAAAAATACTTGATTTCCAGTTTCCAAAGAAAACCCAAACTATAATAAAAGTAATTGGTGTAGGAGGTGGCGGTGGTAACGCCGTGAATCATATGTACAACGAAGGAATACACGATGTATCGTTTGCATTGTGTAACACAGATAATCAGGCTCTTTGCGAATCTCCTGTAGAAACCCGTGTCCAGCTGGGACGGAAAACAACGGAAGGCCTTGGAGCGGGCAACCGTCCGGAAGTAGCCAAAGCTGCGGCGGAAGAAAGTCGCGACGATCTGGAAAGACTGCTTAACGACGGTACCAGAATGGCCTTCATCACTGCCGGTATGGGAGGTGGCACAGGTACAGGTGCAGCACCTGTAGTAGCACGTATTGCCAAAGATATGGGAATCCTTACAGTAGGAATTGTGACTATTCCGTTTGTTTTCGAAGGCCGTAAAAAGATAATACAGGCTCTTCGCGGCGTTGAAGATATAGCGAAGAATGTAGACGCATTGCTCGTTATCAACAATGAGCGACTGATAGATATATATGCGGACCTTACTATTCCGAATGCCTTTGCAAAAGCGGATGATACATTGACTATCGCGGCAAAAGGCATCGCTGAAATAATCACCGTACACGGTCATATCAATCTTGACTTTGCCGATGTGAAAACAATACTCAAAGATGGCGGGGTTGCCATCATGAGTAGCGGATACGGTGAAGGTGAAAGCCGTGTGGAAGATGCGATTGTAAACGCGCTACACTCTCCGTTGTTGAATAACAATGATGTATTTGATGCCAAGAAAATATTATTCAATATATATTCAAGCGACGAGAATCCTCTTATTGTAGAAGAGATGGAAGCTGTAGCTAATTTTATGAAACGCTTCGGCCCAGAAATCGAAGTAATCTGGGGTACAGCTACCGATAAGAAACTGGGAGAAAAAGTGAAGATAACTCTCCTTGCTACAGGATTTGGTATGTCCAGCATTCCGGGTATAGATGAGCATTACCGCGAAATGACAGAAGAGGAGGAGATGCTCGAAGAAGAACGTATAAGGACAGAGGAAGAAGAAAAACGCCGCATTAACGAGATGATAGAAAAGCACTACGGAAAAGACGGTGTGCAGACAATGGCGGTAAGAACATCTTTCTTTACCCCAAAGCCGATTATCTTATCTACGGAAGAACTGGATAATGACCGCATTGTGGATGCGCTGGAAAATACTCCTGTATTTAAGCGTGACGATAAATTTAATCCGGGAGAATATAAGCCCGAAGCAAAGAAACCGGGGGAACTATTCTGATTCGATAGTGTTACATTTGACCCTTTCTGTTACTTAATAAAACAATATAATAAAAAACATATAACCATGAACTTATTCGATCAAGTTAGTGAAGGAATAAAAGATGCAATGCGTGCGAAAGATAAAGTAAGACTGGAAGCATTGCGTGGTGTCAAAAAAGAATTCATAGAGGCCAAAACTGCAAAAGGGGCTAATGATGAACTTTCCGACGAAGCGGCTATCCAGATACTTCAGAAGATGGCTAAGCAACGTCGCGACAGTGCTGCTATCTATACCACACAGAACCGTGCAGACCTTGCCGAAAACGAACTGGCAGAACTGGCAGTTATAGAAGCATTTCTCCCTAAACAATTATCGCAGGACGAACTGGATACTAAAATCGGTGAAATCATCGCTCAGGTTGGAGCAACTTCACCTGCCGATATGGGCAAAGTAATGGGTGTAGCTACAAAGGCATTAGCAGGAGTTGCAGCAGGTAAAGCTATTTCCGAGACGGTTAAGAAGCTATTGAGCAAATAAAATAGATGGGGATAATCTATACAATATAAGAGCAGGGTGTAATAAACATCCTGCTTTTTCGTTTTTATATTGCGTTTTAAATCTGTAAAATCAGAATATTTATATTATACTTGTATAGCCTAATCTAAAAAATGTACTGACTATGAAATTGAAAATTTCCCTGTATTTATTAATTTCTTTCCTATTCCTTTTGAATACAGCGATGAGCTGTGATGAAAAAGAGGGTGGAGAGCCTAAAGCCGTAACCATAAAGGCTATAGAACTTTATAATATCAACAATGAAGGTCAGGGGCCAGTTATTTCTGATGAACCTATAAAAAAAGAAGCCTACATGATCGGTATCCGCTATTTGATTGAAGAGAATGAAGAAACAACAGGACTTTACTATAGAGTAAGCGATAATATCAAGTCGGAACAAATAGTATCTAATGTGGATATAGGAGAAGAATATCCTGCCGGGAGTGATATATCCGGTTTGTTTACAAAGACTTCATATACTTCAATACTGCTGGACAACGCTTTTGTTTTAAAGAAATCAATCCCTGCCGGAACTTATTCTTTTAAAGTGATTTTAACGACTAAGGAAGACAAAGTGATGGAGGCCAGTACCAATCTGATAGAATTATATTAATAATGAAGAAGATGTTATTTTTCATCATGGGTCTGATTGTGTTTTCGAGTAGCCATGCGCAGGAAAAGAAATTTTGGTTGGATTTTGAGGTAGAACAAACCTTCGGATTGAATCAGTGGTTCGACAATGAGGATATAAATAAAGGATTGAGGAAAAACAGGACGACAGATTTGAAAAGCAGAATAAATTTTCTAATATCCCGAAATATAGGCGTTTATTCTGATCTTTCGATATCGTTATATTCTTATAATAAGGATTATAAGAGTGCTAATTACCTTAACGAATTTGATCTTAATTCCTATTATCTCAGCAGTGACTATTTTAGTGAAAGTGACGATAATCCAGGTGCTAAACTGACAATCGGTGCATTCTACAAATTCAGGTTCAAAAAATTTGACCTTGTCCCTCACTTGGGTTTTGGCTTGGAAGATCTGTATGTTCCATCAGCAAGTTACACGGTGAAAGAACATAATTCAAATGCAATGTATAATGTAAGATATATCTGGCTTCCTGATGATGATAATTTTGTATCTGACAAGAATATAATAACAGCCCTTCAACTTACATCGTCTTATAAATTAACTAATACAACCAGTCTTACACTGGGAATAAACTACCGTCTTCGATTGACTAAACCCAAATTCAAAGCAGTAACTACAGACTATTATGATGGCTCAGTCGTGGACGAAATAGAAATAAAAGGGAAGAACATGCATTCCTTAGGCATCAGTCTGGGTGTCTCTTTTGGATGGGGAAAATAAAAATACTCTTTATTACCGGAACATTTTCTCTATCACATCATCTTCCAGTAATGAAATAATTGTCTTACCATCGGGAGTATGCTTATGCGCAGGCGATGCAAACAGTTGGTCTACAATCTTATTCATCTCCTCGTCGGATAATTTATGCCCATAAGGAATAGATGCCGCATTGGCCATCGACAAGGCAAGGGATTCCTGTATTTCTTCTTTTACATCGCTTCCGCTGTCTACACTCCGGCTTATCATATTATGTACAAGCTGCACAGGATCTACGTTCGTGATTTCGGAAGGTGTTCCGTTTATTGCATAGGCATTGTTGCCAAGATGGCTCAAATCGAATCCTACAGCTTCCAGATCATCCATCAGATAAGGGATCATCGCCGCTTCGGAAGGCGACAACTCTATTATATCGGGAAACAAAGCCCGCTGCGAGATACCTCTCTTCTGACGAATCTGAGCGATAAACTGGTCAAAAAGGATACGGACATGTGCCCGGTGCTGGTCTATGAGCATCAAACCCGATTTTACAGAAGTCAGTATGTATTTATTTTTATATTGGTAATGGACTACCATTTCCGCGCTTACAGAAGGGGTATTCGTCTCCGGATTGGAGGAATGGCTGAATATATTCACATCCGGCTCTATATCTATGCTCGAACTACCCTTATCTTTTTCAAATCCCTCATAGAATTTTTCCCAGTCTACATTCTGGCGCTGGTAACCGGAGTTTGACGAAGGGCTTTTGAAAGGGTTGTATGACGGGTTTATATTCACACGTGGCTGACTTACATTCTTCGACGGGTCGTGTATTGGTATATCTATGGCATCTGTTGTATCGAAATCGATAGTAGGCACCTCATTGAATTTACCTAATGCTTCTTTTACAGCAGCCGAAAGTATCTGCCATATAGGCTGTTCGTTTTCGAACTTTATTTCGGTCTTTGTAGGATGTATATTCACATCGATAGAGTCCGGCTCAACATCGAAATAGATAAAATAGTTAGGGTTCTCACCCGATGGTATTAGCGGCTCGAATGCGGCTGTCACCGCCTTGTTGAAATACGGATGACGCATATAACGTCCATTCACGAAGAAATACTGCAAGGCTCTTGTTTTGCGGGCCGATTCGGGTTTTCCTACAAATCCTTTTATCTTTACCAGAGAAGTATCTATATCGATGGATATGAGTTGCTGGTTGAAATTCTTTCCTACCACATTTACAACTCGCTGACGCAGATTGCATGCAGGATAGCGGAGAACTTCAATATCGTTGTCGGTGAAAGAGAATTCTATCTCGGGGTTAACCAATACTATCCGTTCCAGCTCGGTCAGTATATTTCTCCGTTCGGTATCATTCGATTTAAGAAACTTACGGCGGGCAGGTACATTGAAAAAGATATTCTTCACCGAAAAATTACTTCCTTTGGGGCAGGCAATACACTCCTGAGCTTCAACCCTCGAACCCGAAATCTGGAGTAAAGTGCCCAGTTCGTCTTCTTCCCTGCGAGTCTTTACTTCTACCTGCGCAATAGCAGCGATGGAGGGCAACGCCTCTCCACGAAACCCCATTGTATGTAGAGCGAACAGATCATCAGCCGACCTTATTTTCGAAGTTGCGTGACGTTCAAAAGCCATACGCACATCGGTAGCGGACATACCTTTACCGTTGTCGATGACCTGAACTAATGTACGTCCGGCATCCTTGATGATAAGTTGTATAGTGTCGGCCCCTGCATCAATAGCATTTTCGACCAGTTCTTTTACTACGGATGAAGGTCGTTGAATGACCTCTCCGGCAGCTATCTGATTGGCTATGGAATCGGGTAAAAGATGTATTATATCGCTCATATCCTGTATGTCAGTTAACAGTCAACAGTTAGCAATCAACAATTAACTACTTATAACTCGTAATTTATAATTTAATAATGGTCTTTATTCTTCTCTGTCAAATACTGCCGGACGTTTAGGCCGTACATCTCCGGCTTTTTTAGGAGCTTTCCTGAATATATCGTCTTTATCTAATGGTCTTATATAGTCGTACCAGTAAAAATCCTTTAGTCTCAATTGCTCAGGAGTTATCAGATGGAAAGGGGTTGTTTTTCCTACAGGCTTGGGCCATACAACTAACTTTTCGAACTGTCCGTCGTTCATAAAAATCTGAAGGTAACTACCCTCGAGCCAGTTAAGTACTCCATTTAATGTACCATCCCGTTCTTCCGGATAGGCAATCGTTTCTACGTTTCCTTCAGCCAAGACTCGTTTTACTTTCTTATTTTCGAAGAAGATCTTCATCGAACGGCTTTTCAGCTGATTGAAGTGTATAGAATCTTTTTCTTCGATAGAGAAACTATACTGCTTAACATGCATCCGGTCGATGGTGCTATCATTCATAAATATATCTATTGTATCTCCCGACAACTGCCTGTTGGTATTCCACAATATAGGGTCGCGATACATATGGATAATAGAATCCTTAGAGTTGAACTGTAAGGAATCGCATACACCCTGCATATCGGAACGATAAAACCTTACTCCATAATAAGCCTTTATCATACGGAACTCTTTTTTTGTAGTATCCACAGCTTGTAACGCAGACGTTGTATAAAGCGGCATTGTGTCTGCCGGAAGTCCCATATCTACCCGTGCCGAATCGTTTTGGAAACGGTCGATGATGTGCAAAGAATCCCTGGCCAGAGAATCCAAAATCAGGGGTTCGGGTTTTATCAGAGAATCTGTTGCAATAGGTTTTATCTTAGGAATATGGGTACTGTCTATGATGGTCAGCAGTTTCAATGTATCGGCATGTATATACAAGCTGTCCCCCTGCGAATATTCGATACAATAAGCGGAATCGGTAGCTAACGCCGAATTGTTAAGTTCGTTATAATAGCCATAATTACCGATAAGGATTATTTTCTTTACAGTATCCTGTAAGAACATATTACCGAATACTTCTCCATAACCCAGTGTCTTATAATAATAGATAGAATCACCTCTCAGGTAACGATTCCCTTCTTTATTCATTACTGTTGATTGATCGAGGAGGAGTGATTTTTCTGTTTCCGTATTGTACCATCCGTTGCTGGTATATATGACCCCACTGTCGGAAACTATTTCGGTCGGTGTGGTGAAAATCGCTACTTTCTCGTTCGTATTGTATTTCAGCTTGTCCGAATAAAGCGTGAAATTCGGATTCTTCAAGATTACGCTATCCTTGAATGTGGCAATCCGGATATTGGGTTCATATTGCCCCCAGAAAGAGGTCAATTCGTTGAGCGAATCTACAAGCATACCACCGTCGAAATAATAACCGAGATTCATAGTCCGGTCATAATTAAGACTATCGGTAAACAATGTTATCGGATTTCGCTTATTTTTTGGTGAATGTTCCAGATTGACATTTTCACGGACTTTCACCAATTTCGTATTCCCGTCATAATGCATATATCTTCCGTTCAGGAAAAGGGTATCGCCTTGTTCCATACGAACATTACTGAATGCCTCGAACGAATTCTGCTTCTCATTCCAGTAAGCACTATCGCAGTAAAGATAAGCTCCGTCGTGCAAGAATATAACACTGTCTTTTAGTACTTGCGGTTCAAAATCAGGCCGTCTTATCAGTCTTTTCGAATTGACCAACTCAATCACTTTGACTCCGCCTTTACTTGCAGGCTGCGGCTTCACAGGGTCCTGCGGTTTTTTGGGAACCTGTGTAATATCCAACTTCACCTGTGGCGACAACATCGACTGAGCCGAAGCATAAAGAGCAATGAGGCACAGAACACTCACCAGAGGTATCCTATGCCTTTGCATCGCATATTTTATAAGTTTATTAAACACGTTTTATTTAGCCTTATTAGTAGTATCATCTTTGAGCCATCCGGAATATTGGAAATCACAATTCCGCCAGTTTTCATCTATGAAAACATATGTACCCTTAATTTTAGTCTGAAGCCATTTACGGAGTATATCTTCTTGTTTATGCGCTTCTACTATTTCTTTCAGGGCCTGATAGTCATCGGATACATTAGCTACATGCCCTTCGGTACGGCTTCTGAGTTTTACGATGGCTACTACTTCTTTCCCGTTATCTGTCTTCATTCTGAACGGAGCCGATACTTCTCCTACTTTCAACTTATCCACAGCGATAGCTACAGCCGGAGGAAGTTCTTCTTTCAGGAAGCGTGGTGTACCATAGTTTGCACTTTCCTTACGGTTAACCATTAATCCGTTATTCTTTCGGGTATCTTTGTCGAATGATAGCACCGTTGCATCTTCGAATGTAAACTTGTTTTGTTTTATATCCTTGGTGATGGAATCCATTTTAGCGATTGCTTTTTCGAATTCAGCTTCCGGCACTTTCGGACGAAGCAGGATATGACGCACGTTTATCAGGTCACCTCTGCGTTCGATCAACTGGATAATATGGAACCCGTACTCGGTTTCTACTATATTCGATACTTTTTTAGGATCATTCAGCGAGAAAGCCATATTGGAGAACTCTGTAACCCAACTGGCACGTCCGCTGAATCCGGTTTCCCCACCGTTCTGCGCAGAACCATCTTCAGAGTACATAATTGCCAGTGTGGAGAAGCTTTCTCCTGCATTTACCCTGTTGGTAAAATCCCTCAGGCGTTCTTTTACTTTATCTATCTCGGCCAATGGAACTATGGGTTCATTTGTAATTATCTGTACTTCTACAGTAGTAGGTATATATGGTAAGCTATCCTGTGGCAATTGCGCATAATACCGTCTTACCTCCGATGGAGTCAGGCTACTCTTTTTCCCTACCAGTTTTTTCTTCACTTCCGATACCAGATAGCCATTCCGGATTTCTTCTCTCCATTCTTCGCGCAACTGACTCATCGAAGCTTGAAGATATTCTTCTACTTTTTCTTTGGAACCTAAATTAGCAATAACCATGTTTTCCTGACGGGTTACTCCTCTGGATACCTCTGCTGTAGGCACATCTATACTGTCTATCTTGGCCTGGTCCAGAAACAGTTTTTGTACAGCCAACTGTTCGGGTATCAGACAATACGGATCGCCTTCGATACGGTCGCCCCTCGACAGCATCATCTGCCGGGCCTTTTCTACATCCGATTTTAGTATAGCTTCGTCTCCTACTACCCAGATTATCTGGTCGATGATATTATCCTGAGCCTTACAAAAAAGCCCCGAACTTAATAGTATTGCTAATAAAATAAATTTTCCGGCCTGTTTTACCATTTGTATGTTCAATTAAAAAATCGCGTAAATATAGTGATAATGTATTACTTTTTCTCTTAACGTAAAAAAAGAAGTTATATTCTATTTATTATAAAACTTAATTTCTTCATCCGAAACGGCTTTGTCATACAAGTCTTTTTTCACCTGCTGCAAATAATCAGCCTTCTTTTGTTCCATATACATTTCGGATAGTTGCCCTTTGACATAGTCATACGGGGCTTCGCTTCCGGTCAGTTCGTACTCTTTGATATTCAATAGATATACAAAAGATGAGTCGCGCAATTCCAGATTCTTATTCCTCTGAAGAAATATTTTTTCATCAGTAACGGCAGGTGGCATATTCTCCAGTACATCTACCAGCCCCACCCATTTGTCATAAAAATATTCGTAGGCCACTGCATTCTGTAATGTGTTCTTTTCAATATTTTCTATCGCAGCATCATTTTCCTGTTTATACCATTTCTGAAAATTAGCCAGTTGTTTTGAATTTACAGGAATTTTCAGATACAGCCCCTTAATAATATTGTCTTCCAGTTTGAATTTGTCCTTATTCTGCTCATAGTACGCCTTGAGTTCATTTTCCGAAACGGATTTTGAAAAATGCTCTTTCAGCAATTGTTCCTGATATGAACTTGTTATCAGCGACTTTTTGTAGCTTTCTACCAATTCATCTATATCCTTCTTGTTTACAATATTTTGCAGGGCCTTATTATATATCAGCTGGTCGTTTATCCACATATCGATATAAGACTTGACTGCGGCAGTGCTGTCTTCGGCTGACAATCCGACAGGAATAACTTCGTCCAGGTCGGCTTGATAGAGTGTTTTGTCTCCCACTGTAACAATCGGATTTAAAGCCCGGTCAGCATCAGCTGCCCCGCTTCCACTACAAGAGAACGCTACGAAAACCGTAAAAAACAGATATAAGCAGATAAGTATCTCTTTCATTGTTTCAAATTTAATGCAGGCTTGTTAATATCTACTTTGTATTTATTTTGGAGGAAAGTTGCCCAATCTTTTTCGAGTTTTTCCTGATAATCCAGCTCTACTGCATAACGGACATCTGTATAATCCTCAGGTGAATCTATGAACTTTCCGGTCACAAAGAAATACGGATATCCTGTGAATGGGGGAGGTACCACACCTTCATATATTTTATTATCTACATATGCGTTGCCACCTCTTATCCATAGTCCCGGCTCTATTTTGACTTGTATGGAATCCTTGTTCAGCGTGTCATCTATCTCTTTGATAAAAGTTTCGCGGGATTTTGTCTTTTTAGAGGCAGCTTCGGCTTTCTTTAGGATATACTCACTCTTTGCGTATATCACCATACCTTTATATTTAGGGCCATCCAATGAATATTTCACTTTGTTTTTGTCGAAGCAGGCTGCTAAGCCTTCCGCATCTGTCTTTGAGCGCTCCCACACATTTTTATTTTGTACGTCATAATATAACAGACCGTCGGAAAACTCATTCACTATGCGGGCAAAGTCAGGAAATCTTTTGTCCAGCGTATTTTCTTCATAATCGGATAGCAAAAGTGCCTGAAACCCTTCGAAATATTCGTTGAGTATATCCGACGACAGACTATAAGGAGAGGCTTCTTCAATCTGCATGATTGTAATGTCATTCGTATCTTTAATCCTTTCTTTTTGCCTGTAATTGATATACTTGGCAAATTCACGAACCGGATATGCCCTTTGTCCGTCTATATCGAACAGAATATCGTCACCGTTCTTTATCATTTTCAGGAACACGGAATCACGAGGAGATACAGTTTCTGTTATTTCATATAATTTGGAGTAAGCCTCTTCATTGACAGTGACATTAAAATGGCTTTTCAGCCTGCGTCTTTTCTCGTCACTAAGTTCCTGTACCTTATCACTTCTGAGAATTCTTTCGCGTAGCTGTTTTTTCATTACATCAAGACTCTCTGTCGGTATTTTCCTTAATAACCTTATGATATGGTAGCCATAGTTCGACATCACCGGCTTACTTATATCTCCGGCCTTTTCCAGATTGAAAGCCGCCATAGTAAAATCCATCGGCAGATTCGAATCCAGTTTTATGATGCCAAAGTAGCATCCGTTAGTTCCCATTTTGTGAACTTTGGAAAATAAGTCGCAAAGAGACTGGTAATCTGCCGGAGACTTAATGTTTTCATACTCTCTCCACGCAACCTTACCCACACTGTCTATCTGCTGTTGTGACGGAGGCAGATGTGAGAAGTTAAATACGACTTGTTCTATTTCTACGGCTCCCATTGCGGGGCGCCTGTTCAGTACTTGCACAATGTGGTATCCCCGGGCTGCACGTATAGGCATACTTACCTCGTTTAGCGGCAGGCTGTAGATGGCATCTTCTACTTTGGCTGCAAACATGAAAGGAGATACCCAGCCTATATACCCGTTGCGGGATTCGGCGCGGGGATAGAACACCGCACCCGAACGTGGGGTACTCAGTTCCGCTCCGGTGAATCCGTCTTTCATTATTTTAACCCTGGCTTCCATTGCCTTCTTATACATCTTCAGAGTATCGGCAGGCAATACTATTTCTTTATTGTCGAACGGGAACATAACATGGTTAATCTCCACATTTTCCTGCATCCGCTTATACATTTTCTCTATATATTCGTCTTCATAGTCAGTATTATTCATATATTGCTGAGCCATCTGCGACCTGTAGGATGATAACTGTCGCCGGTAAGAGGCTGTTGTATCTAACTGCTGGGCTTTAGCTTCAGTTACATTCAGCTTAAAGTTTATATATGAATTTACGAAGTCAGCAAAGTCCTGTTTGTTTTCGGCACTGGCATTTCCCTTTTTGTAGGCGTATTCAACCTCTGACTTATACACAGGTACTCCATCTATTGTGAATACAACAGTATTGTCCTGTTGTGCAAGTATACCTAATGTTGTAAGTAGTGCGAAGAATAATAAAGAGTGCTTTTTTATCATATAAGTAAGCTATGTAATAATAAACCAGAGGCAAAGATACAAGAAATATAGGCTCATAATGTTTTAAAATATTCTAAAATAAAAACTCTGTATGTTTTTTCAACATACAGAGCCTTAATTTATTTCAGAATTTATACGATCGTATTTATTCTCCGCGGCTATAATTAGGCGCTTCGCTTGTTATCGCTACATCGTGCGGATGGCTTTCGGCTACTCCGGCATTTGTGATGCGTGTAAATTTAGCGTTATGCAGTGCGTCTATATTATTAGCTCCGCAGTAGCCCATACCTGCGCGTAAGCCACCAGTCATCTGATAAACGACTTCGAACAACGAGCCTTTGAACGGTACGCGGGCAGCAATACCCTCCGGTACAAGTTTCTTTATATCGGCTTCCATATCCTGGAAGTAGCGGTCTTTCGAACCTTTTTCCATTGCTTCAAGAGAGCCCATCCCACGGTACGATTTGAATTTACGTCCGTTAAATATGATAGTTTCTCCCGGTGATTCTTCCACTCCGGCAAGCAGTGAACCCATCATAACGGAATAACCTCCGGCTGCCAAAGCTTTTACTATATCTCCCGAATAACGCAAACCTCCATCAGCGATTAATGGAACACCTGTTCCTTTCAGTGCTTTAGCAACATCATAGATAGCTGATAGCTGTGGAACACCTATTCCCGCTACTACACGTGTGGTACAGATAGAACCCGGTCCTATACCTACTTTCACTGCATCGGCTCCTGCATCTACCAGATATTTAGCTGCTTCGCCAGTGGCAATATTACCTACTACTACGTCTATACCCGGATAGGCTGCTTTTACCCTTTTCAGCATATCGGCTACTCCTTTCGAATGTCCGTGCGCTGTGTCGATAACAATGGCATCTACTCCAGCTTCAACCAATGCTGCTACACGGTCGAGGGTATCATATGTCACACCTACTCCGGCAGCGACACGCAGACGGCCATGTTCGTCTTTGCATGCAAATGGTTTATCTTTAGCTTTAGTTATGTCTTTGTATGTAATCAGTCCGATCAGCCTGTTTTCGGAATCTACTACAGGGAGTTTTTCGATTTTGTGTTGTTGCAGAATGTCTGCCGCAGCTTCCAGATCGGTGCTTTGGCGTGTGGTGATAATCCTGTCTTTGGTCATCACATCGTCTATCAGCTGGTTCATATCGCGGCGGAAACGCAGGTCGCGATTGGTAACGATACCCACAAGATAATTGTTGGCATCCACAACAGGGATACCTCCGATTTTAAATTCGGCCATCATAGCCAGCGCCTGGCCTACCGTTTTGTCACGAAGGATGCTTACAGGGTTCGATATCATACCGTTTTCGGCACGTTTCACGAATCTTACCTGTTGGGCCTGGGCTTCGATCGACATGTTTTTGTGTATAACACCAATACCTCCTTCGCGGGCAATAGCAATAGCCAGTTTAGCTTCTGTAACTGTGTCCATAGCTGCCGAAACGATTGGGATATTTAATTTGATATTGCGTGAGAAACTTGTCGAGAGATCGACTTCGCGTGGGAGAACTTCTGAATATGCGGGGATCAACAATACATCGTCGAATGTCAATCCATCCATGACTACTTTATCTGCAATAAAAGACATATATAAAAGAGCTTTTGAAATTTATTGCGTGCAAATATAGTCATTTTTTGCCAAACGGAGTTTCTTTTTGATTAAAAAAGATGCTGATTTGCCAAAAGTTTTTAGACACGGCTGAAAATTTAACAATTAAGCGTTAATTCAGTCTGATTTGTTAATCCGCCAATATTCTACCGGAATGTTTCAATATGAATTGTTTTATTGTTTCATCTATTGATTTATCAGAAACATAGTCTGGAGCATGTGCCTTAAGTTGGTTGAAAACTGTAGTGTATTCTTCTGTATTTTTGAAAGACTGATATTGTTTTTTCTTAAAGTTGTTCAGTTCTTTTTTGTTTAATTTCTTTTCCTTTATTATGATTCCATCTTTTATTTCCAGAAGTATATAGTTTTTGGGACTATCTCCGTTTTTAAAACCTTCTTCGGGGACTTCTCCTGCAAGCATCAGACCCGACACCCATTCTGCTTTTGTCCGGGTTGTATTTGGGAACAGTGAAGGATATGCATTCTCTCTTTTTATTTGCAAATCCTCCATATAATATTTTTGTATTGCTGTTACATAAAGCTCATTGTTTTCGATCTGGAACGTCCCTATATAACCTTGTCTCGGCCCGGTAGACACAATCACTTCTCCATCAGGAGTAGTCTCTGTGTGATCCGCTTTGTTAACGAAGAAATGCGATAGGAATTTACTTTCTATAATACTGTATTCTTTTCCATTATATAGTAACTTATCGGGAGTATATACACTGGCCGACAGATTAGAGTATACTGCCAACAGGAGGATGAGCAAAAGCTGTTTTTTCATTGAGGATGCCGGTTAATAGTAAAAAATGTATGGGTTCAAAATTAGATATTTATTTCGAAATCATAGTGTAGAATGCTTTATTTTTATCATTTCAGAATTCAGTTATCTACATGCGGAAACTGATAGCCATAGCTCTTTGACCGAATGGAATAAGTAGCAAGTAATGAGTAGTAAGTTGAAAGTTATATGAGATACGAGTAGACAAGATACGAGATACAAGTGACTGTTCACCGACGAGATGCTTCGCTCTGCTAAGCAAGACAAGCTAATTATTAATTGCTTTCAGTGTTACCTTTTCTATTCGTTATCCTTCCATTTATTATCAGGGATAGATTTGTATCGTCCCCAGAATCTATAACGGGTTAATGAGGAATATGAAACGAGCTTTCCAATCCATTTTATCATGAGCAGGAGATGCTGCAATCTATACAGGGCGAACAGTAACAACATGAAGACAGATGTGAAAACGGCTGATTTTATAAAGCCGGATTGGATATTGGTTGAGATAAAATAGTGTATAAGATAAGATGAAGCAAATGATGCAGCCAATGAGACAATCAGAAACAATCCGTGTGCGGTCTCAATTGCTTTCTTGGGGCATTCGTTCATACATTTCATACAGCTTTCGCACTTAGATGTCCAAAATGGGTGGTTGTTTACGCTTTTGATAGCTTTCACAGGACATTTCTTTATACATAAGCCACAGTTATCACAATCGGGAGAAGCATAGAACGACTTTGCAAGGGCAAAACGTCCAACTAAATAATAGGCTAACGCAACAGGAGATATAAGAATGTCTTGTACGATGTCCTTATCGGAGACAAAGTTCGGTTTGTCTGCTAATATCTTCAGGCAGTGTTTTTCGAGGCGGCTATAGTTTTTCTGATGCAGAAACTTTACCGACTTGTCACTCAATGCCGGATGAATGGATAGCCAGTTTGAAGGCATATCAAAAGGAATTTGCCCTGTGATATGGTATCCTTTTTGTTTAAGGATGAAGAAGGAGACCATAAAGGCTATCCCTGTAAGACCGGGAGTAACGAGGCGTCCAATCCTGAGTCCGGCCCGGGTATTCATCAATACCACCTTGTTTTGTCCTTTCGGAAAACGACGGATGAAATCGAGGGTTATCTTAGGATAATTAAAGCCGTGGATGGGGGATATGATTACAATCAAAGTCTGCGCTTCCGGCTCCTGTAGATGAGTGTCAGCTTTTGTGATATCTGTAAGCCGGCAATCGATATTGCTTTTAGCTGCAAACTCAGAAAACCACAGTGCTACTCGTCGGGCATTACCTGTACCCGAAAAGTAAAACACATGTGCTTTCCTGAGTTTGTCCATGACAGGGATAATTATTTTTCTGCGAGGAGTTCGTCTATTACTTTGTTGAAGTCTTGTTTGAACTCTTCGTAAAACAACCCTGTAGCCGGCCCGTTGAAGCCGGTATGTATCTTTCGGACTTTGCCCTTCTTGTCGATAAAAATGGTAGTAGGGTAGCCCATAATTTTGCTTACCTGAGGCAGGGCTTTGGCCGTTGCATCATCACCCAGCTTGCCTGCGAATAAGATATCATATGTGGTATCATAGCGTTTTACCAGACGCGAAAGAACGGTCTTTACGTATTCAGGATCGTCTTTCCGCTCAAAGGACAAGCCTATGATCTCCACGCCGCGATCTTTGTTTTCTTTATACCAAGGTGAAAGATATTCCATCTCGTCGAGGCAGTTAGGACACCAGCTGCCAAGTATGGAGATAATGACTACTTTATCCTTGAATTTAGGATCAGACAACGACACTTTATTACCTTCAATATCGGGGAAGGTAAAGTCGAGACGGTCGAATCCTTTTTTCATGTATGCAAGGCTGTAAGGGTCGGCTAGTGCCGCTTCGGCATTGCGCTTCCCGATTAGTTTAGTTACGCCTCTTGTGGTGTAAAACTCTCCTGTGAAATTATCGTTACCTTCAAACTTGCCCTTGATCAGGTAGGGGCTTAATCCGGCAAAGGCAGAGAATTGGAAGCCATCGTTTGTCAATGCTCCTTCAAGGTAGCGAAGGTCTCCGGCATTGGTAAGGATGGAGCCCGTAAGGATCTCTCCGGCTTGATTGAAGATACCGACGTTGCGAGCTGTATCGCCTTTCTGGCTTATAAATTGTATATCCCATTTTCCTGCAAGAGAGGCTGTCGCCGGAGCTGCTGCTTTTTCGAAACGGGGAGCGTCTGTTTTCACAGCGGAGAAAGGCACACCTTCATCGCCACCTTCGATAAAGAGTTTTATAAATCGCCCATCGAATTTTCCGTCACTGATGACACCTCTTAGTTCAGCATCATAAGCTTCGATGGGGATGATAACTGTATCAGAGGAATAGCGTACACCCTTGAGTGGTACACGTTCGGCTCCGTTAACCAGATATACTGTCGCCGAATCTGTCGCCGTATTTACTACATCGAAAAGGAATGGGAACTTCTGATCAGAAACGGAGAACTCGCCGCGCCATTTGCCGTCGGTCAGTTTGTTATTTACTTCCTTGTTGCACGAGGCCAGAGAGATGAGCCCGGCCAGGCTTGCTATCATATATTTTTCCATACGCTAAAAAAGTTAGTCCTGACCATCTTTGCCTTGTCTGAATTTGTGGTAGATCTTATGGGAGTAATTACACCACATCTTCGCGACAATGACAAAGAATGTATCAGGACAAAAATACATACTAGTTTCTAAATATCCATGGCTTTGTTTCTATTTTGTCATTGCCTTGTACTGACAATGCCTGTTGATAGTTAGCCTTATTCACATTTTGTTCTTTAGTAGGATAATACAAGCGGCTTGGAACTCCCCCATCACCGAAGAGAGGATCGAAGCGATATGTTACTGCTCTGGTTTCTATTTCGCCCTCGAATACAACATCACCTTCCTGTATGAGGAAATCGGGAAACCCTGTCCGGCGGTATTCGCTCCATGCTTCCAGTCCTTGCATATATAATGCGATATATTTCTGGGTTAAGACATTCTTCTGGTTAGCCGCAGGCAGTTTAGACAGGTAGTCTGTAACTTTGTCGGCCGCGACACCCCATTTTTCAAGCGAGGCTTGTACTCCTGCCTGATAATCGTTTTGACTCCAGTTATTGTATTCGGAAATCAGGAAGGCAACTTCAGCATATTCCATCAGAACTTCGGCGTAATTGGCCGCATTGATTGCAGCACCCGGTAAGCTCACATCATTAGCGGAAAACTTACCTGCCTGATCATTTGCCAATCCGTATGGTAGACCTACATAAGTATTCGTTGTGGTAGTCGGTAATGCGTATGCAGACAAGCGCGGGTCGGCTACAGGAAGTACCGGATTACTGCCTTTTAGCAGGTCGACAAGGATATGAGAAACAGCAAAATCTTTCCGGTTCGCTGTTACAGTGGCCCTATAGAGAGGTGCCTCATTCGGAGATGTGGCAGAATATTTGAAAGCAGCATTGTCGGAGTTACCAGTAAATACTCCTTTATTCAATGCATCTTCAAAATGGGATTTATACAATGTATTGTTCTTCTCTTTCAGGCGGGTGGCAAAACGCAGACGGAGCGAATTGGCAAATTTCGCCCATTTGGCATTACTACCTGCGTAAATAATATCAGCCTTGCCGAATGTAGTCTCCCCCTGATACTTAATAAGGGTATCTCCGGCCGCTTTTAGTTCGCTCAACAGGTCAGTATAGATTTTTTCCTGTGCTGCATACGCCGGAGTGATATTCTCCGGATTTTGTTGTAATGCCTGAAAATCGGCATCTTTAGTGCCATACGACTGGTAAGGAATGTTACCGAATACATCTGTCAATGCATAGAAAGCATAACTCTTGAGTACGCGGCTGATGGCTATCTGGGTTGCATTGCGTCCTACGCCATTTGCAGTGGCCACGTCTTTTGTGGCAGGGTCGGTATTCAGTTTGATTATTTCCTCCAGATTATTCAATGTCTTATAGAGTCCTTTCCAGTAATCGTCTGAATAACTGAAAGGAATATCGTAACGCGACTGTGTTGTATACGTATTCTGTGCAAAATACTGAACAAACAACATAGAGCCTCTCAATGATACTTGTTCGCTGCGTAGGTTATCGACAAGTAATTTCTCGGAAGAAGTGATTAAGGATGTAGTAGGCACGGACGATGGACGGTTAGGGTCCTCATTGATATCATCTACGCATGATGTGGATAATAGCAATGATGTGAAAGCACCTAATATATATAGCTTATTTATTTTCATAATCGTTTTATTGTATTTTAGCTAAAATAGAGTATTTGATAATATATTGTTCCAATATAACTGCCTGTTATTTTTTGAGCTTAGTAAAGTAATAAACAGGTCTGCGACCTTAAAATTTGAAACCAAGGTTTAGTCCGTATGTTACCGGAGTAGGGATATTACCACCTTCTATACCCTGTACATTGCCGCTACTGTTTGTCAATTCCGGGTCTATATCTTTACTCTTTGTATAAATATTCCATAGATTGCGAGCATAGGCTGTTACACTAACACTTTCGATTCTCCATTTGGGCAATCTGAAAGTGTAACCAAATGTTAATTCTCTCAGTTTGATGAATGTTGCATCGAATACAGTATAAGCTGTTGGCCCATTGTATTGGTTTTGTGCCCATGCCTGAGCGGTTATGTTCTTAGAGTTCTGAGCTGTATTACTTACGCTATATGTACCATCGGAGTTGAATACTACATCTCCTGTAACACCATCAAGGACAGTGCCTGTTTCACGGATATTATCAGCAGCCGTTGATTTCAGTATACCGGAATACATCCCCACTTTGTAGGTCTGGGAGAAGAACTTGCCTCCTACCCGCGAGTCGATAAGGAAACCAAACGTGAAGTCTTTATATCTTAGCTGATTCTGAAAGCTCCACAAGAAGTCAGGCAATACACTGCCTAGCGGAACAAACTGATCTGTACGCATATATACACCGTCTTTATCCACTACCTTTTGTCCGTCGGGCGCATACACAAAGTCATAGCCCATTATCTGTCCGTAACTATCTCCTTCTTTTGCTACCAGTGACACTAACGTGTTGCTCAGCTGGAGAGTATTTACAGCTTCGGAAAGTTTGATAATCTTATTGCTGTTCTTAGAAAAGTTTGCAATTGCTGTCCAATCCCAGTCTCTTTGCCTGATAGGGTTCACTGTCAATGTAGCCTCTATACCTTTGTTATTAATCTTTCCTGCATTAATCAGCTTGTAACTATATCCGAAAGCATCGGAAGTAGGTAGTGAAATAATCTGATTGCGGCTGTTGTTATTATAATAGGTAACATCGAGTCCTAATAAGTTATTGAACAGTTGTAATTGTAAGCCGGCTTCCCACGAAGATGTTATTTCCGGCTTCAGTTCCGGATTGTTCAACTTTTCAGGGAGGCTATAAACGATATTTCCATCGAATGAATTGAGGGCTTCATAAGTCTTATACAATTGATAAGGGTCTGTATCATTACCCACCTGAGCCCAACCTAAACGTACCTTAGCAAATGACAACCATTTTTGCTCTTTCAACGCCGGCAGTTCGGTCAGAATAAAAGACGATGTGAGAGATGGATAAAGGAATGAGTTATCATCTTCGGGCAATGTTGACGACCAGTCGTTACGTAATGTACCATCTAAATACAACATGCTTTTCCATCCATAAGAGAAACTACCATAGATAGACGATATGGCTTTTTTATAGAGTCCGGTTGATGGGTTCACAATAATAGAAGCAGCATTATTCAGACTATAATATTCAGGAATAGCAAGTCCTCCGGACGTTTGAATATCGCTTACTCGCCTGTTGCGTCTCATATAGTTTGCACCAACATTTGCCACCAGTGAGTGATCTCCCCAGCGGTTGTTGGTCGTAGCCAGAAATTCATAGTTAAATTCATCAAACTTTTGTGAATATTCCTGATACTGAGACTGTGAGCGGGAATAATAAGCAATCCTATCCTGAGAATTATATTGATAGACATCCCCGTTGACCCTTCCTGTCAGGCTAAGCCATGTAGTAGGGGTTACCGTCAGTCCTACATTTCCATAAAAACGATCCCTGTTTTCTTTCAGGTAACTTTCATATGCCGACCAGTACGGGTTATCTATATATTTTGTTTTTTCTCCGGCAGCAGTATTATCCCAGCTTGTCCTGTTCCACGCACGAGGAGTCCCGTCGGCTCTTTTATATTCTTTCAACTTTTGATAGTCGACCTGTACTTGCCCCCATTGGTAGGCCTCGAGCATGATGTTACGGTTCGAGGCTCCCGTCCATGGACGGCCTGTCGATTTATTGTTTATATAATTTACGTTTCCAAAGAATGATACAAGAGAGCCTTTGGTACTACCCGATATATTTATAGAGTTACGTCCTAAAGACGAATTCGGAATAGTTCCTTTTACATTCTTGTTCGTAACCGATACACGAAAAGTACCCGCTGCCGTATTCTTTGACAGGGCAATATTATTTGTGTTCGATACCCCTGTACGGAAATAGTCCTCCACATCGTGCTTCGGATAAACCCATGGTTGCGGATTCAAATAGTCAGCTGTATATTCAGGATCGAGGTTGTACCAGTGTAATACAGGTGTTCCGTCCAGTTTTGGACCCCAGCTTTCATCAGCCGCATAATCCACTATATTATATTCCTTTCCGTCGATAGTCGCCTTTTGGAAAGTGGTGCTGTATCCCCCGCCATATAACTTTTGGCGTTCTGGGAGTCTGACTACTTTTTCGAACTCAATACCGGTATTCACCTGTATATCTATGCGATCATCGCTTCTATCTCCTTTTTTCGTAGTGATGAGAATTACTCCGTTAGCCGCACGTGTGCCATAAAGGGCTGCTGCCGACGGGCCTTTCAGTACGCTAATATCCGCGATGTCGTCAGGGTTGATATCCTGAATTGTACTACCCACATCTTTTCCTGCACTACCATTTATAGTAGCAGATGTATTCATATCTGTGTTATCCAAAGGAACTCCATCTATTATGTATAATGGCTGGTTGTTTCCCGTAATAGAGTTTATACCCCGCAAAGTTACCCTGGACGATCCACCCATATTCCCTCCGCTGGAAATAACCTGTAATCCGGCTATCTTACCCGACAATGCACTTAAAGCATTGGTCGGTCTTGTTTCCAATGCCTGACCGGATACTCCCTGAACAGCATAACCGAGTGCTTTCTTTTCACGGGGAATGTTTAGTGATGTGATAACTACTTCGTCGAGTTCCGTAGCCTGTTCTTTCAGTACTACATTTATAGATGCATTTGTCAATACTTTTGCTTCATGTGTCTCGAAACCTAAAAAGGAGAAGACTATAGTTTCATTTCTCTGTGCGGAAATGGAATAATAACCATCTTCGTTGGTCAGTGTACCAGTCCTAAGATTACCTTTAATCTGAACAGTAACCCCCGGGAGCTCCAAGCCTGTAGCATCGGTTACACGTCCTTTGATGACAAACTCTTCATTTATCTGTGCAGAAAGTAGTATTGTAAAGACATTTAACAATAGTAATAATTTTATTTTTCTCAATTCTAACATAGTTTTTGTAGTTTACTCAAACATTTTTATAGATGTAATAAATATCTCACCGTTAAAAACAGATAATATTTATCACAAAAGTATAACGACTATATTGTCTGTGAAATCCCTTTTATGTGGTATTTATATACCTAAAACATGGTATTGCAGCGTTCGTTTGTCTATTTTGGACCCCCAAAGGGGGTCCTTTCCTAAATATTTATTTCTTTTAATCAATCGTTAAACATCGAATTCTCAATTCAACATATCAAAGGAAGAGAGGCCGGAAGGTATGATTATAGGCTTCGCATTATAGATAAAATTTTCTAAATTCGCTTACATATTTTGTTCTTCATCTTCATTATACTTACATTTGCAACCACAGAACCAATTGATTTATGACATTAAGTAGCTCACAGCCTAAAATCCGTTTCGGAGTGATAGGCACTAATTTCATTGTAGACAAAGTCCTGGAAGGTGCGAGTTTTGATTCCCGCTTCGAATTGACAGCGATATACTCCCGCACACAGGAAAAAGCCGATGAATTTGCGCGTAAGCACAATGTTCCACACACATTTACCTCATTGGAAGCAATGGCTGCAAGCGGGCTAATCGATGCCGTATATATTGCCTCTCCCAACTCATTGCATGCTTCGCAGAGCATTTTGTTTATGCAGCACGGAAAGCATGTTTTGTGTGAAAAACCTTTTGCGTCCAATACTAAAGAAGTGAAAGGAATGATAGCTGCATCGCGAAAGAATAATGTTACATTGATGGAGGCTATGAAACCCAGCCTTACTCCCAATTTTAAAGCACTGAAAAATCATATCAGCGAGATAGGGACTATCAGAAGGTATTTTTCCTGTTATTGCCAGTATTCATCACGTTACGATAAACTAAAAGAAGGAGTTGTGCTGAATGCTTTCGATCCTACACTTTCAAATGGTGCCGTAATGGATCTGGGAGTATACACTATATTTCCGATGGTAGCCTTATTTGGCCGTCCTCTGAAAATAAGTGCCACCGGGCTGAAACTATCTACAGGAGCAGACGGACAAGGTGCTGTGAATCTCGAATATGAGGGGATGAATGCTACCGTACTTTATTCCAAAATTGCCGATTCGGCCTTACCGACAGAGATACAGGGTGAAGATGGAACAATAACGGCGGATAGGATAAATATTATAGGCAAAGTCTCACTTAAAAACAGAAACGGAGAAGAAAAGATAATAAGTTCTACGGATGTAATACATGAATATTATTACGAAGTGGCCGAATTCATTAATTTGATCCAGGAAGGAAAACGCGAGTCGGAAATTAATAGCCATGAAAACTCACTTATAACCATAGAAATAGTAGATGAAATAAGAAAACAGCTAGGAGTTAAATATCCTGCTGATGACAAATGAGTATACATTTGTGCCAAATATCTGGCATTTGTTTTTGTAAAAGTCAGATTAGTATGATTTTAATTTTTTTAGAAAACTTTTTTTAACAATAATAAATTATTATTCACTCAAAATATTCATAGCTTTATTCCGCATTTAATAAGTAAGATTTCATGGACTGTTGAATTTGCCCATGCAGGGAATTGAACTTACTGTGAACAAGAGCCTTAAGAAGAATAAAACCATGTTATACTTTGATTATTATTGCATCAAGAGATTAGTGTGTAAATTTTATTGCGAAAATAAAATCTAAATTTTAAACAATATTAAACGAAACAATTTATTTATTAACTTAATCCATGAACGAACAGACATCTTACTCACGCGCCCAGACGTTTTGGCTGGTAGTACTACGGCTACTAATCGGATGGCATTTCTTATACGAGGGAATCGTAAAAATTCTAAATTCGGGCTGGTCAGCCTATCCTTACCTGATGGACTCTCAGGGATTTTTTGCCGAATACTTTCATAATTTAGCCGCAGACCCGGGATTTTTAGCGGTATCCAACTATATTAATATATATGGATTAACACTAATCGGATTAGGACTAATATTAGGATGTTTCTCACGCGCTGCTTCTATCGGAGGTATCGTATTTCTTGCACTATACTATCTTTCACACCCACCTTTTATCGGAGCCACTTATATGATGCCTACCGAGGGCTCTTATCTTTGGATAGATAAAAATATGATTGAAATAGGAGCATTGATGGTGCTGTTCTATTTTCCTACCTCCCAAATTATTGGTTTGGACCGATACATCAATAAATTATTTAAACGCAAATAAAGCTAACATACTATAAAATTATGACACCCGAAGACAGAATTGTCCCTGAGGATAACGATAAGAAGAACGATAAAAAAGCATCCGATAATAATCCGTTACCGGAATCCCAAGGTAGGCGTAATGCCCTCAAAGCACTGGCAACGACTCCTGTTTTAGGAGCTTTGGCATATGGTGTATACAAAAAACAAAAATATACCAAGACCCTCAATGATGTAAGTGATGTATTTAAGCTAAGTAGTGAAACGGCGTCGATACCCGATTTGAAACCTAACGGAGAGCAAATCCGTATAGGCGTGATCGGCTACGGAGGAAGAGGAAAATACTTACTTCGTGCTGCCGGATTTGCCACACCCCAGCATCTGCAAGGGTGGATAGATGATGCCAAGAAAAATAAAAAAGATACCCGATATAAAGATTTTAAAGAACAGGAAGACCTGAATATTGTATTTGCCGGAATATGTGATATCTTCGATACATTCGCGGAAGAAGGTATGGCTGCCGGAGCAAACATTTACAGAGAAGGAGTCGGAGGTAAAATGGGAACTGCTCCAAAGCGTTACCGCCACTATAAAGAGATGCTTGCCGATAAGGATATAGATGCTGTTATCATTGCAACGCCCGACCACTGGCACAGTACCATG
Source organism: uncultured Dysgonomonas sp. (assembly GCF_900079725.1). NCBI lineage: Bacteria > Pseudomonadati > Bacteroidota > Bacteroidia > Bacteroidales > Dysgonomonadaceae > Dysgonomonas > uncultured Dysgonomonas sp. Next base: position 2,294,376 of record NZ_LT599032.1, read on the forward strand.
GTGATGGATGCTGCTAAAGCCGGAAAGCATGTATATGTAGAAAAACCTCTCTCGTGGACAGTGCCTGAAACATATATGGTAAGGGACATTGTCAAGGAAACAGGAATTGTTTTTCAGCTGGGTCACCAGGGACGTCAGATAGACTGTTACCACAAAGCAAAAGAGATAATAGACAAAGGACTTTTAGGACCAATCAGCCTGATTGAGGTATGTACAAACAGGAATGATCCTAACGGTGCATGGGTATATGACATCCATCCGGATGCCAACCCTCAGACCATAGACTGGAAACAGTACCAAGGAGATCCTGATAGGATAAAAGAATACATGGATTATATGACTAAATATAATCTGCTTAAGTATGTAGGCCCTGAAACCAGGGATAAATTCAGCCTCGAACGTTTCTTCCGCTGGCGTTGCTGGTGGGATTACAGCACAGGACTTAGCGGAGACTTGCTGACACATGAATATGATGCTATCAATCAACTCATGGGAGTAGGTATCCCTCACTCTGCTACATCGTCGGGTGGCGTATACTTCTTCAAAGATGGACGAACCGTTCCGGATGTACTGCAAACCACATTCGAATTTCCTGAAAAGAACCTGACAATGCTCTATAGTGCCACTTTGTCCAGCAGCCGCAACAGAGGTAAAGTAATTATGGGACACGATGCATCGATGGAAGTAGGCGATACACTGACTGTGAAAATAGACAGTGGTTCTACCAGATATAAAGAAAAACTCGAAAAAGGGATTATCAAACCCGATGTGCCATTTTATACATATGTTCCCGGGAAAAACAATGTGGACGCAATAACATCTGCAACCGAAATGTATTTTGCCCAACGCGGACTATTATATTCTTATCTGGGAGGAAAACGTTACGATACGACCTTCCTTCATGTCAGGGAATGGATCGAATGTATCCGCAACCGGAATAATAAACCGTCTTGTGATATAAATGCAGCCTTCGAAGAAGCAATTACAGCACATATGGGAACACGTGCTTATCTTGAAGGGCGTACCATGTACTGGGATAAAGACAAAGAAGAAATCGTCAGAGGAGAATTTAGCTGACAATCAAAATTTTAAAGGACATTAAATCTATAATAATTAACAATTATTACACCTAAAAACAGAAAAACTTATGGCATCAGACATTTCAAGGAGAAAATTCCTGAGTACCGGAGCTAAAGCTGCTATCGGTCTGACAATTATCCCAAGCACCGTTTTGGGTAAAAACTTCGGGCATGTTGCACCGAGCGACAAATTGAACATTGCCGCTGTGGGTATCGGAGGTATGGGACATGCTAATATTAAGCAAGTAGAAAAAACAGAAAACATCGTAGCTCTTTGCGACGTGGACTGGAGATATGCCAAAGGCGTATTCGACAGATTCCCTGATGCAAAAAAATACTGGGATTTCCGCAAGATGTATGACGAAATGGGCAAATCCATCGATGCGGTTATTGTAGCTACGGCCGACCATACACATGCTATTGTTTCTGCAGATGCAATGACAATGGGCAAACACGTTTATTGCCAGAAACCATTGACTCATACAGTATATGAGTCTCGCTTACTTACCAATCTTGCTAAAAAACATAAGGTAGCAACACAGATGGGTAACCAAGGATCTTCTGCCGAAGGAGTTAACCTTGTTTGCGAATGGATATGGAATGGTGAGATCGGCGAAATTACAAAAGTAGAAGCCTTTACAGACCGTCCGATATGGCCACAAGGATTAAATGCTCCCGAAAAGGTAGATAAAATACCGAAGACATTAGATTGGGACTTGTTTACAGGACCAGCTAAAATGCGCCCTTACAATGCACTATATACTCCTTGGAACTGGCGTGGCTGGTGGGATTATGGTACAGGAGCATTAGGTGATATGGCTTGTCATATCCTACACCCTGTATTTAAAGGCTTGAAATTGGGTTATCCTACAAGCGCACAGGGATCTTCTACCATGTTGTTGCAAGACTGCGCACCTCAGGCACAGTATGTGAAACTTGTATTCCCGGCTCGCGACAATATGCCGAAGGTATCTATGCCGGAAGTTGAAGTACACTGGTATGATGGTGGTTTGAAACCAAATATGCCTGCAGGATGGCCACAAGGAAAAAACATGAATGATGCAGGTGGCGGTGTTATTTTCCACGGAACAAAAGATACATTGATCTGCGGATGTTATGGAGTGAACCCATGGTTGCTTTCGGGTCGTAAGCCTAATGCGCCTAAAGTTTGCCGCCGCGTAGAAACTTCTCATGAAATGGACTGGGTACGTGCTTGTAAAGAAGATGCTTCCAGCCGTGTGTTAACTGCTTCTGACTTTAGCGAGGCAGGACCTTTCAACGAAATGGTAGTAATGGGTGTGCTTGCTGTACGCTTGCAAAACCTGAATAAGGAACTACTTTGGGATGGACAGAATATGAAATTTACAAATATTAATCCTAACGAAGAGATCCGTATTCTGAAGAAAGACGACTTCAAGATTGTCGATGGCGACCCTAAATTCAATAAAATTTGGACTGATCCTATCAATGCACAAGAATTTGCACAAGAATTGATCAAACATAATTATCGTGATGGCTGGAAACTGCCGGATATGCCATAATGCAGAATTGTTAAATTAAACCGTATAAAGAAATGAAGAAAATTGTTTACAGTCTAGGTTGTCTTATGATAGCAGGAGCAATGATTGCTTGCGGAGGCGCCAAAAAAGATGCACAAAATGCAGGTGAAAATGCAGATTCTGTTAAAACAGCAGAAAATACTGCACCTCAGTACACTGTAGTAGAAAAACCGCTTGTAGATCTTTCAAAGTTTGCGAAAGACAAAGATGGTTTTATCACTATTTTCGATGGTAAAACATTCGAAGGATGGCGCGGTTATGGAAAAGATGCCGTTCCGGGTAAATGGACTATCGACCAGGGTGCTATCAAATTCAACGGAACAGGTGGTGGCGAAGCTCAGGATAAAGAAGGCGGAGATATCATCTTTGCACATAAGTTCAAAAACTTTGAGTTGACTTTCGATTGGAAAGTAGCCAAAGGCAGCAACTCCGGAGTATTCTTCCTGGCTCAGGAAATTGAAACAACAAATGATAAAGGTGAAAAGAGAATGGAACCTATCTATATCTCATCTCCTGAATATCAGATATTGGACAATGCCAATCATCCTGATGCAAAAATGGGTAAAGACAACAATCGTCAATCAGCATCTCTTTATGATATGATTCCTGCCGTACCTCAAAACTCTAAACCTTTTGGAGAGTGGAACACAGGTAAAATTATGGTATATAAAGGAACTGTTGTTCACGGGCAAAATGGAGAAAACGTAGTTGAGTACCATTTGTGGACCCCTCAATGGACAGAATTGTTGCAGGCAAGTAAATTCAGTCAGGAAAAATGGCCTTTGGCTTTCGAATTGCTGAACAATCTTGGTGGAGCTAACAGAGAAGGTTATATCGGATTCCAGGATCATGGAGATGACGTTTGGTTCCGCAACATCAAAATTAAGATCCTTGATTAATCAGTCAGGTAACTAATTTTTTCTATTACAATAATGCCAAATCCATCGAAAGGACTATCCTTTCATGGATTTGGCTTTTAAAAAAAGAATCTTAATCAACATGAAAATAACAACATTTTTTATAGCTGCCCTCCTACTGATGATCTCTTGCTCTCCAAAAGCAGAAACTACAGATCAACAGGCACCTCCAAAGAAAGATATAGCATTGCAACTATATTCTTTAAGAGACGATATATCTAAAGATTATGCCGGGACAATAAAGAAAGCCGGAGAAATGGGATTTACCGCTGTGGAAGCCGCGAACTATAGCGATGGCAAATTCTATGGAAAAGCGCCCGAAGAATTTAAAGCCGATATAGAAGCTGCGGGAATGAAAGTATTGTCTTCTCATACAGGCAAAGGGCTTAATGAAAAAGAACTCGCTTCGAAAGATTTTACAGAAGCCTTGAAATGGTGGGATCAGTGTATTGCCGCGCACAAGGCTGCCGGGATGAAATATATTGTGACTCCGTGGATGGATGTACCTAAAACACTGAAAGACCTGCAAACATATTGTGAATACTACAATGAGATAGGAAAAAAGTGTAAAGAGAACGGAATGATGTACGGATATCATAATCATGCACATGAATTCCAAAAAGTGGAAGATATAGTGATGTATGACTATATGATAGAAAATACTAATCCTGAATACGTCTTCTTCGAAATGGATGTATATTGGGTTGTAAGAGGTGGACAAAGTCCTGTGGATTACTTCAATAAATATAAAAATCGCTTTGCTCTACTGCATATCAAGGACAACAAAGAACTTGGTCAGAGCGGTATGGTAGGTTTCGATGCTATCTTCAAAAATACAGATGCAGCAGGCACAAAACACCTGGTTGTAGAAGTAGAGAAATATAACTTTACTCCCGAAGAAAGCGTGAAAAAGAGTTTGGAATACTTACTGAATTGCCCGTTGGTAAAAGAAAGTTACGATAAATAAAATATAAAAATGAGCAGGAACAAACAACTTCCTGCTCATTTTCCAAATAAGCATGAATGCAGTAATGGCCGACAACGGTACTTTCTACTACAGCATACAAGGAACTGCGGAAGGTACAAGTTACAATATTATTTATCAGGACGATGAAGATCGCGATTTTCAGCCCGAAATAGAGTCATTACTCGCCGATTTTGAAAAGTCGATGTCTGTATATGATGAAACATCCCTTATTTCGCGTATCAACAGGAATGAAGATATAGAAACAGACTACTATTTTGAAACGGTTTTCAACAGGGCAAAAGAGATAAGCCTGCAAACAGAAGGCACATTCGATATCTCTGCCGAGCCATTATTCAGAGCATGGGGCTTTAGTTCCCAAGAAAAAAATATTCCCGACAAAGACAAAGTCAGTGCCTTGAAGGAATGTATCGGGATGGACAAAATAAAGATAGAAAACAGACGCGTTATAAAAACAAATCCGAATATAGTACTAAATGCCAATGCTATAGCAAAAGGATATTCGGCTGATATAGTCGCCGACTTTCTGGATAAGCACGGATGTTTGAATTATCTGGTCGAAATAGGTGGAGAAATACGCCTCAAAGGAGAGAATACATCTGGAGAAGCATGGAGGATCGGGATCGACCGTCCGGCGGAGGATAATCCTATACCGGGACAGGATTTGCAGGTCATTCTGCAAATTACGGACAGAGGACTGGCTACATCCGGCAATTACCGTCAGTTTTATATTCAGGACGGACAAAAGATTACACATACCATAAATCCGGCAACAGGTTATCCGGTAACTCACAATCTACTATCAACCACAGTCATAGCCAAAGATGCGATTACAGCTGACGCCTTTGCCACGGCATTCTTAGTGGTGGGCATCGAAAAAGCATTAGAGTGGGTACAGAAATTTGCCGATATGGATGCCCTGTTTATCTGCGACGAGGAGGGAGAATATAAGGTGTATTATACTCCCGGAATAGAAGAAAATCTTATCCCGGCATAAATGTGGTAGAAGATAGAATCAAGAATAGTTAAAAAAGAAATAAATATCCATTTCATCCCGTCTACTAGACGTTATTTATGTTATTTTTACTGATGAATGGAGTATAGCCATATTTACATTAATATTTAAACTTAGAAAACATGAAAACACTTTTGTTTTTAGGAAACCTGGGGACAGGAGAAATCATCATCATAGCTATAGTCGTACTATTACTTTTTGGTGGACGTAAAATACCTGAACTAATGAAAGGCCTTGGTAAAGGAATCAAAAACTTCAAAGAAGGCGTAAAAGGTATTGAAGACGATATAGAAGGAAACGACACAACTAAAAAAGATTGAGATAGTACTTTTCTATGGAAGAGAACAATGAAGGAATGACCTTTTGGGATCATTTAGAGGAACTTCGATGGACATTAATACGGTCTATCATCGCTTTATTTGTGTTTGCTATTCTGGGCTTTGCGGTTATGCCATACATTTATGATACATGGATAATGGGGCCTACGCGTGCCGACTTTGTCCTGTACAAATATCTGTGTTATGCTACATCAGCTGTACCTTTCTTGCCCGACTTTTGTGATGATACATTTCATATCAAGATTATAAACTATAATCTTACATCACAGTTTTTCAGGCACATGACCACATCATTCTGGTTGGCACTAATACTTACATTCCCTTATCTGATATTTGAGATCTGGCGATTTGTTAGCCCTGCCTTATATTCTAACGAGAAGAAAAGTATCCGATGGGTATTCCTGTTCGGAACTATTATGTTCTTCATCGGATGCTCAGTGGGCTACTTTCTGGTTTTCCCAATGACATTCCGCTTCTTATCTACTTATCAGCTAAGTGAGATGATAGAGAATACTATCTCCCTCGATTCATATATGGATAACTTCCTGATGCTGATATTTATTATGGGGATTGTCTTTGAGTTGCCACTTGTATCGTGGTTATTATCGCAGTTGGGGCTATTGAACAGATCGTTCTTCAAGAAGTTCAGGCGTCATGCTATAGTAGGTCTCTTGGTATTGTCTGCTGTTATTACACCTTCGGGCGATCCGTTTACATTATCGGTAGTCTTTATACCGCTTTACCTGCTGTTCGAGTTGAGCCGTTTTATGGTAAAACCGGCACCTAAAGAGACGGACGAGGACGACGATGATGAAGAGGAGGAGGAGGAAGAAGAGGAATCTCCTCAATTATCGGTATAGAATAATAAACACAATCTGATATAGTTAAGCGCATACCTGAAATTCAGGTATGCGCTTTTCATTTTCATTAGATGAATTACACGGTCAAATCCTCAAATTTGGCTGTCTTGATAAATGTTACTACCTTTGTACAAATTATTTATAACTATTTCATACGGAATGTCATGTAATTGTTTAGCATACATAGCGGGAGTCTTCCCGCATCTTTCAAGGCTGTAAAGTGAATTTACGGGCCTTGTCTGCTATTGTATTCTAAAAACTTAAAAACAATTACATTATGTTATCACAAAAATATGGTCGTACATATCATTTTCCGTTTTCACCCGGAACTACCAGTGACGACCGGATAAACCATACATACCGGGACGATATCCAACAGATAAAAATCCTTGTGCATACAGAAAAACTGGATGGAGAGAATAACTGCCTCAACCGGTTCGGTGTCTTTGCTCGTTCACATGCGGCACCGACCACTTCGCCCTGGACAAACCAGCTACGCGAACGATGGGAATTAATAAAGCGAGACTTAGGTGATATAGAACTGTTTGGCGAAAATCTGTATGCAATACACTCTATCGAATACAAGCGGATAGAGTCTTATTACTACGTGTTTGCAGTGCGATGCCTCGATAAATGGTTGTCGTGGGACGAAGTGAAATTCTATGCTGCGATGTTCGATTTCCCTACTGTCCCTGAATTGGATATTCAGCAGGTAAAGAGCCTACCTGACAATAGACTCGAACAGCAGATATTGGCTTGGGCACAGCTACCGAGTGTATTCGGTTCCATCGATACACAAACCGGCGAAGATTGTACACGTGAAGGAATTGTCACCCGTAATGCGGGTGAATACCTTATCGGCGACTTCTCTCACAATGTATTCAAATATGTCCGTAAAGGGCATGTAAAAACAGGAGAACACTGGACCCGTAACTGGAAACGTGCACGTTTGGTTTGGGAAAGGCTAGTAATTAACAAATAAAATATATGATTATGACTTGGAAATTAACACAAAATAAAGACTGGCAATCGCTCGAAAAACAATTTTCGTGGGTTGCGGATATGAAAAATGTAATACAACACAAAAGTCATCATGCCGAGGGGAATGTAGCCATCCACACGCAAATGGTACTTGATGAATTGACAAAGATACCCCGGTATGAAACATTATCCGAACAGGAGCAGGAGATATTGTGGGCAGCCGCACTGATGCACGATGTGGAAAAACGTTCTACTTCGCAGGATGAAGGTAATGGGAATATCTCGGCTAGCGGACATGCCCGCAGGGGAGAATATACTGCACGGAATATCCTGTTCAAGGATGTCCCTACGCCTTTTGACATCCGCGAAAAAGTAGTTTCACTGGTTCGTTTTCATGGTTTGCCTCTGTGGCTGATGGAAAAATTGGAACCGGCCAAAAAGATTCATGCAGTATCGCTGAGAGCTAATACCCGTCAGCTAAAAATGTTGGCCGAGGCTGATGCCCGGGGTAGAATCTGCAAGGATGGAGAAGCGTTAATTGAATCATTAGACTTATTTGAAATGTTCTGTAAAGATGAAAGTTGCTGGGATAAGGCGCTGGAGTTTCCGACGGCAAGTGCCCGATACGAATATTTCAATACAATAGATGGTTATATCGGTTATATTCCCTACGATGATTTCAAATGTGAAGTCACGATACTATCCGGATTGCCGGGAATGGGAAAAGACCATTACATACAATCATTGAAACCGGATATCCCGGTCATCAGTCTCGATGCTATCCGCCGTAAGCACAAATACAGTCCGACGGACAGATCAGCAACGGGTCGTGTAGTACAGGAAGCGAAAGAACAGGCACGTGTATATTTACGAAAAAAACAGGACTTCGTATGGAATGCTACCAATATTACACGCTTGATGCGTCAGCAACTTGTCGATTTATTTACACTGTATGGCGCAAAAGTAAGGATAGTGTATGTGGAAAAACCGTATGATGTGTGGCGCAATCAGAACCGTAACCGTGAATTCCAGTTGCCTGAAAATGTACTGGACAAGATGTTGCTGAAGCTCGAAATACCCCAGTTGATAGAAGCCCATGAGGTAGAGTATATGGTTGAATAATAAACCTTTTCAGCAGTATACATGTTTATAAATAAGGTATTAATATATTCAAAAATAATAGATTATGTATAAATTAATGGTAAGCCTACTTGCAATGGCTTTATTTTTAGGTTCCTGCGGTAGTTCAAAAAACACGGAAAAGTTGACTGTAGCCTCCAAGCAGGGTGATTGTGTAGGAGTAGCACCAATGAAATGCCTTTTGGTAAAAAAAGACGGCCAGGCAGACTGGGAATTCTTTTATAGCAATATAGAGGGTTTCGTTTATGAACCCGGATACGAATATGTATTGGAAGTAAAAGTCGAAAAAGTAGAGCATCCTGCAGCAGATCAGTCTTCGTTAAAGTATACTTTGGTAAAAGAAGTTTCTAAAGAGGAGAAAACATCGGATAAGCTCCCCGATATGCCAACCGGAGATGATTTACAGCCCGAACCTGTGGAGTAAATCAATATCTCTTTGATTATATAGATAAAGGACGGTTTTATTTAACCGTCCTTTATTTTATTATTTAAGTGAATCAGTAGTTGGATATTAATGTTCAATTACATTAGTCGTTTTTGAGTCGTCTACACTCCTCGATTGTTAATTCGAGACTCGGCATAATCAAAATAAATTTTGCTTCTGCTCTCGCTACTTAAAACGTTCTATTTTTTAACGCATAGAGACTATCTTAATTTAAATTAGAGGTTTTTAGCTCATTACTGCCGCGCCCTCCCGGGCTTGTCCTTCCTTTTGGCATTGCCCAAAAGGAAGCAAAAAGCTAGCGCTAAGTTCCTCGGCGACCCAAAACCGTTTTGACGGCTGAATCAAACACACGGGCTATTGCCCCGTTTGATTCTACGCCGTCTGCAACGGATTGGGTACCCCGCCTGCGTCACTAATGCGCAAGGGCTGACGCACGTGAGGCTAAAGCATGAAGAGCCTCTGCCCTGTCGCCGCATCGCGGTAACGGCCTCGTCCCGCAGGCGGGGCACCCAATCCGTAAAGCGGAGGTGTAGGGCAAAATAGGATAGCTGCTATACACGGCTGATAATCCGGCTAGAGATGATTCCGTATTATTTTGCCCCACCGGAGTTGCGGTTTTGGGTCGACGGAGGGATGCAGCCTTGATTTTTGTAACTTTTTATCAAGAAAAAGTTAAGAAAAACAAGCCAGCTGGCGCGTTAGAAAAAATAGAATATTTAATCCCAACGACTAATCCATAAAACTTTATGTTAAAAAAGACAATCATTTCCAACTGCATTTATCTATACTGAAAAACAATTGATGAAATCGTCTAGACTTTTTATTTTCATATCTTTTTGTCATGCTGACGATAGGAAACATCTCGTTTCTCAAGAGATTTTTCACTCCGTTCAAAATGACAAAGAGGGTATTTGTCTCATAATGTTACCAGATTCAAAAAAGTATAGACGACTTCGATAATAAAAAATTTTTAATCTTATGGCAAAGTATAACGAGAGTGTAGCAGAAACGATTGTTTCGCTGATAGAGGATGATTTTTGTTCGGTAGCGGAAATTTGCAGGGTGACGGGTATCAGCCGAAAGACTTTCTACTGCTGGAAAGAGACTGTGCCGGGTTTGGCTAAAGAAATATTCGACGCGGAATGCAGGCGTGAAGACAGGATCAGGCAAATGTTATATTCATCCCTTAAAAAGAGGCTGGACGGGCATATGATGGTAGAAGAGAAAGAAACATTCCTGCCGGACGAACTTGAACCGGAAAAACTGGTTCTACAATCGAAAGTTATCCGCAGGAAATATTGCCTGCCAGACCTGAAAACAATTAAACTGTTACTGGACAGGCAGGATAGAATTGCTCTTTCCAAAAAGAATGAGGAAGATATCCCAGAGGAGATGGATATACATATTATCGACACAACTACTCCAACTGATATCGAAAATGAAATAACTGAACACATCGAGGAAAGCGAGATTGTTCCGGCAGAGGAAAAAGAAAGCCTTGTTGATGACCCCGAAGAAGCTGAAGCAAAGATAATGCTTGACAGGCTGTACAGGCTCAAGGCTGAACGGATACGCACGATAAAAGCGAGTAATAACCATCCTATATTCAGCCCGGCAGGAAAGAGAGGAAAGAAACGGAGAAAATAAGTATTATATGTTACTTGTGTCACCTTTTTTTAACAAAAAAGATTAACGAATGAAATACAAAGGAAGCAATGAAAAAATATTAGTCATTTCTGTTGTAGAAGGTTGTCCCAAAAGTTAATTTACTTTATTAAAGTATTGCTCTCTCTGTCATCCTGAGTGCAACGAAGGATCTCAACTCTCCAGAAACGAGATGTTTGGCTCTGTTCAACATGACAAAAAGATATGGAAAAATATTTTTCAAAAAAATCGCCTTAATTATTGTATTTATAAAAATAATCAATACATTTGCGTGTACTATTATACTATTACACTATTATATTTTAATCTAATTAATATGATATCAATGCGTAATGTTACCTTCGGGTATAAGAAAAAGCTAATATTCAATGATTTTTCAATCTCGATAGAGAAAGGAAAAGTTTGCGGATTGTTAGGAAAAAACGGAGCAGGCAAATCGACCATGTTGTATTTGCTTACAGGCCTCCTAAGCCCTAAAAAGGGTAAAGTGGAATATAAACGCGAGGATGTGGCAAAGCGTAGGCCTTCCACATTGCAGAATATGTTTATAGTACCCGAAGAATTTGAATTACCGAATATACCACTGAAAAAGTATGTAGAGATCAATCGTCCTTTCTATCCTGCCTTTAGTCAGGAGCAACTGGATAAAAATCTGGAGTGCTTCGAAATGGAGGCCGATGTGCATCTGAACGAACTTTCTCTTGGTCAAAAGAAAAAGGTCTTTATGAGCTTTGCTTTGGCCGCAAATACTCCCCTACTGCTGATGGATGAGCCTACAAACGGACTCGATATACCCGGTAAAAGCCAGTTTCGCAAATTTATAGCATCGGGAATGACCGATGAAAAAACGATCCTGATATCGACACATCAGGTACAGGATGTGGACAAGCTATTGGAACAAGTGATTATTCTCGATAATAACAAAGTGCTGATGAATGCTTCAGTATCGAGGATTTGTGAAAAACTCCGCTTTATGGAAAGCTTTAATGAAAAGGACGTGGCAAGAGCTTTATACGCTTCACCGTCCATACAGGGATATAAGTTAATCCTTGAGAACGAAAATAATGAAGAGACTTCCCTGAATCTGGAAACATTGTTCAATGCAACGCTAAGCAATACGGAAAAGATAACAGCAATACTACAATAAAATCTGATAAATTATGAATAATACATTTGATATAAACCGATTTGTCTTGCTGTTAAGGAAAGACATACAGGAAAACTGGAAAAAGTATCTTATCCGCATCCTTACAATTTATGGGGCACTCACACTTGTTACTACATGGAATTCTTTTCTTACATATTCCGAATTGGAACAGGGATTTGATCGTTTAAAATACCTGAATAGGGATTTGATCGTCTTCACGGCCTTCGTCTTTTTCATATTTGGTTGTATCAGCGCTTCCTTGACAATGGAGCCGATCAATAGTAAAACAAAACGACTCACATATTTAATGAATCCCTCATCATCTTTTGAAAAATACGTTTCCCGCTGGCTTATTATGACAATCGGCTACATCGTTGTTTTCTTCATCCTGTTCTGGTTGTCAGACGCTACGCGGGTAATGATATGTTCTATCCGTTTCCCTGACGTAGATGTGCAATTTATCCACTTCGATAAATTTATAGGAAAGGACAACTACGACTATGTTTTTAATAACATGACCAGGTTTACATTTTCAGTCGGCCTTTTCTTCTTTATCCAATCCCTGTTTATTCTGGGGTCGACATTCTGGCCGAAAAACTCGCTGGTAAAAACATTTTCGGCAGGCATCATCACCTTTATCACTTTTCTTCTGGTGTGCTGGTGCACAATCTCTCTTTTTTTCGAAAACGGCATGGATAATTTTGGAAATGCATTACAACAGAAAACATTTGGTGTTGAGGATTCTACTATAGTGGGATATATGGCAGTTGTCTTCATCATCTTCGCTGTGGTAAACTGGATATTAGCATTTTTCAGATTCAGGGAATCTGAGGTAATTAAACGACTCTAGCTTATGAATTTTAAAGAAAATAAAGCAATCTATCTGCAGATAGCCGACCGCATCTGTGATGAGATATTACTCGACAAATATAAGGAAGAAGAAAGGGTTCCGTCTGTACGCGAATATGCAGCTATTGTGGAAGTCAATTTCAATACCGTTATGCGTACCTTCGATTACCTCCAATCGATGGAGATTATCTACAACAAGAGAGGGATCGGGTATTTTGTAGCTCCTAAGGCGAAAAACCTGATACTCAAACTGCGTAAAGATACCTTTATGAAGGAAGAAGCTGAGGACTTTTTTAAACAAATATATACACTGGATATTCCGATAGAGGATATAGTGGAAATGTATAAAGACTATATTAAGAAACAATAATAATAAAAGATATGAGACTTACAACCAAAATAGTATTGGGTATTATAGCCGCGGTATTCTTATCTGCCATAGGTTATATATGCTATCTTTCGTTAAGTTATGACGGAGAGAAGAAAACCGGGCTTATACTAAAGGAAGAAACTGCTGGCATAGATATATCAGGGCAAAAAGTGATCGAGATATATGCAGATACAATACCCATGAAAGATGGCCGGGGGAATAAGGATAGGTATTATGTTATCTTCGATGGGCATATCAATATACAACCCGTGACGAACGAAGGAGAAAAAGGTAAACTGGAGATACCGGAACAATTGAAAGAATATCTGGAGATATCCACATTACATGATAAAACTATACTACGTGTGAAAACCGCAGAATTATTGGCGGATCACTACAAAAACGAAATTCCTTATCCTGCAGCAATAAGGGGGCTAAACATCACTGTATATGCAGATTCCTGTGTAGATATAAGAAGCAGGGTAGATGGATTAAGAGCTAATGTGCAAGGATTGAAAGCCGGATCTATCAATATAGATATACTGCGTGGAGATTTGAATATAGAGAATTGTGAAGCCGATATAATCACTCCTATAATTAGGGATTGGGGGAGCTTTGTAATGAAGAACTCCAAGACAAAGGTATTTAATGCCGATCTCGACTACCTGCAAAACTGGAGAATAGAACAATGTGATATAGATACTGAAAACCTGACAGGAAGTGGAAACCATAATATAATATTACCGGCCAGCGAATGCAGGGTAATGAACTGGAATCCAAAGAATGAAAAGGCCTCTCTAAATGTATCATTAGGGTCTGATACGGCAAGAGTAGTATTTCCATAGTGAAAGTAAAAGGAAGAGGCTACGCAATAGTAATCTCTTCCTTTATTATTTTTATCCTATGCTAAGACCGGGGGAAGTCCGGCTATCCAAAACAAAAGAATAGTGTCAGGGTTTATTGCGCCCTTCCAAAAAATCGGATGGTAATACTCCATACTGCTTCTGGAAACATTTGGCAAAATACGACGGGTTATTAAATCCGACCATATAGCAGACCTCGTTTACGCGGTATTTATTTTCATTCAATAGCTCTGTAGCCCTTTTCAGCCTTACCATCAGCAACAGCTTGTTCGGGGTGATGCCCGACAGGTTTTTAATCTTGGCAAATAAGCCGGAACTGCTGATATGAAGCTCTTCTGCTAAATGCTCAATAGTGAAATCAACATTGGCAATATTCTTTTCTATAATATCGTTTACCTTTGCAAGGAATTCTTCGTCTCCCCTGTTTCCTGCAATGCTTTTCAAAGAGGCAAATGGTGTCTCCGTAAATTTCTTCAGAAGGTTTCGCCTCGATTCGAGAAGGTTTCTTATCTGCACCGAAAGAAATGAGATCGAAAATGGTTTCTCTACATACGCATCCGCCCCTATCTCCAGCGCCTCAATCTTGGATGCAATATTGGTCTTGGCGGTCAGCATTATCAAAGGGATATGGTTCCAGAGTAAACTACTCTTTACCTTATTACAGAATTCTATCCCATCCATATTAGGCATCATTATGTCGCTTATGATCAGGTCCACTTCCTCCTTTTCCAATAATTTTATTCCTTCCATGCCATCATTTGCCAGAAGTACATTATATACTAGAACCAGATTCTTTTTGATAAACTCCTGCATATCAGGATTATCTTCTACAATCAGGATAGTTTGCCTGTCCTCTTCATGTAAAGACTCCTTTAAGTTAATATTTGGCAGAGAGGTATTCAGGTCATTTTTCAATACCTCTTCATGCGACTCTCTTTCGGGTTCAATCGTCTGGCCCATGCTTATCGTATTCATTGGAAGTGTAATAGACACAGAAAGACCTTTACCCGGTTCGCTTTCTATATCTATACTCCCGTTACAAGCATCTACAATCGTTTTTACCAGATAAAGCCCCAGTCCTGTTCCGGCTTTGTGGCTACCCGAAATCTGATAGAATGGTTTGAAAATCTTCTCCCTCTCGTTTTCGGATATACCATCTCCATTATCTTTTACGCATATGATATATTTATTACCTTCTACATCTGAGCGTAGTGTAAGCTCTATGTAGTCTCTCGTATATTTCGATGCGTTGTTGAGCAGATTACTGACCACCTTTGTAAGATTCTCTACATCTATTGCAGTACGAAAGTCCTTATTATCGTATGTATACAGGAATTTAATATGCTTATGCTCTACATAAGATTTGAAGCGGTCGTACATGTTCAATAAGAATTCATATACATTCTGATCCGATAAAGTAATCTGTATCGTCTCTCTTTCTATCTTCCTGAAATCGAGTAGTTGGTTTACCAGATTAAGGAGCCTTTGGCTATTACGGTCTATAATATTCAGATCTCCCTTTATATTTTCGGGCAAAGTATCCGAGGTTTCTATAATTTGTTCCAAAGGCCCTATTATAAGGCTCACAGGGGTGCGTATCTCGTGAGCAATGGAAGTAAAGAAGTTTATTTTAGAATCATAGGCTTCTTTTTCCTGCTCATTCCTGATTTTCTCTATTCTATCCTTATTCCTTTTTTCATCCCGGTTCCTTATATAAGTGAGAAAAGCTATCAATGCAGCCATAGCCAGCAATATATAAAAGCTGACAGACCATTTATTCCACCAGAACGGAGGAGTAATTACCAGTTTAATCTTCAGCCCCGTATCGTTCCATATACCATCATTATTTGATGCTTTGACCTTAAAGTAATATTCGCCCGGAGGTATATTCGTATAAGCTGCCTTACGCACTTTACCTACATAGTTCCAGTGCTTATCGAAACCTTCGAGCATAAAAGCATATTCATTTTTTTCAGGGGCAAAATAGCTTAGTGCTGTATATTCGAAACTAAAGCCATTTTTATTATAGGGCAATGTTATCTGACGGATACTATCTTCGCCATATGATAGGTAATCGTAAAAATTCACAGACTTATTAAACAACTGAAAATCCGTAACCTCTATTAATGGTATAGACCTGTTTATTACAATCTGCTTAGGATAAAAAGCATTGAATCCGGTTGCTGTTCCCAAATATATTCTGCCGGAAGATGTCTTTATCCCGGACTTTCCTGTAAACTGATCACTCAATAATCCATCACCTTTTGTAAAAATACGGTATTGGTTGGTTTTAGGATCGAAACTTACCAGCCCTCGGGTAGTGGCTATCCACAAGAAACCATTATCACTGAATATACTACAAATTGCATTACTCTGAAAGTTAACCGATACTTGTATAAAAGACTGAGTTACGGCATCATACCGGCACAAACCGCTATTTGTTCCTATCCATAACTGACCGGACTCATCGAGACAAAGACAAATAACATCGTTACTTATCAAAGAAGACTTATCCTCCGGATCAAACTGGTATGCATGCCATTGTTTTGTATCCAGATTGTAGGTATGAATCCCATCCCCAATAGTTGCTATCCAAATGGTATTGCCTACCTGAAGTATATCGAGAATTAAAGTATTCAATTTTTTCATACGTATGAAAGTATCTGATTTTTTCTCATAGATACTTACCCCCGTTGTAGTCCCAATCCAGAGATTATCACGGGAATCCTTATATAAAGCATATACATTATTAGCATCCAGAGAGGTCGAATCTGACGGATTGTTATAATAGCACTTAAACTTCTTTGTACGCAGGTCCATCACATTCAGCCCTCCCGAATATGTACCTATCCATAAATTATCATCGTATATACACAGAGCATGTACATTGTGATAAGAAAGACTGTTCCTGTTCTTATCGGGCTTATAAGAAATAAAGTTTTCTGTTTTTGTATTGAAGAAGTTCAGTCCCCCGTCATCCGTCCCTATCCATAGGTTACCGGATATGTCTTCACAAAATGTACTCACAACATTACCACTTATCGAATTTTCGTACCTGTCGTGCGTGTAACTTGTAAAATAGTTTCTGTTAGGAGATGCATAATTGATCCCGCCATAATAAGTACCTATCCAAAGCCCGCCTTCCCTATCCTTATATATAGGGTAAACAAAGCGATTCGATAATACCGGCTCCTTGATATGAGACTCCCTCTTATTACCGATAACAGGCGATATGCTGAAAGAAGTCAATCCGTCATTCGAACCTATCAACAGCTTCCCCGGCTCATATTCCATCAGGGAATGAATATGGAGTATTTTGTCTACATTCTCAGTGTTCAGATAGTTACCTTTAATTCCGGTTTTCTTATCTATTTCGAAAAGACCATTAGTCCATGTTCCCAGCCATAGCATACCGAAGGTATCTTCCAACAGTGTATAGCCTCGGAGTTGGCACAACAGATCGGAGTTGGTATCAGGAAATGCAGGAACAAACTCATCTTTCTTCTTATCTAATTTATATAACTGATATATCGTATTATTAACTAATGCCCATATCGTATTATCGCGGTCTTTATAAACACAGGTCGTAAAAACCGGCTCCTGTTTGTTTTTCACATATTTATCAAAAGAGTACAACTTTAACATATCTGTATGTCTGTTATAAAAAAACACTCCCTGCTTAAATGAACTTATCCATATATTCTCATTCTCATCGGATAGAATATTCTGTATCTTATCGTTGAGCGGAATATTCTCCTTCGTTCTCTTTGTAAAAGGACAAAAGCGGTCGCTTTGGTAATCATAAATAGAGATTCCGGTCTCAGTCCCTACCCACAGTTTTCTGTTTATATCTTCATAAAGACTGTAGATATAATTGTTCACAATAGATGTGCTATCCCTTGGTATATTCCTGTATGAATGAAAATTATATCCATCGAAACGGTTGAGTCCATCTTCTGTTCCTATCCAGATATAACCTCTCGAATCCTGCTCAATAGCGTATACAGTATTCGACGACAGTCCGTTCTCTACAAAGTAATATTTAAAATTCAGCTCAATTCCTGCAAGCGGAGAAGTAAAAAGAAAAAAACATACTATCACCAGGAATGTCTTTAATATCCGTGTTTTCATATAGTATAAAGGTTTTAAGTGTAAATATCGCACTTTTTCCGATAACACAAAATTTCAAAAAGATAGCACAATCCTACAAATGAATATCCAAACAACTGGTTTACTGAAATTTAATCTCAATTATTGCATCATAGTTAAAATATTAATTTGGATAAATTTCGCATTGTTCTGGAGATTCGTTGCATATGCCTTCAACATATTTTAACGTCTTTTGCAATAGAGGAATTGCCCGCTTCAATTCTTTGATTATTACCGGAATCTAAAACTTATTATAGTATGAAAAGCATTATCACATTCTTTTTATTATTTATAGGTATTTGTAATTTCTCCCTTGCCCAACAGGAATTCGGGAAACAAGACCAATCAGTCATTTCTGAATTTGACAAACTTGCCCAGACTCCCCCGATGGGATGGAACAGCTGGAATAAATTCGGTTGCAACGTCAGTGAAAGACTGATTAAAGAGATGGCCGATGCCATTGTTTCATCGGGAATGAAAGATGCCGGCTACGAATATGTGGTGATCGACGATTGCTGGCAAACCGGACGCGATGAGAACGGAAATATCATAGTAGATAAAGATCACTTTCCCAACGGAATGAAACCGGTTGCCGACTATGTCCACAGTTTAGGCCTCAAATTCGGGATATACTCCTGTGCAGGGAGCAAAACATGCCAGGGAAGGCCGGGCAGCCGTGGATACCAGTTTCAGGACGCACGCCAATATGCCGGATGGGGTGTCGACTACCTCAAATACGACTGGTGCTACAATGAAGGCCAGGATGCTAAAGCCGCCTATAAAACGATGAGCGACGCATTAAAGGCGTGTGGCAGACCTATCGTATTCAGCATATGCGAGTGGGGCGAAAACAAACCTTGGGAATGGGGTAAAGGCATAGGCCATCTATGGCGCATTACAGCCGATATACGCGACTGTTACGACTGCAAGTTCAACTGGGGTGGAGTAGGCGTCCTGCAAATACTGGACAAGGCTCTAACAATCACCCAATATTCCGGCCCGGGGCACTGGAACGACCTGGAAATGCTCGAAATCGGTAATGGAGGACAGACAGAGCATGAATATCGTTCACATTTTGCTATCTGGAGTATGATGTCTGCCCCCTTGATGGCAGGTAATGATATCCGCAATATGGACGCACTGACAAAGGAAATACTTCTCAACAAAGAGGCTATCGCAATCAATCAGGATAAGCGGGGAAAATCTGCATTCCGCTTTGTAGAGCTGAATGGAATAGACATACTAGTAAAAGCCCTGTCCGACGGTGATGTAGCATTCTTATTTATCAACCGCAACAATTTTAAGATAGATCTCAACTACAACTGGAACTTTGATACTGTATATGACCAAAGTCTCGAAAATGGCTCATTGTATATGAAACGCATGCCGAGAAGAATCAAAAATATATGGACACAGCAAGATATGGGTACTACTGATACCGCATTAAGCAAAGTATTGGAACCTCATGAAAGCCTGTTTCTAAGACTCAGGAAAATCTAATATAATACCAATGTATAACTTTAAAATTATGAAAACATGAAGATGAAGCATTATTTCCTTGCCATCTTGGCTCTTTTAATGAGCGCTTGCGGTGACCTCATGAACCCAATCCCCACAATTGACATAAATCCGGCATTTTCAAATTCCGGGTTTACAAATGCAACAATCATATCCCAGAACGAATCGGATACTTACAAAATGACTTATGCCAGAGTAAACGGGATATCCAGAGAACTTACAATGAATCTGACAGTTGACGAAAGTGCACTGAGCAAATACAATCAGGAAAATAATACGGATTATAAACTACTTCCTTCCGATTGTTACACAATGCCAGCAAATGCAAAGTTTGAAGTAAAATCGAAAAATGCAAACTTCGACGTCACCATTTATTCTAAAAAGCTATATGAAGCGGCCGGCTCCATTGATGCTGCGTCGAAATATGTTTTACCCATAAAAGGTATTACAGACGAAAAAGACGGAGTGGATGCAAATGAGAATAAAAACACAGTTCTGCTTCATATTAACATGCTTGCTTCAACTGTCACACCCAACATTCCTGAATCACCTGTAAATCTATATTTTGCAAAAGGAAGCGAAGCACAAGAGGAAATAACAATAGAGGCTGCGCTAAACTTTACAGGCATTGATGCAAACCTAATCTCGGTTAAGGTCGATGACAAAGCGCCATTACTCGAAAGCGGAGAATACAGCCTTCTGCCTGCGGCCAATTACAGCTTCGGGAAAGCTATAGTTGCTTCGGATGGTGGTATATCTATCAAAGGTAAAATAAATGCAATAGGCTTATCCGACGAGAATAAGTATATTTTACCATGTTATTTTTATTCTTCCGATCCTAAATATGCAATCAAACAAGACAGTCCTATATACTATTCTGTCAATGTTGCAGACCTTGAAGTTTCCATTACGGACGCAAGTGCTACAAAGGCTAAAGAAGCATATTCCAGCATCGCCAGCATTTCAGGCTCTGTAAATGTTACAATAAATACGATGATCGGCAGCGATCTCTCTATTAATTTCTCATACGACCCCTCTCTTATTTCGGCATTCAACACTAAAAACAATCAAAACTATCTGACCCTGCCGGAAGGCTCTGTTGAAATAACAAATGGCAAAATAGAAGCCGGAAACAAAGCAATAAATATTCCGTACAAACTAGATATTTCAAAATTGACACTGGCCGACGGCAAACATTATCTGGTGCCTTTGGTAATTCAGGAAGAAGACCTGGAAATGGGTGCTGTAACAGGATCAAAGGTTATCTATCTGGATGTAACAAAGACACTGGTAGGAGAATATAACCGGGAAGTCATAGTAAATCAAAGAACCCGTAACGTAGGAAATACCATTTGGGAAGCATCGAAATGCCAACGGGCAGGGGATGCTGCATGGGACGCTGTAATAGCAACAGCACAATACGGATTTGGCGGTGATGGCGACTGGTATGCCGTATTATTCTCTGTTACCGGCGAAGATATGACAGGAATGGCAAATTGTAAAAAGATAAAAATATTCACATTCTTAGAATTAATCGAAGGAGACGGAAGTAATAAGGTAACAGAGAATAAATCGTATTTCAATACCGTAACAGGAGAAGTATATATCGACTGCTATGTCTACGAAAGCTGGTTTGCCAAATCTTATAAAGAAACTTACTCCTTCAAGAGGAAATAATAGCTATGATTTATATATGGAAAAGAAAAACCTATAAAATATAAAAATGAAAAACATGAATAAACATCTAAAACTTCATCGAATATCACGTAAAGTTTTGTCTTACGCTTTATTCCTTTGTTTACTTCCGGTAGCAGCTTATCCGGTAAATACCAAGAACAATGTTTCTTCTCCGGACGAGATCTTGCAAAAGGGAACTGCAATAACCGGAACGGTACATGATTCAGGCGGTACGCCTCTTATTGGGGTTAGTGTAACAGAAAAAGGAACTACAAACGGGACATTGACAGACTTAGACGGTAAATTTTCCTTGACTCTGTCCCGTGACAATGCTGTACTCGTTATTTCATATGTGGGGTTCACTCCTGAAGAAATCGTGGTAGGCAATAACAAGCAGTTTTCAGTAATATTAAAAGAAAATATGACCGGGCTGGACGAAGTTATTGTTGTCGGTTACGGATCTCAGAAGAAAGCGACCCTTACCGGCTCTGTTTCACAAGTTGGAGGCGACGATTTAGTAAAAGTCGCAGCAGCGAACCTTACTAACACACTTGCCGGTAAAACAGCAGGCGTTATCGCCAATGTACGTTCCGGTGAGCCGGGAGAAGACAATGCCAGTATCCTGATTAGGGGAAAAGGGACTACCGGAAATACATCCCCTCTCATTATCGTCGACGGAATCGCCGACCGTGGATTTGCACGCCTCAATCCGGAAGATATAGAATCCATATCTGTATTGAAAGATGCTTCGGCTGCTATCTACGGAGCCCGTGCGGCAAATGGTGTTATCCTGGTAACTACCAAGCGCGGAAAAGAAGGGAAAATAAAAGTAAATTATAGCGGTAGCGTTTCTTTCTCTCAACCAACACGTATTCCTGAGATGCTCAATTCATATCAGTATGCTACGTATGTTAACGAATATGACCGCCGTCATGGGCTAACCGAAACTTATTCATCCGATGCCCTCCAGAAATTACAGGACGGTTCCGACCCTATGAATTATGCAAATACCGATTGGTGGGGATCCGTAGCTAAAGACTGGACTAACAGGACACAACACAGTATCGCCATCAGCGGAGGTTCGGATAAGGTATCTTTCTATACTTCGGCTCAATATATGTGGCAGGATGCCATATATAAAAACAGCGCACAGGATTACGGGCAATACCAGTTCACGACAAATCTGGATGCAAAAATATCAAGTAAGATACGTTTTAGTATGGATATACGCGGACGTAAAGAATCACGTCAACGCGGGGTATATGATACAGACTATCTGTTCGGTTACTTCCTTACTACCAATCCGATGGCTGCCCCATATTATCCTAACGGATTACCCCGTGTAGGATATGACGGAGTGACACGCAACGCGGCTGTAATGGTGACAGATGCTCCCGGAACAAATAAATACACATACAACATACTAAACATTAAACCTACACTGCATATCGATCTGGACATTATCACAAAAGGGCTTTATGCAGAGGGTTATGCCGCGCTGGACTATTCTTTCAATAACGGTAAAACAATAAATCACCCCTACGACCTGTTCGAATACGATCCGGCTACCGATAAATACAATAATATGAGATCGGCTACAGGAGCAATCTCCCTGAATTCGTGGGCCGACAACTCTGACAGAACAACTATAAACGCCCGTATAGGATACAAAAATACTTTCGGAGACCACAAGATAGATGCTTTTGCTGCTTACGAACAGTTTAAATATAACTACAACAATGTTTCTGCCTACAGAACCAACTATCTGTCGACAGCAATAATGGAGATATTCGCCGGAAGCGATAATCCCGAGGACATGAGTAATGGCGGATATGCAGGTGTAGACGCACGTCAAAACTTTTTCGGCCGTGTAAACTATGGTTATAAAGACAAGTATCTGGCAGAAGTGACGATGAGATATGATGGCTCTATGAATTTCGCACCGGGCAAACGGTGGGGCTTCTTCCCTGCATTTTCGGCAGGCTGGATAATCTCGGAAGAAAGTTTCTTCGAACCTATCAAATCTACTGTAAACTTCCTTAAGCTAAAGGGTTCATGGGGTATGATGGGAAATGACAATGTAGGCGCATTCCAATTCCTTTCGCGCTACAAATTCATTGCATCCGACGATGCAGTAGAGCACAAAGCGGGCGGCGTTATGTTTGGTGATAATGTATATAAGGGATTATTCGAAGCACTGACTAAAAATCCTGATATAACATGGGAAACAGCCAAAACTACGAATGTCGGTTTTTCTGCCCAGTTCCTGAATGGCAAATTCAATTTGGACTTCGATTATTTCTCATCTCGCAGAAGTGATATTTTACGTACACGTAATGCATCCATCCCTTCATACGCAGGACTAGTACTTCCTGCCGAAAATATCGGGAAGGTTAACAATCATGGTATTGAACTCGTTGCCGGATATAAAGGTTCTTCGGGAGACTTTACATGGGATGTAACAGGCAACTTTACTTATGCCGAAAACAAAGTGAAATATGTTGACGAAGCAGCTTCCACCCCGGCCTGGCAAAAGTGGACAGGTCACCCGATAGACGGTCTTGTTCTCTATGATGCCATAGGTATATACCAGACACAGGAAGAAATAGATAATACGCCCCATATTAAAGATGCAAAACCCGGTGACCTTATATATCGCGACACGAACGATGATGGTGAAATCACCTGGGATGATGCTATTCGCCTGAATGAATCCGCTACACCGAAGATCATATATGGATTTACGCTGAATGGCAGCTGGAAGGGACTGGATCTGAATATCTTCTTCCAGGGACAAGCCAAAGCCAAGATACTGGTACAGCCTACAATGAATATGATGACAGACTTCTACGAAGGAAGATGGATAGAATCGAATACTGCCGAACAAAACGCTCAGGCCAAATGGCCACGGGCATTTATCAAGCAGACCTATGGTGATGATTTCAATGGAAAGTCTTCTACCTGGTGGTTACGCGATGCTGCCTTCCTACGTCTGAAATCAGTTGAATTGGGCTATTCTATCCCTAAAAATATAATACGGAAAATCGGCCTTGAAAATGTAAGGATATATGTAAACGGAAACAACTTATTCACAATCGATAAGATCAAAATATTCGACCCGGAAATTTCCGTAAATGCAACTAATTATCAGGCTAACGGTATCACAGCTTACCCTCTGCAACGTACGATTACTACAGGCTTGAATGTTACTTTCTAATTCTAAAAAACTAAATCATTATCACTATGAAAATGAAGAAATATATAATATACGGACTAGCTGCAGTTATCACCTGCTTCGGTACTACATCATGTGATATTCTGGATGTAGATCCTGTAGATTCGTTTACGGATGCAGCTGTATGGAACGACCTGGCGCTGGCCGAGTCCTATCTGAACTCTTCTTATACAAGGATGAAAGCCGAAGCGGAGAAAGGTTCCCGCTTTGCCAGCTTAACCGACGAGATTTATCAAATGCATACTTACGGAACAGAAAACGTACGTCAGGGTTATTTGTCCAACGATAATTCCAGCTTCGGATGGGAGCAGGATATGTGGAATCCTTGGCATTATTACTACAGATCTATCAAAGAAGTAAACCTGTTTTTACAGAATATAGATGCAGTTCCTGCTCCTAATAACGGAGATGACAAGTGGAAAGACCAACTGAAAGGACAAGGCTATTTCCTCAGGGCATACTTCTACCATCAGCTGTATAGCATGTTTGGACGCATTCCTATCATCAAGCAAGTACATAGTCTCGATACAGAAGAATACACTGAAACAAGAGCCTCGGTAGAAGATGTTGCCGACTTCATTGCTGCCGATTGCGACGAAGCAGCCGCACTTCTCCCCGAAAAATACGCCGACGCCAACGATTATGGCAGGGCTACGAAAGGAGCTGCTCTTGCTCTGAAAGGACGCACACTTATGTTCGCAGCCAGCCCGCTGTACGACCCCAACTATCCTACAAGAGAAAAATGGGAAAGGGCAGCTAAAGCAAACAAAGACGTGATAGACCTGAATATATATTCTTTGAGTACTGTTTCTAACGCTGATGAATATGCCGCACTATTCTTTGATGCAAAGAATCCGGAAGTAATCCTTGTCAAACAGTTCGATTCGAAATGGGTAGCCGGAAACAACAGCACATTCCTGCATCAGGCTCCATGTGGAACCGGAAATGGATTTGGCGGTTGGGGAACATTGCAGCCAACTCACAACCTGGTATCCAAATTCCAGAAGAAGGATGGCAGTGCATACACACCGGGAGCCTCGAACGTAAATCCATGGACAAACAGGGATATACGCCTCTCTGCTACTATATTCGTGGACGGTGACAAATGGGGTTTCGGCGATGAAAACCGTACAGTAGAGTTTTTCGTAGCAGGAGAATCGGATGTCACAGCAGGCAAAGACAGCCGCGAAGGTCCAAGCTGGTGGAATGGCACACAAACAGGCTACCAACTTAAGAAATTCCTTGATCCCAGCTTCGATGCATACGGTACAACAGCAAATACAACTCCTTGGATATACATGCGTTTGGCTGAAGTATACCTGAATTATGCCGAATGTGAAATAGAATTGGGTAATAATGCAGAAGCACTGAAATACATCAATTATGTAAGAGAACGTGCCCTACAACCGGCAGCAAAAGGAACTAATATACGTGCAGAGTATGAATATGAGCGTCAGATAGAACTCGTATTCGAAGGGCAACGCTGGTTTGATATACGCAGATGGAAAAAAGCCGAAGATGTTTACAAAGAACCTATTCAGGGAATAAGTATAAAGATGTATAAAGATGGTTCCAAAACTTATGAAGTGAAAGCTGAACCAATAGAAACCCGTAAATTCTATGCACCGAAAAATTACTGGATGCCTATCCCACGCGATGAGTTGAGAAAAGCTCCGCAGCTGGATGCCCAGCCTTATGAATAAAATAACTTGCAGATCCGGGTATCCTAAAATATACCCGAATCTGCATTAAACAACAACTCTTTATTTATTGAAACAAATAAAAAGAAAATATGAAAATCAAGGAACTATTGATCATTCTTCTTCTAACCCCACTAATGCCCCTGTCGGCTTGCGGAGACTCTAATACTCCCGAGATAGAGGCCCCCGATCCGGGAGGCAAAGAAGATCCGGATCCAGATGACTCAAAGGAGATTTATTACCCTTCTTCAGTATGGAATGTGGCTGAAAACAACAATTATCAGAGTGAAAGCAGCCAATTCAGTATTCACAGGATGAGTAAAACGCCTAATCTGGTTGCTTTTTGGGAAAAGGGCTTCGGAAATGACCCATCTTCTACTAGTGATACGAAATTCCGCTTTCCGCTCAAAGATATGATGGAAGAAAGCGACAAAATGTTTATATTCTTTCGCGATAAATTAAAATTTGTAGAGAAAGGGAAATCTCTCACCGACAAATACAAAATGACATTATATATCTACTATAATGAAGATGGAACAGTATATGGAGGAGGTGCCGACAATAAAATCGGAGTTATGTGGTTATCACCGGGCAGAGTAAAAACCAAACCTTACGGCGCCATGGCGCACGAAATGGGGCATGCATTCCAGTATATGGTATCAGTTGATGGAGGATGGGGATATTCGAGCAGTCCTGCTGGAAGCAGAGGCCAGGCTATCTTTGAAATGACTTCACAGTATATGTTATGGCAATATTACCCAGACTGGATAACATTTGAGAACTACCATCTTGAAACATTCATGACCAATACACACAAAGCATTCCTGCACGAAGACAACCGATATTGTTCGCCGTTTGTTCTCGAATATTGGGCAGATAAGCACGGAGTCGACTTCATAGGGAAGCTATGGCGCGAATCGAAGCAGGGAGAAGACCCTGTAATGACCTATAAGCGCTTAACAGAAATCGATCAAGAGAAATTTAATGACGAGATACTCGATGCCGGACGCAAATTTATAACCTGGGATATGGAACGGGTAAAGGAAGCCTCTGCTGCTTATATAAATAAACATACATCAGCTTTCACCTCTGTAGGGAACGGCTGGTATCAGATCGCCGAAAAAAGATGTCCGCAAAACTATGGATACAACGGTGTTCAGCTCGAAGTACCAACCGCAGGCACAGAAGTTGTTTTGGACTTTAAGGGTGTCGCCGGAGCTTCCGGGTTCAGAGATGTAAATAAAGATAAGGCGGGTTGGAGATATGGATTTGTTGCATTGAAAGAAAATGGAGAACGCGTTTATGGAGATGTATACTCCAAAGCAACAGGACAAGCTAAATTTATAGTTCCGGAAAAAACAACTCACTTATGGTTAGTTGTAACGGGAGCCCCTACTCAACACTGGGAGCATATATGGGATGAGAATACAGGAAATGATGAGCAATGGCCATATCAAATAAAACTGACAGGAACCACTCTTCATAGTTCTGTACAGAAATAATAATTAATTGATTAGTAAAAGGTAAAATAATGATAAGGAAAATAAAGAATTTTTTATTATGTACAGCCATTCTAATAACGAGTGGATGTAATACTCTTCAGGAGGAACCTTCAGGAGTAAAACTGGGCGAAATTAAAGAAGTCCCGTTCACTGATGTTCACTTTACGGACGAATTTTGGTTACCACGAATGGAAATCAACAGGACTGTATCCATTCCATCTGCTTTTCACCAATGCGAGATCAATGGAAGGTTCGATAATTTTGCGCTGGCAGGGGGATTAATCAAAGGCGAACATAAGGGAGATTTCTCTTTCGACGACACTGACCCTTACAAAATTATAGAAGGAGCATCTTATTCTCTCGCTGTAAAATACGACCCTAAACTCGATGCATACCTCGATAGTGTAATCACCTTGATTGCAGCAGCACAGGAACCGGACGGCTATCTTACGACCTGCGTCACGAATAAATGTACGCGTCTTTCGGGCTGGTGGGGCAGCTCGCGCTGGGAGAAAATAAACAGTCACGAATTATATAACAGTGGCCATCTCTATGAAGCAGCCGTTGCTCATTATCAGGCTACACAAAAGAGGACATTACTGGATGTAGCGATCAAAAATGCCAACCTCGTGTGCCAGGTGTTCGGCCCCAACGAAGGGCAGAAACATGTGCCATCCGGCCATCCGATCGTAGAAATGGCATTAGTAAAACTATACAATGTAACCAACGATAAGAAGTATCTGGATATGGCTCGTTACTTTGTTGACGAAACCGGACGTGGTACCGACGGGCACAGGCTCAGTCCTTACAGCCAAGACCACATGCCGATACTCAAGCAAGACGAAATAGTAGGACATGCCGTTCGTGCAGGTTATCTCTATTCGGGAGTTACCGATGTAGCATCTATGCAGCACGACCACAATCTTTTCGAAGCTGTAGACCGTGTATGGGATAATATGGCAAGCAAAAAGCTATATATCATCGGCGGTATTGGTTCTCGGGCACAAGGTGAAGGCTTCGGACCAAACTATGAGCTGAACAATTTTAATAACTATTGCGAAACGTGTGCATCTATAGCCAATGTTTACTGGAATCAGCGCATGTTCCTTGCCACAGGAGAATCCAAATACGTAGATGTGCTGGAGAGAGCACTTTACAACGGGCTTATAGCCGGAGTTTCCCTGAGCGGGGATAAATTCTTCTATGGAAACCCGCTGGCGTCGGATGGTGGTTTCGAACGTGCACCATGGTTCGGTTGCGCATGCTGCCCGGGAAATGTTACCCGCTTTATGGCTTCCGTTCCGGGATATGCATATGCTGTAAACAAAAAAGATATCTATGTAAACTTATTTGTTGAAGGAAATTCTAAAGTAAAACTTGATAACAACGAAGTAGAATTGGTTCAAAAGACTAAATATCCGTGGGACGGGGATGTAAGTATAGAAGTTGTGCCTTCAGTATCTGAAAAGTTTGCTGTGCTTATCCGTATTCCCGGCTGGGCAAAAAACAAACCTGTACCTTCCGACTTATATCATTATGTAGACGGAGCAACTCCTGATGTAAAGATATTGGTAAACGGACAAGATGCTAAAAAGAAAATCAGAGGTGGATATGCCGTTGTAGAGCGTGAATGGAAGGCCGGAGATAAAATCTCGGTACACATGGATATGCCAGTGAGAAGAGTACAGGCACATAAAGAAGTGAAATATGACGAAGGCCTTTTATCTATGGAGCGTGGCCCTATTGTTTATGCCCTGGAAAGTATAGACCAAAAGAAAGATTATTTATTTGATGTGGTGATTCCACGCGATTCGAAAATAGAATCACATTTCGAAAAGAGCCTGCTGAACGGAGTAATGGTACTGGAAGGAAACGCCTATTCGGTAGAAACGGATTCTGTAAATGGCAAAACTGTAGAGAAACCGTTTACATTCAAAGCCATTCCTTATAGCACATGGAACAATCGCGGACAAGGCCAACTTGTGGTATGGACTCCCGAAACTTCAGAATATGCTATTCCGAAACCAGAACCAACCCTTGCGTCTCAGGCTTGGCCGGTGGACGGATGGGGCTTCAACGACCAGTTCGAACCAAAATCTTCGGCAGACATCAATACACCATATCATTATTGGTGGCTAAAGGCGGGAACCGAAGAATCTATCGGATATAAATTCAAAACACCGGAAAAGATATCCAGTTGCGAAGTTTACTGGCTGGCATTCGAGCACTACGATGTAATCTACAAAGCACCCGAATCGTGGAAGCTATTATACAAAGATGGCAATTCGTGGAAAGAAGTAAAAAATGCATCTTCATACGGTACAGAACTGGATAAATACAATAAAGTAACATTCGATCCGGTAACTACAACCGAACTGAAAATGGTAGTACAACTACAAAGACCTAAGGCAGAAAAAGCATCTGACGAAAACGGCCCTCAGGTCGTAGATGTTGGCCGCAGAGGTTATTCAGGCGGAGTTATAGAATGGAAGGTTTACTAAACTAAATGTTCAACAGTGCTTTGAGAATAGGAATTCCAAGCACTGTTGATATTAAATAAAAACAGATAATATGAGAATAAATAGGATTTATATTTTACTTTTCTGTCTTATCCTTATTTTGACAAAATCGGAAAATGTATTAGGGAATAAAAAGATTACAGCGAAATCCCCTGATAACAAGATA
Source organism: uncultured Dysgonomonas sp. (assembly GCF_900079725.1). Classification (NCBI taxonomy): domain Bacteria; kingdom Pseudomonadati; phylum Bacteroidota; class Bacteroidia; order Bacteroidales; family Dysgonomonadaceae; genus Dysgonomonas; species uncultured Dysgonomonas sp. The sequence goes on from NZ_LT599032.1 coordinate 2,325,055, forward strand.
GAACTAAATATCTCTTTAGATAAAGACGTTAGTTACTCCATATGGCATATGGGACAAAAAGTTTTGGATGATTCTAAAATCGCGCTTATCCTTTCCGAGAATAATATATTGGGAAATGAGCCTAAACTCTTATCGAAGAAAGAAAAGGTATTTCATGAAAATATAACATCACCTTTTTATCGCACTCAATCATTTTCTGTTGACTATAGAGAGATCAACCTCAAATTTAAAGGAGAATACGGCATCATATTCCGCATCTATAACGAAGGGGTAGCCTATCGTTTCTACACAACACAAAATAAAGAAATAGAAATACAGAACGAGATTGCAGAATTTAATTTCGATAAAGATTACAAAACTTATCTCGCCCATACTACAAATAAGAAAGAGCCGTTCGCGATGGCTTTTCAAAATACATACGAAGTAAAAACATTATCCGCAGCCGATACCAGTTTGGTATTCCTACCTGCAACAATAGATCTGGGAAACAGCAAGAAACTGACAATATTAGAATCTGATCTGGAGACATATCCGGGAATGTTTATCCATTCGTCAAAAGGAGAAAATAGCCTCAAAGGCATATTCGCTCCATATCCTAAAAGCGTAGATTATAACGCGTGGAGGCATCAGGAATATATCACCGAACGAAGTTCTGTTATCGCTAAAACGAAAGGAAACAGAAGCTATCCTTGGCGAATATTAGCTATTACAGAAAAAGACATAGACATGCCTCTCAACAATCTGGTATATGCCTTGGCCTCCCCAAACAGAACGGGTGATTATTCATGGGTAAAACCCGGAAAATCGGCATGGGAATGGTGGAACGACTGGGGACTCTACAATGTAGATTTTAAGGCGGGAATCAATATGGAGACATATAAACATTATATAAATTTCGCCTCAAAATTCGGACTTCAATATATAATACTCGATGAGGGATGGTACGACCCCAAAAAGGGGGATATGATGACAACGATACCTGAAATAGACCTCCCTGAACTTGTATCTTATGCAAAAAATAAAAATGTAGGGATTATATTGTGGACTGTCTTCAATGTTCTCGATACACAATTGGAAGAAGCTTGTAAACATTATTCCGAACTGGGAATCAAAGGTTTCAAAATAGATTTTCTTGACCGCGACGATCAGAAAGCAGTGGAGATGACTTATCGCATAGCTGAAGCAGCCGCACGTCACAAATTGATTTTGGACTTGCATGGATATTATAAGCCGACGGGTATAAACAGAACATATCCTAACATTATTAATTTCGAGGGAGTATTCGGGATGGAAGAAGCGAAATGGAGTACGTTGGAAAAAGACATGCCCCTATATGACGTTACCTTCCCTTTTATTCGTATGATGGCAGGTCCTGTCGACTTTACGTCGGGAGCTATGCGCAATGCGTCAAAAAAAGACTTTCAGCCGATCTATTACAATCCGATGAGTCAAGGAACTCGCTGCCATCAGTTAGCCACCTATATCGTTTACGACTCTCCACTAACAATGTTGTGCGACTCTCCCACCCTTTACGAAAAAGAAGAGGAATACACGCACTTTATTTCATCCATGCCTGTAAATGTAGATGAAACAAAAATATTATCCGGCGAAATAGGAGAATACATCGTTACAGCCCGCAGAAAAGGTAACAATTGGTACATCGGAGGACTTACCAACTGGACTGCAAGAGATTTACAGATCGATTTGTCTTTCCTGAAAGAAGGAAAAAAATATAAAGCAATAATCTATAAAGACGGAGCAAACGCGGAGAAACAAGCGGCCGATTATATACATAAAAATGCAAATTTAGATACAAACACCCAACTTATGTTGCATTTGGCTTCAGGCGGAGGTTTTGCTATAAGTCTCGAAGAAGAGACAGACTTTAATGTAAAACCTACGGCTGTTCCGCCAACCTTAGGTCTCGATGCATTCTATAAAAAATATGTGGATGCGGATGGGATTCCCATAGTATCATCGGATAAGGTAAATGACGTGGCACTCAATAGAGCCGCAAAAGTAATCTCGCAAGTATTATCTAAGCGGGAAGATGTAAAGAAAGCGATGATAACCAAAGGCTGTAAAGTAATGATAATCGGGGAGAAAGAAGAAGTATGCGAGCTTCCTGAATATAAGCATATCTGCGACACTCCCGAAAATACAGCATACTGGAACAAGCGAGCGCGCGGTTTTGGCGGTGCACCCGAACACGATTTCAGTGCCAGTTGCGGCGAAGAAAATGTAATTTGCCTGCCGGGCGACAGATATAAAGGGGAAAGTATACTTGTACACGAATTTGCACATATTATCCATATGGTCGGTATTCTGGGAGTTAATCCGGATTTCGACAACGAACTGGAAGCCTTACGTTTGAAAGCTATCGAAAAAGGCTTATGGAAAGGGACGTATGCCATCAGTAACAAAGAAGAGTATTTTGCAGAAACAGTACAATCATTCTTCGACTGCAACAAATATTCTGCCGAACCGAATGGCGTTCATAATGCTATCAATACAAGAGTGAAACTCAAAGAATACGACCCTGATATGTACAATCTGCTGTTACAATATTTCCCTGAAATAGAGCTGGACTTATGTCCTGATAACAGAACTAATCAATAACGACATGAAGAAAAGTATATATCTCATATTATTTATACTGCTTTTCGATACATTACACGGACAGGAGATAAAATATAATACCCCCGGCGCGGGAAACCCGATTATTCCGAGCTATTTCGCCGACCCTACCGTTCGAAAATTCGGAGATACATATTATATTTATACCACGACAGATGGTACAGGCTTGGGTGTAGGTCCAGCACAGGTATGGAAATCGAAGGATTTTGTGAATTGGACAATAGAACCGATGAACTGGCCGACAGCCAATCAGATATGGGCGCCGGATGTGATGCAGGGAACCGATGGCCGATATTACCACTATTACAGTCAAGCTTGTAAAATATTCTGTGGAGTATCGGACAATCCGACAGGCCCGTGGACTAATATACTCGGCCCGGATGAAGCAGTGCTTATACCCGACCGTTATGTGAAAATGTCCATTACCCTCGATGCACAAAGCTTTATCGACGATGACGGTTCTACTTACCTCTATTGGGGTACATGGGGCATTTATAAAGACCACGGTTGTGGTGTCGGCAAACTGAGCGCTGATATGAAAAGCCTTGTTGATACCACACTGATACCGAACACACAGGCCACCGATTTTTTCGAAGCGCCGTATGTATTCAAACGTAATGGCATTTATTACCTGACTTATTCATCGGGCTCTTGCCACGACCATACTTACCGCGTGCAATATGCGACCAGCAAAACAGGCCCGATGGGTCCTTTCGAATTTGCAGACAACAACCCTATACTGGCTACAAGTGCCGACAGCACTATTCACGGGCCGGGGCATCACAGTATATTGAAGGAGGGTGACGATTATTATATCGTTTATCACAGGCACAATATTCCACAATCGACCCGGGGCTTTTTCAGGCAGGTGGCAGCCGATAAACTGGAATTCGATAAAGACGGACGGATATTGAAAGTAAATGCCGGACATAAGGGGATCGGGTTCTTACAGAAAAATTCTAATCCGTATAAGAATATAGCGTTCGGAGCAAAAGTAAAAGCATCATCTCACTATGATGAAAATTTCAAACCTGAATATGCTATAGATGATAACAACGCCACATTATGGAGAGCCAAGAGCTGTTACAATGATGAATGGATAGAATTGGATTTAGGCAAAGTACAGAATATAAAACGTATCTGGACGCAATTCGAACATGCTACTTCATTCTATCAGTATCTTTATGAGACATCTGTGGATGGTAAGAACTGGACGGTTTTTTCTGACAAGCGCAATAATATACTTGCCGGAAGTCCGATGATAAATCGCAATGATATAAAAGCAAGATATATCCGATTAACAGTTACAGGAAATGAGAAAAACGGGCTATTCCCTGCCGTATGGAATATCAAGGTATTTTCAGCAGGAGAAGACCCATTCCCTGTCAACAGCCAACCTTTCGATAAGCAGGCAAAGACCGCTACTCCGAAAAGGCAAGGATTGCTCTTCGAAATCAATGCCAAAAGTTATCCTACAGGTTCTCTCGTTACCAGAATATTAAATGAGCAAAATAGGAAAGAAGGATTCGACGCTTTCTCAATGGCCATTCCTGTCGAAAGCTATAAGAATAAAGCAGCATTTGCTTTCAATGGATACCAGCAATTCAGGTCTGATTTCGGATTGCCCGAAACTATGACAGGCAATGCACCTTACAGCATTTCAGCATGGATAGCATCCGAAAACCCGAAAGAAAACGAATGTATACTCGATATCAACGAATCGTATGGCGAACTGGAGAAAATAATCTTCGGGTATGGAAGCAGTCCCCGCAGCGGAATCACCATGCATCACGGCTGGTACGAAGATATGGGAATCAAAGATATTAGAACCGACGGGGACTGGAAACATATAGTTGTTACCTTCGATGGATATAAGGAAAAAATATATATTAACGGTATATTTGTAAAAGAAAAGGATATTTTTCTGCGTGTAGGAAAAAGCGAAAAAATTACTTTAGGTACTAAATTTGATGGAGAACATCGTTTCACCGGATACCTCAACTCTCTCAGATTCTATGATACACCATTGACACAGAATGAAATATCGGAACTTTATAATCAAGGAAAATAATATAACAAAACAGATATAGCTATGAAAAAATTAAGTTTAGTCGTTCTTTTACTCACCTGCTACTGGCTAACAGGCTGGGGATGCAACCATCCCGGACACAACCATGTACATGAGCAGAAAGGAGACAATAAGGACTACCCTATCCAGCCGGTAGCCTTTACTTCAGTTAAATTCTCGGATAAGTTCTGGGCACCGCGTATCCGTATCAATCAGGATGTGACAATACCTATTGCTCTCGGCCATTGTTACAATACAGGACGGGTGGATAACTTCAAGAAAGCAGGAAAACTGATACCGGGCTATTTTGCGACTCAACTTACTTTCGACGATACCGATATTTATAAGATCATCGAAGGTGCGGCCTATTCCATTCAGATGTTCCCGAATAAGGAACTGGAAGCTCGCATGGATACATTGATTTATTATATACAAAAGGCACAGGAGCCTGACGGATATCTATATACAGCACGCACAGCGGGAGAACCGGGAAAACTGCACGAATGGGTAGGTGAAAAACGTTGGGAGAAAGATCCCGACCTCAGCCATGAACTATACAATTGCGGACACCTTTACGAAGCGGCAGTCGCTCATTATCAGGCGACAGGAAAACGCACATTGCTCGATGTGGCTATCAAGAATGCCGACCTGTTGGTAAAAGACTTCGGGCCGGGTAAACTGGCTTACGAACCCGGACACCAGATCGTAGAAATGGGACTGGCAAAGATGTACCGTGTGACAGGTAAAAAAGAATATCTCGACCTTGCCAAATATTTCCTCGACCTGAAAGGACACGGACACAGCGGTGAGTACAGCCAGACACACAAGCCTGTTATCGAACAGGATGAAGCCGTAGGGCATGCCGTGCGTGCTGCCTATATGTACTCGGGGATGGCTGATGTGGCTGCTCTGACAGGAAACGAAGCCTATCTGCATGCCATAGACAAAATTTGGGACAATGTGGTTACTAAAAAACTGTATATCACAGGAGGTATAGGGGCGACAGGGCATGGCGAGGCTTTCGGCAAGAATTATGAACTACCGAATATGTCGGCTTATTGCGAAACTTGTGCTGCTATCGCCAATGTGTACTGGAATCACAGATTATTCCTGCTTCACGGCGATTCGAAATATTATGATGTACTGGAACGTACTTTATATAATGGTTTGATTTCGGGTATAAACCTTGATGGTAACCGATTCTTCTATCCTAACCCGCTGGAGTCGGTGGGGCAACACGGACGCAGCGAATGGTTCGGCTGTGCATGCTGTCCGAGCAATGTATGCCGCTTTATGCCGTCGATACCAGGATATGTATATGCTAAGAAAGATGATAAGATATATGTGAGCCTTTTTGTAGAAAGCGAAGGTGAAATAGAATTGGGTAAGAATAAAATCAATCTGTCACAGAAAACAGGCTATCCGTGGGATGGAAATGTTATTATCAATGTAGACCCTGCCAAATCGGAAAAATTCGATGTACTGGTAAGAATACCGGGATGGGCATTGAATAAACCTGTACCAAGTGATCTTTATACTTACCTTAATCCGAAAAAGGAAACTGTAAAGATAAAAGTAAATGGCAAGGATGTAGATTATACAATAGGGAGTAATGGTTATGTAACCCTTTCTCAGAAATGGAAAAAGGGAGATAAAATAGATGTATCGTTCCCTATGGATGTTCATAAAGACGTTGCAAACGAAAAGGTGGAAGACGACAAGGGAAAAGTAGCTATTGAGCGTGGCCCTATTGTATATTGCCTGGAATGGGTAGACAATAAAGACCGTGTGCTGAACGCCGTACTCGAGGACAATGTAACATTCTCCGAAACCTTCTTGTCCGACAAATTGAGTGGTATCCTGCAACTGGAAGCAAATGCCAAAAGTGCATCGAGAGACAAGGACAATAATGTGCTGGTAGAGGATAAACAACTGACTGCAATACCGTATTATGCATGGTCGAACCGCGGAGCGGGCGAAATGGCTGTATGGATTCCGCGTACTGTAGAATCGACACGCCCATTGCCACCTCCTACTTTCTGTACGAATGCGAAAGTATCATCCTCGTCTCCTAACAAATCGATGAGCAGTGTAAACGACGGTTACTGGCCAAAAGATTCGAATGACAGGCATGTACCGTTCTTTACCTTGTGGCCGAAAAATAATTCGCAGGAATGGATTGTTTACGATTTCGACAAGCCTGAAACATTTTCTACTGCGTCGGTATTCTGGTACGATGATGGGCCTTGGGGAGGCTGCCGTATCCCTTTGTCGTGGGGTGTACAATACAAGGATGATAAGGGTGAATGGGTGGATGTAAAAGCCAAAACTCCGGCTAAACCGGAAAAGAATGCCTTGAATGCAATCGAATTTGAACCTGTTACAAGTCAAAGTGTTCGCTTATTGTTTCAGCTACCTGTGCAAGAATCGGTAGGAGTATATGAGTTTGAAGTGAAATAGCACATGTAGATTATGATAGAGGATATGCAGAAACGATTTGTAAAGTTTTAGTACGCATATCCTTTTGTTTTTTGATAAAAGTTTATCTATATGGTAAGCTATTAGCCTTTAGCTTATAGCTCTTTGAAGAAATGGGAAGGATTTAAAGATTCAATGTTTAATAATTTAAAAAATGGAAAAGTAACAAAAGAAAAGTGGCAGTAAAAAAAACTTGGAAAAAGTGTCAGGTTTGTCAAGTTTTGAAATAGTAGAGATGATCTACACAGAATACAAAAGGTGTTACCTTTGTCACTTTTTTACCACAGAGCAAAAAGAATAACACAGAGTTTTTAATAAACGGGATGCCTCGCTCTGCTCAGCATGACAAGACACAGCACTGTTAACTGATGACTGCTAACTGTTCACTGATATTCCTGTTACTTCTGTTACTTTTTAACTATATATCGTTAATATATGTAAATAAATATACAATGAGAAAATTACTTTTTTTTGCTTTACTTATTTCTTCTTTTGCCTACGGGCAAACTATCGACAGCCTGTACAAACAAGCTGACAGGTTCCGGGATAAATATGCTAACAAGTTCTATTACGGCTTGTCGGATATTAAGCCTATAAATGAGTCTCACAGCTTTTGGTATCTAACGCGAACGCCGAAAGGGAGTGAATTCTTTCTGATAAATGCAGATAAAAAAGAGGTAAGTCCGGCCTTCGATAAGCAGAAGCTGGCTACAGCTTTAGCCAAAGTAATCAATAAGGAAACTGATCCGTATAAGCTACCGTTCAAGACATTACAATACAGTAAGAATATGGATTCTATCTACTTCTCTATAGATGAAACCAAATATAACTGTCTGTTGGCCGACTACACCATCTCCAAAGATAAAGACCAGACTCCCCGCAATGATTATTATTGGGGCGGAGTCTTTAAAGAAGACAGGAAAGATAAGGTGAAATCACCTGACGGAAAGAGAGAGGCTTACATTTCGGAAGGTAATCTCTGGGTGACAGATTTGACTACAAAAGAGAATAAGAAAATAAGTATCGACGGCTCTGTTTCTGAATACTATTCATCCAACATCTATTGGTCGCCCGACTCAAAAAAGATAGTATGCTGCAAATACCGTCCTGCCGAAACACGTAAATTATTACTTATCGAGTCTTCTCCCAAAGATCAGCTACAACCAAAAACGGAAGAATATGATTATCCGAAACCCGGTGATGCACTGCCAATCAGACGCCCTGTAGCCTTTGTTATAGATGAAGGAAAAGCCATTGAATTTAAAGTCCCTGATGTGGAAGCGCAATTCAGTCTGGACGATATAAAATGGGATAAAGAGAGTCGCTACTTTACATTCAATTTCAATAAGCGCGGGCATCAAGAGTATGTTATTTATGCAGGAGATATCTCGACAGGGAAAGTGCGTCCTGTTGTAGATGAAAAAAGCCAGACATTCGTTTATTACAATGCATTGTACCAACATTGGTTCGAAAACGGAAAAGAACTGCTATGGATATCCGAACGTGACGGCTGGCGGCATATCTATCTCTATGATGTCTTTACAGGAATGGTGAAGAAACAATTGACAAAAGGCGAGTGGGTTGTAAAATCAGTTGTCAATGTAGATGAAAAGAAACGGACACTGATATTCAAAGCCTGTGGCATGGATAAAGGGGAAGACCCGTATCTGGAAAAGTATTATTCATTAAATATAGACAATGGCAAGATACAGCCGCTTACGCCTGAGAATGCCAATCACAATGTGACCTTCTCTTCCGATTATTCTTACTTTGTCGACAATTATTCGCGCGTCGACCTGCCCCCTACCCTTGTCGTACGCTCTGCTACAGACGGAAAGGTCATATTGAAACCTCAGCAACAACCAGATATAACTAAAGCTGTAGAAGCAGGATGGCGTATGCCGGAAGTATTCTCGGCAAAAGGTCGGGATGGACAGACTGATATATGGGGAGTAATTATACGCCCAACGAACTTTGACCCGAATAAGAAATATCCTGTGATCGAATATATTTATGCAGGTCCGCACGATTCGCACGTTCCAAAATCGTTTGCCATCAGCCAACGGTGCAGCGAACTGGCCGAACTGGGCTTTATAACGGTGATGATCGACGGTATGGGCACTGCTAACCGTTCGAAAGCATTCCACGATGTATGTTGGAAAAACCTGAAAGATGCAGGTTTCCCCGACCGCATCGCATGGATGAAAGCGGCAGCAGCCAAATATCCGGAAATGGATGTAGAGCATGTCGGTATCTACGGAGCTTCGGCAGGAGGACAGAATGCGATGGGTGCATTGCTATTTCATCCCGAATTTTATAAAGTGGGTGTAGCTGCCTGTGGTTGCCACGATAACAGAATGGATAAAATATGGTGGAACGAACAATGGATGGGCTATCCTATAGGTAAAGAGTACGAAGAATGTTCGAATGTGGTGAATGCTAAATTGCTGCAAGGCAATCTGATGCTGATACTCGGCGAACTGGACAATAACGTAGACCCATCGAGTACGCTACAGGTGGTAGATGAACTGATAAAGCAGAATAAAGAATTTGAATTTGTAATGCTACCGGGAATAAGACATACTTTAGGAGGGGATTACGGGGAACGTAAGCGCCGCGACTTTTTTGTAAAGCATCTGCTTGGGGTTGAAGCTCCAGTGTGGAATAAATAAAAACAAAAGCAGAACGACACGATCAAATTGATACTCTATACTGTCATTGGCTCCGCTTCGCTCTGCCGAACGTTGTTTCTGAACGAAGTGAAGAATCCCAACTCTTAAAACGGGATATTTCACTCCGTTCAATATGACAAGAGGCTGTCTAAGTATTTTTAGACAACCTCTTAAATTCTTATATAACTATTTATTTTGCAGGTTGTATCCTGAACGAATAGCTTAGATTCTGATTAGCCGGAATCATATATTCAGGCAGAGGCAGAGGCCCGCAGCTTGCATTGCCAAGTCCTTGTTGGATGCAATCCAGACTGAGATAAGTCTCCGGTTTACGGATCTCATCCAGCTTGAAATCATGTATAGCTTCCCACAGAGCCTGATCGGTAAAATGCAAAGCACTGAATCCCAGTCTGTCTTTGGATGATATCTTCAATCCCTGACCACTTCGGTTTGTAATGCTGACCCATCTTACGTCATCACGGTTACCCATACTCTGAGCACGTACATAATGTTCTTCCTCCATACCCTTTACAGTTGTGGCATACTGACCGAAGAATGCGGAATGTTTCCTGTCCCAATAGTTCTCATGTGGGCCACGGCCATAGTAACGGACATTTTCCATACCTTCAGGCAGTACAACCTGTAGCCCCAGACGATGTATGATCCGTCCGTCTTGTGGAGAAGTGAAACTGGCATCCACATCTATTGTACCATCGGCGTAGATCACATATTTCACCAGATACGGTACACGAATCGGTTTCTCACTGCTGATGGTGGCCGTAGTACTGGATATCACTGTAACCGACTTGCCATCAGCAGCCGTTTGATAAGTAAACATCGGCTTATCGTTTGTTGTCGGATAGTAATTCTGATCGGTATATTTGTCATTGTTCACACTGCGATACCAGTTCAGGTTGAAGCCGTTGTTATTGAATATCATCTCTTTGGCATTGTATTGCAATGAGGTCATAATTCCGGTCTGAGTGTTGAATACGGTCTTGAAATCTGCGCCACCGATAGTCAGATTATCTCCGTCTACACTAGTGACAACATTCTGCATCGTCGAAGTATTCACTGCCGCCAACGGTAGTCTTCTGTTCAGGGCAAATTGCTCGGCAGCAACTGTATGCCCGGCTTTAGCCCAGCTTGCATCCTTTCTCAAAGAGAAAGACAGATTGAGGAAATATTCGCTGCCTGCATCCAGACTCTTATTGTAAGGGATTGTTATCACTGTCTTTTGATTAGGAGCCAAGTCAATAGGGTTCATTTTGCCCGACTCCACTTTTACTCCGTCTTTGATAACTTCCCATGTGATATCGAACTCGTTCAGGTCGGTAAAATCATACTTGTTCTCAATTTCGATCTTACCTGTAGCTAACGACAGGGCTTTGAACTTAATGTACTGGTAAACCTTTTTCACCTCCAACAGCTTGGCAGTAACCCGGCGGTCGGGAGTAGTGAGTCCGTTGTTTACAAAGTCGAAATCATTGGGTTTATCCCCGAAGTCTCCACCCAGATAGTATTGGTTGGCAGGCTTTCCGTACATATTCAGTCCTTGGTCTACCCAGTCCCATACACATCCGCCAATCATACGCTGCGACTGATTTTCGATATAATCCCAGTATTCAGCGAGATTGCCCGGAGCATTCCCCATAGAGTGGGCATACTCGCAAAGGAAATACGGCTTATCGGAATCTTGCTGGTCAAAAGCTGCCATCCGAGCCATATCGGGATACATATGTGAATCTATATCCGCTACTTCATTCTTACCTTCATAGTGTATCGGACGCGAAGGATCAAGCGCCTTCGCCACTTTATACATTTCATCGAAGTTGTCGCCATTTCCTCCTTCATTACCTAACGACCAGAAGATTATAGACGGGTGATTCCTGTCGCGTTTCACCATCCGGTCCATCCTATCCTTATATGCAGGAGCCCAACTTGGCATACCACTGATAGAATGATTACCATGATTTTCGCAATCGGCCTCATCCATCACATACAGCCCGTAATAATCATGCAAGGCATACATACGGGGGTCGTTCGGGTAATGACTTGTGCGGATTGTATTCAGGTTGTGCTGCTTCATCAGCAGGATATCCTGTATCATAGACTCTACAGGAACGGCTTTGCCGAACTGAGGATGAATATCGTGACGGTTTGCACCTTTGAAGAACACCTGCTCATTGTTTACATATACACGCTTGTTCTTTATCTCAATCTTACGGAAGCCAAACTTAGACGACATCGCTTCCACTACATTTCCATTGTTGTCTTTGAGGGTGACAACAGCCGTATAAAGATTCGGCTTTTCCGCCGACCATAGAATAGGTTTGCTTATTGTAGTCTGCAGATCATAAACCTGTTCCTGTCCGCCTTTCAGAGCCTCTACAGGTTGAGAAAGGCTGGCCACCTCTTTGCCTTCCATATCAAGCAAGGATATATTTACGGTCGCAGGTTGGGACGCTTTCTTATCATAGTTCTTTACTGAAGCATTGACTTTAAATGCCGCACTACTGTAGTCGTCCCCCTTAAACTCGGACTGAAGGAAGTAGTCACGCACATGTACTTTAGGAGTTGCAAACAGGAATACACTCCGATGGATACCACTCAGGCGGAACATATCCTGATCTTCGATATAGCTACCGTCCGTCCAGCGATATACTTCCGCTGCAATTGTATTGTCTCCGGTTTTTACATAGTCAGTGATATTAAATTCGGCCACGTTGTTTGCACCCTGGCTATAGCCCACTCTCTTTCCGTTTATCCATACATAAAGTCCGCTATATACTCCGTCGAAATGGAGGAATATCTCTTTTCCATCCCAATCGGCAGGAATTGAGAAATCGCGGCGATACGATCCTACAGGGTTTACTTCTATCTCGTTGGTATATCCTCTTTGCGGCTGTATAAACGGAGGATTGTTTCTGAAAGGGTATGTTATATTGGTATATATAGGAGTCCCGTAGCCGTGCATTTCCCAATTGGAAGGTACAGGTATCTCTTTCCACGAAGAAACGTCATAATTCATCTTGTAGAAATCAGCAGGGCGTTCCGACGGCTTTTTCACCCAGTGAAACTTCCAATTGCCATTCAGAGACTTATATAAAGAAGATGCCGGTTCTTCCCAAGGTTTGTCAAAAGTTTTATCCGCTTTGAGACTTTCCAAGGAAGGGAAAGTATAATAAGTAGCATGTCCGGGCTCTTTATTGATGGCAAAGATAGTCTCGTTTTCCCAATCATATTTACTTGGTTTCTGCTTTACCTCTTTCGGAGCCTTTATGTTGGACGGCACTAATCTCCATACCTGTGATGATGCCGGCATTTGAAATACACGTGCACCTACAGCATCTTCTCCGGTAAAAGCAATTGTAAGGCCACTGCTTCTGTGGGAGATAGCGTATGCGCCGGTTCCGGTGATAGTAAACTTCCATTGCTGGTTTCTGTTTGTCGGATTAGCATCCCATTGTATAATAGGATTTCCATTGCCAGCCGGTTCATTATCGTTATCAATGCTTTTATTGATGAACGGATTGGTTATAGTATAGTAACCACTAGCCAACTTGACTATCTTCCATACCTGACCACGACTATTCTTCACATCTTTGGCCAAATACATATTTGCCGAATTGTCAGGTGCATCACGGTTATCGAGAACCAGACCCGAAGGGCTTACCAACTTGTATAAAACATCAGGGTTGATTTCCTGAGAGGACACTTTCGTGCTGATAAACAGCAGACTTATCACAAATAAAAGGTGATAGATTGTTCGTTTTCGCATGTAATTAATTTTTGATGATTCCGGGTTAATAAGGTTCGTTCACTATTGGACAAACAAAGATAATCTTTTAACAATTCATATTCAAAAACTTCCCTCTTAATCTTACCAATTGATTATGAATTAAGCAGATTATAAAATAAAGCCCTATAGTGTATAAGTGGGATTTTTATCAGAAATTTTATCTATAGGTATAAGCAGTATGGAAATTACTCGTTTGTCGTTCTTTGAAAAAAATTAATCAGCGAATAAATGAAATAGTATAACCGTTTAGCCCCTCCAACCTCTCCGAGGGGCAGGGCTGTTAAGTTCTTTGCTTTATTCTATTATTTTCTGCAGTCATTCTTCACTTCGTTCAGAATCCCGACCCTGAGAAACGAGATGTTTCACTCCGCTCAACATGACAAAGAGGATATAAGAATTCAGAACTTAACAGCCCTGCCCCGAGGGGAGGCGACAGAGAGTAAAAGCTAATTAGCTCCACTGACCGTTAGTTCTTAATTTTTTATTCTTAATTATTAAGTGCTCCCTCTGTTACCTTTGTTACCTTTTGTAGATTTTAGCGGACACGCCCCTTTAGTGTTTCGGGCTTATTGACTCAAAGTGACATACAAAAACTATGTCATAGAAGTAAAAAAGTAACAAGAAGAAAAACCTGAAAAAGATGTTACTTTTGTTACTTTTTACATATAGTTCCTATCTATTCAGATAGAAAAGGTTATTGCCAATCAATAAAGTCCAGAGAAACCCTGTTAAGGAATGCTACTGTTTTATGTATCTCTTTGTACATCACAATGTCGTCATTGATAAAAGCCACTTCTTTCCTGTATTCCTTTAGGAAGTTTTCGAGTATAGGCGATGTTTTTGCGGGACGGCGAAAATCTATTCCCTGCGCGGCATTCATCAACTCTATGGCCAGAATATGATTCAGGTTATCCATTATCTTAAATAATTTGACCGCTGCATTTGCCCCCATACTCACGTGGTCTTCCTGCCCGTTAGACGATACGATGGAATCGCTTGATGCGGCATAGCAGTACATCTTATTCTGGCTAACCATCGAAGCAGATGTATATTGTGGAATCATAAAGCCGGAGTTGACACCCGGGTTAGCGACAAGGAATTCAGGTAGTCCGCGAAGCCCCATTATCAACTGAGCCACACGCCGCTCTGAGATATTACCCAATTCTGATAACGCAATTGCAAGGAAGTCGTAAGAGAGTGCCAATGGCTGTCCGTGAAAGTTTCCGCCCGATACGATCTTATCCTCATCCGGAAATATAGTCGGGTTGTCGGTCACCGAATTTATCTCAGTTAACAAAACTGATGCCACATAGTTCATCGCATCCTTTGTTGCCCCATGTACCTGCGGAATACAACGGAAAGAGTATGGGTCTTGTACATGCGCCTTTTCCCGTGAAATAAGCTCACTGCCTTCAAGTAACTGGCAGAAGTTGGCTGCTGTACTGATCTGACCCTGATGCGGACGCATCTTGTGTATGCCCTCATAGAACGGATCGAGACAACCATCGAAGGCCTCCAACGAGAGAGCTGCTATTAGATCGGCTTTCTTTGATATGGCAAATGCACGGAGAATAGCAAAAACTCCGTTAGCACTCATAAACTGTGTCCCATTGAGTAATGCCAGTCCTTCCTTACTCATCAGGCGGATAGGCTTCCAGCCGAACTCATCCAGTACACTTATTGCCTCACGCTTTTTTCCCTGATAGTAAACATCTCCCGCTCCAATCAGAGGGAGGAAAAGATTAGCCAATGGAGCCAAATCGCCCGATGCGCCGAGTGAACCACGGTCGCAAACAATAGGGATAATATCATTGTTGAAAAAGTCTATAATACGCTGAACCGTTATCACCTGTACTCCGCTATATCCGAGAGACAAAGCATGCGCCTTGAGTAACATCATCAGTTTGACAATGACCGGAGATATCTCCTCTCCTACACTACATGCATGCGATTTTACAAGATTCTCCTGCAAGCGGGTAAGTTCGTCGGGAGATATATTCTTGTTGCAGAGCGAACCGAACCCTGTGGTAATACCATACATAGGTGTTTTCTGCGACTTGATTTTCTCATCGAGGTAATCGCGGCATTTCTGTATACGGTCTTTGGCTTCGGGAGCAAGCTCCAATTTCAGATTCTTGTTTATGATTTGCTCCAGTATCTCAAAGGTTAGCTCACCCGAGCCGACATAATAGACGTTCTTCATAGGTTATAGTGTTTTATTTACCTTTTCCAGCAAAGCTTGTTCTTTAGCTACAGCCGCCTTTTCCAACTGGCCGCATTCTTCTCTCATACGTGCGACATACTCTTCATCTTTCAATGCAGAGAGATTTATCTTCACATTCAGTATCGCACCCAATACGGCTGTACGCGCAGTCATCATACTTACGCAAGCATCTGTTATAGCATTCTGGTTGCCATGTTCGGCAACTTCCTCTATGACCTCCATTATAGCAAAAGCTTTACGTGCGACATCCATAGGCACGTCGGCAGCTATCGTAGTGGTAGCCTGTATCTGCTTGCTACGCTCGGCTTTTTCCTCATCAGTTTCTTTCGGGAGTTTGAATGCAGCAAAGACTTGGTCGTAAGCATCCGAATCGGCATCTATATCGTGGATAAAGAGTGCACGATAGTTGTTTGCTGATGCTGCAAGCTTTTTCATCATCTCTTCTTTATCTTCATACTTCTTCTTGCCAATGGTAAGGTTAGCAACCATTTCGGCAAGGGCCGCTGAAATTGCGGCATTCAATGCGGCAATACTACCTCCTCCGGGAACAGGATCGTTGCCGGCGGTTTGGGATAGGAATTCTTTAACAGTTAAGTTTACTAACATGACATTACTTATTTAGTTTGTTTAATATTTCGTTAATCTCATTCTGCACCCTTTCCGGGTGTTGCTTTTTGTTATAATGAGATGGATTATCCATTAGTAGAAGTAACTCTACTATTTCGGAATCGCCCAATTCATTTATATTTTGGATGTCGATATTTTCATCCTTAATCTTTTTACGGATATAATAATTCAGGCATTCTTCCTGTGTTGTATATTTCTCTACCATCGTTATAATCGGTATTATATCCCAAGCCTTTGTATAGAAAGGATATAATCCTGCATATACAGTTTCCCGACAAGCACAATAACGATTCTCTCCCGCCTGATGATTTATAAAATGCATCAACGACTTAGGTTCTAAAGAATGAGGATATATGATATTGTATATTGTATAAAACTTTTCAGGGAGCTGAGGGCTATTTTTTATCTCAGAAATGAATTTTTCCCTTTCTGATTTATCTATAATGAAAAAGCCTCTAAAATGGAAAAAAGAGAACAGACCAATAATAAAAATTACTGATATCAAAAAAAATATTTTTATTCCCTTTTTCAAATTAATAACTTATGAAACGACAACATTTCCCTTTTTTATTACTTTTTCCACAATATTCATCCCTATATGATATGGCAAGAACTTATATGACGGATATTCGAGAATCACAAGATCACCCTGTTTTCCGACATCTATACTGCCGATTCTGTCAGCTTTTCCTACTGCTGCCGCTCCGTTTATGGTTAAAGCGGCCAAGGCTTCTTCGGGAGATAGCTGCATATAGATAGAAGCCAAAGCAAAAAGTAAAGGAATGGAGTTCGTGAAACTGCTTCCCGGATTCAGGTCAGTAGCCAAAGCCACTGCACAACCGGAGTCTATCATATAACGTCCCCGCGCATAATGTTCCTTTAGAGAAAAAGCTGTACATGGAAGCAATGTAGCCACTACTCCGCTCTCGGCTAAATCCTCGATTCCATTGTCCGAGGCTTGTAGCAGATGATCGGCAGAAAGGGCTTTCAGTTCGGCTGCGAGTTCTGCACCGCCCAGAGTGACAATCTCATCGGCATGTATTTTCAGCTTGAAACCCAGATCACGGGCGGCCGTAAGATATCTTCGTGATTGATCTATATCGAATACATTCCTTTCGCAAAAGATATCACAACATTCGGCAAGGCCTTTCGACTTTACTTCGGGCATTACCTCCTTAATCATATAATCGAGGAATTCATCTTCCCGTCCTTTATATTCCGTAGGAGTAGCATGTGCCCCCATAAAGGTGCTGACAATATCTACGGCATGCTCTTTATTCAGCGATTTCATTACCTCAAGCTGCTTCAGTTCAGTTGCCTTATCCATGCCATATCCGCTCTTCCCTTCAACGGTAGTGACGCCCATTGCCAGCATGCTGTTGAGACGTTTCCGGCCCGAATTTTTCAATTCGTCGAACGAAGCATTGCGTGTCGCGGTCATCGTGTTGTGAATACCACCTCCACGCTCCATGATAGACATATAGCTGTCACCACGCATACGCCACGAGAATTCTTCTTCGCGGTATCCTCCGAATATGAAATGGGTATGGGAATCCACGAAGCCCGGAAGTACAGCCTTACCTGTAGCGTCAACCACTTCATGGTCAGGAAAATCGGACAGCGGCGGGCAATTAGCATCCTTTCCCACATAGGTGATGATGCCATCGGTAATGATAACCGTTCCGTTCTCTATCACTGAAAGATCGGACATCTCCTTTCCTTTCTTCGCTGAGAATCCGCTACACGTAACTAATTGCGTTACGTTCTTTATAATGATATTACCTTTTTTCATATCAGCCCCTCCAACCTCCCCAAGGGGAGGCTTTATGATAGTATATATTTATTCAAAATGTGTCTCATTCTTAATTACCCCCTTTGGGGGCAGGGGGCCTACTCCATCAGATGGGTTTCTAATACCTGCTTTGTAGAAAAGCCTTCTAACCCGAGGTAATAGGCAGCCGTATTTATCAGTGCATCCATAGGAACAAGTCCGATAATTTCCGCACCTACAATACTTACCCCATAGCGGTTAGCTTCGATGCGCACCAGCTCATGAGCACGATAAATGGCAGTCTTGGTATAATCGGTCAGGTTCATCGATACCTGTACAATACCCCTGTCGGTAAGCTCCACACCCATCGCCTTACAGAAACGAAGCCCGCCACCGAGGAAACGTACTTTTTTGGCAATGGCATCAGCTATTTCCAGCTTGTCCGTATTCAGGTTCACATTGTAAGCTACTAACGGCATACGTGCGCCTATAACGGTCGCACCTGCTGTCGGATGTGGCTGTAAATGGCCGAAATCGGGTTTCCACTCGGGTAATTGCATTTTATCTTTCAAGCCTTCAAATTCACCTTTGCGGATAGTAGCCAGGTTTTCGCGATGTGGCGCAGATGCAGCTTTCTCGTATAGATAAACGGGTAAGTTGTATTTGTCTGCCACTTCTTTAGCTACTTCTTTGGACAGACTGATTGCCTCTTCCATCGACACATTGCGAATTGGGATAAACGGCACTACATCTACTGCTCCCATACGCGGATGCTGTCCCTTGTGATGGTTGAGGTCGATAATATCCACTGCAATGCCGATAGCTTCTATTACAGCTTTCTTTAGTGCTTCGGGTTCGCCTACTATGGTTACGACCATGCGGTTATGGTCTTTATCTGTACTGTAATCGAGTAGCTTTACGCCTGCTTTTGCACGGAAAGCATTCGCTATCTTTTCTACCTTTTCCAAATCGCGCCCTTCGCTGAAATTGGGTACGCATTCTACGATTTTGTTAGTGCTCATGGTATGTTGTTTTTTATTCTATATATTTTCTAGATTACTAAAGAATTGTTTATCTGTTTGAACAATTTCAACTAGTTCATATATTTGAGGATCAAGGGCTGAAGAATCTATGATTTTTAGATATTCATCTACAATATCCTTATCAATATAAATTTTGCCACTACCAGCCCAATGCCTATCCTGTCCATTCTTCTTAATGCCGGATATCCAATAAAGCTCTCCTGTTTGTATATCTCTTGCATATCCATGCCCATTCCCCTTAAACGCTTGTCCATTAAAATAGATAGTTTTTCCAGTTTTAGAAAACTCAACTTTTCCAATCCAAGCAGGGCCATTATCCGAATAGCCGGATTTCAATTCAATGTATTTAATTTGAGGTATCATTCTTTAATTTCTTTCTTTAATTTTTCATAATCATCCCTTGTCATTATAACAAGTGATTCACTCTCGCAGTCCCATATACTTACATAATATCGGGACATTACAATATGCTGCTTCCAACCGGCAAACTTTGCATAAAGCATCAGCGTACATATATCGGTGGCTGTAATAAATTCATCCGTTCCTTCTGCATGGGAATGCATTGAAGCAATAGCCTCTTGTTCATCATCAATCTTAATAGGAATCAGGTTGCGATGAAGCTTTTCTTTCTCTGTCAGATTATTATCTTTGTCGAAGACCATCAGGTAATCGTTCCCGAAAAGGACTGTACCCGTTACTTTAGGCGCTGTGAGGGCATATACGATTTTCTCTCCTCCTTTGTTTGTAGGGATCAGATTCAGACTGGTATTGTTATATGCCTTGAACAATGTATCCTGCTGCACTTCTTCAAAAGCTTTTGTGCGGATGGTATATAACTCTTTTTCGAGGGCTTTGAAATCCCTTTCCTTAAAGTCTATTGTGGCTGTTTCCACTATACTGATATCACCAAAAGATACAACACCCAGAACCCTCGGATTATTCCCTTTGGAAAAGACCAGGCATTTGGGTTTATTACCATCCATAAAGGAAAAGTAGCCTCCTATCCGGTGAGGTTCTTTATAGCTTTTAGAGAATATATCTGTCCCGCTCCACGCTGCCTTTTCGAGCTGATACAGGTATTTTCCTTCTATAGTAATATCCATGGCCACTTTAGCCAGATCCAGTTGGGAGAAAGAGTTCAGTGAAACAAACAATAATATCAGGGTTACTAGTTTCTTCATTATTTACAAAGTTGCTTTATATATTCATCATCAGCCAGATAAGGCATCGTGATATGGTATTCGTCTTTATGGGATTGGTTGAACGATTCGCAGGTTTCTATTGCATTCCCGTTTCTTGCCCACGAACGGCGGGCAACTCCTCCCATTACATCCCACAACATAGATGAACGAATAATACCATCGATTCGTTCACTACCATCGCAAACTAATCCGAATCCTCCGTTTATCGACTTGCCAATTCCGACGCCTCCTCCGTTGTGAAGTGCAACCAGACTCATGCCACGGGCGGCATTTCCGGCAAAACACTGCACAGCCATATCGGCCATTACATTACTGCCGTCTTTTATATTTGCCGTTTCGCGGAAAGGGGAATCAGTACCGCTTACATCATGATGATCGCGACCGAGCATGATAGGCCCGACTTCACCATCGCGTACCAGCTGGTTGAATCTCAGGGCAATATTCATTCGTCCTAAAGCATCCTGATAAAGGATACGCGCCTGTGTACCTACTACCAATTGGTTTTTCTCGGCATCGCGAATCCAGTCGTAATTGTCTTTATCCTGCCCTCTTCGTGTAGGATCTATACATTCCATTGCCGCATGGTCGGTCTTTATCAGGTCTTCATGTTTTCCGCTCAGGCACACCCAGCGGAAAGGACCGTATCCGTAATCGAATAATTCGGGGCCCATAATATCCTCAACATAAGATGGCCATATAAATCCGTCTTTTTCATCTATACCGTTTTTAGAAATCTCTTTCACTCCGGCATCATATATTGCTTTCATAAAAGAATTACCATAGTCAAAGAAATAGGTACCACGGTTCACGAGTTTACGAATCACTTCGAAATGACGCCTCAACGATTCATCCACCAACTTACGGAAAGTACCCCTGTCCTTTTTCAATAAACGTGTACGCTCCTCAAAAGATATTCCTACAGGACAATATCCCCCTTCGTATGCAGCATGACATGATGTTTGATCAGACAATAAATCGATGTGTATCTGATTTGTCTGAGCATATTCGAGCAGATCGACAACGTTGCCAAGATAGGCGATTGAACAAGACTTACGTTCCCTTTTGGCTGTCTTAGCTAATTTAAAGGCTTCGCCCGCATCCAAAACAATATGATGCACCCAACCCTGATTATAACGGGTTTCAATCCGTGAATAATCCACCTCAGCCGTAATAGATACCGCTCCTGCTATATCGGCAGCTTTTGGCTGAGCGCCGCTCATACCTCCGAGACCGGAAGATACAAAGAGATAGCCATTCAGGTTTTTGTTCTGCGAAATACCCAGTTTCAACCGTCCGGCATTCAGCAGCGTATTAAATGTACCATGCACAATTCCCTGAGGCCCAATATACATCCACCCTCCGGCAGTCATCTGTCCATAATTAGCGACACCCATCTGTGCGGCAACCTCCCAATCGGCTTGGTTGTCGAACATGCCGACCATCATCGAATTGGTAATGATAACACGGGGTGCATCCGGTTTCGATTTGAACAAACCTAAAGGGTGTCCCGATTCTATAACCAGGGTTTGCTCCTGCGTCAATATCTCCAGATATTGCTTTATCAGGTGGTACTGCATCCAATTTTGACATACCTGTCCGGTTTCTCCATATGTAACCAGTTCGTAGGGATAAAGAGCTATGTCGAAACACAGATTATTATCTATCATCACCTGAAAGGCCTTTCCTTCTATACAGTTTCCTTTATACTCATCTATTGGCTTCGGATAAATATCTCCTTCAGGACGGTAGCGGTATCCGTATATACGTCCCCGGGTTTTCAATTCTTTCAGAAATTCGGGAGCTATAGCTTCATGAAGTTCATTAGGTATGTATCGTAAAGCATTCTTGAGAGCAATTTTTGTTTGGGCAGGAGTCAGTTTATATCCCCGGTCGGGAGCACGGCGTATTCCTTCAATGAAAGAGGGATATGCAGGCAGCTGGTTATTGAGTCTGATTTCCATGATTGTTTATTCTATATTGTATTTTTCGAAGATAAGATTTATATTTTTCCCGATGAAAATATTTGATATATTTCTAAGCATGTTTAACGACAATTTTCATAATAAAAAAGCTCCAATTGAATATTTTAATAAAAACAAAGGCTGGTATCAGTAGATACCAGCCTTCAAATATATCAAAACGTCAAAATATCACTTGAGATTTTGTAGATATTCCGAGAGATTTATATCCCTGTCGAGATTCATCTTCTTTCGTAATCTGTATCTGTTTACCTCTACCCCACGTGTAGATATATTCAATAAAGGAGCTATCTCTTTGGTTGAAAGGTTCATATACAAGTAGGCACACAATATTTTATCATTCCGGCTCAGCCCCGGAAAGCGCTCATCCAGCAGCCTGAAGAAATCCTGATGCACAAGGTCGAAATTGGATTTAAATACTTCAAAATCCGTATCATGTTCTATATTGCTATTGATTTGGCTTATAAGCCTTACTACCTTTTGTTTTATTATGTTTACTTCTTTCTCTTCATCTATAGATTTTGATATACTCAAGGCATTCTTTTTAACATCTTCAAGAATTTCATTTTTGCGGATTACATTTAGCATATACCCACTGAGTTCCTGAGTTTTATATCGCAATTCAGTTTTCAGATTTTCATTCTGGAGTTCATATATTTCCTGATCTTTCAACTTGGTTTCCTCTTCATAACGCTTGGTTTGTGCTATCAATTCTTCACCTTTCTGGTATATTATCTTCTTTTGCTTACTTATTGTCTTTTTATACAGAACAAATAAGAAAATGATAATTATCAGAAAATACAATATATACGCCAGGGAAGACCTATACCATGGGGGAAAAATCATGAAGCTGACAGAGGCCGTATTTGTCGGATCCGTATTCCCATTTACAAATGCCTTTACTTCAAACACATACTTCCCTTCTGACAAATTGGTATATTCTTTCGATGCGATGGATGAGGGCAAGCTCCATTCATCATCCACACCCCTAAGCCTGTATACATATAGTATATCTGATGTTTGCGTGAAATCTGTTGCAGCAAAATTTATCTTTATCGAATTTAAGGAATAGGGTATGGATACGAGAGAGGTAGCCTGCCCCGTACTGATAATGCTATCATTCCGGCTACTGGAAAGGCTTTTTATATAAGTCTTTATATTTTTTAGCTTATGAATATCTTTGGTTAAGTCTATCTTTATAAAGGCATTATCTACAGATATAATTGCAGATTTAGGATCGGGAAGGTAAACATTCTCATGATTAATAATCAGCTCATTAGACAGTCCCCAATTGTATATGGAAGCATTGTAACCATTAGGCGAATATTTCCTGAATTTCAGCTTGCTGTCTGTCACAAACCATATATTCTTTAGTTTATCTACAAATAAGAACTCATAATATCGGGGCCCTTCAAGCATGGATTCGAGTTGCGTATATTTGTCGAAGCTATCTGTGATACGGCTATATTGGTAAATTCCATCCAGTCCGCAAATAATAAGATTATTATCAACCTTCCGGAAAAACAAATTTTCACTCGTTCTCGAATTTCCCAGTGTATATTCTTTTCTGTTGGTTATGCCATAGAATACAGAATCGAAAGTTATCTTTTCCACTTTCTGTTTATCATTTACTAACCAGAAACTATGCGGATTTTCATCATCTTCAATGAATCCCCGACTCGAATTGTTAAAATTCTCCACCCTATGCGAAGGCACCCATCTGCCGTTTTTTTTCTCTATTATATCCAAACCGAAATAACTTCCTGCTATCAGCTTATCCTTATCCGGAGCTATCGGATGAGTTTCCCATATACCGGGTATATTTATCTTGTATGTTCCTGTAGCATCTATAACCATAATTCCATTATCTCCGGAGCAAAAAAGAGAATTATCATATTCCAGCATTGACCATATCTGCCCTTCCGATCCCTTTATTAATCGGCAAGTGCCATCGGGTTCCGATTTATATAATCCCTGGTTGGTACCCAGGTAAAATTCATTTCTGTAAAGGGCCGAACAATATCCGGTGCCAATGGGAGAAACAGTCGCATAAAGGTGGCTTACGGGAGTATTCAGATCTATAAGGCCAATACCTTTGTCGAGCCCCAGCCAAAGGTTATTGTCTTTATCGAAAAATGAACTCAGAATAGTATTGTTCTTCAGGCCATTATCAAGATTATAAATTTCTTTAAATCGAGGATTCTTTAAATCGAAAAGCAGAGTTCCGCTCTGGACTGAGCCTAACGCAACCACCGAACCGAGTATAGAGGTACTGAACATCTGGTTGGCAGAGATAAAATCATCAGCAATAGAATGTACCCGTTGTATACTATTATTATCCAGTAAATACAGGCCAAATTGAGCAGTGGTTACCAACAATCGATTCTCGTATGGAAGGATACTGACTAGCTTATGAGACAATAATGAAGAAGATGTGGATAGAAATTCCATCTTATTTTCTTTATTCAAAAAAAAGATTCCCTCTGTAGTGCCTATATATAACTTCCCTCCTACTATACCCGAACAATCTATCTTTTTATCTATAGCTATAGTCCTTATCCCGAGACCGTCTTTATACATATGTATATGCATATCGCTGATGAAATATATAATATTATCGTTCAGTAATATTTTCCACACTTCTCCTGTCCAACCGGTAATCTTTTCTGATAAAGACTTGTATTCCAGAAATCCCATCTCATTGGGTGCGAAGTAACCAAATTCAGAACTTCCACCTACGAATATTTTATTATTGACAATTTTTAACGAACGTAAAATCCGGTTCCTGATTGGATATAAAGACCAGTTAACTCCATCAAATTCAAGCAGACCGTTATTATTTGCACAGTATATCCATCCGTTTTCAGATTGATCTATCATCCAGTTCTGAGGCCCCGCCTCATACTGCCCGCGTTCGTAATTGATAACTTTTCGTTTCCATACCGGGTTTGCATAACTATATGCAGACACAAGAAAAGCTATGATAAGAATATATATATATTTCATGTCGATTTAAGATATATGCACAAAAAACCTTGTTCCAAATAATTTCTTCAACTATTTGGAATAAGGTTTTCTGATAGTGTACAACTCGTATTTACTCTCTCTCTCTCTCTCTCTCTCTCTCTCTCTCTCTCTCTCTCTCTAACAAAAAGTATTTAATCGCCAAATTATCAGCAAATAAAATGGCAGAACAAAATGTCGTATTATTCAATTTTTGCCTCATTAATATATAAATCGTTATTTATAGATTTGGTTACACATCTAATCATTATGACTGCCGATAGTCTGATTTAACCCTCAAAAATAGTCATAATTTGTAGTCATTGCTATTCAAAGAGATTTCCTTAAACTACTATTTGAATCCTCTCGAATCCAAATATACAATATTAATTGTTAAATAAAATACAAACAACAGAATTATTTACATAACTAGTTATTTATCAATAACAAATAAAAGTGATGTAGTAGTATTGTAGTATTCATTTATATTCATTTTTGAGTTTTTGATGTATTAAAAAATTATAAAAAAAAATAGAAGGGAAGTATGTTTGCAAAAGATTCTTGAAAAGGCTCTAAAAACTATTAATTAAATCAACCTTAAATTAACAATCATGAAGAGAGAACCCATCTTTTGGAAAATTTTATTCATTCTTCCTCTATTTCTTTTTTCTTCCTTGGCTGTATTCGGACAGACGTCTGAAATAAAAGGAACTGTAACAGATGCAGCTACAGGAGAAACGTTAATCGGTGTATCAGTCTCCGAGAAGGGGACCACAAATGGTACTATGACCGATCTGGACGGTCAGTATTCTATTAAAGTTCCATCCGGAGCTACGTTGATATTTACATATGTCGGATATGTAACTCAGGAAAGGCCCGCTACGGGAGGTACAATAAATGTAGCCTTAAGTCTCACTCAACAGATGCTGGATGAAGTAGTGGTCATCGGCTATGGCGTTCAGAAAAAAAGTGTGGTTACTGCGGCAATCAGTAGCGTAAAGTCTTCTGATATCGAAAAACTGACGCCTTCTCGTATCGAAAATGTACTGAAAGGCCAGGTATCCGGTGTACAGGTTACACAAGGCTCAGGACAACCCGGTAGTGGTTCTACTGTCCGCATACGCGGTATCGGTACTACCGGCAACAGTGATCCTCTATACATCGTGGACGGAATGGCTGTAGACGGAGGTATCACTAATCTGAATCCTTCCGATATTGCATCAGTAGAAATATTGAAAGACGGTGCATCGGCTGCTGTATACGGATCGCGTGCAGCAAATGGTGTAGTTCTGATAACAACCAAAACAGGAGTAGCAGGTAAACCTAAAATCAGCTATGACATGAGTTATGGATTCCAAAACCCATGGAAGAAAAAAGCGGTGCTCAACTCGGAACAGTACATGGTACTGGTTAACGAACTGTATTTAAACAATGGAGAAGCACTTCTCTACTCGTCCAAGGACATTGCCGATGCACGGGCAGGACTAACTCCGAATACCGACTGGCAGGAAGAGGTGTTCAATAAAGACGCTCCGGTACAAAATCATCAGATCAGTATCTCCGGTGGAAATGACAAAATTTCATATTATCTGTCTTTCGGTTACTTTGATCAGGAAGGTATTATCGGTGGCAACTATAATGCTTCAAATTACAAACGCTGGAGTGTTCGTAGCAACAATACTTACGAAGTATACAATGCGGAAAAAGAGCGCAGCTTCCTTAATAAATTGAAAATTGGCTCAAACGTAACTTATTCCCGAGGTAAAAAAATAGGGATAGGTACAAACGATGTATTCGGAACAGTATTGGGTAGCGCAACGACTTTACCCCCTAACCTAAGCGTATATCTGTCTGAAGATGATGGAAAAGCATTACTCGAGAAACATCCGTATGCAGTAAAAGCAAAAGACGGCCGTGTATTAAATCCCGCTCCCGCTTATTTCCAGGAAATCCGGAATCCGATCGGTTTAATGTTACGCCCGGACAAGAGCTTCGATAATGAAGACAAATTCATCGGAACGTTCTGGGGCGAATTAAATCTGTATAAAGGACTAACATTTAAAAGCAGCTATGGTTTCGACCTCGCATTCTGGGGCAATGACGGCTACAGATTCCCTTATTATCTATCGGATAACTCAGCTGCATCGAATGAAGACCCTGCCAAATCGGAAGTATGGTCGAGCATGAACCGTGGAGCTACATGGCAGATAGAAAATACGCTGAACTATAACTTCAAAATAGGAGAAGACCACTCCTTCACTATCCTTGCAGGACAATCGGCCCGGGAATATTCTGTACGTGCCGTTAGCGGTAGCGGATATGAGCATATCTCTTACGACCCTTCCATGATGGTGATCGACGCCACGCGTGGTGATGCTACAAAAGGAGGCCGCCGCAGTGGAGGTAGCGCATCCAGCACAACTCTGGCCTCTTATTTCGGGCGTTTAGATTATAACTTTGCCGAGCGCTATATGCTTCAGGCAACAGTACGTCGCGATGGTTCCGACAAATTTGGTAGTAACAACAAGTGGGGAACATTCCCATCCTTCTCTGTAGGTTGGAATGTCCTTAACGAACCGTTTATGAAAGATATAACTCCTGAGTGGTTCCACAATATGAAGCTGAGAGGCAGTTGGGGTGTCAACGGTAATCAGAGAATCGATGCTTATGCATACATGAGTCTGATGGATGGTGGCCAAAATTACTATTTCGGAGAAAATATGTATTACGGTATAAGCAGCGGACGCCTTCCAAATCCGGACCTAAAATGGGAAGAAAGTAAACAAACCGATATAGGTCTCGATCTAGGCTTTCTGAGAAATTCCCTTACACTGACAGTAGACTATTACAAGAAACGCACTGTAGGTATGCTTCGCGAAAAGCCAACTCCTAGCTATGTAGGTCTACGTGCACCTTTAGCCAACTCAGGTACGATGGATAATTCCGGTTGGGAATTTGATGTGAGTTACCGTGGCGAGATACAAGACGTAAACTTTGGCGTCAAAGCGAATGCATCTTATATGAAAAATACATTGGTGGATTACGGTAATGCCAGTGGTGAGAATTCATGGGGAGGTGTTGGTGCTGCCGGTGTTGAGAACTTTATCTATCAAAAGAACGGAATGCCTAGTCCATATTTCTACGGATATCGTACCGATGGAATATTACAGACCCAGGAAGAAGCCGATGAATATAACTTCAAATACGGAGAGAATGCCAAACCAGGTGATGTCCGTTTTAAAAACCTCAACGGAGATGATAAAATCGACGATGAGGACAGAGATATGATAGGTAAACCAAATCCGGACTGGACATTTGGTCTTACTCTCAATGCAGAATGGAAAGGATTTGATTTCTATGCGTTCTTCCAAGGAGTTACCGGAAATAAAATTTTTGATATCTCGAAACGTTCAGATATTCCTCGGCAAAACTTACCGTCATGGATGCTCGACAGATGGACCGGACCAGGTACTTCAAACAAGATTCCCCGCCTTG
This sequence comes from uncultured Dysgonomonas sp., assembly GCF_900079725.1. Classification (NCBI taxonomy): domain Bacteria; kingdom Pseudomonadati; phylum Bacteroidota; class Bacteroidia; order Bacteroidales; family Dysgonomonadaceae; genus Dysgonomonas; species uncultured Dysgonomonas sp. The sequence continues at coordinate 2,354,056 of NZ_LT599032.1, forward strand.
TTGCAGGAGAAGACAACCGTAACTGGCGCGCTTCAGATCTTTATATCAAAAACGGTGCATATTGCCGTTTGAAGAATATACAGTTGGGATATACTATTCCGGCAGCCATTACACGAAAAGCCAGTATCGACCGCCTTCGCATATATGTAGCGGCCGAAAATCTCCTCACCTTTACCAAATACGATGGTTTTGACCCTGAGATCGGAGATGGAGATATGGGGGTTGACAAAGGCATATACCCACAAGCACGTACTATAACATTAGGTGCCAGCATTTCCTTCTAATTAAGAACCATGAAAACAATTACAAATATGAAACATATATTTTCGAAAAAAAGCAAATATACAATGCAACGCATTTGTACATGGGGACTAGGTGCTCTCCTCTTGGCGTTGCCCTCTTGTGGAGAAGACTTCCTTACTGTCTATCCTACAAATCAGGTTGCAGCAGGCGCTCCTGCCACAAAAGACGTGATTGAACAAATGCTTACTTCCTCTTATCAGATTCTTCTGATGGATAACTATGCAAATGGATCTATTGCCAGCGTAACTATTTTCGGAGATTTCCGTTCCGACGATATCTACAAAGGGGGAGGTGATGCTACCGACCAGCCGCCTTACTATTATATGTCACAATATAAAAGTACATCTGTAGATATACCTACAGGATGGTGGAGCATCTATTATACAGGTCTGCAACGTTGCAACAGTACATTACAAGCCTGTGACAATGCAATAAGCGGATCAGCCGCAGAAATAAACCGGCTTAGAGCAGAAACACGTACACTACGGGCATATTATGTACATTTACTATGGAAAGCATGGGGTAATATCCCTTATTATGAAGTTCCATTGGCACCTCCTTATCTGGCTCCTCAACTTTCTGCCGACGACGTGTATCAAAAAATTATAGCAGACCTGGACGCCGCTATTAATACAGAAGAATTGCCAATGAATACTACAGGGGCAAATGCCTCGCGTATCAACAAAGCAATGGCTATGATGACCAAGGCCCGTGTGGTTATGTATCAGAAAGACCAGACAAAATATGCTCAGGTACTTGAAGATATGAAAAAGATCATTGGTAGCGGAGAATTTGATCTGATCAAAAAAAGTCCTGATGCAAAACTCACTGACAATCCGATAGAATGGATGTTCCTTCGTGAAGGTGAATTCTGTAAAGAATCCATCTTTGAAAGCAATCAACTTTCCGAAGGTAAAACATGGGGTAATTCATGGGTTGGGTATGGTACTTATTTGCCAAGGGTAATCTCGGCACGTTCTCTTAAAGATTCGAAAGGCACATTTGCTTTTGGTTGGGGCTGGTGTCCTGTACAACCGGATGCTTATGCTATTTTCAATGAATCGGGAGATTATCGTAAAGATGCAAGCGTTATCCAGTGGCCGAGTGGGACATACGAACCTGGTTACCAAAATACCGGCCTGTTCTTACGCAAATATACCGCCCGTGTGGGATATAACCAGAATACAACCGGAGATGCCGACCTCAATTTCGACAACAACACGCGTATATATCGCTTGGCCGAAACTTACCTGAATGCAGCAGAACTTAGTTTCTACGCAGGAGGCGAAGGCGCAGCAAAACCTTATCTGGATGCCATACGCGACCGCGCTTTCGGAGATGTGAACCATCGTATACCTGCTACCCTTAACAATATCAAACTGGAGCGCCGTCGCGAATTATTCGGTGAAGGTAACCGCTTCTGGGATCTTGTACGTTGGGGTAGTGACGAAAAAGGACGTGATATAAAAACTGTACTTTCCGTAACCGACGATACATACAAAATGAACCGGACATGGGATGATACAAAAAAATATCTGCCATTGCCTAAAAACGAAATAGATGTAACCAAGGGTACAGAATTTGAGATAAAACAAAATCCCGGATGGGAATAATTATTCAAAATGAGAATCATTATGAAAACATTAAATAATTTCCACATTAAATATAAAAATATGGTACGCAATATTACCACCGGGATCATAGCCTTGTGCTTTCTCCTTACAGCCTGTTCTCCCCAGGAGGACGACAGCTATAAACTCGGAGGCTCACAAGTAGAGATACCTCAAAACCTAAAGATAACAGCAGTTGACAATGATAATGAAGTAGTTATCACGTTCGACCCTATGACCATAATAGATGGCGATGATGTGCTGGCTGTACAATTCTCTTCTGCCGAAGCAGGAATTAATTTTACTGTAAAAGATGCCAGTACAACCGTTCTGAAGAAAAAAGTATACCGCAGTGGCGAATACACCCTCTATGTAGCAGCAATAACCCGTGCAGGAACAGGCACACCACGCGAGATACCATTTACTGTAGCTAAAAACCTATTGCTGGAAACATTAAGTGAGAGTGTATTACCCGAAGTAGTGAAATACAACATTACTGATGCTGCACATCAGGAAACATTCTACAAGAATGAACTTTATATAGAAAAGAATAGTATAATCACACTTGCCGGAGCTATCGGAAACGAAGATGTTATTGTGAATCTCGATTTCTTCGAAAGAGAGAATGCTACTTCAGCCAAATTTATAGGTGAAAGTGGTGTGTATTCTATCTATTGGAATCCTGTACGCAAAAATGTTATTATCGAGCCTACAATTGCGATAGAAGCTCCTAATTATTATGTATTCACAGGACCAGGCATCGGTTATCCAACCACTGTATCATCAGAAGATATCAAAACTGCCTATGGGGCTGGCGATGGCCGTTACACGACTGAATGGGATCCGGGTAAGAGTATCCGCAGCCGCGTGGTGATGCGTAGTACGGGAGAGAATACATATCAGGCGACCATCTGCATTAATGAAGGTGCAACTTTCAAACCTTTCTCAAATACCAACTGGGGTAATGATGTATTCAAAGCCGAAAATTGTACATTCACAGGTTCCGCAATATTTAAAGATGCAGGCGACTGGTCACCTAATGGCAATCTGGATAAAGACGCTTATTATCGTATAACATTGAATTCATCAACGAAAGCCGTAGATATCAAAAAGGTGAGTGCTACCGGCGAAGTGCTACCGGATGATACAGAAGAACCGTCAAGTCCCGACACACCAATCGTTTCAAGCATCTTTAGCGTAACAAATGCTACAAGTAAAGAAATAGACGGAGAGGCAATTCTATCCATGTTCCATACATTGAAAAACGGTGACGAATATACCCCTAGCGGAGGATTGGCTAAAGCCTTATTTAATGTTGATTTCTTTACAAAAACAACAGATGGAAAGCTGAAGTTCTTAGGAGAAGATGGTAACTACCGCTTATTATACAACCCTATCCGTAACAATGTAATCATAAGCGCGGAAGAACCGAAACATCCTGAATATATGTTCATATCTGGTGTCGGACTCGGTTATCCGACAAAAGTATCCGCTGCTGTAATCAGCTCGGTTTATCCAGACAAAGGAATCGCAACCCTTGATAACTGGGACTTTAGCAATGCAATGGAATTTATCCTCATGCGAAAGGTAAGCGACAATGTCTATCAGGCTACCGTAATGATGCCTTTCGAGAAAAAATATTGGTGGGATGGAGGACCTTATGCTTCATTCAAGGTTTATACAGCTCCGGCTGCTGAAGCTGCAAATGAAAAAGGTGCGAAATTCTTCTCCGAAGCAGGAGGTATTACAGGAACTGCTACTGGTATAGTTACAGAAATTCTTGACATTCCCGAAGACAACAATATGGATATTTTTGCTAAATTATCGGCTGCTACATTGCGTATCACTGTTGATATGAATGCAAAATCGATGAAAGTAGACAATATCGTATTACCATAAGGACACAACTAAATCATTCTTCAGTAAGGTATTGAATACCTTACTGAAGAATTTTAACCCAATAATAATGAAACATATATTTTTATTCATATCAGCCATTCTATTATGCTCATTATCCGCTTGTGGTAAAGACAGTTTCAACGGAGAAGAAGAACCTGAAAAAACGGACGGATATGCACCGAAAGGCTACAGTCTGGTATGGAGCGATGAGTTCGACAATACTCCTAACGGGCTACCTGACAATAAATGGTGGTTCGAAACCGGGAACAACGGCTGGGGCAACAACGAACCTCAATACTATATCGACAGGGTATTGGGAAATGATACCGTAGCTAAAGTACGCAACGGAATGCTGACCATCACAGCTCATAAACTGACTACACCACATGAAGGGGCCGATATCATCTCGGCACGTATGAATACAGTAGAATCATGGAAATACGGCTACTTCGAAATGAGGGCTAAAGTACCCGGAGGAAAAGGTACCTGGGCTGCCTTCTGGATGATGCCGAAAAACTTTCAAAGCTGGCCTCTGGATGGAGAAATCGACATTATGGAATATGTAGGTTATCGTCCGGATGTAACACAGGCCTCGGTACACACCAAGGATTACAACCATGTAGCAGGAACAGAAAAAACGGCTACACGCACAGCTCCGGGAGCCGAGCGTAAATTTTATACTTACGGGCTGCTCTGGACAGAAGACAAGATAACAGCCTATATCGACGGTGTCGAATATTTTTCATTTGACAATGACCATGCAAACAACAAGAACACATGGCCGTTCGATGAACCATTTTATTTAAAACTGAATCTCGCAATAGGCGGCAACTGGGGAGGACTGGAAGGAATAGACCCGAATATATTCCCTGCCCGCTACGAAGTAGAATATGTCAGAGTATATCAAAAAGCAAAATAAATAATATGAACTATATGATCAACATATCAATCCTGTCTCTCACTATCGCATCTTTATTTGCATGCAGCGATGGTTCCGAAAATCCCCCGGTTGAAGATCCGAAAGGCGACGTTTCAATGTATGTAACTACCAGCAACCGCTCGCAGGATTTCAAGAAACAGGCTGTGGACTTCAGCGATGAGCAGTCTGCAATGTCTATCACATTGAAACCTACGGAACGTTTTCAGACGATGGACGGATTCGGGGCGGCAGTAACAGGATCCAGTGCATTCAACCTATTGAAAATGACAGCTGAGAACCGTAAAAAATTTCTTACAGAGACATTTTCTCCTACAGAGGGAATGGGATACAGTTATATCCGTGTTGCCATCGGTTGTTCCGATTTTTCACTGAGTGAATATACCTGCTGGGACGATAAGGAAGCCGGATTTGGCTTGACTCCGGAAGAAACCGACTATGTCATCCCCGTATTGAAGGAAATAATCACTATCAACCCTACTATAAAGATACTGGCATCTCCCTGGACTTGTCCCATATGGATGAAAGAACGGGTAGACGATAATCCTTGGACAGGCGGACACCTGAAAAAAATGTATTACGCAGACTATGCAGATTATTTCATTAAATGGATACAGGCTTTCAAGGCTCAGGGAATAAATATTACATCCGTTACTCCGCAAAACGAACCTTTGAATGATGGCAATTCGGCATCACTCCATATGGACTGGGAAGAAATGGGCGAATTTGTTAACCTGCATCTCGCTCCCAAAATCAAGGCGTCGGGATTAGGCACAAAAGTCTATCTGTATGACCATAACTATGATGTAGCCGATTATCCGCTCAATATTTACAAAAGTGGAGTAGACAATGACGTAGTGGCGGGAGCGGCATTCCACGATTACGGAGGGCAGATAGATGCGCTTAACTACGTTCATCAGCAAGCCCCCGGCAAGGAGCTTATCTTTACAGAAACATCCATCGGCACATGGAACAACGGACAGGACCTCTCCGTTCGCCTGATGGCTGATATGGAATATGTGGCTCTGGGAACAGTAAACCGTTGGTGCAAAGCCGTGATTGTATGGAATCTGATGCTCGACAGCGACATGGGACCTAACCGTCCGGGAGGTTGCCAGACCTGCTATGGCGCAGTAGATATTTTCAGAGGTAACTTTAAGGATATTAAACGGAATTCGCACTATTATATCATCGGCCATCTGGCCTCTGTAGTGAAGCCGGGAGCTACACGAATCGGTTCGGAAGGTAATACCGAGTCGGGCATTATCTATTCGGCTTTCGAAAATACCGACGGTACATATGCTCTGGTACTGATGAATAATACCAGCGGAAACAAAAAGATTACGGTAAACAGTGGCTCTAAAAAGTTTACTTACGAAGTTCCTTCGAGAGGTGTAGTATCTTATCGTTGGGCAAAATAGAGCCTCTTACAGGCTATCCCTAAAGAAGTAAATTATAGTAAAAAATAATAAGTTATGAAAGTAAGGAAACTAGGATTATTAGGCGCATTTATCCTATCCGGGGTATTCTCGGCAGGATATGCCCAGAATGATGTTGAAAAACGGGTCGAAGATCTTTTATCCAAGATGACGCTGGAAGAAAAAATAGGGCAAATGAATCAGGTCAGCTTCTTCGCCGTCGATGATAAAGCAATCGCCCAATACAGTGACGATGACATGGATACTTTCCTTGTCAGAATGGGTATTGCCGGAGGACAAGGACAGAAGAAACCTTCCGAAATGACCAAGGCAGAAAAAATAGCCCTCATCAAGGCAGAGGCCGCCAAGATGCTCGACAACAATATAACCCAACCTATCAGGAATGGTAAAATAGGCTCTTTGCTGAATATTACCGATCCTGAGATGATAAACAAACTACAAAAAGCCGCCTTGGATGAAAGCCGTCTTGGAATACCAATGATTATCGGGCGCGATGTCATCCATGGATTCAAAACGATATTTCCTATTCCGCTGGGGCAAGCGGCTTCATTCAATCCGCAACTGGTAGAAGACGGCGCTCGCGTAGCTGCCGTAGAAGCGCGTTCGACAGGTGTAACCTGGACCTTTGCTCCTATGCTCGACATCTCGCGTGATGCACGCTGGGGACGTATTGCCGAGAGTCTGGGAGAAGATCCATATCTGGGTGGGCAGCTCGGAGCTGCTATGGTTAGAGGGTTTCAGGGCAATGGTAATCTAGGCGATCCCAATGCTATCGCAGCCTGTGTAAAACATTTTATCGGTTACGGTGCAGCCGAAGGCGGGCGTGACTACAACAGCACAAATATACCTCCGCACCTGATGCGCAATGTATATCTGCCTCCTTTCCACAATTCCATCAAGGCGGGTGCCGCCACACTGATGACCTCGTTCAACGACAATGACGGAATCCCGGCATCGGGGAACGATTATATTCTGAAAAACATCCTTCGTGACGAATGGAAATTCGACGGATTCGTTGTATCGGACTGGGCTTCGATAGGTGAAATGATCGCTCACGGGTTTGCCAAAGACGACAAGCAGGCGGCTGAAATATCGGCTAATGCCGGTCTGGATATGGAAATGGTAACGGGTGCTTATCTCAAATACCTGCCCGAACTGATAAAAGAAGGAAAAGTGCAGATAGCAACAGTGGATAATGCTGTCCGCAACATCCTACGCATCAAATTCAGAATGGGATTGTTCGAGAATCCGTATGTAGATACCAAGAAAGCTTCTGTAATGTATGCAGATACCCATATGAAAGCCGCAAGACAGGCTGCTGTGGAATCTGCCATATTACTAAAGAACGATAATAATACATTGCCGTTGGCCGAAAATAAGAAAATAGCAATCATCGGACCTATGGCAAATGCTCCGCACGACCAACTTGGAACATGGATATTCGATGGAGACAAGAATCATACAGTAACACCGATAGGTGCCCTCAAAGGGGATTACAAGCATATTAGGTATGTGTATGAGCCGGCTCTGGCCTTTTCGAGAGAGAAGAATACTGCTAATTTTGAGAAAGCAAAACAAGCTGCGGCATCAGCCGATGTCGCTGTTGTTTTCCTGGGCGAAGAATCTATCTTGTCAGGAGAGGCTCATTCTCTATCAAATATCAACCTGATAGGAGTGCAATCAGAACTATTAAAAGCGGTAAAAAGTACGGGTAAACCGGTTGTTTTGGTTATCATGGCAGGTCGTCCTTTGACTATCGAACGCGATCTGCCTTTCGCTGATGCTGTGTTGTTTAATTTCCATCCCGGAACAATGGGTGGTCCTGCCATCTTCGACCTTTTGTTTGGAAAAGCAAATCCCAGTGGTAAACTTCCTGCTACATTTGTCCGCGAAGTAGGACAGATACCGATGTATTATAATCACAACAGCACAGGACGCCCTGCTCCCGAAAAAGTAATGGGTTTGGACGAAATAGAACTGGAAGCAGGACAGACTTCTCTGGGAAACACTTCTTTCTATCTGGATTCGGGTAAAGATCCCCTTTATCCGTTCGGATACGGACTCTCTTACAGTACGTTCGAATATTCGGGACTTATTTTGTCTTCGACCTCTATCCCGATGAACGGAACACTGACAGCGAAAGTGACGTTGAAAAATACAAGTAATGTAGATGGTACGGAAGTTGCTCAACTTTATGTTCAAGATATTGTAGGCTCTGTGGTACGCCCGGTAAGAGAACTGAAAGGATTCCAGCGTGTTGCATTAAAGGCAGGAGAAAGTAAAATAATAGAATTCAAATTATCGGCAGACGACCTGGCATTCTATGGTCGCGATTTGATTAAAAAAACGGAAGCGGGCGATTTTAATATTTGGATTGGTGGTGACAGTAACGCCCCGCTTAAGAGTACTTTTTCTGTGACAGAATAAAGTGGATTAACAAAAGGCATAGGAACACACATATATTTTTTCATAGTCATTTATCCTATGCCTTTTCTTTCATTAAAATAGAAAAGTTTATCTATAAGATATAACCAATGAGGGCGGGTTGTTAAGCTCTCCACTTGTCTTGTTATTTCCTGCTGTCATCCTGAGTGGAATGAAGGATCTCTTTCGGCCAAAGAGATGTTTGCCTCGCCTTCGCTTCGGCGATTTGCAATTCACTTCGCTCAACATGACAAAGAGAAAAAAGGAACAACAGGGAAAAAGTGAAAAATGTGTTACATATGTCACTTTTTTTAACAATTAAATATTTAAAGCAAAAGACCTTTATTTTATGAAAAAACTAATTTACATACTATTATTACCACTCATTCTCGGAAGTTGCCAGCCGAAAGAATCCTCGCCGGACAATACAGGGCGATTTCTGCGTGTGGACGGGCCTAACCTGATAAAACCGAATGGGGAAAAATTCCTTATACAGGGGATTAATCTGGGTAACTGGCTCAACCCGGAAGGCTATATGTTTTTCTTCGGGTCAGAAGCAGCCTCTTACAGGACGATCAACGAGGCTTTCTGCGAAATGGTAGGGCCGGATTTTACCAAACAGTTTTGGAAAGAATTTAAGAGGAACTATATTACGGAAGATGATATTAAATATATAAAACAGACAGGAATGAACTCCATAAGGATACCGTTCCATTACAAGCTGTTTACAAACGAAGACTATATGGGACTGGATTCTTCACATGACGGATTCGAACTTATCGACCAGGTAGTGGAATGGTGCCGTCAGCAAAACCTATATGTCATACTGGATATGCACGACGCTCCGGGCGGACAAACCGGGGATAATATAGATGACAGTTATGGCTTTCCCTGGCTGATGACGGACGAAGGCAGCAAGGCTCAATTTTGTGATATATGGAAGAATGTGGCTTCACACTATGCAAACGACACGATAATTTTAGGTTACGACTTGCTGAATGAGCCTATCGCACACTACTTTATGGAAGGTAATGCACACCTGAACGATTCACTGGAGCCTCTTTACAAAAGATGCGTGGAAGCAATCCGTACAGTTGACAAAAACCATATTGTCCTTCTTGGCGGTGCGCAGTGGAACGGCAATTTCAGTATATTCAAAGACTCTAAGTTCGACGACAAGCTGATGTATACCTGTCACCGTTACTGGTGCGACACATTACAGGCTAACATTCAGGACTTTGTACAATTCAGGGATAGTGTGAACTTACCTATATATATGGGCGAAACAGGAGAAAACACACATGAGTGGATAGCCGGATGGACCCGCCTGATGGAGCGCAATAACATAGGATGGCACTACTGGCCATATAAAAAAATGGTGCCTAACAGTTGTATGGTAACCATACCTAAACCCGAAAATTGGGATCTTATATCGGAATATACCAAACAAGACAGAAGCACTTTCGAGAAGATACGCAAAGTTAGACCAGATCAGGAATCGGTAAAAAAAGCAATGACAGATTTGCTGGAAAACATGAAGTTTAAGAACTGTACCAAAAATGAAGGATATACCCGAGCAATGGGAATGAAACCATAAAATAAAATGAGGTTCTTCACTTAAAGTGATGGGTTCATGTTAGATGAAGATTGGGAAGGGATTGTCTATAACGTAGGCAATCCCTTTTCTTATGAATATATTTGGAAAAGCTTTATCTATATATAGCTTTTAGCCGTTAGCTATTAGCTTATAGCTCTTTGAAGTTTTGGAATAAGTAGTAAGTTATATGAGATACAAGTAAACAAGACATGAAATACAAGTTGCTAACTGATGACTGTTCACTAATGAGATGCTTCGCTCTGTTCAGCAAGACAAACTAATTATTAATTTTTCATTCTTAATTATTAATTGTTTTTCCGTGTTACCCTTTATTGTCCTCTTGTTCTTTCTTATACGCCATCGACATGGCTATGGCAGCATATAATGTAAGGAGAGCTGCAATGAGCATCGTAACTACCCACCCGTTTATATTCATGAACAGAAGTACAGTAGATGCAACCATAAGCAATACGGCGAATATCTGGATATTGAAAAGCCGTTTACCGCGAAGGCTCTTGCCGGGATATGGAGTAATGACAGTAGTAGCGGCAAAACCGATTACACCTACAACCATTACATATTTGGCAATAGCAGCATCGAAGTAATAAATGATAGCAGCAAGAAGAATAAGGAGAGCCGATATCTGGAAAATGGAGTTCTTTAGTTTTGGATTTATTTTCATCAGTGGATTTATTCTATAAGGAAAACGTCCTCATCGGGTTTCTTCATCAGGTAATTCTCCCTGGCAAACTTCTCAATACGGTCTTTATCCGACTGAAGTTCCTGCAATTTTTGCTTATCTTCGATTGTTTTATTGCGATAATGCTCGATCTGGCTGTTAAGCTCCATGATCTTGGCATCGTAACTAAAACGGGCAAAAATACTGCTCTCGCTTATAAAGAAGCCAAATATAATGATAACCAGAATTATAAGTAGTTGAACTTTTGTATATCTGGATATAAGATAGTTGAATGCTGATTTCAGAATAGCCATAAGTTGAAAAGAGATTAAGTCAATACTGTTTGATTAAACTCACATTGCAAAGATATATATTTGTACTTATATTCAAGTATCGATGGAAACAAAAGATAACATAATAAAGAAATACAGGAACTATTTATTGCTGGAAAAGTCTCTTTCTCCCAATTCGATAGATGCATATATGACCGATCTGGATAAGCTTTCCGGCTTTCTGGAAAACGAAGTACTGAAAGCGGAAGAGGTGAAACTCGACGATTTGCAGCAGTTCATCGCCCAGCTTTACGATTTAGGAATCAATGCCCGGTCAGTAGCCCGCATTATATCGGGCATAAAATCGTTCTATAATTTTCTGGTTTTGGATGGCTATATGCAGGCAGATCCCACAGAACTTCTGGAAACGCCGAAAATAGGATTAAAGCTACCGACTGTACTATCACTTGATGAAATAGAAAAGCTGATGTCTGTAATTGACCTCTCCACAAAAGAGGGGCAACGCAACAGGGCTATCCTGGAAGTCCTCTATAGCTGTGGCTTGCGTATATCGGAACTTACGAAGCTGAAATTCTCTGATCTGTTTTTCGATGAAGGTTTTATAAAGGTGGAGGGGAAAGGTAGCAAGCAACGGCTCGTACCCATCTCTCATACTGCAATAAATGAAATCGAAAAATATCTGTACTACCGAAGGGAAATGGACATAAAGAAAGGATCGGAAGACATTCTCTTCCTAAGCAAGAGAGGGACAGCCATTTCCCGCATCATGGTGTTCCATTTTATAAAGCAATATGCAGATCAGGCCGGAATAAAAAAGACAATTAGCCCTCATACTTTCCGGCATTCATTTGCCACACATTTGCTCGAAGGGGGAGCTAATATACGGGCTATACAGTTGATGCTGGGCCATGAGAAAATCACAACAACCGAGATATATACTCATATGGACAGAGAATATCTTCGCCAGGAAATAATAGAACATCATCCTCGCAATAAAAAATGAACCTCCAAGTTTATTAATATATTTTTATTATATCTTTGTTCAGATGTTTAATTAATCACAAGCACAATTTTATGAAAAAGAGATTCTTTTCAGTGGCTGCAATAGCTCTTGCAGGAACACTACTATTCAGCTCATGTATTGGTTCATTCAATCTTTCGAAGAAAGTATTGGCATGGAACCAGACTATAGACAATAAGTTCGTTAACGAGGTTGTATTCGTTGCATTATGGATCGTACCTGTGTATGAGGTTTGTATGCTGGCCGATATCCTGGTTATCAACTCCATTGAATTCTGGTCGGGTGAGAATCCTGTTGAAGCGGGGATTGTAAAAAAGGTTCAGGGTGAAAACGGAGTTTATACCGTTGAAACACTGGATAACGGATACAATATCAAGAATGAAGAAGGACAGGAAATGGAACTTGTTTATGACAAGACTACCAATACCTGGAGTGCAGTCGCTAATGGCGAATCAACCAAGGTTCTTAAATTCGAAGACGAAAAGAATGCTATCGTCTATCTTCCAAATGGAAAAGAACAAAAGGTGGAACTTTCCAACGATGGAGTTCTTGCTTTTCGTCAATCCATTGAAAATGCAGTATTCGTTGCAGCAAAATAAGATCGGATAATCATTCTTAAATTATAACCGCCCCATACTAAATCATAGTCGGGGCGGTTTCTTTATCCTTGATAATCTTTTAATCTCTTTGTGTAATTCCTTTCAGACTGTCTGTCCTGAATGGAGCAGCAGGAAATCCTTCCGAATTGAACAAGTTTACATCCGGATTATTAGACCAGCTGTAACGAACAGATACAGGCTTAGATATATTATCGGAATAGACAATAACCTTATCTCCCTCAATATAAGTTTTAGCCCACACAAACTTGTTATCTGCTCCGGCGATTGCAAATCCTTCTATGTAACCGTATTTGCTTGTAGATTTGAGCCCTTTTCCTATATTGTTGAAATGGATGGTAGCCTTATTGCCATTTATTTCCATCGATTTGAATGTAGGACCGGAATAGATTACCGTTTTGCCGTAATCTTTGTTCAAAGCATTCAAGGCTAAGCGAAGTCCCACATCCTGCTTGTTACGAGGATGGATATCGTTGGCTTCCCCTATATCTGTAATCACTGCCTCACCTGTCTTTGGTAGAGATAAGGTCATACTTTGAGCTTCCCGTAATTCAGCCCAGTTACTATCCTGAGGAACATCGTCTTTTGCCATAAAATTGGCCAGTTGTACCCAGTAGAATGGAAACTCATAACCCCATTTTGTTCTCCAGTCTGTAATCATATTCGGGAAGAGCGTACGGTAATTATAAGCCTGTCCTGCGTTATTCTCTCCCTGATACCAGATAGCACCCTTAATGGCATATTGAATAATCGGATTTATCATTGCATTGTAGAGCAGGGATGAATACATATTCGGAGAAAATTCTACATAGTTGAAAGCTTTATTGCTTACCGCTACCTTGTACAACCATTCTCCGGCCAAAGGATATGACTTTCCACCGGCATCCAGAGTAAGCTCTTCAGGTTTTCCATATAAGCCACCGCCACCGGCATTATCCACAACTTTTACCGTTATGATATTTTGTCCTGCTTTAAGGACATTTGCCGGAACTGTATACAAACGATTGATATTATGTCCGTTCGTCTCTCCAACTTTGATCCCGTTTATCCATGTTACATCATTATCATCGATAGGGCCTAGCTGTATTGTTCCGGATTTTCCTTCAACACTCTCCGGAAGTGTGAGAGTGTATCTGAACCATAAAATACCATCTACAGCAGCTAATTCTCCATCCCAAAGTTTCGGTACCTGCATTTTCTCCCATGTGCTTGTATTGAGAGAAGGATTAAACCATGATTCCACTATTCCGGGGTCATTAAGCATAGCTTGAGTAAATGCTTTTTTCCCCTCTTCGCTTTCTTTAGCAAATTTGTCAAAATCTGTGATATTAAGAGCCTTGTATCGTTCTTTAAAGATATCACCCAACTTACTAAAAGATTCGGGACTAGTCCATGTTTCTATATCTGTACCTCCCCACGATGAATTAATTATTCCAATCGGAACATTCAGTTCCTGATACAATTTGCGGGCAAAGAAGTACGCAACAGCTGAGAAATCACCTACAGTTGCAGGAGAGCATACCTCCCATGAACCATTAAGATCAGATTTAGGTTTCATATTCAAATCTTTCACAACATTGAATGCACGTATTTCAGGAAAATCGGCATTGCTGATCTCTGATTTCGCATTCATCGAGCTTTTTACCTGCCATTCCATATTCGACTGTCCGGAACAGAGCCAGACCTCTCCGATAAGAATATTTTTAAAGGTAATACTATTATTTTTCCCTTTCACCTGCATAGTGTATGGTCCTCCGTGAGACACAGGCGTTAACAATATAGTCCAATTGCCGTTTTTATCGGCTTTTACCTTTTTTTGCTGATCGAGAAAACTTATTTCTACCGTTTCATTCTTATCAGCCCAGCCCCATACCTTTATGGGCTTATCACGTTGGAGCACCATATTATCTGAAAATATGCGAGGTAGTTTCACTTCTGCATGCAGAACAGAAAAAGTAATGCTAAAAAAACAAATGAGAAAAGTGAGATTTTTTTTCATAATGTAAATTGATATTAGATAATGTAAAATAAGTACTAAATAATTATTTTACCAAATACATAATAAGCATATTTAAAGTAAACTCCGTTAAATATTTGATATTTGTATATATCAAGAATCAGAAAAAGTAAAAGGTAACACGGAAAGCAATTAATAATTAAGAATGAATAATTAACAATTTTTTCCCTCGTAACCCGTAACTGCCCGACGGGCGAAGTAACTCGTAAATAATTTTACAGTCATCAGTTAGCAACTCGTATCTTGTGTCTCGTCTACTCGTATCTCATATAACTTTCAACTTTCTACTTATCCCAATACTTCAAAGAACGCTAAACTATCAGCTATATCCTATAGATAAAGATATTCAAGAAAGATAGGCCTATTTTATATATAATCGCCCTCAAAGTAATTTTCCAGTCTGATATATTCTTTCTAATTTTATTTCTCATAATTAAACAATATGCTACGGGATTTTGCAGCTATAGATTTTGAAACCGCCAACGAGCAAATGTCAAGTGTTTGCAGTGTGGGTATCGTAATTGTCCGGAACGGAATTATCTGTGACCGCTTCTATAGCCTTATACAACCGGAACCAAATTATTATACTTACGGAAACAGCAATGTACATGGCCTTACATATGAGGATACTATAAATGCTGATATTTTCTCAAAAGTATGGATGCGGATAGAGCCTTTAATTGGAGAACTGCCCTTGGTAGCCCACAATAAAGGATTTGATGAAACCTGCCTGAAAGCCGTATTTAAGACCTATCGAATGGATTATCCCGATTACAGGTTTTATTGCACGCTGGCCGCATCGAGGCGTCAGCTACGTCATCTGCCCAACCATCAATTACATACCGTAGCCGATGACTGCGGATATATACTTACAAACCATCATAATGCACTTGCCGACGCTGAATCCTGTGCAGAAATTGCTTTACAGTTATTATAAAACCATGCATTTCGTGCATGATGATTACACCTGAAAATGAAAGCCTGAAAATGTTTTTCATAAAAAGACAAGCAACATTTTTCAAAAAACCGTATATTTGATAATAACTAACAATTGAATATATGGTTCCAAAATCGGATATGAAGCTGGCAGTCCTTATAGATGCCGATAATATACCCTACTCCAATATAAAAGGTATGCTCGACGAAATAACCAAGTTCGGAATACCAACCATTAAGCGCATCTATGGCGATTGGACAAAACCTTCTGTCTCGGGATGGAAACAACCCTTGCTCGAACATGCCATAACCCCGATACAACAATATAGCTACACTACAGGAAAAAATGCAACAGACTCTGCTATGATCATAGACGCAATGGATATATTGCATAGCGACAAGGTCGACGGTTTTTGTCTTGTATCCAGCGACAGTGACTTCACCCGCCTGGCGGTACGATTGAGAGAATCCGGTATGTTCGTTCTCGGATTAGGCGAAAAAAAGACTCCTAATCCTTTTATCGTAGCCTGTGACAAATTCATTTACATAGAAATACTTGAGAATTCGGATAACCAGCAGAACACGCAATCACCCGGAACATCGACAGAAACCAAGGGCAATAATATCGAACCTGTAAATAAAAAACTTATCCAACTACTCAAAAGCACAATACGTGATGTAGCTGATGATGATGGTTGGGCATATCTCGGCGAGGTCGGTAACCTGATCATCAAGAAGCGTCCCGATTTCGACTCACGTAACTATGGCTTCCCAAAACTAACCCCTCTGATAAAATCGCAGAAAAAGGTTTTTGAAATAGATGAACGTGACATAGACAAAAGCCGAACAAAGCTCATTTACGTGAAAATAAAAGAATAGAATTCTTCTAAATTTTATAGCTTTGATATCGTTGAATAAATATTTACTGTTTTTATTCAACAGCACATCATTTGTTTTCTTGTAACTTGCAACAACCCACAGACAAAGTAACTTATGATTATTTTGTTAAAACCTGACATATCTGACACTTTTGCACAGTTTTCATAATATCAATTTCCGCTTCTTAATCCGTTAATTTTCAAATTTTCTTCAACTCTCTCATAGAATTCAAAGACTGCCTGCATTAACATATTTGCTCATTGATATATTCATCAATCGGTGCATTAAAATAATATAGATAATTGGTTTAGGAAAAAATATGAGAATAAGGAATCTTAGTGGCAAAAGTCGAGAATTGATCAGGTTTACAAATGTTATAATATTATAAAATATGTAACAGAGCCTTTAGCCAGCCCTGCTTCCAGCATTATTTTCCGTATATTGTGAAAAATCAACAAAATATATCAAATTTTTAACATTAAGATGGACAGAGTATTGAAATCATATACTCTCCACAACTTCCTTTCCATTCCCCAGATAGCATCGTTATCCGAGGAAATGGTAAAGGATATCGAAGTTGTAGGAAGAGTATTACCATTTAAAACCAACAACTATGTGGTGGATGAACTGATAGATTGGGATAATCTTGACACCGACCCTATTTTTACATTGAACTTCCCAAGACGGGGCATGCTAGAGAAGAAGCACTATACAGCAGTGGAAAGGCTTCTGAACGAGCAGTCTGATGGAAAAGAACTAAATGAGAAAATACAACAGATACGGTTATCCCTCAACCCTAATCCGGCAGGACAAGAACACAATGTGCCTTATTTGGGAGAAATAAAGCTGAAAGGTATTCAGCATAAATATCCCGAAACGGTCTTATTCTTTCCCAGTCAGGGACAGACCTGCCATGCGTATTGTACCTTCTGTTTCAGATGGCCGCAGTTTTCAGGAATGAGCGGACTGAAATTTGCAATGAAAGAAGCCGACTTGCTCTTCAAGTACCTGCGTCTGCACAAAGAAGTCACCGATATACTATTTACAGGTGGTGATCCCATGATAATGAATACCTCCACGCTGGAGGCTTATATAAGACCTCTCCTTGAACCGGAGTTTGACCATATCCGAACTATCCGTATCGGCACAAAATCTCTGGCATACTGGCCATACAGATATCTGACCGATAAAGACAGCGATGATATTATCCGCCTGTTCGAGTTGGTAAATCGTTCGGGGAAGACTCTTTCTCTTCAGGCCCACTTCAATCATCCGAGAGAACTATCTACCGAAGCCGTCAAGCAAGCCATCGCCCGCATTCGTTCGACAGGATCGCAGATACGCACCCAGTCCCCTCTCCTGCGCAATATCAATGACAAGCCCGAACTATGGGCCAAAATGTGGCGCAAACAGGTCGATCTGGGATGTATCCCGTATTACATGTTCATTGCACGCGATACCGGATCGAAACATTATTTCGAATTGCCACTGGAAAAATGCTGGCAAATATTCCGTCGCGCCTACAGGCAGGTTAGCGGTCTGTGCCGTACAGTAAGAGGTCCCAGCATGAGCGATCATGCAGGAAAGATACAAGTACTGGGCGTGCAGGAAATAAAGGGAGAGAAAATATTCGTCCTTCGCTTTATACAAGGGCGAAACCCTAAATGGGTGGATATCCCCTTCTTTGCCGAATACGACCCGAAAGCAACATGGTTCAATCAGTTAAAGCCTGCCTTTGGCGAAGAGAAATTCTTCTTTGAAGAACAACGGACTAAATTGGAAGCTACTAAGCCATTCTTATTCGAATAGCCACTGCTTAAACATAAAGGGCAGCTTCGTGTATTATAGCGGAAGCTGCCTTGTTTTTATTTCGTTTGTACAGGATACCTGTTTCCTTTATAGCTCTTGAGGATAGCACGTGTAGAACCAATATTCAACTTGGAATCCAGCCTCACCGGCATACGGTTGTTATCATTGGTAATATACACTTTCATAGCTTCTTTCTTATCGCTGAATGCATCATCCATAATACTCAGGGTCAGCTTTATACAGCTATATTTTCTATCATCATTAGCCTCAACGGTTTCTATTCCCTCATATTCTATCACCATATTAACTTTCTTCTTACCCGAAATAAAGTCTACCTTGGCAGTCTCCCCTTTCTTCATTGTGGAATAATTAAGGGTACGGGCATAGTATACGACACTCATCATATCATAAATACACGACTGGGATGTCAGAGTCTCGTTAAATTTAAAGTCTCCGTTTTTATGCCTTATTGCATTTATATTTACTTTATCACCCGTATAGGTATATGTTACTCTTTCCTGTGTATAGTCTTTTCCTTCTGCTGCATTCTTAATGTAAGCAAGAGGTACTAAATCTTTTGTCAGATAACACGACAGAGTATCGCTCAGGCTGAATATTTTCCTTACAGTACCCGTCGACTGAGCCATCAGTGTCATCTTAAGGGCATCCGTATTATTATACCTCTCTGCTACAGTCTTCAGTGTAGATATTCCGGCTTTTGTATGTATAAGACCGTATTTGAAGTATAAGTCATAAGTCATTTCTTCACCTGCCTGAAAGTAAATGTTATTTATTTTACACTTACCTTGGGCCTGCGACTCTATGCTGACTAAAACTAATAACATCAGCACTATTCCTGTAATTCTTTTCATCATACTCTTATTATTTAATCCGATCGGCATTAGTATCCACTGTTCATATTCTGTCCACTATTGCTTCTCGCCCCATATTGGGAATTATTGCTTCTGCTCGAATTCGGATCGGTCGAATTTCTCGATCTTTCTCTATTCTGCTGATTTTCTTGTTCTTCTTTTTCTTCGAGTTGCTTCCTCCTCGATTCTTTTTCCTGAGGCTTCTGCTTAGTTATTTCCAGAGGTTTCTGCTTCCCTAATGTAGCAGGGTCTATC
Source organism: uncultured Dysgonomonas sp. (assembly GCF_900079725.1). Lineage (NCBI taxonomy): Bacteria > Pseudomonadati > Bacteroidota > Bacteroidia > Bacteroidales > Dysgonomonadaceae > Dysgonomonas > uncultured Dysgonomonas sp. Next base: position 2,373,643 of record NZ_LT599032.1, read on the forward strand.
ACCCAGGCGTCATCGTCATAAACCTCCGAATAAGCCCTTACTTTATATTCCTTTGGAGAATAACAAACCATTTCCGGCTGTAAGCCTTTCTGGAAATCACCTGTATCCCATATTCCGTTATTATTGCTGTCCAATACAATGCGTACATAATATGACCCCGGATCAAGGTCTTTAAAGACTGCAATATTATCTATGACTCGTGCTTTACGAATTGGTTTATCCGACTTATCTAAAAGTTCCATAAAAGAAGGAATACTATCTATACCCGCAACCCTTATAGCAAGCTGTCCATACTGATCTTCGGCTTTTACTTTAAATTTCTGGTCGATCTTATTATTCCATAGTCCGTATATACTATATATAGAAGCTGAGTCTATTTGTATACGGTATTCATTATTATAACCCCATTTATTGCGGATAGTATATTTTCTCGGATTCACACTATCGGCTTCCAGTTGGAACGGAATATCATAATACACAGTGTCCCTCAACTGCTGCAATTTTATTTTGTTGGATAAAGTATCTGTAATAGGTTCCTCAAACAACAACGAAATACTTTTATATGTATCCCATGTAGAAGAAAGGTTATTTGCTATGTTCAGGAAAGTAATTTCAGGTTCGTCACTTTCTCCATCTTTTTTCTTTTTTTCTTTCTTCTTATCTTCTTTTATCGGCTTTCGGGTTCTGTCCATAAAGGTCAGGGTATCGGTTACCGGAAAGGATTGATTCAGCGTATCTGTCTTCAGGTAAGTAAGCCGGATAGACAATGTATCTATTGCCATCACCTCTTTATCCTTGATCCAATATGTAATAGTATCGTTCTTAGGGGTCCTCTCCATTATAAACCAGTCTCTATTTCCGTCAAAGTTCAACGGCTCCATCTGAGGCATCTCCGTAGGTGCTCCGAAGAAGAGAGACAGCTTATGCTGAATACGTTCATGTTTTTGTAAAAACTGACGCTGAAACCCTGACTTGAACGTCCGCAATACTATATTGTCGGGCAAAAAACGAGTATATTGTACAGCCACAATAGTATCTACTACTTTCTTTTCTTTATCTACATAGGTGGTATCGAAACGTGAAGCCCTTTCGGATGCCGGCTCTATGATAGTTTCCATAAAAGCAATGGCTTCTGACGGATTATCGTACATATAGTCACGGTTAGAATCATCCAGCGCATACAGCTTATATTTGCCGGGAGCAACACCGCGAATGGTAAAGTCGCCGGATTCATTTGTACGGGAAATGCGTTCAAACTTGGTTTTGGTAAAAGCGGTATCATTCAAGTTAGAATGAAGCCCGACATACATACCCTTTACAGGCTCCAGGTTATCTGCAGTCAACACTTTGCCCGATACGGCCATAGAGTCTACCACATCGCCAGTAGAGAAAGAAAAGGAAAAATTCTCTATCGGGTTCTTCTCATTGTTATCTACGATCGAATTTGTAAAGTCAATTGTATATGTAGTATTCGGTAATAAAGTATCTCTAAGCTCCACATTTACTTTCCTGTTTACGGTATTGATGACAGGGAATGCCTTCTGGGGCGGGGTAATGATTACATTTTCCGAAGGCCTTTCTATGGTAACATTTTCATCAAACTCGATGACTATCTTCCCTTTTTTCACTTGAGTTGCATTAAATCCGGGATTACTCCTTACTACCTTAGGGCCTTCCAGATCATAAGCACCTCCCGTTGGTGATGCCATATTGGCACAAGCTACTGCAATCAGGGAAATTGCAACTAAAATAAGCGAAAATAAGATATGCCTTTTCAAAAAATGTAACATCTGTTTTTCCAAGTTTTACGCAAAAATACAACGTTTTATACATAAATATGTCTCAAAGGACATAAAATAGCTTAAATCAGTCTCTAATCAGAAGCCCCCGAGCACGGAAAGCAGAAAATTCATGTGATCTATGCAACTGTCTAAAAGGTAACAAAAGTAACACAGAAAACAATGAATAATTAAGAATGAATAATTAACAATTTTTTCCTCGTAACCCGTAACTGCCCGCAGGGCGAAGTAACTCGTAACTAATTTTACAGTCATCAGTTAGCAACTTGTATCTCGTGTCTCGTTTACTCGTATCTCATATAACTTTCTACTTATTCCTAAAACTTCAAAGAGCTAAAAGCTATCGGCTATAATTATATAGATAAAGTTTTCGCCAAAACTCATATTCTTTTCCTAGCTGAATCCGCAAGTATTATCTGGCTTTCATTTCCCATATTAAACAACAAATCGATAATACTCATATTGGCAATGAATCCGAATTTTTGCCCAAAGACCTGATAATACGGTACAGGTAAGAAATCCGCATCCAACAGTTTCCAATCTTTTTTGGGATGGATCAGCTCCCTGAAATCGGATTCCGTATCCGTAAATTCGGTCTTATAAACTGCCGTGTGTTGTATTCGGGGAAGATTTATGTCCAGCAAGCGAAGAATCAGATTATTCAATTCTTCATTATAATCGAACAGAAAAGAGTATTTTTTATGATAGAACGGATAGAAATCATCTTGGTAATATTCGAAAAAAGGTGTCGAATTATAAGCCGATACAATAGCATTCCAGTGCATGTGTTGCCAGTTACCATGTTGGGCAATCCTGATATCTTTCATCAAAGTCTTATCTTTTGATGAATGTTCGACAGGAATAGACAGGGATATTTCTCCATTTGCCGAAACAATGGTACAACGGTTACGATATGTTTGCTTAATATAATTGTCGTTTTGCTCGATAAGGACACGGCCGGCAAGAAGAAACTTGGTATAATACTGAACCGGGGCAAGGTATGCTGAAGAAAGGTATATATCATTTAATCCCATCTGTCACTTATTTTATAGAAGAAAAACAACGTTCCGTCCTAGTACCGTTTTCATCCGAGCTATGCCAGATCAGGCTAGCCTTACCTACAATACTACTGAACGGAATGAATCCTATAGACCGTGAATCTATGGAATGAATACTGTTATCAGACAACATCCAGTAATAACTGTCTTCGAAAGTATAGTCGATCTGCTTTATTCCATCTATAACCAGTTCCCCGTTCTCTATTTTTACATCTTTTCCTTTCTGTTCCTGCAAAATCATCTGCTTATACATAATAAGGTTATTTTCATCCATATCTATTATTTTTCCTTTAAAGGGAATAAGGAACGTATGGCTTTTGAGCGTATCTTTTTTGCAGAGAACAAGTGTAAGCGAATCCGATAAACTTTCATTCAGCACAAATGCATCATATCTGCTCAGATGCGTAATCACACTATCACCCTGCACGGTGCCCAGAGGTACGGATATATGCAACTCTTTAGCTATGTCGTCCAGTTCTTTTTTGGCTGATACCTTAAAACTATATTCTTCCATTGTATTAGGGCAGCCCGAATACGGCCTTCCATTGATAATAAACAAGCCATTCTCTACCTGCAGAGAATCTCCGGGCAGAGCGACGCAACGGCTGAGCAAAAGACTCCGCTTATCCAGCGGTTTATCTGTCTCCAGCGGATTATTGAAAAGCACGATATCGTGCCTGCCCATACTGCGTGCAAAAAACCTTTTGTACGGCGCTTGTAAAGCTGCGGAGTAAGACTGAATACCGAATACGTTATCGAAGGTGAACGGGATACTCAATAAGGTTACCGGCATACGGATGCCATAGGCTGTTTTATTAATGAGAATCTTATCTCCTTTCAGCAATGTCGTCTCCATTTGTGAAGAAGATACAGAGAATGATTCTAGGAAGAATGTACGTACCAATAAAACAATGAGCAAAGTAACAAGAATTACTTTGCCCAAATAAACGTATATATTTTTCTTTTTTGAAGACATTATTTCATTCCCCAATTTATAGCCGGGTTTTATTTTTTGTTCCCCGATGTAAATAATCTGTTCCAGCGAATCTTACCACTAAACCATCCTTTATCCTTATCCAGAGACAACCATATAAATAATGGTTTACCCACCACATGGTCTTCGGGAACAAATCCCCAGGCACGTGAATCGGCTGAATTGTCACGGTTATCACCCATCATAAAGTAATAGTCGTATTTGAATGTATAAGAATCGGCCTGCTGCCCGTTGATATACACTTTGCCGTCACGGTAGTCAAAATCATTATGTTCATAATTTTTGATGCAACGGATATAAGCCGCAACTTTGTAATCCACATCAGTATCAAATTTTATAGTTTCGCCGCGCTTAGGAATCCACAGTTTAGGAAAATCACCCGAATAGCAATCCTGAGTCCATGTAAGAGGATATACATAGTCGCCGATATTAGTATCACGCTTAATCCCCGCTTTTTTCTTAAATTCATTCATTGGGAATACAGCCAGCACAAAGGGTTTTTCCTTTATTTTACTTACCATTGCTTTTGTCAGAGGAATCTGATATGCTAGTCCGAAACCGCCATTATTATACTTAAATCCGAGACTGGCCAGCCTCAGGCTGTCTGCACCGTCTATCCCCATGGGGTTAAAAGAATATACCATCTTCTGCCCCATACTGTTGGTATACAAATAGTCATCCTCGCTGGCTCCTAATTCTTCCAATATCTTTGGAGCTATCTCAGTACCGTCTGTCTGGATAAAATACAATAGCTGCATATTTTCCGGGTTGGCAATCGGCTTATCATTTATGTGAACAATATCATTTATTAGTTCTATAGTTTCTCCGGGTAATCCGACACACCGCTTCACATAATTTTCCCGTCTGTCTACAGGTCTGTATACTATATCTCCATATGTCCTTTTATCTCTCCAGACTATATCTCGTCCAACCCTCTTAGCCAGCGTGTAATAATCTCCATTCTGATAATTAAGTGCTACCGTATCCCCGGACGGATAGTTGAACACAACTATATCGTTGCGCTCTATGTGCCCTATACCTGTAAACCGTTTATATTCCAACTGCGGTTTTTCCAGATACGACTTAAATCCGCCAACAGGAAATGTATGCTGCATCAATGGAAGTGAAAATGGAGTCATCGGAGAACGCGCACCGTAACTAACCTTACTTACACAGAGGAAGTCTCCGACTAAAAGTGATTTTTCGAGAGACGAAGTCGGTATCTGGTAATTCTGGAAAAAGAATGTATTAATGATCCATACACCTACCAATGCGAAAACAATAGCATCTACCCAGTCGAGCACTTTCCTCACATGCGGATTCTTGGCATTGCGCCATGCTCCCCACGGGATAAATTTCGTAATATAGATATCTATAAAAACGGGGATAAGAATCAATACTCCCCAGTAACCTGTCCAGATAACAAATAAGACACACAATATGCAAGCAAGGATGGCATATATCCATTGTCTTACACCGGGTTTTCGTTTTTGCTGTGTGCTATCTTTTTTTGTGTTATTTTCCATATTGTAAGCAAAAGCAGGTCTACGACCTTATTTTAAAATTTAAGCATATCATCCATTCCCAGAAAGCCTTTTTTACCTTTGGTAAATTCGGCAGCAATCACTGCACCCAAAGCAAGCCCTTTCCGGCTTTTCGAATCATGTTTGATGCTTATTACATCAACTTCCGATTCGTATGTTATCTCATGTATTCCGGGAACTTCTCCTTCACGGATACTATGAATCACCAGATCTTCTTTATTTTCGGCTGTTTCCAGTGCCCAACGATCTTTCCACCCTATGTTTTCCAACACACCTTCGGCCAATGTAATAGCTGTCCCACTGGGAGCATCCAGTTTATGAATGTGGTGGGTTTCGTCGATTTTCACATCATAGTCGGGATAACTATTCATTATCCGTGCCAGAAACTTATTCAATACAAAGAAAATATTTACTCCCAGACTATAGTTCGATGCATAGAAGAAAGTCTGTCCTCCTTCCGAACACGCTTTTTTCACTTCATCCATATGTTCGAGCCAGCCCGTTGTGCCTGCCACCACAGGAACGTGTTCCACAAAACATTTCCTGTAATTATCTATCGCACTGTCAGGCGTAGAAAATTCAATCGCCACATCGGCACTCTTAAAAGCAGGAGAGTTGAAATCGTCCGGATTATTAACATCTATGATAGATACAATATTGTGACCTCTCGAAACAGCTATCTTTTCTATTTCATGTCCCATTTTACCATATCCGATGAGAGCTATATTCATATTTGAGTATTTGTTAAATTAATCTATAAAGCCTACAAATATACATAAAAACTTATTTCCAGAGGATTTCCCTTTTAATTAATCCTTGATTATAAGCTTTTTTAAGGCCAGAGGCTTATATACTTGCCCCCTAAGTAAATCGGTCAGAATAAGTTACAAACAGATACCTATCTTTAAAATCCGGGTACCAGTTAGTTAAGCCACCTAACCTACATACAAAAGGTTAGTCGCCCAGACTTCCGATTTCTTACATCGATTAGCTATTCTTAACACTACGACGCGCTCACTGTATCTTCTGGAAATCAGAAAATCTTTATCCCCAGATCTTTGATCTTCTTTATCTCCTTCACACTCTTCTTCCGAAAAACGAGAGCTGCAATGCAAATACCAATCGCCAGACAAAACAATAGTGAAGATGTAAGGATAAAATTGTATGCTGTATCCTGCAACAAAGACGAGCCTTCATCACTCGTTCCTTCTTCATATATCCTGATGCAACCAAGCATTGTGCGATAGGCGTATAATCCGGGAATCATCGTAATACAAGCCGGAAGCGTAAATACAACAGGCGGTGTATGTATGCGATGAGCACAATATATACCGGCAAGCCCGATGAACACAGTCCCACAAAGTGTAGAAGCGACCAAACCATAATCCGATTGCAACAGTGCAAAACGGATGCAATGCCCTACCCCTCCCAACAATCCTGCAATGAGCAAAGCTTTCCGGGGAGTCTCGAAAAGAAGCGCGAAGCCTATTGCCACAAAAAAGCTCAAAAATGCATCCCTTACTATATCTGTTATCATCTCTAAAAATTATTGATACCGATTAATGACATACTCATAAACATACCGATAGCTATACATAGCAAAATAAAGCCGCCGAATGCTCCACGCGCAATACCTGTGGGTATATACCCCTCCAGCAAATCTATAATACAATTTATCAACGGGACACCCGGTATAAGGAACAGCACAGCTGTTGCTACCGATATATCCGGCGATAAGCCGCAACCGAACAATACATTCATGCCGGAAACGGTTGTAGTCACAAAAGCAGAACATACAATAGCAACCATCAGATTAAATTTTTTCTTTATCATCTCCTGACGTACAGTAAGCCCCATAAGTGATGCTATAAAGGCAAAAGCCCCATCCACCCAGTCGCCTCCGGCAAGCAAACACAGGCAACCACATGCTACCCCTATAAAAACACGTATCAGCCATACAGGATGTTTCGGTGCCACTTTTATCTCATTCAGGCAATTTTCGAGCTCATCCAACGATATTTTATTCTCGAAAAGATCCCATGTGAGCAAACTGGTATTGGTCAACACACCGAAATGTGCCCCGTGATGTCTCACCCGCCTGTTTCCTGTCACTGTATTTTCGGGATTTTTACGATCTGTAACCGTTACCGATACAGCAGTAAAGGTGAGAAGTATCTCCACCTTATAGCAAGTCGTATCGGCAATACGCTGCACATTGCGGTTTATACGTTCACAGTGAGCTCCCGATTCCAGAAGAATTGTACTTACTTCCAAAATCAGATCTACAAATCTTGTAACGGACATACCTTTGTCCTCTGACGAAACATTTTCCATTTTGTTCGCTTTGTATAAATTAATCTCGTGGAGAATAAATAATTCAGTTAATTGTCTTGTGTAGTGCATCCTGTTATGCATACATAACTAAATAATACAACCTCAATAGTTGCATAAATCAGTTTTATCCGAACATGAATTTTTAATTCTCCGACTTGCCTCTAATCCTCGAAAGACAAAATCATACGATCATTGGCAGGTCTTCTGACTCACTCTTGTTTCTTGCAGCCTTCCCATTTTTCAGCTAACTTATAGCTTATCAAAATAGTGGCATTGGGTATCGCTCGAAACTATTCAAAAGAGTTTACAGCAGCGGGTCTGTTCAGGACTTACACCTGATTCCCTTTTCATTACTTATCCGAAGATGCGGACTTGTAACACCAATAATCGGATACAAAGTTGGAATAAAAAATTGAGATATTTTGAGATTATGAGAACAATTTTTCCGTATTCTTTAATTAATTATGAGGAAAACATTCTTTTATATCCTGATTATCAATACTATAATTCGTAAAGAAACCACTAACCAGAGTCAGATATTCAGGCAATAATCCGTTATTGCTCCATTTAAGTTCAATGTGAAGTAAATCCGTTGTCGTTTTCGCGATATCAAAGCCAAAAGATTCTAATGAGTGACGTATTTTATCAGGATAGCGGCATAGTTGCCCTTTAATCCGTGTACAATCGTTATCGGGACAGAGATGGCAAGTACCCGCAAAGAATGCTTTACTATCCGGATACTTAGATTCGAGCTTCAATAGCTGCTTATCTAGTTCGTGCCTTACATCAGCAATGATCCCAGCACCTGTCCGACGGCTTATTTCAGCCTCCACACATTTCAACCGTACATTTTCCGAGAGACTTATCTTCGTTCCTATAATATATACGCTTTCATAGCCGGATAGATAACCATCCATATCGAAATCATAGGGAGGACATGCCCAGCAATTATTATACTTATTGCATTGTTTGCAGAATACGATAAACTTACTTACATCCCTGTAATTTGTTATATAATCCGTTGCAGAAATATTCGATACAAAATTATTTATCAAGTACATCCTTTTATTAAAAAAGTTTTCAACAAAGGTATATTTATTTAAATCAATCATACCATTTAGAAAACTTTTCAACAATACCCAAAATTTATTTAGCTGATAATATGAAACTTAAAATTAGTTTTGGAAAACTTCAGTATTATTTTAAGATAAATAAATCTCATTTCTGAAAACCATATAAAAAAATAATTTACCTTTGTTGTCATATACGGTTCTGAAATAAAATCGGATGAAAAGGGAATCAGGTGTAAGTCCTGAACTATCCCCGTAGCTGTAAATTTCAAGAAAAAGCGAGGCTCTCACGCCACTGATTAACAGACAACTGAATATTGGGAAGGCGCCTAGCAGAGAAATGAGTCAGAAGACCTGCCGTGTATACATTCGTAGCTTTCGGGAGAAAAGCGATAGAATAGGATATGCGGTGACTTTACATCATTAATCTCTCTTCGCCTATTTTGCTCTCTTTCCCCGTCAGTTACATTGAAACAATGTATCATTAATTAACAATTGACTACGCGAAAGCGGGTCGAATACTTTCTTTTACTTATAACATAATACAACCATGATCCAGACAGTTGTAAAAAGAGACGGACGCATCGTCGGCTTCAATGAAGAAAAGATAATGGCAGCCATTCGCAAAGCCATGTTACACACCGAACAAGGAGAAGACTCTTCCCTGATAAGACGCATCACGGATTTTGTTTCTTGCCAGGGAAACGAACAAATGACTGTAGAACAAATTCAGGACATGGTAGAGGTGGAGCTGATGAAAAGCCCACGCAAAGAAGCCGCCAAGAAATATATCGCTTACCGCGATCAGCGGAGTATTGCCCGAAAAGCCAAGACCCGCGACATGTTTCTCGAAATCATAGAAACCAAATCGAACGATATCACACGCGAAAACGCCAATATGAACGCCGATACCCCGGCAGGAATGATGATGAAATTCGCGAGTGAAACAACCAAGCCTTTTGTCGACGACTACTTGCTGCTGCCGGAAGTAAAAGAAGCCGTCCGCCGAAATTATTTACATATTCATGACAAGGATTATTATCCGACCAAAAGCCTCACCTGCGTACAACACCCGCTAGATAAGATACTTCAACATGGATTCAATGCCGGACATGGCGAATCACGCCCTGCTAAACGTATTGAAACTGCAAGCATGCTCGGCTGTATATCTATGGAAACAGCCCAGAATGAAATGCATGGCGGTCAATCCATCCCTGCTTTCGATTTTTATCTGGCACCTTTTGTCAGGCGCAGCTTTATTGAAGAGATAAAAGTGCTGGAACAGATAAACGGACTTGACTACAAACACCTTTACGAAACACCGATAGAAGATTACCTATCAAAAAATTTGACAGGATTACAGGGTGACGAAAAAATTGTCCAGCATGCCATAAACCGTACTGTGAGTCGTGTACATCAGTCGATGGAAGCCTTCATCCACAACATGAACACCATACACTCCCGGGGAGGCAACCAGGTGGTATTCAGCTCTATCAATTATGGAACGGATACTTCTGCCGAAGGAAGGTGCATCATGCGGGAACTGTTAATCAGCACAGATGAAGGCGTGGGCAACGGAGTAACAGCCATTTTCCCGATACAGATATGGAAAAAGAAGCGGGGAGTAAGCTATTTACCAACAGACCGGAATTACGATTTATACCAACTGGCATGCAAGGTGAGTGCGCATCGTTTCTTCCCTAACTTCCTGAATCTGGACGCGACATTCAACCAACATGAAGAATGGAATGAGAACGATCCCCGCCGCTTTGAGTACGAGGTGGCAACAATGGGCTGCCGTACCCGTGTATTCGAAAACCGCTTTGGAAAGAAAACTTCGGTAGGCAGAGGCAATCTTTCTTTCTCTACACTCAATCTGGTACGCATTGCACTAGAATGCAGAAACATAGAAAACGAGAAGGAAAGAATCGTCTGTTTTTACAGGCAACTGGATCAGATGCTCGATCTGGCCGCTCTCCAATTACATCGCCGCTTCGAATTTCAAAAGACAGCTGCTCCCAAACAGTTTCCGTTACTTATGTCGGTGCTGTGGGAAGGATGCGAACAACTGGCAGGCGAGGATACGATAGAGAAAGTTATCAATCAGGGTACATTGGGCATAGGTTTCATCGGGCTTGCCGAGGCTTTGGTCGCCCTCATCGGCAAGCACCACGGAGAAGATGAAAATGCGCAGAAACTGGGTCTGGAAATAATAACATATATGAGAGACCGGGCAAATGAGTATTCTGATAAATATCAGCACAACTATAGTGTACTGGCTACTCCCGCCGAAGGGCTCGCCGGAAGGTTTACACGACGCGACAAAAAAGACTTCGGACTTATCGAAGGAATTACAGACCGGGAGTATTATACAAACTCAAACCATGTACCTGTATATTATCCATGTAGCGCACATCAGAAAGCCAAGGTTGAAGCTCCATATCACGATCTCACACGTGGTGGACATATATTCTATGTTGAAATGGATGGCGATGCCACTCATAATCCCGAAGCCATTATGACTGTCGTAGATATGATGGATAAATACAATATTGGCTATGCTTCGGTGAACCACAACCGGAACCGTTGCCTGAAATGCGGATACGAAAATGCTGCTACACAGATAAATGAGTGCCCTCGTTGCGGAAGTATGCAGATAGACCGTCTGCAACGCATAACAGGCTATCTGGTAGGTACTACCGATAGATGGAATAGTGCAAAACTAGCCGAACTTAACGACCGCATTGTCCATGAATAATAATATATCGATACTGAATATCATACGCGACACGACTGTAGATGGCCCCGGATTCCGGACTGCCATCTACGCTGCCGGATGCACACACCTTTGCAAAGGGTGCCACAATCCCCATTCGTGGAATATTGAGCACGGTAAAACATATCCTATCGATAATTTATTGGAGGAAATTAAAGAATCGGAGTTTGCGAATGTGACTTTTACAGGAGGTGATCCCTTTATGCAGGTAGAAGGGTTTACAGAACTGGCCCGACGGATCAAATCTGAAACAGATAAAGATATCTGGTGTTACACCGGGTATATATATGAGCAAATCATAAGGTCAGAAAGGCTATCCCGGATACTTCCCTATATAGATGTACTTGTAGACGGGCGATATGTTGAATCACTGAAAGACGAATCCCTTATCTTCAGAGGCAGCAGCAACCAACGGTTAATCGATGTCGAAAAATCATTAAAAAGTGCAACGGTCGTTATTTGGAATAATCGCCGTATAGAATTATCGCATATACATATGCAAAATAAATTTTCTACTGCCAGTCATATAGCTATTTAAGATAAAATAGCTACCTTTGTCACGGTTTTGGTGTCATCCTTTATGTTCTTGAAGGATGGTGAAAAGGGAACCGGGTGAGAATCCCGGGCAGACCCGCTGCTGTAAGCTCTTTTCAGTGAACTGTTAATACTAATCACTGATATTTTTGAACAAAACTTATAGCCACTGATTAACAGCCATCGATCATCAGTTATTCGTTATCATTTTTGTTAACTGTTAACTGCTCACTGTTGACTGAATATTGGGAAGGCGATTCAAAAACGGAGTAAGCCAGAAGACCTGCCAGAATTGATCAATTAAAAAGCTTTCGGGAAATAAGGCTTGAGAACCATAAAAAGATTCTCTCACTACAAGGTGAGGATTTATTATTATTTTTTCTGTTTCCTTAAGTTCCGAGAGCCATGTTTATTCTTTTTTAGAAGAAATTGGGCATGCTTTTTGTGATTTATATATGTGTCCAGTTTTAGATTATTGAAACGCCAAATTGAATTTAAATAATAACAAATGGAAGCATATAAAGATTTTAAAGGAACCAAGTGGAAAGAAAAAATCGAAGTAAATGATTTTATCTTAAAAAATTATACAGAATATACAGGGGACGAGTCTTTCCTGGAAGACGCAACAGAAGCTACTACAAAGCTATGGGATAAGCTAAGCGAGATGTTCAAGGTAGAAAAAGAAAAAGGTGTGTATGATGCCGAAACTAAAATCCCTTCACAGATCGATGCTTATGGTGCTGGCTATATCGACAAAGATCTGGAAAAAATAGTAGGTGTACAGGCCGACAAACCTCTCAAAAGGGCCATCTTTCCTAACGGAGGCCTCCGCATGGTACAGCAAAGCCTTGAAGAATACGGCTACAAACTGGATCCCGTTACAACAGAAATATTCTCAAAATATCGTAAAACTCATAACGAAGGAGTATTTTCGGCATATACCGACAGTATCCGCCGCGCCAGAAGCAACGGCTTATTAACGGGCCTACCCGATGCATACGGACGTGGTCGTATTATCGGAGACTATCGCCGTATCGCACTCTATGGCGTAGACCGGCTGATTGCAGAACGTGATAAGCGTTACAAGGAATGTGATCCTATCGTTATGACAGATGATTTGATCCGTCTTCGTGAGGAATTGAATTCACAGATTCAGGCATTGAAGGCATTGAAACGCATGGCTGCTGATTATGGGTTCGATATTTCAAATCCCGCAACTAATGCACAGGAAGCTATCCAGTGGACATACTTTGGATATCTGGGTGCCATTAAAGACCAGAATGGCGCAGCAATGAGTCTGGGGCGTGTAACCACATTCCTCGACATTTATATCGAACGGGATTTGAAGGAAGGCGTTATCACAGAGAAAGAAGCTCAGGAGATGATCGACCATTTTGTGATGAAACTCCGCATTGTTCGCTTCCTTCGTACAAATGAATATAATGAACTATTCTCAGGAGATCCTGTTTGGGTGACTGAATCTATCGGAGGTATGACAAATAACGGGCGCACGATGGTAACCAAAAACAGTTACCGTATGTTGCACACCCTGTACAATTTAGGTCCTGCACCGGAACCGAATCTTACAATCCTGTGGAGCGACCGCTTACCCGAAGCATGGAAAAAATATTGCGCGAAAGTATCTATCGACACATCTTCTCTCCAATACGAAAATGACGACCTTATGCGTCCGCAATTGGGAGATGACTACGGTATCGCATGTTGTGTATCGCCAATGCGTATCGGACAGCAGATGCAGTTCTTCGGAGCACGTGCCAACCTGCCTAAAGCATTGCTTTATACTATTAACGGAGGTAAGGATGAGAAAACAAAAGCTCAGGTATTGCCAAAACACTGGGTAGAAAAGATTTCGGGCGATTATCTTGAGTTTGATGAAGTATGGGAAAAATTTGACCGTACTCTCGACTGGGTTGCCGAAACTTATGTGAAAGCACTGAATATTATCCACTATATGCACGATAAATACTCTTACGAAGCTCTCGAAATGGCTCTGCATGATGTAGATATTGTACGCACACAAGCCTTTGGTGTATCCGGCCTATCTATTATCGCAGACTCGTTTGCCGCTATTAAATATGGAAGAGTACGTATTGTTAGGGATGCTGACGGAGATGCGGTAGATTATATACAGGAAAAAGATTATGTTCCTTTCGGAAACAATGACGATAATACAGACCAGTTTGCCATAGATATCGTAGAAACGTTTATGAAAAAAATCCGTAAACGCAAGATGTATAAAGATGCAATCCCTACTCAATCGGTATTGACGATCACATCGAATGTCGTTTATGGAAAGAAAACGGGAAATACGCCTGACGGACGCCGCGATGGTACTCCTTTTGCACCGGGTGCTAATCCAATGCACGGACGCGATACCAGAGGAGCAGTAGCATCATTGTCGTCTGTTGCTAAACTTCCGTTTGAGCATGCAAACGATGGTATATCTTATACATTCGCCATTACTCCAAGTACACTGGGCAAGAACCGCGAGGAAGAAGCTCAGAACCTTGCAGGATTGATGGATGGATACTTCTTACAAACAGGCCATCACCTGAATGTAAATGTGTTCGACCGTCAACTACTGGTGGATGCAATGGAACACCCTGAGAAATACCCTCAATTAACAATACGGGTATCGGGTTACGCGGTTAATTTCACCAAGCTGACTAAAGAACAGCAGCTGGATGTTATCAACAGAACAATCACAACTACTTTTTAAGTCCATATACAGCTAATAAATCAGGCAGTTAGAAATTTTCTGCCTGATTTTCTTCAATATGAAAGGTCATATTCACTCCCTTGAAACATTCGGCACCAAGGACGGGCCGGGCATCCGCTTTGTATTCTTTATGCAGGGTTGCCCTTTGCGTTGCCTCTATTGTCACAACCCCGATACATGGAAGCCAAATGAAGGGAAATATGAACTAACACCTCAACAGGCTTTAGACGAAGTAATGAAGGTGAAAGCATTTGTAAAAGGAGGTGTCACCGTTTCGGGCGGAGAACCTATGCTTCAACCGGAATTTGTATTGGAATTATTCAAACTGTGTAAAGCCGCTAACATACACACAGCCATCGATACGTCAGGATTTTTATTCAACGACAAGACGAAGGAGATCCTTACCTATACCGATCTTGTCTTATTGGATATCAAGCATATAAATCCCGATAAATATAAAGAACTAACAGCAAGGCCTCTTGAGCCAACCCTCAACTTTATAGAATATCTCGCCGAAATAAATAAACCGGTATGGCTAAGGTATGTCCTTGTCCCTCATTTTACAGACAACGAGAAAGATTTGCATCAGTGGGCACAATATGTAAGCCAGTTCAAGAATGTGGAACGGGTAGATATCCTGCCTTTTCATCAGATGGGAATACATAAATGGGAGCAGATCGGGCAAGAATACAAGTTGAAGGATATAAATCCTCCATCAAATCAGGAATTGAACAAGGCGGAAGCGATTTTCAAAAGTTATGGACTTAATGTATAACCTCTATTCTTAATTTAAGTAAGATACGAATAATGAAGAACTACAACACTCCGAAAGAAATCACAGTGGAGTTTGCCAATTCAGGTATTTATAAAAGTAATTTACCATTATCTAAATTCAGTCTGATAGCCATACTAGGCGGTGTATTCATCGCTTTCGGCGGATTACTATCTATTATGGTCGCAGGAGGAATGCCCGGAGTAGGTTCAGAAAACCCCGGACTAATCAAGTTTATTGCCGGAGCACTTTTCCCTGTGGGGCTTATTATAGTGTCTATCACCGGGGCAGATTTATTTACCAGTGACTGTACTGCGTTTACACTTCCCTTATTGGAGAGGAGATTAAAGGCTTTTACCTTTGTTAAACTTCTTATCCTTTCTTATCTGTTCAACTTTATCGGCTCCCAGGTAGTCGCCTACCTGCTCTCTTCAGGAGTCGGTCTATTTGACAAGGACCCCTGGCAGCATTATCTGCATCACTATGCAGAAGTAAAGGTAAACCAAGACTTCCTAACTGTCTTTATCAAAGGAATCGGAGCTAACTGGCTGGTTTGTCTGGGAATGTGGATGGGATATGCAGCAAAAGATATTATAGGGAAATGCATCGGTATATGGATTCCTGTTATGCTCTTTGTTACTCTGGGTTATGAACACTCCATAGCCAATATGTTCTTTATCCCTGCCGCTATTTATTCGGGTGCGGACATTCTTTGGAGCAATTTCATTCTCCACAATTTAATTCCTGCTACATTAGGAAACCTTATTGGAGGAGTAGTGTTAGTCGGATGTGTTTATTGGTATCTGTACACCAGAGAAAAATAACCTCCTATTTCATTAAATATCTAAAAAACAGGCCTTTTATTTACACATAAAAGGCCTGTAAATATATTTAATCTTTCAGTAAAGGCAGTTTACTAAGCATATTTCTGATTTTAATAGCTACACGTGGCATCGGCTCTGCAACAGTAAGGCCTACAATATCATATTCGGAAGCTATATCATTGATAACACGTACAGCCTCATCGATCTTCATTCCGTCGGGGTCTGTACCTACAGCGGCAATTATCTCGGCAGGGTCTAATACATCCATATCAAAATGGATAACAACTTTAGATACTCCGACCTGTTTCAGCCATTCCATTACTACAAAACTATTATCAGACACTTCAGCAGGGGACAAACCTTTTATTCCTAATTTATTTTGTCTCTCTTTCATTCCCTTATCCCATGAACGTACTCCTACTAACAACGCTTTAGAGGCATCTACCTTTCCGGGTAATACGTTCATTATTTCTTCATCACCTATTCCAAGGCAAGCAGTAAGCGCCATTGCATGATAACCTTTATAGTCGTCATAAGGCAGACTTACATCAGGATGAGCATCTATCCATACAATAGCTACATCATCCGGATATTTTGCTGCCAGATATGTGAAAGGAACAACACTGACAGCACAGTCACCTCCAAGAGTTATGATTCGTTCCGGAGTCTCGTTATTTAGTATTTCAAGAGCAGCTTTAGTTTGTTTCAGGATAACCTGATACGAGTTTATCCCTTTCTCTGTTTCCCTGTCGTTTATATCCAGTGATACAGGCACTTCAATCATTCTTTGTCCTGTATCAGGAGCCAGAAAATTTAATAAATATGCGCCTAAATAATATCCACGTGATGCATCATCAGGAGGGAGGTCAGGCATCCAGTGAGCTACTATTCCTCCCTGCCATTGAGGATATATAAGGCGGAGTGCAGATGTTTTATTTGTCATGTTTTGGTTGTTTATCTTTATTTTTTCATTTAGATAGTGGGGAAAAGAACTTATTATATACTGACTTAATATAGTATTATTCTACTAATTAATCTGTTTTTTTAATAACGTTCCTAGCCAATTCTATCTTATACTTTTTCCCTTTCATCTTCTCATCCTTAATATTAGCCAGAAGAGTTTTCACAGCCGAAGAACGGACAGCTACAAAAGAGATAAAGTCTTTCACTTCTATCAATCCCAAATCGGCTTTATCCAGTTTTCCTTTCTGTAAAAAGAACCCGACAATATCACTTTTATTCAGTTTGTTTTTCTTTCCTCCACTCACATAGATTGTCTTGTATTGGGGATGCTTTGGCAAAGATTTTACAGCTTTTAGCTCTAATATATCCGTATCTTCAGGAATGTAGTCCGGAGTTTTATCTTCTTTATACATTATAATATATGCTGTACCGGAAGCATGCATACGAGCTGTACGCCCATTACGATGGACAAATTCACTCCCTTTGGAAGGAAGATGGTAATGAATCACATGTTTCATTTCGGGGATATCCAGTCCTCTGGCTGCCAAATCTGTTGTAACCAGATAATTCAGACTGCCATTTCTGAATTGAATAAGAATTTTTTCCCTGTCGTCCTGATCCATTCCTCCGTGATAATATCCGGTCTGAATTCCTTTCTTATTTAATAAATCGCTGATGCGTTCGGCTACTTCCCGGTGGTTACAGAAGATAAGCGCCGGCTCGGAATCGAGAGAACATATAAGCTGAAACAATGATTGGATCTTATCTTTTTCAAGAGACAGGACAAGCCTAATGGAAAGAGCATCGTTCTTTTCTTCTTGTGTATAATCAAGGACTGCAGGTGATTCCATCTTTACAAAATCAGGGATTTCCACATTGGATGTTGCGGAAAGTAAAACCCTCTTCTGCAAGTTTGGGAATTGACCTATAATTGTATTCATATCATCCTGGAAGCCCAGTTGCAGGGATTTATCAAACTCATCCAATACTAATATTTTCGCCGAACCGGTATCAAAGGATTTCCGCTCCAAGTGGTCTTTCAGCCTGCCCGGTGTTGCTATAAGTATAGCCGGAGGATTACTCAGATTATTAAGTTCCGTCTCAATGGAATGCCCTCCATAACAAACATTCACTTTAAATTTTGTTCCCATCTTTTTCCAAACCTGCTCTATCTGGAGAGCTAATTCACGGGAAGGGACAATAACGAGACATTGCACGCTTTTTACATCTTCCTTTAATAACCGGAGAACAGGCATTAAATAAGCAAGTGTTTTCCCTGAGCCCGTAGGGGATAACAGGATTGTATTTTGCTTATTGATAATTGCATCCTCAGCGGCAATCTGCATTTCATTCAGGGCTTCAATTCCCAGATTAGACAATATGCTGTTTGTTTGATCTTTTGTTTTCATTATGCAAAGGTAAGGTATTAACCAATCAATAAAAATTAATGGCATATTTTTCAATACTAAGTATATAGATAAAAATAATCAGCCCATCTTGTACGTTTAAGTGGCAAGATGGGCTAAGCTATTTCATTGATATAACGTTCTATTTCCCTTTCAGAAGAAACACTTCGGCCCGTCCGGGACTCATCAGTTCCCATAATGAAGCGACAACCCACCCCGGAGCAAAAATATCATTATAGAACCCTTTCCCGTTTTTACCATAATCCCAATTGGTATGCTGCACTACTTCGGGGTAATAGCCGACCTTGGCAATACCGCACATATGCCCTTCATATGGAAGCAGTTGCCCCATAGACGAACGGATAACCTTGATAAAGTTTTCGAAACGAGGTTCTTTAAATTCCATTGAGAGCCAGTCTAATACTGAACCGAACTCAAAAATGAATACATCGATATGATTGTTCTCTACAGATACATTACCCCATCCGCGGGTCTTCAATCCGATATCCCCTAACATCTGTCCTTTGGCAAAAGGAACATCCCACAGATAGTACCATGACAGCGTGAAATATGCAGCCTTCCTACACAAACCGGCATAATATTGCCTTTCCTTACCCTCCGAAACAAGCGCTAGATAGTAAGTGGCAGTGGCTGCATACAAGGAAGCCTCCTTATCTTCGCAATTAGCATCGAGTGTAGATGAGAAATAATCGGCCTTATCTATCAACTCTGTTTTCAGATATTCGGCTGTCTTTTTCGCACTCTTCAGATATTTAGCATCACCAAAGTATTTATAGGCCATTACCAGCGGAAGGGTTGCCGATGGAGTGCTACCGCCGCTCTTGTCGACAATACTAAAATCATCCTTAAATTTACGGGGAAAACTACCGTCTGCATTCTGCAAACGGAGTATCCTATCCAAAATAGTTTTTATGCGGGCTTCCCATTCCGGATGCTTTCGCCCTTTGTTTTTCTCATATTGCAGATAATGAAACATAGCGTATATGCCTTCAGACTGCCGACGTATGCTGAAAACATCTGTTTCCTTTCCTGCATCCTGATCGACATATTCCCTGAAAAAGCCATTCTTAGTAAAACCATGTTCTAAATAGCTCGCAAATACTGAATTGCTATTATTCACCAGATCGGGCCGTCCATTGAGTTCTCCATATTCATAGGCATTGAATGAATTAAGTAATACCCGCCCGATAAATCCGACCTCCGCAATGCCATTCTTCTCACAGGTAGCAACCATAAGATGTGCGCCGGAAGGGAATTTCAATTCTTTCTCGCTAACAAAACTGTCGGCAAAATACGAAACTATCGTTTGTTTCATCTTTTCGGGAGTAAAAGAATATTGGGGGGCGAGCGGCTTTGGCTGATAGGTGTCGTAACTATATTCCCACACCTGCTTCACAAAATCGGAATAATCGGTGGCTTGCCCCATAAATACTTCCCACTCCAGATTGATAGTTTCCCCTTTCTTTATTTCCTGAAAAGCTTCTATAGACGGAGCTAATGTCAGTTTCCTGATATAGCTTTTAGGAGTTTCCTGAAAAGGATAGCCGAATGAAAGATTTGCATTGCCGTTTATCTCTTCAAAGCCGGTATAGCCCAGAGAGGTTTTTCCCGAAACAATAACTTCTCCTTCTTTATGGGTAGTGAGAGCATCATATTGGGGAAGATCGATACGTGTTACTGACATATACATCCCGTTTCTCTCATTATAGATACCTGTGAGCGGTGTGCTCAGGCGGTCTTCCCTCACTGTCCAACCGAACGATGTATGAAACGAAGGAGCTTCCTTCGGAGATAATAAATTGCGGCGATACCAGAATCCGGGCATCAGAAACTGGCAATCGGAATGTAAATATCCTGTGGATATATTCTGTGAATATTTAAAGTATGTATCTTCATCGGCCGCAATAGATACTTTGATCCGTATTTTATTATCCATTTCATTTACTTGTCCCGATATATGTATAGGTAACGATTCGACGGGTTCCATACTATAGTTTCCGTTACCGGCATCATTCATCTTTAACTCATAGGTCACAGCAGGATTACCCGGAACTTTCACAGACAGGCTTGCGTCCAATCTGAAAGGATGATGCGTCGTGGCATAACTTGCACATACAGTCAATAGACCGGTACAAAAAATAAATAATTTTGTTAACATATATCGATTATGAAGTTTGATTCCCCCGATGTCTTTCGAAGGAACTATTAATATTTCTTTTCTTTAAAAACAGAAATCCGGGCAGGTCGTGATGGGGATATGTCTCGCGCGCAGTATAACCTGTATATACAGCCCATAGACCCTTGCGAAAAGTAAATAATCTTGTTGACATAAATATATCAGTATGAAGTTAAATTGCCGGATTCGATTACCTGCCAGGCCTTTCACGCAATTGCTTTCACAAAAAGCAATTAAATCCCGTATAGAGTAATATTATCAGTCGGTTATCTTATTTTAATAGTCTGAATTGAAACAGGTATTTTTCAAAATATTTATACAATTAAATTGCCTTACAAAGATGAAAAATAGGAGACAAGCAATACAACATAATTATTCCAATTGATACAACATTTGTTTCACCTACTCAATCTCTAGACATTTGCTTCTTACTAGTGACAAAATCTTTGGGTAAAATACCAAATTGCTTCTGAAAACATTTGGCAAAATATGAAGGCGAATTGAATCCAACCAAATAACAGACCTCATTAATACGGCTGTTTCCGGCAAGTAATAATTCAGCAGCTTTTTTCAGGCGTTCGAGACGTAAATATTCATTCGGGTTCATATTCAGGATTCCCTTGATCTTCCTGTAAAAAACGGAGCGGCTCATATGCAGTATTCCAACCATGTCATCCATATTAAATTCAGGATTATCTATATTGTCAAGTATAATTTCATTCATCTTTTTCAAAAAGTCTTCGTCAGCCTTGGTAAATGCCATGGAGTTGGCAGCCACAAGAGGTGAATTGACAAAAATTTCTTTCAGCTTTATCCGATTATGTATCAGATTAGATGCGCAGGCTCTCAAGTACTCTACCGAGAATGGTTTTTCAATATACATATCAGCACCGGCTTCCAGCCCTTCTATCTTGGACCGGAGGTTGGTTTTTGCCGTGAGAAGGATAACGGGTATATGGCTATAATCGATATTTGACTTCAATATGCGGCATAATTCAAAGCCATCCATATGGGGCATCATAACGTCAGTTATAATCAGATTCACAATGTTAGAGTCGAGCACATTTAATGCTTCTTTTCCATCTGTGGCCGTAAATATAGTATATGCCGATAGTTGCTTAACAATAAAAGCGAGCAATTCCGGGTCATCCTCGACAATCAGGATCGCCAATCTGGAAGAAGGGTCTTCCGGCTGAACGATAGCGGGAAGTGGAAGCGCCTTTTCATCATAAGCGGTCGTAGGTAATACCAGGCAAAAACTGTTGCAATCTATATAGTCTTCGATATACAGACCCCCTTGATGAAGTTTCGCCAACGAACGAGATAAGGCCAATCCTATTCCCGTCCCCGGAAGTGGCTTAGAGGTTTCAAGATTATTGAGCCTTACAAAAGGCTTAAAAACTTCTTCCCGCATGTCCGGCGAGATGATATTTCCATCATTCTTTATAACCACCCGCAACTCTCTTTTTTCATCATCAACATCCAGTTTTACCTCTATATACGTCTGCGCATACTTCATTGCATTACTGAATAAATTACTGATGATCTTGGTAAATGCTTCCTTATCTATATGAGCATACAAATCCTTGTCCGGCAAGCGAAGCATAAAATTCAAATTCATCTGTTGGGTAGATAGTTTGAATTGCAGATAACATCCCCGCAAAATATCAGAGATATTACATTCGGTAAAACTGAGCTGAAGTCCTTTACTCTCTATTTTCTGGAAGTCAAGCAACTGATTTGTCAGATTCAACAGACGATCTGTATTATGATTCATAATATTCAAATCATCCCTTATCATATCGTCTATATAATCTGTTAACAGAATATTTTCCAGAGGCCCCTTTATTAGTGTCAGAGGGGTTCGTATTTCATGTGCAACATCGGTAAAAAAACGGATCTTGGCATCGTATATCTCCAATGCTTTCCGCTGTTCGAATTTCTCCATTTCCCTTCGTTCACGCATTGTCGACCGCTTTCTTATATTATATACAGTATAGTAAACAAAGGAGCCAAATATCAGAACATAAAAGACGTATGCCCATGGCGACAAATAGAACGGCGGTAAAATCCTTATAAAAAGTATCTTCTCGTTCCCTATTGAAGGCATTGTGGGATCAGATATTTTCAACCGAAATACATAATCCCCGTATTTGAGATTAGAATAATTGATTAGCGGGCTTTCTGTCATCGACAGCCAATCCTTATCGAACCCTTCGAGCTTGTACTTTAAAATATTTGTATGAGGAGACAGATAACTCAAAGCAGCTACCCTGAAGCTGAATGAATTTTGCTTCGAGCTGAGAATAAGGCTGTCTGTATAGATAATACTCCGGTACAAAGGAGATTTCCTCTCCCCTACACTAACCCTTTTGTTATACAATAGAAAATCTGTTATAACGGGGGTGGGCTTATATTTACTTTCGGAAAAATCTTTCGGCTCGAATCTTATAAAACCATCTATACTGCCCATAAAAAGGCTTCCGTCGTCAGACTTAAATCCTGACCTGTAATTGAATTGATTACTCAGAATCCCATCTACCACTGTATAGTTTTTTATAAAATTATCACTCGGATTGAAGCAAATGAGCCCTTTATTAGATGTGATCCAGAAAAAACCTTTGTCGTCTTCTACAATCTGATATATAACATCGTTAGGTAAGCCGTTTCGCTCATCATACCTTATAAAAGTTTCTGTTGACGGATCGAACCGGCAAAAACCACGGCCTTGTGTGGTGACCCATATCTGGTGGCGGCTGTCTTCAAATATACTGGTCACCTTATTGTAAGGTAAACTATGCTCGTCCGCTTCATTATGCAGGTAGTTTTTCCATTTCTTCTTATT
This sequence comes from uncultured Dysgonomonas sp., assembly GCF_900079725.1. Lineage (NCBI taxonomy): Bacteria > Pseudomonadati > Bacteroidota > Bacteroidia > Bacteroidales > Dysgonomonadaceae > Dysgonomonas > uncultured Dysgonomonas sp. The sequence goes on from NZ_LT599032.1 coordinate 2,397,499, forward strand.
TATATCGTAACAGAAAACTCCATCGGAATAGGTTGCCAACCAGAGATCGCCGTGCCTGTCTTCTTTAATATCATATATGAATTTACCATTCAGTTCAGGAATTGCAAAAAAATCGTCAGTAGTCCTGTTATATTTGAGCAGCCCGAACAAAGTTCCCAAATAAATAGTTCCGTCGGATGTACGCAGCATGGCAAAAATATTGTCATCGTTCAATGAATTGGGTGTATTTCCTTTATTATAAGATTTTATATGCCCTGTATTTCTGTTTATTACTTTTACTCCTTTCGAGAATGTACCTACCCATAGGTTATCACCATCGGGTAAAAGGCATTGAACATTGGAAAAAGCCCTGCTGGGTTCAAAAAACGAAATCTTATTTGTCTGTGGATTATAGTTGCTAAGTCCTCCGTCTTCTGTACTGATCCAGATAAGCCCCGAAGAGTCTGCGCAAAACTCCCTCACTCTCTTTCCCCGCAGGCCGTTAGAAGTATCCGTAGGATAATATTTGTTGAAATGTGTATATTGCTTCGGATAATAATTCAGACCGCCGAAGTATGAACCTATCCAAATACCTTCTTCCCTATCCTTGCACAAACAATAGATAGCATTGTCTGACAAAGAATAGGGATCGTAAAAAGAACTCTCCAGATGCAGATAGCTATTGGTTCGCAAATTATAGACATATATACCCGATTCGGTTCCCAGCCACAATTCATTATCCGAATTTATCATTATATCGCGAATGAAAATCTTCTCGTTGTTATTATCTATTTGCAACAAATCGCGCACCTTTCCGGAAGAAAGGCTTAGTTCCTTAAGGCCTTCTTTTACCGAGCCTACATACAAACAATTATATGCTCCCGAGATAATTTTGAGAATAACGTCGTCGCGAAATACCTTTTCACCTTTATCATCTGTAAACTCACGAATGGTTTTCAGATTATCCTTTGAGTAAAACAACCCTTCCCCGTAGCTTCCCAGCCATAAAACACCATTTCTGTCTTCTTTAAGGCATTCGATATTAGAGGATATATCATGGCTTTTGAGATCAAAGTTTTTGAGTAAACCCGACTGTACATCGTAACAAAAAATTCCCTGCGATTCGACTGCGATCCAAATATATGACCCATTGCCTTCTATTGCCGATATCGTCTTATTAATAATTACTTTATTATCCGCCTGCACCAAAAATTGATTAAATTGCTCTGTATACGGATCATATACATATATACCGGCATCGGTTCCCACCCATATTTTGCCCCTATTATCTTCATGCAGAACCTTTATATAATTATTACCAATACTGTTTTTGTCGAGAATATCGCGTTTAAATGTGCGAAAAGAAAAGCCATCAAACCGGTTTAACCCATCTTTAGTTCCTACCCATAGAAAACCTGTCCGGTCTTGCAGTATAGCATTCACAGTATTTTGCGAAAGCCCTTCCCGTATTCCGTAATGACTAAAATAATATTGCGTCGATTGAGAAGAAAGACCCGTAATAACAAAACACAGTGACAGGCAGAGAAAAAACTTCAGAGTATTCAATCTCATAATCCGGTATAGATTATATATTAGCTATTTACATTAATTTCATCCAGACTGAGGCAGATCGATGGGAGATTTTCCAATTAGGTGGTCCGGATATTTCTGCGTTTCAAATACAGATTGTTCTAAAAGAGTGATTTGGCCGTTGTCTTTTTCTTTTTTGATTCCTTTCTCCCTTCGTCTTTCATTTAGCCTACACTATATGGTATAAAAAATAAGACATGCGATAAATAAATTATGATTTCCACATTATTATTTTCATTTGGTTAACGATATTCGCATAAATGAGTATATACAAATGTATTGTTATATATTATCCCAAAATGAAAATATCATCCCTTATAATGAAAGTTTCATCCCATACCGACCCTGGTCTATCAACTCTTCAAAATTGAAGGATTGATACATCAACAAACAGGTTAAATTTGATATTACCTTAGATCAACCTTTTATATTTTCACCAGATGCTTTATAAAATGAGAGATTATCTATTTTTATATTTCTCCCGGGGCAAGTTTTGAGAAACCGCCTATAAAAAGATAAATACTTATTCTAAAAAGAGGCTTAGCCAAGAGCCACTTTAAATTTTATCAAAATATTTTAAATGAAAAGAATTTTATTTCTGTCTCCATTATTCGGCCTATCATATTACTAAAATTTGTCAGGACAAAGATACCTATCCGAAGAATAACCACGATATTTCTTCATTAAATTTATAGGGTAGACCAAAATTTAACCTTTTCTGAAAAAGTTTATCTATATAACTATAGCCAGTGGCCTTTTGCTGTTAGCTTACAGTTCTTTGATGTATTGATCTGCAGATTTGTGAATTATTGAATTAGTATATTAACAAATGAGTAAAAAGTGTAACCTTTTAGCCCCCTCCAACCTCCTTGAGGAGCAGGGCTGTTAAGTTCTCTGCTGTCATTCTGAACGAAGTGAAGAATCCCGACCTTGAGAAACGAGATGTTTCACTCCGTTCAACATGACAAAGAGGGTATAAGAATTCAGAGCTTAACAGTCCTCCCCAAAGGGAGGCTACAGAGAGAGTAAAAAGCTAATTGGCTCCACTGACCGTTGGCTCTTAATTTTTCATCCTTTCGTCCTTTCGGATTTGCAATCCGAAAGTTATAATGGCGGATTTAAAATCCGCAAATAACAAATCATCGGATTACTAATCCGATGAAACGGAAGTATAAAGAAGTTCTAATTGTTGACTATTTACTGATATATGTGTAACCTTTGTTACTTTTTAACTATATATGGTTAATTAATGCAAAACAGACTGCGTGAAAATAGTAAGAAATGTGTCAGAAGTGTCAGGTTTTAACGTTATTGAGTTAACTAACGTTAAAACAAAGAGAAAGCAACTCCACATTTCAATACTCCTGTTACTAAAACAGAGTACTTTTGATATCTATCATTTTTTAGTATCTATTTGAAGACCGGAACTACGTCAATTGAATACGAAGGGGTACCATTGCCTACTATAGGCCATCCTTCATCGTCCCATTTTACTCTATCCAACATTAAATTGCGCTGGCTACTACCATTATCGATATAAGCATGATAAAGCATCCAATCTATTCCATTATCATCAGTTATAATCCTTGCGTTATGCCCGGGTCCGCCAAATGTAGCATCTCCCTTCACTACAACAGGCTGGTAGTTAGAGGGATTCCATGCATCGAATGTTTTCATGTCTGTTCCTGTCTTATTCAGATATGGACCGGACAGACTTTCGGACCTTCCGACCATTACTTTATATGAACTGGTCATACCTTCGCAACATGCCCCGGTAGATACAAACAAATAGTAGTATTTCCCCCTTTTATGAATATAAGGAGCTTCAAATGATTTGCCCGCAATCAGTGTTTTCTTTGTTAAATCTTTCACTGCCATGCCATCTGCCGTTAATTCTGTCATGTATATTCCATAGAAGCTGCCCCAGAATAAATAGCGCTTGCCATCTTCTTCGACGAAACAAGGATCGATCGAGTTATGAACCCCTATTTCAGCACTGACAAACAGTTTTCCATTAGAATTGCCTGCAGGCGGCACAAAAGGCCCTTCAGGTTTATCTGAGACTCCCACGCCTATACCACATGTAGCGCCTCCGCTCCACTTAGATATAGCATAATACATCACATATTTTCCATCATAATAATTAATATCCGGAGCCCACATTCCTGTATCGTTCACATCATCATCCGTGAAATCGGGCCTTTTATCAAATACCTCACTTTTACTGCCTCCGATGCGGGGCCAGTTTATCAGATCGGTAGATTTGTAACCCCTCACTCTTCCTGATGTCACATATAGGTAAAACTCTTTTCCTACACGGATAACTGTAGGATCAGCATAACTGCCCACAATGACAGGGTTTGTCAAGATAGCCTGATTTCCTTGTTTTAACGTCACTCTGTATTGTTTCGATGTACCATCCTCTCCTTCTATATTATATGTAATTGGCTTAGTGAAATCATGCCTGGCGTTTCCGCTTTTTTGCACTACTCCGTTTACCTTAACGACCGAACTTTTTTCGGATGTAGTGAATTCGGGTTGTAAAGAGGTAATATCTATATTTGACGGAATTTCATTTCCATTCGAGATTTCCCCGGTTTCAGTATTTATTGCCGGTTGATACTGCTCCATTTGTTTTTCAGGAAAGGTAAATGTCTGAAAACTATTCGATAATTGAGGTTTGGTTATTTTGACTGTATATGACTTCTGCTTGGTATCGCCTACGTAAAGATCATAGATACATTCCTTCGAAAAGTCATTTTTATTACCTCCGCTTTGCTGAACCTTACCGTTAAGCTTGAGTATCACATCTCCGGTATTGACTTTGAATTCTATAAGCAGTTCCTTAAGATTGACATATGTGGGGAGCTCTTCTTTATTACTGATGACATTATTCACATTATCGACATGAAGTATATGATTAACCGATTTCTGGTCCCATACAGAGAAGCTAGTAATTTCTCCTTCAGTCATTTTATTCTCCGAATCTTTACACGAATATATATGCGACGTGAAAACAATCAGAAACAGCTGATATATAAATATTCTTTTCATAGATTTTCAATTATAGTCAGTTTATTTCAATTGAACTTAGCAAATCCTAATTGCCGGGTTATTTTTATAAGTAGTAAGCGTGTGAAAATGGGCTTCGCGATACAATCCATTGGTTCTTTGATTGAAAGCGAAGTAGAAGCAATACTGGTAATTGTTTGAGCATTTGCGCCTTCACAGGCATCAACCTTACCAAAACATACCGATAAGGATTATACGGGGTTACCAATTATCTTAAGTAACCCCATATTGCTAAAATGTATACCGTTCTTCTACCATTGGATCTGTTGGTCTTCGTCCGGAATCAATGTATTCAGGTCACGCTGCATTGACAATATCCCTGTTACTGTATATTTAAGCGGAGTACCGGAGATTGTCGTATAGTCTTCAAATGTATAACTCAATCCCAAAGTAATATATATATGCTTCATATATACCTTTGTAGCATCCATTTCTTCTTCTACTGTATAATATGGTTGCCCTTGTACATTTAAGTTTATCTCCGGATTATCAGTATAAATCTCCAGCTTCTTTTTCTGGATATCAATCATCTCATCTGTAAACCTGATAAATATCTTATATAGTTTCCTATCCAGGTAGTCTATATCCCTGATTCCGGCATAAAGGAAGATAGTGTTTTCGTCCACCACATAAGTCCTTACCGACGACATATTCAATGCTGTTTCCATATCGGGAGCCAGATATATTTTGTATAAGGTGCCACTGTATGTACCCGAATAATCATTGAACGGATTAATATGTAACATAGCCCTCTGATAGTACTTATGGGGGTTAGCCTGATAATTGTATGAAGGGTCACTCAATATCCTCAAAGGTAATACCCATTTATCAGTCTGATCCAAATTCCCTAGTGTAAACTCGATAGGAACGGTGGTAGTGTATTTATCCGCAGGAATATCTATCGTTTCCGACATACCATAATAGGTTGTCCCCAGTTGCTTAAAATACAGCTCATTACGATGACCATATGCTTCTTGATTCAATACAGCCAGCGTATCGGGATCCAGACCGATATGTACAGTACGGTTTTGAGAATTCATTGTCGAACCACTGATAATGACCGGAAGATTATAGACCACTTTCCCCTCAGACTTATAGCGTACATACACAGGAGTTACCCCCAGGCTGTTAGGAATGGCTTTGAAAGAGGCTGTCTGTATATATTGCTCATCTTTCCATTCATCGTTGCATGATACACAACACATTATTGTGAACATGGCTAAAAACAGATAATATATATATTTCATTTTCTTCGAATTATAAGAGTTATTCAGGATTAGTCCAGCCCGGATTTTGAATTAGTTTCGAGTTACGTCTCAACTCGGTATGATGAATAGGTAAAAACCACATCTTACGGGCAAATATAGTAGGCAGCGAAGGCACTACGACAGGAGTATGGAAAGCCTCAGGCATATCTTTAGTTGCATATGCATTACATCCGTAAATCTGAGCTGCTTCTTCTACCGGAGCATCCATCCAGCGGCGAAGATCGAAATAACGGTGTCCTTCTGCAAACAATTCAATCTGCCGTTCACGTTTCAGTTTCTCACGGAATTTATCCTGATTGCCATAAACATCTTCTGCATAATCAGGAACTCCGGCACGAATACGAATTGGCTGTATACCTTTCTTTAATTCACTGGTAGTACGGCTTATCAAATGCGTCTTAGTCCCATCCCATGATGGCACATTATATTGTCCATTCAACTCATTCAACGCTTCTGCATAGATTAACAGTATCTCAGCATAACGAATGGCCGGGTCTACCTTTTTTGTAAACCGTGATTTATCATAAGCTGTAGAAGTTGTGTTGCTTATATCATACGGACTTACATATTTTTTGATCCCTATGCCAGTACGCAACCAGTAAGTAGCATTCGTGTACCCATTCCCACTTCCGCGATAATAAAACACCTGCTTGTTACTTTCCTCATCTTTATCCTTTTCGGCATTCAGCAAATTCCAAGTACATCCATTGTATGCTACGGATGCGTAGAAACGCGGTTCACGATTCACATATTGTTTTGATACTCCTACACCCAAAGGACCTAGTTCCGGATAATTGGATAATTCTCCTGAAGTAACCAAACCTGCTTCACGGGGACGGCTATCGTAGCGGCCGGCATATCCCGGCACTGCCCCATACATAGAGTTCATACCCGGGCAGTCTGTGCCATCTGCCATATAATAGGCATCACATTGTTTCTGAGTCATACCATGGGAGCTATATCCTTTCCCATAAAGGCGAGGTAACTGGTGAAGGACCAGAGTTGACACATCTTCTCCAGAGCCATTCTGACCACGGGTAAAAATAAGTTCAGGATTCTCGTGAGCAAGAACATCCCCATTAAACAAGGCACGATACGATTCGAGCGGGTCTATGTTTTTATAGCCATTCGGCCAATCCTGATTTACAAAATTACCATCATTATAGGGAGTGATAGTGGCCGGATAAGCAATATCTCCACTACTCTTAGAATATGCGAAATATAAGCTATAATGGTTCATATCCATGACATCCTTGGCTGCAGCGGCGGCTTTAGCCCATTTAGACTCATCATAAGTCTCCGGAAGCAGACGCTTACTTTCTTTGTCTATCAGAGCTGCAGCAACATCAGCCGGAGCTTTCCCATTATATAACGGACTGGCAGCAAATAACAGTACCTTTGCACGGAGTCCCAAAGCTGAACCACGAGTAGGACGAGCTAGCTCCTGTACTGCACGGGAGGTGGTTGGAAGCAGTTCTGCCGCTTTCACCAAATCCCCGATGATATAATCCACACATTCGTCATACGTATTTCTAGCTTGAGCCACTTCATCGTATTCTTTCATATAGTCTACTGTTTCATCCGGTATAATAGGCACAGGACCATATAAGCGTAGCATGAACCAATAGAAATAAGCTCTTAAAAAATAAGCCTGGCCTTTTAAGTCAACAATCTCCGATGTGCTAAATTGTTTGTTTTTATCAATGTTATTCACAAAGATAGAAGCCTGACGGATTCCCCTGTAAGCATTCTGCCAGATATATTGGGTTTCATTATGATCGCCACTTTCAGAGTAACGCCCACTTTTCCATCTCATGTATCCATCCGATTCATCTCCGTAATACATATCGTCAGCAAAATTGAAAGGGATATTCTTTTTACTGGATACATCTTGTAAATAACCATTTCCTAAATAGGAATAAGCCTGAGCCAGCCATTCATTTGTATAGTCTCTATTCTGGAAGACATCTTCTATAGACATACGTTCGTCAAACAGATAATCCGAGTCCAGATAATCCGAGCATCCGCCAAGGGCCAAACCCAATCCTGTTACTATAGATAAAATTATAATTATTTTCTTCATATGCATTTATGATTATAGATTAACTGATATTCCTAATGAAATGGTTTTGCTAAGCGGGTATTTTTTTCCATCAGAACTTCCCATTTCCGGATCCCATAACTTGAATTTAGAGAATGTGAGTAGGTTGGTACCTATAAAGAAAATGCGTACATTACTCATATGCATTTTATTCACTAAAGCCGTAGGAAATGTATAACCGATATCCAGCGTTTTCAGTCGTAAATACGAGCCGTCTCTGAGCCAATATGTAGAACTTTGGTAATTATTCGAATTAGCGCCATAGGTCAGACGCGGATATTCTGCATTCGGATCTTCATTCTCACCTAGTATCCAACGATTCGAGTTAGCCAAGTCGCTCAGTATATTACCCCACCCGTCACCTAAACTAAACATATGAACGGAAGAGCCTCCGATTTGGAAAGTCGACTTCCCAACTCCCTGGAAATGCATGCTCACATCCAATCCTTTCCACTTGGAAGAAATACCAAACCCATAAGTAAGGTTCGGTTTCGTTGTTGCACCTATAGCAACCCTGTCATTGTCATCAATTCTTCCATCACCATTAATGTCCTTGTATTTTATATCTCCGGGCATCACGTCGCCAAAAGTTTGTGTCGGGCTGTTACGTATCTCTTCATAATCTTCAAACAACCCCAAAGCAACCAGCCCACGGGCTTGATTCACACGATGTCCTTTCTGTAGCTTATACCAATAAATAGAGTTTTCCTCATCTCGTTCAATTATCTCATTTTTGCTGTAGGTCATATTACCACGTAAAGTAAAATCAACATTTCCGGCTTTTTGTTTGAAAACGAAGTTTCCATCAAATCCCCGGGCTTTCACTTCACCTACATTCGCATAAGGATTACTCTCTACGCCTACTGACCATGGGAGATACGCACGTTCCATATATATACCCTTACGATGTTCATAGAAATAATCGATTGTTCCTGATAATCTGTTTCCTAAAAAAGAGAGGTCTATTCCGAGATCCTGTTTGGTCGCAATCTCCCAAGAAACATTTGTAGAAGCTATTTCAGAATAGTATTTGCCGGCATATTCTCTGTTATAGCCATAGTCCCCAAAGTTATAGGCATTGTTTGCCGTTGTATTAATCGTGTAGAGATAAGGGAAGCGAATATCTTTATTATCCTTTTTACCTAAATTGTCACTACCTGTTTTTCCCCATGAATAACGTACTTTGAACATATCCAACCAGCTGATATCTTTCAAGAAAGGCTCTCCAGCAATATTCCATGCTCCTGAAACAGCAGGAAAGAAACCAAACCTGTGATCTCTGTGGTAGTTCTCAGATCCTGTATATCCAAAGTTGAAATCGACAAAATAACGACTCGACCAGTTATAATGGACTCGACCGGCCAAACCTTGATTACGACGGGCTATACCTTGTTTAAGGTCATCTCCAATATCTACTGTTTGCGTTTTAGATGCTTGGGTGTATTTTAAAACTCCACCAATATTATGGTTGTTAAATCTGCGGTCGTAACGAAGTTCCCATTCAAAAAATTCATTTCTTTTTCCTCCGGCTCCAGAAGATTGTGTCATTGGAAACTCCTTTACAATCTCATTAAATACAAGGTCTCCGTTTATATCCCGCGATTTTTCTGCCTTATGCATTGCAGGATATTTATATCGCCTGATCCAATTACTATTCTCGGTATCATATCCAAATCGTCCGGTAAAGAAGAGACCTTTCGTAATAAAGTCCAGTTTCTGATCCAGGACTACGCTAGTCTGAATATTATTATCCCAGTTTTCCCGGTATCCGGTCATCGTGGCCTGCACCCATGGGTTGAAACGGTCTCCGTTATCATTACCATAGGCAGGTACAAGTCCATTAGAATATAATATAGGAGCCATAATCGGGTTATATCCCATTAATGCTGTCCAGATAGCATCACTTCCTATTCCGGCATCATTTTGTTTGCGCAACGAACCTGAAACACCTACTTTCAACAAGGTCGTTTTTGTAATATCGATATCGACATTCATACGGTAAGTATATTTTCGGAAGTTGGCATTCGTATTATAGTCTTTCAATGACTTATCCACCTTGTACATGCCTTGCTGATCCTGATAGCTTCCCGATACAAAATAACGCGCAGTTCTTCCTCCTCCACTCATATTCAACGTAGCACGAGAACTCCAAGATCCATCCCGCAAGAGAACATCCATCCAATCTACATCCGGATACAAATCCGGATCCAATCCTAAACGAAATATTTCCAACTCTTCAGGTTGATAGAGGACATCCTGATTACGTGTAGTCTTGGCTTCATTAGCCAGGGATGCATATGTATATCCGTCTGCAAAATCCGGTACTTTAGTAAGCATACTATAGAATCCTTCCAGCTTTGCACTAATATTAATTTTCCCTTCTTTCCCCCGTTTCGTATTAACCAAGATAACACCATTAGCTCCTTTACTACCATAAATAGCTGTAGCAGAAGCGTCTTTCAATACGGTAAAGGACTCTACATCTTCAACACTGACTTCATTTAAATCACGTTCGAAACCGTCGATCAATACTAATGCCGCATTACTGCCACCAAACGTAGAAATACTGCGTATCCAAAACTCGGAAGTACTACCTGGCTTACCGGATGTCTGCATTGCCATAATACCCGGTACAACGCCTGCCAGACCATCTGCTATAGATGAGGTCGGATTTGATTTCAGTTCCTCAACATCGACAGTTGTAATAGCCCCGGTCACAGCAATTTTCTTCTGGACTCCTGTTCCGGTAACAACTACTTCGTTAAGTACACTTCTGTCCGACTCCTTCATAACTATATTGACTACACGCTGTTCTTTTACTAATACCTCCACTTTATCAAAGCCGACATAAGTAAAAACCAGTGTATGGTAAGGTGTCATATTAATCTTATATTTTCCCTCTATATCGGTAATAGTCCCCAATCCCGGCATATTACTTATGGATACACTCACTCCGATCATAGGTTCATTATTCGTATCGGTCACGATACCTGTTACTTCTATAGTTTGCTGAGCCAAGGCACTGACCGAAAACGTGAGTAACAACATACATGTTAATAAAAAGTTTCTCATATCAATATGTGTCTATCATTTATTATTCTTCATAAGCAACTTTGCGGATACGACGATTATTGGAATCTCCGATATAGAAACATTGCCTTTCTTCATCATATGCTATTCCGGCCGGATAAGCAAAACGGGCATCCAGACGTAGATCTCCATCTCTGTATCCACTAGCTTGAGGTGTACCGGCAAATGTGGAGACTCTTCCCTGAGGAGTCATAATACGGACCACATGATTCGCTTTATCACAGAAATAGAAATCATATTCATCTTCCTGGCCTTCATATTCCGGATTTTTCACAAAAACTCCCTGCTGGGGCTCATTTACACGAGCATAACTACCCACTCCATCTGCATAACCTCCGGTTTGATCTTTTCCGGCTATCAGATAAGGCTCAGTAAAATTTTTGGTCGCCCAATTATAATCGGAACGCATAATATACTGCCTGTTATTCACTATTATATATGCATAGTTCCCCGTAGGATGAATGATAATAAAAATCCTTACCGATGCATTCGGAACCCTGAATATATTCACACCTTCTTTTGTGCCTACCTCACCTCTCCATACCATACCCGTATTATAGAATGCATAATAGTACTCTCCATTTATCGGATGCACAGCAGCAGCTCTGGTTCCACGACCGGCAGCCATTGGAGTCAGGCTTTTAAATCCCGATTCACGGGTGAGCAGATAATTTCCCGGTTGAGTATCATTAGATTGGTCATGTGTGACAATCATATCGCCTCCCAATGTCCAATTAATACAAGGAATTCCATTTTTATTAGGATTAGGTATACCTGTATTGAAAGTGCTTACATATTTTTTCTCAAAATCGATAAGCCTACATGATTTATCATAACCGGCGACATACAGATGGTTGTGGTTCAGAGGATCGAATACTAACCACTCCATTTTTTCGAATCCCCCGCAGTCGTCAAACGGGCCATCCTTTACATCAAACTTCGTATTATTTTCATATGTTTCCCCCAAGAAAGAACTGACAAGCATTTTCTTTTGATAAGCATAATGTTCTCCGGCTTCTGCATAAGCAATCTTTTCGCCACTCTCGTCAACGATACTTACTTCAATATCTCCATCGTAAGCTTTTGCAGGGACAATACAATATAAAGATTGATGATTAACTCCGATTATCCTTGCATTTTGCCCACCAATAGTAACTTTGATCTTAGAGAGGTCATTTCCAAAGTTTTCACCATAAATAATCATTTTCTGATTGGCACCTCCCTCTTTCGGTGCGAAATCAGAGACCACAACAGGCTTCGAAGGATCGAAGGCTTGCGAATCCGTGTCGGATTTATCGTCTTTGCACGATACGCAAAGAACGATCAGCAGCATCAACCAATGCTGAATTTTCATTCTGTTTTTCATTTTCATAAGAATAGGGTCTGAATTTAGTTTGTTAAAACATTTCACAATTGCATCCAAATACAGCATGAGCTGTCTTATCTGCATGTTTATCGTAAATTAAGTATTTGTTAATTTCCCTTATTTCCTGGCTTTTTTCAATTCAATTAAATGGGCGAGACGTATTTTATCGGTATTTCATAGATTGTAATTTATGATTTGTTAACGTCACAAAGGAATGGGAATTTAAATTAGAAAGATGACAGAAAAGTAGCTATAAATAGCACATTTTTCCCATTCGTCGTTTTAGAGGGAAAATAAGACTAAGCAGAAAGCAAGTATTGCGTTTTCAGCTTCTTATAAATGCAGATGTGGATAGTTGTGTAGGTTTGGGTTGTGGATAAACTCCGGTTATGAAATAGAAGTAAGTTTATCAGGAGGGAATCATGTGGAATCTCCAATTTCACTAAAAAGAACAATCCTGCCCATATCATTATCGGCAGGATCGTTTATCTAATGTCCTAGATTAAATTTATAACAGTAAATAACGGATGATTACTTTGTCGAGATAACAAGCTCCTTCCCTTCTTTCAATTGTTGGTGCGTAATAAAATAACTATCTATCTTCTTACCACCATAGCTTATATCGGTAATTTTTTCTCCTTTACCCTTTCTCTTAATGGTAAAGTTCTTCCCATCCAGATTAAATACTACTTTATCAAATAATGGCACAGTGATTATATACTGCGGATCTGCAGGAGAATAGGTATATAGACCAATCGCATTCAGTACATACCACGACGACATTTCACCTGCGTCATCCATGCCGCAGTATGCTAACCGTTCGGGCCCCATACGATATTGTTCGTTCAGTATCTTATTCAGTATCTTTTGGGCTTTTTCCTGTTTATCAATAAAATAATACATATACGGAATACTATGTCCCGGCTGATTACCATGGCAATACTGCCCAATGAATGTAGTCAGATTATGTGCCTCATAGTTTTTCCATGGAATAACAAATAAGGAATCGAGTTTTGTCTCAAAGGCCTCTTTATTTGGGTATAAAGCAATAAATTCTTCAGGATTATGCAAGGCAAAGAATGTCGACTGCCATCCGTTGGCTTCACGGTACATGTATTCATAAAAAGGACGTTCAGGGTTGAAAGGCGTTATCCATTCTCCATTTTCCAGACGGCCACGCATAAGTTGGGTAGACGGGTCGAACAGATGTTTGTAACTTTCTGTCCTTTTCATCAGTCTATCGTAGTTTTCCTTATCTCCGAGTTCCTTTGCCAGCAATGCCGTGGCATAATCGTCATAAGCATATTCCTGGGTTTTAGTCACAGCCGCTTTAGCTACGGTCTCCAATTTGGGGTCTTTAATATCCATTTCGGATATCCATCCCCGCTCCATATATTCTTTTATGTGCGGACGTCCACCCTTGCCCTCAACAAAAGCATTGTTGAGAAGTAATTTGTATGCCGCCTGCACATCAAAGTTCCGTATACCTCTCAGATAGCTTCCTGTAACAAATGTAGAGGCATGGTCTCCATGAAAGAAACTCGGCATGAACCCTCTGATCTCACCCCGGTCTGTAATAGACCTGATAACATCGGCTGCAACATCCGGTGAAATCATTCCCAGCAAAATCAGTTTATTACGGTAATCGTCCCAAAAAGACGGATCACTGTAATAGCGGAATCCTTTGTTTACTACTTCACCTCTGTCATTTACAAACTCTCCGTTGACGTCACTCAATAGTATCGGCCACAAGAAAGCACGATAGAGAGTAGAATAGAATGTTTCTCTCTGTTCATCGGTACCACCCGATACCTGTATTTTCGATAGTAAGGTATCCCATGTATTTGTAGCTTCATTTCTTACCTGATCAAAATCTTTAGCAAGCATCTCTGCCTCAAGATTCATTCTGGCATTTTCGATACTCACATAGGAAAAACCGACTTTCATCTCCAGCGGATCGTTTATATCCTTATTGTCTAGGAAATTAACAATGCTGACTTCCGCATCATCCTCTTTCAGTTTTTCCACATCTTTTATCTTATGGTTGGTCACAGCATAAAAATAAAATGTAGGGCCGGTTTGCTGATAGCCTGTGAATACATTGTCTGTCGTTTTTTCTATTTTCCAATCCCTTACATGTTCGTTAGAACGAGCCAGATCTGCCAGCAGCCTTTTATTTTTCCCTTTTTTATAAGTGTATCTGTGAAAGGCACATCGCAACGTAGAGGTCACTTCTGCATTTATATCATATTTTTGGAGATATACCTGATAGTAGCCCGGACTGGCCGACTCCTTGTCATGGCTGTAAGCCGAGTAATAAGACTTAGGCGCAATCTCTCCGCTAACAGCAACAAGAGGAACATAACAAAGATTCCAATGCCCCTTGCTGGTATGGGCAAAAGCATATATAACCGTATCTTCGTATTGGTATCCTGAGCCACTTCGCCACATGGTGACAGGTGTTACCTGAACCATCGAATTTGGTACTGATGCTCCCGGATAGGCTTCGGCTCCCCATGCCCTGCGGGTTGGCTTATACCCAAGATCGATACTGTCCCAAAGGGTGGTAGTACCAATAAACGGATTGACATAACTGGTTAGACGTTTTTTACTCTCCTGAGCATAACATCCAACTATAATCAGCATTATTGCTCCGATGATGATAAACTTATTTTTTTTATACATACTCTTTTTTTTAAGCAGGTGAAAACCGAAGATTCTTTAAAGTCTGTTTAAGGCTAAATATAATCTAAACAGGCTCTATTGCCTCTTACTTTAATGCAAATTTGTATTTATGCTCTCCTGAGCCTACATTATACTTATTATCTCCGGCATAAATAGTTGCAGTAGATCCTGCCGGAATTTTCACGGTCATTTCTATATTTTTCCCGTCAGCCTTCCATTCAGAGGATATTTTTCCGCGTACAGAATTATATTCGCCTTTTACCCATTCCAGATCGGCAATGAAATATGGCTTTATAATGATATTTTCGAATCCGGGCTTGGATATATCGTAATTAATGCCAGCCAGATAGCTGGACATCCATGCACTGACATCACCCATAAAGACATGGTTTAACGAGGCGTCGTGGAATTCGGGACTTAACAGCCATGTTTCGGCAAGTGTTGTATAGCCTTGGGTCTCTACCCAGTATCCCCATGAGGGAGCTTCTGTTTTGGTTGCCATTTTATAGGCATCCTCCACATAGCCATATTTACTCAGCATGCGAAGAACTGTTTTGCTTCCAAGCAATCCGAAATCAAGGAAATGATTATTCTCCGCCACAATTTTTTGAAGATAATCGGCCACCGCCTGTTCTTTACCATCCGGAACTATCTCCAGATAAAGGGCTATTGCCTGTGCTGTCTGAGTACCATTTGCATAAACTGCCGTTTCGGGGTTGAAGAACTTGTCGTTGATTATTTTTTTCAGCGATTCCGCCTTTTCTTTATATATACTTGCATCTTTGCCCAATATAGTTGCAAAACGTGCCATAAGCATGTAATCGAGATAATAATAAAGCGTGGAGGTATAATCGTTAGGGGTCTGAGCTTTGTAATATACCCAATCACCTAATCCGAAAGTAAGAAGCCCGTCTTTTTCCTGATTCTTCAGATACTCCAGATAATTTAGCATTGTAGGATATAGCCGTTCTATACAGCGTTTGTCTGCATAATAATCGTATAATGCATTCGGTACGATAAACAGTGCGGCATCCCACACAGGACCCGGCCAATCGCCAAAGCCCCATCCCGATGATGGTATGATACCCGATATACCTCCGTTAGGACGCTGGTTATCTATGAAGTCGTTCATCCATTTCTCGTAAAATGTAATACCATCGAAATTGAGAAGAGCCAGATCCATGGCAATATGTGCGTCGGCAGTCCATCCATTCTTCTCCCGTTGAGGGCAATCGGTAGGTATGCTATGAATATTCCCCCGGTAACTTTGATTGGTTGCAGCCCATATTTTGTTCAGTAGCTCGTTGGAACTGCTGAAATGTCCCACTTGCGGTATATCCGTATGCAGGAACAGCCCCGTGATATTATCTTCAGTAAACGTTACAGGGTGGTCGGTTTTTACTTCTACATATCTGAAACCATGGTAGGTAAATTGTGGTGTAAATTCTTCTTGCTTACCAGAGCCTTTTAGTATGAATATATCTGTCTGGAACACCTCTCCCGGTTTCTCCGGACGATAATAGACATCGATATTGCCCGGTTGCAAGCGGCCATCGTCTTTCAGCAATTCTCCATGCTGCAGAGTAAAGGTTGTCCCTCTTTCTCCTTTTACATTCAGACGGCATACTCCTGCTATATTTTCTTTTAAGTCAAAAACAAAGACGGTATCACCAAAGGATTTTAATAACACAGGCTTTATTTCTTTTGTTATACGTATCGGCGGCATCTGCTGGGAAACTATTAATGGTGCAGGACTGTCTGTTATCTTAGCTGTTATCCAGTTTTTTTCATCGAAATCTGTATTGTTCCAGCCTTCCTCTTCCAGGCGACCGTCGTATCTGTCACCACTGTATATATTGTTATAGATATACGGGCCTGTATTGGTCTTCCATGTGTCATCCGAGGCAATTACGTCCGTAGTACCATCTGCATAAGTAATTCTTAATTCGCATAACAAACGAGGACGGCCACGCCAGTCGGCCCTTTCAAAATCCCAAACAGCCTTGCTCTGGGAGTTATAGAAGCCATTACCTAATACTACGCCTATGGCATTGCCGCCTCTGTTTATTAATGACGTGATATCGTGAGTCGCATATAATATGCGTTTGTTGTAGTGTGTATATCCGGGATCCAGATAACTATTGCCTACCCGATCTCCGTTGAGAAACATCTCGTAATAAGCAGTTCCTGAAATATAGAGAGTAGCATGGGCTATATTTTTTTCTACTTTGAATTCTTTTCTGAAAAGTGGCGCCGGCTCGTATTCTTTATCGTGGGTATCGGATATCCAGCTGGCAACCCAGTCGGATTGAGATAGTTTTCCCATACCGAACATATTGATTGAAGAAATACAAGAGTCTCCCTTATTGCTCCAGACAGTGACGTCCCAATAGTAACGCTGATGTGATTGCAGCTTTTTATTTCCAGAGTATTCTGAAGAAAGAGACTGACCGTTAGTCATTCCGGAATCCCATATATCAGGAGTACCGGACAGTAATAATGAGGAATCAGTAGCGATTCTGATGCGATACGTTTCCTGAAGAAAGTCTTTAGCATCATTGAGCTTCCAGTTGAACCGCGGTTGAGGTGTATCCAGACCTAGCGGGTTATTGAGATATTCGCATTGGACATTTGTAATTGATACTGTTGCATCTTTCTGGCAAGAAGCAAATAAAATCGCTATACATATAGCTAGTATATTCAGATGTATCGACCGGATATTTGTCATGGTATTTTAGGTCTTCAGTATTATACGATAAGTGACAGGAGGTTTTTCCCGCTCCTGCCACTTTGGTATTCTGTTTATTTAATGCTATTCAGTAGTTCCACTTTCCCTTCATTAATCTGCTTCAAAATCAACTCTCCGAACAGAGTGTTTTGCCATGCAAACCAAGAGCGGGTAAAGTTTTTCGGATCATCTTTATGAAAAGATTCATGCATAAAGCCTGTACCTGCATCGGTATTCATCAACATTTCTATGCATGTCTTGATTTCTTCATCGTTTTGGCTGGTAAAAGCCTTCATCATAATACTCATCGGCCAAACCATATCGTAGCCAATGTGAGGTCCTCCAATTCCTTCTCCAGCGGTACCTTTAAAGAAATATGGATTGTCTTTGCTCCATACAAATTTCCGTGTATTCTGATAGATAGGATCATTAACATCCATATCTCCTAAATAGGCCAAAGATAAAAGGCTGGGAGCATTAGAGTCGTCCATCAGATACTGGTTGCCAAATCCATCTACTTCGAAGGCATAGATGGTACCGTATTTCGGATGATTGTAAGTTGCATATTTCTTCAAGGCTGTTTCAACTTCCTGGGCCAAGTCGCGACATTCCTGAGCTTGTGCGGGACGGTTACTTACCTCGGACAATATCTCGGCAGCTTTTCTGAGCGATGTTACAGCAAAGAAATTGGAAGGTACCAGAAACTGGAACGTCGTAGCATCATCAGACGGACGGAAACAGGAGACAATCAGTCCTACAGGATTTACAGGATTACCTAATCCGCCATTGTTCAAAGTATCTAACTGGCGTTCGGTTTTCCTTTGGAATTTGTAAGGCCCAACTCCATCTTTACGTTGCTGTTCTTTGAATGTTTTCAGAATATTTGTGATAGCTTGCAACCATTCTTCGTCAAATATACTGGTATCGCCTGTGGTTTTCCAATAGTGATATGCCAAACGGAGTGGGTAGCAAAGAGAATCTATTTCCCATTTTCGTTCATGCAATTCCAGCTTCATATCTGTCAGGTCACTCATCCACTGGTGATCGGGATTAGGATCGTGCGGATCTATAAAAGCATTGGCATAGGGATCAATTATAATACATTTGAACTGGCGGCGGATAACACCCGCAAGCATCGCTTTGAGCTCAGTATCACTGTTAGCCAGTTGTACATAAGGCCAAACCTGTGCTCCGGAATCGCGCAACCACATGGCATGAATATCACCGGTATATACCACTGTATCGTCCTTACCATCTGTTTTTCGGTAACGAACAGTTGTATCCAGCGTATTAGGAAAACAATTTTCGAACATCCAGGCCAACTTTTGGTTGGTGAGCAATTTTTTTACGCGAACAATTTCATTCTCCACCGCGTTCGACTTAAAAAAACGTTCTTTCTGAGGAGGACGATTAGTCTTGTATTTGCTGTCCGCTTTAAAAATATTCTCGATATTCGTATTGTCTTTAGGGAGAGCCAACGCATTCGAAGCATGTGCTTCCCCAGCCATAGAGAGTGCTGCCACTACACTGCACAATAGTGTAAGCTTTTTCTTTTTCATTTTGCTTGATTTGATTAATTGCTATTAATAACGTTACTTATATTTTTTTCAGATTAGCCAGACGCCCATACATTTCAACTATGGCAGCTTGTGTCAGCAACCATTTTTTAGCATCTTTATTTTCACCACTAAAATCTGTACTGAACAAACCGTTTTCATCCCTGGCATTATTCCACGCATAGTCTAAACTTTTGTCGAAGGCTTCGATATATGTTTTATTATTATCCAGATTATATAATTCAATAAATCCTCTTAACATGACTGCAGTAAACCAAACATCGCCTTTCTTTATCATACGGAATTTTTGGCCGTCTTTTCCTGCGAAATCTGAAAAGAAATAATTGTAACAGCCCTGCGCTATGTTTTGCGCTTCGACAAGATATTTTTTGTCATTTGTCAGTTTATATAATAGTGCTGCCGATTGCATCATCTGGCCACTATTGTATGCATATTTGGCTTTGCTTATTTTGCCGTCTAAACTGATATTATCAAAATATAAATAGTCTGTATCCTGCAAATGGAGTTTAGTCCATTCATACAGTTCTTTTCCCTTATGGAAATAAACGCTGTCATTTGTCGCCTGAAAAAGCTTAAATGCATACACAGCCCCGGGAGCATTGGAACATGTGTTTTTTGACTCTTTTTTTTGTTCGCACCAGTAAATTCCTCCATCCAGCTTTTCATCAGTCCCGCTTAAAATAAATTCCCATATCAGTTTGGCTTTATCAAGATAAGCTGGTGTTTTAGTTAACATATAAGTATCGGTGAAGTCAATTCCCAACCATACATTGTCGTCGTAAAAGCGGTCGGATACTGGAGCCGAGCTTATATAAGAAGCATAACCATAGGGAGCTCTCTTTGTATCGAAATATTCTTCAAGCCCCGGTAATACCTGCTTCTCGAGAATCTCGTGGAATTTGTTCTTATCTCCGGCTTCCATCATTACATTGACGGCAGAGAATGTGCCTGAATAGGGCCAAAGATACGAATATTGATTCGGTCTATTATTTTGCTCATCCGCAGCAAGATAAGTCGCAGTATATTTATTGTCGAAGGGAAAGGTCTCGTGCAATAAATGAGTATCGGGCGCTGAATAGTTTTTATAAAGAGAGTCCAGTGTAACCTGGGCTCTCTCTAAGTTTTTATTTCCAGTACCTGCATCATTTACTCTGCCTGCACAACTTATCAGTGTGAAAACACTAAGAAATGAGAGAAGAGCATAGGAAATTCGCATAACGCTAGTTTTTATTATGTTTTTATAAAATACCTTTCTTTTCCAGCAAAGCCATAGCTTCGATTGTAGTTGCAGCGCTTATTGCTGAACGAAGATCACCCCATGCCTCTGTTTCTGCCGGCGTTAACCACCAGGTATAACTAAATTTAATATCCGGAGTTTTTTGAGTCCCCTTAATCCATAGGTATTCCGCGTTATTTTTAAGGAACGCCACATAACGGGCTTTATCCGACTGAGAAAGATCGGGATGCTGGATCAGAATGGTGAAATAACGCACAAATATCCCTTTGAACAGATTACAGTCATGACCTCCTCCATTATCTGATTGTTCGCCATAATCTCTCATTATTCCATTTGTCTTATTTATATTATAAGTAATATGGTAATTGGTAATGCTAAGTGCGTCGTTCCAGTAAGTCTTATCGCCCGTAATATCATACAACTCCAATGCTGCTCCAAGATATGTACCCACATCGTAAGAATAATCATTGTTGGTATCATTTACATTTTCAAATACCCTACCCGAAGAAATTATTGTACGATAATATTTCATCCAGTTATATATCCTTTTGGCCCATTCAAGATCGTTCAGTCCTTCTACTACTTCATCCGGATATTTCTTGTATCTGCGGGCAGCGATAATAGCAGCAGGGCCATTGGCTGGAATTCCTTTACCATCACCTTTTATATCAGAATCTTTGCGCCATTGAATACCACCTCCTTCATAATCGGTCCATCCTTTGGCAATCCAGTTCCATAAGTCTCTTGAAGATGCTTCGTATCTTGTATCTCCGGTAGCTTCCAAGGCTCTCATATGAGCCAGCCCATGCCAGCCCATATCATCATAATATTCATTCTCCCAATTATTGCTATACCAGTTTTTTTTCCTTACTCCTTCATACCAATCATAAATAGCCTGCTTGTATTTATTGTCATTGGTACGCAGATAGGCATCTACCAATACATCCAAGCCGTGTGCTTCGGGCCAATAGTCGTTCCATGTAACCTGCCCATCATAAGTATTATTGAAGCAATGACTCGTCGTATTCCAATATCTATTCACAAACGAAGTGGTACTACTATCTACTGCCGCAGTCCAGTTTATGTTATATTTATCAATCTTGGGCGTTTCCATTATAGGATCATCGTAATCTACACAAGAAACCAGACTCAATAATATGAAGCTATATAGTAAAAACAATTTGCTTTTCATATATTTTTCTTTTTTAAGAAGGGATACAACCTTTACATAAAGGCCTGTATCCCTTTATGTTTAGATTAATATTTCTTTACTATTTCGTTGGTATATCCTTTCTCGGCATTCATATAGAATATCATATCAACAACTACCGATCCCGGATTTGAAGTTCCGTCATTTCTAAAAGATTGGGGGAATTTGAAACAATAATCCCAGTCATTACTATCCAGTCCGATATATCCGATATTGAAGTAAGCACCACTAGTTGAACCCGGAGCCGAACTATCTTTATCTTTATTACCTGCTTTGTGTTTCACTCCATTTATATACATAAAATAGAAGTAACGGTCATCATCCCAATTGGTTTTGAAATCTGGTTTCAAATTTTCACCTTTCCAAACACCATTTCCAATATAAGGTAAATCTATTACTTGTTTAGGGGTACACATATTGAATTGAACCTTATCAATCTTGTCTACTTTACCTCCTTTGGATGTAAAATCAAGGCTAATGCAATAAACAGCTTCTTCCGAAACAGATGATGTTTCGTTATTGTCTGCATCAGCTAAACTTCCTGCTGCATCAATGTAATATTCTTCAGGATTTTCTGTAAGTCTGTCTACGAATCTGTAAGTCCCCTGATTGCTCAGTTTTGTATAGATTTCAAATTTACCATCATCTATTTTTCTCAGCACCATTGCATTTGAAATATCAGCACCTCCTTCTGTTGCATCACCAACGATATATACATTATTGGGAATAACTTCAAAACCTTCTAGGCGTGTTACAACCAGCTTGTTTTTCTGTTGGCAAACCTCAGAACTGATTCCACGCCAGGAAACAACCGACCAATAGATTACACCTGTCTCGCCTGTCGGAACTCCTGCAGCAGAAGCTGCTTTATTTATATCAATATGTGAAATATTAGCAAATAGCTCCTTACCATTATTATCAGAAGATATTCTATAAACAGGATTCTCTTTATCTGACTCTTTATAGAAAACAACTTCATATGCAACAAGTTGTCCATCCTGAGCGTGGCTTTGAGACCATTGGAAACGGAATGATGCACCCTGTTGAGAGCTTAGCTGCAAATCCTGATTGTCTACAGGTGCATATAAGTTGTCTACAGGCGTTACTTTCGGGTCATGATATTCCATATCATCACTTTTGCAGCCAACCATTACAAGTACGGCAGAAAATAAGATAAGAGCTTTATATATTATAGTTTTCATATTATTTTATATTTTAATATTTATTTAAATAGCTTATAACTAATATTAATATCCTGGATTATTCGGTTTAAGATTCGGATTTATATCCATTTGCGACAATGGTACAGACCATAAATAATCACGGGTATTATTAAATTTATATTCTCCCGCACGCAGGTAACCGCCATCGATACTTGAGGAAGAGCCTCCAAACTTAAATCCATGCAGATATCCATTGAGAACCTGATCCCCTATCTTCCAGCGTTTGATATCGAACCAACGCAGACCTTCGAGAGCAAGCTCGACACGCCTTTCATTCCTGATAATGTCCTGTAACTGCTGCTTACTTTTTGCACCAGGATAATCCAGGGCAACTGCAGTTGTATGCCCGGCCCGTGCACGGATAGGTTTAATAGTAAGTCCCCAGTCTTCCGAACTGATTTTATCTAATTCATTACATGCTTCGGCATACATCAACAGTACATCAGCATAACGAAACATGATGATATTCGTACTATTTTTCATATTCGCTCCCATGTTCCAGTCGTAATACTTGCGTACATAATATCCGGTTTTGGTTTGCAGTTCCAACATTCCTTTGTAAGAATCGCTTGTTCCTGAACCCAGTTTTGTTTTTATAATATCAATAGAGCCATCTTTATTGAGCCACTCGTAATTATCATACACTACTGTTCCCCACAAACGGGAATCCCTATTTACATACGGATTGTTTTCATCATACTCAGGATCTTTATCAGCGCCTTTTACCGGAAGTCCGTTAATTGTCAGATAAGAGTCTACCAGTTCCTGTGTAGGGTTGTCTGCTGATATTTCCGCATGTTTAGAAATCGGAGCCATGCCCTTCATGTCTGTCCATGTCTTTAATTCGGGAACATAAGTGATATCCAGAATAACCTCCCTATTATATTCCTGTTCAGGAGTAAAAAGCCTGAAATAGCTTTGCTCAGGATTTTGGGAATATTCAAACAACTTGTATTGACCATACTTATCCTGTTCTTTTATAAGGCGTCCTGCATATAATTTTACCTTTTCGTAATTGTTTTCGTAAAGATATGCCCGTGCCTGAAAAGCACATGCAGCACCGAGAGTTATACGTCCGTTTTCAGCAACAGGAAGATTATCAACCTTAGGCAGATAGCCTCTGTTAAGAATATCTTCGAGTTCGGTATGTATAAACTCCATTATAGTTGCTCTTGATGTACGGTTTATATCATAGGAGTCTTCTAAAGAGAGTTCGGAGGTAAAGAATGGTACATCTCCATAATAATTGGTCATTCTGAAGTAGATGAAAGCTCTTATAAAACGTATTTCGTCGATCATCCTGTTCTTTGCATTATCACTTAAACCCGGAATTCTGTCTATATTTTTAAGGAATACGTGACATGTTTTGATACCCCCATAAGAATCTTTCCATTCATTTTTGAACAGATCTAAAGAAGGGGTAGCCTGACCTCTACGTATAGTACTGGGATCACTTGAGCCATAGGTATGTACCATATTATCACCAAGAAATTCGTCCCGCCACATTATGCCGGCATTGTACATTTGGTTGTATGCCATATTTACAACCAGCATGGCCTTGGACTCAGATGTCCAATATTTAGCATCCGTAAATTTGTCGCGGGGTTCTCGGTCTAGGTCTTCACAAGAAGAAAAGAACAAAATGCCTGCGAGTATGGTTGCGATATATAATAATTTTCTCATATTCATATACTTATTTAAAATTCGATGTCAATACCAAATCCATAATATTTAAGAGTAGGATAATTTCGTCCACTATTTGTTCCGCTTCGTCCCATGTTATTATCATACTCCGACGATTCGGGATCGATGAACGAATTCTTTGACAAAGTGAATAAATTCTGAGCGTTTACATAAGCTCTGGCTTTGCCTAGGCCTATCTTTTGTACGATTTTCTTAGGAATAGTATATCCCACTTGAATATTTTTCAAACGAAGGTATTTTCCATCCAGGATAAAAATATCTGAACCCCGTTTCCAGTTGTTTGCAAAAGAATCCGAAGAATCGTCTGTCAGACGTGGATATTTCGCACCAGTATTTACCGGAGACCAGGTGTCGAGCTGGTGCTTAAACATTACCGGATACCAGGCACCACTGTGAAACGGTACATAGATATCACCACGAAGCGCTTGTTGACGCTTGCCTACACCTTGTATCAGCATCGACAGGTCGAAGCCTTTATAATCAACATTGTAGGTAAATCCGAAAGAATAGTGAGGGAAGCCATCACCCAAGTAAAAACGGTCATCATCATTTATTACACCATCGCCGTTGCGATCAACAAATTTCAGGTCGCCCGGCTGGATATTTTTCACATTATCAGGGATGGCGGAATTTTTGATTTCATCATAGCTTTGGAAAAATCCATCCGTTTTTAATCCATAATACGCACCTAAAGGTAAGCCTGCACGTGTAATATATCCTACATTGCTATCGACTGTTTCAATCTGATCTTGTGGAACATCGACAACTTTGTTTTTTGAATTTGCTATATTGAATGAAAAATTATGATTAAAGCCAGCTGCGCTTAGTCTATAATTCAGAGTGACTTCCCATCCGCGGTTTATCATTGACCCGATATTGACCTTTTCCAATTCAGTACCATATACACTTGGAGTTATCGGTTTATCGAGCATATCGGTCGTTTTCTGATCGAAATAATCGAGATTAACGACTAAAGAGTTGTTTAAGAATGTTAAGTCAGCTCCAATATTGAACGTTTTTACTTTTTCCCATTTCAGGTCAGGACTAGCTTCTGAAAATCCGGTTCCCGAGAAGGCATTATTATTGAATCCGACACTGTTGGTATAGGCTGTATATGTTGTAAAAAACAGATAGTCCTGTATTTCCTGATTACCAAGTATACCCCATGAACCACGGATTTTGAGATCTCCTATTTTGTCTCGATAGAAGTCCATAAAAGATTCTTCGGAAGGACGCCAACCTAATGAGACAGAAGGGAATGTCCCCCAGCGGTTATCTTTAGGGAAGCGGCTCGAGCCATCGGTACGCACTGTCGCTTCTGCATAATATTTATCTGCATAATTGTAATTTACACGGCCGAAAACAGATTGGATTACACGTTCTGTAGTACCATTTACCTCAGTTCTACTATCATTAAATACTGTTTGCGTCTCTCCTTCAGCAATCGGTATTCCCAAGTCGATATCAGTATATTTTGTTTTTACGTCTATTCCCTTATTATTCAAATACTCCTGCGAAACTCCGGCCATTGCCGTTAGTGTATGTTTGCCAAACTGCTTATTATAATCGAGTAGAAACTGTGCATTTAAGAATGTACCTTTAAATGAATAATTTTCGGTATCGCGGTCGGTATTTTCAGTTCTCGCTATTTCTGAACTATTCTGTTTATAAAGATCATACTGGAGCCTGCGTATAAAACGGGAATTGGATGTCATATCCCAACCGAATACACCTTTGGCTTTAAGGTTGTCGATTATCTTAAAGTCTAAACTAACACCAAGGTTTACTAAGTCATTATTATGCTTGTTGTAGCCCCCCAATTCGAGAGCAGCGGCAGAATTTGTACTAATAGAACTTTGAATATATCTTCCCGATGCATCTCTTGGTGCATTGTAATAATATTTCGGTGTACGGGCTGCATCGGCGATTTTAAAACCGGAATTCGCTTCATCCCCCTTTATATCATTTCTTGTATATCCTAGTATTACGTTCAACTTCATACGTTTATATTCAGTAGTGAGATTGGTCCGTAAATTATATCTTTTTACACCATAATCAGGACCTATGAAGTTACTCCCCTGATTGTAATATCCACCGGAAACCATATATGTCGAATTTGTTGTTCCACCGGAAACACTCACATTGTAGGATTGTTGCAGGGCTGTTTTGAAAATATAATCCATCATCCATTCAGCATCCTGATGATCTCTCAGATCCTGAATCTGCTGAGGGCTATAAGCAAGGCTATTTCCTCCATTTGCTAATGCTACATTCATCATCGTTGCATTTTGCCATCCATCGAGAGGTGTATACAAAATGTTAGGAGATTCAAACCCTACCGATCCGTTGAAACGAACTGTTGGCTTGGCGTTTTTCTCTCCTTGTTTAGTTGTAATCAAAATAACACCACTGGCCGAACGCGACCCGTAAATAGCAGTACTACCGGCATCTTTAAGTACAGATATGTTTGCTACATCGGCAGGGTTCAGCTTATTCATATTGTCTATATCGGTGATCATACCGTCGATAACAACCAATGGAGTATTATTTGTCTTAGTTTTGACCCCGCGAATATTTATATTCATAGTGTTGTCATTCGGGTTCATGCTCCTCTGCTGGATTACAAGATTGGGGGATGCCCCTTGCAATGCCTGTGTCAGATTAGCAACAGGACGATTTTCTATGGCTTTGGAAGTTATCTGGTCAACAGCTCCTACAACGTGTCTGCGTGTAGTAGTTCCATATCCGATAACAATTACCTCATCGAGCATTTTGGAGTCTTCTTCCATTACAATATTGAAGAATGAGGTGCTTCCGGCTTTTACTTCCTGAGTAAGGAATCCAACGTACGAAAAGACCAGAATATCGTTTTCATTACAGTTGATAGTAAAACCACCATCGATATCTGTTACTGTTCCATTGGTTGTACCTTTTACAGTCACACTTACCCCTATCAGAGGCTCTCCTGCACCATCTTTTATAATACCTTTTACGGCAGCCTGTATAGATGGTGGAGTAACTAAATTGTCAGTTTGCTTTGCATACACTCCTCCTGTGGTTAGGGACAGAACGAATGCCAGCAGCAAGCTAAAAATCAAAGATTCACACTTTTTGCAAGTCATACATGTTTGATTTAATTAATTATTCGATAAAATATTAGATTCAGTAAATAAATAAGATTATCGCTGAGTAAGCGATAAGAAAGAAATAGGTTAACTCGAACTTTCTTTTTCCATAAATATTAGTCTTTTAGGATTATTAGATTAATGTGTTCTTTAAAAGTCTACTTTGGTATTTTAAACTTTAATTAACACAAAAATAGACTTGATAACTTTTTTCTTTATACGAATTTGCGACATAAAAATACAGGAAACTGTTTTGGTATTTGATTCGTACTTTTTAGTCTCAAATTCGTACTTTCCTCAATGTTAAAGCACTTGGAAGTGGCCTCTATATATCAGTTTTTATATTAAACAATACCTAAAAAGTACTATATTTGTAATACTTTGTTATCTAACTATACAATATTCCACTCTTGTATTTAAAGATGGAGTCGTTCTAAATAAAAGCCAATACTATGAAATACAACTCACAATTTAATAGGCTTGTATTGTTTACAATCTTGATAATTTTATCCAACTCTATATGTGCTTATAGCCTTCGACAATATTCAAGTAAAAATGGGCTTTCTAACAGTGCTATATTATCCATGTATCAGGATAAAGGCGGCCTCATGTGGTTTGGGTCATGCGAAGGTTTAAATATGTTTGATGGCCTGAATTTTCAGGTCTTCATGCCATCAAATGAAGAGAATATCCTGTCCGGAAATATAATTGAAAGTATTCTTGAGGCAGAGGATAATACACTCTGGATACAGACAAATTATGGATTAGACCTTTTAGACAAACAGCTTAAGACCGTCCGCACCTTTAAAGAATTTAAGGGGAAAAACTGGATTATTAAAAGTCCGGCAAACGATATTTTTGTTGTAAAGAACGATAATTACCTTTACTATTATGTAGCAAAAGAAAATAAATTCCATAATATATATATAGAGGATCTGGTATTTGATGATATTCTGCAAATTGTTATTGATAAAGAAAATACCTTATGGGTTTTCATGAAAAACGGTAAATATTTCAGTTACAATATCCATTTGGATGAGAATAAAAAGCCAGCTCTTATCAAAAAGAACTATTTTACTAATAAAGAAAATATTATCTGGTGTTTTTATGAGGATGGTATCTTTTATTTTGTTGACGACACCTATGCGCTATATGAATTTGACCCGATTTCAAAGAATAAATACTATATACATGATATATCTGCCGAAGTGGTCAAATATGGAGATATATCATCTATCATCAAGTATAAGGATAACTATTTCATCGGATTTAAAAATAGTGGCTTGATCATACTACAACATATGCCAGAACAAAAAAAACGGTTCTCTATATATGAAGTAGATATAAAATCGGGTATTTTTTGCCTGATGAAAGATAAGTATCAGGATATTGTATGGGTTGGTACTGATGGACAGGGAGTATATATGTATTATACCGATTCGTATACAATAAAGGCAACACTATTCCGGGATCTTCCCCATAATATAAACAATCCTATAAGAACATTTTATCTCGATGATAAAAATACATTCTGGATTGGGACAAAAGGGGACGGGATCGTTTCTCTTGGCGGTTATGATATTGCAACAGGCAGCCAGACTACATCGACTCATTTTCAGACGATGAATAGTCAGCTAAAAGACAACTCAGTATATACGATAGTTCCCAGCAAAAAAAATATCTTATGGATAGGAAGCGAAAAAGGAATAAATTATTATTCATATAAAGATAGGAAAATTAAAAATATAGATGTATCCATAGACGGTAAACCGGTACAATATGTTCATTCGATATGCGAATTTAACGACTCTACACTTTGGATAGCCACTGTTGGCGAAGGTATTGTTAAAGCACGTCTGGGTGGAGACAACGATAATCCGGTGATAAGCAATGAGAAATTGTTTTTGTTTGATGAAGGTAAATTTTCTTCAAACTATTTTTTTACCACATATAAAGAAAACGATTCTATTATCTGGTTTGGAAATAGAGGATATGGCGCTTACAGGATCAATAATCATACTGAGGATATTGAAACTTTCACCTTCGACCAAAACGATAAAAATCAGACACTAAATGATATTTTTTCAATTCTGAAAAACAAGGACGGCTATTGGTTTGGAACAAGTTATGGGCTAGCCCGAATGTATGATGACGGAAAGAAACAAACTTTTGATAAAGATAACGGATTTCCTAACAACGCTATTCATGGCATCCTGCAAGATTATTATAACAACCTATGGCTAAGTACAAACCAGGGGCTTATCAAATTTAATATTGCACAAAATACATTTCAGACATATCGGCAACACAACGAGTTGGAAGTGACAGAATTTAGTGATGGAGCTTACTTTAAACACGAAAACACAGGCGTCTTATTCTTTGGCGGTATCAACGGTTTTGTAACAATTATCACTAACGAATTACCGAAAGAAGATTACAGCCCACCTATACATTTCAATGGCTTATCTATATTTGGTAAAGAGAATAATATATTCGACTTTTTAGAAATAGACAATGAGGATAAAACTCTGAAACTAAATTACAGGCAAAATTTCTTTTCAGTATCTTTCACCGCTGTCGATTATATACATGGCAACGATTACACTTACTTCTATAAATTGGATGAACTGAGTACTAACTGGATTGATAATGGTACTTCCAATACAGCAGCATTTACTAATATTTCTCCAGGTAAATATACCTTGTTGGTCAAGTACAGAAATAATATAACGGGGAAGGAAAGTCCTGTTCAATCTTTATTTATTGATATACTCCCTCCCTGGTATCTTACCAACATAGCTTATCTTGTATATGCCATACTTTCCCTTTGCATTCTGTTCATTATTATACGGTTTTCTATCAAATGGTATAAGATGAAAAAGGATAACATTATAGAAAGGTTAAACCGTCAGCAACGGGAAGAAATTTATGAGTCTAAACTTCGCTTCTTTACCAATATTACTCACGAACTATGTACTCCTTTGACTCTGATATATGGCCCATGCGAAAAGATACTTTCATACAAAAATACAGATAATTATATAAACAAATATGCAACCCTTATTCAGCACAATGCCGAAAAACTAAATAGTCTAATCTCCGAACTCATCGAATTCAGGCGATTGGAAACAGGCAATAAGACCCTTGAGATAAGGAATCTTTCTGTATCGGAGTTAACCCGCAATATAACAGATTCGTTTGTAGAATTAGCTGAAGCTAAAGGCTTCGAATATGAAGTTAGAATTGAAGAAAATGTTTTGTGGAATACCGATCCGAGTTGCTTATCCAAGGTTGTAACCAATCTTATTTCCAATGCTTTTAAGTATACATCCGATAATGGAAAAATAGGTTTAGAGCTATTTGTCAAAGGGGGAAAACTTAAGATTGTAGTCTCTAATACGGGAAAAGGCATTAAGAAAGAGAATATAGCTAAGATTTTCGACCGCTATACGATTCTTGACAATTTTGAGGAACAGAATAAGAATAAAGTGTCTCCAAGAAATGGCTTAGGGCTGGCGATTTGCAATAATATGGTAAAACTACTGGAAGGGGAGATAAATGTATCCAGCACTCCTAATGAAGTGACCATATTTACGGTAACTCTTCCTGTTTTGGAGGCTACCGACGACTCATCGGTTTACGATAGTACAGAACTGAGCCTTATAGAAGACCCCCTGCCTGTTAATCTGGAAAATTCACCCATACCGGATGATTATTTACTGCCTGGATATGATAAAGAAAAGAAAACAATAATGATTGTAGACGATGATCCGTCTATGTTGTGGTTTGTAACGGAGATTTTTATAGAACAGTACAATGTAATACCTATAAACGATCCGAAGGAAGTAATACCTTGCCTGAAAAAGAGTCTTCCCGATCTTATAATTTCGGATATAATGATGCCTGATATCGACGGCCTGTCACTAACAGCCTCAATAAAGGCGGATAAACTCCAAAACCATATACCGTTAATTCTTTTGTCAGCTAAAAATACCGAGGAAGACCAGATCAGGGGGATTGATTCAGGAGCTGAAGTGTATATCACCAAGCCATTTAATGTGAAGTATTTGGAAAAAGTGGTTGAGCGGTTAATTAAAAGAAAAGAAGATTTACAACAGTATTTCTCTTCGGCCTTAAGCTCCTTTGAAGTAAATGAAGGGAAACTTACGCATGAGGAAGACCGGAGATTCATGGAAAAAGTTTATGAAATAATAGATACAAATATTGCAAATCCAGATCTTTCTGTAGAGACTATCAGTTCCTCGTTGGGATATAGCACCCGCCAATTTTATCGAAGGCTAAAAGATATTACTCCCAAAAAAACAGTTGATATAATTAAGGAATATAAACTGGATATGGTAAAAAGGTTGTTGATCAGTACAAATTTATCTGTAGATGAAATTATGGATAGAACAGGCTTTGCTAATAGGGGAAACTTCTTCAAGATATTTTTTCAAAAGTTTGAAACAACTCCTAAAAAATACAGGGAAGAAGTCCGTAAAAATGCAGGAAAATCTAAAGAAGGCCCGTACTGCTAATAATAAAAGGATATTTGTTCTGTTGGGAACACTTATCCGAAATAAGCTTCCCTACTGCAGGTGCATAATTAATTCCCGAATAAACACACTCCACCCCATCTATTTATTTTTCTAATTTACAGCAAATTACATATTGTCTTTCAAAAATAATCGCAAAAATACTTTGTTGTGACCGAATAGTTACATATATTTGTATCCGAATGGTCACAATTAGGCAATAAATAGCATGGAAAAAAGAAAAGAACGCGACCGCGATAATACAGAAGAACGTCTGATAGGTGCAGTCGGTGAGTTGATAGTAGAAGTCGGATTTGAGAATCTGGGTATCAATCAGGTAGCCAAACAAGCAGGATTTTCGAAGAATCTGATATATCGTTATTTTGATTCGCTTGACGGATTGATATATGCTTATATGAAAAAGCATGATTTCTGGCTTAATACACCTTTAGAGCAACCGGATATTTCGGATATCAAAGGTTATCTGAAAGCCTTTTACCGCAGGGAGATAGCTGAATACAGAGAAAATATTGTTCTCAAAAGATTAAAACGGTGGGAGCTCTCCTCGGACAAAGATTTCGTAGTGGAAATCCGTGCCCAGCGGGAAAAGAATGGAGTGCAATTTATGGAGATGATGTCCGGATTCGCAAAGATAGACAAAGAGCAATTACAAGCCGTATCCACCCTTATGGATGCCGGAATATCCTATTTGGCAATTTTTGAAGATAACTGCCGGATGTATAATGGTATTGACATTCAAAGCGACAAAGGATGGGAGCAAATAATCGAAGGTATAGATACACTTATAGATATTATAATAAAGTAACCAATAATGAAAAAAGTAGTTTTAAACATGGTTTTAGCAGCGACAGTATTGAGTTGTAGCGGACAAAGTCCTGCTCCCTCCCAATTCGAAACCGGCAATATACAGGTTCGTGTGGAAGAAGGGAAAAACTGGTTACATGATTTCCCTATATTCTTTTTTATCAAAAAGAAGAACGCGCCGCAGATTGCTATCTGGACAGAAGATACGAAAGGTAATTTTATCTCGACCATCTATGTCAGTGAAAAACTTGCCAAACAGACGTGGATAGGTGCCAGAGGAAACAGACGGAAAGAATCCCTCCCTTGTTGGAGTCATGCACAGGGGGAACAATATTCGGACGGTTTATATCTTCCTACTAAAGAAGAGCCACTTACCGATGCGGTAACAGGAGCGACACCGAAAGGCAGTTTTTCGGCTAACCTGCAAATGGATGAAACAGTAAAGCACTTCATTGTTAAATGCGAGTTTAACCACTCTGTCGATTTCAACGAATACTATCCTAAGGATGCCAAAGAGGGCGACAGCAATTATTCCGGCGGGAAATTAGGAAGCGGACAGCCTGCTGTAGTTTACAGCATCGAAGTCGATATGACTAACGGACAAAAGGAATTTACCGGGAAATTAATTGGGCATAGCAGCCCCGATGGTTCAGACGGAAAAGTTTATCCCGATACTTCAAAACTGACTACAGCCCTTGATATTGTGAAAGGGATTACGGTTTCAGTCAAGGAATAGGCAGCATCTATTTTTTTAATCCAAATGTGACCGATTGGATACATTTATAAAACAAACGATCATGTTTCCATTTATATTATTCGGAGAGATAGGGCAGGAAAAGAAATGTCCATATCATGTACTGTCAGGGGAAAGGCATACTTATTACAGGATAACCTATAGCTATCCTTACGATTTAAACGAAGACATACTATTCATTTATGATGTCTTTTACGAATCGCTTAACCCGTTCGATCGACAATCGACGGTATCAAAAGTGAATAACAACGAACCGGTTATTCTGGATAGTATGTTTATCGAAGCCTTCAATCACTCAATAAGTCTTGCCCAAAAGACGAAAGGTGTATTCGATCCCACCATTGCACCGCTCATAAACCATTGGGGTTTTGGTTTTGAAGCATCAAAAGATAAAGAGATTGACAGTATAAAAGAGTATGTCGGATATGAGAAAATAAGCATTGAAAACGAACGGGTAGTGAAATCAGATCCCCGTGTACAGCTTAATTTCTCGGCGATGGGAGACGGTTTCTCCTGTGAATTGATAGCACGTTATCTCGACAGAAAAGGAGTGGAAAACTATATGGTAGATATAGGCGGGGAAATAATTACCAAAGGAAAGAATAGAACCGGCTCCGATTGGTCTGTCGGCATCCTCAAGCCTCCCGTAGACTTAGGGCAGGAAGCATCCCGATTTGAAGCGATAGTCCGGCTCAATGGCAGGATTTGTCTTGCCACTTCGGGAAACTATAACAACTACCGAACGAAAAATGGCAAAAAGTACGGACATACTATTAATCCATTGACGGGCACACCTGTGGACAATGATATTCTCAGTGCAACGGTTATCGCTTCCGATTGTGTTACGGCAGATGCTTACGCTACTGCTATTATGTCTGTCGAAGATGATAAACTAGATGACCTGTTAAAAACAGAACCGTCACTGGATTATTATCTTATCTGCAAGGAAAAATCCCAATCCGATAACTACAGTATAAAACAATCCACAGGGATGCGTAAATACCTCTGATATTTTTTTACCCAAATTGTGACCACCGGGCTACATAATTAATAACATAAAAACAAAGAAATGATGAAAACAGAAATTTTAGCAGCATTAGGCATTACGGCAGTCGGAATGCTTACTTCGTGTGATAAAGACCTGGTAGATTACCGCCAGGGCGATATCAAAGTGTATGTAAAAGAGGGGAAGGAGTACCTGCATGACTTTCCGGGACTTCTGGGGATTAACAAGAAAAATCCACCACAGATAGCCATGTGGATAGAAGACCTGAGCGGCAACTACATCAGTACTATTTATGTGAGCCATAAGATAGCTACTGAGTCGTGGCAGGGAAACAGTGGCAACCGGAGAAAAGAATCGCTTCCTGTATGGTGCCATTCGCGGGGCATACAATATCCTGATGGGTTATATCTGCCGACAAAAGGTGAACCGATGGTCGACGGCATTTCAGGAGCAACCCCTCACGGCAATTTCGATGTGAAAATGACTCCGGTAGGAAACTTAAAGCAGTTTGTTGTTAAGGTAGAATTAAACCATTCAACAGACTGGAACGACTATTACCCAAAAGGAGCAAAGGAAGGTGATTCCAACTGGACGGGTGGCAAAGATGGTAGCGGACAGCCTGCGGTTGTATATGCGGCAACCATCAACCTTGATTCGGATAAAAAGCAATATACCGCAACCCTGATTGGACACAGCAGCCCTGACGGGTCAAACGGTGAACTTTATACCGATTTGTCTTCCCTGACATCGGCTTTGGAAATAGTAAAAGAAATAACAATAAACATTGAGTAAAATGAAGAATTTAATTTTAATTGCGCTTTTGAGCTTATCGGTCATAACGGCTAAAGCACAAACAAAGGAAAAAGAATGTAAGATATCATTCGCCACGACAATCGGAACAGGATTGTCTATGAGCACACCGTCAAAGACACCGTTTACATGGCAGGTACTGGGCTATTATAACCTGACTGACAGATGGGCTGTAGGAGCCGGAACAGGGTTGTCTTTCTATGAGAAAACGCTTATCCCGGTATTCGGTGATGTGAAATTTCAAATCGGCAGGACACGTAAATTCACTCCTTATGCAGAACTGGCAATGGGGTACTCTTTCGCTCCAGCCAACGACGCTAACGGAGGATATTTTGCAAACCCTTCTATCGGTATTCAGTACCCGTTAAAGAATAGAATGAGGCTGCAATTTGCCGTTGGCTATGAATGGCAGGATTTGAAACGACTGAAGAAACAAACCGACAACTACTTTCATAAAGAATTTGAAGAAAAGTTGTGGCATCAGGCGATCTCATTTAAGGTGGGTTTAACTTTCTAAAGATTCTACGAGTAAGGATAGAGTAACACATGGAAAAGCAGGTAAAAAATATCTCCCCGTTGCGAACAGCAGGGAGATTCCACCCTTAGAGATCAGAATGTCCTTTTTGTACATAGAGAAAGTAGGATAAAGCCCATATTTTTGCAGCCATTATTAGAGAATTAAATGAAAGAATACAAAGTCATATTACCAAGAAAAGAGCTTATGCCATTCATTAGCTACTATTGGATATTTGAAGAAGATGGTATAAACAACTATACGGAAATAGTTATTCCTATCGGTTGTATGCAACTCGTTTTCCATATGGGAACGCCGCCATTTTCTACATTGACAAATGATTACCAGCCTATCACATTTGTAGAAGGGCATATGGCTTCTCATTCTAATTTGACATACCATAATCATTGCAAGCAGGTCGTAGTTGTTTTTACACCTCAAGGCTCACATGCCTTTTTCAATATTCCTATGCTTGAGTTTTACAATAGATATGTATCTGTTGAAGACCTAAATGATAAATCACAGGTAGAGCTGCGTGATAAAATATTGGATATGCAGGATAAATGTTCTGCTATTTCAATGATTGAAGATTTTTTTATGAATAAAATTCAAACGAATTACAACTTCAATCGGATTTGTTTTGCTGTTAATGAATTAGAAAAGGTTAATCCTGTAAGTATAAAGGAACTTTCAAAAAAAAGCTGTCTAAGTTATAAGCAATTCAAGAGAATATTCTATAATCACGTTGGCATTAATCCCAAAGAATTTGCGCGAATAATCCGCTTTCAGCGATCAATGAATTATATGCAAACAAATAAAAATATAACATCCACCTTATTGGCAGAGAAGGCAGGTTATTATGATGAATCGCACTTATTGCGAGAATTCAAACTACTCACAGGCTATACGCCTAATGAGTATGCACTTAATTGCCTGACTTATTCCGATTATTTTATAGTGTAATTATGAATCAATATACTTTAAAAAATTATATCCATTTTAATACTACATCATATTATGAGAATCTTTAATATAATCACCAACGGCGTACTTCTAATAATAATCGCCATAATACATAACCTTACGGTAATAGAACCCGATAACGGAGGCACACAATTTTCAAGAATGGCTGAGACATACTTCTATAAAGTCAGTCCCGGAGCCGAGCTTTTACCGATAGTTGAGGCAAAGACAAGTTTTGCAGACGTTGAAATACTTGTAATCTTCTGGTTCTTATATTTTGGATTGCTTTTAATACCTCTCGGGTTATTAATACATTCTATTGAACGGAAAGGTGGGACTTTACCACTCGTATTTACTATATCATATCTTCTGTTTGTGCTTGTCGGAGTTTATATGATGCCTAATTCCGGAATGACATTCATCATGTTACCTCATGCTATTTACATGTTGGTAATAAATCAGATAAGAGCCCGGAAAAATCGGAATGTAGAGGTCAAAGATTAAAACAATATGAAAACTAAACTGATTAAACTTGATGGTATATTATTGATATTACTGGCCATATTTCACCTTTCATTTTGGGAGTTATTCAATTGGCAGGAAGAATTGCCCAAGTTAAGCGACACAAATAGTGGAATTATGCAAATATCTACTATTGGGTTTGCATCTATTCTTTTCCCTTTGGGAATAATTTTGATACGTTATTGTATTGAAATAGCTAATACAAAGTTAGGAAAAGCCCTATTATTGGCTCTGTCATTCTTTTTTCTTATAAGGACTATTGTCGAATATATATTCCCGGGAAGTTCTATCGAATTGGGTGTATTCCTGTTTTTATGTACACTTTTGTTCCTAGTGCCTGCCCTGCATTGATAAAGGCTAAAAATTAAAGAAAATCATTAAGCTTTACTTTATACCCCTAAAATCTGCTCACAAGATTCCAGTTAAATCACAATAAAAAAAGGAATGGCGAAAATAAAGTGAAACTTTCCTTAATACTAAAATAGAATATGACTGAATATTTTTATGATGATACGAAAAAAGAGCTGCCTTCTTATCAACTGCATAGATTATTCCTGTTAGCTGGTTGGTCGGATGGTTCAGAAAGCCCTGAAATACTGGATAAATTCAATTTGCCGTTTATAAATTCAACTTTGGTTATATCAGCATGGCGAGATGATAGACTTCTTGGTGTTGTCAGGGTGCTTAGTGATAAAACAGTAAGATCAGTAATTTATGATTTGGTGATCGAACCGGAGTTTCAAAGAAAAGGTATAGGCCGTGAGTTAATAAAACGGTGTATTCAACAATACCCAAAATCGGAATGGTTAGTTCAAACCGAAGAAGATACCGCAGGTTTTTACGAAAAGATGGGATTTGACAGATATAAAAATTCCATTTTAAGAATTCCTTCCAAATGGTTTAAAAAAGAAACTTAAATTATAGAATTGACCGAAATAAATGTCAAATGTATAAGAAATGAATAAAACAGCAATTATCTATACATCAAAGCATGGAACGAC
This sequence comes from uncultured Dysgonomonas sp., assembly GCF_900079725.1. NCBI lineage: Bacteria > Pseudomonadati > Bacteroidota > Bacteroidia > Bacteroidales > Dysgonomonadaceae > Dysgonomonas > uncultured Dysgonomonas sp. Next base: position 2,436,384 of record NZ_LT599032.1, read on the forward strand.
TGAGAAAGTAGCCCGATTGGTTGCCCAAAAAAGTGAAGGTAAAATTGCTCTGATGTCATTGGAACAAAATAGTAATAATGATATCGACACCTTCGATATCATTATACTGGGAACGCCTATTTATGCAGGAACACCCCGAAAAGCGATGACTAATTTTTGCAAAATGAATCAAGAGAAGCTATTAGAAAAAACAATCGGGCTTTTTATTTGTGGAATGGAACCCGGCTTAGATATCCGGAATAAACAAATAATAAACGCTTATTCTGAACCATTACGTCAACATGCCAGAACAGCCACATTTTTAGGCGGTGAATTCTTATTTGATGAAATGAATTTCTTTGAAAGACTTATTGTCAAAAAGATATCAAAAGCAACAAGTTCCATTTCTTCAATAGAATATAGCGCCATTGAGAAGTTTGCAAAAGAAATTAAAATATGAAAACGAAAAATAACGAATTATGAAATCATTAGAAGAAAGTGTTGTCATAGCAATGGATACAACAGACACCGCGATTTTCCCTTACCTTCCCTATATTTTACAGGATTTTTGGGAAATAGGTACTTCACCCAAAGAAGTCATAACACTACTTGAGAGACAAAAATTGAATCACGCGCAATTAGACGTGCTAGATTTAGGCTGCGGGAAAGGAGCAGTTTCAATAGGGCTGGCTGATAAATTAAGGCATCACTGTTTAGGAATTGATGGTATAGAGGAATTTATCAGTGAAGCAAACAGCGCGGCAAAAGAACATGCAGTGGATACTCTATGTGAATTCAGGGTTGGCGACATTAGAAAGGAGATCAAAGATTTAGGTAAATACGATATTATAATACTTGGCGCAATCGGGCAGGTATTCGGGAACTATTATGAAACCCTTACTACCATGCTACCCCATTTGAAAGATAGCGGTGTAATCATTATTGATGATGGCTATATTGAAAATAATGATGAAGTATCACAATCTTCGATACTGAACAAGGAAGAATTGCTGTATCAGGTAGAGGAAGCCGGAATGGTAATCTGTGACGAAATAAAAGCCGGTCAGGAAGTATTTGATAACAATGAAGAAGACCTTCGGTTATTAGTACAAAGATGCGAGGAACTAAAGGTTAAATATCCGGAGAAGACATCCCTATTTCAGAGCTACATTGAAAATCAAAGAAAAGAATACACAACACTGGAACAGGATATCATTTGTTCGATCATGTTGATAAAAAGAAATGTAATAGCCTGATGATGAGCATTCATAATTTAAAATCCGGACAATAGCTAATCATCATATCCGTGCTGTATGGAAGAACCGAAAGCCCGAATTCCGTCTTTGTATAAAAGAAACTTTTCCGGGCGTTTTTTTAGCGCTCATCACATTATTAATGAAGAATTAATAATGAAAGATAAAAATTAACTATGGAGAACGAAGAATTTAATAATAAGCTAACGACTATCAGCTAAAAGCTATCAACTAACATATAAACAAATAATCATTTCATAAATTAAACCAAATCTGTTATGAAAATAACCAAAACACAAAACAAACGAGTAAAGTGCTGTACCGAATGGCAGATATACGCCCTTGTGCTGGTCTTGTTCCTGTTACCTCTCTTCTATGCGGGGGCAGGTAACAGTCGGGGACGGAACCCCTCCGCAGGACTTTTCCATCCTGGAGGTCGTGTCCAACGGTACGGGAGGTTTCCGCCTGCCACGTCTTACAAACGGGCAGCGCCAGACCCTCGAAGAATCCACAGCCTTCCAGACCGAGATTGTTGGCAAGGGCAAGGGGCTGACTATCTACAACACCTCTGTCGACTGTGTGGAATACTGGAACGGTATCAGGTGGATTAGCATCTGTACGGGAGGCTCTTCCTTTATAGGAGGAGACTGCGCCAGCTCCAACTCCCTGGCCGGAGGGGAAACGATCCACTGTGAGATAACTGACTCCAACTGCCTGACAGACGGGGAATATGTCTTTACCATTGTCTCAGGGACTGACTATATCTCCCTGAGGGTTATTGATGCCGGGGCAGGTGAGTTTGACCTGACCTTTGAACCCAATGACCGTGCCAGTGACCGCCAGGCTATTGTAATGGTCACCAGTCCCTGCGGTACCAGTGAATTTTTCGTCTATACCCAAAAGGGCGACGATACAGGTTGCGGAACAACGACCGTACCCGCTATCAAAAGCCTGGATGATATTACAGCGATGTGCTCTGGCGGAGCTGTCTACCTTTATCTGGAGGGATACCCGGCAGCAGGTACTTACATATGGACACTCAATGGGCAACAGGTAGGTACAGGCTACAACTATACGGCTACACAACCGGGAAAATATATTGTATACGGAGATAAAATAGGCTGCGATAACAACCGGTCGATACGCGTGACACTGGACGGTACGGGAGCGCCGTCACCTATATCCATTATCGTGAGGGGTAACAACGGACTTGTCTGTGGAGCAGGTGGTACAACCACCCTGATAGCATCCTCGCCAGCTTCAGGTATCGTGCGTTGGTTTAAGGACGGGGTATTGCAGCCACTTACCTCTCCCCATAACGAGGTAGAGGCTGGTGTGGGCTCATGGTTTGCTGTGGTCAGTGATGGCAGTTGCTGGTCGACACCGTCTGAAACGGTAACAGTATCAGAGGCGCTTAACTGCGCGCTGGGCATCCAGCTATCGGGCGGGAGTGTGAATGCTGCCGGACAGACGGAACTTGTCTTTGTTTCCGCGGTGGGTATTGCCCCTGCCTCGCAACCGCTTACGGTAAGCTGGCAACCGAATGATGCAGACCTTATCGTTAGCAGTATGGTGATTGGCGCAAACGGTTTCCCATCTGGCGTGGGTGAGCCACACGGCAATATTGTGGGTGGGAACGGCGGCACGGGTACGGTAACCTATACGATACAACCCGCAGGGTTCACTGCATTGGAAGTGGATGAGTCGCAGGGTGGCAATCCTTTCCTGGAGAAAGTATCGAAAGTGGACTTTACCACTACTAACGGTATTTCGTATGCAACGGCAAGCGTATTCTTACGGCAGATAAACTATAACCTGCTTACCGATGTAAGAGGCGGTTATATCCTGGACGCACAGACGGAAACCCTGAGAGTACGTGCCAATTTCGGCTGGACGATAACAGCAGTGGCAGACCCTGACAATATCCTGCAAGACGGAAGCAGCCTTGTCGGTAGGACAGGTGGTAACAATACCACAACGGGCGATGCAGTCAATTTTACTATGGTGGCGAAGGATTTGCAAGCTCCCAAAATCGGCAAGACGGCAACGATCACCTTTTCCCGTAGGCAAGACGGCTCGACGTGGGATGTGGTTATTACGGCGGAGGAAGCCCTGTATGTGGGTTACTTTGGCGGCGCACTCGTGGCAACGATCGAAGGAGTTTGGCAGTTTCAATACCCGTTGTATGTGCAGAGCGAGGATGAATCGGAGGGCAGTCAATGGAAAACGTCAAATACTATTTCGCCACCAACAAGCGAATGGAATGGCAAGAGGAATACATATAACTTGAACTCAACGGCTCACCCGGCAGCTTATCTGTGTATGCAAAAGAACGGAGCGGCAATAAGCAGTGTTTACGATCCGAATTATAACTGGTATCTACCTGCCCAGCAACAGCTAATGGCCATTTGGGTAGCCCATGCCAGCTTTGAAAGCCAATATCAATTCAACTCTACATTCTTAAATTCGATCTATTGGAGTTCTACGACGGACAGAACCAGGGACATCAATGTCGGTGTCAGGGACATCAATGTCGGTGTCAGGTACGTCAACTTCGAGAATGGAACCAGTAGCTACGACGAGAGGACTAATCCGCGCCGTGTGCGTTGTGTCAGGGAATTACCATAACCTTATTTTGAATTTAATAAACTTAAAAAAACATAGAAAATGAAACGGATTTTGATCATGGCATTATTCATCGGACTGTTGGTTCCGGCGGGGCTTAAGGCGCAAAAGGTATATAGGGATGCAAGCGACCGGCTTATCCTTGACCTGACGGTCGCTGCCGGAATGCCTGCGGATGCGGTAACAAACACATCCAAAACATCGGTTTACGCGTTATTTAATCCCAGCGCTTCTTCGACTTTGATACCAAATAATGACCATAACGGCACTATAAACGCGGATGTATTCCAGAAGTTGGAAGTAGCTCCGCATGACATGAACGATGCCGGAGTAATAGGTACGACAGGGCCATTTACGATGAACTGGATAACGGCATTCAACGGGTGTAAGAATTCTTCTTACAACGGCGGCGGCTGGCGGTTACCGACACAGCGGGAACTGATGCTTATTTGGATTTTCTATCCTGCGTTTAAAAGCCTCTTTGTCTACGAAACGATGTTCACAGCTGATGGCAACTATTTGAGTTCTACGCAGGGCAGCAGTGACAGTAGCAGCTGGTTCATATGGTACATCAACTTCTATGATGGGAGCGCACATCAAGTCGGTAATACGGCTCAGGGGTACCGTGCACGTTGTGTCAGGGAATTACCATAACCCTATTTTGAATTTAATAAACTTAAAAAAAGGCATAGAAAATGAAATGGATTTTGATTATGGCATTATTTATCGGGCTGTTGGCTCCGGCGGGGCTTTACGCCCAGAAGGTATATAAGGAGGGCAGTAAGGCTATCCTCGATTTGACCGTAGCCGCCGGTATGCCTGCAGATGCGGAAACAAACACGTCCAAAATATTGGTTTACGCCTTATTATTTCTTTTATTATTAGAAATAGAATGTGATATAAACTATTTTGGAGATATAGTGGAAATTCTATCAAATGCTTTTGCTATTGCTGTTTTCGGGTATTTTTTAGAAGCTATTTATGATATGGGGCAGACTTTATTTACTTTAGTCGATTTCGACAATAAAAAAGAGTAGTATACACTAAAATTGTGCATCTTCCTCGCAAGGAGTAAGAAATGATGAGAACTGAAAAGATGAGAAAGATTTTTCACTCTGTCCCCTACAACTGCCCCCTTGTGATAAAATAAAAAACTCAATCATCTGATACACAGGATAATCGAGTTTTTTCGTGGTGCCACCAGTAACAGAACTATACTGTTAAGTGGCTTATTTTATGAAAGTTATATTTTACAAAAAGAATTGTATCTCCTATTGAGTCACCATGAACTTACTTCAATTTGCTATAGTTTTCTGATGGTCGGACTCTAAGTACGAAGATAAGCAATATTCAAAAGATACAAACCATTTTACTCAATAATATTTTAAAACTAACTAAACGATATTAATACTTTCGGAAAAGAAGCCAACAGAAACTAAAACCAATAAACGCTATCTGAAATTTTCGAGTATAAAAGAATATTATTACATTTGTGTAAATATTTTCAGCTATGGAGGATAAATTTTCAGCGTTAGAGAAATTTAATTTTTGGAATGGTAATGTACCTGAACTAGGATTTGCCAGAAAGGATTATACAGACAGGATATTTGATTATACTGGTAATAAGCTCGTGAAAGTACTGGTCGGCCAACGTCGTGCCGGAAAAAGCTACATTCTTCGCCAAATAGCAGACAGACTAATAAAGAGTGGAGTAGATTCCCGGAATATATTTTATATAAATAAAGAATTTATCGATTTTGATTTTATTAATGATTATAGAGAGTTGGAGTCTGTATTGAAATTATATAAGGAGAAGCTTCGTCCGGAAGAGAAGGTATGGCTATTCATTGATGAGATACAAAATATTGACGGTTGGGAACATTTTGTTAATTCTTATTCTCAGAATTTTACGGATGTTCACGAGATATTTATAAGTGGTTCCAATTCAAAAATGTTATCCGGAGAACTGGCTACACTTCTCTCAGGGCGCTATGTCAATTTTGAGATATTCCCGTTCAGTTACAATGAATACATAGGGATAACAAATAAAGAGCAGGTTAAGCAGAGCTATATAGAATATATGGAAAGCGGAGCATTACCCGAATTATTTGTTTTGCCCAATGATGAAACCAAACGTAATTATATCTCAGCCATAAAAGACACTGTCTTACTACGTGATATCATCCAACGCCATAGTATCAAAGATCCCAAATTACTGGAAGATATTTTTATCTATTTGGTAAATAATGCATCGAACTTGGTTTCAATAACTAACATCGTTAATTACATGAAAAGTAGCGGACGTAAAACCACCTATGATACAGTATCCAATTATATCGGCTATATCGAGGATACTTTTCTAGTACACCGTGCCGAGCGTTATGATATCCGGGGAAAAGAAACAATCTCAGGCAACAATAAGTATTATATAAATGACCTGTCCTTTAAAAACTACCTGTATCCCGGATTTGGCTACGGAATAGGCTATAAGTTAGAAAACCTTGTATACCTGGAACTCCGCCGTGCAGGATATGAGATATATGTGGGAGCTATGCGAGATAAAGAAATCGATTTTGTTGCAAAAAAATCCGATAGGGTTATATACTTGCAAAGCACCTATCTATTAGTCGATGAACAAACAATCCGCCGTGAATATTCACCTTTGGAAACCATACCTGATAATTATGAAAAGGTCGTTGTTTCGCTTGATGACATATCCTTGCCTTCCAATAATGGGATACGACATATTCAGGCATGGAAACTCAGAGAATTTTTATAATTTGGAGGTATTATATGTTAATTTAAGAAGCGTGAAGCCGTTCAATATCCATTTAGGTGGCCGGCAAAAGCCATTTAACGGGATATAACAACCTCACGCTAATTATTAAAAAGATATTTCCGATAAAATATTTCTGAAATTCTGTATTTTTTGAAAATGAAATTATCTATATATAAAAAGAAAGTGTTAAAAAAGAATTCCATTTTTAGCATTTATTTGAATATTAATTTATAAATTCGGAGAATATAAAGTAACCTCTCAAAAAGAATACCATGAAAAAGCTCTTGTTTGTTTTGCCTGTCTTTTTGATAACATCTTTTCTTAATGCCCAGACAGGGGATAATCCATTCAGTAAATTCGGGTATGATGTATTAGTTGGAACTTCATCAAAAGGAGAGTTTGAAGAATTCCACGACAAAAAAGATATTGTAGAGATTGGCTCTATCTTATATGATACTAAAACTAAAAAGATAATAAAGCTTTTAGACAAAGATTCTACGACTATTGATATTTCAGCAGCAACTACTGCGATGTCAATAGACCCTATGTGCGAAAAATACTATTGGATTTCTCCATATGCTTATGTCGCTAATAATCCGATTAAATTTATTGATCCTGACGGACGGGTTATCATAATTCATTATGGAGGGAAAACACCTTTTTATTTCAATGGTTCAAATGCAGCACAAGCTCCTAATAATGCCTTTGTTCAAAAAGCTATACAATCATATAATTATAATATTGCTAATGGAGGTGGGGAAAGTATGAAAGCTTTGGCAACAAGCAAAGAAACTGGTGTGCATCTAAAACAATATTCAGAAAATAAACATATTGCAGGAACTGTTTTTTGGAATCCAGAACAAGCAAGTAAAACAGCCGAAGGATATACACGTTCGCCAGCGACGAATTTAGAACATGAAATGGATCATGGGATTGGTTATGTGACAGATAAAGAGGCACACAAGAACAGAGCAGAAACCCCAGATAAACAATATGGGACAGCCGAAGAAAGAAGAGTAATTACAGGGGCAGAAGCAAAAACGGCTCAAGGAAATAAAGAATATCCGGCAGGATATACAAGAAAAGACCATGATTCACATGGGCATATTAAAGTAAACGACCCTACAAAAACAACTCCTACTCAAACACAACAAACACAGCAACAAAATAACCCATCTCTGTTGGAGAGACTTAAAAAATTGTTTGAATGAGAAATTTAATTATAATACCTTTTACGTTATTGCTTATATCATGTACTTCTCAAAATAAGGATATGAACAATTCTGGTGAGCAAAAGGCAGATACTATATTTATTACTTACTTTCAACATAGTGTAGATTCTGATGTAGCCATTACTTGTGATAAGATAGCTTCAATTCAAAAAGACCATCTTGAAAATGACTACAATTCATATTTTGAATATGGAATGATACCTTTAGTTATAGATACTTTTATTGTCAATTCTGAATATATAGAAAAGATAGATTCATTACTACAATTAAGAGAAAAAATAGAAACCTTCAATGATGATAAACGTATGCTTGTATCAATAAAACGGCATAATGGGAAGAATGATGAACTGTGCATAGGTAATTTTTTAGCTCCTAAAGTTTATTATAATAATGAACCTTATATTATTGCCGATGAACTTATATTTATTTTAAGATACAAAAGCGGCTATTACAGATGGAATGACCCTAACTTATTTCAAGAACTAAATAATCATAAGGAAATAAAGAAAGAACTTGAGGAACAATTGATCGTAGATGATGAATTTAGAAAAGAGAAGGAAAAAATTCTATTGAATCAAGCAATCGAATAAATTTTATGAAATATTTACTCTTATTACTGATATGTTTGTGTACAATTATGACACAAGCACAAGAGGATATATTCCGAAGGCATTATAAAGATGCTTTTGGAGAAATAAATAAAATGTTGAATAATAAGGATACTGTAAATTTTTGCAAAGCCGTTTTCCTAACTGAAAATGCCTATTGTGATAATAAAATGAATATAACAGATTTTGATGAATACATTGAAATTTGTAGTCTTATGTGTGATGAAATAGCTAAATCAGAAAATATTGTATATACAGAAAAAGATAAGGAAAGAGCAATGGCTCAATGTGCAGCTTTTGTATTTATGACGGATTCGGTAGTTATGGTAACTGATGAAGGTGTCAAAATTCGCCCTCCATTTTCTTATAACTCCGAAGATTTTGCAGGACAAAAGGAATGGTCTAATACCTTTGTATCAACATTGATGCAGACACAAAAAGGTAATTGTCATTCCCTGCCCTATCTTTATAAGATCATTATGAATGAATTAGGCTATGAATCACACTTAGCATTAGCACCCAATCATATTTATATTAAAGCGAACAACAAAAAAGTAGGCTGGTATAATATAGAACTTACCTGTGGCGATTTTCCCACCGATGCGTGGCTAATGGCTTCGGGCTATATACATACCAATGCTATCCGAAACGGAACCTATATGCGCGCCCTGTCTGAAAAAGAATCCGTAGCCATGACATTAGTCGATTTAGCACAAGGCTATCAAGCAAAATTTGGTATTGAGGACGGAAGTTTTATGTTGATGTGTTGCAATACAGCATTAAAACATTTTCCTAATTATATTAATGCTTTATTACTAAAAGGAGAGATTCTAACCGAATTATACAGGAAATCTGAAGACCCCGAACTAATGAGCCAAATGACAGAACGATATACACACATACATGAATTAGGTTACAGGAAGATGCCTGATGAAATGTATATGAAATGGCTCGATACCCTCAAAGACAATACCGACAGCAGAATGAAATCCGTAATAGTAAAAAAATAATTCTTATGCGGATATTTCTTACAATATGGATATTATGCTTATGCTATACATATAATTGTATGGCGCAGGCTACTTTGCCAGTTATAGACTCTTTTGGAAAAAATAAGCCTGTTGTGAATACTCCTGTTATACCGACAAGCCCGACTATCAGAAATAACGCAAATCCCCATGACCCGACAAGCCTAACCAATATACAACAAAGAAATGCAGCGTTAATAAAAGAAGTAAACGAATTAGAAGTCCAAAAAGAAATACAAAAGCAGAGTGATATTCTGATGCTGACACATAACGGCTTTTCCATGCAATCCGATAATGTCGGCACTTCAAATTATTATAATGCCTTTACCGAAATACAGAAGATGCTTACAGGAGAACAGTCCTTAAATCTGGGCAAAGCTATTTTCCTTGTCGAAAATGCTTATTATGATAATGCCTACATATACGAAGACTACCAAAATTCCATAAAGGATATTGCAGAACTATGTAATGAGAAAATAGAAGAAGATAAGCTAGACAAGAATGATAACCTTGTTAAAAACATGATGATTTTTAGATTCATTTCCGATACCCTTATTATGAAAGATAAGAGTACAGGAAAGAAACTATATCATTATCCTGTGAAATATAACTATGAAGATTATCATTCCCGAAACAGCTATGACAGTCATTTTGTAACAACCCTTATGCATACAGGAAAAGGACAATGTTATTCCATGCCCTTATATTACCTTGTATTAGCGGAAGAAATGGGAGCAGAAGCCTATTGGTCTTTCTCTCCCCGACATACATTTGTGAAAATACAGGACAATGGGGGAAAATGGTATAATATAGAACTGACCTGTAAAGGAGTATTAAGCGATGCACATTATATGAATAACAGCTATATAAAAGCCGAAGCATTACAAAACAAAATATACCTTGAGCCAATGGATAAAACAAATGTAGTGGCTCAAATGCTTATCGAACTGGCAAGGGGATATTATCAAAAATACGGATTGGATGATTTCTATTTACAATGTGCTGATACAGCAATGAAATACCTTAATAATGATTTAGACGTGGAAAAATTTGCTAAAGTTGACCCCATCTCGCCAATCCAAATTGACCCCCATGTAACAATCTAAACTGACCCCCTGGCTGCAGTTTAAATTGACCCCGGTAAAGAAGAGTAAAACAGAAGCTTGTCAGTTTTGTTTTAAAGTGTTAAAATTTTTGTTACTTAAAAGCTGAGCAACAAAAATTTATCATCATGTCTAACAAAACCATTAGTATGTTAAAACTACGACAAGTAATCCGTCTTTATAATCAGGGCAAAGGCACCAAAGCCATTGCCGGAATGTTGTTTATCTCACGCAATACCATTAAGAAGTACCTGCACATATTCCTTAGTTCAGGTCTTAGTTACGAAGCCTTTTCAGGGATGAGCGATCTGGAGTTATCCCAGAAGTTTCTGGTTGCCGCCCATCCTGAGAAGAGCCAGCGTCAAGTAGATCTGGAGGCTCTGCTTCCGGGTATATGCAGGGAACTCAAGCGTAAGGGCGTTACTAAAGAGATGCTCTACAGGCAGTATATAGAGAAGTACCCTGAAGGTTACGGCATCTCCCGCTTTTGCGGTTTTATCCGGTTGTATTTAGCCCAGCATCGTCCTGTTATGCACATCGAACATAAAGCCGGCGACAAGATGTATATCGACTTTACAGGTCAAAAGCTACATCTGGATAATGGAGACGGGACCAAGACAGAGACGGAAGTCTTTGTTGCTATTCTGGGATGTAGCCAACTCACTTATGTGGAAGCAGTAGCCAGCCAGAAGAAAGAAGACCTGATACGGGCCTGTGAGAACGCTCTGATCTATTTTGAGGGCGCACCTTTGGTGGTTGTACCCGATAACTTGAGAGCAGCCGTAACCAAGGGCAGTAAATACGAAGCGGTGTTGAACGAGTCCTTCGCCTGCTTTGCGGAGCATTACTCGATGACAGTCCTTCCGGCAAGGGCTTACAAACCACGGGACAAGTCCCTGGTGGAAGGTGCGGTAAAACTGGTATATAAAACAATCTTTACCAAGCTGGACAAGCGTATCTTCTATGACCTGTCTTCATTGAACGCTGCTATCCGGGTCGCCCTGGAGATACACAACAACACACCTATGTATAAACGGGAGTACAGCCGCAGACAACAGTTCGAAGAGATTGAGCGTGATGTGTTGCAGGACCTGAACCCGATCCGCTATGAGCTGAAAGAACAGGCTCAGCTTACTGTCTGGAAGAACGGATATATACGCTTAGGAGTGGATACCCATTATTACAGCGTCCCCTATAAATATATCGGAAAAACAGTCAAAGTCCTTTATACTTCGCAGTCAGTAGAGGTTTACTACCGGCATGAACTCATTGCCCAACATGTGCGTAACAGACGTAAATACCAATATACGACCAACACGGAACATCTGGCCTCCCAACACCAGTTCCTGACCGAGTGGTCTGCCGAGAAGTTTATATCCCAGGCTATGGATATACATGAGGATGTGGCTGAGTATATAGCCAAAGTGCTGGAGGAAAAAACATACCCTGAGCAGGCCTACAAGTCTTGTTCAGGCATACTAAGTTTCTCCAGGCGGGTGGGTAACGAACGCCTGATAGATGCCTGCCGCTGTGCCCAAGCCTTCGGGCAATACGGATACAGGGTAATAGAAGAGATCCTGAACAAGCGTCTGGATAAGCTAAAACTGGAGGATGAAGCTGCACGCATACCCAATCATAAAAATATCAGGGGCAAAGACTATTATCAGTAAACATTTAAACCAAGAATAAATCATGAACAATCAAACATTGGACAAGTTACGCCAGATGCGCTTATTTGGCATGTATGAAGCTTTTAAGACCAACCTGGAAGGCTCCATTAAAGAGACATTAACACCTGATCAGTTTATCGCTATGCTGGTAAACAGTGAATGGGATGACCGTAAGAATAAGTCCATAGCCAGGCTTATTAAACTGGCCAACTTCCGTTACAAGGCATCATTGGAACAACTGGACTACTCTGTAGAAAGGGGGCTGGATAAGAATGAAGTACACAGGCTGGCTTCTTTAGACTTTATCAAGGAACACAAGGATCTGTTTATTACAGGTAGTACGGGGACAGGCAAGAGCTATCTGGCATCTGCATTAGGCTTTCATGCCTGTCAGATGGGATACAGGGTGCTATACGCTTCAACAGCTAAATTGATGGGCCAGCTTAAACTGGCTAAAGCCAAAGGTACCAACCTGACTGAACTCAAGAGGATAGAAAGGACAGACCTGCTTATTTTGGATGATTTTGGATTGCAACCTTTTGACTCACAGGCAAGAGTTACATTGCTGGATATCATAGAAGACAGGCACGGGAAAAGGTCTACGCTGATTACATCCCAGATACCTGTCAAGGAATGGTATGACATTATAGGAGAGAAAACCATTGCGGATGCTGTATTGGACAGGATAGTACATCAATCACTGAGGGTTGAACTACATGGTGAATCACTCAGAAGAAAAAAATCTAATCAGGAATGTTTATATTTGTAAAAATTAATTAGTAAAAACCGACAAAAATGATGGCTTTTTACAAACAAAAAATGACTGCTTTTTTTACTCCTAAACAAAAACTTTCCAAGGGGTCAATTTAGATTGGCGGATGGGGGTCTATTTTAGTGTTATTTCCAAGACGGTATAATGCTGAAATCACAGTATCAAACAAGGCTTACCCTTACATTAGCGCATTTATTGAATGCCCCAAAGCCCGAAGATATGAAAAACAAATCTCCCGAAGCATATAAGCATTTTGAACTGATGCAGGACTTTTACAGGCAAATAGATAATCTGGGCTATGAAGAATTGCCCGAAGACTTATATGCCCGATGGCTTGATTATATCGAAAAAGAAAAGGCCAAATCTGAAAAACTGCCCTCTATATTTATCCCGAAGAAAGGCGGATAAAATTTATTTCTACATTTGTATTTAAAATAGTAGAATTATTAATCGTAACCCATAGAATTTATATTCTATAATCGCACCCATGATAGACCGTATAAAATTTTTAATCAAAGATGTTGATTTTGATATAGTAGAACGTTTAGATTTAACGCTTGATGCACTTTACAAGAAAAAATACGAAAGTGAGGTATATGAAGGAAATATTGGCAATTTGACTATTAAGTACCGCAAATCCTCGGAAGATAAGATTTTAACGATAAACGGTTCTTTGCATAAATATTACAAGGGTAATAATTTCTCATCCTTTACAATAGATGAAGCTAAAAAAGCGATTCTTCAATTAGAAGAAAAAGTCGGAATTAGTAAAGACCGCTTTATGGTACAAAATATAGAACTTGGGTTGAATATTCGTATGCCAAGAACTCCAATGAAGTATATATACACTATAAAGAGCTATAAATTCAAAGACTTTATACCAATGACACCATACGAAACTAAAGTAATGGGGTATAGATGTAAGTTTACAAATTATGAAATTAAGTTCTATGATAAAACTTATGACGCTAAAGTACAAGATAAGCAGATAGCTCCAAAAAACACCTTACGATATGAAATAAAGATGAAAAATAAGTATGCGACCAGAAAAGGATTTATAGAAGTAACAGCAGAAAAAATATTTGATGGGATATATCTTCCAAAGGCAAAACGCCTTATGGATAATATATTTAAGGAACTTGACTTTTTAGATTTATCATGTAATCACGAAGGGATAGAACCCAATGAAGTAAAAGAATATTTCTTCATAAAATCAGATAACTATAAATTCTATATCGAATATTTAAAAGAACTTGAAGAAAAAGACCCGAAGAAAAAGGTATATAAAAATGCAATGGATGCAAAAAGGAGATTAGTTAAGAAAGTAAGACCTAATTTGACAGGAGAACTTACAGGAGAATTAAAAGAAAAATTCGCAAAAGGCATAGAGGCTCTTTCCAAAAAATGAACAGGAGTTTATAAATAATTACACAATCCAATATAGGGGAAAAAGTTGTATAAAATAAAATAGATTTATAGTATATATATGTAAAGTTCCGTACTGTTTAATGATACTTTTAGGCAAACAAGATATATATTATATATATCGTTTTAAATAGTATGATTGCTTTACATATCGTCTAAACAACCTTAAAATATTATTTTATTAACCGTGTTTTATAATATTAAAGTTGTAATTTTAAAATCAGAGGTTTGCCCTAAAGTATCATTAAACAGATAAAACATATTTGTAGAACACAAATAAATCAAACTATTATAATGAAACATATTGAAGAACTTGTTGGAAACTACTTAAAACTAAATACTGATTACGCATTATTTATAACAGGAAAATGGGGTATCGGAAAAACATATTATTATAATAACACTTTAGTTTCTTTAATTAAAAATACAGAGATAAATAATTATGAAAAAAACAATTCTAAAAAATTTATTCCTGTATATATATCATTATTTGGCATAAAAACCATTGAAGATTTACAGACTCAAATATTATTATCTATTTATAAGATTAATGGGAAGAAAGCTAAATTGGCAACATCTATCGCTAGTGCTTGTATAAGAGGATTTGCTTCATATCATAATGTTGAGATAGAAACTTCGGATATTCTTCCTAATACCTTAAATATACGGGGATTTGATGATTTAATATTATGCTTTGATGATATAGAAAGAAAAAATGATGAGTTAAATATAAAAGAACTAGCAGGGTATATAAATTTACTACTAGAAAACTATTCTGCAAAAATCATATTAATTGCCAATGAGAAAGAAATTAAGGATAATAAAACAACGGAAGGAAAAAATAATTGGAAAGAAATAAAAGATAAAATTGTAGGTAATACTATTGAATTTAATCCCGATTTATCTTTTTCTATTAATGGTATAATTGAAAGTCTTAATACAAATAGTGATTATAGATCATATTTAAAAGAAGAATTAGATTTCATTTTGGAAACGTTTTCCAAAACTTCTCTAAATCTTAGAACCTTAAAATATGCCCTATCCTGTTTTCAAACTGTCTTTAATTTAATAGAGCCTTTATTGGATAAATATACTGAAATTAAAAACAATAAAGCTGAAATATTAAAATCATTACTATATTTTACAATTGTTATTTCAGAAGAATATCGCTTAGGGAAAATAACGTATTCGGAAAACAACGGCATAGATAATTGTTGGAGTTTTCTTTGGTTAGAGGATTTTCACTCTAATAACGGAACAGTAGAACTTACAGAAGATAATCAATCTTATGCCGGGCAATATTATCATAAGTATTATGCACCTGCTATGCCGACCTTTTACCAATCAATTTATGATTTTGTTACTGGAGGTGCAATTTTTCATAAAGAAAGTTTTATTGAACAATTGAAAAAAGACTATCATGTATATGATAACTCAAAGTCTAAAATAGAAATATTATTTGATGTATTATCAAGAGATAATTGCTTCTTATTATCAGAAAAGGAATATAGAGAAAGAACTAAGGAATTGCTTAGTTATATAGAAAAAGGATTATATTCTGACCCTGAAAGATATGTGAATTGTCTATATTTTGTTTTGAGGTTTGACAATATCTTAAACTACAATCCCGCACGTTTAGTAAAAAGGATTAAAATAGGTCTAAATAAAGCGGATATCAATTTTAGATATTATGAATCCTTTAAGGATAGGCTTCATGCTTCAAGAAATGAAAAGGACTCTTTAGCTGAATATAAAACAGAAATAATAAACTGTTTAGATTTAAAATATCAAAAATATCAAAAGATTATTGACAAAACTAAAATTGAAGAATATGAAGATATGTGTAAAAAAAGCATATATGATTTTTGCTTATTCCTTTATGACAAAGGTATTCATGGAATACTTGATAAAATAGATACAAAGGTATTTTATCTCTCATTTATTAGAGCAAATACAGAAGCTAAATATAAAGTAACTGGATGTATAGATGTTGTTTTAAGTAAATATTCAAATATATATTATTTAAAGGATTTCTTACCTTTCCTCGTTGGTCTCCAATCTCTATTAAAAAAAGGAGAGAAACAATACGCAAAAAAAACAGTTAGCGGATATTGTTATAGGAAATTTCAGGAATCTATAAATGGATATATTGAAAAAATAAACATTGAACTTAAACAATATCAAAACTCAAATTCCTAGATAGTATAGGGTGGTTTCTATTTATTGTATTTGAAAGATGGCTTGTATAGCAATATTTCTGCAACAAATCAAAATACAATAATTCAAAAGCACAAGCATCAATAAAATCTACTCTCTTACGATAGCCCGAAATAAACTGGCAATTTGTAGTTGTCAAAAAGTGTTGGATATTCTTTTCAGAAGTACGCATAGTATAATTAGCGTGAGGTTGTTGTATCCCGTTAAATGGCTTTTGCCGGCTAATTTACCCTCTAAAGCCGTTGCAATCTCTTTTAGTGTTATGTGTTGTTTTTCTACTTCGATGCGGTTAGGTTTGCCATGAAACGCCAAATATAAAACAGGATAGTTTTTATAAGTTCCTTTTGTGAATTGTTGTAAGCGTTTGTAGAATTCTTCTTTAGTATCGCATTTATAATATACATATTTGATATTAGCAAAAGTACGAAGTAATTCGAGCATTGGTTTTACACTTTGATGGCTTTTCGGATTCTTATTCCAGTTACCCTCTAAACAATAGATATTTCTTTCGTATGTCTTTGTATCACTCATAGTATAATATCGCTAAATACATCATAAAAACGCGGCAAATCCTGCTTCCTTATTATCTCGTCATTGTACACCTCTAGCATTTGAATACTTCTATGGCGGCTGTATTTAGAAACAGTTAGTAATTCACCCTTGTAAGATTTTATTAATTTGGTTATAAAAAAATGACGGAAACCGTGGATACTTCCGTCAATATTTAGATCATTTAGAACTTTCTTTATTATCTCTCGTATGGATTTAGTTGTTAGCCGACTTCCCGAAGAGAAATTACTTCCGCTTCGGAATAAAGCACCCTCTCTTATCCTATTTGTATGTAGATATTCTTTTAATACTTTAATGGTTGAGGGATGCAAATGTATAAGCTCTTTATCGTCCTGCCCCTTACCTATAATAAAAGCGGTCTTATCTTTCAGGTTAATATCGGTTACATTCAGCCGTGTAATTTCTACTTGGCGCAAACCTTGAAATATAAGCAGTGATAAAATAGACTTTAAACGCAAGTTTTGAATTGTCGGCTCTAATGAAGAACAATAATCTACAATCTTAGAAATATCCTCATTGCAAAGACCGTCTTTCTTATGCAGCTTGCTTTGTTTAAATCCTCTTACTTTTGTATTAATCTGAAAAGGGAATCGTTGTAAGTTATTCAGACCATCAATGAAAATCTTAGCGGAAATTAAATACTTGTTTTTTGTGGAAACACTTAGCGTGTCAATAGAACTTAAATAGCGTTTATACTCTAAGTAAGTATTGGAATTAATTCCATGTAATTTTACAAAATGAATGAAATGTTTAATCCGGGTCAGATACTCTTTTCGTGTGTTTTCGGTTATATCTATACAATCAAAAATACTGTTTTTTAATTGTAATACATCATTGTAGTTTACTAACTCCATCGTTTTTAATTTAGTGATTATTTACTAAGTAATTACTTGAAGTTACTAAAAATATCTTACATTTTCAAATGTAAATATCTAATTATAAGGTATTTATCTATTAATCATCTAAATGTTTAACCTATGTTTACCCAACTAAAAAGAAAAAACGCTGTAATCTATTCAATTACAACGTTTTATAAGTTTTTAAAAGTGGTGCCACCAGGAATCGAACCGGGGACACAAGGATTTTCAGTCCTAATATTTTAAATATATAATAAATTGATTATAAAATATTTATATTAATTATTATATTTGTATATGTCAACAAAATAATAACTATTGATATTTTTATTATTTACTGATTATTATATTTTAAGTAGATTATAAAGAAAATGCATACTACCAAATTTACGATTGAAGATTATCTGGCCGAATATCTCCGAGGTAAATGGGGAGTGAAAGATAAGGATGGAAATCATACATCCGTAGTTAGAATCCCAGAGAATATATATCTATATGACATATTATCCTCTATAACAATAAAAAAGCCCCGTCATATTAAAGAAATAGATGGAAATCTGGAAATAGTTATTCCACACCGCAGAGAGGGTAACAAGAAACCCGAAGTATATAGCTATGTCAGCAAGAAAGGAGCAAAATTATTTAATAAGTCACTTAAACTCTTCTTTCGCGCTGATTTACATGAATACCTGGATCACAAAAAACACGAAGAAGGAATATCCTACAAAGACGCCGGCTTCATGTTTGTCGCTGAACTAGGAATTGAGTCCTTTGATTCGGAGTCTGTAACAAAGAATTATTCAAGATGGAGACAGAAAGTAAGAAATAGAAAAAAGGCCTATGCTACCAGATAAAAAGAATAGGTTAATTAAAGTTAAAACACAGCGACAAACCTTACCTTCCTGTCCTTTTTTTTGCGGCAAAAGTGCGGCAAAAGTGCGGGTTTGTTGATATACAACACATTATGCTATGAATAAGGTAATTTGTAAGAGGCTCGAGCTCGTCCATGTTCAGGACATCGATAAAATGTATGCTGACCAGGTAACGCTAAAACCAGGTAAAACATTCACCCAGTTAATACTTGAAGGAAAGGCTGAATATAGCAGTCAATCACAAACTCCGGATGCCGGACCAGTAGTAAATGAAACTGTAACAGCCAAAATAAGGCCCACTCAGGAATCATATATAATAAAGTTTCCACTAAGATATTATGTTATCCGGCTTTACACAGATGCCGGAGCATTTATAGTCGGCTCTCTCGACTACCCTGCAGAACTAACGTTCAAAGATGATAAGGTATATGTAAATCTTACTTTTAAGGCTTCGAAACCGCTTTAATAGTCCTTTATAACCCCTCCTTATATAGATAACATTGCATAAAACTTCAATGCAATGTTTGAATTCCTTTTACAAGAAATCTTGACGTCCAAGCTGTTGATGCACCATTCATCACTCAATAGCTTGGAGATTCTTATTCAAAAATTAAGAGAACCGGAAAAAGCAGAAAAACCAGGGAAACAATTAACTCCGGTAAATCTCCTTCCTGGATTCAATATCAGTTGTGTAAAATATGCTACTCCCGGGGACATCTATATAGAGAAAGATCCATTCGCCGATCTGGATGAAAACTCTATTGCCATAATCCCTATCATCGGCTCGATGTTCAAATATAGTTCTTGGTGGAACTATGGGATGGATGATATTGCAGATCTTATCAGGCTGGCAGATGCATCACCTAATATTATTGGAACAATTCTTCTATGTAATACACCGGGAGGAACTTCTCAATCTATCATCCAACTGGAGGATGCCATGCGAAACCGGACAAAGCCCAGTGTCGGCCTGATTGACGGTAACTGTTGCTCAGGCGGAATCTATGCGCTTTCATTTTGCGACAGATTAGCAGCCACTAACCCCATGTGTGTGATAGGAAATATCGGAGTTTACAATCAAATCGTAAATGATGACAAGTGGTTTGAAGAAAGGGGCGTGAAATTTATTTCAGTTTATCCCCCAGAATCGAAATATAAAAATCTTGCTTATACCGAAGCAAAAGATGGAAACCCCAAAATACTGATAGAAGAATCCCTTTCTCCTTTCGCCATCCACTTCCAGAACATAATCAAGCAAAACAGACCTAATCTGGATTTGTCAGTTGAAGGAATTATCGAAGGAAAAGACTTTTATGCCCAGGATGCTGAAAAGAACGGACTGATAGATACCATAACCAATCTGGAAGGTGCGGTCAACCTATTAAGAATTCTCCATACAGAAAAACAATCAATTTATTCACCTTTTAAAAAATAGAAAATGAAAAAAAAATGGCAAAAGCGATTGATGTCCTTAGTTAGCAAACTAGGATTCGGTGAAAAGATGAAAGCCGGCTCTTTGACAGCTGACGAACAAAAACAGCTTTTCACTGAGTACGAATCTACCTATGGCCTGACATTCGCTGCAGATAAAGAAGCAGACGAAGATGATGACGAAGAAAGCCAGAGTGTTCTCTCAGCTGAAGAACAAATGCAACTGGCTTCAATCTTCGGAGAAGACAAAGCTCCGAAGACAGCAAAAGAAGCAGTTCCTGCCCTAACAAAAAAAGTAAAGGAACAGAGGCAGACGATTGAAGACCTTGGTAAACAAACAGAAGACGATACGCCATTAGAGAAAGTAAAGGCAGAGAAACCATCTACTCTGGTCATTGCTACTACTTTAGGATTGTCTGCACACTCTACTGCATACCTATTCGGAATTGAAAGTCCTACTTTCGCCCGGGCTAAGTGGTATAACAACCTGATGGTAGCCAGAAAAGCACACGAATCGGAAGCCGATATCACTCCGGAACAAAGTGTTGAATTCAAAGAAGCTGTAACGGCACTTTCTACAGAGTTGAGAAATCGTGTCGATTATCTGAACCAGAATAATATGCTGGATCTTCTCGATTTTGAGAAGCTAGTATCTGGCCAGGGATCAATCGATTATTCCGACTTATTTGGCCAGGCTGGGGAATATATCGTTCGCCGTACTGACATAATCCTGGCTTATTTGCGGTCACTCCCGAGTGTGGATCATATCTTCCCGATGGTCTCCAATGTGCAAAACAAGGAAATTGTTCCGGGAGCTCACTTCGGGGAGCTATCCCAGGGATACCGTAAAGGCAAGATATATAAGGGCCGGGCAAACTTTACTGCTGAAATTTATGCAGTAAACGATCTGATGTTCAAATTTTTATTTGAAGACCTGATCGACTTGGAGAAACAATATATTGGATATCTGAACCGTGAAGGCTCTAACGTTATCAAGTGGACATTCATTGAATGGATCATGGTTCACTTCGGACAGATTCTACATAATGAACGTAACCAGCGCCGTGTAATCGGCGTACGTGTTCCACAACAAAATGTAAAAGACAATCCTGCCATGTTTGGGGCAGATGGTATCCTGAGAGCAGTGGAAAGAGTGGAAGAACAATACAAGGTACTTCCGTTTCTGGACATGAAAACATATGATAACAGTACAATACTCGATTATTTCGAAGAAATATACGATCGGGTTGAACAGATACTGCCATCGATGGAAGGAATGAGTTTCTATGCAAATGGAAAACACAAAAGAGCCTATACTCGTTTGTTCCGCGCCAAATATGGTAAAGACAATGACTTCACAGGGGTAAAAGAAGGCCTGATCGATATCTCCCCGGAAAAAATCATCTGGGTCCCAAATATGAAGAATACCGACTACAAGGTAATTCTTACATTCCCAGGTAATATGGAGAATTATGAGGATAAGCCGAACGAAATGGTAATGTTCTACTTTGAACGTGACTGGGAGTCTCTGGGCGTTATGTCTCGTTGGAAAGAAGGATCCGGACTCCGCCAGGCTGGAGTGAGATATAAAGACCTCGAGCTATTGAAGAAATCGAACTTCAAGCATCAGTATGTATTCACCAACTTCCCTGCAACAGATTTGGATCCGGACGTATCGAAGATTGATGGTAGTCTGAACACACTGTTCCTTACCGGTGAAAATACTGCAGCTGCAGTGATAACTGATATTGAGAACTTCGAGCAAGACAGGGTGTACAAAATCGTGTGTGGCTCTTTGAACAATGCTACTAAAGTCAACAAAACTGGCAAATTTGCAAAAATACAATCTCAGTTTGTTCCGACCAAAGTAGGGGATTACATTAAAGTATATGCTGAACTGGAAGATTATCAGGAAACGACTGAAGATGGAGAAACCTACACTGCTACCCGTCCTACCGGAAACTTCTTGGAGCTTGAACGTAAAGTTTCAGCTTAAATTTATACCGGAGCTTCAGAGCTCCGGATATTACTATCTCTTAATAGAATAAATAAATATGATATTAAATAATCTAGAAAAAACAGGGGATAAAAATTCTCAATTGCATACCATGAGATACAGGATTTACCTGGCTCTTATGACAGATGTAGACATATTGAATTTCCCCCAGGCAATCCGAGGCGCAATTCTTTCGAATGTCCTGAAGCCCGGTGCATTCTTTAAGTTTTTGGATGCAAAAGCGCAATCTATAAAACCGAATGCGGAACCCGGAGAATCTCCATTTAATGGTAAGATTGTTCTTAATCCTATTATCGAGGGTATTTCAGAGGAAACCTTGCAATGGATATATGACAATGTTGGTTTAGATTTTCTCGTAGTTTGGGAACGTTGTTCTGATGGCCAACGATTCATTGCAGGAGATCCATGCTCCGGCGGCTTAAAACTCTCTTATACCTCAATAGGTGAACTTGAAGGAGGTCTGGCCGGTATAGCTACAGCATTAACAGGTGGTGAATGTCCAAATCCATTCTGGTTTTACAAAGGGCCGCTTCCCCTTGAACCTCCGACATATGTGCCTGCAGATGCAACAACATTTGCGTTAACCGAGAAATCACAATATCAATTGACGGATAATACTGCAGCAAAAGTATTGACTGATATCAGTGGTGTGTCTGATTCAGATGTAGGGCGAGTTATAGAAATACTCGGAGCCGGATCCACAAATGCAACTAAAATAAGTCCTTCAGCTAAATTTATTTTGCAGAAGGGGATTGATTTTGTTGCAACTTCAAGTAACCGGATCAGCTTCTATATAAGCAAAATCGGTTCGTCCGGATATGCATTCTATGAGGTACACCGGGCTTAACCAATGTATTCACATATAAAAGCCACGATTATGTGGCTTTTATTTTTAATATTTGAAATATGAGAAAAATATCTTTCGCAGAAAAAAACAGTCTTGTTATAAGACATAAAAATAAAAAGTTCTTTTTTAAAGACCTGGAATTATTCAATAAGCATTTTCCGTCTCACGCACTGATCAATGAACTAGCAAGGGCTAATGAATTTTCATATGATCGTTTGGATGGGCAGATGCTTTACGAATTACTGAGCATCGTGGAAATGAAGGAAATACTGGAAAACCGGACAGAAAAAGAACAGGTGAAGTTACCGGAATCTACAGGGGTCAAAACATTGGATGATGTTAAAACGTTGCTAATCGAACAGCTGGGCCTCACTGAAGAAGACATTGAACAGATTGGTGAAGATTATCTCCAGTTCCTTACAACTAAGGATGATGAAGATATAAAAGTCGCTGTACAAAAGTTCGTTGCTGCACTTCGTCCAGCCAAAGAAGGCGAAAATGAAAACGACAACGATGGTGACAGTACTGCCGGAGAAAACAGTTCCGGAGATGGTACCGGAGGTAAAGCGCTGGACACACCAGTGAAAGAAGAAATTCCAAAGACAGTACCTGAAGTAGCGAAATCAGTAAAGACAGCCAAAGTGGAAATACCGGTGAAATCAATGAAGGTCAAAACACCTGCTCCAGCTGATAAAAAAAAAGAAGCAAAAGCGAAGAATTCCAAAAAATAAACTGGACCAGTTACACTAATTCGGATATTCAATTATGCATTCTCCTGTATGACGACCGAGTAAACACTTACCATCGCCTGCAGGAGATTGATGCTATATTGGATGACGAAACAGACAAGGCACTCGAGTTCGTTCTTCTTGATATTAGGAACCAGCAAGCACATAAAGAATTACAATCATTCAATGATACCGGTGATTTTAAGTATATACATCCACTTACAGTTAAGGCCAGATATAAGCGGACCCAGAGAGAAGAATTAATCAAGTTGAAAAAAGAGGACCCGGCTGCATTCCTGAATGAAATTACAAACCTGAATCAAAATATTAGACGGATTACAAGCCAAATAAACAATAAAAAGTATAAGGATGAAGCAGAACATCAATCATGGCTCGATAACCTTGAAAAAGCAAAAATAAAGCGTCAAATAATAATAGAACTAATATGATCTATTGTACCGAATATCTACCAATATATTGTTTTGCTATTTCTTTGAAGAAAATATTTATAGAATCTTCAATAATTGTATCCAAATTGCTACCTTCTATAAATGAAAGAGAGGCAACGTAGATAGCTTCTTTTATATCTTTATGGGTTATAGTTATAAAGATAGCGTCATTAATATTTGCGTCTAAAGCTACGCTCAGATTTAGTGTTCCATTAATTGTAGATAATTGCATTTTAAAGTGATTATCTACATTGCTTTTTTCAAAAGAAGAATTCTGTATTTGTTTTAATAATTCAGACATATATATATTTTTTCAAATTCTCTCAAATTTACCCTTTTTCATTCTAAAACCCTCTAATTTTAAGAAAATGATATTCTTTTCATATCTAAAATACTGATTTTCAAACAAAGTTACAGTTTAACTTTTTGAAAATAAAAATTAGTATGCACGCGCTGCCCGTGCCGCTGTGTTGGCGGCTTGTAATGCAAAAAAGGGCAAAAAAAGGGTTATATGACGCAATATGTTAAATATCACGCGTTTAAATGTTAAAAATAGCGGAAAATTTGCATTTTTCGATACTTAAAATCGGATATCTCAAAAAGCATCGGATTGAATCCTAAAACACCTCGATTGGTTGTCCTTTATTCCCCCCCTCCCCTCGAATAGCTTTGTAATACATCATAAAATAAAGCTAAATGAATCAATTGAAATGGACAACTGAAAGACGAAGGGTGAGAGATCTCATCCCTTCGGACTACAATCCCAGGCTGAAGGATGAGAAGGGGCAGACAGTTCTGGAGGAAAGCATGGATGCGTTCGGCCTGGTAGACACACCGGTCATCAATCAGGACAATGCTCTTATATCGGGCCATCGCAGGCTGGAGTATTACATAGAGCGTAACCGGATAGATGAAGAAATAGACGTTCGTGTTCCGTCCCGGATGCTGACTGAGGATGAAGTCAAGCGATACATGCTACTAGCCAATACGCATGCAGGCAAGTGGGATCTTGTGAAGCTGGAGGAAGAGTTCGGGGATATCTACAAAGATATTATGGTCAATGAGCTGCCATCGATAGAGGACACAGCTCTCCCATCAGCTGAACAGGTAACCCGGAGTAAGGATGCAGAACGTGAAATCATAGAGGACGAGTTCAACGATCTGCCACCGAAGAATCCCATCACTCAGGTAGATGACCTCTATGAGCTGGGAGTACACAGGCTTATCTGTGGAGACAGTACCGATATGAATGTAATAGGCCGTTTAATGGCCGGACTACTCGCACATATGGTATTCACCGATCCACCATATAACTTGGCTCCGGAACAGTTTTCCGGTTTCGGAAAGAATGAGGCCCAGACATTCGCAATGGGTGTCGGTGAAATGTCGGAGGAACAGTTTATTGAATTTCTGAAAAAAAGCTTCTTGGTCTTGATCCGGCACTCCGTTAAGGGTTCTATTCACTATGTATGCATGGACTGGAAGCATGTACTCGAGATCAGAGCTGCAGGAAAGGTCTATTCGGAATATAAGAATATGATAGTCTGGAATAAGACAAATGGCGGGATGGGTAGCTTCTACCGATCCAAACATGAGCTGGTCTTCATGTTCCAAAACAAAGAGGTCCTACCTGAAGAAATACTCGATGCCAGGATAACCGATATCGAGCAAACAGGCTACGAATCGCATCACGAACTGATTTTCGTGTTTAAGAGTGGGCGTGAACGCAATGTAAACAACTTCATGTTAGGTCAAACAGGTCGATACCGGACAAATGTCTGGGATTATCCCGGTGCGAGTTCATTCAATAAGACTGCAGACGTTAGTACCAAGGATCACCCTACTCCAAAGCCCGTAAAACTCGTAGCGGATGCAATAATGGATTGCAGCCTGATCGGACACATCATACTCGACATATTCTCCGGATCCGGAACAACTATCATCGCAGCTGACCAGACTGAACGTATTGCATATGTCGCAGATCTCGATCCGGGATATTGTGACCTGAACGTTCGAAGATATATCCGCTATTGCCGGAATGCAGGTAAACCATGTGTAGTGAAAAAGAACGGTGTAGTATTAACCAAAGAACAACTAAAGGAATATGAATTACAATAGCGCCACTCTGGAAAAAGTCCGGGCCTTCGGTGTTCTAGGTTATCCACCACATGAAATCATTCACCTGGTAGAACCGGAAAATGAGGAACAATTCCTGAAGGATATTCAGGATCCTGCGCATGAAATATCCAAGGCTTATCAAAAAGGTAAGACAACCGGACAGTACACGATGGACAAAGCTCTCTTCGATGCAGCCAAAGCGAATGGCACGGATGCCAATGAGAAACTAAATCTGCGTCAACAAAAGAAAAGAGTGGAAACTGCTATATACGAAAGGTTTAATGTTTAATATTAAACATTAAATTATTATTTTTTCTATATTTGCCTAATAATATCATCGTATGACAGACATAGAAAAAGCAGCAAATATCATAAAAGATATAGCAGAGAAAAATCCAGAAGCAACTAAAGAATTAGGTAAAACTGCTGTAACATTAACTAAAGCAATCAATGTTGCTTTGGCTCCAATTTCATTAGTTGTTTGGGGGTATGATAAAATATCAGATTTTTTGCAAAAAAAATTAGCAGATAAATTAAACAATATACCAGAAGAAAATATCGTAACTCCTCCAATCAATATTGCTGGACCTACTATTGAAGCAATGCGTTTTACTGGAGAAAATGATATTTTAAGAGAAATGTATGCTAATTTACTAGCTACTTCTATGAATATAAAAACAACAGATAAAGCTCATCCTAGATATATTGAGGTTATTAAAAATATCACTAAAGATGAAGCCTTAATTCTTAGAAGTTTCATTAAATCAGATGTCTATCCATCAATCCGATTAAAAAAAATATCAAATACTATTACAAAATCATATAGTATAATTATGAATAATTATACGAATATCTTCGAAAAACTAGATGTTGATCGGAAAAATTTATTGATTTATTTTGATAACCTATCCTATTTAGGAATAATAACGATTAATTATAATGAAAGAATAAATAACGAGGATTTATATAATAAACTTCTAGCAACATCCGATATAAAAGAACTTATTAAAGGGTTAGAAGATCATAAAATAGAATATGAATTGGAAAAGGGATATATATCATTGACTGAATTTGGAAAAAACTTTATCAAAAATGTTGTAAATTAACAGAGTTTGAATTAATCTGTCCTTTACCAGCCCGCAAATGCGGGCTTTTTTTGTATCTATAAATTCAGATACATATGCTACAACACTTACAACAATTACCTATTGAAATAGTCCAGGGATACCTGGACAGCAGAAATGCCAAAGCAGCCGGAATAAAGCCGGCTCTAGCGGCCTATATTCTGCAAATAAACGATGCGTATAACCTCAGTAAGAAATACCGGAATGTAAGTGAATGCGCAAAACAACTCCAGCTTCTTCATCCGGAACTGGAATCTTTATCGGTTGCCAAAAGCCGTGTGTATGACGCAATAGAGTTCTTTAATGCTGATTGTACAGTAACAGCTCCGGCCTGGAACAGCTACTATGCTGATATGATGAAAAACCTGGCCGATGTGAATCTTGTAGCCCAAGACCTGAAAGAAGCCAGGAGATGCCTCGAACGTGCCCGGGAATATGACCTCGCAGCATCAGCTAACAGGATAGATCCACGACGTATCCAGTTCAAACATCAGTTAGTCTCTCCGGACGTTCAGCTTGCTCGTATGGGTGTGACTCCTGTCGGGGTTCTCCGTGCATGGGAGGAAGCCAAAGCCATTATTAAGAGCCGGGATATCTCCCAAGGCGAGCAAAAACGCTTATTAACCGAAACCGGACGAGAACTGGATACTTTAAAATATACAGATTATGAAGAAGTCGAAGGTTAATGAGAATGTCTTTATCCGGGCTTATCTGTCAGTTGTTCAAATAATAGCAATGTTACTGGATCCGACGTTCTTGTTTGGAGAACTTGGCCGTGGATCCGGAAAGACTACGCACATTCTCGCTCCCCGGATTGACAGAGTTCAGAATGATATGCCTGGTGCAATGCTTGTGCTTGCTGCTGCAACTTACAAAAGTATTCTGGACAATATCGTCCCGGGCATACTTGAATATTTTCTGGAAAATTATGAGCGGGGTGTTTACTTCGAATTCGGGAAAAGACCTCCGGCACACTTTGGAGTTCCAACATCAAAGAATCCAAACTGGTCCCGATCGGAAATCGAGAAAATAAACGATTTCAAACATACTATCACCTTTGTAAATGGTACGGTTATTAAGTTCGTTTCATGCGACAGGCCCGAATCGATGCTCGGTCTTAATGCTGCCCACCTATTCATTGACGAAATGATCCGGATCCCGGAAGAGAAATTCCTGGAACGAATTATACCGGCATTACGCGCCGACCGTTCGAAATTCGGACATTCGCATTATTACATGGGTATTACTGGTTTCAGCTCGACACCGAACTTCGAAACAGACGAAGACTGGTGGACAAAGAACGAAAAGGACCATAATCAGCCATTAATGGATAAGATCCTCGAGATAGCATACGAAGCAGACCTACGCATGGGTAAACTTCTGACAGCTCAGGCAGAAGCCGATACAGAAGAAATAAAGAAGCTACAACGCTATGTTGACAGATGGACTGAACGTCTGAATAAACGCTCGGATGATCCAGATCAGTGTGGACTACGTGTCGACCAGACAGCTTATCTCCGGGCTTCGTCTTTCTCCAATATAAAGATTCTGGGAATAGATTATATCAAAAACCAGATTAAAACAATAAAGGATCCTGATAAATTAAACACTTCAATCCTTGCCGTTCGAAAATATAAGGTGAAAGATATGTTTTTCGGGAAGTTCGGGAAACAACACCTGTTCGATGACGGATACGAATACAAGTATATAGACCGCGTTGCGCTTGGTGAAGATAGGGAATCATCCAGTCGCGACCTGAAATACTGCAATCCTAACATGCCATTGATTGCCGGATATGATCCCGGGCCGTTCCAAAGTATTGTTTTCGGCCAGGAAGAAAAGCAAAAAAAGACATTCCGGATCATTAAGGATATATGGGTATACCATCCAGATCAGCATGCGGAGCTCGCAGAAAAAATAGACACTTTTTTCAAGCACCACAAAAATAAAGTAATATACCTGTATTATGACCGTGCCGGGAATCAACGTGATCCTGCCTACCGGAAAGATTATCCATTGCTGGGTACTCTGAGAGATACTGATGCCAACCTATTGCAGATCGCACTGGTCGCCCGGGGCTGGACAGTCCATCCGATGAGCCGTAACCAGGCGACAATATTCTACAGCCAACATTACCGGTTATTGAACAAACTATTCGGAGATCAGGAAGGAAAGCACTGGAAGATACTGATAGACCGGAATGAATGTGAGGCCCTGGTAAGCTCCATCAACCATTCACCGTTGAAGAAAGGAACCAGGGACATAGAACTGGATAAGAGTAGTGAAAAATTAGATTTTGAAGACCAGGCTATGTATTCGACACAGCTATCATCAGCACTCATGTATTTGCTGTGGGGAAGATTCAGCGAAATATTGCCGGCATCGGACCGAGTAAAAATAACACCTCAAGGTGCCGGAACATATAGTGGATAATCCTATATTTGTAAAAATTAATCAATATTACACAAATGGCTAACAAAGAATTAAAAGTAGGAGATGTCGTAAAACTTAAATCTGGTTCACATCTAATGACGATAAAAGGTATCGATAAAACTCAACAAGGACGTGAGTATCCTGTGTGGTGCGAATGGTTTGATGAAGATAGTAAGGAATTTAAAGTCAGAGAATTTGTAGTTGAAGCATTGACTTTGGTTGATAATAAATAAAAAAAGCTCCCGATCCTAAGACCGGGAGCTTCAGCTGTCAAGCTAATCGCTAACCATTGAGAATGGAAAGTGATTTTTCTTTAAACTGCCTGGACATATCTTCCAGTGCATATGCCAGAGTCTTTCTTTCTTCCTCAGTCAATTTTGCGGGCTTACCATGTACCATATTCCCGTTTAATCGCTGATATAGCCAAGAACGTGATTTATTAAAGTATTTTTTTGCGATATACGACATGGATGCCATGTCTGCAATATCGCCCATCTCTACAATTGTTTTCAATTCTGATATACGATCATCAATCGCTTCTATTGATGACATCATCTCTTCCTCGGTCTGAGCCTTTATCATTTGCTTAATTTGGGCTTTAAACTCCTCCTTTTTTTGCGGATCGGTCGCTTTCCTATATTCTTCCCTAAGGGCTTCCAAATCTAATACTGCCATATTTTTTGGGTTTTACCCCCTCACTCGGAGGGGGTGTTGTTTAACATCTCTTTTAGTTCGTTGTAGCGGTCCAGTACGCTGTCTATATATTCCGCAGCTCCCGGGCGATTTCTTAATTCAGGTTCTTCGTTATATGCATCTAAAATCATTTCGAGCATTTCCACTTCCTCCTGAATTTTTTCTCTTTCGCTTTGTTCCATCATTTCAACTTTTTTGGTTAATACTACGCTTAGCTTGACAATACAAATATACGTAATTCCTTTATGATAACCAAATGGTTACCAAGGTATTTTAAAAAAAAGAGTTAAAAAAAAGAGGAACAAGTTGTAAGAATGAATATAAATTATAGTACATTTGTAATGAAATGGCCCTTAAACTCTTATAGCCTTAACAAAAGGTCTCATCTTTATATAATCGATTAATCTTACTCTTTACTTCATCTAATAAATACACCCTTTATTAACCCAAATAAACTTCTATGTTATGAAAAAAAAAGTATTATTTATTGTTTGTATTTGTAGTTTGATATCATTAAGTATTGGATGCTCAGACGATGATGGTTGGAAAAAAGTCGCTTTTCAAGATTTCATTCTTGATAAAACCTGCCAGTGGACTGAATTTGAAAAGCAAAAAATATATAGGATTGATTCTCAAACTGATTTATTAAACTACATAGAATGTGAAGATAATAAGATACCTCAAATAGATTTTGAGAAATACACTTTGTTAATGGTAAGTTTTGATCTGCCAAATCCCGGTTATAGTATTACTAAGAAATTAACAAGAAACCAAAATAACTATTTGTTTGAAATAAGATACAAAAGTTCGGGTACCCCACAACCAGCAGAGGTGATTTTGATCCATGTTGCAGTGCTTATTGAAAAGATAGAAGCAACATCATCAATTGAATTATCAATTTCGAAACAATAACAAGTAATATTATAACAATATGAAAAAAATACAGTTGATAGTAATCCTATTCTTCACTTTTAGCTTGTTTTTGTCAGCACAAACAAATTATTTTTATAATGGGGATGGGAAAAAAATAGTTTTGAAACTACGGAATGATTTATTGTTTTTGGAGAAGAACAATGCAAATTCACAAACTCGGCTTAACCAAAAAGTAGTGCATAATTTTGAAAAGTATATCATTGTAGAAAATATTGATTCTAAATTACAAAAAACAATATCAGATGAAAACCTAATGTTTGAGGCTGAAGATGGAACATTACAAGCATTGTCTAATACCGTTTTGATGAAACCTAGTGAAACTCCCATAAGAATTGTATTGAATAAACTTAATTTAACAAATTCTGTAGTTAAGTTGGATTCCATATATGATATGTACATCATTGAATTCAACACAACTAAAACAATGGATATAGCCAATAAAATATGGGATAGTGGTCTTGTCTCTTTTGCCGAGCCTTCATTTTACAAAATAATCAAATTACAGAACCCCCTTTATTCTTTGCAGTGGGGATTTAGAAATACTGGACAAACAGGAGGCACAATAGGAATAGACGTAAATGTAGAACCAGCTTGGAATTTAACAAGGGGTAATTCTAATATAAAAGTTGCAGTTTTAGATGAAGGAGTCAGACTTGACCATCCTGATCTTCAGGGAAATCTATTATCTGGCTATGATGCGACAGGCAATAATAGTAATGGAGCACCAAATCAATCAGACTATCATGGAACCGCATGTGCAGGTATTATTGCTGCTGTAGATAATAATATAGGGGTTGTAGGAATTGCTCCTAATTGTAAAATGATTCCGGTTCGAATAGCTTATAAAGGTTCAGATGGAAGATCTTGGATAACGCAGGATTCTTGGATAACGCAAGGAATAAATTATGCATGGAACACAGCTAAAGCAGATGTCCTGAGTAATTCATGGGGAGGGGGATCAAATTCAACAGCTATCAACAATACTATACTGAACGCTATGTCTCTAGGAAGAAATGGGCTAGGGGCAGTCGTTATTTTTGCATCGGGAAATGACTCTGCTCCAACAGTTTCTTATCCAGCTTCTTTAGCCGACGTAATTGCAGTAGGAGCACTTACTCCTACTGGACTGCGTGCAGATTTTTCTAACTATGGAGATGCATTAGATGTGGTAGCTCCAGGTGCTCATATTCCAACAACGACTATTAATGGCTATACAGAATCTTTTGGCGGGACATCGGCTGCATGCCCCCATGTAGCTGGTATTGCGGCATTAATATTATCTATAAATCCGGAACTGACATCGCGAGAGGTGCGTAATACTATAGAGTCAACATGTAGAAAAGTCGGAGACTATTCTTATTCTGTCAATAAAATGAATGGCACTTGGAATAATGAAATGGGCTTTGGTCTTGTAGATGCTTATGCCGCTGTAAGAAGAGCTCTTGGCTACAAAGAAATTGTCAGTCCCAATGACCTATACCGCAGAAGTAAATTCTGGTTCAAACTCAAGGATGGCTCCAATGCCACATGGAGTTGTACTAACATTCCTGGTATAACAATCAATTCATCAACAGGTTTATTGAATAACACGAACTTTGATTACACAGGGAACATTACTATAACAGCTGCGACGTCAACCATAGCATATACTAAAGTTATATATATAAGTCCAGAGTATATAGATGGTAAATTCATATTTAATAATACGACAAAGACCTTCTCCGAAATACATTCGGGTTATCCTTTGTATGAAAATGGATTTGATTTGAATGCAGGTTCTACAGCTGTTTCGAATTTGGCAATTGAAATCACTTATCCCGGATTGGCTATTATCGAGGGTAAAACACCTGTTTATAGCTGGGTAAACTATTCAATGACTCCGCGTTTCACAATCGAAAATAATGGTTCCAGAATTAAATTTTCACGTCTTATGGTCGATGAATCTGCCGAGATAGGATTAGAGATCGAAACAGGAAAAGGAACTATATCACAAATGTTTTATCTTAATACAGGACGTTTTTCTCCAATCCTCTATCCATTCAGCTCTTATAGACTTTCACCACTTGAAGTTAAATTGACAGACAACACTATTACAGTTTCAGAAAGTACAGGACAGGAAAGAGGTATATCTTATACTAATCTAGCAGATAATAATTCTTATGTATATGAGATATTGGATATATTGGGAACATATAAAATGCAAAAAGGAAATTTCAAATTATATATTGGTGGCAGTAAAGATATAGATATATCAACTTTACCCAAAGGTTTCTATGCTTTAACTATCTACAAAAATGGAGAAAGAGTTCATTCAGGGAAATTTAAAAAGTAGATAATCGACTATAATATATTTATTTGTCAAATTAAAATATATGCAAAAACTTATAACAACTTACATCAATAATACCGATGTAAAAGAGGTGAACCTCTGGTCTCATAAGACTAAGCGGGACAAGATCGTAGCCGTATGCCAGGACGATGATCTGGTAACCGTGCTTCAGGTAGATGGAGACTATTCGAAGGTAAGGACCAGCGATGGGAAAGAAGGATGGTGTATGTCCGGCTTCCTGATATGAACCCAGCAAAGAATAAATAATTGAGCAGTCGTACAACGGTTGCTCTTTTTTTTGTAGCTTTGTATCGCAACCAGATAATCTATTAGACAGCCGCTGAGATCAGGATTATTTCAAATCCTCATAACAGCGGTTGTCTTTCCGTACATTCTTTTTTAGGCGGTTGTCTGATAGAGTCTGGTTGCAAGCGGAAATGGCAGCCGCTACTCTTTTGCCATAAACTGTACAGTTATGAGCAATACAGATAACCAATCACAAATAATACCACCGGATCGGATATCCCTTATTACGAAAGCCGGCAAACTGAACTACTCTATTGAGCAGACGGTCTCCATCGTCCGTTCACATCATCCCGCATTAAGTAAAAATACATTGAAGGATCTTCTCTCCGATCCTGAATCAGCTGAATATGAAGCATACCATACCGGGAAAGATGCCGGCATGTTCGATGTAGAGTCCGGGCTTCACGATGCGGCAGCCGGAGGCGATGGCGATGCTCAGAAAGCCCTCCAGAATCTTCGGGCAGAAAGGGCTGTCGGAAAAGCAATAAAGGATAAGTTTTTTCCGGATACAGAATAACCCCGGCGAAAGCCGAGATTATAAATTGAAGTTAATTTTATGGTGCGAAGCCCTGCAGTAATGTGGGGCTTTTTTGTCCTTTAACGCCTTATTTGGTTAGGCTTCTTTTGTGCTATGGAATTGAAAACAATCACCGGGTGTGAAGCCATTGACCTGATGCGCAAAACGAAACTTATTCCGGGTGCTACATTCGGAATCAGATTTATAACCTGCGACCTGAATCGTATGGAGTACGGCCATATCCGTGTATACGAGGAATGCCTGGTGCGATCGGCCAGACGAAACGAGGGCCTTGCTGTGGATCCGGATCATTATTTATTTTTCACCGATACATCTACGGACGAACCAAGGCAATGCTTCAAGAAACTCATCCGTGCCGTTTGTTTTCCTCCATCAAATCAATGGCTAACAGTTAAATGGTTCACATGAGTAAAAAGACAAGACAGCCTGTAGGCTATGTTAAACCGGGTTCATCGACAACGGTTGAGATATATAATGGTAACCGGGGGATAGCCTCGAAGCCCGGAGTTGCTGTTCTTACATTCGAGATCCAGGGTGTTGAAGACCGGGAAGATATCCGTTTTTCGGAATCGCGTTCTACTTATCAACGCTATGTAAATGACCGGCTGGCCCTCAATCTTGGAGGCTATTCCGTTCCCATCTGGGGACATTACAACCTCTATCCCCAGGAAATATTCTCCATGGTAAGCGAAAACAAACTACTGCCGGAGGTTATCGAGAAACAAGTCAAATTCATGTTCGGCAAAGGTCCCCGCCTGTACAGGGAAATCATCACCGGGGAAGGAGAAAAGCAAAAGAGAGTCCGCATACCGGTAGAAGACCAGCGCATTCAGGACTGGCTTGACAGCTGGGAAGAAATGGGATACCAACATTTGTGGGAGTACCTGAAGAACATTATCACCGACTTTTATCATGTAAAGACCTGTGTGTCGAAATACAATTTCAATGTCTCAAGGCGAATAAACGGGCCGTTGCCAATAGCAGCTCTCACCTATGTAGGATCGGACGAAGCGCGGTTGGCAATGAAAGGAGCAAAGCCAAACCGTTCCATCAAAAACGAAGACTGCAAGTATGTCATTGTGGGCGACTGGCTGAACATCACGGCATCGGAATATGATGTATGGCATCGCTTCGATCCACGGACGCCCCTGAAGTATTCGCCGGCTATTTCCTTTACTCACGACAAGACCTTCACCAAATGGGTATATGCACTCAATAGCTGCTTTAAAGGCCTGAAGGAATACATGAAGGCTTCGGAACTCGCTCCTAAATACCTGAACTCCTACCTGAGGAACGCTCTGAATGCGCATATTCACGTACAAATACCGGGAAGCTGGTATGAGCAGCATAAAATTATACTGCAGCAGATCTGCTCTGATAATTTAATGAGAACGGACGTTCCTCTCCAGACGGAGTACCGGGGAGTAAAACTCGTAGGAGATGACGGTAAAGCATTACCGTTCTACGAAAGCATGATGGACGAACTTATATCATGTGAACTCCGCCGGATCACATCGCTTATGTCCGGAGAAGGAAAGAACCAGGGTAAACTATACGCAACGACTAAATGGGGCGAAGAAGGATGGAAGTTCGAAGAATTCCCCGGGAAGTTTAAAGACTTTTTCGACACTGTACTGAAATACGAGGAATATGCCAACAAAGCTATTCTGACAGGGAAAGGAGTACCATCTTCCATCTCGAATGTGGACGGATCCGGAATCATCAGTAAGTCCGGAAGCGAAGCGTATTATAATTACCTTCTCTATGTAATGACGCTGACGCTCGACGAATATTTTGTCCTGAAGGACCTGAACCGGGCTATTCACATAAATTTCCCGTATGCAAAGAAAGAAGGCATTAAAGCCGGCTTTTGGATAGACATCCCGGCTAAGTTACAGGAAACGACTCCGAGTGAACGCCCGACGAAAACAGCCACAGCCGACCAGGATTAATACAAAAAAATAATAATATGTCTGCAATTATAACCCCATTCAACAAAGAGAGCTTCGCTGATGAGATGAAGCCCAAAATATCCGGAGCAGATCTTACGCTCGAATACGAGAATATCGAGAGTTCCGTCTGTAAGGTTGCTGAAGACTGTATCGAAGTACTGTCAGAACCATTGTATGAAGCTATCTGCCAGGATAAAGGCACTACAGACGAAAAATTGCAAGCCAAGGCGCTGGATTATCTGCAACGTTCAATGCTACACTTCTGCCTGTACGAACATCTGATATTCTTAATGGCCAGGATAAAAGATGACGGGGTCACTGTGGTCAAAAGCGACACCGAGACAACAGTATATAAATACCTCCAGGACGGGCTGGAAAACAAGTTTATAACCATCGGATGGTTTTGGATGAATAAGCTGCTGCAACTGATGGACAAGAACATCGATAAATTCCCTCTGTGGAAAGACAGCGAACCCCGGAAGGATCTTGCAGATACTCCTATCACCCGGGATGATTTCTACAGATGGGTGGGAGTTAAAGATGACTACTTTGTTATTGTGGCCCGATGGCTCATCCGGGAAGCCTGGACCGACTGTGTCACCTCCCGGATAAAGGACCCGGAAAAGACAGACGCCATTGCCCGGGCAATGTGCTATGAGGTGATGGGACGGGCCTGTTCGCGCCTCGCATTCCTCCAGCTCCCGGAACCGGTACGCCTGGACATCAGCAATGAGATGTCGAAAGCCAATAAGGACAAAGAAGAATCCAATGTCCGGAAACGTGTGGCCAGTTCATTCACTAATCAGGCCGCCGCATACTGGACAGCCCTCGAGGTGCAGCTGAAGAATGATGAACTAAAGGAAAATCCCCAGAGTAGGCCTATATATACACCTCCGAGAATATCGGAAAATGATCCGTTTGTTTATTAGCCTATGAAAACAATTATATTAAATAAAGGCACGCTGGAGCTTCCCGAATCGTGGGATGAACTTACTTTCAGGCAAAAGATATTCGCTTTTACCAGGCTGAAGGCGGTCGCTGAAAAGAAAATTTCTCCTCCGATCTTCAGGATTCTGTTGCTGCAACACTTAACCGGCTACACACCGTCGTCCGGTTTTTATGTATGGTTTTTGAAATGGATAATATATTGTATCCGGGTTCCCTTCGTTTTTGTGTTCTATGTGTTTAGGTTAGGTTTAGTCAGATTGCCGGGTTATTGGTCGGTGTGGAAAGATTATCACCGGCCGAAACGAAGGGACCGGGATATAATTAATTACAATCTGTATATGCTTTCCGAACAATTGGACTTTGCATTCAGTATAGAAGACCATAAGGTGACCTGGAACCGGCACTTCTACCAGAATCCTATCCCGTACATTAAGATAAAGGGGAAGAAATTCACCGGTAGAAAATTCATCCGGGACGTAGCTCCATTCACAAATATAACGACGAAGGAGTATTGCGACTGTTGTGAGCTGTACTCAGGATATCATAGTTCACAGGATCCTGAGTATAGAGAGAAATGCATGGACAAATTGATTTCTATTCTCTATCCGGCTACCGGCGAATACAATGAGAACCTTGTAGGAGATCAGATGGAACTGATAGCATCGATATCCCCAGAGATTAAGTTTGGCATTCTTTATTGGTTTGCCGGCATTGTGGAATTCTATACTACGCATCCGGTCTATTCTATATTATTCCCGAAAGACTCCAGGCAGGAAGATAGTGAAAACAAGATCTCGGTCGGGATGAATGAAACAATCCTGATGATCAAAAAGAAAGGTTATCCATCTATCACGACAGACACCGTGAACGACTTCTTCGACGCCCAGATAAAAATAATAAAAGACGACCTGTCCGAAGCGATTGCCAAGGGTGCAAAGATAGAGGACCTGGTTAAGATGACAGGACTAAGTATTGATTTAATAAACAGGCTGACATGAATCCGGAAATATTAATCACATTATTCAAGTATTATGCAAAGTTCGTACCTAAACCGGTACTGAGAAGCATGTTCAAAAAATCGAGCGGGCAGATTCCCGGATACAATGAGATAGCCCAGGAAATACTGGCATCTCCGGATACTTATGTTATCCCGGATATCGATGCTTTTATCTTCTCTGCCAATGAAGGATTCCTATCCAAGAAAATAAAGAATTCCAAGAAAACGGTTCTGTATGTGGAATACGGTGCATTCTCCTATAGCCCGAACCAGACGTATGGTGTAAAGGAAAAGCTGGGCCTCCATGTTGCGCAACCTTATTCAGCATCAAACAATGATAACCTGAATGAGATGCTGATCATGGACAAAATGTACAAGATCTTAACTTCTATTCTCGACCAGATGGAGAAGGACCAGAAAGCATATGATTTTTGTGGAAACTCTAAATTAATCGAGTTCCCTGCGGACGTTGTAGCCATAGATCCTCCATTGTTTCACGACCGGACCGGGTGGATGGCCATCTTCGACTATTCCACCACAAATATAGTATTATGACACTGCAGGAAAAACAATCGGAATTTATTGAAATGTTTAACTCCCTCGAGTCCTGGCCTGATCGCTTCCAGTTCCTGATCGATATGGGGTCCGGTCTGGACGGACTCCCGGAGGTTATGAAATGTACATTAACACAAATAACATCATGTAATTCCCGGACATTCTTCTATCCTTCCGTATTTGATGGCATTGTGCATATTCGGGGCTGGAGCAATTCCGCAATAATGTCCGGACTTATTGCTATGCTACAAATGATATTCAATGGATGCCAGGTGGATGAAATATGGGAAGCAAAAGTATTAAACACAATCGACTTCCATCTCAGAACCGACCTGATCAATAATTTAACAGAGCAGCGTAAAGCCGGGCTCTTAGAAATGATAAACCGTGTGATACGGCTATAATTCCTTCCTATATTCTCTTTCCGTTTGTCCTTTAGAAGCTCGCTTTGGCGGGCTTCTTTTGTATCATCAGATTATAATCGCTATGTACATTCAAAGTAATACGATGTCTCAGGCCGAATTTATCCGGGCCGTGCTGGAAAGAGATGCCAGAAATATATACCGGGCACAGCAGCTCATTGTATCCCAGCGCATCTATCTGGCCGGAAAAGACCTGAAAGCAACCCGGCGAAAGGTAGGAATACAAAAACAGTCAGGAACATTGGAGAACGCCCTCTCGAACCCGGAGTTCTACATGAAATCGGAAGATGAACGGTTTGTCCTGGCAGCAAATTACCCTCTTTATATCCGGTTCCTGGACATGAAACACAAAGGAAACTGGAGAATATTCAACCGGCAGGTGTGGGGTATTCTATATAATAACGCACTCCCTGATATCAAAAATAAGTTTGGACAATTCATCAGCGACACTATTGGCGCTGCTCTTCGTGCTGCATTCCAACGATTTAATAAAAAATAGATATGGCTAAATTAAAAGATGATCATATAAAGTGGATTCTGGAACTGGATGCCAAAGGTGTTCAGGCCGAAATATCAACTTTATCTTCCCTCAGTAAAGAGTTGGAAGCCGATAATAAACGCCTCCAGGCCGAATACGCTGCTGCCGCAAAACAGATGAAGGAAACCCGGAAAGAACTGGAGCGCCTGACGAAAGCCGGCAAAGAAGATTCGGAAGAATTTAAAGAGTTAGAGGCCACTCTCGAGTCTGTATCATCCGATATGACTGACTATAAACGAAAGATGGTCGAGAACACCAAAGCCATTGAACAAAACAGAAAGACTGTAGAAGAAATGGTCAAAACTCTTCGTATCGAAGATATGACTATGGATCAGTTGAAAAAACGAGCCAAAGAACTACAAACCCAATTAGATAAAACAGCCGAAGCCACACATCCCGAACAATACAACGCCCTGGATAAAGAACTGAAAGCTGTTAAAAGCCGGATGAGCGAACTCGACTCCGGATCAAAATCCATGTTCTCTGTATTCAAAGGAGGCCTCATGGTCCTGGCCGGTAATCTGATGACCAAGGCTATAGATAAAGTAGGTGAATTGATATCTACAGGGTTAGAATGGGTGAAGGTAGGAATGGATATGGCCAAAAGCTCGGAGGGTACAATTGCTTTCTTTAAAGAATTAAGCGATAGCAAAAGGATACTGAAAGAAGTAAAAGAAGCTACGGACGGAACCATCAGCAGCCTCGATATAATGAAAAAAACTATACGGGCCAAAGAGATGGGTATCCCGATCGAAGATATGGCTAATCTGATGAAGTATGCCAGGATACAGGCTCAGAAGCTAGGTAAGGATATGGATTATATGTCAAATTCCATCGTAGACGGTATCGGTCGGAAATCGACGCTGGTACTCGATAACCTTGGTATATCTGCAACCAAAGTACAGGCTGAAGTAAAGAAGTCCGGAGATTTTACTCAAGGCGTTCTGAAGATCGTAAACGAAGAACTGGAAAAACAAGGTACTATTGCTCTGACCGGAGCCGACAAAGCTGCCATAGCTGCAGCGAAATGGGAAGATGCCCAGCTCAAGATCGGACAAAAGGCAAAATGGCTTAGTGAACTCTGGGATAAAGTATCCGGAAATATTGCCGATAAGATATCCGGGCTTATAGGAGATACACGTTCTCTCTCCGAACAGTACAAGGATCAGGTAGAAAAAGTGGCAGATCTGGAGATAAATTCGGTTACTCTGGCCAAACGTTATGATGAACTGAAATCGAAATCCAGTTTAACTAAAGATGAGTCAGCCGAACTGAACCGGATCATGAATACATTATCCCAGACAATCCCCGGAGTGGTCACTGAATGGGATAAATATGGAAATATTCTATCCATCAACACTCAGAAAGTATATGATTTTATAGACGCAGAAAAGGCCAAACTTAAATACATGCACCGGGATACGATCAAGCAGGCTGGAAAAGATATTGAGGACTATACCGAAAAGTTAGAGAAGGTGAAGGCAAAATATAGCAAAGGCTTCTGGGAAGAAACAATTACCAATAGATCAACCGGTGGGGATAGCTATACTATAAAACACATATATACTCCCGAACAGATGGCACAGTTCGAAAAAGAGATTCTCGAATATGGACAAATGGTAAAAGGAGCTGAAGAAACAGTAAATGAACTAACCGGAAAATCGATAGAGGACCAGATTAATCAGCAAAAAAATCTCATTGCAGCCCGGAGTAAGTTTACTGCGATGAATAAAAAGGAACTGGATACCTGGATCAAGGATGAGAAGAACGCTGCAAACGAATATCTGCAAATAGCTAAACAGATATACGATCAACGGTTCGGTACGAATCCGGACAAAGATCCTAAGACGCCAAAAGGGGATCCGGAACTACAACGTCAAAAGAAAGCATTGAATGCTATGCTGGAGACACTGGAGACAAGCCATCAGACAAAGATGGCCGATATCCGCAAAAAATATCTGGATGGCGAAATTAAATCAGAATCTGACTTCAACCGGAAGAAATTCTCCCAGGAACAGGCATATTATATTCTTCAGGAAGAATCCCTCAAACGGCATCTGGATAAAGTTACCAAGACCGAAGTCCGCGAAGATATCCTGAATAAGATTGCCGCAATACAGAACAAACGACTGGAACAGCAAATTAATTATCAGGCCAAACTGGAACAAATTATTCTGAATGCCAACCCGGAAGAAAAAGAGAAGCAAGAGTATGCTAACCGGCTTCATGACCTTGGCATATTCGGCAAATCACGCCAGGAACTGCAGATGCTGCAAATGTCTGCGGAAACTGAAGAAGAAAAGAACCTCCTGCAGAAAAAGATCGACGCACTCGAGATACTGGAAAAGCAACATCAGGATAATCTGTTCAATATCCGGCAGCAG
Source organism: uncultured Dysgonomonas sp. (assembly GCF_900079725.1). Lineage (NCBI taxonomy): Bacteria > Pseudomonadati > Bacteroidota > Bacteroidia > Bacteroidales > Dysgonomonadaceae > Dysgonomonas > uncultured Dysgonomonas sp. The sequence goes on from NZ_LT599032.1 coordinate 2,479,116, forward strand.
GCTAAGAGCAAAGAAAAGGCCCGATCAGAGGAAGATTTTGAAAATAGTTTCAAAGCCCGGAAAGATGAAATGCAGCTGGAGCTGAATGACCTGATGTCACAAGCCCAAACACTGCGAGGTGGGGAGTCTTTTGATGCTGAAATGGCTGTGCATATGCAACGGCTTCAAATGATCAATGAAGAAATACAGGCCCGGAAGAATGCCGGTCTTGAAACAAGTAAGCAAATAGCTCAGATAGGCAGAGTCGAAGCCCAGATGACAGCTACAATAAAAAAAGAAAACGATAAGCGGGTATCAGTATACAATCAATATGCTAATACACTTGGTACTGCATTCGGTAATTTCTTTGCCGGTCAGACATCTGCACTTGAAGCATTCGGCGGTGCAGTGGTTGACATACTATTCGATACACTTGGTAAAATAGTAGAAACAAAAATAATGGAGGCTACTGCCGTAGCTGTTGCAGAACAGGCTAAGGCTGCTGCTATTGCAGCTGCATCCCCGGACAGTGTGATGTCATTTGGTGCCACATCGGCCATTCGTATTGCTGCCATTGGAGCAATAATCACCGGTGCATTGGTTGCTGCCAAGACCGCTCTGAAAGGTATGATAAGCAAGAAGAAAGGTAATTCCTCCGGCTCTTCATCATCAGAAACTACTACCAGCAGAAGGGTTGTCTCCGGTTATGCCGATGGCGGATATCACGAAGGCTATACAGGCCCGGGAGATAAATACGATGTGAAAGGTTACTTCCCCGATGGAGAACCATACCATGCTGGAGAATATATCATCCCTCAGGAAAAACTTAGAATACCCCGGGTTGTGCGGATGGTGCGTGAAATAGAATCAATCCCATCATCGGGAGGCAATAAGAATCCATTGCCTGAAGGATTTGCCGATGGCGGGTATCATGGAGATACATCCGGAGAATCGTATCAATCCCCGAACTTCTCGGAATTAAACCTCTCCATCAAAGAACTCAATGCGCTAATTGCTTTTTGGAAAGCCAATGGTGGCATACCGGCAATTATAAATATTTACGACCTGGCTAAGTCTCAGGATATTGTTGACGATTTCGGAAACTTTGGAAAAAAAGTATAAACGATGGATATAAAACTCAAAAACGGAGAAACACTCGATTTCAAACCGGACTTTAAATTAAGCCTGACATTGAATAATCCCATGCTGACAGAACAGGGATCGATGTCACTGCCGGTAGTACTGCCGGAGTCGAACCGCCGGAAGCTGGGCTTTCCTGACAGACTAGACCATGCCTACAAAATCAAACAGGTATTCAATACAGTGATCGGAGCAGGTTCTTATCAGAAACCGGCACTGCTCAGGACAACATCACATAATAAAGGCACTATAGGTGCATTTTACCTGAATGAGTCGGAAATGTACGCTAAGATGAAAGATGTAGACCTGTCGCAAGCATTCAATATCATTCGTCCGGCCAGTGACTTCCATGTAGCCGGCACATTCGCCGAGACTCTCGATATGGTGATAAAATACATGGAGCTGGTGATGGTCGATAATATTAAAGAAGATTTTCACCTGTTCCCTGTAGCGACAGATTACTATACGGAAACTGTTCATACGGGATTCGGAGACAAAGAATATACATTTTACCAGCTACTTAACGAACAGATGTCGGGTCAAAACAGGAATGACAATTTAACCGATATTGATTTGAACGGAGAAGAATACTACATGTTGGCCGGACGTAACGCCCGGCAATATAATGAAGGTGGTAGCCTTGTGGATGTCCCAAAAGGCTATGGCATCACTCCGTTCCTGAAGCAGTCATATGTTTTGCATCGTATTTTCGAGTATTTCGGCTACCGTCTGGAAGAATCTATTTTCGATACCGATCCTGAATTTCAGAAAATGGTCCTTGTCAACAATACCGCCGACGCTATAGTTAGAGGTGAATTAAACTATGCCCAGCTGGTCCCTTCAGGTACAATCAAAGATTATCTCGATTCCGTCCGTACAGACTACGGTTGCGAGTTCTTTATTTCGCCGGATCACAAATACGTTGAAGTAAAGTTCTGGAATGACCTTATAAAAAATAAGAAATTCATCCCGCTCGATAGCAAGGCTACAGGTAAAGAAATTCCTAACCTTGCCGAACCCAAATTACTAAAGCTGACCGGGAACCGGTCTATCGAATATACTGATGTGAATTTCGATACGCAGGAAAAGTTTGAAAAAAACTACGGGCAACTCAAATATGCTAAAGATACCATTTACCAGGGGCGTCCTGACTATCCGGCCGGTTATTATCTGATACAGTCTTTAGGTGATATTTACGAACGTTACCCTTATGTAAATGACTCCGGCAATACAGTCCGGGGTTGGCGTTACCATTCCAAATACCTGTTCGATAGCTACGAAGAAAAAACGGATACAGACTATGAAGATAAAGCCGGCAAACGGGATTATATAGCCTCCGTCTCTGCATTTGTTCATTATACCGGCACACTTGTAGGCGTTAATATACCGGGCGAATACCACCGGATGCTATTTATCGGAAACCGCCGTCATCTGAACACTTTTGTAAAAAAATTACATACAGACGAAAACGGGAACCAGACAGTCGCGGACGAAAAAGAAGATACTGTCTCATGCCCCATAATAACAGCGTTCTACAGAGGCAAGACTTCTCCTGCAGGACGGCCGAGACCAGTAATCTATGGTAATATAATGATGTATGATGATCAGGGAGAACCGCTCGAGGGTGGATTTAACCTTATTTTCGGTGGAGAAAATGGCTTATACAACAAGTTTTGGAAACTATATGCCGATGTTATCCGGCATTCATTCCTTCAGGTAGAGATCCCTTTGAAATTCGATATCCGGGATATACTTACTTTCAGGTTCGATAATATATACTTGTATAAAGGTCAACCATTGATACCCGAAAAACTGGAGTTTGAGATTGAAAAAGATAATAAGATAAAGGTTATTAGTGCATTATTTAGGACTATTCGGCTGTATTTAGATGAATAAAACGGAAGATACTTATTTTATATAACTAAGAAAAGTAAGTTTTTTGATTTTTTTCGTTAATTCGAATATTTTTTCACATCTTTGTAAAAGCATATAAGTTAACACTGCTTTAATGTCCTACTTTAGTTTCTAGCATTTTTATTAGTATTTCTAAAGAATTGATGTTATGAAAAACGTTATTAAATCTATCGCCATTTTTATATTTTTTCTTTCCTGTAATGGAAATGAGAATTTTCCAATTGTTCACGAAGATTATTATGTAAAAGTTGAAGCTTTTTATAAGTTTAATAATTCAGATGAACTATATCCCGATGGCAGTTCGGATGTATTTGTTTATTATGGCATACAAAGTTTGGACATTGTAGGCTTTAATATTGATGAGAAAGGTAAATTAATAAAAGATAACAAAGAAATTTTGCCCAATAAATATATCAAGACTAGCGCGGAAGGTAAATGTATGTTTATGTCAGACAATTTAGATGAACATGTTACTTTTATAATCGTAAGCCATCAATTTAAGGAACTACTCGCAATAAACAGTTTTTATAATTCCAGAACTCAGATAGAAATAAAAAGCGTAGTAGCTAATTAACGAGTATGATGAAAATATATTTTAAGACTTTTAGATATAAGAAAAGTATGTCAATTCTAGGAATTGCATCTTTGTTTTCATTAATATTTTTATTGATTGTAGTGTCCTGCAACAAGAATCAAAAAGGTAGTGCAGACAAATTGAAAGAACAGACTACAGATGCGACGGAATCAATCAATTCGGATTCGATAAATAGTGTTATCAGCGAAGACGAATTAGCTAATATATATAAAGAATATCTTTACTTTGATAGGAATGTATTTGTGTTGAAGCTATCAGGAGATGAAGCTTCAAAAATAGGCATTTCTTCTTCCAAATATAAAGCTATTATTTCTAGACTAAAAGAGATGAACTCGTTTTTAGAAAAAACGCTTAATGAACTGAAAGATGGAGAAACCCAAATTCTTCAAATCCCTAAAGAACGTATATTGGATACGTTAAACATTGATCCTAGAATTAGAATTACTGATTGATGTAAAAGTAAGACGGTATTACCGCCAATTTATTTAACCATTAAGTAAGAATATTATGAGAAAGATTAAAGTATTTTTCACACTATTACTAGTTGTGATTGGATTGCCATTTCTAGCTACTTGCCAAGGTACGATCGAAGATGAACCTGATAACATGACTAAAACCAGCCTTTCAGAAGATGAACTAATGAGTATATATAAGGATTATGTATATTTTGATACGGATATATTTGTATTGAAACTGTCAAAAACAGACGCTTTAAAAAAAGGAGTTTCTCCAGATCAATACAATTCAATTATTATTAATTTAGAAGAAATGAACTCATTTCTTAAAGGACATCTTGAAGGCCTTAAGGAAGGTAAGATAGAAATCCTCACTTTTCCCGAGGAACGTGTATTGAATAAATCCAAAATTGATTCGAGAATAGTCCTGGATAAAAATTCAGAGTTTATATTAGATAGAACTACAAAGTCTACATATGAAGTACAAGCTCCCAATGGACAAATAAGCTATGGCTTTGCTCAAATGCCAGGTGGTGCGTATGCCTGTAAATTAGGCGGGTATACTAAATGTATGGGAGGAATCTACAAGGTCGGTTTCACTAGTACTTATGCAACTGTTGAAACAGGTGTACGGGTTGGTTTTTGGCCAGCGAATCCTAAAGAATTTAATATTCATGCTCAATATGGATTCGCAGGAAAAGTTACTGTTTCCGGTACATGTGATTGTTGGGGGTGGGTCTCATGGTAGAATGAAAATCATTTAATATAATGATTTAAACAGCAAGAAAGATTTACTTGATAATCCGTTTTCGATAGTAGCCAGATGATATTTATACAAGCAACCAAATGACTTCAGATAAGCTGATAATATAAGAATGTACGGAACGGATTATAACAGCCCTGCCTTATGGCGGGGCTGTTTTTTTGTCCTTTACCTTCCTATCATAAAGCATGACTTTTGAATAAAAAATTCAAAAGTTTAATTGCGATGAAACTAAAATTCCAACTTCTTACATCAGCAGTACTCATCATTGTCGGATGCGGGCTGCTTATTGCCGGTTTCTGTGTCCCGCCTGTCGGAATCATAGACAGTTCTGTCCTGATTGCCTTCGGTGAGATCCTGACATTCGTCGGTGCCATTTTCGGCATAGATTACACCTACAGGTTCAAAGTTTCTAACAATAAAAGCGAGATAAAAGATGACAACAAATAAAAAGCTGCTCATTATCCTTGATCCGGCGCACGGAGAAGAAACGCCCGGCAAACGTTCCCCCGATGGCCGTCATCGCGAATATAAATGGTCCCGCGAACGCCTGAAGGTAATAGAACACTTACTACAGGCGCATGGATATACTGTTGTATGGACCAGTACATCTGATCGTGAAATCGGTTTAACCAACCGGAAAAACACAGGTACTAAGTTGACCAAACAATATTCGGATCTTGTACCATTGTTTATTTCACTTCACAACGATGCCTCCGGCGTCACCCCGGAATGGCGGCAAGCCCGTGGCGCCAGCGTATGGACATCTAAAGGCCGTACCACTTCAGATATATTCGCAGACTTCTTTATTCAGCGAATGACAGAATGGATGCCAAATATTAACCGGCGAATCTATTCGCCTGCATATTTGGATCGTGACTTTGAAAATGACTTCACCGTCCTGATGGGCGACTACTCTGCCTTACTTATTGAGTGCGGTTTTCAGGACAACAAAGAAGATGTCGCCCTGCTCGAAGACTCCCGGTTCTGCAACCAGGTTGAAGACTGGATTGTAGATTCAATCGAAGACTGCAACAATTATGTACTTGAAAAAATGACAAAATGAAATCCCATGCTCTTCTATCTCTTTGCCTTCTACTTGCTCTTACTGCGTGCCGGAGCAATAAGGACCTTCACAAAGTTTCTGAGTCAGTCTCAGAAGCGCAAAGCAGCGCATCCACGCATTCAAAAGACAGCACAGCGACCGCCACCAGCACCCGTGACAGTACGTCGAATATCACCTCCGAAAAACAATATATTCGAACAACCTGGTATCGACCTGACGGAACAATACGAAAAATACAGGAAGAAGGGCGGGAGGTTGAGCGAACTGAGCTGGCTGTTCATGATTCAGGATCATCTTCTGTATCCGTAGCTGAACAAAAGGTGGACAGCACAAAGAAAGTAAACCGGAAGAAGCTGGAGACAGAGCAGCTCAAGACCTTCACCGATTCGCGGCCCATCCAGGGCGGTTCGGAATGGTTTGGTGTGATAGCCGGCATATCTGTTTTCCTGATATTCTGTGGAATTATTGCATATCTAATTTATAGGAAGAAGAAAAAATGAAAGATATCGTAAGCGCCGAAGACATATCCGGTATGGATAAACTCTTCGAGATTTATAAGTCATTGCAAGGAAATGAATCAGCATCACAGTCCGGGTTTCAGGATTTCCTGAGCGTTAATTCTGCTGAAAGGATCGTTTTTCTGGAAACATATTGCGATTATTCCTTTATGCAGGTAGATCGCACCGCTATTCTTAAAGTCAAACCAAAAGCAGGCCTATGATAACTGATGTTACATATCCCAATAAGCATTGCTTCACCGGAAATCCCATTCTTGTAAAGGTCCAGGCTAATACAACCGATGATATCAACCTGAAGTTAAAGGTTGACACCGAGCCGGAAATAGTATTGACAATCACTCCCTATACACCTGTTTATACACCCTTATCGGAAGGAACATTCGATATCTCCGATATCCTGGATACCTACTTTAAGAAAGTATCCATCACAGAAGGATCGTTAATCACTTTGGCTCACGACTTCAGGATACAATACACTGTGACAATAGATGGCTATTCCGGAAGTTCCTTCGAGGGTTATGCTTACAGAGGCGGTATTAATAACAAAAATTATTCCCTGCTCGAATCCTGGGGCTGGGATATGTTCCGTTACAGGCTCGATAGCCCCGACCGGAGAAACTTCCTGTTTTCTACACGTACAAATTCGAACCAGATAAGGCTACGGGAAAGAGAACTGTATCCTTTTGTATTTATCCATCCCGGTACTCCCATATCCTTTGTTACATCCAACGGCCGGATCATTACTTATCCCGCACTGGTTAAAGGCAATGCCTGCACGATGGATTTTGAGACATTAAGGAATATGTTCGTCAGCCTTTTTAACGAACTGCCATCTTTCATCTCGGTACTTATCGACGGCAAATCTTTTTTTAATGTTACCATCACACCGGCTCAGATAGCTGAAGAACATGTGATACTCCGGTTTAAAAATTCATTGGGCGCTTATGAACAGATCGAGGTAACCGGCGCTGCTGTCAGGACCTCACAGTTTTCGGAAGAAAACACCTGGCTTACTCCCCATCGCGACGGTTACTATGAAGAATTACGTGACAGGCTGACCACAAAAGAGGGCGTAACCGTACAGACCGGTTATAAATCGAAAGACGAACTGGCGTTTATCAAAGACCTTCTCAAAAGTGATGAAATCTATTACATAGATCCGGAAGCGATTTATAACCAGAAAAGCAACAGATGTCACGTCACTACCGAGAAATACGAATATACAAAACGGAATGCATCACCTGAATCCATTCCTTTAAAAATCCGCTTTGTCACGGAAGAAACATTCGAATCCCCGGATATAATATTGGATTATGCTAAATCTGTATTTGAAAATATCACGGCTCAGGGTAAACCGGAAATAAATGGCGAAGGCTTTATCTACGATGATGACTATATGTTCTACGCAGAATAAAATAAAATAATAATATGGCAAAGAAATTTACAAGTAAGATTGGACTACAACCAATCTATTCTACTAAAGATCCTGATGGGAATCCAGCTACCCTTGGTGAAGCTGGTTGTCAGATAATGCGGGAAAATCTTGAGATAATAGAAGAAATCCTTGAAGAAAAAGCCGAAGAAACAGATGCTGATGGAAATAAGGTTGTACGTTCTCCCGACGGCAAGATTCTTTCTTCAGAAAAAGGACAGGATAGGACAAAGGCTCCTGACTTGAAATTATTTACAGAGGAAATTGAAAAATTAGAAGATAAAGTCGAGAAAGTCGAGGATCACACTACAAATGCTTTTATCCATGTGCAGACAATTGAGGAGCCGGGTTTTGCCGTATGCGATGTTCAAGGAAATTGTGGGTTACGCATAGACGAGTCCGGGAAAACATTTATGAATCTGGATTCGGTTTCTGCTTCGGAATTTTTAAAAGAAATATTAGAAAAAGGCTTTGCCATATCCGACCGTTTCGGATTTTCTCCGTTTGCAATCAATGCTAAGGGAGAAACAGACCTTAACCTGTCTAAAGCCACACTAAAACGCATAAAGCAACAACTGGAATCATTAGATAGTTTGCTACAAGCTGATTATAACCATATCGTAACCTACGGGCAAAGTTTAGGTGAGGGTTCACAGGCAAGCCCGATATTAACTACCTCCTCATTTTCGAAATGGGGGTTGATGTTCAATCATGGTATAAAAACCCGCTATGCTACCGCCCCGACTTATCAATCGTTTGTTGCACATATAGAGAGACAGGACGCCGAAAACGGGGAAACCCCGGCGGCCGGAACAGCCGATATGTTTATCCAGTCTGCCGAACTGAACGAAAGCGATAACAAATATGTCTTATCCTCTTGTTGTGCGCGTGGTGCAACTACTGTCAATGAATTATCAAAGGGGACAACATGGTATAATAATATTATTGCAGACGTAACCAACGGAAAGCGGATAGCAGAGGCACAAGGCAAGACATACAGGCTTATAGCTGTGACCTGGACTCAGGGAGAATATGATTACGGCAATGGCATAGCTTATTATAAAGGCAAACTAAAGCAATTGCGCAGCGACCTGATAAATGATGTTCACAACATAACAGGAGATGATTATTCCGATCTGCCTTTCATTACCTATCAGGTATCATCTTCATATACGGCGGGTAAATCATACCCGGATATAGGATTAGCATTATTACAGCTTGCACAGGAAGAAAACAGCGGCTTTTATATGGCGACTCCTATCTATCAACTTCAATATGCGGATAGTTGGCATTTAAAGAATTTCAGCTCTAAATTACTGGGGGCTTATTACGGGTTAGCGCTGTTTAATGTTTTGTTCGGGAATGACTGGAAACCATTATATCCCGCATCACATATTATATCAGGTAACAGCATATACCTAAAATTTAATAAAAAAGGATTGACATTCAGTAAGCCACCATATATAACCGCCACAATAACAAACAGGGGGCTTTCTCTGCTAAATGCATCGAGTGCCGAGATTATCCAGTCGGTAACCATCATAGAATCAGACACGATAGAAATAAAGTGTTCTGAAAGTCCTACAGGGCTTACCCTGACTTATGGCTTTGCCAACTCAAACAATAGAAACGCCGGAGAAATACGGGATAATTCGGACATGACTTATACGATTGCCGATGTAATATATCCTATGTATAACTGGTGTTCAATATTTGAATATAAACTTTAAAAATTAATCATATGGGAGTAGCGATAGTTGTACCCGAAGTGGATTGGAGCGACAAATCAGTAGCTCAGGTAACAATAGTAGGCGGAGAAGTTCCAGACCCTACAATCCCGGCAGAAGTGCGGATAATGTACACTTCTTATCTGTCAAAGACAGGTCGTGCGACAAATGATAATTTGTTGAATATGCTAGCCGAATTGTACGCGGCATCAGTATTAAGTAAGTGTACAGGTTTATTCTATCTTGCATCACCTGAGAACAATCTGGAACATGTGAAGTACAGTATTATTAACCTTAGAGCGCTTACTGTGAACAATACGCCTCTTGTAACTGCTACCGGAACCGGAGGGACTACAAAAGCGGGAGACTTTACAGACACAGGAGGGTATAATCTTTCGGCAAAAGGTTTGTTAGTTGTTTTTATGCTATCTGCAGCTCCTACTGGTAATGGAATAGACTGGGGAGCGGATGCGAATAAGGTTTGTGCTTTCACCTCTAATGGTGGTGATGGCAATTATATTAATAGTACCGTTATAAAATGGTCTGATGGCGTTGCTATATCGACCACCGAAGACGCAACGACAAAGAAAGGCGTGTACTCTTTTTATGTAAAGGGAACATCGGCAAGATACAAACATAACACAGTCTCTTTAACAAAAACGGTAACTGTGAGTTCTACTAATCCGTGGAATCCAAAACTGTTGAATTACGCATCGACAAACAACCGTACATCCGCAGTTCATAAAATGTATGCTACATTCAACAACGACATGACCGTGGATGAGATAAACGCGATACATGATATTTTTGAGAAATATAAGGATTTGATATAAATTTAATTATATTAAAAAGCCATTCAAACAATGTGAATGGCTTTTGTTCTAATAGGATGTGTCTCGGGTTTGATGCTTTTCCGTAATTTGCTCCGGCTTCCTTGTTTTTTATAACTTTAGAATGAGTCTACCTTTTTTTAATATATCAATGGGATTTAACAGATACTGAATAATCTTTTGATTAGACAAGAATAAGCAAATGGTAATAATGAGAAAAAACACGATAAATTCTAATAAAAGATTTACTTTCAAATTATATGTCGCCAATATGTTAATATAAAGAATGTAAACCATTGGAGCATGTAGCAAATAAATATCCATTGTCTTATTTCCCCATTTAGCCAATTTTATTGTCATTATATTTATTATGCACAATGAGACAAAAATAGATACAGAAAATGTTAACAAACGATACAAACATCCGCTTAGTTTATCATTCGGAAATAAAATATCAAATGAAACTATTCCATGCAAAGATATAGCAAACTGCACATTAGTAAATAGATAAATAGAAACAAAAACAATAGCGAGTGAAATTACTGAATATATCTTATTCCAGTTTCTTATCTTCTCTATTGTGCTATGCGAACAATAATAACCAAGAATGAAATAAGGAGAAAAGACAATTATCCTCGAAGGCAAATACATTAAAGAATCTGTTGTTGTTTTAAACCCTATAGTCAATGCAGCAACAATAGATAAAATAATTATAACGAAAAAATGAATTTTCAATTTAGAGATGAAGCAGAATGCAAAACGCCAGAATAATAAGGCCGGTATATACCACATTACATTACGCGGATGAAATAAAAAATCCCTTATAAGAAAAGAACCATCAAGCATCAGAGGGACAGACAATATAGCCTGAAAGACATAATAAGTAAGAAGTAGCGATAGAACATTCTTTTTAAATTTTGCCCATATTATATTTTTCGAAAAATATCCTGACACAAAAATAAACAAAGGCATATGAAAGGTATAAATGAAAATATAAAGGGCTGATTCCGTATCCAAACTATTCAATGTCACATTATGCTCCATCACATGTCCCAAGACGACACACATAATGAGGAAAAACTTCAATGAATCAAAAAAGGGGTCTCGATCCACAAGTGGGTGACCACTCGTGATATCCCTACAGTCCTGTTTAATTTTCATTTCTGAGAATCGAATCTTGTACACGAATACTTTCTTGTGATAAAAGTATAAATAATCTGTTAATTAAACCAAGTAAGACTTTTACCTAGTTTTAAAAAAAAAACCTATATGTCCATTGCACTTAGCAATAATAGGATTCGCAGATCTTCTTTCTTTTCTGATATATTTATTTGTTATTTCGATGCTTAAATGTTGTGCATGGTCTACTATCGTCAATGTTCCATTTTTTAATTTCAATCAATTAACTTCATTTTTATGAACGATGTTTATTTATCTATTGGAAAAATAAAACTCCCGGTAAAAATAAGATGTTAAATTATGGCCCTTATATTTGTTAAATTATTAATCAATTACTGTATAATACACTCACTAGTCTTGCTGACAGGCTCATTTTGTCCTGTCAGGGTTTATCCATACCTTCAGCCGAGTGTTCCAGTTTGCTTAATGCCGTTTTGTTCAAGCAGAGTTTTTAGCTTACCTATTTCTTGATTCAATTCAGCTATAACAGCGTCTTTATATTTTATCTGCCTATCGTGCTCGGAGCAATAGATTACCTTCCCTTCCTTAATTAAATTTGATATTAGCTTTTCTTCGCTAATGTTAACCGTGTTTTCGGAGTCACTTTTTAGCATTGATCCTTTACCCGTTATTAGCCATTCCAAATTCAAATCAGGAAAATTATCCGACATTTCAAAAAGCCACTTACTCTGTATGTCTGTATTATTCTTGATAGCTCTACGAATCATGCCATCGCTAGCTGATATCCTCTGTTCAAAAGCACTTATACTAATGCTTTGGTTTTCTATGAATAATTTTAGGCGTTCAATCATTTTGCTATTTATCAGTGAAAATAATCACGATTTATTTTGTTATCGTGATAATTATCCTATATATTTGCGTATAGTTTCAAATTGAAACTCTATAAAAGTATATATTTTTTTTCAAAATATGGATATAATAAAAGTAGAACATGGGGTTAGCGGCAAGCTGCAGAAGCTATTTGGAGTAAGCGCGCCAACTATACGACGGGCGCTCAGGGGAAATCTGGAGGGCCGGCTTTCGGAAGATAAGGCTCTGCGTATCCGAAAAGCCGCATTAGAAAACGGAGGTCAGATATTATATACTGAAAAATAGAATCCATGAAAACGTCTGATTTGGAAAAAGGCAACCGGTACAGATACACCGCCGGATGTGAAAGTATCGAAATAACATACCTGTACGAAATTATCAATGGGTATCTGTTCGAGCATGATGGTGTAAGAAAACCTCTCAGTATAATAGAAGTGAAGTTGTACATTGAAGAAATATAACCTATGGATATTTTTACATTAAAGCAAAAAATCATAGAAGCCAGCGATGTATCGGTACTCGGTGTATTGAAACACTTGTATCCGGCTTTCGATAACGTGAAGTTCGCAGAAGCTGTAGAAATAACAGGCAGCGAACGATGGCTGAAATACCATATCAAAAAAGGCAATATCACCAAAATCAGGCGTGGGACGGCAAAAAACTCACCCATCTTCTACAGCCGGCGAGAAATCGCAGCCGTGATGATGGCAGAAGCTGAACTGGCTAAATTTAAATAAACCTATGAGTTATATAAACCTCATTAATGACTTCTGGGACCAAAACGAAATACAGATATTCAAACCTGGAGAACAGCGCCTGTATTTTTATCTACTAAAGGTATTTAACAAGAGCGGTTGGAAAAGACAGGTAAACAGGACCAATGCCTTTATCCAAGGTGAGTTGGGAATGTCGTACAGTTCCTTAAAAAGAGCGCGGGACGGACTGAAAGAAAGAGGACTGGTCGATTTCAGATCGCAACAGGGGAAAAAGGATGTTACTTATAGTCTGCAGCCACTGCCGGAAGAAAATGTCCCATCCAATGAGACCACTTTTGGAACTGGTAATCAGTCGGGTACCGCGCCGCAGCCTACCGGAAGGGGAAGGCAGAGCAACAGAGCCGGATCCAGGACATCCCGAACTGGCTCCTCCCCTCCTCCTTCCAGATCTCAATCCGGCGCATACGATCCTGGTGGGGATCATCCACCGGATGACGGAGTAAGCCGGAACTGGAATGACCTGAAACGAAACCTAAATGAACTGAGCGTTCCACTTAGCGATTATCAGAAGATTGTACAGCTGTCGGATTACGGACGTGTGGGACACCCCGTGTGGAAAGCGTTCCACGAAATAAGCAGGAAGAAAGGTACGAGAGGCGCAATCGAAAGGCCGGGACCATGGATACAGTGGTATATAAACCAAGCTCCACCGACGGCTGCCGAACCGGCTCCGTCGCCTCCACCGGAGGTGCCTGATATCCCAGCGGATCGCCCACCCGATGACGGTGCAGAGCGCAACTGGAATGAACTAAAAAACCGGCTGAAAGAATTGAGATGTCCTCCGGCTGCAATAAACCAGATAGCAGCATTATCCGGTTACGGAAAAATCGGAAATCCGGTATGGAATGCACTGGAAGAACTCCGGAATAATGACAATGATGTTATTGCACCTGGTATGTGGATTATTTCTTATATAAGAGAAAACACCTAGCCAGTCAGGTCATATTTAGTAATATATTATCAATACGTATCCGTTCCCGTACTGGGAACGAATAGTAGAAAGTATACCCATATGCGAACTATCACATTTATACATAATATTTTTAATATCAATACAATATGGAAACAATTATCAAAACGGCATCCGTAAAAGTGATGCTAAGCTACGACTACTCGCACTTCGAGGCATCGATGTCCCTGGAGAACGAAAGCGGGCTGACAGTTCAGGATATCGACGACGCCCGGAAGAAATGCCAGCGCCTGGCAGATAAGGCAGTCGGCCAATACAAAAAAGCCAAGGAGATGGCCTCGCAGCGTTCACACGGGGAGTACAGGATGCGAAACTTCGAAGACCAATGCAAATACATCCAGTCCAAGGACGAACAGGACCGGACGGTGGAAGAAATTGCCATGCTCAAGCAATACGAAGACGAGAACTGGCAGGCCCAGTTCGAGTATGATTACGATTATGACGATGATTGCGATTACGGGTTATAAATCCACTCCGCAAAATTGCGATGTGACGAAAACAAAGAAAAAAAATGAAACAAACGGAAAATGAAATCGCCTTGGTACCTATACCCGGAACAAAAGAGAATATCTTCCGTACCAATGACAACGGACTATTCAATGCATCATCACTGGCCAAAGAGTATGGCAAGGATGTATACGGTTATCTCCGTGGCCAGAAGGTGAAAGACTTTGTGTTTGGTGTCAGCATCGAATATGATCTGGATCCGGAACTGGAATTTACGGACAAAGGCAACATCGTACGTGTGATCTCCGGAGGTACCGCTCCCGGTACCTGGATGCACCTCGATATCTTTATCAAGTTCCTCGGCTGGCTGGATCCGAAGCTCGAACGCGACTTCCTGAAGAACGCCTTCGCCGCGAACAGGAAACAAGACGATCCGCTCCAGCGACAGCTGGCCAAAACGGAAGCCGGGATAAAAACACTCAGGAAGAAACTCTCACGCAATCCCCTGTATAAAGAACTGCTCCGGAAAGAGAAGGAAGCGCAGCAGCTACAGAAGGAGATCGATAAAGGCCAGAAATCCTGCCGGCAGAATATGCTGAAAGAAGTAAGAAAAGCATTAGATAACCCACACCGTAAAATTGCGGAGTGACAAAACCAAATAAAATCATGGAAGAAAAAGAATTTACAGGAATTAATATTCCAAGTGACATTACCGATCCTGAGGTAATAGAATACTTCAAGCTCATAAATGAAGTCTTTAAAATGGCTTTTGATAAAAAGCTGCCCATTTTATTATTAGCAGAACTTGATTCAAGCAACGGCATTACTTCAGCTATGGGCTGTCCTCATTGTATTTCCAAATGTATTACTCGTTTTCTGGATTCATACCCAAAAGCTATGGATATTATGATGAATGGTCTGGTCGAGCATATGATAAATAAACATAAGGAATCGAACCCATTGTCTGTAATCGAACAACTAGTCAGAGATGCCAAAAAGAACACTGCAGCAGGTAATTGACGCCGCTAAAGCCGGCGAAGCCGTATCTCCGGAGGAATGCCGGGAAGCTATGCTGGCTTTGCATTCGATGTATACAAAATCACATATGGAGCTAGAAATTATTGCCGATGCAATGATTGATCCCGAAGGCTTATATTATACAGCAAATATGGTTCTCGGTAGTGGCGAACTATTAAGACAGAAACGGGATGTGTACATGAACAGAACGCCGGCAATCTACCTAAAGGAAATGGATATCCGGCAACAGGAAATAACAACGTTTTACGAAAACATCAATCATGAAAAAGCCTGATTTATCCTTTAATCACTACTTCCCGTTCTATACCCGGAAGATTACAGGGGTGAAGAAATATTATTATTGTATAGAAACGATCATGCATATTTCTGCAGAATTCGGTATACTTATCTCCATCGGCTATAAGCAAAAGAATATGGATAGTATTTGCATAATGCGGATAACTGATAGGACCAGGCTGTTCGATATCGCGATAAACGCTATCCATATATCATATACTGACTTTGCCGAAGATGTGAAAACAGCCTACCGATATATTTCTGCGGCTCTCAGAACCTTATCACCGGAGCCGGCTTACCGTGAAACATTGATGTTATCCACTTACTTTAAATTCAACCCTGTTTTAAAACTGGAAGTTAATCATTGGCACAGGGAAATAAAACTGTCATACGGCAGCTTCGAATATAAGATAATGGATGGGAAAAAGGTTGAAAATAATGAGCCTGTCGATGACGGTTCGGAGGAATACACCCTGCTGAAAAGAGTTTCTGCAACTTTACGTGTAATCGAAAACCACCGGACATACCAGGAGATCGCGAACAACTATTTCGAAAAGCAGCTGGATGACGAATGGGATTGTTACACCGGATATTTCGCGGCGCCGAAGTGTATACGGAAAAATGAATATAGGGTATGATTAAAATGGAATTGGATAAAGAGGATCTGATATGCCTTGTCAATGGATTTGACCTTGGCTATGAAATACCTCCTTTGGCCCGAAAGTGCGGGACATGGACCGGCGGGTTTGTCGATGAATGGAACTGGGATAAAGATAAGCTCAGGAAACTTACTGAAGAACAACTGTTGGAAGTATATAACGAATGTAAAAATTTAAAGAAATAATGGAAAAAATTAAATGCATCACGTTCGACCCGGAAGCGCAGGATGCTCTTCCGGAAGAAGTAAAAGCCAGGATGAAGGCCGACCGGGAAAAGGCTATGGCCGAGAGGGATAAAAACCGTATTGAAATCGGCAAATATACTATTACATATAACCGCAAAAACATACCAAAGTTTGTGCAACGATTGACGGACAGAGCCATGCATATGATTGCCGGAGGCGACAGCCTGGAAGAAGTGGATCTGGTACTACGTTCCCATCTGAAGGAAATAGAATACCATGGCAGTATCTATATCAGCTACATGGGAATATGCGAATGGAACGACAGGGAGTCCCTGTATATCCGGAACAGCTCGGGTGATTATACACTGGTGTCGATAAGGCCGATAAAGGAAGACCAGGATAAATAACCAAACCGCAAGTTTACGGTATGAACAATAAACCAAAAAATATGGAAAAAATAACTACCTATGGACCATTCGACCTGACACACGGCAAATGCAAATGCTGCGGGGAAACCTCCTCCGAGATCGTGATCGGGGAGAACATGTGCGCTGACTGCGTACAGATGATCGAATTCGAGGAAATGTGTATGAAAATGATGGAAGGAGGCAAATATGAAATATGAAAAGCCGAAATACTTAGCTGGCAGTACAAACACCACACCGCAAAATTGCGGAATGAGTACAAATACACTAAAATCCAACCAACCGACGCCTGTAACATTTACCAAGGTCACGCCCAGACAAGAGAAGTCCTGTATCTATAATCCGAAGCGCCGGACACAGGAAGAGATTGAGAGCGATATCGCTGCAGTTGAAGCCCGCATCGCCCGGGGCATAGACATCGGTCCGGAATGGAACCAGTTAATAAACCGGTACAACAGCCTGCAGGTAGAATATGATAGAGTATCGGCAGCCAACAATGAGGACTCGGACAGAAAGAAGTATTTGAAAAAGCAACGGGAAAGAACCAGGTTAAGATAATATACCAATGGATGGAAATACCACACCGCAAAATTGCGGAATGAACACGGAAAAGGAACCTGAAGCCGGAATATGTAAAGTTTGTGGCTGTACCGATAACCACGCCTGTTATGATCCTGAATATGGTCCATGCTGGTAGGTGGATGAAACATATACTCTATGTTCACATTGTGCCGGCCCGGAAGATCCCGACAGTCTGGCAGCATTACGATTAATAGAAAAAGAAGAAGATGTCTGGTAAACTTTATTAAAATATGAAGAAATTTAATACAGAAATAACAATTGATGCCACGGCTGCCGAACTGCAGCAGATTGGCATCACCATACCTGATTATTGCGGACAGGCCATGCGCGCCTGGGACTTTAATACGATGACTCCTAACGGGCCATGCGCCAAGGTATATCCGTATTATAGTGAAAATGATTACTTCGAAATCCCGATGCGCTATGTCCGGTTTGTCGACCTTACTATCGAAGAAGCGAGCTTTATTTATCCGGATGCCGTGGAAGCAAATATAACGATGATCTCCGGTCTGAGTGTTGAGAACCATATTCACCGCCTGGAGCGAACACACCTTCTGTCGAGCCATGCAAAAACAGTTTACCACGAAGTATTCGGCTTTCAGCTCCGGGCGATCCTGTCACAACAGGCGCACCGGTACCGGCTGATTGAAAACTTTGTCCAGGAACTTCAGGCTATGAATCTTCAACCTGTATGTGAAGACGAAGGCATCAGGCTGGAATACATTTTTAACGACAGTCTTCAGCCATGGGTCAGCAAACTACTGAATACATATATCGGATTTTGGCGGAGCATAGCGATCAAGGTGGACCATGACCGGCAGACCCGTATTGCCCGGTATTATATCAAGTATCAGCTGATCACCGGCAAGGACCTGACGGATGACGAGCTAATAAGGGCGGTGGAGTATGTGCAAAAGAAGATATAAGGGGCAAACCGCAAATTTGCGGAATGAACTATGGAGAATACGACGGAAAGAGACAAAGGTACCCAGGAAGTTGAAGAAAAAACTCAAGAGGATGTATGGACAAAGTGATTATCTCCGGATGAAGCGACTTGGCTGTTTCTCCAAACCATATATTCAATATAATGGATACCGAATACATCCGTTGTTGTATTTTGGAGGTGTCCGCCGGCGTTATTTATGTGATCTACTTGAAAACAGCAATGCGATTCTTGTACCTGAAGGAGGACAATGGGAGGTGAAGCCAATCAAATATACTCCGGAAAAATGGAATTTTAAGGAATTCCCCGATAAGTTTAAAAAGTATTTTGAGTCAATGATGGCGTTCGATCCTGCCCTAGAACAGAATTATTTCAAGTATATTCATGAAACAGGAATGCCTACAACAATTCCAGATTGGTTACATCATCTATGGATGGAGAGCAATACAAAAAGAGATAACACCGAGCATGATCCGGAAGCCCCATCTATATAGTTTTGAGACAATGATCTGAAGTCATAAACAGAGAAATCTGCCAGCTCCCGACAATACCAGTCGGGAGCTTTTTCTATTATATCTATATCCTGAATTTATTTTTACATGAACTTCATTCAAAAGAACGATGTTTTATGAACGAAGTTTAAACCATAAAAAGACATATCTGAATAATCTCTGAGCGATGTTTTCCGACGGGTATAAATGAAGTTTGAACGAAGTTTTTTAATAAAGCTGAACGAAGTTTGAGCGATGTTTAATCTTAAAACATCATTCAAAAAGAACGAAGTAAGGATAAGTCAATAATTTTTTAAAATTGATAATATAATATACTATATTTGCAGAAATGAAAAATATATCTAAATATGAAAGTATTTGTTTTCATACAGCAACGTCCATTAAAGGTTAGTACATACACGTCTCTTACCGCACTCTATGAAGCCAACAAATCAATTCTCGGCATCTCAAAATCCACGCTGGATAAATGGCAATTCGATTCTTATAACTATGTCAATAGCCGCTACGTAATTGCAAAAACAGAATCACAATCAACCGGAGATGTACGCAATACATGAACTTAAATAAATAACTTCGTTTATTTTGAACGAAGCCAGCAGTAATAATCATATCAGATATTTATCCAGTCGAGCAAAGCGAAATTAAAGGGCTATTTCCGCTCTTTTACACACCATCCGAACAACTGTACCGAACCTGACATGTAAATCAACAGAGCAAGCCGGAAACGGGTAAAAACACAACACTTACACAAAGTCATTATCCCACTAAATATTTCTTTTAAAAATAATCTAAAAAAATAATTCCCCCCATCTCTCCTCTTTCGACTTGAAAAGGAGGATAGAGGAGGTATGTCTTAGTCTTATTCTATATAATAATGTGTAAAAACCATAACCTAAACCTTGTGTACAACCAAAAGGTCATCCCGAATATAAATTATAACATCGATTATTTTGAACGAAGTTAAAAAAAGCAATTTATCTTGAAAATACCAGCTATTTTCCAGCGTATTATAATGCTTGAAAACTTACAATTTTAAGTAAAGTGAACGAAGTTGTACGGGTAAATTATAACTTTAATCAAGGGATGCCGAGTTAGCCAGCCGACATAGTTAGGCTAGGGTATACTTGGTATTATTTAAAACCATATTTGACAATATAATAGCATATATTATCAAAAATAATTATTATAAATAATACTGATGATTCTGAAAATTATCTTCAAAGTTAAACTTCGTTTTTTTTGAACGAAGTTACTGAACGAAGTTTTAAAGTCTACAAATCGATTTCACAATCAACGCAATTCACACGTAATCAGCATTATTACGAAATTTATTGTTTCACCATTATTTTATAATGAAAGAAGTTGTTGAATGAAGTTGAACGAAGTTTTTCAACCGAATTAGGTGACGTCTGAACGAAGTTTAATTATCAATCAAAAACTCCCAGTTGAACTGTGCCAGTACTTTTACATTAGCATTCCATATCACTGACCAATCACGGTCGATGTATATATCTGTTACCTTCATATCTTTATCCGGTGCATGGTTCAATCCCTCATGTACTGTATATTTATCGATGCCTACAGCTGATGAACGAGCAATGGTCGCCCAGGAATGCCGGGCCGCATAAAACTCCAGATCATCGACACCGATCTGTTTGCCTATTCTTTTCAGGCCTTTATTGATTGCTGCATTGAAAATCATATGATTTGTGTAATGTCTGTAGAAGCGGAATAGTTTTTTATCATCGTTATATTTATTGATCAACTTTGTAATACAATCCTCGATTCTCACCCGCATCTCTGCCCCGTCATCACGACGCCCCTCTGTTTTCTCTCGGTTATAAGTTATTATATTTTTTTTAGGTAATCCGCAATAAAACATATCAGCGCTATTCATCCCTATCAAGGCAAAAGAAAGTAAAAAGCAATCCTTTGCCAGATTGAACCGGTTTGTCCTACCGCCTATTATTTCCTTTTCATATGGAAGATCTATTATCTGCTGTATCAATGTAACCGGCAAGGCCCGCTTACGTGTTTTCGGTTGTGATTTTAACTTATAATTTTTGAAAGGCGAAAAAGGAATATTTATTAAGCCTCGATCTTCGTCATTATATTCTTCCTTTGCTTTATTATGTATCGCACGCACACAAGCTAGGTATTTAGATACAGCCCGGCCTCCTTTAGCCTCCAGATCCTTCTTGGTTTTCTTCCTATTATTTCCGCGCTGCGAAGGTTCTGTAGCAATAAACTGTTCGAATTCCCGAAGGAAGTTTGTATTTATTTCGGAAATATCCAGACTATCTCGTTTTATAAACCTTAATAGAGCAGATAACATATTTAGGTAAGTATCACCAGTACCCTTTTTCATTTTTGCTGCTCTTTCTTTTGTATACTGTATAAAGTCCAGATAAAACTTATCGCCACCCTGCAGATGTTTTTTTATTTTAGAGACTAGTTCATCTATAGGTATGTCGAACAATTCAAATCCCAGATTATTACAAGCTTCACGACACTTCTTTATGAGGTCATCACATTTTTCTACTATATTTACATTTTTAATTTTTAAACTCCGGGTGAGATCGTCATCAGTTATATACAGATTCGTAGATATCCGACGTACCTCGCGGTTATGGGTAACACGTATTCTTATATTGTATGTTCCGTCTGCTCGTTTATTTTGAACTTCTGCTTTAAATGTAGCCATAATCACGTAAATTATATGTCAACAATTGCAAGCAAATGTAGTTAAAAGTAGATACAAGTAAGCCAATTTTATGATTATAATTTTTTATATGAGAACTCGTAAAATAACAAAACGCCTAAAAACTAATGTTTTAGACGTTCTTTTTAAAGTGGTGCCACCAGGAATCGAACCGGGGACACAAGGATTTTCAGTCCTTTGCTCTACCAACTGAGCTATGGCACCAATGTTTGTAGTTTTGTAGTCTTGCGTTTGCGTGTGCAAAGATAGGATATATTTTACATTTACCAAAAATATCGTATAAAATATTTCAATATAAAGAATCCGAGGAAACAAAATAAAACATAACAATTTTATTATAAGATTTTTACGCAAAAACAATTAGTTTATCTCGTACTATCCCCTCTCCCATTTATCGTTTTCTTAACTAATATTAGCTCCTAATTTCTTTAAAAAAGTGACAAAAGTAACAGTTTCTACCATATTTATGGAAATACTACTTCTCCTCCCCTATCGAGTCCCAACCTTGAGCCTTTAGTTCAATTTCAGTTCCGTCACGGGTTTCCATTACAAGGCCTAAACCCTCTTTTGTTATATGTCCGATGATATGGACACCTTTTATCTTCGATACTTTATCATGCAAATACAAAGGTACCGTAAAGAGTAATTCGTAGTCTTCTCCTCCATTCAGAGCCACTGTCGTCACATTCATATTAAATTGCTCCGCCATCATAGCCGTCTGATAATCTATCGGGACACGTTCTTCATAAATATGGCACCCAACCTTACTTTGTTTACATATATGCTTCAACTCGGAAGACAAGCCATCCGATATATCGATCATCGATGTCGGCACGATAGCTTCTTCTGCCAGAAACTTTACAATATCTTTACGGGCTTCGGGTTTCAACTGACGTTCGAGTAAATACTCTTTCCCTGTAAAATCAGGCTGAAAGTCTTTTTCTCCACCGCCATACACAGCCTTTTCCCGCTCTAATAACTGAAGCCCCATAAAAGCAGCGCCTAAATCACCGGAAACACAGATCAAATCTGTCTCTTTCGCACCATTGCGATAGGATATTCTACTCTCTTCCCCTTCACCAATGCAAGTAATACTGATTGCCAGACCGGTAAGTGATGCAGATGTATCCCCACCTACCAAGTCTACGCCATATTCTTCACAAGCTAAACTAAGTCCTTCATAGAATGTTTCCATATCTTCTACCGAAAAACGTTTTGATAAACCTAACGAAACTGTCATCTGTTTAGGCTGACCGTTCATAGCATAAATATCAGAAAAATTGACAATAGCCGACTTATATCCAAGATGTTTCAATGGCACATACATCAGGTCGAAATGAATACCTTCAAGTAAGAGATCAGTAGTTACCAATGTCTTTTTATTGCCATAAGACAAAACTGCGGCGTCATCCCCTACCCCTTTCTCAGAGCTGGTATTCTTAAGTTCAATATTTTTTGTCAGGTGATCGATAAGACCAAATTCACCCAAGCTTGCTATTTCTGTTCGTTTCATTCCTTCAGATTTTGAATAATATACAAAGGTAGATATATAAAAGGTAACAAAGGTAACAACATTTTCATTTTTTATATTCTGTTACTTTTGAGTCTTCCATCTATTATCTGAAAGACAAGATATCTTCATATATCCAATGCTCAGATCCACCTCAGCATTTCTAAAAAAGTAACAAAAGTAACACTTGTTACACATTTGCTTCATTGCTATTTTTTATAACTCCTTGCAATTAAAAAAGCGATTAATTAAGATATCATATACTATATAGATAAAATATCTTGCTCATTATCAATTTTTTTTTGAATTATATATTGAAGTCGTCCAGACCTTTTATTATCATATCTTTTTGTCATGCTGACGATAGGAAGCATCTCGTTTTTCGAGAGATATTTGGCTACACTTCGCTCCGCCGATTTTGACTCCGTCGATTTTCAATTCAATTCACTCTGTTCAAAATGACAAAGAGGATATTTGTTTCATAATGTTATCAGATTCAAAAAGTCTAGACGCCTTCATTAAAAAATAATGGCATTATAAGCAAATAGTATTGTTTATAATATTATCTTTGTAAGAAATGTACGGTAACCGAAGAATGCCTTAAGATGCCTAAAAGTCTGTCTCTATTTATTATTTTTATCTGCTTGCTTGCAGGATTTTCGTCATGCAGCGACGACGAAAACACCGAAGAACTTAAAGTTAGCCTGACCTCAGCCAAACTGAAGCTCGCCGAAAACCAAGTTATTGAAATTATCAGTGGGAATGGTGAATACACGATTGTATCTGATAATAAAGATATTGTTGATGCTACAATCGAAGCTGGCAATATATACTTATCTCCTAAAAAACTAGGATCTGCAAAGCTAACCTTAAAAGATAAGCTCAATAAGGAGATAGTGATTGATATCACAGTCATAGACCGTTACCTTATACTTTTCACAAATCTGCGGGAAGCTATTGTTGTCGCTAACAGTGACAGAAAAGAAGAGATAGCAGACGATATATTGAAAAATGCTTTCCTGCCTAAAGCTTATGCCTACAAATTGATTGCTAATCAAGAGAAGGAGTTTTCCGTTCACCAAAATAGCAGCACTTCAACTGTAGCAAAAGGAACCTATTCATTCAATACCGATAATGGTCTCTATTATATGAAACTCTATTATGATAATAATGAGTTTATATATGAGATCTCTTCTGAGGGCGATGCAGCAATGTTCTATCAATATTTCAATAGAGGAATAGGATACAACAAAACATCTGTTCCTGTGCAAAGACACATAAAACTGACTGAAGACCTGACTCAAAAATATAAAGAAAAATACCCTGATGCCGGAATAGAGTCTACCAAAATAGAAATAATAGCAACAATACACGAAAGGATATCTGCACTGGAGTAATAACTTCATTTTTTCCACATACTTCTTCATGGGTTGCCATAGTTTTTATGGCAGCCCTCTTTTTTGATAAAAAATATCTATATTTACCATCGCAAAATAGTATTCATGCATGGAAAGGGATAAAAAAGAAAGGAGATCGCGGCGCACCAACATCGTTTTGGAGAAAGATATTATGGAGGCTGCAAAGTCAGTGATAGAAGAAGAAGGTTTTGCAAAAACTACACTTTCGGCTATAATACAGAAAGCAAATATAGAACCGAATGTCTTTTACAAACGGTTCGAAAACCTGGAAAACCTATTCGAGCAGTTCACCCGGAAACATGATTACTGGATAAGCGATATTATGGATATGCAATCCGAAAAAGACGATTATATGGAATATTCATATAACCTCATGGCCGGAGTTGTAGAATCGTTATACGACAACAAGAGTATGCAGCAAATACTTATCTGGGATATCTCGGTGGATAATCCCATCACACGGGAATCTGCTATGGCCAGAGAAACAACCTCACAAAAGCTCATAGACAAATACAACGATATATTTAAAAATTCGGGCTTCAACTTCGACGTATTCAGTGCACTTGTTATCGGAGGTATTTATTACCTTGTTCTCCGGCGTCACCGGGGTTCCTTTTGCGGAGTGGATTTTTCTACCGAGGAAGGACGGGAGAAGCTGCTGAATACAATAAAAAGCCTTATCATAAAAATATACAATTCATTGGAGGAAGATATGAAGGTAGCTAAGATAGTTTCCAATATGAAGGAGGAAGGTCTAGACAATCAGACAATTGCGAAATATACAGGGTTAACTTCTGATGAAATATCAAGAATCGCTAAGTAACTCCTAAATATTAATCTTACCTTTGGCGACTTAATTTTACATTCTTCAATTCGGTTTATAATGAAAACAACTACCCAGACCGGAACGGCCTTCACCATCCTTTCGCTTTTGGCAGTATGTCACATGCTCAACGATATGCTCCAGTCTATCATTTCAGCGGTATACCCTTTACTGAAAGATTCACTGTTGCTGAATTTTACACAGATAGGACTGATAACATTAGTATTTCAGCTATCATCATCTTTGTTTCAGCCCGTTGTTGGCCTCATCACTGATAAGAAACCACAGCCCTATTCCCTGCCCATCGGTATGACATTTACCATGATAGGAATACTGTCCCTGTCGCTTGCCAACGATTTCATACATGTACTGATTGCCGTATTCCTCACCGGACTCGGCTCTTCTATATTCCATCCCGAAGCTTCCCGGCTTGCCTATATGGCTTCGGGCGGAAAACACGGGCTGGCGCAATCCCTGTTTCAGGTAGGAGGAAATTTCGGTTCATCTGTAGGCCCTTTACTGGCATTGTGGATAATAACTCCATACGGACAACGGAATATCGGGTGGCTATCTATCATCGCGCTTGTTTCTATCGGGGTAATGCTTGTTATCAGCAAATGGTACAAAGCCAACCTGTACAGGCTGAAACCCACACCTAAAACAGATGGAAGCACTCCGGAAAAAACTTCCGGCTATTCTACCCGGAAAGTAGCCTTTGCCATCTCTATACTACTCATACTTATCTTCTCCAAATATGTATATATGGCAAGCCTCAGCAGCTATTATATGTTTTACCTGATAGACAAATTCAGTGTATCGGTCCATGATGCACAGCTATACCTGTTTGCATTCTTGTTTGCCGTGGCACTGGGTACTATCATAGGAGGGCCTGTAGGCGACCGCATCGGACGTAAATATGTAATCTGGGCATCTATCCTCGGCACTGCGCCGTTCGCCCTTATTATGCCGCATGTAGGCCTTATGTGGACATGTATATTAAGTATCTTTATCGGATTGATATTATCCTCGGCCTTCTCAGCTATTCTGGTCTATGCGCAGGAACTTGTTCCAGGTAAAGTGGGCCTGATAGGCGGCCTGTTCTTTGGGCTGGCATTCGGTATTGCGGGAGTAGCGTCTGCCATACTGGGCAAGGTAGCTGACGAAACAAGCATACAGCATGTATATGATATTTGTGCATACCTGCCGTTGATAGGATTAGTCGCAGCTTTTTTGCCTAATACAAAAAAAACGGAAAAAGCCTAGAGCGAGTTTAAATTTTATAACTTATACAAGCAGACCTCTTAATACTTGAGATTCTTGAACAAAGTTCGAGCTTCCCTAGCCTTATTGAGATAAGCAAGCAACATATCGCGGTCGAAATAAGCCGATGACTGAGGGGTATAAATAAGCTCAAATAATGAAAGTAGTTCCTTGTCTGTAAACTGGTCGAGTATGATATTGAATTCGACCTCATCTCCCAGTTCGAAATATAGCAGGGCTAAACGTTGCTTCACCGCCAGATTGGTAGGATCGAGTTCGAGCAGCTTCTCTGTATAAAAAGCAGCCTGCTGATAATCTTCTTCCTTTATATATACCATAGCCAGTCTATCCAGTAACTGGAAGTTTTCTTTATTCTGGGAGTAAATACTTAGGTAATAAAGTTCGGCTTCTTTATACTCCTCACGCAGAAACTCAACCTCTCCGGCAACCATATTCAGATCCAGCGAATAAGGATTATCCTTTAATCCCGTTTCAACTATTGCCAATGTCTTCTGATAATCTCCCTTTCCCAGATAAAGGTAAGCCCGTTTGGATAGTAATTCGGTGGTCTCACCCTCTATATCTTCATATTTCTGTAAGCAGGCCAATGCTTCATCATACATTTCCAACGATTCATAGCATTCTGCAAGCAGGAAATGGATGGAAGTATCATCCGGATCGGAAAGCAACAAGTCGTTGAATATCTCGATAGCCTCCCCTACTCTGTCTACCAGAGACAAACAGTGAGCCTTCAATTTCAGTACATTGCTATCTGCATCATTAATAGTAAGCGCAAAATCGAAAGCATCGATAGCCTTTTCGAATTGCTCCTTCAGAGAGTATAGTTTTCCGAGGCTTACCCAGGCTTCGTAGGTGTATGGTTCTATATCGAGTATCTTATTTGTAGCATCTATGGCTGCCTCAAAGTCTCCCAGCATCTCATGGGCATAAGCCAGGTCAGACAGCACTTCTATATTTTCTGGATTGTACTTCAGGCTTTCCTGCAGATACAACACGGCTTCTTTAAAACAATCGGCCTCTACGTGAAGAAATCCGAGTTCGGCAAGCATATTATCCAGCGGTTCGTCTTCTTCTTTCTCGAGCAACTCCTCCGACAGCGCAAAGGCATCCTGATACTGCTCCAGTTGCAAATAACACTCGATCTTTAACAGATAAAGGTCAAAATCATATTCGGATGAAGAATCCAGAAGCTCCAGAGCCAACTCGTATTCACCATCATAAACAGCCAGCTTTGCCTTCTTTATAAGCAAAGGAGTATTGCCCGGATGTATAGCCAGTCCGGCATTTATTATTTCGCGGGCGGTATCCAGTTCCTCTATAGAATCGAAGTATTCGGCCAGATCGCTGAATTCGTCCGCATCGAAATAGGGGTTTTTACCCGATTCATGGGCTTGCTGATATCGTTTTACAAGTGATGATATATCTTTATCCGGCATTCGGTGTTGTTTTAATCTTAAAAGGTTACAAAGGTAACACTATATCAGTTAGTAGCCAACAGCTTTGGCTTCTATACTCAAAAGGAAACATTAGGGACGACTATTAAATCAGAACATCCTCTTCTCCGTATATGTTTCAAATATAATTTCAAATTCTTTCTGAGTGATAATATCCTTTTCTTTAAGATATTTCAATCTGTTCAAAAGGTCTTCTTTCGTGATATCCTCATTCATATCTATATATCTGTCCAATTGATATTTCTTTGCAGTTTTCACTACTTCATCTATAAACTCGGTCACTTCCTTTTCGTCTGGTTTGTTGCGATAAAAAGAAATATTACGATAACCTTCAAGTATCACATCATCCTGCATCGGATGCAAAAGTCCAAGAATTGCAACTATCCAGAAACCTCCGCATGCAATTACTGTCGATTTCATATCTAACGTTTCGGGATTATTGATAATAAAATACATCGCAATAATAAAAAAGGGCGCAACGATAAAGAAATACCAGATAAGCTTTGCAAATATATTACTATCTGCCTGATAACTCTTTTTAAAACCGATTTCTTCAATCGGTATCTCGTAACGGTTCAGCTTTCCTCCCTCTTTTGTTTCTACTTCAATACGATTTGGGTGCAGCCTGAACTTGCGGTAATCCAAAACTTTCCGTTGATAAAATTCTTTCATATTATCTTCTTACAAGTATAACAGCATCTTCTGAAAAACGATTGCGCCCCTTACGTTAATTATCATTATTAAACGTAAAGAACGCAATCTTAAATATAGATAAAGTTTTTTATTTATCTTTTGCTTTTGCCCACGAATCTTTAAGCGATACGGTACGGTTGAATACCATATTGTTATCAGTAGTATCTTTGTCTACACAGAAATAGCCTGTACGCTGAAACTGGAACTTATCTCCCACTTTGGCCTCTTTCAGATATGATTCCATCTTGCACCCTGTAAGAACACGAAGCGAATCGGGGTTCAGCAGTTCGGTCAGATCCCGTCCATCATCGGCCGGATTCTCTACTATGAACAAACGATCATAAAGACGTACTTCGGCATCGAAACAATCTTCGGTAGATACCCAATGGATAGTCCCTTTCACTTTTCGTCCGCTCTCGGGCATACCACTTTTGGTCTGTGGATCGTATTCGGCATATACCTCTGTCACATTTCCGTCTTCATCTTTCTTACAGCCTGTGCATTTTACTATATATGCATTTTTGAGGCGAACCTCATTGCCCGGTGTCAGGCGGAAATACTTTTTAGGAGCATCTTCCATAAAATCGTCCCTTTCGATAAACAATTCACGGGAGAAGAGTATATTATGGCTTCCTGCCGTTTCATCCTCCGGATTGTTTTGAGCATCCATTACTTCGGTCTGCCCCTCAGGATAATTTGTTATAACCAGTTTCACAGGGTCTAGTACAGCCGATACGCGGGTCGATTTTTTATTCAGGTCTTCACGTACCGCATATTCCAAAAGGCTTATATCGTTTATCCCGTCGTATTTGGTATAGCCTATACGGTCTATCAGGTTGTGAATAGACTCGGGAGTGTATCCCCTGCGACGGAATCCGACAAGAGTAGGCATGCGCGGGTCGTCCCAGCCGGTAAGTATTTTTTCTTCCACCATACGTCTCAGATTACGTTTACTAAGCAGGGTATAGGTAAACTGCAACTTGTTGAATTCATACTGACGCGGGCGGTATGTATCGGTAGCAAGCTGATCGATAAACCAGTCGTATAGGGGACGGTGTACCTCAAACTCAAGGGTACAGATAGAATGCGTCACCCCTTCGAAATAGTCACATTGCCCATGTGCGAAATCGTACATCGGATAGGCCTGCCATGTGGTTCCCGTACGGTGATGCGGGTGCTTGATGATACGATATATGATGGGGTCACGAAAATGCATATTCGACGAGGCCATATCTATCTTGGCACGAAGCACCATACTCCCCTCCTCGAATACTCCTTCATTCATCTTGTGGAACAAATCGAGGCTTTCTTCGATAGGGCGGTCACGATAAGGGCTGTTAACTCCCGGTTGCGTAGGGGTCCCCTTCTGTCTGGCTATTTCTTCCGCCGATTGTTCGTCAATATAGGCTTTGCCTTCTTTTATCAGTTGTACGGCAAAATCCCATAATTTACCAAAATAGTCGGATGCATAGTAAACATTAGGCCATTCGTAACCCAGCCATTTTATATCCTCCATAATGGAATCTACATACTCCACATCTTCCTTTACAGGATTGGTATCATCGAAACGAAGGTTGCAAACGCCTCCATATTCTTTGGCAATGCCGAAATCTATACAGATGGCTTTTGCATGACCAATATGCAGATAACCGTTCGGTTCGGGTGGGAAACGGGTCTGGACACGGCCGTCGTTTTTACCTGTAGCCAAGTCGTTTTCCACTGCCGCCTCTATAAAATTGAGGCTCTTTTTCGGTTCTTCTGCATTTAATATATTCTCAGACATACAGTTAGATATATGTTAATTTTATTATTATCAATTGTTTTGAACTTCACCATGCATATAGGTATTGTATGCACTTTGAAACTCGTCATATTTTTCTGTTCCTTTATAACGGGATAAAATCTCCTGCGATTCTTTATATGCCCTTTCGGCTTCTTCCAAATCACCTTCTTTTACATATTCTATCGATTCTTTATTCAATTGAGCCGCTTTCTTGGCATCGCTGTCCAGAGAGGAGCAGGCTGTGAATAAAATAACGAGAGAGATAAAAGTCAGTAAAAATGCAAGTTTCATATAAAAAATAAATTAGGGTACAAAGATAATTCTTTAGTAATAAGTTAGAAGTAATAAACAGTAAGTTTTTTAGACATTGTGTCAGGATCAGAAAAAAATGAGAGATATTTAGAACCTGACGAA
The DNA here is from genome assembly GCF_900079725.1 of uncultured Dysgonomonas sp. Taxonomy (NCBI): domain Bacteria; kingdom Pseudomonadati; phylum Bacteroidota; class Bacteroidia; order Bacteroidales; family Dysgonomonadaceae; genus Dysgonomonas; species uncultured Dysgonomonas sp. The sequence goes on from NZ_LT599032.1 coordinate 2,510,456, forward strand.
TATTTTTCTATGAGTATTAATCAGTTTTCTTGCATAGATGTAACAATGCGCTGTCGGATACCTTTATCCTCACAGGCAATGTGAAAGAAGCTGGTGAATATTAACTAAAATACTGTCACCCAGATATTAAGTATTACAGATAGGATGCCATCTTTATTGAAACTGACATTTCCTATTAAGCAAATACCGGCTTATATATTGATCGTTAAACAAGGAAAGATTATTGCCAAATGGGAGCATATAGGAGAGGAACAGTAAATTGAATTAGATAGAATATTGAGAAACCGATAAGAAATAGAAAAAAGGGATATTCATATTCTTATAAACTTTATCTCATCGTATTCACTTTATCTCCTATTTTGTATCTTTACTGCTTAATTAAAAACACAACATAAGAGATGAAAGGGAAAATACTTGTAACGGGAGGAGCCGGATATATTGGCTCGCACACTGTTGTAGAACTGCAAAATGCAGGGTATTCGGTTGTTATAATAGACAACTTATCCAATTCTACAGCCGACTCCATTGACGGAATAGAACGGATCACAGGCATCAGGCCTGTTTTTGAAAAACTGGATTGTAACGACCTCGAAGGGCTGAAAAAACTATTTACTACTCATCCCGACATCAAAGGAATCATCCATTTTGCAGCAAGTAAAGCTGTAGGTGAATCGGTACAAAAACCATTACTTTATTACAGGAATAACCTGAATTCCCTTATTAATCTGCTCGATCTTATGCCACAGTTTGGCGTTAAGAATATCGTTTTCTCATCGTCTTGTACTGTATACGGAGAACCGGATGTGAACCCTATTGATGAAACTGCCCCTGTAAAACCGGCAGAATCGCCATACGGAAACACAAAACAAATCAATGAGGAAATAATCAAGGATTTTGTTCGTTCAGGAGCCGATATCAAAAGTATCATCCTGCGCTACTTCAACCCGATAGGCGCCCACCCTTCTGCCGAAATAGGCGAATTGCCGAATGGTGTTCCTCAAAATCTTGTTCCTTATATCACACAGACAGCTATCGGTGTACGCCAGCAAATGAGCGTATTCGGAGACGATTACAATACACCTGACGGTTCTTGTATCCGCGATTTTATCAATGTGGTAGACCTTGCCAAAGCGCATGTAATAGCTATCGACCGTATGTTGGGAGAGAAATCGGAAGAGAAAGTAGAAATTTTCAATCTGGGAACAGGCCGTGGAGTTTCTGTTCTTGAACTTATCAATGTATTTGAAAAAGTGTCGGGAGTAAAGCTTAACTATAAAATTGTAGGACGCCGCGAGGGGGATATAGAAAAAATATGGGCCGAACCTAAACATGCTAATACAGTACTTGGATGGACTGCAAAAGAAAACATTGAGAATACAATGGATTCGGCATGGAAATGGCAATTAAAGCTGAGAGAGAAAGGGATTATGTAAATATTCTATCTCCTTATCATACTGAACGGAGTGAAGTATCTTTTTTACGGGGATATTTCACTCCGTTGAACATAATACAAATCTCTCTTTCATTTATTATTACATTCGTTTTGTATAACTTAATTCTAAAAAACAAATACTATGAGAAAGATCTTATCAATTGTGTGCTTACTATTCTTTTTTGTAATAAACATATTAGCACAAGACCAGACTATAGAAGGTAATTTAATTACATCAGGAGACATTAATGTAGGTAATAATGTACCAAATAAATGGGGAATCGGTGCTAAAATACATTTAAGAGGTACCACTTTAAGTAATGATCCTATATGGATAGCTAAATATACACCCAAACAAGAAACAACGGATTTAAGGATTAACGTTGGGGATGGATATTCAGTCGAAGACCGCTTGGTTATTGGTACTACTGAATGGAATACAGCTATATTTCAGGAATGGTTTGTTGTAAGAATGGATGGAAATGTAGGTATCGGAACTGCTCAACCAACTTCAACTCTCGATGTGAATGGCCGAATTAAAAGCAGCTCTCTTGATGTTAGCCAATTAATTCGCGCCAAGGAAGTAAAAATTCAAATACCAGACTGGAGTGACTTTGTCTTTGCCCCTGATTATAATCTTCCCAGCCTCACAGAAGTAGAACAACATATCAAAGAAAAGCAACATTTACCGGATATTCCATCAGAAAAAGAAGTAAAGGAAAATGGTATTGATTTGGGAGTAATGCAGGCCAAGCTTTTACAAAAAATAGAAGAATTGACTTTATATGTCATCGAACAAGATAAGAAAATAGTAGAATTACAGCAAAAATTAGACGAATTGAAAAAAGATTGAATATAACAAGCGGAGTGAAGTATCTTTTTTATGGGGATATTTCACTCCGTTTAGGATGTCAGAAATATTTACTCCACCGGAATATATATTTCCGTTTTCAATTTATCAGGCGCGGTACTTTCCGGATTATTCACATATTTCTCAAATAAAGGGGCATTCCGTACCTGATATCCACCTTCCGGAATCCATTTCCCGTAAATAGTATCATAAACACTGCCTAACTGGTCGTAAGGTCCCTGATAATGAAATACCGCATACTTCCCTCCCTCTATTTCTTTAACACCTATTTCTCCTTTTGCTACAGCCGGTTTATGTATTACAAGGCATATATCTGTCCGTAGTTTATGCGATTCGGTCACTTTAGGATCATCATAATAAAAACAAATATGCTCTATGCCTGCCGAAAACAGTTTGTTCTCTTTTACAAACTGCCAGAGACGTTTCCATGTACCGGGAAAATCGAGGGAAGAATACTCCCCGAATAGCCGGATATAAATAGCTTGTTTAGCTTCTACCTCCTGTATTTTCGGAGCTTTGAGATTCAGGTTCTCATTAATTAGTAATGGTTTCATAATAGTGTAACTTTTATTGTTTCTATAATCTGTAGGTGAAATATTATAGAACTGCCGGAAAACCTTGGTCAGCGAAGAAGGTGTGGCATATCCTACATTGTAGGCAATATCCTGTACAGGAAGCTCTGTGTACCTCAACAGCCGGGCTGCAGTCTCGACCCGTATACGTACAACAAAAGCGCCTATCGGTTCACCTACAATAGCTCTGAATATACGATGGAAATGGTATACTGAAAAGTTGGAAACTTCGGCCAGTTTATTCAGATCCATTTCTTCATCCAGATTGCTACCGATATACTCGATAACGGTATTGATACGTTTGGCATATTCTTCTCTGGTAATTGTTTTCTGTTCCATAGTCTATAAATGTTTCGGTACAAAATTATGCACCATTCATTTTATTATCTTTTCCAATCTTGCTAACTTACGGAATGGATATATTCTGGTAAATGAGTAATTAGATCACTTAGCAAATATATTTTGTTAGATCATAATTTCCAATATTCCATTTCATTTTCATTATATACAAAGTATTTGTGTAAAACTCTCTTTATTAATCTTTTTTGTTAAATAGAATTATTTATTTAATTTTAGAACGTCTTAGAACATCCATTAATTTATTAAATCAATTAATATTATGAGAATTATTAGAAATTCTATTGTGCTGCTTATCGGTCTGATAAGTAGTGTAAGCATGTTCGCACAACTTCCTGTATCCTTTGGTGTAAAAGCCGGAATGAATTTATCGGAGATACAAAAAATAGATGACAATGTTAAGGTAGGCTTCAATATTGGTCTAACTGCAGAGCTTGCATTGCCAAGTAGTTTTTACCTGATGTCGGGTTTGGAGTTTACAACCAAAGGAGCTAAAGGTAAAGAGGTGAATGTCGTACTCCCTGCCGGAAGTAATCCTATGACAAGTAAAATTACATATAATGCTATGTACCTTCAGCTACCTATACATGTAGGATATAAACTGGATCTGGTACCCGGTACTAAACTCATATTCCGTGCAGGACCGTATCTGGCTTACGGCGTAGGAGGAAAAATAAAATGGGACGTAGAAGGTATTGAAGATCAGGATATCTTTAATGATGACAGTAACCGTTTCGATTTTGGAATAGGTGGAGCTGTAGGCGTCGAATTCTTAAATAAGATAAGCGTTAGCCTGGGTGCTGATCAGGGTTTAACAAAAATATTTAAAGATACCAGTACAAAGAACCGGAGCGCATATATCAGCGTAGGATATAAATTCTGATAGAATTCTGTAAACTTATATAAAAAATAACAGGGGGTTCAAATTGAACCCCCTGTTATTTTCTAATTTATCTTCTTTATTACTTCCTGCATAATATATGCCATCTTCGGCTGGGCTATTTTAGCAGCTTCCTGCACATCTTCGTGTGTTACCTCCACTATCTTCCCTATCACACCCAGATCGGTGATTATAGAGAATGCCAGCACCTTCATTTTGGCATGATTGGCTACAATAACCTCCGGTACGGTGGACATACCTACGGCGTCGCCGCCTATAATGCGAAACCAGTTATATTCGGCCGGGGTTTCGAATGTCGGGCCCTGAGTCCCTACATAAACCCCATGTTGCAGTTTTATGTTGTTTTCTTTGGCTATCTGCATAGCTAACAAACGAAGTTCCTTGTTGTATGCATCGCTCATATCGGGGAAACGTACGCCGAGTTCTTTATAATTCTTTCCACGCAGCGGATGTTCGGGAAAAGTATTGATATGATCGTCGATAAGCATAATATCACCTATGTCGAAGCTGCCGTTCATTCCACCGGCTGCATTGGATACAAAAAGATATTTAATACCCAGTGCCTGAAATACCCGGATAGGAAATGTTACTTCCTGCATGCTATAGCCTTCGTAATAATGAAAGCGGCCCTGCATGGCTATTACATCTTTACCTCCGAGTTTACCAAAAATAAGTTTACCACTGTGCCCTTCTACTGTAGAAACAGGGAAGTTCGGTATGTTTTCGTATGGGATATCTTTTTTGTCACTTATCTCGTGTACCAGTTCGCCAAGTCCTGTACCCAGTATGATTGCGATATTGGGAATAGTCTGTACTCTACTTCTTATAAAGCCTGCGGTTTCCTGAATTTTCTCTAACATGTTTATATATTTTTTCTTTAAAATCGTCCTCTTTATCTAAGAATGTGACTTCGATAGGCAAAAAGTACATATACCTTTTTACATCTTCATCTATATTTTCATTCAATACAAGGCGTGTAGCGTCTTTTTCTGTCACCAGAATAATCTTATTTTCAGATGGTATCCCTGCAAATTTATTAATAATATACTGGATGTCTTTTGCTTTGAAACTATAATGATCAGGGTAAGTTATGGTATCTACTTTATCTGTATATTCCTCCAGTTTCTTTAATATCATCTTCGGTGAGGCTATTCCGGTAGCCAGTAAAATATGCTTATCTTTCAGGATATCTAACGGTTGCTCGACGGCAAAATCCTTAAATACGGGTTGTAATTGTTTATAAGCAAATTGTGTAAAATATAATCCCTGATAGGGAAAAGCGTTTATATCGTGCGAAATAATACGGTAGTCGATTGGCTGCATATCACCGGGACATTTAGTTACGATTATCATATTCGCATTTACAAGAGCCGATGCAGGCTCCCTCAATCGTCCGGCAGGAAGCATTTCATCTTCATATACAGGACGGTTAAAATCGGATAAGATAATAGTATAAGAAGGTTTTACATACCTGTGCTGAAAAGCATCATCCAACAAAATCACTTCGGGAGGGTTTTCCAATGCCAGCATTTCTTTAATACCTCTTCTCCTGTTACCATCGACTGCAACTATAGCATCCGGAAATTTTTGTTTTATCTGAAACGATTCATCACCCAAATCACGGCTGTCAGAATCTTCTGTAGCCAGCACAAAGCCTTTCGATTTTCGTTTATATCCGCGACTGAGCACTCCTACTCTGTATTTTTGCTGCAACAGGCGTACAAGATATTCGGTATGGGGAGTTTTTCCCGTTCCTCCTACTGTGACATTGCCTATGCAGATAACAGGAATATCAAATTCTTCGTGTTTGAGTATTCCCCAGTCGAAAAATTTGTTGCGTATAAATACAATCAGTCTGTACAACCATGAAAACGGCAGCAACCATTTGTTGATATGTACAGGCTGATTCTTTATCATTTTTTTAGCCCCTCCAACCTCCCCAAAGGGAGGCTATAGAGAGAGTATATATTTTTTACTTAATATCTATATCGTAAGGCATACGTGCCTGGATAAAGTCCTGCTCTTTTATTTCCTTGATTGTTTTGAACAGTTGATAGTCACTACCAAGATACTCTTTCATAGCCCGTGTGGTCAGTTCTTCTTTCTGATCGCTAAGGAAGGATTCAAAGAAATCCCTTTTCTTAGGAAAACTGTTTAAAGAATAATCTTCGAGGTTTGCCAGTTTTGCTGCTTCTTCAATAGCTTTGTCTATACCTCCCAATTCGTCTACCAAACCTATTTTTACAGCCTGGTTACCTGTCCATACACGTCCCTGTGCAATAGAATCGAGGGAATTTTTAGCAATACCACGACCGTCCGAACAACGAGTAAGGAACAGATCGTATCCGCGCTCTATATAATTTTGAAGTATAGCCTTTTCATCATCACGCATCGGACGTGTGAGATCGCCAAAATCGGCGTGTTTATTTGTCTTCACATTATCAAATGTCAGACCTACCTTCTTGGTAAGGCCTTCTACATTCGGGAACATACCGAATATACCGATAGAACCTGTCAATGTATTTGGCTGGGCTATAATTTTGGAAGCATTACATGAGATATAATATCCTCCCGAAGCCGCATAATCTCCCATAGATACTACTACAGGTTTCTTCTCTTTCAGGTCGGTAACAGCTTTCCAAATCTGCTCAGAAGCATAAGCGCTACCTCCGGGAGAATTTACACGGAATACAACAGCTTTTACTTTGTCGTTGTCTTTCAGTTTTTCCAGTTCTTTTACAAAGCGTTTGCTTGTAATACCATCCGTACCCGAACCATCTGTTATAGAACCTTCAGCATATAATACAGCTATGATATCTTTCGATTTGCTTTTGTTTTCGAACGGTACGGTAGTCATATCCTTCACCGAAGCCAGACGCACGTCTTTAGCCTTTTCTACTCCTGTGAGCAATGTTTTCAGATATTCCCTTACTCCCGTTTCATACATCAGTGTATCCACCAGACCATCCTGCACACATACTTCAGATTTTTTGAAAAGGGCAAGTGAATCTGTAATTACATTTAATTTTTCTACAGAGATATCTCTCGAAGCCGATATTTCACTTGTGATGGTCGACCACATATCACCTATATAAGAAGATACCTGCTCACGATTGGCATCACTCATTTTATCAAGCATAAAGGGTTCTACCGCGGATTTGAATGTACCTACTTTGAATATCTGCATCTCTATACCTATTTTATCCAGCAATCCTTTGTAAAACATAGGTGAAGCTGAAAGCCCGTGCAAATCGAGATGACCTTCCGGATTCATTATTAATTTATCAGCTACAGACGAAAGATAGTAACAACCCTGTGTATATACATCACTGTATGCAACAATAAATTTTCCGCTTTCTTTGAAATCTACCAACTGATCTCTTATCTCTTTAAGAGAAGCACCGGATGCGGAAAAAGCACCCGCATTTATATATATACCTTTTATATTATCATTTTCCTTTGCCTTTTTTATAGACGAAACAATATCATCAAGTCCAAGTTGTGGTTCGCTATTTTGATTCAGCATAGCGAGTAAAGGATTTTCTTCTTCTACCCTTTCAGACAATATGCCTTCGAGTTTCAATGTCAACACTGTATTATCTTTCAATGTATAACTCTCTTTGGCCGACATTGCTGCCAAAACAATAAAAAATATAAGGAAACAAATTCCTAATACTATCGAACAGCCTAAAATAGAGGCTAATAAACTTTTAAAAAACTCTTTCATCTCGTAGTTTTTATATTTAAATAAGTAACAAAATTATATATTTATCTGGTAATATGCTATTTAAAATCTATAAATCATTAAAATTTATAATTATTGATTGTATGTTGATAACCTGTTGATAACTGTTGATATATTTTTTATTTAAAAATCATGGTTTATTGGAACTAATCATCATATATGAAATAAGTCGCAAATAACAATTAAAAATCACATCAATTTATTAGGACACATTTCAAAGGATTATTAACAGTGATAAACAAAACAAGAACAAATTATTTTTCAACAAATATAGTTATCAACATTGTTTTAATAAAGTTCACAATACGCTATATACAAATAATTTGCCTAATTTTATACCGGTTAATAACTCACAATCTTATGCAAACAGATTTTTAATAATGAAATATGCAAGCTTTTTCTAAAAAAACAATGAACACAATTAACAGCCTATAATGACCAATATGATTTTTTTTAAAGTTTTAAACAAAAAGAATAATATTAATATAATTTGATAATAACTCCGTAATCCGAAAAATATAGAGATACAACAAGAATATATGAATAAAGGAAAATTTTTCAGAATTATTTTAGCCTTGTCAATAATATTGAATATTGCGACAGTAGCTTATATCGGTATCAACTATTATATAAACAGAAAAAACGGCAATATTTTTAAATTGAATGCTTATGCTTGGGCCAACAGCCAGTTGGAAGACCCCGAACCGGGTGAAAACCGGGTAGTATTTATAGGTAATTCCATTACTGAAAACTGGGTACACCTGAGATATAAGTTTTTTAAGGACAACAATTATACCTGCCGTGGCATTGGCGGGCAGACCAGTCCCCTGCTTTTGCTTCGTTTCCGTCGGGATGTCATAGAACTTAAACCCAACGTAGTGGTTATAAATGCAGGCATAAACGATATAGCCGAGAATACGGGTGAATATGATTCTGTATTCACAATGGATAATATAAAATCCATGGCGCAACTGGCACAAATAAACGGGATAAAGGTTATACTGACATCTGTACTGCCTTCGAGCGGATATGGATGGAAAGGGCATATAAGGAATATTACGCAGAAAATAAAAGACCTGAATGTAGAAATAAAGGCTTATGCCGAAGAAAACGACTATGGATATGTAGATTACTATACTGCTATGGTGAATGATGAAGACAGAGGAATGAAAGAAGGGTATAGTTTCGATAGCCAACATCCAAGCGAAAAAGGCTATTCGGTTATGGAACCTCTAATACAGAAAGCTATTAATGATGTATTGAATCAAAAATGAAAACGATATGAAAAGAGCATTTTTATTATTTTCCTTACTGGCGAGTATGACGGTTGCCGGATTTTCTCAACAGTTCGATCCGTCGAAACTGTCCGTCGGAGGTAATTTCAGTTTACAGTTTGGTGACTATACTGTTGTGGGTATTTCCCCGCAGGTAGGATATGATTTTTCCAAATATCTCACTGCAGGAGCAGGTTTCGGATATACTTATTTTAAAGATAAGCATTATGATTATAAATGGAATAACAGTTATCTGAGTTTCGATGTATTCGGACGTTTTTATCCTGTCGAATATCTGGTTATCAGTGTACAACCTGAGATCAGCCGTATGTGGCAGAATATAAAATATAATGACGGTATGGAATTCAGTGAAAGTAAATTTGTACCTTCGTTCCTCATTGGTGGAGGTGTGCGCCTTGGCGGTATGATGGCCATGATACAATACGATGTGGTGCAGGATAAAAATTCACCTTATGGAGATAATATATTTTATAGTGTGGGATATACATTCAGATTTTAAGCTCATATTTAGTAAGTAAAACACCTAAATATAGATATATCATTAAATCCTTTTAAATCACTTATATATAATAAAACTTAAATTAATCATGAAGAAACTTATTTTAATGGCTTCGTTTTTTTCTCTGTTCAGCCTGTTTTCTAACGCCCAGAATTTTAATGAATTGATAAATTTGAAAAGGTATGCTAAAGCTAATAGCGAATTAGCTGCACCTGCTAAAGGTGAAAACAGAGTTGTATTCATAGGTAATTCTATTACCGACGGATGGGCGTCTCAGCGTCCCGATTTTTTCAAATCCAATAATTATGTGGGTAGGGGAATAGGTGGTCAGACCAGTCCGCAACTTTTATCCCGTTTCCGTCAGGATGTTATTAACCTGAAGCCTGCGGCTGTTGTAATTAATATAGGTACAAATGATGTGGCTGGAAATACAGGGCCTTACGATGCTGATTTTACACTCGGTAATATAAAATCAATGGCAGAACTGGCGAATGCCAATGGAATAAAGGTTATCCTGTCATCAGTAACTCCGGCAGGAGAATATCCATGGAGAAAAGAGATTAAGGAAGTACCTCTTAAAATTGCTGCATTGAATGCCGGTATTAAGGAATATGCCTCATCTAATGGATTTGCTTATATAGATTACTACACTCTCCTGAAAGATGAAAACAGAGCTATGATCGCCGAATACACTACCGATGGTGTACACCTTACAAAAGAAGGTTATGCTGTAATGGAAAAGGCAGCAAAGACTGTGATAGATGAAGTACTGAAATAGTTTGGATATATAATATGAATGAGCCTTTTAATTATAAGATTAAGAGGCTTTTTTATGTAATAAAGTTTAAGATTAACAATATTAAAAGCGATAAATAAAAAAATAGTAACTTTGTACCCAAAATAATTTAAAACTGAATAATGGCATTACAATGTGGTATAGTAGGCCTTCCGAATGTAGGAAAATCTACTCTTTTCAATTGCTTGTCGAATGCGAAGGCACAATCGGCAAATTTTCCGTTCTGTACTATCGAACCGAATGTAGGTGTTATTACCGTACCTGATGAAAGGTTGAACAAACTTTCGGAACTGGTAAAACCTAACCGTATAGTGCCTACTACTGTCGAAATAGTGGATATAGCAGGTCTTGTAAAAGGTGCGAGCAAAGGAGAAGGATTAGGGAATAAGTTCCTTGCCAATATCCGCGAAACAGATGCCATATTGCATGTTCTTCGTTGCTTCGATGATGATAATATTACACATGTAGATGGTAGTGTAAATCCTGTTCGTGATAAGGAGATTATAGATATAGAGTTGCAATTAAAGGACTTGGAAACTATCCAATCCCGTATACAAAAAGTAGAAAAGCAAGCTAAAACAGGAGGTGACAAGGATGCTAAACGTGCTTATGATATCCTATTACAGTTTAAAGAAGCCTTGGAACAAGGCAAATCTGCCCGCACAGTAAAATTCGATAACAAAGAAGATGAAAAAATAGCCCGGGAAGTTTATTTGCTTACCTACAAGCCTGTACTCTATGTATGTAATGTAGACGAAGCCAGTGCTGTATCGGGTAATAAATATGTGGAGCAAGTACGTGAATCGGTGAAAGACGAAGATGCTGAAATACTGATTGTAGCTGCAAAGATAGAATCGGAAATAGCTGAATTTGAATCATATGAAGAGCGTGAAATGTTCCTTTCCGAAATAGGGTTGCAAGAATCCGGAGTGGCACGCCTTATTAAGTCGGCTTATAAATTATTAGGCTTACAGACATATTTCACAGCCGGAGTTCAGGAAGTACGTGCATGGACATTTACAGCAGGATGGAAAGCTCCTCAATGTGCAGGCGTAATACATACCGATTTTGAAAAAGGATTTATCCGTGCAGAGGTAATTAAGTATAACGATTTTATTACTCTGGGTTCCGAAGCTGCAGTAAAAGAAGCCGGAAAGATGAATGTGGAAGGTAAAGAATACATCGTTCAGGACGGAGATATAATGCATTTCCGATTTAATGTGTAAAAGATAACCTTAAGGTTATGATAATAAACTATGATTCTCCAGGTCAGTTATGCAACAGAATATGGTCATTGTTACCCTCTATTGCTTACGGGCTCGAATATAAAGAGAAAGTCCTTGCGATAAATCTCGATAAGTATTCGGTAGACTTTGAGAATCTGAATAGTAATAAATATATCCGGTTTGCTTCCCGGAAACTTGTCCAAAGATTCCTTTTATCTATGAAAGCGAGAGGATATATACAGAACGGAAAGCCTAATATTTTTTCGAAGCTGTTTAAGCTCAATCTGATAGAAGGTTGGTCGAATCGTTTGGGCAATGAACAATTAGTAATAAGACATTCCGATGAAATAAGGAAGATATTCACATTCAGGAGTGAAGTGACAGATACGGTAGACACTGTATTTTCAAAATTCAATGATACTATTATCATTGGTGTGCATATTCGCAGGGGCGATTATGCTGAATGGAATAATGGCATTTATTATTATACTGATGCAGAATATCTTCATGTAATGAAGAGCATAGAGAAGCAATTTGAAGATAAGGGAAAGAATATAAAATTCCTGTTATGCTCGAATGAAAAAATTGATCTTCAGTATTTCAAAGAATTGGATTGCTTTATAATACCAGATTCGTCAGGTCCTAAAGATTTGTATGCTTTGTCGAAGTGTTTATATATAACAGGCCCGCCGAGTTCATATTCGCAGTGGGCTTCCTATTTAGGAAAGAAGCCTCTCAGGCTGATACTAAAAGCTAATGAAAACGTCTTATTATCCGAGTTTTCGCAGATTATAGCATTGAATAAATTAGAAAACGGAGACGTTATTAATATAGATTAAATAAACCTTAAAATAGCACATAATATGATTAGTCCAGCAGACAAAAAAGATTACCCGGTGCTGATAGCTGTATGGGAAAGTGCTGTAAAAGCTACTCATGATTTTCTGTCAGACGAAGATTTTGAATTTTATAAAAAACATATACCCATCTATTTTGAGCATGTGTCGTTATATAAATATAAAGATGACAAGGGTATTGTTAAAGCATTTCTTGGAGTGGCGGACAATAGCATCGAAATGTTATTTGTAGATAATGAAAGCCGCGGATCAGGTATAGGCAAGATATTACTGGACTATGCCGTAAATAAGCTGAATGCCAGAAATGTAGATGTAAATGAACAGAATAAGCAGGCCTTAGATTTCTATTATCATTTTGGTTTTAAAGAAGTAAGCCGCGACGAATATGATGGCGAAGGAAAAGGTTATCCTATCTTGCATTTAGTTAAGCCGGAAGAATAATAAAGAGAAAAAATTAGTTTACTTTGTACATCATTTGTTTACTTATAAATGGATGTTGCATATATAAAAAATAATAAAAAGGTCTGGGACCTTAATGTTTTAAATACCTGAGATATGGCTCAAAAAAATAAAATCACTACGGTATTGTTCGGTTTAGATGGGGTTGTTGTAGACACAGAACATGATTATGACAAGTTTTGGAGTAAAATAGCACAAGACAATGAACTGAAAATAAATAACTTTCCTGATATAATAAAAGGAATGACCCTAAATTCGATTATAGAGCTTTATTTTGCTATCTCCAGCCCCGAAGAAAAACAGGCTATAAGACAGGCATGCTCTGATATGGAACAATCTATCGATTATAAAAAGATAGTTATTCCTGGTGTACTCGATTTTATTCAATATATCAAAAAAGAAGGTTATAAGGTAGGTTTGGTAACCAGTTCCCCTGCCAGCAAAGTAAAAGTTGCACTTGCTCAGTTGTCATTAGAGGATGCGTTTGATACGGTGATTACATCCGATAGCATAAAGAAAGGTAAACCAGATCCTATGGGATATGTTTTAGCAAAGAACAACTTAGGTGTTTTGTCTTCCGAATGTGCTGTATTTGAAGATTCTTTTACAGGTATTAAAGCTGCTACATATGCATTTATGCGTGTGATAGGTATTTCCACCACATTATCGGCCGATTATCTGAAAGATTATACTTATGCCGTTGTATCTGACTTTTCGGATACAGATAAATTGAAAACACTTTTGGGATAAAAACAATAATTAGATATATGATTGAAGAGTACCTGTGTGTAGTGTACTCTTTTTTCATTTTATACTTTGAATATTTGAATAGATAGCTATTTTCTAATATTTCAAAGAACAATAAGCTGACAGCTCTATACTGACAACTCATTATATTGATAAAATTTTTCTGACAAAATACAAAATACCTAGATTTTCTTATTTTCTGGGAAATAAATATCGAATCTTGTCCATCCATTCTCAGATTTCAGATCGAATTTACAGTTGTGATTTATCAGTACCTCACGTACGAACATCAAACCTATCCCCTGCCCTGACGACTTTGTAGTAAAGAATGGTGTAAAAAGCTTTTGTTTTACATCATCAGGTATTTCGGGACCATTATTTGCAATTTGGATAGATAAAGGGTTCGATCGCGTGGCTATTCGTATCTCCCCATTCTCCCTGATAGCTTCATAAGCGTTTTTAATCACATTTACGAGCACTTGTTCAAATTGTATACCATCCAAGCGGATAATGTTATTATCTTCCGTTAAATCCAATTTAAGGCCTATATTGCGGTGTTTACATTCGAGCCGTGTAAGTGCATCTACCGAACGTGCGAGTTCATTGAGGTCTGTTTCTGTCAGGGAAGGCTCAGGGATTTTAACCACTTCGGCAAAGTTGCTGATAAAGTAACCCAGATGCCTGCACCTGTCGAAAGATGCATCTACCGCAGGAAGCACATCTGCCAGTTCGTTATCATCATTTTGTCGTAGGATATCCGATATTACATTCAAAGTAGAACTGACAGCACCTACCGAATTATTTACTTCATGCGCCATCATACGGATAATGTTTTCGTACGATTTCTTTTCTATTTCCAGCAATTCATGGGTGAGTTCTTCTATCAGTATAAATGGATGGGAAAAGCCCCTGTCGATAAATGAAGAGCGTATGCAGCGGTACATGGTGATACCCGAACTCCTGATAACTACATCTTCACTTGCTTTAAGCATTTCCAGCTGACTGCCTATGCTGATACCCGAATCTGAAAGTTTCTTCCCTTTTACTTCGTTTATATTATTAATGTCGAGTAAACGCAGGCCTGAAGGATTGATCTCGGAAATATGGTCGTCAAAATCAAGGATAATTACTCCCTGTGGCGATGCCTGAATAAGCAGATCCAGAAAGTGGTTCTTTTCCCTTACCTGTAAGCGTTCGTCTTTCAACTGGTCCATCATTTTGTTGAAGATCGAAATCAGTTTATTGGCTTCACTATCGGAGATAAGGCGTAAGCGTGTCGAAAAATCCTGTTCTTTCAGCAGTTCCATCCCATCAGCTATTATCTGGTAGGGTTTTATCAGCCGGTAATATAAAATTACGAACAAGATAATAGCCAGAATGGCCACACCCTCTATTATCATAAATTTATATATATCCGTTTTATAAAAAAGGAACCCGATGGAAAGCAGTGCTCCAAATACCAATATAACCAATAGCCAAAAGAGAATTTTCGATTTCATACGATTATTGTTCGTTGCTGCTTATACCATATTTTTCCATACGCCTGTATAGAGCCTGACGTGTCAGTCCCAGAGCCATTGCCACTTTAGAATGATTGTTCCCATATAGCTCTATCGCTTTCAAAATCATGTTTTTTTCCAGTTCTTCCAGAGGGTAAACAGAATCGGGTAATCCGGCGGAAGGACCGGGTATTTCCGTATATTGTTCTTTAAAATCCTTATCAGTAATAAGATCTTTACCCGATACAAGTATAACGCGGTCGACCAGGTTTTTCAATTCGCGGATGTTTCCCGGATAAGGAAGCCTTTGCAGGTAATTCATTGCATCGGATGAAATTTCTATACTATCCAGTCCGTTCAGTTCTGCTTGTTTCTTTGCAAAATGATTGACCAGTAAAGGAATGTCTTCTATACGTTCACGCAACGAAGGCACACGAATAGTAATTAAATTGATACGATAAAACAGGTCTTCGCGGAAAGTACCTTTCGATACCATTTCGGCCAGATTTCTGTTTGTCGCACTTATTACCCGTATATCTACCTGCTTTTGTTTGCTATCGCCGAGCGATTCGAACGTTTTATCCTGTAATACCCGCAGCAGTTTTACCTGGCAGGTGGCATCCAGCTCTCCTATTTCATCCAGGAAGATACTCCCTTTATTCGCCAGCTCGAAGCGCCCTACCCTATCGTAATGCGCATCTGTAAAGGCTCCTTTCTTATGACCAAACATCTCGCTTTCGAACAATGATTGGGAAATACCTCCCAGATTGACTTTTACAAATGGGTTTTTACTGCGGTTACTATTTTCATGTATTGCCTCGGCTATCAGTTCTTTACCTGTCCCACTCTCGCCTGTTATCAGTACAGATGCATTGGTTTTGGCTATACGCGAAATGGTATTGAATACATTTTGTAAGAGTGGTGACCTGCCTATAATTCTGTCGCTTCGGAAAGCCTTTATTGTTGGAGTGATGTCGGTTTCCGTTTCTTTTTCTGTTTCTTCTTTTAGCTGTATGGCAGTTTGTATGGTATTCAGCAAAGCCAGATTATTCCAGGGTTTGGTTACAAAATCGAATGCACCTGCTTGTATTCCTTTTACTGCCAGACTGATAGAACCCCATGCCGTAATCAGTATCACAGGTACATCAGGTGCGAATATTTTCACTTGCCGAAGTAGTGTAAGGCCTTCTTCGCCACTGGTACCTTTTGTATAATTCATATCCATCAGGATGAGGTCGGGTAGGGTAGTGCGCACAAAGTCAATGGCTTCCTGCGAGGAAGCAACATTTGCTGTCTTATATCCGGCCCGGTTAAGAACCAGAGTCAGTGAAGAACGTATGGCAGCATCATCGTCGCAAATTAATATCATAGATTATCTTTTTTGAATCAGTAAAAATAATTATTTCCAGTATATTGAATCGAAAAAAGTAACAAAAGTAACACCTTTTACACATTTTGAATGGTTGTTACTTTTTGGTTTTCTTACATCAGATCATTTTCAACTAAAAAAGTAACACATTTTTCGGTCAACTGTTTCTTGCTATCTCAAAAAGTAACAAAAGTAACAGGATCTTGTCTATTATTCTACTGTTACTTTTTCATTATTAAATTATCAAAGAACGATACATATGACTATAGATAAACCCGCTGGCGCGAACTTGTAGTCTGTGTATTGCTCAATAGAGCAACAGATTCGAAGTCTGCACGAGCCTGAGGGCAACCACAAGGGATTGGCGCTACATGATTCCTCAAAAGGTAACAAAGGTTACACATTTTCATTTATTTGCTAATATGCTAATTCTCAAATTTGCTAACTAATTGATTTTTTCAAAGAGCTATAAGCTAACGGCTTACTGTATAGATAAACCTTATTTATTTTGTTGCACTTTCATAGTCAACCGAAATCTCTCTGTCACTGATGAAGTCATACAGGGTAAGACTTCTTATCTGATAATAGTAAGACCATAGTTGATACATCTGCTCTATATAATTCCTGCGTGCTTCGTCCTTCGACGATTGTGAATCGTTCAGGTTCAATACATCTATTTTTCCCAATACAAATGCTTCGATAGACGTATTGTAACGCTGTTGGGCTATTTTGTCGGTCTCTTTGGCCAGTTCGAGTTGTTTCGACTGGCTGTTGAAATTCTGTACCCGCAGAAATACATTCTGATTAAAGTCCATTTGCTCTTTTTCTATCCGCGAGTTTTCCACATCGCGTTCCGCTTCGGCAATCTTTACCTTTCCTTTTCCCTTCCCCCAGTCGAGGATAGGTATTTTTATGCCTACATTGACTATCTGGTTGCTGCGCCAGTTGTTACTGTTGAATGCACGGGAGAATGTATCTTCCTGACCCGACATACCAAAGGATACAAACAGTTTTGCATTCCAGCGGTCGGCCTTTGCCTGACTTACGTCGCGGTTAGCTTCGAGCATCCTTTTCTGTACATTCTGGGTAAATGAATTGTTTTCCCGGGCCAAAGCTATTACCTGTGCATATGATAGTACGGGCAATTGATTCGCCAGCGATTCGGGTATTATAGGTTCCAATATAATATCTTCTCCATAATTAAGGAAAGAACGCAGTTGAAACATACGTGCATTGAGTGAAGCCTGAGCATCGGTGAGGTACGATTCGGCTTTCAGTAGCGATACTTTTAGCTGTAACAAATCGTTTTCTGAAATCTGTCCTATTTTTCGTTTGGCTTCGGCTATCGTATACAGCTTCTCCGAATTTTTTAGGTTTTGCTGTGCTATTTCCATATTTATCTGTCCTAGAAGCAGGTTGAAATAGTACTGTATAGCCGTATTGGAAACTTCCTCCATATCTCCTATAAGCTTTTGCTGTGCTTCCTTATATTTCACAGGCTCTATGCGTTGGAGCCACTTTACACGGTTGAACCCGAAAATAGGTTGCTCTAATGTAATGGATGCTGGTATGCCCATATAGCGTGTAGAGCCTCCTTCCCCATATTGCTGTAAGCGCTCAAAACTGCTTTCTACAGACAGAATACCTCCCGTAAGAGGAATATTCTGCGATATAGCTAGTCCTCCGTCTATCCGGCTGTAATCATTGCTTACATAGGTGTATGTTCCGTCTGTATTTTGGAACTGGTTGTACGACTTTGAATAATAGGGTAGGGTAGAGTTGAGGGTTACTTCGGGCAACAACTCGGCTTTATAGGTACGGTAGCCCCAGTAACTGGACTTGTACTGGTTGCGTGCCACCACTGCATCTACCGAATTGGATACACTGCGGTTAATGGCATCCGTCAGGCTGATGGCGATAGTGTCCTGTGCAGTCAGCCCGGCAGATAACCAAAGAGAAATTGCTATGGTAGAAAGAGTTCTTTTCATAATCGTATATTTTTATTCATCTTTCAATGCTTCGGCAGGTTGTATATCCGATGCTCTTTTTGCCGGATACCACACTGCAGCGATAGCAATTATGCATAGAAAAAAGAATGTGATACTATAATTTATAATGTATTGTACTGGTTCGGCAGAAGTATCGCCCCTATTGGGAGTAGGTATTTCCATATCTTTCAGTATATCTACCAACGAGATATTTATACATATAGCAACAGCTATAATGCTGGCTATAACTATTAAAAGGATAGTTTCCAGAGGGAATAACCATCTTATATTTCTTCGGGTAGAGCCCAGTGCCAGCCTTAATCCTATTTCGCTGCGCCGCGCCTGCACTCTGAACCAGAAAGTGCCCACAACACCCAGAAATATATTTACAATCAGAAAAGCTGTGATAGAATATATGCTTTTGAGGTTGCTGTCGTATTCCCATCCTTTCATATATTCATCCCTTATATCGGTCATCGATTGTACCGATGATAAATAGTAGTGCCCCAGTGCAAGCTGGCTTTGCATAGCTTTGGTAAACCGTTTTGCAAAATCTTTGTCGGCTTCCGGTTTCACCCGTACACAGAGTTCGCCTGTGCCAAGCCTTTTGTCATCTTTTTTCAAAGGGGAGTATATTATTGCTTCATACTCGGCATACTCGCTCCATTTCGATCTCGAAGCTACTCCTACCACTTTGTGTGTCCTGTCGGGGTCTACGGTATCGCCGATTCTTCCCATAGTGAATTTTTCCACCTTATTAGCCGGCCTTTTCAGGAAGGTATTGCTTTCATCGGCACTGATAACAACTATATTTTCGCCTACTATATTATCCCAGTTGTAAGCATTTCCGTGTTCTATCTTTATTTTGAATACATCAAAATATTCAGGTGTTACGAATTTTGCTCTCGCATTTTGGTCTACCGTATCTATAAAAACACCTCCACCCGAATAAGACTGGGAGTATGGTATAGATGCTATAGACAGGCTTACATGTTCTATTTCGGGATATTGTTTTATGCGGTCTACTATAGACCATATATTATAAGTCTCTGTCTCAGCCGTATTATCATTATCTTCTGTTTGTTCTTCTTTTTCTTTCTCTCTTATGTTGATACGGTAGACGTGTTTTGTGTCAAATCCCGTATGCTCCATATTCCGTTGAAAAAGAAACGTTATATAATCGGTACAAAACCACAGGATACAAAAAACCAATATAAGTTCGATAAGTATCCAGATATTTATTTTCCGCTCATTAAATATTATTTTAAAGATATGCTTAACCATATTCTTATGTATTTTTCTTGTTAATGGAATCAACTATGTTTTTTTTAGATGCCCGGTACGCAGGCAGGCCTGCAGAAAGTAAATTGAGCAGGAAGCATGCAATGAACACTCCTAAAAACACAGGTATGGAAATAAGAGCATTTATGGGGATTGTACTGTCAGTGCCTATATCCAACAGCCACTCTTTAAGTGCTGTTACTGTTATATACGAAAGTAACAACCCGATGATGCCGCCGATAAGCGATGTAATGAAATTCTCATATAATATCTGGATGAGAATTATATATTTCTTTGCCCCAAAAGCTTTTCTTACACCAATTTCTTCGGTACGTCTGTTTACGCGCGACATGCTGAAACTGGATAAGTTGACAGCCGGTATCAGTAATAACATACTGAATATAAATATCATTTTTTTATTAGTTTTTTCTACATCAGGTCCTTCATTAGACCATTTGTTCAGTATTTGTAATCTGTGATTATATGGGCCTAAGAAAGTAAGATTCCATTCTGCATCGGCTGCATTATACTTACGTTCGGCAGCCCTGACTTCCTCTTCGGCTTTAGGCATATCACTTTTGTCTTTCATCAGAAACAGGACGAAATATAGGCGATGTTCATAGCCTTTCTTCGTAGTGTATGGAATATAGGCTTCTCCGTATGCAAATTTGAAAGCCTGTGATACATTTTTTACGATACCTGTAATCTTATAGGATTTAAAGTCTATTTCTATTTCCTGTCCTAAGGCTTCATTATTGCCGAATAGCTTTTTTGCAAGATTTTCTGTTATTATGGCATTTTGTATCCCTGAAGCAAATTCTTCCTGAGTGAACGGTTTTCCGGCTGTAAAGTTAAATGACATTATTCGCCAGTATGCGGCATCGACCTGCTGTACTTTTGTAAGTATCTGTCCTTCGCTTTGCCTTGAGTTTACCATGAATTCAGTGTCAGAAACATTTATGGCTGATATATATTCAGGACTTTGGAGGTCGGATAAATAATTTTTGTACAATTCATACGAGACGTTGTCGCTCTGCATCCATTCTGTATTTTTACCGTTCTTCACTGAGTTTTTTATATACATTGTTCTATTCCGGTTGACTTCGGGAGCAACACTTACATGTTTTATTGCTTCTGTAACTACCACGGCCATAATCATCATGATAGCAAGTGCAGTACCTGTAATAGTGATAATGCTGATAAACTTATTCTGCTTCAGTATCTTTATCGCCTGTTTGAAATATATTTTATACATAATCCTTTATTTTTTATTCATCTCTCAGTGCTATTGCCGGCTGTATTTTCGATGCCCTCCTTGCTGGATACCATACGGCAGCAATAGCTATTACGGCCAGTATGATAAATGTAAGCCCGTAATTGATGAAATATTGCGATATGTGTATAGGATTCCATTCCCTGTTGATAGATGGTACTCCTATATCTTTTAATACGTCTACTAACGTGACATTTATGCAAATAACTGTGGCTATAATACTTGCCAGAAACAGTAGAATCAACGTTTCGGTCATAAACAATCTCTTCACCCTATTGTGAGATGCACCCAGCGCAATACGCAATCCTATCTCGCTCCTGCGGGATTGTATACGGAACCAGAATGTACCTACAACAGCGAGGAATATATTAATAAGCAGAAATGCACTGATAGAATAGATGCTTTTCAGGTTATTATCCCAACCATTCCATTTTATATAATCGCTGCGTATATCTCTGAAAGATTGTACCGATGACAGGAAGTAGGGTCCTACACCAATCTGTTCCTGCATGTTTTTAGAGAATCTTTCTTCAAAGCCCTTCGCTGTTCCTGGTTTTACGCGGACACTGATTTCTATGGAAGGTGTATAAAGCAGATCGCCTTCATCTCTTTTCAGAGGTATATATACCATCGTGTTATATGCATCGAACTGGCTTCTCTTCGATTTATTGGCAACCCCTGTTACCTTCAAACGTAAATAATCCTGGCTGTTATGATCTCCATAATTTATTGTATCTATTTGAAATACGCTTTTTTTTAGGAGTATGTCATCCATATTTCCGGAAATTACTGCTTCATTCATATTGTTTCCTGAAAAACTCTTTCCTTTTTCCATATTGATTCCGAATACATCGAAAAATTCCGGAGTAACAGTTTTTTTCTGAGGATAATCTATTACCGTATCTATAAAGAATTCCCGGCTCATCCATGAACCTGAATGAGGTACTGCAGCAGAGGATATACAGGCATTCTCTATTTCGGGATATGCTTTTATGCGGTCGAAAATAGTCCATATATTTTCAAATAATTCAGCCTTTTTTTCTTCGTCATCCGAATCAATCGCTGACTGCCCTTCATCTTTTATCCCCAGATTTATAGCATAGACTTGTTCTATATCGAATC
The DNA here is from genome assembly GCF_900079725.1 of uncultured Dysgonomonas sp. Lineage (NCBI taxonomy): Bacteria > Pseudomonadati > Bacteroidota > Bacteroidia > Bacteroidales > Dysgonomonadaceae > Dysgonomonas > uncultured Dysgonomonas sp. The sequence continues at coordinate 2,532,745 of NZ_LT599032.1, forward strand.
CCTCCGGTTCCATATATTTCTTGGCTAGAAAATAAATGTAATCGACACAAAACCACATGATACAAAAGACCAGAATAAGCTCGATCAATATCCATATATTCACCTTTCTTTCTGTCCAGATTATTTTTAGAGTATGAAGTATCATATTTATGCATTTTTTTGATTAAGAGAATCTACTATTTTCATTGTGGAAGCACGGTATGCAGGTAGGCCGGCCGATAAAAGGTTGAGAAAGAAACATGCTGCGAATACCCCGAGGAATACAGGTAATGAGACTAAAGCACCTATTGGTATACTACTGTCGGTACCAATATCGAGCAACCATTGTTTGAGCCATATTACTACCAGATAGGAAAGAATCAGGCCGATAATACCACCAATGAAAGAAGTAATCAGATTTTCATATATTACCTGAATAAGTATCACATACTTCTTTGCACCGAACGCCTTTCGGATACCGATCTCTTCGGTGCGTCTTTTTATACGCGACATACTGAAACTCGAAAGGTTGACGGCAGGTATAAGCAAGAGAATCAATATGATAAAAACCATTTTTCGTGTTGCTTTTCCGTCCTCCGGATCTTCATTCGAATACCGGGCCAGTTGCATTTGCTTATGGTCGTATGGCCCTCTCAGAGTCAGATCCCATTCATTGTCCACAGCGTTGAATTTACGTTCGGCGGCCCTGAACTCTTCCCTTAGCAAATCAAAATCTGCCTTGTCTTTCATCAGAAAAAGTATAAGAACCTGCCTGCTTTCATATCCGCTTTTAGATGTATAAGGAATATAAATTTCGCCATATGCGTAGGTGAAGGCCTGTGATACATCTTGTATAATACCTATAACTTTATATTCTTTAAAGTCTATTTCTATATTTTTCCCTATTGGATTTGTATTACCGAATACTTTTGTCGCCATGCTTTCTGTAATTACAGCATTTCTTATACCCGAGTTAAATTCTTCCTGACTGAATGGTCTACCTTCGACGAACGAGAAAGAAAGCACTTTCCAGAAGTCGGCATTTGTCAGTTTTGTTTTGGCCAGAAAGCGCTGGTTATTGTTGTCTTCCTTCACCATATACTGGTCTCCACTCCATGTATTATCTATGATGGCAGTATATTCCGGACTTTTTACCTCCGACAGGTAATTCTTATAGACGTCATATGGGAGATTACCGCTCCACATACGGTCTTTCTTTTCTTTACCGTATTTGGTGAAATGTTTTATATACATCGTCCTGTCTCTGTTGATTTCGGGAGCGATACTAATATTCTTTATGGAATCGGTTACTACGATCACCATTATCATCATAATAGCGAGCGCTGTGCCTGTAATGGTTATAATACTCACAAACTTATTTAGTTTGAGTATTTCTATAGCTTGTTTGAAGTAGGTTTTATACACGGCTTCTATCTTTATATTGTTTTTTACTCATCCCTCAGTGCTTCTGTTGGCTGTATATCCGATGCTTTTTTTGCAGGATACCATACGGCAACAACTGCTATCAGAGCAAGGAAGAGGAATGTTAATCCATAGTTTATAAAATATTGCAAAATGCCTGCGCTTTCTCCTTCCCTGTTAGGTATAGGTACATTGATGTCTCTGATCACATCTGTTACCGATACATTCACGCAGATTATAGTTGCTACGATACTTGCCAAAAAAAGCAGTAAGACGGTTTCCAATACAAACATATTTTTTACATTCGATTTCGATGCTCCTAAAGCGATACGCAATCCTATCTCACTTCTGCGCGATTGTATGCGAAACCAGAATGTACCTATTATGCCGAGGAATATATTTACAATAAGAAAAGCGGTAATGGAATAAATACTCTTGAAATTATTATCATATCCATTCCAACTCATATATTGCTCCCTGTCTTCTTCTATCGGTATTACTGACGAGAGGTAATAGTGTCCTACTTCCAGTTGGTTTCGCATATCTTTAGTAAATTTCTCTTCGAAATTCTTATCGGCTTCCGGTTTTACTCTCACACACACTTCCCTGTATTCTGCTACATAATGGTGGTCCTTTTTCATAGGTCTGTAGAGGACGGCACTATAATTCTCATATTCATTTCTTTTGGTTTTAGCAGCTGTTCCTATAACAGTCTCTTCGTGTTCTCCTCCGGGGTTTGTACATTTTACTTCTTGTGGAAGTTTATTTGCTATCAGTCCGTCCCGTCCGGGGCTTATTATGATAGGCCTGCCTACAATTACGTTATCCCAACTGAAGGGAGTGCCCGAAAGGACATCTATTTTGAATACATTGAAAAATTCGGGAGTTATCGTTTTAAATTGAAAATACACACTTACCGAATCTATCATCATATCTCCATTCGACCACGAACCGGAATAGGGATAGGCAGAACTGGAATAACTTAGATACTCTATTGCCGGATAGCTTTTTATGCGATCATAAATAGTCCATATATCGTCCCTCATCTCATTTTTCTTTTCTTCATCCGATGAGGCCCATATTTCGCGTCCTTCTCCTTTCAGATCTATTCCTATCCGGTATGTATGCTCTATATCGAATCCCCGGGGTTCAAGATATCGCTTTGTCATAAAGTATAAATAATCGGTACAAAACCACAATATGCAAAACACGAGAATCAGTTCCAGTAATATCCATGCATTTACCTTACGTTCTGTCCAAATCAGTTTTAAAATGTGCTTTATCATCGTTATAAGTTATTTCGGTTAAGAGAATCTACTATATTGACCTTAGAGGCTCTGTAAGCCGGAATACCAGCCGAGAGAAGGTTCAGGATCAGGCATACGAGAAATACAGCAAGGAATACCGGAAACGATACTAACGTTTCCACTGGGATAGAACTATCTTCTCCTATATCCAGCAGCCATTTCTTCAGCCACATTACCACAGCAAAAGAGAAGATAAGTCCTATGATGCCCCCTATAAGAGATGTAATGAGGTTTTCGTATAGTACCTGCATCAATATGACATATTTTTTTGCTCCGAATGCTTTTCTTATTCCTATTTCTTCTGTCCGCCTTTTTATTCGCGAAAGGCTAAAGCTGGATAGGTTTATGGCCGGTATGATTAATAAGATGGCTAAAACAAACACAATTTTCCTTATATTTCCCTTGATGTCCGGATCTTTGAGTGAGTTAGTCATTTTATGTACTGCGTGGCTATACGGACCTAAAAGTGTAAGGCTCCATTCTTCGTCTGTAGCATTGTATTTCCGTTCGGCTGCACGTACTTCTTCTACAATGGAGTCAAAGTCTTTTTTGCTTTTTGCCAAAAATAAAATCTGAAAAGATCCCTGTTCGTATGCAGAGCGCGATGTATATGGGATATAGATGTCTGTAGAGGCATATTGGAATATTTGTGATACATCTTTCACTATTCCCACTATGGTGTACGGTTTAAAATCGATGTGAATGGTTTTTCCTAAAGCATCTTGATTCCCGTAAAGTGCTTTTGCGGTTTTTTCTGTTACAACGGCCTTTTTCAGACCGGATTTAAAATCCTCTTCACTGAATGAGCTACCCTGGGTAAAGGAAAAAGACATGATTTTCCAAAAATTTGCATCCGTCGATTTCAACTCAAAAGGCATTCGTTCCATCAGGTCTTCAGATGTTGTGACTTGACTTTTGTTCCATGCATCAGCTTGTATGCTTATCAATTCAGGAGACTTCATTTCCGATAGATAATCTTTGTATACCTGGTAACTGATATTACCATTGCTTTGCCTTCCTTTGTTCTTTTTCTGTTCTTTTATTTCGCCGCGGATATACATTGTTCTGTCGCGGTTGATTTCGGGTGCAACACTTATATTTTTGATAGATTCGCTGACTATGAGAACCATAATCATCATAATAGCCAATGCAGTTCCCGCAATAGTTATTATACTGATAAACTTGTTCTGTTTCAGCATTGCAATGGCTTGTTTGAAATAGATTTTATACATGATATGTGGTTTTCAATTGTCGGATAATCATATTAATACGAATTTGTTATTACCTGTATTTCTGTTGCCGGATAAAGGTCTATTCAACTCTTCTGCCATCAAAGAAGCGGATAATCCGTTTTGTGGTTTTGGCGATATGTTCATCATGCGTTACCATCACTATGGTTGTGCCTTCGTTGTTCAGTTCAAATAACAGGTCCATGATTTCAGCACCCATCTTGCTGTCCAGATTTCCGGTAGGCTCATCGGCAAGTATGATCTGCGGGTCGCCGATAATAGCACGGGCGATAGCAACACGTTGACATTGTCCGCCCGATAGTTGCGACGGGAAGTGTTTCATACGGTGCGATAGACCGACTTTCTCCAATACTTTTTTAGCCATTTCGCGTCGGCTGCTATCTCCCGATTTGCGATAAAGAAGGGGGAGTTCCACATTGTCGAGAACATTAAGCGAGTTTATCAGATGGAAACTTTGAAATACAAAACCCAGAGTTTTATTCCGGAACTCCGCCATCTCTTTATCTTTCATATTATGAGTTTCGGTATTGCCTATAAGCACTTTACCCTCGCTGGGTACATCGAGCAGTCCCATGATGTTCAGCATTGTACTTTTTCCACATCCAGAAGGCCCCATTACAGAAAGGAAATCTCCTTTTTGCACTTCCAGATTTACATTTTCCAATGCTACTGTCTCGACCTCTTTTGTACGGTAGATCTTTGTTATACCTTGTAAGTTGATGATTGACATAATTTTATGAATTATAGGTTATTGATTTCTTGTTTATTTTATCTTTATTGATTTCTTACCCTTATATTGGCTCATATCAGAGACAATTACCTGTTCTCCCTGATTTAATCCATTGATCACTTCTACATATTCGAAGCTGCTCTCTCCCAGTTTCACTTTACGAATTTCCGCCTGCCCGTCTTTTACTACCCATAGCTCATATTCTCCTGCACCGATATAGTAGGATGCATTTGGTATGCGCAAGGCATCTTCCTGAATGCCATGCGATACAAATACGTCGGTTTTCAGTCCGCTTCGCAGGCGTGAATTCCCTGCATCTTTCAGCATAACTATGAATTGGATAACCCCGTTTTTTACGGATGGCGTAATGTTGACTACGGTCCCTTCCAGTTGCAATTGTCCGATTTTGATGATTGCTTTTGCTCCTGTGCTTAATTTTTCGGCGTAGCTATCTGCTATATCGGCTTCTACCTTAAAGTGGCTTAAATCGGATATAATTGCTATTTGCGTGCCTGCTGATACCTGCGAACCAATCTGATTGTTTACATAAGTCAGGGTTGCCTTTTGCGGCGACAGTATCCGGGCATCCTTTAGCAGACGTGCACTTTCGGCCAGCGATTTTTCAAAAATGCTTATTTCCAGTTCCTGTACTTTTGTTTCTGCAGAAGCATTTTTCTTCTGATTTTCTATTTGTTGTTTCAGCTGTTGAAGCTCGAGTTTGGCTACTTCATAGTTCAATGCTGCCTGACGCACTTTATCTGTTGTGCTTGCTCCTATACTGTCTAGGTATTGTTCATTTTTGAGTTCGGTCTGCATCTGTTTCAGGTTCATGTCTTTCACCTGCATCTGCATTTGCAGTTCCGATATTTTGTTTTCGAGGGTAATCTTCGATTGAATTAGCTTGCTGGCCTTCATCTCTTTCTCGTCCAGCTTTTGGTTATAGTCCGTTTCTACGGAAGCCAGTTCCAGTTTGAGAATTGGTTCACCGGCGAGTACTGAATCCCCTGCATTTTTATATACTTCGAGTATCCGGCTGTTGATGGGGGAAACGATAATTTCTTCGGTCAGAGGAATCACTTTACCGGATGCATTTACTGTTACTTCTATTGTACCTTTATCCACTGTACCTATCGTTATACTTTTATAGGAGAGTGTGCTTTCCAGTATATTCATTAAGAAAATAATAACAATTATTATTGCCAGTGCAATGATTCCATACCGGAGTATTAATTTCCGTTTTTCTTTTCGCTGTATACTGAGTGGTATTTCCCTGTCCATTTTTGAAATTATTTAGTATTCCGTATTTTATTCATCAATGAATATGCCAATAGGTCAATATGTTTATTTTCAATGTTTTGATGATATTCAGATTGTCCGTTTTCGGACAGTTGTGTACGGAAAGTAATATTCGGGCCAGCATGTTTTATTGCTATTTTCTTTTATTGGATGCTTTATATTTAACTTTCCTCATTATATTTATGGAATTTATATCAAAACGCAATCTATCTTATAAACTACTTAGTCATTAATCTAATTATTTATGCTATGGGACTACAAACAAAACGACACATTATCCTGTTTTTAACCAGCTGTTTTTTCATGTTCTCTTATACTATACATGCCATTACTGTAACAGGTACAGTGCGAGAAGATAATGGAGATGAGCTGATAGGTGTATCGGTGATGGTGAAAGGTACTACAAAGGGCACGGTAACAGATGTTAATGGAGAATATACCATCGAAGCTAATATAGGAGATCAGCTTCAATTCAGTTATCTGGGATTTATATCACAAACAATTAAGGTAACCGGATCAAAACATGATGTAGTGCTAAAAGAAGACAGTAAATCGCTTGATGAGATGGTAGTAGTAGGTTATGGGGTATTATCTTCGGATAGCTATTCTTCATATTCCTATAGCGAACCTGCACCTCCTGTCTATTTTGATAATACCGAAAGTTACAGGGCATTTACTGATAATAAGTTTGTCAGGGTTTCTACTGAGCCTCTTTCTACTTTCTCCATAGATGTGGATAAGGCTTCGTATAGTAATATGCGTCGTTTCATAAATAAGGGTGAAGTGCCTCCTGCAGATGCCATCCGTGTAGAAGAGTTGGTAAATTACTTTAAATATGATTATCCCAAGCCTGAAGGGGATGACCCTGTAGCATTCGGGATAGAGGTAGGAAAATGTCCATGGGATGGTAAGCACCGTTTGGTAAAAATAGGTTTGAAAGCCCGTGAGATAGATACGGATAACCTGCCTGCAACCAATTTTGTATTCCTGATTGATGTTTCGGGTTCGATGGATTGGGATGGCAAGCTCGATCTGGTAAAATCATCTATGAAGCTTCTGGTAAATAACCTTCGCCCTATCGACCGTGTTGCCATAGTGGTATATGCGGGCGCAGCAGGACAGGTATTGCCTTCTACTCCAGGTAGTGAGAAGTCTAAGATATTGGAGTCTCTCAACGGCTTGACAGCAGGTGGTTCTACAGCAGGTGGCGAAGGAATAGTACTTGCTTACAAAATTGCGAAAGAGAACCTTATAGAAGGAGGAAATAACCGTATAATCCTTTGCACAGACGGGGATTTTAATGTAGGTGTATCTAGTAACGACGGATTGGAGAAGCTGATCGAGAATGAACGTAAATCGGGTGTATTCTTATCTATACTCGGTTATGGAATGGGAAACTATAAGGATGATAAAATGCAGGTACTTGCTCAGGCTGGGAATGGCAATCATGCTTATATAGATAATATGCAGGAAGCAAATAAAGTTTTAGTTTCGGAGTTTGGAGGGACTATGTTTACTGTGGCTAAAGATGTCAAGTTACAGATAGAGTTTAATCCCCTGAAAGTTGATTCCTATAGGCTGATAGGTTATGAAACCCGTCTGTTGGAGAAAGAAGACTTTAACAACGACCAGAAAGATGCCGGAGATATGGGTATGGGACATACTGTGACAGCTTTCTACGAGGTAATACCTGCCAAAGAGAAGAAGGATAAGAAGAGTAAGGGAGAAGATACGTCTGTAGATCCGCTTAAATATCAGACAATGTCTCCTACAGGTTCGGATGAGCTGCTGACAGTTAAATTAAGGTACAAACACCCCGAGAGTGAGGAGAGCAAGCTAATGTCTGTGCCTGTGATAGATGATGGTCTGGATAATGTTTCTGAAGACTTCAAATTCGGCTCTGCGGTGGCTATGTTCGGTATTATGCTTCGTGATGATAAACAACATGGTTCAAGTGACCTATATAAGGTTATTTCACGGGCCAGATCGGGTTATGGAAAAGATGAGGATGGGTATCGAAGAGAGTTTGTTCGATTGGTACAGTCGCTAACCGGAGAGTGATATTCTTTAATTAGCTTATATAAAGATAGTTATCGTAATGGTGACTCTCTTTCTTATTTATATTTTATATCAAAAAAAGACACCCACATTTCTGTAAGTGTCTCTTCATCAGAGCGGAAGACGGGGCTCAAACCCGCGACCCTCAGCTTGGAAGGCTAATGCTCTATCAACTGAGCTACTTCCGCAAAGTATGTGGGCAGTGAAGGATTCGAACCTCCGAAGACGTAAGTCAGCTGAGTTACAGTCAGCCCCAGTTGGCCACTTTGGTAACTGCCCTTTTATCTTTAGCGAATGCAAAGGTAATATATTTATTTATTCCTCCAAATTTCTACGATAAAAATCTATCATTTTTAGTGCTGTAATGGCGCATTCATCCCCTTTGTTGCCATGACGACCACCGGCACGTTCTTCAGCTTGCTGCATGTTGTCGGTAGTTAACAGTCCGAATATGAACGGTATATCGTAACGGATATTCATATCGGCAATGCCCTGCGTTACACCGCTGCAAACATAGTCGAAATGCGGAGTATCTCCTCTGACTACACAGCCCAATGCGATTACTGCATCTATTCCTTTATTTTCTACCATATGTTTCGAGCCGAATATCAGTTCGAAGCTTCCCGGAACAAAATCAATCAGGATATTTTCTTTTTTTACTCCATGCTTTATCAGTGTATTGAAAGCACCCTGGAGTAGGGGAGTGGTTACCGTTTCGTTCCATTCCGAAACCACGATTCCTATTTTCATATCTTCGCCGTTAGGAACTGTTTCGGGATTATAAGATGATAAGTTGTGATATGCTGTTGCCATAATTATTCTGTTTGTTTTAATTTATTGATAAAGATATTCAATGTTGATGATATAATGCAAACTGTAAGGTGATTAAATATTATCTTTTTTATCTAAATATTTCATTTACAGTTCTATGTATTTTTATTATTTCTTTCATCGGGATACTGTCTTTTGATATCAGCTGCTCATTATTGTCAATCTCGAAGATAATCAGACTCTCTTCCCTGTCCGGGTCATCACCTTCCTGTTGGCTATCAGATGCATATAAGATATTTAAATTGATATAGCGGATATCTTTCCTGTTATCTTTAAATAGCTTATAGTCGAAGTAGTGTGTAAGGGAATTTTTCGTTATAATGAATATTTCTTTTCCATGTTTATTCCAAAGATATAATCTCAGAAAGAATGTGGATATCCCCCAGAAAATAAGCAGTGAAAATAAGAACCCGAATGCAGGTGGGTCTCCGTCTGCTACGAATATGCAAAAGACAATTACAGGTAATGCATACCCTATTATGGTGAGGATCAAGAGGAAATTGATAGATGCATTATTCCTTTCTCTTCGTCTGATTTCCAGATAAATGGAATCATCCGTTTTTAAGGTATAATACTTCTTGCCCTTTCCTCCCGATTTACTCACTTGGATAATATGATTATTTGATATCTTCCAATAAATTATCGGCCAAACGGCTTGCCCCTATACGGAAATACTCATTATTCAAATATTCTTCGCCTAAGACCTCTTTTACAATCGTGTAATACTTGACAGCATCTTGGGTAGTAGAAATTCCTCCCGATGCTTTAAAACCGGCTTTCCGGCCTGTTTTCGCCGTGTATTCCCTGATGGCTGTACACATTACATATGCGGCTTCCAAAGTGGCTCCTTCGTAACCTTTGCCTGTGGATGTTTTGATAAAGTCAGCTCCCGAATATAGGGCCAGGAGGGATGCTTTCATTATGTTTCTGGCAGATTTCAGCGCCCCTGTTTCCAGTATGACCTTTAATTTTGCTTCACGGCAGGCGTGTTTTATTTCATCTATTTCCTCGCTCAGTTCCTCATAGTTTTCATCTAAGAAAAAGCCCAGATTGAGAACGATATCAATTTCGTCTGCGCCACTGGCTACCGCGAGTGCTGTTTCGGCTATTTTCACTTCTGTAAATGTCTGTGACGAAGGAAATCCTCCGGCAACAGAAGCGATTTTTACATCGGCGGTAAGAGCTTCCTTTACAGTCTCGATGAAATTAGGATATACACAGATAGCTGCTACATTGGCTACATCGGATGCTCCATCCTGTTCATTCACCTTTTCGGTAAACTTCCAGATGTCTTCACGTGTATCTGTTGCGTTTAGCGAGGTAAGGTCTATGCACGAGTATAGTCTTTTATATACCTCTTTATTGTTATTCTGAGCGAATTTCTTGTTTATTATTTCCTCTACTTTTTCAGCTATATCAGCATCTTTGAGGTCTGTTTTATACTTCTTTAGTGTATCAGTATATTTATTTATTTCTGCCATATTGTTATATTTAAAAATTTCATATTTCAAGATTTACAAAATCGGATGTTTCTTCACTCTTTCAGTGTAAATAATTTGTTTTACTTACCAAAGCAATAGATAACTCTACGATCTTATTTCAATTTTTCATTATTCTTATGCCTGTCTTTATCCCTGTTTGTTTTCTTTTCCAGATTTTTTTGAAAAGCCTCTGTCAGGTTTATCCCTGTCTGGTTTGCTAAACATATAAGTACCCAAAGTACATCGGCCATTTCGTCTCCCAGATTTTTGTCGAGATCAGATTTTTTGAATGACTGATCGCCATATGTGCGCGCCATAATACGTGCCAGTTCACCGACCTCTTCAGTGAGGATGGTCATATTTGTGAGTTCGCTGAAATAGCGTACTCCAATTGTTTTTATCCAGTTATCAACCTCCAGTTGAGCTTCTTCTATTGTCATTATTCTTTTACTTTAGAGTCTATCCATATCGTTACAGGCCCGTCATTTATGAGTTCTACCTGCATATCTGCCCCAAATTCGCCTGTTCCTATATCTTTATTCAGCTTTTCACTTAGAGTCTTGCAAAACGCCTCATAAAGCGGAATTGCTATATCCGGTTTTGATGCACGGATGTAAGACGGGCGATTACCTTTCTTAGTCGATGCATGCAGCGTGAATTGCGAGACCACCAGTATATCAGCTTTTGTATCCAATGCAGAGAGATTCATCACACCGTCTTTGTCATTAAAGATACGAAGGTTTGTTATTTTATTACAGAGCCATTCTATATCCTCTTTGTTGTCGTTGTCTTCTATCCCGAGTAAGATAAGGAGTCCTTTTCCTATCTGAGATTTTGTGCTGTTTTCTATTGTTACAGATGCTTTTGTAACACGTTGGATTAGTACTCTCATTAGTTTGGTTGGCTGCTGTTAATTACTTCTTCTAGTTTAGCTACAAAATTACTAAAGGAATGTTTTTTACCAAAGTTGAGAGCTTTTTCTCCCATTTTTTTGACGAGGCCGGGATCATCGTAGAACATCATCATCTTTTTCTTCAAATCCTTATAGTCTCCGGTTTTGTATATAAAGCCAAAACCTTCAGATTCTATATCTATTCCCATTAATGTATTATCGGACATTATGATGGGCATTCCCATTGCCAGAGCATCTACAAAGCTGGTTAATCCGCAAAGGACGTCACTTTCTATGTTTATCGGAATTACCATTATATCTGTTTTGGATAACAGGCTGATATTATCTACATTGGATATGGTATCCCCAATTTGGGATGATGTTATTATTTCAAATTTATCGTTGCTAAAATATTTTTGTTCAGGTGTACATGTACTGTCGCAAACGATAATGACATTTGCATCTAGCTCAGAAGCAGCTGATAAGAAGGCATTATTGTCTCTTCTTGTTTTACCGTTTGATACAAATATAAGTTCATTGGGGCTTTCTATGTGTCGGTTACTTACATTTTTATTTTTCCAGTAATTATAGAAGTTAAGATCCGGACCCCAAAAGGCATATTCGGCTATTGGTCTAAAATCGGGCCTCATATCTAAGACAGGCTTACTTATAAAAATCATTTTATCATAAGATTCGGAATAGGGGATATAGGCCCCGGGATGATGTAATACTGCTATCATGATAGGGTTGCATAATCCCTTCTTTTTGCTTTTGGCGAAAAAATATGTTTGACTCAGGTCTGTTTGTGAGGAGTAGACTACGTCGTAATTTTTATATTTCCGGAATATTTTTCCAAAATATATCTTTTTTTGAACTTTGTATATTAATTTCTTTATTATATTCTTTTTTCCTTTTATTTGTGGGTGGTTCATATCTATGAATTCAACATGATGTCCCTTTTCTCTCAATTCGCAGACTCCCCAGAGATGGTTGCTTGGATAGCGCTTGTTCTTGACCTGATTGTATGCCGATTCATCGCAAGAATAGTTATTTATATATAGAATTTTCAACTTTTTCATTTATACGAGTATAGTCGCTTTTTTAGTTTCACAAAGCTAATAAAGACTTTTAAAATATTACTTCGAAAATACGAAAAAGGCTGCCAGTTTTACTTTTTGGACAGCCTCTTTTATAGTTGGAAGTTTTATAATGACTTAATCCCTTTTTTCTAGTTCATCCATTTCTTTATGCAAAGATTTCAGTTTAAATCCTAAATATATGCGGAAGAAACCGTAGGAAATAAATGAAATGCTGACTAAGGCTATGATGAAACCGGTAGTAAATGCAGGGCTCATAATAAAGATAAACGACATAATAACTCCGAGTACAGCTAATGTCATCAACCATCCCCATCCTTTTACGCCATTGCGTTGCAGTTCGGCTGCCGAGCCTATTGCCCATATAGATTGGAACATAACCCAGAATCCGACGAAATAAGTTAATACCAATGCAATAACTTCTACAGGCATGGCGACAAGGATAAGCCCGAAAATAAGGTCTATAATACCGCTAATAAGAGTCCATCCCCATCCCTTGAGTACTTTTTTGTTGGATAGCGCAAAGGCGATTTCGAAGATACCACTGACAAAGAATGTGATGGCAAAGACCAGAGTGAGCGCCACTAATGTGGTTAACGGTGTAATCAAAGACCATATACCAAGAGCTACCGCGAGTACTCCTACTAATATTGAAACCCACCAAAATTTTACTGCTTGTTTCGCTGAATAGAATAAATCATTTTTCATAATTCTGTAAGTTTAGATTGTTTTTATACTGAATGTTTTCTTAAAAAACCCAGTTTTAAGATAAACAATTAACATATCCAAAGAGTTCTAAATGAAGATTCGAATGGTAATATATTCAAATGAATGAATTATGTTCTCTGATCTCAAAAATGGAGTCATCAGATTGATGGATATATCAAATGTATCCTCTCTGGCTACAAGATAAATATACATAAATACTTACATATGAGTATATTGTAATATTATTTGTTTGCGTCTCTGCTACTTTAGCTTATTCTTTATCTTTTTATGACTCTCTATTATTGATTTTAGAATATTCAAGTCTTCCTTTGATATTTTACTTTTCGGAATTACATATGCGATATATCTGCTAGGATATAATAATATCCAACTCTTGGTTTCTGCAATCATATATACTTTATCCCACGTAAAGTTAGAATTAAATGACTCTCCTTTAGATTCTACAATCTCATTATCGAAAGTATAAGTAATGGTTTCTTTAATCCTGGAATCATTAAAATAGTTCCTTCTAAATAAAAAATATGTCAAGGCAGGAAAAAAGATTATAAAAATAACACCAAAATAGAGAGCAGAGATATCTGCATATCCTAATATATAGAAGAAAATAGATAATAGGCCTACAAAAGAAAGGAGCCACATACTCCATTTTTTGAAGAGTAGATAATAGTTCACTTTTAAATACTCGTTTAGACTTAATTGTGTTGTTACAATAATTTTATCCATGTTGTTTTCCATATTTATACAAATATAGTATTGGGATATAAATTATTTAAACTTTTTTGGGACAAAATGAGATTTTTATACCTTCTTAAATTATCAATTCAGATAATCCATTTGTTAAGTACAGGTATCTTCTTGATTATGAGAACAACTCCAAGAGATGCTATATATACGAGGATGGAAAGTACAGGTACGGATAGGATGGCAGGGAAAGTTCCTGTGTTTATATTCAGAATATTGAGTATTATATTGAAAAAATCATGTACAAGATATATGCCTAGTCCACAGTTTGCAAGGGTAGTTATATACTTATTGTTCGTATATTTTAGCAATTTAGGGCTATTGTTGATTATGTCTTTTACAAAGACGAATATAAAGAATGCCGATAGCATGGTATTGGGGCCCGTTCTGTCGAAAAATTGAGTGGCCGGGCCTCCGTTAGCCACCCCGACAATGGTAGAGACAGCATATGTTCCTATTAATGATGCAATTCCCAAAGTGTATAATACAATTTTTTCTTTTTTTGTCAGATCGAATTTGTAGAAAAAGTATCCTGCGATAAAATATCCTGTATATGAAAATAACTCGCTTATATTGAAGCTGACATGTACCTGAAAACGAGCATCTATTGTAGGGATTACAGAGCCGAATATAAAGTAGAGGATTAGGAAGTAGATATAATGTTCTTTTTTTGCATTTGCCGTGAAAATACGGAGTAGGGGAGTGAGTATATACATTGCCAGCAACGGATACATGAACCATAGATGGTGCCATGGAGTACCCAGGAATATTTCTTCATAGATACGGTGGAAATCGTCACCTGAAATGGGTTTTATATCCAGAAAAGAAGCTACCAAAGGCGAAAGTAGGCGATAAGCCACGCTCCAGAATATAAGAGCACATAATATACGGGGTATTGTTTTGGTATACAGCTTTTTAATTGTTGTATGATAGGTGGGATCGAGAAATATCATCCCACTTAGCATAAAGAATACAGGGACACACCATCTTAGGCAGGCTACAAATATATTTATTGTGTGCCATTCGGCAGGGTTTTCCTGAAATGACGTAAACCAGCGATTAGTCGTTATATGAAATACTATAATAGCGAATATTGTGAATACTCTTAGTACATCTGCAAACAAGATTCTATCCTTATGTTTATTCTCTATCATAATTCGGGTAGTATTGGTAGTGGCCTACTGGCAAAGATAAAAATATTTAATTGTTTTTTTCTTCGAAATACTTTCTTATCAATGCAGTCTTGAACTTTCCTATAATTTTTTCAAGTTCTCTGTCTTCTGCCAGTTTTATTCTTTTTACGCTCCGAAACTCTCTGAGAAGTAGTCTTTTAGTTTCGTCTCCGATACCTTTTATATTGTCTAGCTCTGATTTCACCTGACTTTTGCTCCGTTGATTTCGGTGGAAGGTAATACCAAATCTATGAGCTTCATCTCTAAGATGTTGAAGTACTTTGAGCGATTCTGAATTTTTATCAAGATAGAGAGGTATTGAATCTTCAGGATAGTAAATCTCTTCCAAACGTTTGGCAATACCTACTATTGCAACCTTTCCATATATCCCTAATGCTTTAAGAGATTCACATGCAGCACTTAATTGTCCTTTACCTCCATCTATTACAATGAGTTGGGGTAGGGGAATTTCCTCTTCCAGCAATCTGCGATAGCGACGATAAACGACTTCGCGCATGGTAGAGAAATCATCGGGGCCTTCAACTGTTTTTACATTAAAGTGGCGGTAGTCTCTTTTCGATGGTTTTCCCATTTTGAAGACGACGCAAGCTGACACCGGATTCGTTCCCTGTATATTTGAGTTATCGAAACACTCTATATGTGTAGGTAACTCTTTGAGGTTTAGGTCTTTCTGTATTTCTTTCAGTATTCTTACACTACGCTGTTCAGGGTTAAGGCTTTCTGCTTTTTTTAATTTGTCTATTTTGTACTGTCTTACGTTTTGTGTCGAAAGAAGCAACAATTTTTTCTTATCTCCACGCTGCGGAATCATGAATTCTACCCCTTCAAGTGCAAGGTCGGGATAAAATGGGACAACAATTTCTTTAGCCTTCGAGCCGAACCGTTCTCTTACTTCTATAATACCCAGACCGAGAAGTTCTTCCTTCTCTTCTTCCAACCGCTTACGATATTCGAACGTATAGGCTTGTATTATTGCTCCGTTATGTACGTTCAGATAATTGATATAGGCAGCACCTTCATCTTCATCGTAACTATACACATCTATATTATAATTTATGTTGCTTACAACTGTCGATTTATTTTTGAAGTTTTCTACAAGCAAATATTTTTCTTTCAATTTATTCGCTTCTTCAAATTCTTGATTCTCGGCAAGTTCAAGCATTTTGGCATAGATCTCATCGCTTACGATATTTGTATTTCCTTTTAGTATCTCTTTTATCGATTCTACATTTTTAATATAATTTTCAGACGTCTGCAATCCTACACATGGGCCAAGGCATCTTTTTATATGATATTCCAGACAAACCTTATATTTTCCCTCTGCAATCTTTTCCGGGGTCAAATTTAACGAGCAGGTACGAATAGGATATAATTTATGAACAAATTCCAAAAGAGTTTTTACGCTTAATACATTTGTATAAGGTCCAAAGTATTGTGAGCCATCTTTCGAAATTTTTCTGGTTAGTTCTACTCTTGGGTAATATTCATTCCGGATAACAATTGACGGGTAAGATTTGTCATCCTTGAGCATTACATTGTAACGCGGCTGAAATTCTTTTATCAGATTGTTCTCGAGTAGGAGAGTGTCTTCTTCCGTATCTACAATAATATATTTTATGTCCCGTATTTTGCTGACAAGTATCCTTGTCTTTGGACTATCATGATTTTTTGTAAAGTACTGCGAAACTCTTTTTTTTAGATTTTTTGCTTTACCTACATATATAATAATTCCCTTGTCATCAAAATATTGATAACAGCCGGGTTTTTCCGGAATATTTTGTATTATATTTTTGAGGTATTCATTCATTTCTATATGGAAAACTGTATCAAAGCTTTTATATCTACATCTTCTGGAAATAATGTTCTTCCTTTTAGTTCTTCCAGCTCTATAATGAAATTTACATAGATGTTTTTTACTCCCATTCTTTTCACCAAATTATAAGCGGCAAACATGGTTCCTCCTGTCGCAAGCAGATCATCGTGTATAAGGACAACATCATCTTCAGATAATGAATCTTTATGAATCTGAATTTTATCCACACCATATTCTTTCGCATACTCTTCTTCGTACACTTCCGCCGGAAGTTTCCCGGGTTTTCTTATAGGTACAAATCCTGCTCCGAGTTCAAGTGCCATTATGGGGCCCATAATAAATCCCCTCGATTCTATCCCTACTACTTTCGTGATACCTTTCCCTTTATATTCTTCCAGAAGGACATCTGTTAATATAGATAGAGATTCTTTGGTGTTGAATAATGGTGTTACATCTTTAAACTGGATTCCGGGAATTGGAAAATCAGGGATGTTTCTTACTGTATTCCTTAAGAAAGTTAGCTTTTGCTCTTTTGTGAATTGCTCCATTTTTATTGTTAAATATTTACATGTTCCACGTGGAACATTATTTTTTTTGACTGAAAATTTTGCTTTGTTCCACGTGGAACATCTTGTTTTATCTACCCAAAAGTACCAATAATATTGATATGTCGTTTGGTGAAACTCCCGGAATTCGGCTTGCCTGAGCGATTGTTTCAGGGCCTATTTTTGCTAGCTTTTGGCGTGCTTCGGTGGAAAGGGAGAGTATAGCTTCGTAATTAAATTTCCCTTTTATCTGGATGTTTTCGAGACGTGAAATCTTATCAGCAATCAATTGCTCTCTCTTAATATAGCCGTCATACTTAATGATTATTTCGCAGGCCTCTTTGATTTCTTCTTTTCTGTTTGGGATTTTATCCAGCTCTGTTTTGAAAGCAGGAACTAGTTCTGCTATGCTGTCTATAGATACCTGCGGGCGTGTGATTACATCTTTCAGTTTCAAGCCATGCTTCAATGGGCTAGTGCCCAGTTTTTCCAACCCTTCATTTATGTACTCTGGCTTCAAAGAGTAGTTGGCGGTGAAATCGATAATTCGCTTCATCTCTTCTCTCTTATGATTCAGGAGATCGATCCTCTCTCTCTTTGCCAAGCCGATATTGTAACCTTTTTCGGTAAGGCGTGCGTCTGCATCGTCTTGACGAAGCAATATTCTATACTCCGCACGCGAGGTAAACATACGGTATGGTTCATCGACACCTTTGGTTACCAAATCATCGATTAATACGCCGATGTATGCCTCGTCTCTTTTCAGGATGAATTCGTTTCCTCCTTGTGTTTTTATATGGGCATTTATCCCCGCTATCAACCCTTGACCGCCTGCCTCTTCATATCCGGTAGTCCCATTTATCTGTCCTGCGAAAAACAGATTGTTGATTAGCTTCGTTTCCAATGTATGTTTTAGTTGTGTGGGATCGAAAAAGTCATATTCGATTGCATAGCCGGGTCTGTAAATATGTATATTCCTGAATGCCGGAATTCTTTGTAAGGCCTCGATCTGAGTATGGAGTGGGAGAGAGGACGAAAATCCATTCAGATAGTATTCCTGTGTGTTTTCCCCTTCCGGTTCCAAGAATAATTGGTGTGAAGTTTTCTCCGCGAATGTTACAACCTTTGTTTCTATACTTGGGCAATAGCGTGGCCCTATACTTTTTATCTGCCCGTTGTAAAGTGGAGAATCATCCAATCTATCGCGTAAAGTGGAATGCACATCTTCGTTGGTGTAAGTAATCCAACAGCTAAGTTGTTTTAATGTGCGGGGTGCGAAGTCGAGGTATGAGAACTTGTGGAAATCATCATCGCCCTTTTGTTCTTCCATTAAACTGAAATCGACGCTTCTTCCGTCTATTCTGGCGGGAGTACCTGTTTTCATCCTGTCGGTAGTGAATCCGAATTCTCTCAATTGTTCAGTGATTCCGAATGATGCCGGTTCAGAAACACGTCCTCCTCCGAGTTGCGTTTTGCCTATATGCATTAGTCCGTTCAGAAATGTGCCGTTTGTGAGAACTACCGATTTTGCCGAGAAATTTACACCCATTGCAGTCTTCACTCCTGTTACAGTTTTGTTTTCTATAATCAGCGAGGTTACTGTGTCTTGCCATACAAAAAGGTTATCGGTGTTTTCGATGATCCCTCTCCATTTAAGTATGAATTGCGCACGGTCGCTTTGTGCCCGTGGACTCCACATGGCAGGACCTTTCGATTTGTTCAGCATGCGGAATTGGATAGCAGTTGTATCCGTGACAATTCCCATCTGTCCCCCGAGGGCATCTATTTCCCGCACTATTTGCCCTTTTGCGATGCCACCTACTGCGGGGTTGCAACTCATCTGGGCGATTTTGTTCATGTCCATTGTTATCAGCAGGGTTTTAGATCCCATGTTGGCCGCAGCGGCTGCAGCTTCGCAACCGGCATGGCCTGCCCCGACAACAATTACGTCATATTTGAAGTTCATATTTTTTTCTTTGGATAAAATTAATTCGGATGCAAAGTTAGTATTTTATTGTATTTCTTGCGATAATTACTTTATGCTTATGAATGTGCCATCATTAGATATGATGGCTATTTAAATATTATTGGCATTTTCCAACGCCTGTTTAACTTTTTCGGGATCGGTCAGAAGCATGCTATATTCTTCTTCTTCGTTTGTAAAAACAGGTGATTTGTATTGCATCCCTCCGTTGTACCTGCTTCGGAACGAACCATGAAATTCTTTTAAATCGGTAGCTTTAACCAGCTCCGAAATATTGTTTTCCGTGATGCCTCCTCCGGGCATGATTATTATCCTTTGGTCAGCCTGACCGATTAATTTCTTTAATATCTCTTTTCCTTCTGGCGCAGATTCCATCCCGCCTGATGTAAGTATGCGGTCACATCCCAATCCTATAATATCTTCTAACGAATCGAACAAATTATTACATCTGTCAAAAGCACGGTGAAAAGTAGTAGTCATATTGTATTTATGCGCAATGTTTACTAATTCTTGATTTCGTTTTTTATCGATGCTTCCATCCGGATTCAATATTCCGAATACAACACCATCACATTTGGCTTGTCCGCAATGATGAATGTCTTGTTTCATTATTTCAAACTCCAGATCGCTATACAGAAAGTCTCCTTCACGCGGACGGATAAGTACATTTAATTGAATATTAATTAGTTGCCTTGTATTTTGCATCTGTGATAGGGAAGGGGTAGTCCCTCCTTCGCTCAGATTATCACATAATTCGACTCTGATTGCTCCTCCTTTTTGTCCATTTATAGCCGATTGCGTTGAATTGGCGCAAACTTCAAGTGTAATCATATGATTGTTTTTTAATTAAATGTTTGATATTCAGATGTTTGACTGTTTAAATCTTTAATAAATAGATAACTTTTTCAATAAATCCTCCCTTTTCAACTTCTTCAATGACTTGATAATCTGAGGTCTATAGTTTTTGTCGTACCAGAAAAAGTATTGGCGCTGAGCCAGCTTTTGCTCTTTGGTTCGTGCCGTATATACTTTTTCGAGTGTATAAGGATGATAACCGGTATAATAAATTTCTGTAGCCACTGTCATTGGCGAAGGTGTAAAGTCCTGAACCTGTTCCAGTTTAAAGCCCAAAGGCTTTGTCTCGGAGGCTAGCTCCGCCATATCTATTTCTGTACAAGCCGGATGGGATGATATAAAATAAGGGATAAGCTGCTGTTTTAATCCGCTTTCGGAATTAATCTTATCGAATATTCTCTTAAATGTATGAAACTGCGAGAAGCTTGGTTTGCGCATACAGTTTAGCACCTTGTCGGATGTATGTTCCGGAGCCACTTTTAGTCTGCCGGAGACGTGATTTAATATCAGCTCCTTCGTGTATTTGTCGGATATTTTGTTTAACCGGTCATCGTCATTCCGGTGTAACAACATGTCATAGCGCACTCCACTGCCGATAAATGATTTCTTGATTTTCGGCAGGGAATCCACAGCTTTATAAATATCCAAAAGGTGTGAATGGTCTACATCGAGGTTTTTGCATATCTTCGGATGAATACATGAGGGGCGTTTGCATTTAGCGCAAATGTTTTCATCCCTGCCTTTCATTTTATACATGTTTGCCGAAGGGCCTCCCAGATCACTTAAATATCCCTTGAAATCTGGCATTTCCGTGATTTGTTTTACCTCGTTGAGTATCGATTTTTTCGAGCGGGAGGCAATGAATTTTCCCTGATGTGCCGATATGGTACAAAAGGCACATCCACCGAAACATCCCCGGTGCATATTTACCGAGAATTTTATCATCTCAAAAGCCGGAATGGTTTTTCCTTTGTATTTCGGATGGGGCAGGCGGGTATATGGCAGATCGAACGAGGCATCTATCTCTTTTTCAGACATGGGAGGGTAGGGAGGGTTGATTATTACCGCCTTTTCATCGTATATCTGTATAATGCGCGAAGCATTCATCATATTCGATTGCTCTTCTACAATGCGAAAATTGCCTGCTTGTTTAAGTTTATCGGCAAGGCACTCTTCATGGGAAGCCAAATAGATATCTTTTCCGTCTGTTTGCTGTTTTAAAGCGTTTTTAGCACATAGATATGCCGTTTGTGGCATATCTCTTAATTCATCGAGAGATTTGCCGTTCTTGAGCTCCGAAACTATCTTTTTCAATGGATTCTCACCCATGCCATATACCAGCAGATCCGCTTTTGAGTCGATAAGTATAGATTTATATAATTTATCATCCCAGTAATCGTAGTGCGTTACCCTGCGTAAGGATGCCTCTATTCCCCCTAATAATACAGGTACATCGGGAAAAAGCTCTTTCAGAATATTGCAATAGACAATGGAGGCCCTGTCGGGGCGCATCCCTGCCTTTCCATCAGGCGTATAGGCATCGTCGGAGCGCAGTCGCTTGTTCGCCGTATAGTGGTTTATCATCGAGTCCATTGCTCCGGCTGTTACCCCGAAGAAAAGGCGCGGTTTACCCAGTTTTTTGAAGTCGCGCAGATCGTCCCGCCAGTTCGGCTGTGGTATGATGGCTACCTTCAGCCCTTCGGCTTCAAGCATGCGTCCTATGACTGCTGCTCCAAAAGACGGGTGGTCTATATATACGTCTCCTGAGAAAAGGATAACATCCAGTTCGTCCCATCCTCTGAGTTCCACTTCTTTTTTTGTGGTCGGTTGCCAGTCGGTCAGTCGGTATTCTTTCATAATCAGCCACAAAGGTATTGCTTTTTCCAGATTTATGATTCAAATATGAGTATTCTTAACTTTTTAGTTCGTTGTTGAACATTTCCATTTATCTTTATCCCTTCCAAAATTAGTCATATAAAGCAAGGAAATGTACATTGAGCATCTACCACATCCACTTTTAAGCAGATATATCGAAACCTATTGGTCTTCGACAGATTTTGCTGAGAACGAGATTAAGCGGCGTATATTGCCTGATGGTTGCGTAGATATTATATTTTCATTTCACCGGCAGTCTCTCCCTCACATTGTGGGTACTATGACTACTTTTCTGGAAATAGCATATCTGGGAGAGGTCAGGTTTATAGGGATTCGCTTCAAACCGGGAGGAATAACGGCTTTTACCCGTGTGCCTGTAAACGAATTTACTGATTCGCGGGTCGAACTTTTCTCTACGGAATCGGTATTTGATAAGTCTTTCGGTGAAGATATTCCCTGGGAAAGGAGTACAACAGATATTATCTCTTTTGTGGATAACTATTTATTAAGCCGGCTTCCGAAATTGTCTCCGTTGGATGAAAGGATTGATTATGCCATATCGCTGATAAAACAAAGTAAGGGAAACATATCGATACCGATTATTGCAGAAAAGGCTTGTCTGAGCAAACGGCAATTTGAACGCAGGTTTCTGGCCGATATAGGAATCTCTCCAAAAGCATTCAGCCGTATTTTCAAATTCAGGAATACCCGCCAATTTTTAAAGTCAGGAATTAATCAAAGTCTTTTTAACACAGCAGTTGATTGTGGTTATTATGATCATGCTCATTTGATAAAAGAGTTTAAACGGCTCTCCGGGTCTTTGCCTTCGGAACTGTAAGATTGTCGTTTTTTTACACAAATCCTATGATCTATATTCTCTACTTTTGATGATGATTTCCAAATACATATAAACTTAAAATTAGAGAATATGATATTAAATGATTCTACTCCGAACCTGATGGTCAGGAACGTTCGTCAGACAGTTGATTTTTATACAACAATTCTCGGTTTCAAACTTGTTGATTCCGTTTCCGAATCGGGAAACGATTTGGTATTTGCAATCGTACAGTCCGGAAATGTTATGTTTATGTTTCAGGAAGAAAACAGCCTGAAAGAAGAATATCCACAGCTCGCAAAATTTCCGCAAGGTGGGGGATTGACCTTCTACATTCATGTATCCGATATTCATGGGTTGTATGGAAAGTTCAAAGAAAAGGTCACTATTGCAAAAGAAATGCATGAGACATTCTATGGATCTACCGATTTCGCAATTGAGGACTGTAACGGTTATATTCTGACTTTTTCTCAGGAAAATACAAAATAGTGTAGGTTTTTCTTAAATAATAGGCTAAGAAATTCGTTTTATCAAGAGTTAACAAAAACATTGTATATTTGTAAAACGTTAATATTCTTGATGAGAAAACTTACATTTATATCTTTTGTCTTTATCCTTGCGGCATGTAATACTACTAAGAACATTCCGGAAGGACGCTATCTGTTGGATAGTTATCAGATCAAGCATGACACTAAAAATGCTACGGCCGATTTAGAAGATTTCGTTCGTCAGCAGCCTAACACGAGTCTTCCTTTGCTTGGAAAAGTCCGTCTGGGCATATATAATATGGCCGGACAGGATACAAGTAAGTGGATAAACCGTACTATACAAAAGCTGGGACAGGCTCCCGTCTTGTATAGTGCATCGCAGACAATCATGTCGCAAAATCAGTTGAAGAAGCAATTGAATAACCAGGGCTATCTGAATGCCGAAGCTGATACTACCCTGAAAGTGAAAGGGAAGAAAATGTCTGTTACCTATAATCTGAAAGGAGGTATTCCATATCGTGTCCGTAACTATACGCACCAGATAGGTGATACGACTATGGCCCGTATTATGGGTAAGATACCTATCGAGCCCCTGTTGAAAAAGGGAGATATGTTCGATATGGACATGTTGGAGGAAGAGCGTCTGCGGGTAAATACCATTATGCGTAATGTGGGCTATTCGACTTTCTCGAAGGAGTATGTATATTTCCGTGCCGATACTACACTTAATTCGCATGAAGTGGATTTATATCTCGATATTTATCCGAATAAGGACAGTTTGCCTTATCCTCGCTACAAACTGAATAATATTACGATTATTTCAGGGATCAATTCTATTGATAATGTATCCGGTTCGGGAGGGCAAATAAATACGAACCGCTGGTTTTACAGGAATGCCGATACGACGGACTATTATGGGACTAAGATAATACGTGGAAGAAATAAGTTCCTGCGGAATTCAGCTGTGTTACGCAACAATTATTTGAAGAAGGGAGCATATTATTCCGATTACAATATAACCCGTACCTACGAAGCCTATACAAATATGGAGGCTATTAAACAGGTGAATATTACGACTCAGCCTTCGCCCGAAGATAGTACGCGCCTGCTAGATGCTACAATTATACTGCTTCCTGCCAATGCTCACTGGTTCAAAGCCGGGCTGGACGGAACGAATACCGCCGGAGATATAGGTATTGCCCCAAGTATTTCATACCAGCATCAGAACTTGTTTAACGGGTCGGAACAATTGAGTATCAAGCTAAAAGGTGCTTATGAGTTCATCGCCGGAGACAAGAGCGGGGATGTAATGAGTAGCAACTTTTATGAATACGGAATAGAAACAGGCCTAACCTTCCCTCAGTTTCTCTTCCCCTGGTTAAAGAAAAACTGGAGAGAGCTGCCATCTTCCAGTACTCGGTTTACTGTGGGATTGAATAATCAGCACAGGCAGGAGTATACCCGACAGTTTTTTAACTTAGGTGTAAATTATAGCTGGAATACATATAAAAACAGACTCCGCCACGGTTTGGATTTACTCGATGTAAACTATATCCGTATGCCGTGGGTATCAGATTATTTCCAGAAGAATTACCTCGATTCTACTAATAATGTCTTGTTGAGGGAGAGTTATAGCGACAAGCTGGTGGCACGTACTGCTTATACCGTTACTTTGGTAAACGGACGCCGCTTCACTGGTCTGTATCCTACCTATTCATTACGGATGTCGGTAGAAGTAGCAGGGGCTTTACCTCGTCTGGCGACGACAATCGGCGGGGCAAAAGAGAATGAATTCGGGGAAAAGATGATTTTGGGTGTAGCATATGCAGAATATGTAAAAGGAAGTGTGGATTATTCTCACACATTTTATTTTTCGAAGAAACATTCAGTCGCTTATCATCTGGGACTGGGACTTGCGCAACCTTACGGTAATTCCGGAATCTTGCCTTTCGAACGACGTTTCTTTTCGGGAGGGGCTAACAGTGTAAGGGGATGGAGTACCCGCTCGTTGGGTCCCGGGTCATATAAACGTCAGGGAAATAGCGATTTTGTAAACCAGGCCGGAGATATGAAACTTGAGTTCAATATTGAGAATAGGATGAAGGTAACCGACCTTTTCGAATTTGCCCAATTCATCGATGCCGGGAATATATGGACACTAATCAATTATGAGGAGCAGCCCGGAGGACAATTCAAGTTCAAGTCGTTCTATAAAGAAATTGGTGTGTCTTATGGGCTCGGTTTACGCATGGATTTAAGCTTCCTGCTTCTCCGTTTCGACGCGGGGATGAAAGCCTATGACCCGGGGAGGGACCAGTCGGATCGCTTTATCTTGTTCAAGCCAAGGCTGAATAATATGGCATGGCACTTCGGGATAGGATATCCATTCTGATTTATTTATACTTAAACAAGCTTCAGTTATACCTTGTATTTTATTACTTATCTCTTTGGACAGAAACATAAACTTTCAAAGAGTTATCGGCTAAAAGTTCCTATGCATAGATCTTTTATGTATAAATTATATTTATTTCTGAGAATTTCGGATATTTTAGATTCCTTTAAATTAGCCAACTAAGGTAATGCGCTTATTTTTTCGTAATTTTGTATCCATTTTTTGAAGAGATTATGTCAGAAGAGAAAAATATATTTATAAAAGGCGCACGGGTAAACAATCTGAAAAACATTGATGTAGAAATACCCCGTAATAAATTTGTCGTAATTACAGGACTATCCGGTTCGGGTAAGTCTTCGCTTGCATTCGATACGCTCTATGCAGAAGGCCAACGCCGCTATGTGGAAAGTTTATCGTCGTATGCCCGTCAGTTTCTCGGCCGTATGAATAAACCTGAGAGTGACTATATCAAAGGCATTCCGCCGGCTATTGCAATCGAGCAACGGGTAAGCGCCCGCAACCCGCGTTCCACGGTGGGTACTTCGACAGAGATATATGAATATTTGCGGTTGCTCTTTGCCCGTATAGGGAAGACTATTTCTCCCGTATCGGGGCAGGAGGTGAAGAAGCATCAGGTGAGCGATATTGTCGAAAAAATGCAGTCGTATCCGGAAGATATAAGGCTTGCAATTCTGACTAAAATAATTCTCCGCGACGGCAGGTCTTTGAATGAACAACTCGAAATTTTACAGAAGGAAGGTTTCTCTAGAGTAGAGATATCCGGTAAATTTGAACGGATTGAGGATGTTCTTGCATCCAACACCAAATATAAAGCGGACGAACTACTTCTGCTTATCGACCGCCTTACCTGCGATAAAGACGCGGCCAACATCAGCCGTTTCTCGGAATCCATAGAAACCGCTTTCTTCGAAGGAGAGGGTGACTGTGTGATTCGTTTCTATATAGGGGATAAAGTTGAAAGTTTCGATTTTTCGAGGCATTTCGAGGCTGATGGCATTCAGTTTGAAGAACCGTCCGACCTGATGTTCAGTTTCAATAGCCCGGTAGGAGCTTGCCCCGTTTGTGAAGGCTTTGGCCGTGTGATGGGGATAGATGAAGATCTTGTGATTCCTAATAAAAGCCTGTCTGTATATGAAGACGCTGTAGTCTGCTGGAAAGGCGAGAAAATGAGCGAATGGAAGATGGAGTTTATCCATGCTGCTTCTAAACATAATTTCCCTGTTCACCGTCCTTATTTCGAATTATCGGATAGCGAGAGGGATTTGCTCTGGCATGGTGCGAGAGGCTTGCACGGCATAGACGATTTCTTCAAAATGGTGGAAGAAAACCAGTATAAGATACAATACCGTGTAATGCTTGCCCGTTACCGGGGAAAAACGACTTGTCCGGCTTGCAAAGGTTCGCGGCTGAAACCTCAGGCATTGTACGTAAAAGTAGGCGGTAAGACTATTGCCGACCTCGTATTGATGCCTATATCCGAACTGAAAGTATTTTTTGATTCCCTTGATCTCAATGAAACGGATGCAGCTATCGCTAAGCGCCTGTTAACCGATATAAATATCCGCATCCTGTATCTTATGAATGTTGGCTTGGGATACCTTACTTTAAATCGTTTGTCGAATTCCCTCTCTGGAGGAGAGAGCCAGCGTATCAACCTGGCCACGTCGCTGGGAAGCAGTCTTGTGGGTTCGCTTTATATACTCGATGAACCGAGTATAGGATTGCATTCCCGTGATACCGATTTATTGATTAACGTATTGCAGGAGCTCAAGTCGATAGGGAATACGGTCGTTGTGGTAGAGCACGATGAAGAGATTATACGTGCAGCCGACTATATTATCGATATAGGGCCCAAAGCCGGCCGTTTAGGCGGTGAAATCGTATATCAGGGAGATGTGGCCGGCCTGCAGAAGCATACCGAAAGTTATACTGTCCGCTATCTGAATGGAGAAGAAAAGATAGATGTTCCAAAAGTAAGGCGCAAGTGGAATAATTTCATAGAGATAAAAGGTGCACGGCAAAATAATCTGAAAAATATCAATGTGAAGTTCCCGCTAAATGTAATGACTGTGGTTACGGGTGTCAGCGGTTCCGGTAAATCATCATTGGTCTGTGATGTTTTCTATACCGCCTTGGAGCGTCATTATAAGGGTAAGGGTGATCAGATAGTTCAATACAATGGGTTGGAAGGTGACCTGAAGCTGATAAAGGATATAGAAATGGTAGACCAGAATGCTATCGGGCGTTCCTCCCGTTCTAATCCTGTGACCTATATAAAAGCTTATGATGAGATCCGCAAGTTATTTGCAGAGCAGCCTCTGGCAAAACAATTACACTTTACTCCGGCTTTCTTCTCCTTCAATGTAGAAGGCGGAAGATGCGAGGAATGTGCAGGGGAAGGTAAGATACTGGTAGAGATGCAGTTTATGGCGGATGTACTACTCGAATGTGATGTATGCAAGGGAAGACGTTTCAAGCAGGATGTATTGGATGTACAATACAGGGGAGCGAGTATCCACGATGTACTGGAAATGACAATAGATCAGGCTATCGAATTCTTTGAAGAAGGAAAAGGCAACACGGAAAAGAAAATAGTGAAACGCCTGAAACCATTGCAGGATGTAGGGCTTGGATATGTAAAATTAGGACAGTCGTCTTCATCCCTTTCAGGTGGGGAAAACCAGCGCGTGAAACTGGCGTTCCACCTTGTAGACGAGAAGCCGGAGCCTACTCTTTTTATATTCGATGAGCCTACTACAGGATTACATTTCCATGATATAAAAACCCTGTTGAAAGCGTTCGATTCGCTGATAAAAAGGGGGCATACCATTGTTATCATTGAGCATAACATGGATGTTATCAAATGTGCCGATCATATTATTGATATAGGTCCCGAAGGGGGAAAAGAAGGTGGCTATGTGGTCTGTGAAGGTACTCCTGAGAAGATTGCTAAATGTGAGAAGTCATATACCGGACGTTTCCTTAAGGAGAAACTTTAATAACTATAACAGTAAATCTGATTCTTTCTTTCGGATTAATTACTATATTTGTACCAATATGGTACCGTATTGGTGCGCAAAAATCTTATATATTATGTTAGTAATAAGTAGTAGAGAATTCAGAGACAAACAAGCCGAATATATGGACAGAGCCGATAGGGGCGAACAAATCATTGTTCAACGGGGACGTGACAAGGCGTATGCGATTACTCCCGTGAAGTCTTCTGATATATATATAAATACACCGGTATTGTCCGAAGACTTTGTATCCGGAGAACAAATCAAAGAACAAGTACATCAACACATCGATAAATTATTTTCTAAATAGGTGAAAGTAGTTTATCACAGGAATGTAGCCGAGTATTTAAACGAACTGGTCGACATCCTTTACGACAAAGAATATTTTGGTTTTAAGGAGTTTGCATACGATTATGTCGATTGGATATTTGAGCAGATAGAATTGTCTATCCATAGAAAGGTAAAGAAACAGGCACCGAGACATTTCGAGAAATATAGTCAGGGATTATCTTATGTTGTCTACAAAAGAAATAGCAATACATCCTGGTATGTATTCTTTTTAAAGCAAGAGGATACATACCTGATTTTCTATATTGGGAATAATCATAATTGTGCACAGTATTTCTAGCTGCTTATCCCTAAAATTTTAGATTTAAGTCCAATCGATATAGCTTTAAACACTTTCCAATAACAATTCATATAATCTGAACCATTTCAGATGTTCATATCCCAGTTGTAAATCGACCGTGGCTATATATGTATAGCCTAGTTTTTCATATAATGATATGGCTGCTGTATTGTTTTCGGAGACATCCAACCGGATTGATCTCATTTTTTGCTGAATTGCATATTCCTTTGCAAAAGTCATAAGTTTAAACGCTACACCTTTTTGTATAAAATGTGGATGTACTACAAGAGTGTGTACTACAAATACATCTTTGTAATCCGCAGATACCTTCCAGTATGCTTCTTCATAGGCTGTTTCCGGCTTATGGTTCAGAATAATGCTGCCGGCTATCCTGCCGGCGGTTTTTAAGACAAACAGGCTGTCGTCTTCAACTCCGGTAAGTGCTGTCTGCCGTATAGGGTAAATATGTTTTATCCAGCCGGGATAATTGATGTTCGATTCCAGATAATCATTCAAATCGTTGTATAGATCTTCCAGTTCATCTATATCGTTTATTGTCCCTTTTTCTATAATCATGCGTCTTTTACTCTTTAAAAACCACGTTGTCTCATAGCCTCAAAGGTGAGAACGGCAGTGGAAACGGAGACATTCAGCGAATCTATTTTTCCCCGCATCGGTATTTTTATCCTTGCGTCCGCATTCGTGAGCCAGAAATCAGTCAGTCCGTCCGCTTCCGTACCCATTACTATAGCCGACGGAATAGAAAAATCCGTATCCTGATACCATTGTGAAGCCTGCAACTCGGCGGCAAACGATTTTATTTTCTTATCCCGGAGGAAATCCAGAGCCTCCTGTGACGAGCACACTGCCGTTTGCACGGTGAAAAGGCAGCCTACACTGGAACGTATAGCATTGGGGTTGTACAGGTCGGTGGCAGGGTCGCAGATGATAACGGCATCAGCCTGCGCCGCATCGGCCGTACGGAGTATTGCCCCCAGGTTACCGGGTTTCTCTACCGATTCGAGTATGATAATAAAAGGAGTTTCAGATAGTTTCAGATCGTTTAAAGTATGGTTTTTCGGTCTGGCAAGAGTCAGTAGCCCGTCCGAACCTTCACGGTATGCAATCTTTTCGAATACCGTCTCCGATACTTCGAACAGTTTGTTTTCACCGATAGAATCGAGAACATCGGGATAATCAGTCTTCCGGAATAATTCCGGGCAGACATATACCGAATTTATCTCATAATCAGCCGTCATGGCTAGGCTCAATTCCCTTGCTCCTTCTATCAGGAAGAGGTTTTGCTCCTTGCGCTCTTTGCTTTTTGCAAGTTTTACAATATTCTTTATTCTTGGGTTTTGCAGGCTGGTTATTTTTTCCATTTGTTTCTTATATCCTTTTCATTTTTAATCGGGTTGCCATAAAAGGCAAAGACAAAAATAACAACTAAGGCGGTTATTTTGTACCTTTGTGCCGGAAAAATCAAAATTAAGGAGATTTATGAGATATATGTGGATACTTTCAATCGGTATTCTATCTATGATAAGTTGTAGCTCGAAAGGGCAGAGCGACGAGGAAAAGCCAGTAGCTGAAGTAAGGAAATATAGCCGTTTTAACGGGAATTACAATAAAACGTTTGCCGATTTGCAGGATGTCCAGATTGAAGCAGCCATGGCAAATGGGGTAGGCCCCCTGGTTTCCAGAGCCGATACAGCCTTGTATGAAGGACAATTGGTACGTATACCGAATGAGCTGGACATATACAAGGTGGATAAGCTGAAGCACTCGATGCCTTTCCTCGTACCGAAAGCGGCAACCCTGTTGTCGGATATCTGCCTTAATTTCAGGGATTCGCTTATCAGCAAAAAAATGGTCTTATATAAGCCGATTGTTACCAGTATTACACGTACGGATGACGATGTAAAAGGACTTTCGAGGCGTAACAGGAATACGAGCGACAACTCGACACACCGCTATGCCACGACATTCGATATTGCCTGGACACGGTTCGAGAAGGTAAATCCATCAGATCCGCGTACTCTTGACGATGGCAGGCTAAAAGCCGTACTGGGACAGGTCCTTCACGACCTGCGGCAACGCGACAGATGTTATGTGAAGCACGAGAGAAAACAGTCTTGTTTTCATATAACGGTAAGGTAAACAATATACTAATGTGGCAATATGCCGATGAACTAATTGGCACATTGGCATATTAATCTATTAATACATTAAAAAATGCGTTACTTAATATATTTATCATACAACGGGGAAAACTATTGTGGATGGCAGATACAGCCAAATGGCGTATCGGTGCAGGAAACAATAGAAAAAGCGTTGTCCACCTTGCTGCGTGTGCCGGTATCTATTGTGGGCGCCGGGCGTACGGATGCAGGTGTACATGCCCGTATGATGACAGCGCATTTCGACAGCGAACAGGAAATTACGGATCTGCTATTGCTGGCAAATAAACTGAATAGCCTGTTGCCAAAAGATATTGCCATACAAAAAGTAATAGACGTAAAGCCGGATGCCCACGCGCGTTTCGATGCCGCATCGAGGCTGTACAGATATTATATTACAACCGAAAAAGACCCTTTTCTGCACCATCTGAAATATAAGATATACGGAAATCCGGATATAGAAGCAATGAATGCCTGTGCAAAGGTATTATTCGATTACGAGGATTTTACCAGCTTCAGTAAGCTGCATACCGATGTGAAAACGAATAACTGCACGATTATGCTTGCCCGGTGGGAACAGGCCGGGAACGATTATATATTCACCATCAAGGCAAACCGTTTTTTGCGTAATATGGTACGTTCCCTCGTGGGAACACTGCTTGAAGCGGGACGCGGAAAGATAACCACAGATGATTTCCGGCGCATTATTGAAGCTAAAGACAGGTGTAAAGCCGGGACTTCTGTTCCGGGACATGCCCTCTTTCTGGAAGAAATAGAATATAATAACGATATATTTAAAGACGATGAGGATATCTAACCTTTTAAGTGGCAGAACGCTGCGTAGATTTATGGAGAGTGAAAAGTCGGGAGGACTTACTCTCATCGTATGCACATTAATATCGATACTGCTGGCCAACTCCAGTATAGGGGAAGGTTATCGCGGGATATGGGATTTTCATGCAGGCAGCCATACTGTCGCAGAATGGATAAACGACGGATTGATGGCTATTTTCTTCCTTTTGGTAGGATTGGAACTGATCCAGGAGATTTATGAAGGTGAGTTGTCGAATATAAAAAGGGCCATGCTGCCCATTTCGGGGGCATTGGGAGGAATGTTGATTCCCGCGGCAATGTATATGTCCCTCAACTTCGGAACGGATACACACGCCGGATTTGGGATACCTATGGCAACGGATATTGCTTTTGCTCTTGGTGTACTGTCTTTGCTTGGCAACCGCGTACCTGTTTCGCTGAAAGTATTTCTTACTGCTCTGGCTGTTATCGACGATTTGGGAGCTATAATCGTTATCGCTATATTTTACACGACGTCACTGGCGTGGGTGTACCTGATTATCGCATTGGGCATGTTTGTGTTATTGCTCACCCTGAATAAGAAATTCAAAGTAACCAATCTTATCCCTTATCTTATAGGCGGTCTCATTATGTGGTATTGTATGCTTCACTCGGGTGTGCATGCGACTATTGCAGGGGTATTGCTCGCCATAACAATCCCGTTCAAAAGAGGGGACGCGAAATGCTTGTCGAACAGGATGCAGCATGCTTTGCACTATCCGGTCGCATTCTTCGTATTACCGGTATTCGCTTTAGCAAATACAGCTATGGTAATAGAGGGCAACTGGGACCAGTCGATAGGGGAGCCGTTCGCAGTGGGTATCCTCTTAGGTCTGATTGTTGGCAAGCCTTTAGGTATAACACTATTCAGCTTTATATCGGTGAAAACAGGCTTATGCTCACTTCCGAGGGGTGTGAACTGGAAAGCATTGCTGGGAGCAGGTATGCTGGGAGGTATAGGATTCACTATGTCTATATTTATTACTTTACTGGCATTCAAAGGAAATGTGCATTATATCAATGAGTCGAAATTGATGATATTATTGGCGTCTCTGGCATCGGGAATTATTGGTTATGCATGGTTGAGTAATGTGTTGAAGAAAGAAAAGGGATAAAGCAATGGGGGTAACAATACACTATGAAGGAAAGTTGAAATCTGCAAATGATTTTAATGATGTAATAGAAATAATACAGGAATTTTCGGAGTTTAATAATATGTCATACTCTGTCTTTGAGGAAAGCAAGAAATTATTAAAGCGTGTAAAAGATGAACAGGAATGGGATTATGTAAGCTCTGTGAAAGGAATAAGACTTCAACCTCATGAAAATACAGATCCTCTTATTTTCGAATTTGATGAAAATTATTATATACAAGATTATTGCAAAACGCAGTTTGCCGATATAGATATCCATATAAAAATAATATCCGTATTGCGAAAAATAGCTCCTCATTTCGAAGACCTGATCGTAATAGATGAAGGAGAATATTGGGATACTTCAGACAAAGAATATCTACAGCAACTTATTGATGATTGCTTTGATAAAATAAATGAAGTAAAATCACAAAATATTAATATGGAAGGTCCATTCCGTATAAAGTCGGGAAGGATTATTGATCTAATGGAGAATTAAATTATATGTGGTTAGCACTTGCTTTTGTTTCGGCATTCTTTCTCGGATGCTATGATATATGTAAAAAGAAGTCGGTTGACGGAAATGCTGTCATACCTGTATTGTTTCTCAATACGCTGTTTTGCTCCCTGCTGCTCTTGCCCCTTGTCCTTATATCCAAAGTTTCGCCCGATACGTTAAGCGGTACGATAGGATATGTACCATCCGTCTCTCTTGAAACCCACGGGTATATCTTTATAAAATCGGTCATTGTCCTCACCTCATGGATATTCGGATATTTTGCCATAAAACATTTGCCCCTGACCATTACAGGCCCGATAAATGCCACCCGTCCCGTAATGACACTGCTGGGCGCGCTGTTTATATTCGGTGAGCGTTTGAACTTATTCCAGTGGATAGGGGTAATTATAACCATTATCTCCTTCTTCCTGCTCTCTCTTTCGGGCAAAAAGGAAGGGATTAGCTTCCATAAGAATAAATGGATATTCTTTATGGTTCTGGCTTCTGTAGCCGGGGCTGTGAGCGGCCTCTACGATAAGTTCCTGATGCAGCAGTTCAGTTCTACGGCGGTTCAGTATTGGTTCAATACATACCAGTGCCTGCTGATGCTGATAGTTCTTCTTACGCTGTGGTATCCTAAACGGGAGAAAACGACTCCGTTCCAGTGGAAATGGAGTATAATCCTTGTATCTGTATTCCTTACCATTGCCGATTTTGTATATTTCTATGCATTGACAGACTCTGATGCCATGATCTCGATCGTATCCATGGTAAGGCGTAGCAGTGTACTGGTATCATTTGCCGGAGGAGTACTGTTCTTCCATGAAAAAAACTTAAAAGGAAAAGCTATAGACCTTGTTTTAATAATTGTAGCGATGTTTTTCCTATATTTGGGGACGAAATAAAAACAGTCAACAGTTAACAGTCGGCAGTAAACAATATATATAATGAAAAAAATATTATTCACTATAGTCTTTACATTATCAAGCGTTTTCTATACATCGGCGCAGGAAATAGGCAGTATATTCCTTACTATGCCCGAGAACATTATCTTCGGATTGGAGGCTGCCCAGAAAGATTTGCTTGTATCCAATCCAAGCGATACAACAGAAATAAAAATTGACAGGGAAACATACGGAGAAGTAAAGAGACTGGCCATGTCGTCCGATTTTATTTCATTACAGACCTCAGAGGTGGGTACAACAGAGATAAAGCTGCTGCCGTTGATAAACGATTCCAAGATTATATGTGTCGTAAAAACCGTATGCGGAAAAGATAGCCTTTGCGATAGCCAGATACAGTTCTATACCACGAAATGGTTGCCTATCAATCAGGGAGACCTATTCCCGAAAAGAGATAAAAACTGGTTTATAAAAGCCGATGCAGACAGGGATACACAGGATTTTAAGAATGCTTATGCAGCGCTGGATATGAATCCGATGAAGATAACTTTGTCTCCTGCCGATAACTCTTTGACACTGATATATGAAATTAAAAAGTATCTGTCGCAAGAAGATTATAAGAAGATAGAGCCATATCTGATTGAAGAGCCGAAGATATTTAATTGGGATAAGTCATCGTATAAATAAGAAGCAGCCTTTGAATATATAGAAATAAAGAGGGCAGATATTTTAAAATATCTGCCCTCTTTATTTTTATAATACGGAATATCTATCCCTCATTTCCTACCACGATATCCTCATACTCAGGATGGCGCTGTATATATGCTTTTGTATAAGGGCAGATTGGACGTACCTTATAGCCGTTGTCCCGGATATAATCGAGTAATGTCTTGGTCAGAGCACCGGCAATGCCGCGTCCTTCCAGTTGAGGAGGAACTTCGGTATGCGTCACCAGAAAAACATTATCCCTCTTTCTGTAATCTACAAGAGATAAGAGGCCTTCCACTTCTGTTTCGAAGCGGCTTTTTTCTTCGTTATGTATGATGTTATATTCCATGACTATAATTTTTTATAATTACATATATTGCTGACCGATTGCAGCCAACAGATTAATTACCTCCGAAGCTGAAGCTTACCGGTATATACATCGGTGATGCTACAGGAGTATTACCGATCATAAATGTCGGTTTGAGCTGTAGTGATACATTCGATTTCTTAGAACCGATACCCAGAAAGTTTTTGGCAATCTCTGTTACAGCGTCTTTCGAGTTATTCTTCATCAATGTTGCCAGATCTACTCCGATAGTAAGCGGTAATGTCTGAGTCTGTCCCGAGGCAATATTCAGAGTCTGGTTTATAGAACCGGTGGTAAACTCGATATCATCCACACTGATGATATATTGAAGGCCATGTAACAATGCTGCCGATTCGTTCGGGTTCTTCACATTTACGTTCAATGTAAAATTGAGAGGAATAGAAGTCGCCGTTCCCGATAGAATAGATGTTACCTTAGGAATCGATGTTACGGATAAGCCATTGGAAAGATTCATTCCGGATATGGTTAATCCCGTAATCGACTTATAACTGTATTCACAGTTTATCAGGTTATAAGTACTTCTTAGTCCCTGTTGAACGCTGTCGCAACCAACCAATGTAGTTACAACTAATAATAATGCTAAAATTCTCTTCTTCATTCTGATAAATTATTTAGTTTGTGTAGTTTATTGTTATTTTATTGTCACCATAGTAGCTCCATATCCGTATTCACGAAAAGATGCATCCTGATAATAAGCCGATTTATAGTTTGAGTTCAATTCCTTTAATACCGCATTTTTTAGAATGCCATCCCCCTTGCCATGAATAAAGACTATCTTCTGACCTTTGTTCCGTTTGTTCTCATCCATTACTTCCCTGAACTTCTTTAACTGATACTCCAGAATATCACCTGATGATAAACCGTTTGTATCGTCTAAAAGTTCATCGGCATGCAGATCTATTTCGAGGATTGCGCTTTTTTCTTTCTTCACTATAGGTTGTATGCGCGGACGACCCTCCTTCTGTTTCATGGCCGTTTCTATTTCCGCGGCAGAAATGACAAGTTCTTTTTCCGCAAGGTCGCGGCGGGCTATCGGGTATATAATCGCTTCGTCCTCGAAATAGTCGTTTTCTCTGAAGCTATGGAGTTTGTAGAACTTCACCGTATCTATGTGTACTTCCACCGAATATGCGTTCTTGAGAGCGAAAGGCTTTTCCTTCTTATAGGCAAAGAACTGGAGGCAGATACGCTCTATATCGTTCAGCTCTGTTTTATCGAATTCGTCGATGAATAGCTTTGTATTCGGCTCTATTACTCCTGCATTCCGGCTCGCCCATCCGTTGTCACCCCTACTCATATAATTGAATGACAGATAGTAGTTGCTATCATTGATAAGGTAGCATTCAAAAGCGGATGTGCTGAGATTTTTAATGTCTATGGGGAGGTAAGCAAGGAAAACTGATAATTGCTCTCCTTCTTTCGTCTCTTCCGTTTTATAATCCTCATATTTTTCTTCAACCTTGCCTATTACGGCTTTTTGCTGAACTTCAGCCGTTGGTTTCGATGTTTGTCTTACCTGTGCATCGTTGGCAGGTTCTATGACTACGCATTCGCGTATCAGCACGGGAATGTCGAATCCTTCGTCGTCCTCTACCAGAACGATGTCTTTTCCCTGAAACCCTTTTACTACGCCGCCGCCTGTTGTGTTCAGAAAGCGCACTTTATCTCCTGTTTTCATAAATCTTAATTATTCAATTTCATTAGTCGTTTTACATGACTCGGCATAATCAAAATAAATTTTGTTTCTGCTCTCGCTATTTAAAACGTTCTTTTAAGCTCTCTTCCGGCTTTTTTATTCACGCAAAGTTGCTTATTTTTGTCGGATAAAAAAAACGAAAGTGGAAGTATCAATTTTCCGGGATATACGAATTAACGATTACGATTACGGCTTACCCGACAGCCGCATTGCAAAGTACCCTCTGGTTAAACGGGACGAATCAAAACTTCTTGTATATAAAGGAGGAAAAATAACAGATGCCCGTTTCAGCAATCTACCAGAGTATTTGCCGGACGATAGCCTGATGATTTTCAATAATACAAAAGTGATTCAGGCGCGGTTGCATTTTCAGAAAATAACGGGCGCGCAAATTGAGATTTTCTGCTTAGAGCCGCATTTCCCAAACGATTATCAACTAAATTTCCAGCAAACACAGCGATGTTCATGGGTTTGCCTGGTGGGTAATCTGAAAAAGTGGAAAGAAGGGGACCTTATAAAAGAACTGGTTGTAAATGGTGAACCTGTAATATTTTCAGCCCGGAGGATACAGACCAACGGGGACTCCCATATCATAGAATTTGAGTGGGACAATACCGGTGTTACATTCTCCGAATTGCTCGAAGTAGCCGGGGAATTACCTATTCCACCCTATCTGAACAGGGATACGGAAGAACAGGATAAAGAGACATATCAGACCATTTATTCGAAAATAGACGGTTCGGTAGCTGCTCCTACGGCAGGATTGCATTTCACGCCCGAAGTCTTCGAATCATTGGGTAAGAACGGAGTAAAGACGGCAGAGGTTACACTTCACGTGGGCGCAGGAACCTTCCGCCCTGTAAAAACTGAGGAGGTGAAAGACCATGTGATGCATTCCGAGTTTATCTCGGTGAAAAGGGATGTAATAGAGCAGCTTTTGAATCATAAAGGAAAGGTAATTGCCGTGGGAACAACCTCTGTACGTACTCTCGAAAGCTTGTATTACATTGGTGAACTACTGGAAAAAGATAATTCGTCCGGAGAGTTGAAAGTAACGCAATGGCAACCCTATAAAGCCTCTGGAGAAAAAGAACTTCCGGTAAAGGAATCCTTAACCAATATTCTTACATATCTGGATAAAAATAACCTGACATCACTTATTGCCGAAACACAGATCATTATAGCACCGGGATATATTTATAAAATTGTCGATGGAATAATCACGAATTTCCATCAGCCAAAAAGTACACTGCTTTTGCTGGTATCGGCATTTACGGGTGGAGATAACTGGAAGGCTATTTACAAACATGCACTGGATAATGGCTACCGCTTTTTAAGTTACGGCGACAGTTCATTATTACTAAAAGAATAATTGATATGATGGAATTATCGGTAATACAAAGCAAGATATACGAGATACGAGGCTGTAAAGTGATGCTCGATTTTGATTTGGCGGAGATGTACGGAACGGAAACAAAGCGCTTAAAAGAGGCTGTAAGGCGCAATATCAGAAGATTTCCATCTGACTTCATGTTCGAATTGTCAAAAGAAGAATATACCTCTTTGAGGTCGCAAATTGCGTCCTCAAATACAAGAGGGGGAACGCGATATATGCCGTTTGCATTTACGGAACAAGGAGTAGCAATGCTTTCTTCCGTACTTAACAGTGATGCCGCAATAGAAATAAACATCAATATATATCATGCGGGCCTTTGTTGCTGTACGCCAACTATTGACTAATTCCCCTGTTAATGAAAGCAAGCAATTACAGGATGAAGTAAAAGAACTAAAAGCATATATTGAGGAAGTCTTTGCCGACTATAACGATATGCATGAAGATACACGGATGCAACTCGATCTTATCAATGAAACATTAGCAGAACTTCAGACCAAGCATGTAAACAAACCTCGTAAGCCTGTAGGGTATATCAAACCGGAAGAATAATTCCTCACATAAATTTGTTTTGCCTGCGAGTTGCTTATAGAGTAAATACGTTTATTACCCAGATAAAACACGGCTTGCAAAACAGCACTTGGGGTATTAATTAAAAGCTGAAATAACTGTTACTTTTTCTCCATCATTTTATCTATACATTACAGATAATAAGTCTGCTATCTGATGGAATGTTACAATATAAAAAATAAGAAACAGATGTTACCTTTGTTACCTTTTAACAAGTAGTAAGTATTAAGTGAAAAACGAAAAGTGAAGAACGGAAAATTATACGGGATACAGATTGTTCACTGTTTACTGACGAGATGTTTCACTCTGTCTGACAAGCTAATTATTAATTCTTCATTTTTAATTATTAATTGTTTTCTGTTACTTTTGTTACCTTTTAACGACTGATGTGTTACTATTAAAAGAATAAAGCCGAAATGAAAAAGAAGATTTTATATGCCTTTATTATAATTGCTGTTATAGCCATAGCAGCCGGTGCATACGGATATAGTATTATAAGCACAGGGTTTGATATAGATAAGACTGTTTATCTCTATATAGATGAAGACAGAGATTATGATGCATTGCTCAAAGAGCTGAAAGATAGTGCGAAAGTAAAAAATATAAGTAATTTCGAGATGCTGGCATCCATTATGGATTATAAGGACAATCTAAGGACAGGACGCTATGCTGTTAAACCGGATATGGATATCCTCGATCTTATGCGCCATCTGCGTAGCGGACATCAGACACCTTTGAATTTGAAATTTAACAATATACGGACCAAAGAAGACTTTGCCGAACGTATTTCCAATCAGTTGCTGTTGGGTAAGGATGATTTGTTAGCAGCGCTAAATAATCCGGAAAAATGCAAAGATCTGGGCTTTACTACAGAGACGGTAGTTGCCATGTTTATTCCCAATACATATCAATTTTACTGGGATGTTACTCTCGATGAATTTCTTCGGAGGATGAAGACTGAATATAGTGATTTTTGGAATAAGAAACGGATGGCGCAGGCAGAGGAATTAGGCCTGTCTCCGGTCGAAGTATCAACACTGGCTTCCATTGTTGAGGAAGAGTGTACTTTTACCGATGAATATCCGGTTGTAGCAGGACTGTATCTTAATAGGCTCCGTTCGGGTCAGGCATTGCAGGCAGACCCTACGGTTAAGTTTGCAGTGGGTGATTTCAGCCTGCGCCGTATATTGAACAAGCATCTCGAAGTAGATTCTCCATACAATACGTATATGCATACAGGTCTGCCTCCCGGCCCGATCCGGATACCTTCGATCAAAGGGATTGATAGTGTGCTTGATTATACAAAGAGCGACTATCTGTATATGTGTGCAAAAGAAGATTTCTCAGGACGTCATAATTTTGCCCGTACCTATGCTGAACATCAGAGGAATGCGATTAAATACAGAAATGCATTGAATGCGAGAGGGATATATTGAAATTGAATAGAGAGTTGTTTTCTTTATTAAAATGAATTTCGAATACTATTTTTTCGCCTTCAATTCATCTTCCAGTTTAATCACCTGATCGCGAAACTGGGCAGCTTCCAAAAACTCGAGTTTCTTAGCGGCGGCCGACATCTGCTTGCGGGCTTTCTCAATCGCCTTTTTAAGCTCGTCTTTGGTCATATATTGTATTTTATCTTCCGATGCTATCGCAATAGATGAATCCTGAGTGTACGATTTCACCGAGAATTGTTCCTCTTTACGCAGGCTGAATACAGAAGTACGCGCCTTGCGTATTTGCTGCGGGGTGATGCCGTGTTCTTTATTGTAAGCCATCTGTATCTCACGACGGCGATTGGTCTCGTTTATAGTCTTCTCCATGCTCTCTGTGATTTTATCCGCATAGAAGATTACTTTCCCGTTTACGTTACGGGCAGCACGCCCCACAGTCTGCGTCAGAGAGCGGTGAGAACGCAGGAAACCTTCCTTGTCCGCATCCAGGATCGCAACAAGTGAGACTTCGGGCAGGTCGAGTCCTTCACGCAACAGGTTTACCCCGACCAATACATCGAACTCCCCGCTGCGTAAGTCATCCATTATCTGCACACGGTCCAGCGTATCCACATCGGAATGGATATAGCTGCACTTCATCCCATTGTTTAGCAAATAGGCTGTTAATTCTTCTGCCATCCTCTTTGTCAACGTGGTGACAAGCGTACGCTCATTCTTATCCACCCGTGTCTGTATTTCTTCCATCAGGTCGTCTATCTGGTTAAGACTTGGACGAACGTCGATAGGAGGGTCGAGCAAGCCTGTAGGCCGTATCAATTGCTCAACGACTATACCTTCTGATTTCATCAGTTCATAATCGGCAGGAGTGGCGCTTACATATATCGTTTGAGGTACAAGCGACTCGAATTCTTCAAATTTCAGAGGCCGGTTATCCAGTGCCGCAGGTAAGCGGAAACCATACTCTACCAGATTCTCTTTACGGGAGTGGTCGCCACCATACATCGCCCTTATCTGGGGAATGGTAACATGGCTCTCGTCTATTACAAGCATAAAATCCTCAGGGAAGAAGTCTAGCAGGCAGAACGGACGTGTACCCGGTTTACGGTTGTCGAAATAGCGCGAATAGTTTTCTATACCGGAGCAATGTCCTACTTCACGG
This sequence comes from uncultured Dysgonomonas sp., assembly GCF_900079725.1. Lineage (NCBI taxonomy): Bacteria > Pseudomonadati > Bacteroidota > Bacteroidia > Bacteroidales > Dysgonomonadaceae > Dysgonomonas > uncultured Dysgonomonas sp. The sequence continues at coordinate 2,575,138 of NZ_LT599032.1, forward strand.
ATCATCTCCAGGTCGTATGTTACACGTTCATAAAGCCGCTTTGCCTCCAGATGTTTTCCTATCGACTGTAAAAAATCGACCTGCCGTCCGAGGTCTATCTCTATTTCGGCAATAGCCCTTACCATACGGTCTTTGGTGGTCACGAAAAGGTTGGCGGGATAGATACGAAAATCGTCATACTTATCTATCTTGACTCCGCTCAGAGGGTCGAGGCATTCTATACTCTCTATCTCATCTCCCCAGAATACGACCCTCACTATAGGGTCTCCATAGGCAAGAAACACATCGACCGTGTCGCCTTTTACCCTGAAATTACCCGCTTTTGGCTCAATCTCATTACGGGAATACAGAGCGCTGACCAGCCCCCGCAAAAACACATCACGTACAAGTTTTTGACCGACATGTATGGAGATGGTCGAATTCTCAAAGTCCTCCGGATTCCCCATACCATAAAGGCAGGAAACGGATGATACCACTATGACATCGCGCCGGCCCGACAGCAAAGATGTAGTCGTTGCCAGCCGGAGTTTCTCTATCTCTTCGTTTATTGAAAGGTCTTTTTCTATATATGTATTTGTGGAAGGAATATATGCCTCGGGCTGATAATAATCATAATAAGAGACAAAATATTCGACTGCATTGTCAGGGAAAAAAGTCTTAAACTCACTATATAGCTGTGCTGCCAAAGTCTTGTTATGGCTAAGTACTAAAGTGGGCTTATTCACATTCTGGATAACATTGGCGACCGTAAAGGTTTTTCCGGAGCCTGTCACTCCAAGCAATGTTTGTGAAGGTAGATTTTGTATAATGCCCTCCGACAGAGCCGCAATTGCAGCAGGTTGATCTCCGGTGGGGTTGTAGTAAGAGGTTAATTTGAAATCCATCGTTTTGTATCTTTCGGAATTTCAAAGGTAATAAGAATTATGCAGTTATATTTTGAAATTGTGTCTATTAACTATTTGGTGAAAATATGTACAATTTTATAAAAAAATAAAGCAAGGATTAATCATTATTATTCCCTGCTTTTGCAATTTGATTATTTATTCTCAAAAAAAGTATCCTATTGACAAAGAAATATTCCCCGACTTCATCTTGCTGCCTTCCTCCCCGTTGATATCGGCTAGTCCTATTTGATTATTCAGGCTTACCACAAGTTTATTTATCTCCATGCCTACTCCTATACCCATTCCATAGTCCCAGCGTTTCATCTCAGAGCTTTTCGAGAATATTTCTGTATCTTCTGTCTTACCATTTATTTTGCCTTTTGCTTTGCCATACATATTATAACTCAGATAAGGTCCTCCATATACAAACATCTTTTTATCACCCAATCCGAATGAAGCTTTCAGGTTTACAGGCAATTGTAAGGAATTCAGCGTTATATGTCCGTCCGACATCCCGAATGAATTCTCTTTTTTCAGGTTCGCTCCTCCGTTTGTATACATCAGTTCGGGCTGTATTGCAAATATATCTGATAATGAATACTCCATCATACCTCCGAAGTGATAACTTACCCTTGCCTTGTACTGGTCTGCATTTATACTCTGGTTATTCCCGCTTACATACAGATTCGAAAGGTTAGTTCCGGCTTTTATCCCGAAGCGGATTTGGGCACTCATAGTAGTGGCTACAAAACAAAGAACGATGGTAGTTAAAATTAGCTTTTTCATAATAATTGCTTTTATTGATTTAATATTTATTTGATTTCGATTATTTATGCTACGAAGGTAAAATGCATTCGAAAATGTTTTCCCAAAAAGAGACGAAATGCTTTACATCGCATACCAAATGCGATATTTGGTATACTCCGATCAAATTAATAGCAGTGAGAAGCTATTTGTATCCGTAACAACTTCGTGGAAAAAAATTGAATACACTCTTAATTAAAAAATGTATTTTTGCATATTGAACCAGAATATCATGATTATGAAGAAAGTTATTCTCTTTCTGTACCAGTTGTTCATCTTCGCCCCCATATTTGTATTGGCGACTATTATTACGGCTGTCACAGTTATGATTGGCTGTCTTATAGGTGACCGGACGTTTTGGGGGTATTATCCGCCGCGCCTTTGGAGTAAACTGGCATGCCGCCTGGCCTTATGCAGGATTAAGGTGGTACGCCACGGGAAACTCGACGCAAACCAATCATATGTATTTGTACCCAATCATCAGGGTGCTTTCGATATTTTCCTTATATACGGGTATCTGAACCAGAATATAAAATGGGTACAGAAACAGGAGTTACGCAAATTACCATTTGTAGGTAAGGCATCGGAAATCGCAGGCCATGTATTTGTGGATCAGTCGAACCTGAAATCGATGAAAGAAACGATTCTCAAAGCTGAAGAGCAGCTCGGAGATGGTTCTTCGATGGTGATATTCCCTGAAGGAGCAAGAACAAAAACAGGCAAAATGGGTCGATTCAAACGCGGAGCATTCGTTATCGCAAAAGAAATGGGATTGCCGGTCGTACCTGTTACAGTAAACGGGCCATTTGACCTGATGAAAATAAAAACATACCTGATCGATCCATGCAAACTCGAGCTGATTGTCCATGAACCAATCTCGACGGACGACCTTACGGATGAGAATATGCCGCAGTTTATTGACAATTGCCGGGAAATCGTATATTCCGGATTATGGGAAAAATATAAATAACAAAGAGTAATAAAAAACGTTATATCTGAATACGAAGCCATTTTTTTGTATTTTTGTGCCTTTACTTAACAACAATCAGCATGAAATCTAAATTTAAGAATATACTGTTCCTATCATTGATTCTGTTAGCTGCATCTGCATTGAATTTGTCTGCTGAAGGATATAATGATCTGAATATAGCGGATGTCTCGGCTACTGCGCAAGCACCGGATGCTGTTATCACACATACTGTAGTGAAAGGAGAGACTGCCTACTCCATAGCCGCTGTGTATAATACCACTGTACAATCTATTTACAAGCTGAATCCGAAGGCCGAAAAGGGAATAAAAGCGGGAGATAAGCTGAAAATAGAGAGGGTGAGGAAAGCGATGAACTACAGTAGCCATCTTATTGAATCGAAAGAAACGCTCTATTCTGTATCGCGGATGTATCATATATCTGTAGACGACCTCAAAGATGCAAATCCGGGACTCGACGAAAAGACATTCAGTAAGGGTAAGACTATCCGGATACCGATGTTTACAGGTGAAGCCACGGTTATATCTTCAACTGCAACAAACGGAGGATATGCAAGCCCGAATATGGAGTATAAAGTACAGAAAGGGGAAACATTATACAGTATTGGCAGAAATCAAGGCATATCCGTAGAAGCTCTTCTGAACTCAAATCCTTCGTTGAAAGACGGTGGGTTGAAGGAGGGAATGACACTGACCATACCTAAAAGACAGATACAGGAGCCGAGGATGACTGCTAATGAGCAAAAAGCTGTACGAGTAGAGACTCCTTATGCAACAAAAGGTGAAACAGTACGCGTAGGAGTATTGTTCCCGTTCCTTGACAAAAACGGCAGTATCCAGAAAGAAAAGCTGGCTGAATATTACGAAGGTTTCCTCCTGGCCGTTAAAGAGATGAAGAACAAAGGACTGAATGCTGAGATATATGCATTCGACATTGGCGCCGAAAAAAATACAAAGAAGCTCGAAAGTCTTTTGGGGACAAACGAAATGAAAAACCTCCATCTTGTGATTGGCGGTGTGTCGAAACAGCAAATAGATGTATTGACTAAATTTTCTAAAAAAACAGGAATTAAATATGTTATACCTTTCGGTTCGACAAATGACATCGAAAATACACCTACTTTATTTCAGATGACCACATCCCACTCCAGCCTGTACTCTGAAATATCATCCGCATTCAAGGACAAGTTCAGGGACTACAATATAATCTTCGTATCCGAAGCGGGCTCTGACAACGATAAATCTGATTTTACAAACAATCTTAAAAAGGAGTTATCTAAATCAAATATACTGTTCAAATCTACTGCAAGCTCCGACAACCTGATTACAGATATAAGGAATGTGATGGAAGGTACAAAAAAGAACATACTGATACCTACTTCCTCATCAGAAATCACTTTGCGCAAAATGCTGGCTGCAATGAATTCGCTTACTACAGAAGCGGTAACCCTGTTCGGCTATCCCGAATGGCAGACATATTCGCAGCATACAAGCGGGCTGCATAAATACGATTCTTACATTTACAGCATATTCTTCCTCGATGAGCAACAGAATGATGTCAAAGACTTTGTAAGCGAATACAGGAAATGGTACAATAAGAACCTTATAAATTCATACCCTAAATACGGCTATCTGGGATACGATGCAGGACTTTACTTTCTGACTGCTCTTAACAGATATGGCAGCAGCTTTGAGAACAGTATATCTAACCTTAAAGTTCCTACGCTGCAATCAGCTGCGCACTTCCAACGTGTAAACGACAGGGGAGGATTTATCAACAACGGATTATACCTTATCCGGTATAAAACAGAGTCAGGCATTGAAAAAACAGATATCAGCAGATAAAAATGACAAACAGATTCTTTATCCTATTATTGTTTTCGTCACTCTTTACCGTTGTAGTAAACGGACAGAATAAGAAGTTCGAACCGGAGTGGAACGTAGGTGTCGGCTTCGGCCCTACACTTTCATCAATTAGCTTCGACCCTAACAGGGCGCTCAATTACGGGGGAACTATAAGCACTAAAAATCTCCAGCAGTTTGCCGGGGGACTTGCTATACGCTATATTACCGAAAAGAATCTGGGGCTTATTGCCGAACTGAACTATTCTCAACAAGGATGGGAGCAATACTTTGAGCCGAGTGAATCGGGTGAACCATCCCCATACGAGCATTCCCATCAATTAAATTATCTGGAACTACCTATCCTTACCCATATCTACTTTGGTAATAAGGTACGTGTATTCTTTAATTTGGGGCCCAAGCTAAGCTTCCTCCTCAGTGACAGTGAAAAGATGAATCAGGCGCTGTCCGACGCTCTGGCAAGCGGCAATCTGGGTACTTCCTTTATGACATATCAATATTACCGCAAGGCAGAAAGAAAGATAGATTATGCACTTATGGGAGGCATGGGGCTCGAATTCAGGTCGGGCATCGGCCATTTTGCCTTAGAAGGACGCTATACATTCGGCCTTGGAGATATTTACAAAAACAGCAAATCCGATTTTTTCAACCGCTCTGCCAACAGGGTTATTTCTGTTAAGTTGACCTACTACGTTAAGCTCTTCTGATATGCCGCGCATATATAAACTTTCAAGGACAGGATTGAAATTATTATATAAAGTACGCCATCACCGGGGACATGGTATACATTCCCCCTTTGTATTCAATCTGGTAACAAAAGTGATAGAAGAAAAAGCTCCCTATCATGCTTATGATGATATAAAATTCGCGCTCGACAGCCTGACGGAAAAACATTTTAAGCTAAATAAACAGAATAAGCTGATGTTTAAGCTGGCCAATCATTTCGAGGTGAAACGCGTTTTGGAAATAGGTTCCGGCTTTGGAGTCAACACCCTTTGCCTGACTGCGCCGTCTTCGAGTATAGAATGTACATGTGTCGAGATATCGGAACAAAAAGCAGCGTTGGCCCGGAAGTTACATCATAACTGGCCAAGAAAGATAAATTTGCATACGGAAGAAAAATTGCCTGTTTTAGCAGATAAACAGGACTGTATATTGATCGACCTCAACAATTATAATCATTTGCCTGCGGATATAAATAAGTACCTGATGGAACTGTCACATGAAAAAACATTCATTATTGTGAAAGGTATCCGAACAAACAAACGCTATCAGATGTTATGGAGAAGTATTTTAAATATAGAGTCGCGGACGGCTGTACTCGATCTGTTTAATACCGGAATTTTGTTTTTCGACAAACAGCTGTACAGGTGGAATTATCAGATCAGCTTTTAAGTAGCTGTGAGGGATTTTCGTTTGACAAGACAATAAAACAGATTAGCATTCGTATTTACTATCTAAACAGATCATTGATAAATGAAAAAAAGCTTGGTATATACAAAAACCGGAGATAAGGGAACAACTTCTCTTGTCGGTGGAAAACGGGTAGTTAAATCCCATGTCAGGCTCGAAGCCTATGGAACTGCCGATGAACTGAATTCTTTTGTCGGATTTCTGACAGAAGAAATAGACGATGAGCACGATTTGGAGACATTATCATATATTCAGCACAAATTGTTTACGGTAGGTTCATACCTTGCCACGGAAACCGAAGCAATACCCCCCAAAGCAGCAAGCATAATTACAGAAAAAGATATTGCACTGCTGGAAACCGAAATGGACAGGATGGACAGCGAACTGCCCCCCCTTCGCCAATTTGTACTGCCGGGAGGGAGTGAATCGGCATCACGGGCTCATATATGCCGGACAGTATGCCGGAGGACCGAGCGTTGTATATACCGGGTGAAGGAAGAATTTCCGGTCGATGAACATGTGCTAATGTTTGTAAATCGGCTTTCAGACTACTTTTTCTTACTAGCCAGGAAGGAGAGTAATAAGAAAGGAAAAGAAATATTTTGGAATCAGACTTTGATATAAGAAATAAAGTTCTATTTTTGCGAAAAATATAACCAAACTGGCAAATAAATAAAACTAAGATATTATGTACTGGACTTTAGAACTTGCATCGAAATTAGAAGATGCGCCATGGCCTGCAACGAAGGAAGAGTTAATAGACTATGCTCAACGTTCAGGCGCACCCCTAGAAGTGATAGAAAACTTACAGGAGATCGAGGACGAGGATGAAATCTTTGATACTATCGAAGATATCTGGCCGGATTATCCCAGCAAGGAAGATTTCTTTTTCAACGAGGACGAGTATTAGTCTTAAGGCACTGTAAAAAGGATCTTTTAAGAAAGTGACCAAAAAGAGATTGGGGTGAAAATTCACTCTGATCTCTTTTTATGTTTTTGCCGGATATAGCTTTAGATGAAAATAGTTAAGCTATGCGATTCAATAAATCCCTAAAACTTTATCTATATATAGCTTTTAGCCGTTAGCTGATAGCTTATAGTTCTTTGATATATAAACAAGAGCCCCCTCAATCCCCCATGGGGGACTTACAATGAGGGTAAAAAGTAATAATAGAAAAGCTGTTACCTTTGTTACCTTTTGAAAGTTGTAAGCGTTGAGTAATAAGTATAAAGGAGTTCTATTGTTGACTGCTAACTGATGACTGTTTACTGATATATGTGTAACCTTTGTTACCTTTTTGGAGAAAGATATAAGATAAAGTTATCAACTGCTCTCTGACGGGATACTTTGTTTCTCTCAGTATGACAAGCCACGATATTGTTAACTGATGACTGTTAACTGATATATCTGTTGCTTTTGTTACCTTTTGACTAAACACAGTTAACGATAGTAAAATAATAGTGTAAAATGTGTCAGAAGTGTCAGGTTTTAACAATATATAGTTAATGTATGTAAAATAAGGCAGGTGGAAATAAAAAATGATGACACTGAGAAGGTGCGAAGATTTACACAAAGGGTACAAGCAAAAATAGTGTAAAAGTGTAAAGTTTGTCAACTTTTATACAGAAGCCATAATCAAACGAATTATCAATTCTTCATTCTTAATTATTAATTATTTTCTATCTTTGCTTACTTGTAATTTAACAATAAAGAATACATCTAAATAAACATAATAACTGTGTCGAAGAAAGTAGCCGAAACCCCGTTGATGAAACAATATTTTGAAATCAAGAGTAAACATCCTGATGCTATATTGCTGTTTCGTGTGGGTGACTTTTACGAAACTTTTTCACAAGATGCCATCGATGCTGCCGAGATAACAGGAATTACACTTACCCGGCGTGCCAATGGATCGGCACAATTTGTAGAACTGGCCGGATTCCCTCATCATGCACTGGATACTTATCTTCCTAAACTGGTGCGGGCAGGCAAACGCGTCGCTATCTGCGACCAGCTGGAAGACCCCAAGCTGACCAAGACAATTGTAAAGCGGGGAATTACGGAACTTGTCACTCCCGGAGTATCCATTAATGACAATATCCTCAATCACAAAGAGAACAATTTTCTCTGTGCAGTACATTTTGCGAAAAGCAGCTGTGGCATTTCCCTGCTCGATATCTCCACAGGTGAATATCTTGTAGCAGAAGGGACTAAAGAATATGTAGATAAACTGCTTACCAATTTTTCGCCAAAAGAAGTTCTGGTGGAAAGAAGCAAGAAAAAGCTATTTGAAGAGTATTTCGGAACACGTTTCTTTATCTTCGAGCTCGACGACTGGGTATTTACGGAAGATACTGCCAGAGACAGGTTATTGAAGCACTTTGAAACAAAGAACCTGAAAGGATTCGGCGTGGAACATCTGACAAACGGAGTAATTGCGGCAGGAACAATCCTTCATTATCTCGATGTCACCCAACATACACAGATAGGGCATATCACTTCGCTGTCCCGTATAGAGGAAGATAAGTACGTTCGTCTGGATAAATTCACTGTCCGCAGTCTTGAACTTATTTCCACTATGAATGAAGGAGGAAAAAGCCTCCTCGACATTCTGGACAGGACAACATCGCCAATGGGCGCCCGTATGCTTCGCCGCTGGATGGTATTTCCGCTGAAAGATGCGAAGCCTATAAACAGCCGGCTGTCTGTAGTCGAATATTTCTTCAAGGATCTGGAATTAAAAGGCCTGCTGGAAGAACAACTTTCATTGATCGGAGACCTGGAGCGCATTATATCCAAAGTAGCCGTAAACAGAATTACCCCGCGTGAAGTAGTACAGTTGAAAGTAGCATTGAAAGCCATAGAACCGATACGCGAGGCATTCCTGGCATCGAGCGAGCCGAGCCTGAGAGAAATAGGGGAAAAGCTCAATCCATGCCCTATTATCCGCGAGCGCATAGAAAAGGAAATACATCCCGACCCGCCTACAATGCTGAATCGCGGGAACGTTATAAACAAAGGGGTGAATGCAGACCTTGATGAGCTGAGGGATATATCGTATTCCGGAAAAGATTACCTGTTGAAAATACAACAACGGGAGACTGAGGCTACCGGTATCTCCTCTCTAAAAATAAGTTTCAACAGTGTATTCGGCTATTATATCGAAGTACGGAATGCACACAAGGATAAGGTTCCGGCGGAATGGATTCGTAAGCAGACTCTTGTAAATGCAGAGCGTTATATCACTCAGGAACTGAAAGACTATGAAGAGAAAATTCTGGGTGCGGAAGAGAAGATTCTTTCCCTCGAAACCGCTCTTTTTAATGACCTTGTGCTTAGTCTTGTAGAGTATATCCCGACTATACAGGTAAATGCGAACCTGATTGCGCAGACCGACTGCCTGCTGTCGTTCGCCAAAGTGGCCAAAGAGAACAAGTATATACGTCCCGAAATCAATGATACGGATGCATTGAAGATAAAGAACGGACGCCATCCGGTCATTGAGAAGCAACTGCCATTAGGCGAATCATATATAACAAATGATGTCTTTCTGGATAGTAATTCGCAACAGATAATCATTATAACCGGACCGAATATGGCCGGTAAATCCGCCTTACTCCGCCAAACTGCTTTAATTACACTGATGGCACAAGCCGGGAGCTTTGTCCCTGCCGAATCTGCGCAAATAGGACTGGTGGACAAGATATTTACCCGTGTAGGGGCATCTGATAATATTTCGCTGGGAGAATCAACCTTTATGGTGGAAATGAATGAGGCTGCCGATATATTGAATAATCTCTCCCCTCGCAGTCTTGTTTTATTTGATGAGCTGGGCCGGGGAACGAGTACTTATGATGGTATTTCTATTGCATGGGCTATTGTGGAATACATCCACGAGCATCCGAAGGCCAAAGCAAAGACCTTATTTGCCACTCATTACCATGAACTGAATGAGATGGAGAAATCCTTTAAACGGATTAAGAATTTCAATGTTTCGGTTAAAGAGATGGATAACAGGATTATCTTTCTTCGCAAGCTGGTTCCAGGAGGCAGTGAGCACAGCTTCGGTATTCATGTAGCTAAGATGGCCGGTATGCCTCAAAGCATTGTGAAACGGGCAAACAATATACTCAAGCAATTGGAAACAGATAACCGCAAACAGGGGATATCCAAGCCTATCAAAGATATTAAAGAAAACAGGGAAGGTTATCAGCTTAGTTTTTTCCAGCTGGACGACCCTGTGCTTAGCCAGGTGAGGGATGAAATAAAATCGCTGGATGTCAACAACCTGACACCAATGGAAGCCTTGAACAAGTTAAATGATATAAAGAAAATAGTTTCAGGTAAATAAAGTGTTAAAGAATTTCAGACACATTGTATTTTTTCATTCCTTTGTATCCCGAAACGAACTTACAAACAATAAGATAGACTAAAAGCAAATGACTCGTAAAAAAATACTTGTAACAGGAGGAGCCGGATTTATCGGATCACACCTCTGCGAAAGGCTTCTGAATGAAGGCAATGAGGTATTATGCTTAGACAATTATTTCACCGGATCCAAAGAGAATGTCATACACTTACTTAACAATCCTTACTTCGAATTAATCAGGCATGATGTTGTCCATCCATTTCATGTAGATGTGGATCAGATATATAACCTTGCATGCCCTGCCTCTCCTGTTCATTATCAGTATAATGCTATTAAAACTATCAAGACTTCCGTTATGGGAGCCATTAATATGCTCGGACTGGCAAAACGCCTGAAAGCAAAAATACTGCAGGCTTCGACAAGTGAAGTATATGGCGATCCTCATGTACATCCTCAACCGGAGTCATATTGGGGAAATGTAAACCCTATAGGGATACGTTCCTGCTATGATGAAGGAAAACGCTGTGCTGAGACATTATTTATGGACTATCACCGCCAAAACGGGGTAAAGATTAAGATAGTCCGTATATTCAACACATATGGCCCACGTATGAATCCGGAAGACGGTCGCGTGGTTTCGAATTTTATAGTTCAGGCTTTGAAAGGGGAGGATATCACCATATACGGGGATGGTACACAGACCCGCAGCTTCCAATATGTGGACGATATGGTTGAAGCCATGATAAGGATGATGGCCACTGATGATTCGTTTGTCGGCCCTGTAAATACAGGTAATCCGGGTGAATTCACAATGCTTGAGTTAGCTAATCTTATCCTGGAACTAACAGGTTCTAAATCAAAATTAGTATTTAAGCCTTTGCCTAGCGATGATCCTAAACAAAGAAAACCGGACATAACCTTGGCTAAAGAGAAACTGGGTTGGGAACCTAAAATCCAATTGAGAGAAGGGCTTACAGAAACCATAACATACTTTGATAGCATATTGAAATAAAGACTTTTACGAAGACATAAATATAACTTAAACATGAAACTTTCAATTGTAATTCCTGCATACAACGAAGCCAGAACAATACACCTGATACTTAATAAGGTATTGGCTGTAAATCTGATCGGTAATTTCGACAAAGAAATTATCATTGTTAACGACTGTTCAAAAGATGATACAGTAAAGGTGGTAAAAGCCTATATTGACGAGCATCCCCAAGCAGATATGAAACTCTTCGAACAGCCTGTGAATATGGGTAAAGGGGCTGCTCTGCACAGAGGTATTAAAGAAGCTACAGGCGAGTATCTTATTATACAAGATGCCGACCTTGAATATGATCCGGAAGAATACAATATCTTATTAAAACCAGTGGTAGACGGATTTGCAGATGTTGTATTCGGCTCAAGATTTATGGGAGGGAAGCCTCATCGTATACTTTTCTTCTGGCATTCTATCGGTAATCAGCTATTGACATTTGTCTCCAATATGTTTACCAACCTCAATCTCTCGGATATGGAGACGTGCTATAAGTTGTTCCGCTCAGATATTATCAAGTCCATCCCTTTACAGGAGAGACGCTTCGGATTTGAGCCGGAAGTGACCGCCAAAGTCGCAAGATATCCTAATGTAAGAATCTATGAAGTGGGTATATCCTATTATGGACGGACTTACGAAGAAGGCAAGAAGATAGGCTGGAGAGACGGAGTAAGAGCTTTTATCTGTATGCTTAAATACGGATTATTCAGAATGAAGTGATCCGAATAATATAACTGACTACAGGCTAGAGAAGAAAGATTCGATTGACCGGGTGAAATTATCCCACGACAACCGTTTCTTCTCTCTTTTGAGGCTATCCTTATAGAAAATTGTGCCTGAGCTGAAAAACTCCTTTATGCCCTTGGCTACGTGCTCGGGAGTAGGCTCAGATACTACCAGGCCTGTCTCAGAATCCTTAACAGTACTCCCCAGTGCACCCACATTTGTAGCTATCATAGGTAACTCCATCTGATAAGCTAAAGCTACCACCCCGCTTTGTGTCGCAGACTTGTATGGCAGAACCAGCACATCTGCTGCAGAAAATAAGGTTGATACCATATCATCGGGAATATATTGTTCAAAGACAACTATATTATCTTTTAAAGGTGATTGATTAATCAGTTCAGTATATTTATCAAAGCTGCCATAACTCTCACCGGCTATGATTAGCTGATAAGAGTCATCCAGCATTCCCATAGCCTCGATAAGAATATCCAATCCCTTATAATCGCGTATCAATCCGAAGAAAAGGAGGTTCTTCTTGTCTTCCCTAATGCCTAACGTCTCACATGCGGAGGCTTTACTTGTACGTTCAGCATACTGATCATATATCGGATGTGGCTGTAATAGTATCTTAGCATCTTTTTTCAGGGAGAGTAAATCCTGCCGGACAGGTTCACTCATGACAATAAATGCATCACATCTATTGAAGAAAAAGCGGGCAAATGACTTATCTACAAATCTCTTTTCATGTGGGATCGCATTGTGAACAAGAGCTACTACTTTAGTCCTTTTGTTAAGGAAAAGACATACCGAGCCATAAGCAGGCGCAAGGAAAGACATCCAGTAAGGTATAATAAGCAGATCGGGAGCATATTTATTAATACGTCTGGCTGTCCGGATATATGTAAAAGGATTTATACTGTTCAATACACGATCACTGTCTATTACAGTAGCAGTATCACCTTCAGCGACATACTGAGTCTTACCGGGAAAAAGGAAGTCGGGATAGAGGGTTGTAAACGTGAATGCCTTCACCTCATTCTGTCTGGAGAGTTCTGTATATAACCGGGCATTAAGTTGGGCTAAACCTCCCCTGTAAGGGTAAAACGGTGAAAGGATTGCAATTCTCATGAATCTATCTTATCTAGTACCTTATATATTCTTGATACAACGGATTCCTCTGTAATTCTATCCATGCAGGCATACTCCTCATTCTCTCTCTGGCAGGGTAGATCACCAAAAACCGAACATGGTCTGCAATCCAAGTCAATCTGAACTGCATTGGCTATATCTTGTCTGAATCCATAAAAGCCCATCGCCGGATGGGTTGCTCCCCAAACAGATACTACTGGCACCTGCACCAATGAGGCAAGATGCATGTTAGCCGAATCCATTGACAGCATAACATCCAAATATGAAATAAAAAGCATTTCTTTCTGCAAATTAAGCTTTCCGGTGAGATCAATCGTGTCCGGATATTTTGAGGCCCAACCGGATAATACCTTCTGTTCCTCCTTACCCGAGCCAAACAGGAATACAGTAACTCCCTCTTTCTTAGAGAGTATACCAATTATATTCGACATTTTCTCTAAAGGATATATTTTACCCTTATGCTTAGAAAAAGGCGCTATACCAATCCATTTGCCGTTCTTCTCTTTGGCAACGGATTTAAGATCTGAAAAATTCCGCGGCACGAAATCAAAGAAATTGTTGAATACCATTGGTGCAGGAAAGCCCAATTTATCAAAAACTTCCTGATAGCGTTGCATTGTATGTTTGAGAGGGGGATCCAGTTGTTTATGAGTTATCGCATATTTTTTTTCACTCTTACCTTTATCGATATGTGCAACTTTGCGTCCCATGAAAAACATGGAATGGCGGATACCTTTCGATCGCAGGACGTCATGCACATCGGCTATATGGGAAAATCTCATGGCTGACAACCGTCTCATTACCCTGAAATAACCTATTAATCCCCGGTGTCTTTTTTTAATATCGAGTGGGATAACATTAACATTAAATCCCAGATTCTCGAATAGGGGGGCGAATGCTTTCCGGGTCATTACCGAAAAACGATCTTGAGGATATTTTGCGGCAACAGAATATACTACCGGGACGAGCATAGCTACATCCCCGAAGGAAGATATCCGTATTACCAAGACTTTAGACATAACCGTATTCTTTGTGAGCTTCTATCTAGTTATTGTGTTTTTGCATATAAAACAGGATTAAGACTTGGATCGTTATACATCTTCATCTGCTTATATACTTTCATATATTTTTTCCCTGTCTCTATGTCCTCTAGTAATTCTTCTATAGCCGTAGAAAGATCTTTTCGCTGAGTAAGTAAAACCTGAAGCTTTTTCGACGCTTGTTCATTATGGTCTGCCGATGTGTTCTTTCTGTCAGCTTCCTGTTGCATATGATATATCTTAAGGGCTAGGATAGACAAACGGTCTATCGCCCATGCCGGGCTTTCGGTATTAATACGGGCATCAGACAGAGGGCTTATATCTTTATATTTATCCAGAAAATAGCTATCTATGAGCTCTACCAGATCTGTTCTGTCCTGATTTGATTTATCTATACGGCGCTTTATTAATAAGGCTTCTGCCGGATTAATATCCGGATCGCGGATAATATCTTCCAGATGCCACTGCACCGTATCTATCCAGTTTTTAAGATACAGGAAATATTCTATCGATTTCTCAGTATAAGGATTACTGATAGGACTATCTACGTTGTCCGTTTTATGATAATCATTAATTGATTTATCGAAAATAGAATTACTCAAATCGGTAAAAGTCATGGCTTGTTCTTTATCTTTATATTAATTATACTATTTGTCTGCCCAAGTTTCCCGGTCTAAATTACGATAGTTTATGGCTTCTGCCAAATGTTTTGGCTGTATTTTTTCGGAACTATCCAAATCCGCAATTGTGCGCGACACTTTTAGTATCCTGTCATAGGCTCTGGCCGACAAATTGAATCTGTCCATAGCCGTTTTTAATAGTTGCAAACCTGTCTCGTCCGGAGAAGCATACTTGGCAAGAAGTTTAGGTGTCATCTGCGCATTGCAGTATATTTCATTATCATCTTTAAAGCGTTGAGCCTGTATATCTCTTGCCTTTATAACGCGATCTCTTATGGATGTGCTTGCTTCAGCCGGCGTTTTATCCGATATTTTCTCAAATGGTACAGGAACTATTTCGATGTGTATATCTATACGATCGAGGAGTGGTCCCGATATCTTATTCAAATATTTCTGAACAGCACCTCCGGGACAAACGCATTCCTTTTCAGGATGGTTATAATATCCGCAAGGGCACGGATTCATCGACGACACCAGCATGAAACTGGCCGGATATTCAACCGAAAATTTCGATCTCGAGATAGATATTTTCCGGTCCTCGAGCGGCTGCCGCATGACCTCGAGTACACTACGGCTAAATTCGGGCAACTCGTCAAGAAAAAGAACCCCGTTATGCGCTAGACTGATCTCGCCGGGCTGGGGATAGGCACCACCGCCAACCAGTGCCACATCGGAAATGGTATGATGAGGACTACGAAACGGACGTTGAGCCATCAAAGAAGTTTCATTCCCTATCTTGCCTGCAACACTATGTATTTTGGTCGTTTCCAATGCTTCCTGCAAAATAAATGGGGGGAGGATGGATGGCATGCGCTTTGCCATCATCGACTTTCCTGCTCCCGGAGGGCCTATCATAATCAGATTGTGTCCGCCCGAAGCAGCAACTTCCAGGGCCCGCTTCACATTCTCCTGTCCTTTTACATCTGCAAAATCAAATTCAAAGATCTGTTGTGCATTATAAAATTCGGCACGGGTATCTATTATTGTTTTTTCCAGTTCTATTTCTTCATTAAAGAAGCTGACAACCTCACTTATATTGTCCACCCCATATACATCCAGATTATCTACTACAGCCGCTTCGCGTGCATTTCTGCGAGGTAGAACCAAGCCTTTAAAGCCGAGTTCTCTTGCTTTTATGGCTATGGGGAGTACTCCTTTTATGGGAAGTATACTGCCATCGAGCGACAATTCTCCCATAATCATGTAATCTTCAAGTTTATCTGATTTCAGACTTTCGGAAGCCGCCAGTATGCCGATTGCCAAAGGCAGGTCGTATGCTGTACCTTCTTTCCTTATATCGGCAGGGGACATATTGATAACGATCTGCTGACGGGGGAATTTATAGCCGTTTATTTGCAGTGCCGAAACTATACGTTCGTGACTTTCCTTTACGGATGCATCAGGCAATCCGACAAGCATAAACTTTATGCCTTTCGAACAATTGACTTCTATTGTAATCAATGTCGCAAGTATGCCTTGTACAGCTGCGCCAAAAACCTTTACTAACATCTAAAGGAGTAAAAATGAGTAACAAGAAGCAAATGTAAGAAAAAAGAGGATACGGTTAAAGTATAAATCCCTTATTTTTCGGACAAACATATATCTGTTAGCAATGAATAGCTAGCAGCTAGGAGCTCATTTTCAATTTTCGGTTCAAGAAAAGGTAACAAAGGTTACACATATATCAGTTAACAGTCAACAGTTAGCAGTCAACAATAGAACTCCTTTATACTTATTACTCAACGCTTACAACTTTCAAAAGGTAACAAAGGTAACAGCTTTTCTATTATTACTTTTTACCCTCATTGTAAGTCCCCCATGGGGGATTGAGGGGGCTCTTGTTTATACATCAAAGAGCTGTAAGCTGATCGCTTTTCTGTATAGATAAAGTATATAATATTTGTTCATCAGAGAAAATATTACGGCAGGCAATCCCGCCTCTGTTCCCTTTCTGCCGGCTACTTCTGTTGCTTATTGTTAATCCCCGTATTGGAGCTATAATATTTTAGGATTACAGAAAAAATCATATTATCTTTGTAGCCTCAAAAGGGCATTTTCGTTAAGCAATGAGAGCAGAATCAAATTTATTTGAATTATGCCATTGCGAGAACCAACGGTCACAGGAGTGAAACGTATGTAAAATGACTAATGAAATTGAATAACTATTCTCAACAAATTCTCAATAGAAGGAGATCTTTATATGACGGAGCCTTTGAAGCATGAATGCGGTATCGTAATGATACGCTTGCTAAAGCCGCTTGACTACTATCAAAAGAAGTACGGTACATGGCAGTATGGATTGAATAAATTATACCTGCTGATGGAAAAACAGCACAACCGTGGACAAGAAGGCGCGGGACTTGCTGTAGTAAAATTAGACTCACCTCCGGGTAGCGAGTTTATATTCAGAGAAAGAGCTACAGGCTCAGGTGCCATATCGGAAATCTTCTCGAATGTATACAAGAATTACGAAAAAACATCCAGGGAAAAATTAAGTGATCCTGCATATGCCAGCCAATATCTGCCATTTGCAGGTGAATTATTTTTGGGGCATCTGCGTTACAGTACAACCGGCAAGAGTGGCATCTCATATGTACATCCATTTCTGCGTCGCAGTAACTGGCGATCGAGGAACCTTGCGTTAGCTGGGAACTTCAATATGACCAATGTTGATGAGCTGTTCGAAGCATTGGTAGCTGAAGGGCAACACCCACGTGACTACGCCGACACATTCGTTCTTCTCGAATCTCTCGGGCATCATCTCGACAGGGAAGTACAGTTCCAATATGACAAATTTGGCAAAGACCGAAAAGTAAAAGGAGAAGACCTGAACGACCTGATAGAAAAGAACCTCGATATACATTTCATGCTCAACAAAGCCAGTGAGAACTGGGACGGGGGATATACCATTGGCGGAATTATCGGCTGTGGCGACGGATTTGTATACAGAGACCCTGCCGGTATACGTCCGGCTTTCTACTACCACGATGATGAGATTGTAGTAGTAGCATCGGAACGACCTGTAATTCAGACGGCGCTTAATCTCGATGTGGCCGAAGTAAAAGAACTTGATCCGGGACAGGCAATCATTGTTAAAAAGAGTGGACAGGTATTGTTTTCACAAATACAGGAACCACGGAATGTTTCCCCTTGCTCGTTCGAACGGATTTATTTTTCCCGAGGTTCGGATGCCGATATATACAACGAACGCAAAGATCTGGGTAAACTACTTCTGCCGCCTATTCTGAAAGCGATAGATAATGATATACAACATACGGTGTTCTCATTCATACCCAATACGGCTGAAGTTGCATTTTTCGGAATGACAGAGGCTCTCAACAAGCATATGAATGATGTAAAGCTAAAGAAAATTACCGAAAAGGGTTCATCCATTTCCGAAGAAGAACTGCAAAGGATATTATCTATGCGGGTACGCACCGAAAAGGTTGTTATCAAAGACATCAAGTTGCGGACTTTCATCGCACAGGACGGTAGCCGGGATGATCTGGCGGCCCATGTCTATGATATAACATACGATTCGGTTCGCCCATATGAAGACAATCTGGTGGTGATAGATGATAGTATAGTGCGGGGAACAACCCTCAAGCAAAGTATTATAAAAATACTAGACCGTCTGCACCCTAAAAAAATAGTTATCGTATCTTCATCTCCGCAGATCAGGTATCCGGACTGCTATGGTATAGATATGTCGCGGATGAGTGAATTTGCTGCATTCAGAGCTGCTATCGAATTATTGAAAGAGAGAGGGATGCAATCGGTTATAGACGATGTGTACCATAAATCTCTTGCACAAAAGAACAAGCCGAAAGAAGAGATAGTGAATTATGTAAAAGAAATTTACGCACCGTTCTCTAACGAAGAAATATCGACCAAAATGGCCGAAATGCTTACGCCGAAAGGGACACAGGCTAAGATAGAAATTGTGTTCCAGACCATTGAAGATCTTCACAAAGCCAGCCCGAATCACAAAGGGGATTGGTATTTTTCGGGTAATTACCCCACCCCGGGTGGCAACAGGATGGTGAATACTGCATTCCTGAATTATATAGAAGGAATAGACAAGAGGTCGTATTGACTTTTATCAGACGATATCTGACAAAACCGGGACTAAAGATTATACACTCTTTAGTCCCGGTTTTTATATAAATTTATCATTTGGCGAATAATAGCGACTGATGCTAAACTATCAGAAAATAAACCATTATACTTTCTTTATGATTATTTTTTTATCACATCTTTGTTGATTTTTATATCCGGCCTATCTCATTGGAAACAAAGTAGATGTGCAATATATAATAGAATTTTTCGTAATAAGTTTTAAAATTAAGAAATATACATATATATTTGCATCGTAAAACAAACTTAAAAACGATCACATTAATTAGAAAATTATGAAAAAATTATTACTAGTCAGCGCTTTGGCATTGTCATGCCTGTTTGCAAATGCACAAGATGGTCTTAAAGGAACTTGGTTTGTCGGAGGTCAGGTAGGCTTCGGAAGCGATAAATCATATACAACTTCTTCTGGTCAAGCACTAGAGAGAAAAGTTAATGATTTTACAGTTGCTCCTCTGGTGGGTACATTTGTTACACCATCTGTAGCTGTTGGGGCCGCTTTAGGTTTCGAATCGGGAAAAGTTAAAGTAGGAGGTGAACAAACAGAAAAGTCTACAGATTTCAGCATCATGCCTTTTGCCAGAAAATACTGGAACATCACTGGTGGACTTTATTTCTTCGGACAAGCAGCCCTTCCTCTTTCTTTCGGTAGTACTGAATATGGAAGCGGGGATAACAAACTGAAAGTAAACGACACTAATATTGCTGTAGCATTAGCTCCCGGCTTTGATTATATAATCAATGACTGGATCTCAGTAGAAACATCTTTCACTATATTGAGTGCCCGTTACAATAGCTCTAAGCCTAAAGGTGGTGATAGCAGCAATTCTTTCAGATTCAATGGTAATACACATGGAACTGAAATAGGTGATTTAACTATTGGTGTTAAATTCTTATTCTAAGAATATCTTCTCAATTATATAGAAAGCCCGGAAATTCCGGGCTTTCTTATTTCCGGGAATTATAAAAATCATTTTTTATTTATACGGAAACCAATAATTTATATATCTTTGTTTCATATATATATCTTATTTATACAAATTAAACTACATAATCTTAACCAAAGTATTTTATGAGACAAATAATCAAAATTACCTTAGCGTCAATATTATTGATAGCAGGCTTGTCTGCTAATGCACAGGAGAAAAAATTCTTATTCGGGGTCAAAGCCGGATTCGTATTCTCAGATCTTAGTGAGTATTCTTACAATACTAAAATAAAGCATTCGTTTACCGGAGGGCTGACATTCGACTATTTCCTCAATCGCGACCTGTATCTTTCTTCTGCTATCGAATTTGCTAACAAGGGTGCTAAATACGATCTGCTGAACAAAGATGAAAACGAGGGTACAAGCCTAAGTATTAAAAAATCGACAGTAGCTGCTAATTACCTACAGATTCCGGTACATGTGGGATACAAGATCGACTTATCCGAAAAAACAAGACTGATGGTACAGGCCGGTCCCTATATAGCTTACGGTATTGACGGGCAAACAGAGCTGGGTGACGAAGTTGTTATAAGAACACCGGAAGGAACTACTACTATGAACCTGAATGATTACATAAAAATGATTGACGGATGGAGAAGGGGAGAGGAGACCTTCAGTGATACGCATTTCCGTGAATTTGACTGGGGTATTGGTATTGGTCTGGGTGTAGAATATGAGCATGTGAATATATCTTTTAAATATGACTTTGGGTTATATGATATATCACGAGAAGATAAGAAAGTAAAAAACAGGAATGCTTATGTCACTTTAGGATATAAGTTCTGATCATTCTTTGATATAAAAATAAAGCCCGGTATCTTTGAAGTGAGCCCCAAAGTTTGGACAAAAAACTTTGGGGTTTATTTATGAATAAAACACATTCCTTTTCCGACCGTCTCATGTATATGCATCTGCTTGAAGACGGTTACAGTATCAATTACGTAAGTACAAAGTATGGGATCGGTTTTAAGCTCTTAACTTGTTTGTGGATTCAGTATAAGCAGCATGGTTTAGAAGCCTTACGCAAAAAGAAGAATATTTGTGCAAGTGGAGAGCTAAAGCGTACAATAGTCTCCGATATTGAAAATAATCATTTATCTTTGGTTGAAGCTTCGTTAAAATATGGAGCAAGCGACAGCCGTATATCCACTTGGCTACGGATAGCCAGAACTGACGGTTTGAATGCGCTTGATATTACAAAAAAACGAGGCCGCGCAAAAGGTATGGGAAGACCTAAGAAGAAAGCACCTGAGACGGAACTCGAAAAGCTCCGTGAAGAGAATCTTAAGCTCAAAATAGAGAATGAGCTATTAAAAAAAGTGAAAGCCTTAGTCGAAGAAAAGGAAGCCCGTCTACGCAAGATTGGGCGCAAGCCATCCAAGGACTAAGGCAGAAAGGTCATGATCTTCAAACAATACTGAGGATCCATGGGATGGCTCGCTCAACCTTCTATTATCATATATCCCGTATTAACAGCACAGACAAATATGCTGATATAAGAAAACGTATAGTTGATATTTTTGAAGCTCACCACAAACGTTATGGGTATCGTCGGGTGTATATGCAGCTCCTAAATGAGGGATATTTGATTAATCATAAGACGGTGCAAAAACTTATGGCAGAAATGCATCTGAAATCAAAAGTCCGTAAGGTAAAATATAAGTCATATAAAGGAGAAGTTGGCAGGATTGCTCCTAACGTACTTAATCGTGACTTTAAAGCTGAAAAGCCATACCGAAAATGGGCTACAGATGTTACTGAATTTAAAATTGAGGGTAAGAAGGCATATCTTTCTCCTATTATTGATATGTTCAATGGGGAAATCATATCTTATACCATATCCGACAGTCCTGATTTAAAGATGGTTATGGATATGATAAAAAAGGCTCAAAATAAAGTGAACATAACCGGCGAACTTATTTTGCACTCAGATCAGGGATATCATTATCAACATAAGCAATATCAGATGACACTTAAAAAGAATGGAATTATACAAAGCATGTCTCGCAAAGGTAATTGTTTGGATAACGCTGTTATGGAGAATTTCTTTGGCATTATGAAGTCTGAATTACTATATTTGAAGAAATTTAAGAGCATCAGTGAGTTTAAAAAGGAACTGACAGAATACATCGAGTATTATAATAATGAGAGAATCAAACTTAAATTAAAAGGAAAGAGCCCGGTAAAATACCGAACTCTATACACTTGAATTTTTTATTAATCCGTCCAACTTTTTGGGGTCAGATCACTTACCGGGCTTTATTTTTTACTTCAGTAAGTATTGCTTGAAATCAGCAAATTCTTTACTCATGTCTATGCTTTGTTTTTTCCCTTTCATAAAAGCCTGTAACTTTTCAGGAATAGCCACCTGCCTGCCTATGATACCTTCTACTGTTTCAAGAAATTTGGCAGGGTGCGCTGTTTCAAGGAAAACACCTGTTTCACCCGGCTGCAATTCATCTTTTAATGCCTGATAGCCGCATGCGCCATGAGGATCGAGTAAATAGCCGGTCTCATCATAGGTGGATTTTACTATCTTCTTTATACAATCATCATTGTACCATTCTCCCGATATGTCTCTCTTTATCTCGTTCAATGACTTACCGTAAAGGTCGAGCACGCGGACAAAATTGCTGGGGTTCCCCACATCCATGGCATTCGCAATTGTCTGTACAGAAGGACGCGGATTATACTCTCCGGTTTGCAAATATTTATAGAAAATATCATTGCTGTTATTTGCTGCAATAAAACGCTTTACAGGCAATCCCATCCGTTTGGCTATCAATCCGGCAGTAATATTACCAAAGTTGCCGCTAGGCACCGAAAACACTACATTTCCGGCTTTCCCCTGCTTGGCAAGTTGAGCATAGGCATGGAAATAATAAAATGCCTGAGGGAGGAACCTGGCTACATTAATGGAATTGGCAGAAGTCAGATTAAGCTTCCGGTTCAGTTCTTCATCCAGAAAGGCGGCTTTTACCAACGCCTGACAGTCATCGAATGTCCCCTCTATTTCTATTGCTGTTATATTCCGGCCTAATGTGGTAAACTGGCATTCCTGTATCTGGCTTACTTTCCCTTTTGGATAGAGAACATATACATGGATACCTTCCACTCCCAAAAATCCGTTTGCGACAGCACTACCCGTATCTCCCGATGTGGCCACCAGGACTTTCACGTCTTTCTGTCCTTGCTTCTTAATGAAATAGCCTAGCAGACGAGCCATGAAACGCCCTCCCACATCTTTAAACGCAAGAGTAGGACCATGAAAGAGCTCAAGGCTGTATATATTATCTTTTACATGTACTACAGGAGTGTCGAAATTAAGGGTGTCGTAAACAATACTCTTGAGTGTATCGCGCTCTATATCTTCTCCAAAGAAAGCATCGGCGACTGTATATGCTATCTCCTGAAAACTCATATTGCCTATATTTTCAAAAAAAGATTGAGGCAATTCTTTTATAGTTTCGGGCATATAGAGCCCGTTGTCAGGAGCCAGCCCTTTAACTACTGCTTCTTGCAAGCTGACTTCCGGCGCATTCTTATTTGTACTGTAATACTTCATTTTACATTAATTTGAGAGACAAAAATAATAAAATGAAAGAGAAGAGACAAACGAATAAACATTATATTCGAATCTCATTATTTTGATTGACAAATATTTCGAACTATTATTCATGCCAATCAGTAGTTGAGGTGATTATTGTAGGATAGAAACGTTCGTTTTTAGTTACAAGTTACTACGCTCCGTGGGCAGTTACGAGTTACGAGTCGGCTGACGCACGTGGGGCTAAAGCATGAAGAGCCTCTGTCTGTCGACGCATCGCAATCCCGGCCTCGTCCCTCAGGCGGGGCACCCAATCCGCAAAGCGGAGGTGTAGGGCAAAATACGGTAGCTGCTATACCCGGCTGATAATCCGGCTATAGATGATTCTGTATTATTTTGCCCCACCGGAGCTGCGGTTTTGGGTCGCCGGGGGATGCAGCCTTGATTTTTGTAACTTTTTATCAAGAAAAAGTTAAGAAAAACAAGCCGGACGGCGCGTAGAAAAATAGAATATTCAGATCCAGCTGCTGATTCACATTATTCAGAAAAAAATATGACTAGACTTGTCAATTCCTTTTATTTTCTGAATATCTGGATAGAATATCTCTATTTTTACTACTTTTGTTACGTTATAATGAAAAAAGAAACACCTTGAAATTACCTAATATTGTTGTCCGTATCCTTGCCGGAGCCGTATTCATCGGCTTGTTACTGGGTGGAATACTCATAAATGAGTACACTTTTGTTGTCATATTCTCATTACTTATTGTATTATGTCTGTATGAATTTTACGGATTGATAGAAAAAGCTGTAAAAGTTCCTGTTATCCGGCCATGGAATATATTAGGAGGATTTTTTCTTTTTTTAGGAGGATTTTACTATTGTGTTTATTCATCATCTGCACTTGCTTTTGTTCCGTATATGATTTATCTGATAGTCCTTTTCATCAGTGAATTGTACATGAAACGTGAGAATCCTATTCAGTCTTTATCCTATTCGCTGCTTGGGCAGGTTTATATTGCAGGCCCTTTGGCTCTGACAAATTATCTTGTATTTGCTTATGAACCCGGAAGTTACCATTATGTATATATTCTGGCTCTGCTGGTAACTATATGGGTGAACGATACTTTTGCCTATCTTACAGGGATGGCTTTTGGAAAGCATCGCTTGTTTGAGCGTATATCTCCTAAGAAGTCATGGGAGGGATTCGTTGGCGGAGCAATGGTAGCTATAGCCTCTTCTCTTATTTTTGCGCACTTTTTCACCAATCTCTCCACTGTCGCATGGCTTGGCTTTGCAGCTGTAGTAGTCGTATTCGGAACCTGGGGCGACCTCTTCGAGTCACTTATAAAACGTACCTTGGGAGTAAAAGATTCGGGTAATATGATACCCGGACACGGCGGCATTCTTGACCGTTTCGACAGTACGATACTGGCTATTCCGGCAGTGTGTGTCTATTTATTATTGATCGATTCGTTTATTTCTTGTATATAAATTATTAAGATTAAAGATTTTAATTTGTCAATTGAAAACAAATTATCTACATTTGTTGCAACAAAACAGAACACATAATTCTATTTTAATGAGTTTCTCTCCCGCAAAATATACACTTGTTTGCACTTCTTTTTCAACTGAAAATTTGGAGGTTAGCTGTATTTTGCTAGAGAGAGAGAGAGAGAGAGAGAGAGAGAGAGAGAGAGAGAGAGAGAGA